>CAWHTK010000020.1:0-266348 GCA_963832205.1 Blastocatellia bacterium | reverse complement strand
GCCGACGGCGTGAGCGGCTCGCGCATGCTATCGCCGTAGCTCTGGGGATGATGCTCGGGCGGCGCGTATATCTCCGTCCCGACGCGCGTCACCTCGTCGGCGTCCTCGGCGCTCATCTTGGCGACCCCGAAGTCCGCCACCTTGACCGTGCGGTGATCGGCCGACAGCAGCAGGTTGTTCGGTTTGATGTCGCGGTGTATGACTCTCTGGCTGTGCGCGTAGGCCAGAGCTTCGGCCACCTGACGGAAATAGTCCAGCGCGATACCAAGGTTGAGCGGCCGCTTGCGGCACAGGTCGAGCAGATCGCCGCCCGGCATATATTCGAGCACCAGGAAATGAAACGGCACGCCTCTCAGATCGGACGCCGTGCCGTGGCCGAGCCGGCGAATAATATTTGGGTGGCGACTTTGTCCAGGGCTTTGGCTTCGTTTTGAAAATTCTCGACCAGCGTCTGGTCAAGCTCCGGGTCGGGCGTGCCTTGAAGGCTCGTATTCAGGGCTTTAATTATGACCGCCTCGCCGCCCCGCGTCTCATCGTAGGCCAGAAATATCTCGGCATAGCTGCCGCGGCCCAGGCACCGCTCAACGAAGTACCGGTCATCGACTTATGCTGTTCTCCAACCTCAGTTCCGGCACTTAAATCACCCGCAAGAAAAATTCGCTAATGCAGCGAAGCGTTTGAGTTCGCCGCCACACCGGGCGCGCGTGACCGACGCGCGCCCTGACATATTCGGCCAGCCGCGCCGCGGCCTTCTCCTTTTCGCCCATAGCCTCATACGCTGCCGCTGCCTGAATGTATCCGTCATACAACGACGGCTGAGCGCGAATCACCTCGTCGAGATTCTGCGCGGCGAGCGCGTACTCGCCCTGCTCAAGCTGCGCGCGGCCCAGCCAGTACCGCGCGCGGACATTTGCCGGCTCGTGTCGCAGCAGCTCGCTAAAGGACATGAGCGCCGATTGATAATCGCCGCGGTCGAATGCGCTACGCCCCGCCGCGAGAGGGTCGGCATCGGAGCTACTACCCGCCGAGGGGCTCGCGAAAAAGTCTGATGCGCGCAGCCCCGCGTAAAAGGCCACTCCGACAAGCACGGCCGCCACAAGACCCCATAACAGTATCCGGGAGGCTGGCGAGCCAACCGCCGGGTGCGGGTCGGCCGCCTGCCGACGGGACGTTTGATCGCCGAGGGCGGGCGACTGCTCGCGCGATACCGCTCCGGTTGCTTGCTGCTTGTTCCCGATATCGACCTGTATGCGACCGCTCCGCCCGCCGCTTGCGCCGCGGCCGGCGGCGGCCTGTGCGTCGGCGGGCTTGCCCTGCGCGTAGAGGCTCGCGCCCTCTATGGACATCAGCGGCGACTGCCGGGCGCGCCCCACCTGTATGACCACGGCCGTAAGGTTATCCTCGGCGCCGCGCTGGTGGACTATGCGATTCATCTCGTCGGCGGCGCGCTGCGGGTCTTTGAACTCGGCCAGCACGCGCGCTATCTCTTCGTCCGACAGGTGGCGATATATCCCGTCGCTGCACAGGAGGAAGCGCGTGCCGTCGCGAATGGGTATCGACTTCACCTCGACATCGACTTCGGCGTCGAACGCCCAGCGCGCGGTTTATAACGTTGCGGTCGCCATAAGAGCCGGCCCGCTCTTTCGATATTATCCCGGCGCGTATGTCGTCGTTGAGGTCGGTGTGGTCGACCGTCTCGCAGGAGAACCGCCCCTCTTCGAGCCTGTAGACGCGGCTGTCGCCTACGTGGGCAATCGTCGCGCGGTTGCCTACGATATGGACGAGCGCGACCGTGGTCGCCATGGTCTTGTAGGCGGGGTCGCCCTCGGCCATCTCGAATATGTCGCGGTTGGCGAACTTTATGGCGCGGCGTATAAGCTCGACTGAAGATTCGGCCGTGGTGTGCGCCAGCGCCTCTTCTATAGTCTCGGCGGCGGTCTGGCTTGCGACTTCACCGGCGCGCTGGCCGCCCACGCCGTCGAATACGGCAAACAGCCCGCGCTCCGCGACCGCGAGGAAGCGATCTTGATTGACCGGGCGTTTCGGGTTGAGCCCCCGGTCACACACAAAACCTGCTTTTAGGTCCATAGACTTTCAATCAGTCATCGGCGTCCTACAATGACCGGTTTATTGTAGCATCAAATGATGAAGCTTTGGAGTCCCCGGCAGGCCGGCTCCGGGCGAAGCGGCGACAGGTTGCCACGCCACAAAATATGGTAGCCTTTCTGTGTGAGCGATCATCTCCCTCTTATAAAAGAAGCGGCCCGCGCGCTCGGCTTTGATACGGTCGGCGTAACATCGGTAGCCCCGCTCGCTGAAGATGACGAGGCTTTCCGCCGCTGGCTCGAAGCAGGGATGGCCGCAGGCATGGGTACATGACCAGAAGACCCGACCTGAACGCCTACCCCGCGAAGCTCGTCCCGCGCGCGGCCTCGATCATCACGCTCGCGATAAATTACTACGCCGAAGCCGCGCCGTTTATCCACGAGGGCCGTTACGGCCGCGTGGCGCGATACGCCTGGGGGCTTGACTATCACGACGTGGTCAAGCGGCGGCTGCTGCGGTTGATCGAGGATATAGAGCGGATAGTCGGCCGCGCGCTCCAGGCGCGGGCCTTCGTCGACGCGGTGCCGCTGCTTGAGCGGGCGGTGGCGGCGCGCGGGGGATTAGGTTTTTTCGGAAAGAACACGAACCTTATACGGCCCCGCGACGGCTCGTGGTTTTTCTTATCGGAGTTGTTGCTGGACCTGGAGCTTCCATCAAACGGCGCTCGAACGAGCGTCACCTGCGGCACCTGTCACCGCTGCATCGACGCCTGCCCCACGGACGCGTTCGCCGGGCCGCACGTGCTCGACTCGCGCCGCTGCATATCGTACCTGACGATTGAAAACAAGGGCGCGATCCCGAGAGAACTGCGCGCTGCCATGGCGAATGGGTATTCGGGTGCGACGCCTGCCAGGAGATGCCGCCCGGCGCGACAAGGCAGGGGCGGTTGCCGGTGATCGTGCGCGGGGAGTCCGAATCCGTCTGCCCTTTTAACAGCTTCGCAAAAGAGACAGCGTGGGAAGAATTTCATCCTGATGCCGGAGTCGGGCCGCGGCTCGACCTCGTGGAAACGCTTTCGATCTCGAATGACGAAGAGTTCCGTTCGCGCTTCAAAGGAACCCCCCTCACCCGCCCGAAGCGTCGAGGCTTGCTTCGCAACGCGGCAGTCGTCGCGGCAAACGTAGGCTGCGACAGGGCCGTGCCCGCGCTCGTCGAGCGCATTAAAGATGACCCGGAGCCGCTTATCCGCTCACACGCGCTCTGGGCCCTCGCGCGTCTCGATCAAAAGCTGGCGGCGCGTCTGATTGAGAAATCGCTAAATGACCCCGATCCTGAAGTGCGCGGCGAAGCGGCTTTATTGAATAGTTGAAAAAGAGATTATCGGAACGGACCTCCAGCTTTGCCATCAAGCAAGCGTAGTTGTAGAATGCGCTCCCGATATGAAAGCCACTCTAAAGCAGGCGGGCTCGAATATAGAGATCGAAAGCAAAGCCGGCGCGGCCGTTTTCTGGCTCAGCATCTCTTTGCTCGTCGTCGTCCCTCTCGCTTTCAGCACGTTTGTTTATCGAAGTTTCGCCGTGCCCAAATTTGCTCTTCTGCTCGCGGGCTCGGCGATACTTATCCCGCTGCTGATCCTGGCCCAATCAAAAAGCGCATCCCACGAATTAAAGACGCGGCACGTCCTGCTCGTATGCCTGTATCTGGTAGTCATATCGATTTCCACCGCGCTAGGCACAGCGCCGCTCGCCTCGCTGTTCGGCAGCGCGGAAAATCAGATGGGGCTCATCACGAGGCTCTGTTTTCTTGTCTGCTTTTTCGCCGTCATAGTCGGAACAGGCGCAAGCGAAGCGCGGTATCAAAAAGCGCTCCGGGCCGTCAGCCTGACGGGGCTTTTCGTAGCCGCTTACGCGTTCGCTCAATTCTTCGGCCGCGACCTTTTTCAATCGCCCGAACAGTACACGTTCAACTCGGCGGCCGGACAGATAAGGCGGGTCGCAAGCACGCTGGGGCACGCTAATTACCTGGGGAATTTCCTGCTCTACACAACGCCGTTGAGCGCGGGGCTTGCGCTCGTCTCGCGCGGCGGCGCTCGCTCGCTGGCCCTCATATCCGCTCTGCTTTCGGTAGCCGCCGTGGTGATGAGCGGGACGCGCGGCGCTTGGGTCGGCCTTGCCGTGGGCGCAATCGCGTTTTTACTGTTTGAGATCGAGAGCGTGAAAGAGCTTGCGCGCACGCGGCGCGCGATTCTGGTCGCGGGGCTGGCCGCCGCAATCCTTCTGGCTTTCGCATGGATGGTGACTTTCAGCCCCACGTCCGGGAGCGTCGCCGAGCGGGCCCGCTCATTTATAACCGACGGGTTTAGCGGCTCGGGCCGCACATTGCTCTGGCGCGATTCGCTCAAGATGGTCCCGCGCTACGCGCTCGCGGGCTGCGGCCCCGAAGGATTTCGCAAAGCTTTTCTCGCATACAAGTCCAAAGAGATCGGCAGGCTCGCGCCGCAAATCAATAATGAAAGTTCTCACAACTCTTACCTCGACAACTCGATTTCGTTCGGCATTCCGGGGGCGATTCTCTACGTCGCAATCATTGTTTCAACCTTCCTGCTTTTCGCGGCGGCGCGACGGCGCGCTTCCGGGCAGTTCATGAAGACTACTTCGACGGCGATGCTCGCATCACTGGCGGCCGTCGTCGCGCATAATTTTTTCATATTCGATCAGATTCCAACCGGGCTTTACTTCTTCGCCTTCGCCGCCCTCGCGGCGGTCGCCGCGAGAGTTGCCGCCGCTCAAGAATCATCGGCCGGCAAGACGCGAGAGGAGACGAAAAGGCTATCGCGCCGGGCTGTTTCAAACCCGATGAGCGCAAGAACCTGGGCGCTCTTTATACCCGCGTGCGCGCTCGCCGTAAGCGCGACCTGGTATGCTTTCGAGCTTCTCCGCGCTGATCGGAGCATCCTTCTAGCCTTCGCGTCAGCAAATCGGGCCGAGGTTAATCGAACGGTAGAGCACGGCCGGCGCGCGGTTGAGAGTTTTGATCCGACCGGCACGTACGAGTTTCTGTTTGCGCGCGCGCTGGCGCTCGGCGTCAACCGGCTGCCGGCTTCTTCGGACCCGGCCGTTCAGGCCAGGCCATCGATCTGGCCGTTCAGAATGCGGAACGATCCGTCCCGCACACGCTCACCCCGGATTCGAGTTACATGCTTTTAGGTTACCTGGCGTTCAAGGCGGGCGACGCGACGCGGCTGAAAGAGTACGCGGGCGAGGCGATCAAGCGCGATCCGAATTATCCTAACGCGCACTGGTTAATGGCGGAGGCTCACCTGCTGGAAGGAGAGGCCGACCTGGCGGCGCGCGAAGCCGAAACGGCGCTTGACCTGAATCCTTCCTCCAGAGAGGCGGCGCGCGCCCTCAAAAAGGCGCGCGGCAAAGTTTACGACCTGTCGGTCGAGCAATTGATTGAGCGCGCCGTCAAGCTCTCTAATAAAGGCAAGACGGACAAGGCGCGGCGGAGGCTGCTTCGCGCGCTCCGCAGATCAGAGGCCCCCTGCCCCGATTGTCATCGGGCGCTCGCGATTGTTTACGAAAAGGCCGGGAGCTATCAGCAGGCAATCTCCGAATGGCAAACATTCGCGCGCGAGGCCCCCGGCCGCGCAGCCGCCGAGCAGGTGCCGCAAAAGATAGAATCGCTTCGACAGAAAACTGATGTTATTCGCTGACCCCATCTGGCTTTGCACAAAAAGTCTGTGTAAAGCTCTGAAGCCTGTAGCCCCGTAGGGGCGAGATGTTTATAGGAACCGCCGCAGATAGACTCCGACTCCGTAAGGAGCAGTAGTTTACATTCCGCCCCTGCGGGGGCTCAGAAGTTTATCTACACGGTCTCTTCTATAACCATTTCGTCCCTACGGGACTCTGACCGCACTTTTTGTGCAAACCCACTCCATCTTAACTTTTAAACATCTTTACTCGCCTGTTCGACCCGCATAAGATTGCCGCGCAAACTTGTCTTAATCATAACCGGCCTATCCCCCCACGGGTGTAAATCGAAGCTCTGGCGGATTCAAATATGAAGTCAATTGTGAACAGCTTACGTCAATAGTTATGTAGAGCTATCGATCAAACAATGCATTCGCAATATGGGAGATCGTATATTGCTGAACACACAACACTAGACTCATCACTTACGGCATATGCCGAAAGGAGACAGCCCCCTATGAAATTTCTAAGAAAACCATCGGGAACCCTCTTTGCTTTTTCGATTCTATTGATTTTCCTGGCGTGGTGCGCGCTCTCGCCGGAAACTATTCAAGGGCAATCCAGGAAGGACGCGGCCGGGTCTTCCGTTGCTCCGGAGCCGGCTCTAAGCCTGGCACAGATAGCGGCAAACGGTACTTCAATAGGTTGCTCGTCTGCGTTTACGTTCGAGACCGGCGCGTCCGGGTGGACGGTGCAGCCGGTCATAGGGCCGGCGCTATGGCATCTCGCAAATAATATTTGCGGGGCCCAGTTGCCGGGCCACAGCGCGGCCACGACTTTCTATTACGGGCGCGATTCGGACTGCACCTATATTGAAGGGACGCGCAGCGCCTCGAATCTGATCTCTCCGACCATCCTTATTCCGGCCGATCTGCGACCTGCACTTGTCAGCTTCAACTACCTGCTACAGGTCGAAGGTGGGAGCTTCGATACCACTAACATCGACGTATCGACCAACGGGGGGACAAGCTGGACGCAGGTCGGCACCAAGGCAAACCTCATCAACAACGGCCAGTGGCATAACGTGGTCTTAGACATCACCGGAGCGATAGGGACGGCCAATGCCATCAGGGTTCGCTTCCGCTTTGACACCCTCGACTCGATCATCAACAGCACCATCGGCTGGCACATCGACGACGTGCAGGTGTGCAGTCAGGCGGTCAATATCTGCATAGAGGATGATGAGACCGGGAGTATTTTTATCTTCAACCAGTTGAGCGGAGATTATCTGTTCAGGAACTGCCCGAAGGGTATCAGCCTGACCGGGAATGGAGATGTGAGTACGGTCTTCTGCAAGGTGCGGCTAACCGACACCGGACCGGGAGGCAAAGTAGCGGACCGCAACGTCAACATACTCGTCAATCCCTGTACGGGGGTCGGCAGCGGCACCGTCTCAATCTTCTCGCTAGGGCGAACGTTCAACCTTAACGACCCCAACATAAACAACAACAACTGCGTCTGCCCCTGAGGTCTGAAAAGGAATGAGAGGATGCCTACAGCGATCCTCTCATTCCTGCTTTCACTCCGCGCCCCGGCTTTGCACAAAAAGAGTCCCGTAGCGACGAAATGTATATAGACCAGGCGTGGTGATAAGTTTCGGGGCCCGCAGGGCGGATTCTTCACATTTCGCCCCTACGGGGCTCAGGTTTACATCGATCTGTTTCTATATACATTTCGTCCCTACGGGACCCTTATCGAACCACTTCTTGTGCAATGTCACTACGGACGGGCGTCAGGCGTTATCGAGTATGAATTTGGATATACGCTCGCCGCCGCCGGGCACCCCCTTGTAGCCGGGGAAGCAGTTGACCTCGATGACCGAATAGCCCTTAGGCGTCTTAACAAGGTCGACGCCGTAAAGGTCGAGGCCGAAGACCTCGCCGCAGCGGCGCACGAGGTCCGCGAGCTCCGCGTCTTCGCCCACGGGCGTGCCGAGCTTCTCTTCCTTCGTCTTCGCCGGAAAGATGCGCTTGATGGCGTGGACGTAGTTGCCTATTGCGTACGCCTTGTAATCGTATGGCTCGTGCTCTTCGTACTCCTGCGCGAAGATCAATCGATCTCCGAGCGCCGTGCCGTCTTCCCCGCCCTCGTCGGCCTCGCCCTCGGACCGGGCCGCGTACTTTTCGGCGAGCGCGTCAAACTCGGCTTCGTCCATGCAGATTTCTATTCCCATGCCGCGCCGGCCGCGGTAAGGCTTTACGACAAGCGGGAACTCTTTCAAGAGCGGCCGCAGCGTCTCTATGGAATCGGTCACGAAGGTCCGAGGGGTCGGAATGCCCGCCTGCAAAAGCAGCGTGCAGGTGAGCACTTTATCCCGAACCTTCATCGTGGCCGGGTACTCATTTAGCAGCCGGGCATCGCGGTAATGCGCGGCCGCGGCCAGGGATTCGGCCAGCGGCGAGTGCGATTTGAACAGGTAAAGATCGTAATCGAACTTGAAAGACTCAAGATCGACGAGCCCGGAGCGCTCGGTGACTATCTCGACATCCGCGCCGCCCGCCTTTAGTCCTTCGATTACCTGATAGGTCACCGAATCTTTGCTGCGTGGCGGCTCCATAAGAAAACATATTCGCATTTGAGATTCTCCCGCGGGGCTATTTATTTCCAGACACCCTTTTACATCATGTGGCGACGCCAGGGCAAAGCGGATTTGCGCCCCGGCCGCGTCAGGTTTATTGTTCTGTACAGCGTTTTGCCCCTTAATGCTATACTAATGCCATTCTTGGCTGGTATTTTGATCTATCAGTCACAACAAGCGGCTGATCAGGGAAGCGTATAATGTGGACCGGTAATCAATGATCCCACGGGCGGAACTACATCTGAGCACGGACGGGACCGAGCGGGTCGTCGAAATCGAAGCGCCTAAATTCACCATCGGCCGCGGGGTGAAGAACTCGCTCTACCTGCCTGACGCCGGAGTCTCGCGCTATCACGCCGAGCTTATACGGCTGGGCAAGGACTTCCTGCTGCGCGACCTGGGATCTACGAACGGCAGCTTCGTAAACGACGAGCGTATCTCCGAGCACATGCTCTCGGAAGGCGACGTCTTGCGATTCGGCAGCGGCGGCCCGGAAGTAGTATTCAAGGTCATCAACACCGGGGTCCCGACCGGCGAGCGGATGAGCCGCCAGCCCACGACTACCGAGAGCCTCGTCGAATCGCTTCACAGGAAGCTGAACATGAGCCCCAACGACATGCGCGAAGAGGTCGAGCTGCGCTGTCTGCTCGCCGAACCGTACATGATCAAGGGGCAGCATTATAAGGCGCTCGAAGTACTGGCAAAGTATGCCGACCCCGATATTGTCGTAAAGCTGACTCCGCAGTCGAGGGCGCTGGCGCTCTACTGGCTCGGCCGCGTTTATGTAGAGATGAAGAAGTGCTCGGAGGCCATAGGCGTGCTGCGCGCGAGCCTCAACCTTTACGAGCAGCTTGCCAACGACCCGAACGTCGCGGCGGTGCAGGCCACGCTCGGGCGCGCGCTCATGGGCGTTGACGACTGGTTCGTCGCGCGCGATAACCTGCACAGGGCGCTGCTCTCGGCGCGGCGGGCGGGCAACGCGCGGCTCCGCGTAGAGGTCCATCTGCTGCTCGGCAAGCTCGACTGGAAAGAGGCCGATTACGACGGGGCGCGCTACCACTGGTCGAGGGCCGCGCGAATGTCGGAAGGCGTAAACGATCCGCTCTTGCTCGCGCGCGTCGCGCTCCAGCAGGCTTTCATACTCTTCGCCGAGGGCGACCTCAAGGAAGCGGTCACGGCCTATCAGGACGTTTGCGACCAGATAGAAAAGGTCGGCAACATCCCGCTGCTGCTAAAAGCCTACAGCAGCCTGTCGCGGGCGATGACGCGGCTCGGGTCGTGGACCGCGACCGAGCGACTGCTCGAACACCGGCTGCTTCTGGCGCGCGAGCACTCGCTCCCGAAGGCCGAGGCCGTAGCGCTGACCGACCTCGCGGAACTCCGATACCTGCAAGGCAAGCTGAGCGCGGCGTGGAACGTCATACGCACGGCCGTCGAGCGCCACGGCGAAACCATCTACCCGCGCACGCAGCGCATACTCGGCAAAGTACTCGCGGCGCGCGACGAACATGCCGAGGCGATAGAGGAGTATCGCAAGGGGCTCGAAAGCGCGATCAGGAAAGGCGCGCTCGAAGAGCAGATAATAATCGGCCTCGAACTCTCGCTCGCCTACCTGGAGTTAGGCCAGAAGGACGAGGCGCGCGAGCAGCTCGAAGCGGTCGAGACGACTTCGATGCTCGACCCCGCGCTCGGGCTCATGGGACGCGCGCTCCACGCGCGCGGGCTGGTGCACGCGGCCTTCAACCAGTTGGCGGAGGCCAACCGCAGTTTTACTCAGAGCCTGTCGGCCTTCAGTACCGTCGGCGACCCTTATCGCGTGGGGCTGGTCCACATGGCCATCGGCCAGCTTCGCGCCCGGATGAGGCGCATGGAATCGGCGCGCGCGCACCTGGAAGAGGCCAAAGAGATTTTCGCGAGGCTCGGGGCGGCGACCGACCTCGGCCGCGTCGAGATGCAACTCGGGTCCGGCCTTTATGACAATGTCTCTCCGGCGATGACGCGCACCCTGCCGCCCGGCCTCAACGTCGCCGCCCCGCTCTCCATGTCGTTTTCGGCAACTTCGATATTCGATACGATAGTCGTAGAGCAGAAGCCGCACCGCATACTTCTGGCCGAAGCCGACGAGGAGCTCGCCGCGCTGCTCGCGCGGGGGCTGGAGGCCGAAAATTACATGGTCGACCGCGTGCAGGACGGGCAGGGGGCGATAGAGCGGGCCATCAGCACCGACTACCATTTCGACGTGCTTGTGCTCGACGCTTTGCTGGAGCACAGATCGGGTTTCGACGTCTGCCGCGACCTGCGCAAGGCCAACCTCGAAGTGCCGGTTATACTGATCGGTAGCCGCCAGGGCGTCGAAGATAAGATCGAAGCGCTCGGCGCGGGCGCCGACGATTTTATAAGCAAGCGCAACATGGTCTTTGAAGAGCTGCTCGCAAAGATGGAGGCGCTGCTCAGATGAGACTGACGGGAGGGAGAGGGTCGTGCGAATAGTAATCATCGGGGCGGGCCGGGTTGGTTGCGGGGCGCTGGGATTGGCGCTCGCCTTGCAAGGGCACGAGGTAGTGCTTGCGGCGCGGCGCGATGAAATGATCGACTCCCTCAACCGGAACGGCTACGACGTGGTGATCAAGGGCGTCGTCGAAGCCCACATAGAAGTGCGCGGCGTGCGGGCGGTCAACTTCCTGCGACAGGAATTCGCCGAAGAGGTCAGCCACGCCGACCAGGTATTCACCTCCGTGCGGCCCGACAACCTTCCCCAGATCGCGCCGCTTCTGGCGCAGGCCATCATTCACCGCATCAAGTCCGGCGTGTCGAACCCGCTCGATGTCTTCTGCTGCGAAAACCTCAAGAACTCCGGCTCACAGCTCGAACGCCTCATCTATACGAACGTGCCCTTCCAGTACACGCAACAGGTGCAGGACCGCATAGGCTTCAACGCGGCCATCTCCGACCGCGTTGTTTCGGGACAAGAGCTGACCACTGACGGGAGGTTCATCTTTACGGCCGACGCGGTCGGCGACGTATTATTCGACTCCCTACAAGTCAAGCGAGACTTCGACGTGCTCCCGCCGTTTAAGGGGATCGACAACTTCCCGGCCTGCATGGAAGAGAAGCTATACGTACTCAACTGCGGCCACGCGGTCTGCGCCTACCTGGGGCTGATGCGAGGATACCGGTATATTCACGAGGCGATGGGCGACGAGGAGATGAGTCGCGCGGTGATAGGCGCGATGCTCGAAGCGCAGCGCGCGCTCCAGGCCAAGCATGGTCGGACGCTCCACTACGCGGCATTCATCAACGAGATACTGGAGACGTTTTCAAACGCCGCGCTCATGGACACTATAAACAGGGTCGGGCGCGACCCGATAAGAAAGCTGCAAGCCGACGACCGGCTCGTCGGGCCCGCCAAGCTCGCCTACCGCTACGGGATCAACTCGCCGAACCTCATCAAAGGCTGCGCCGCGGCGCTCGCCTACTATCAGGCGGAAGACCCGCAATCGGTCGAGCTTAACAAGCTCGTGACGCAAAACGGGCCGGGGCACGCGCTCGACACCGTCGCGCGGCTCCGGCCCTGGAATCCATTATCGCAGCTCATACGCGAAGAGTTCGCGCGCAACGCGGAAGAGCTTCGCGCACGCGGCCACGCGTAGCGAGACCCGCCGACGCTCGATCTTATGCCGGTTACGACAGGTTAACGTAATCGAACTTAACGTAGCGGCTCGCGTCGCCGAGGATCAGCATAAATCCCTGATCGCCCATCTTAAACTCGGTGATGGCCTCGGGTTTCATGTCGGATTGCAGCGCCATGCGCCTGATGGGCTGCGACGCGCCGTCCCACTGCCACAGGGTGAACTCGCCCTTGTCCTGATTTTCCGGCGCGCCGGAGATCAGCAGAAACGCGCCCAGCCGCGAGTCGTACTGAATGTCGCGCACGCCCGCCCCGCCCAGCGACACCTGCAAGGGGGTGGCCTCTTCAAAGTTGATATTGTCGGCCGTAAACGGCCCGGCCGCGTCGCGCATCCTGAGCGGCACGACGAGCGCCTGCCCGGCCGGTATCGGCGAGCGCAGCCCGATCATCAGCCTGCGGTTCTGCGGGTCCCAGGCGATGCCCTCGATATTGAGGCCGCCGTCCTTGCCCTTCTTTTCGGCTTCGCCTTTAAGCGCCGCCACCCTTGTGAGCAGCAGCGTGCGAAAATCGGGTATGACCTGCACGTTCGACACGGTCTGCGCGGCCGCGTCGAAGGCGAACCTCAGAATCGAATTGTTCTCGCTGCGCTTGGGGTTCGACGCCGAGCTGACGACGTAGAAGTGCGACCCGTCGTAGGTTATCCCTTCCGGGTTTTCGATTGTCGCGCCCAGCTGGATCGCCCTCACGTCGCCGACCTGCTGGCCGGCCGGGTTAACCTGCATCACGAAGATCTCGTTGGAGCGGCCGTCATCGACAAAGAGCACCTTGTCGGTCCCTGGCACCTGCGCGACCCCGCTCGCCTCGTACTTCCCGCCCCTTATCTCGGTGCCCGAAATATTCTTATCCTTCTTGCCTTTCTTATCGGCGTTGGCGGGGGACTGCCCGCCCGCCTGCTGGGTGTCGCCCGCGCCGCTGCAAGACCAGCATAGACCCATCATTAGAAAGAGGGCTGCCGCCCTGATGAAACGCGCGCTCCATCTTAAACTATTTTTCCGTGCGATTTTTGCATCCTGCTTTTTCATCTCTCTCTCCCATTTTTCTTCGTTGGCCGCGCGGCGCGGTCTTAAGAAAGCCCCGCGCCCGGAGGGCTCAAACTTATCATTCTTGCGCCCGTAACGCCACCCGCCTTTTCAAGCGAGCGGACCAGTCCGACAGCATAAAGCTCGCTCGCGAGCGCCAGCAACACCCGTGCTATAACAACGGCCACAAGTCCCCACATGTTCCAGAGCAACCCCGCGAGCACGGGCCCGATTATCTCGCCCACTCCCTCGCCAAAACTCAGGTAGCTCATCGTGCGCGCCCGCCGGCTCCGGTCAAAGCCCGACACGTATGTCATGAGCGCGCCCCAGGCGGGGCGGAAGGCCGCCTTTCCCATATCGTCTATGATCTTTCCCGAAGCCAGACCGGCGAAGGTCGGAAAGACGAGATAGATGATCGACGAAAATACGTTGGCCACCCCCCTGACCATCAAGACCAGCTTGCGGCTGAAATGATCCGAGGCCCAGCCGAACGCCGGCCCCGACACGATCACCACCGGTATCGACAGCGTGTAAATCAACCCGGTCTCGGCCGCCGTAAGCCCCGCGTACTCGATGGCGAGAACGGGGAAAAGGTTATGAAGCATGTTCGCCGTGCCGGCTATGAGAAAACCGAGTATGGCAAATGCTTTGATAGGAACCCTGGCGCCCGATTGAGCGGGAGCATCCTTTCCTGATTGCCGCCGGTTACGTCGCCCGTGTTAGCGTCGGCGTCGTCCTTGAGACTGTTTTGAGATTCGAGCGACGGCTCTTTGGCCGCTCTTTCGCGCGCGAAGGCTCTCGCACATAGCGCGCGACGACATAAAGCGGCAGCGCCGAGAGGACAAAGGCCGCAAAGAACACCTGCGAGTAATCGTACGCGGTGAGCGCGAGCACCATCCCGGTAGCCGCCTTGCCGAACGAGCCCGCGACCGTCTTGGCCGTCGCATACCAGGCGAAAGACGACGCGAGCCTGCGCTCGTTCCCGCTTTCGGCGATGAGCGCATTGACCGCCGGGTCGCGCAATGACTCGGATATGCCGTGCAGTATTCTTATGGCAAACAACTGCCACGGCGCGGCGGCGAATACCAGAAGGAAGGCGACGAGGCTGCGAAGCGATATGGCGAGCGTAAAAACCGGCTTGAGACCGAACCTGTCGGCCGCGTGCCCCGCGAAGGGTTTGAGCGCCTGCTCGGCGACGGCGTTGAGCGACAGCAGAAGGCCGATCTCGGTGAGGCTCAACCCCAGGTGCAGCGCGTAAAGCGGCAGGCTGAAGCTTATAACGCCGAAGCTCAGGCGCGAGAAGAACCCTTCGCCTATGATGGCCAGCAGCGCCCCGCCTACATCGGGCCTCTTAAAACGCATCGATGGTGTTTCTACACTCAGGCGCCGACCGCGCGGGGCTGTGGCGGCGCGAGCGTGACATCTCCCCTGGCGTAGGCGTCAATGTAATCGGCGATCATCGGCGCGACCTTTGGCACGCCCTTATAGCCGGGGAAGTAATTCACGTTGACGACGAACGGGCCGCGCGGGCTTTCGATGATGTCGAGCCCGTAAAGCCCGAGCCCGCACACGCGGCCGGCGCGCAGCGAGAGCTGGCGCACTTCATCGCTTATGTCGCCGGGCTCGCCCGGCACCGAAAAGCTCGTCTCGGAGAAGACCTTTCTGACGCCGAAGACCTGATCGCCGACGACGTATATCTTCAAGTCCTGCCCGGTGCCTTCGATGTACTCCTGTATGATCACCGGCACGTCGGGCTGCGGGACCTGGGCCAGCTCATCCGCGTTGCGGACGAGGCGTATGCCCGCGCCGCGATGGCCCATGTACGGCTTGATGATCAGCGGCGTCTTTTCGACAAGCTCGCGCGCAAGGCTCAAATCTCCCGTCACCCACGAGCGAGGGGCGGGCACGTCGGCTTCGCGCAAGAGCCTCGACACGACGATCTTGTTCTGAGTGAGCGAGCAGGACTGGTACGGGTTGAGCAGCCTCGCGCCCTGGGTGAAGAGGACGCCGGCGAGGCTCAGCGAAAGCTCGGTGTGCGACTTGAGAATATAGAGGTCCGCCGAAGGCCGCAGCGTGTCGGAGTTGACGATCACCTCTTCGGCGATGCTTTCATCCACGTCGTAACCGCGCTGCCTGAGAATCTCGTACGCCTCGACCAGCACGGGGCTGGGCACCGGCGGCACGCGACGAACAATCATAAAATGTAGTTTCATAAAAACGCTCCGTTATATGCGAGTTCACCGCCCAGATTCGGCGGCTCGGTATATGTAATTGGCGAGCCGCCGGTCGGCGTCGGGCACCCCCTTAAATCCGGGGAAGCTGTTTATGTCGACGACGAGCGGGCGGCCTTTGCTGAATATGATGTCGACTCCGAACAGGTCGAGGTTGAAGGCGCGGCCGCACCTTTCGGCGATCTCCTTCAGCTCCGCGCTAAGTTCGAGCGCCTGCCCGAGCTTATCTTCGTGGGTCCGCGGGGGCCACACCCTGGAGACGCCGAAGAGTTCGCCCCCGATCACGTAAATCTTATTGTCGCGGCCGTCGGGCTCGTGATAACGCTGCGCGAAGACTACGCCGTCGGCGACTGAAACGTCGGCAAGCTCCTGCTCGCTTCTGACGATCTGAACGCCGCGCCCCTTCGACCCGGCCCAGTAGGGCTTGATGACGAGCGGGCCGGCTGAAAGCGCCTCGGCCAGTTGACCAGGCTCCGCGGCGATGAAGGCTTCCGGCACGGGCACGCTCGCCGATTGAAGCATCTTCGCGGTGATCACCTTATCCTTCATCGCCGCCGCGGCCGGGTACGGGTTGATTATGCGGGCCCCTTCGGCGTCGAGCGCCGCCGCGTAACAGAGCGCCGGCTCGGAACTCGATTTTAAAACGTAAAGGTCATAGGCGGGGCTCAGGTCGTCGAGCGAGACGGCGGCCGTCTCCGGGTATATCATCTCGACCGTGGCGCCAAGCTCGACGAGGCGGTCGGCCATTTTTTGCGTCATGGAAGTTCCGGCCCCGCGCTCGCCGCCCGTTGCTATGACGCCTATCTTCATCGCCTCACCTCGGCCGCCCTCTGTGTGACGTAATCGGCGAGCCTGCGGTCGGCGTCGGGCACGCCGGTGTAATTCGGGAAGTCGTTAATCTCGATCACAAGCGGCCCGCTCTCCGTCTGTATGCAGTCGATCCCGTACAGGTCGAGCCCGAATATCTCCCCGCAGCGCCGGCCCAGGTCTTCAAGCTCGCCGGTGAGCGGCAGAAGCTCCGCCTTTGCTTCGGCGGGCTGTTTCAGCTTGTTGAAGGGCGACGGCTTTTTGACGGCCCAGACCTCGCGCCCGATGCAGTAGAGTTTCAGATCGAACCCGTCGTTGGGCAGGTACTGCTGGGCTAAAGCGACGGGGTCGCTCCAGGTGGTTGCGGCCATCTCTTCCGGCGTATTGACGACGAGCAGCCCTTGCGAGTTGTCGCCGAAAATGGGTTTGAGTATTACGGGGTAGTAGTCGCGCGCGATGCTTTTGGCGAGGTATTCGACGTTGCCGAAAAACGTGGTCGGGGTCGCGACGCCACCCTCGGCGAAAAGGACCGACATGTGCGATTTATTGAAGACGGACGTTATGGCCGCCTGGCGATTGATCGTAGTGAGCCCGAACTTTTCGGCCCACTCGAGCAGGCAGAGCAGCCCGGTGCTGCGGCCGCGCCCGACGACTATGTCGAAATCCGCCAGCCAGCGGTCGTCGCCAAGAGTATAGGAATTGCGCATGGGGTCGATGACCGTGAGGTTGTGATTACGCGAGCGTAGAGACTCGATCATGCCTGACGGTTGCGCTTGACTGAGGTACCGGCTTTCGACGATTACGCCGATGTTAAGAGGGTTACTCAACTTTATAACCTTTCCCTGAGCGGATAGGGATAGTGATGTTACCAGCAACGTGGGCGATTATACACTCACATCATTCGGGGATGTCAAAAGGTATATTGCAGGGCGGCCAGATCGAGGGGGCGACTTCACAGA
Organism: Blastocatellia bacterium; assembly: GCA_963832205.1. Classification (GTDB taxonomy): domain Bacteria; phylum Acidobacteriota; class Blastocatellia; order UBA7656; family UBA7656; genus DATBMY01. Next base: position 249,268 of record CAWHTK010000020.1, on the reverse strand, counting down.
ACGCCAATAAACATTTGACAGTTATCGCAAGGGGTTATATCTTCCCCGCAACGGTATTTGATAAGCGTGTGAGAGGCTCATCCCGTTTTTACCTGAGCAAGGGGCACGGGTCGGACGTGTAGCCGCATCCTGACAATAAATATTGGCGGAAGAAAATGTGGGAGCGCTTGCCTGCTAGCGGCGTAACGTGGGGCGGTTTGAGCCCGCCACGAGATAAAAGTTAAGGAGTAAATTATGCGAATTTTGGGACGCTGTGAGTGGAAGATCAAATCGGGTGTTTTCGCCCTGATATGCATGGTTGCGCTGACGTCGGTTTCGACGGCCGCCGTGGCGCAGGACAAGAAGGAGAAGAAGAAGGGCAAGAAATCCGCGGCTTCATCGGCCGCGCCCGCCGCGCAGGGACAGCCCATGCTCTGGGCCGACCGCGGCGATATTTCAAGCCTCAATCTTTACTGGGGGCCGGGCAGCGAGGAGTCCGCCCCGAAGCCGCCCTTCAATTTTGAAAAAGAAGATGTCAGCGGAACGAACCCGAAAGTAAAGATCACGGACGCCAACGGCCAGAGGTGGAACGTCAAGTTCGACGAAGAGGTCCACGCCGAGGTGGCCGCGAGCCGCATAGTATGGGCGCTCGGGTTTATGGTCGAAGAGAGCTATTTCATCCCCTCGGGCACGATCGTCGGCGTGTCGGGTCTGGGCCGCGCAAAAAAATTCGTGCAGAGCAACGGGGCATTCACCAAAGCGATGTTCGAGAAGCGCCCCGACACAATCGCCCGCCGCAACATCAGGTGGACGTGGGAATCGAACCCCTTCGTGGGCACGAAAGAGTTTTCCGGCCTCGCCATACTCAACGTGCTTCTCAGCAACTGGGACGCCAAGGTCGATAATAATAACGTGCTGGGCATGTACGGCGACGGCCAGCAGATTCATGACTGGTACGTCCAATCGGATTGGGGAGGGACCTTCGGCAAGACCGGCGGTTACTTCTCACACACGAAATGGTCCCTGAAGGATTTCACCAGTCAGGCCTTCATATCGGGCGTATCCGGCTCCACCCTGCGGCTCCACTATACGGGCAAGATGGGCAGCGCGCTCAAAGCTGTTCCCGTGGAGCACGCGAAATGGTTTGCCGGGATCGTAGGCCAGCTCACCGACGAGCAACTGCGCGACGCGTTCAAGGCGGCGGGCGCGACGCCGGAAGAGATCAACGGGTTTAGCGCCCGCATCCGTCAAAAGATCAATGAGCTGAAGGCAGCGGTCAACCGTTAACATACCGCAAGGAGCATAAGGCGGCACGGCGGGCTGGACGGTCGCGAGAGTCGCGACGCCGCCCGCCGTGTTGCTGTCTGCACAAAAATTGACACCCTAACATGGCTCAGGTAGCATGTAGCCCGCCGGTATGGGCCTCTACTGCCTTTAAATAGGAGACCATTGATGAAGCAATGCCCGACTTGCAAAAGGGAGATGAAGGAGCAACTTCTTTATTGCCCGTTCGATGGTCAGGCTCTGGTTGCTTCCGAAAAATCCGACAGGTTTATTGGCGTCACTCTCGACGACAAATATCGCATCGACGAAAAGATCGGCGAAGGCGGCATGGGCAAGGTCTATAAGGCCACCCACATACACATGGACAGCACCGTCGCCGTCAAGATTCTTCACCCGCACCTGGCATCGGATCAGACGGCGCTCGAACGTTTCCGCCGCGAGGCGCGCGCCACCGCATACATACGCCACCCCAACGCGGTCGCCGTGTCGGACTTCGGCGTCACGAAAGACTCAGGCATAGCCTACCTCGTCATGGAGTTTCTTGAAGGGCTTGAGCTGAGGGCGAAGATAAAGAAGGAGCAGCGGCTCGATTATGAAGAGGCGTATCTCATCGTGCATCAGACCTGCGCCGCGCTCCAGGCCGCGCACACCAAGGGTATTATCCACCGCGACCTCAAGCCCGATAACATATGGCTCTTTAAAAACGAGGACGGCGTCGAGCACGTAAAGGTCCTCGACTTCGGCATCGCAAAACTGAAGACATCGAACTCGGGCAACCTGACCCAGCACGGCATGATAGTAGGGACGCCCTATTACATGTCGCCCGAACAGTGTCGCGGCGAAGAGCTTGATGCGCGCTCGGACATATACAGCCTGGGAGTGATCATCTACGAGATGCTGACCGGGCAGGTGCCTTTCAAAGCGGCCTCGCCCATGGGCATAGCGTTAAAGCACACGCAGGAGTTGCCGCGCCCGCCGCACGAATTGCGCCCCGACATGCCGGAGCCCATCGAGCAGGTGGTCCTGCACGCGCTCGAAAAGGACAAAGAGAACCGGCCCGGCTCGGCCACCGAAATCGCGCAGGAATTCGAAGCGGCGCTCTATAAAGCCGGCATAGAGCTGAGGACTATGGGGACGAGGACGCCTCAATCGGCCTTCACCTTCGGGTCGGTGCTCACGCCGCCCGGGAGCTCGCAGGTGACATCGGGGGGGACGCGCCCCACGGCCGATTCGCTCGCCGCGATGAGGAGCAGCCAGCAACTCACCCAGCAGGCGTTTCAGCCCGGCGCGCAGCCCCAGGATAAACCGACCCTATTTGGCGAGGCCGCGGCCCCCGCGCCGGCCACCCGGAAGATACTCTTTATATCGCTCGGCGCGCTCGCCGTGATCGCGCTGGTAGCCTTCCTCCTCCTTCGCCCTTCGGCCCAGCAATCGCCCGTGGGGGCGACCGATGCCGAGGCGCAGGCCAACGCGCCTTCGACCCCCTCGACGCCCGGAAAGACCGCCGACGCCGCCCGAAGGGATGGCGCTCATCCCGGCCGGGACTTTTACCATGGGCTATAACGGCAGCGAGGAGGAATCGGAAAAACCCGAGCACGAAGTAAAGCTCCCCGCCTTTTTCCTGGAGAAGACCGAAGTGACTGTCGGGGATTATTACAAGTTCGTAAAAGAGCGGGGCTACAAATTCCCTTCCAACTGGACCAGCCAGTGGAAGTCCGGCGCCTTCACGGAGCGCGAGTCCCAATTGCCCGTGACGAACGTCTCGTGGTTCGACGCGACGGCCTACGCGCAGTGGGCGGGCAAGCGATTGCCGACGGAAAGAGAGTGGGAGTACGCCGCGCGAGGCACGGACAAACGTCTCTACCCGTGGGGCAATACTTTTAACCCGAGGCTGACCAGCAGCGGCGAGACCGGCAGCGGGCTCACGCCGGTCGGCTCTTACGCGACGGGCGAGAGCCCGTTCGGGATTCTGGACATGTCGGGCAACGTCGCCGAGTGGACCAGCTCGGATTCATTCGCTTACCCCGGCAGCAAGGGCTCGCAGAAGTCCGGCAAGGTGATACGCGGGGGGAGCTTTCGCAACACCGAGGAATATCTGAGGGCCACGACTCGCGTGGCTCTGCTTCCGAACGAAGCGAGGGCCGACATAGGCTTCCGCTGCGCAAAAGACGCGCAATAACAGAGGAGTAACGAGCGACAAGATATGTATAAGGTATTATCATCACTGATTCTCATCGCGCTATTTAGCTGTGGGATGCTTGCTTTCGCACAGCGGGAATATCCTGAAGTCGAAAAGCCCAAGCAGAAGCAGAAGGTCAGGCCGACGAAACCGCGGCGGCCGCAAGGCTCGCAGGTGGCCCAGAATCGCGGGAACGGCGTGCTGTTCGTCTTCACCGAACCGGCCCCGGCAAGCGTGGTCATCAAAGCGCGCGGCGCGGTCGTCAAGCAGGGGCAGAGCGAGCAAGAGAGCGGAGAGTTCCGCACCGAGCTTCCGCCGGGACTCTACGACGTGGTGGTCAGCTCGGATAATTTCCGGCCCTTCACCGTGAAGGCGGCGGTGCGCGCGGTGGGGACGAGACCCATAAACGCCGAACTCGTCCCGACGGCCGGCTCCATACTGATCGGGCTCGGCTCCGTAAACCCGGACGTCAAAATCACGCTCGACGGCAAGGCGGTTACGCAATCGGTCAAGCGGGGCGAGAACCAGATCGAGATCGAAAACATCCCGGCCGGCGCATACCAGATGCGGATCGGCCATCGCTCGATAGTCGACTGGGAGCGCAGCGTGGAGGTCGGGGGGGGCGCGACGACCACCGTCACCCCCAGGTTCGTCCCGGCAATCGTCAACCTGACGATCAGAAGCGAGCCTGGCGCGGAAGTCTTCGTCGGCGATACTTATCAGGGTCGCGTAAATGAGGCGGGCGAGCTAAAGATACTCGGCAAGCTCGGCCCCGGCGAGCACTTCATACGCGCGGTGAAGGACCAGTATGAGACCGGCCACGTGACGAAGAGTTTCGCGGCCGGCGACGCGACGGTTGAATTAAAGCTCAAGCGCAAGGTCTTCTCCGAGCCGTTCGGCGATTCATTCCTGGGCGGCGCGGCGCTCTGGGACATACCGAGAACGTGGCAGGTGGCGACGGGCAGGATGATCATTCGAAGCCCGGCGAAGGCTCTTTCGGTCGGGTTGATTCGCGACAAAGAATACGCCAACTTCAAGGCCGAGTTTGACGTGAAGTTTACAAACGGCCGCGGCGCGGCATGGGTAGTCAGGGCGAAGGACAAACAGAATTATTACCTGTTCCAGCTCACGGGGCCGAAGAGCGAGGGGCGAAACCGCTTCCACAGCTACGCGGTCGAGAACGGGCAACTGCGGCAGCTCAAGCCGCCCGAGTTTCTGGCGCTCGACCTTTCCGGGTCGGACGATTCGTTCCACATCACGATCGAGGCGAACGGCGGCTCGATAAAGCACTTCATAGAGATATCAAGTGCGCCGCAGGCCGCGCGGCAGCCGCTGAGCGTGCTGAGCGACAACACTTTTTCCTATGGCTCGCTGGGCTTCGCGAGCAAGGACGGCGAAGAGTTCACCGTCCTTTTTGTCAACATCACGCCCGCGAAGTAGAATACGGGCTTCGGTTGATTGCAAAGAAAGTTTAAGAACTTAGCAGCCGGGTAACGGCTCGTCAGCTTTAAGGAGAAGGAATAATGAAACGAATAAAGAAGGCAGTCTCCTTCGTCTTAGCTTTTTCTCTATTGTGCGTTTATGGCCCGGTCGCGCTCGCGCAGACGACGACGAGCGGGGCGGTCGAAGGTCGGGTCTATGAGGAGGGCACCACCCTGGGAGTCCCGGGCGCAACTGTCTCCATAGTCAACCAGGAGACCGGGCTCACGCGCACGACCGCGACCGGCGCGGACGGCCGCTACTTTATAGCCACGCTGCCGCCGGGCTTTTACAGATTAAGCGCGACGGCTCCGGGATTTGAAGCGGGCGTCAACGCCAGCGCGTCGAACTTTCCCATAACGATTACCGAAACAAGGAAGGTGCAGCCGCCGCCCATTGGACTGCGGCGCATAGGCGCGGCGCCCGGCACCGTGCCGGGCACACAGCCCACGCAGCCGACCACCCGGCCGACGCAGCCGACTACGACGACTCCGACTACCCCGGCGACCACGGTCCCGCAGACCGGCGCGCAGCCGGGCGACATCTCGGGCGCCGAGCAACTGGTAAACACCAACAACGCGGCGAGGGGTGGCAGCGTCGAGCGGCGCGCGATCATCGCGCTGCCGCTGCCGGGCGTGCGGACCTTTGACGACCTGGCATTTCTCTTCCCCGGCGTATTTCATCCGCCGCAGGCCATAGGCACGAACGTCGGCCCGGGCATAGGCGCGGGCGTGGGCACGTCGGGCCAGTTTTCGGTCAACGGCATGCGCAGCCGCTCGAATAATTTCACCATCGACGGGTCGGACAACACCGACGAGGAAGTCGGCGTGCGCCGCCAGGGGTTCACGTCGCTCGTGCCTCAGTCGATAGAAAGCATTCAGGAATTCCAGATAATCACCCTGCTGCCCGAGCCACAGTTCGGGCGCAACATGGGAGCGCAGGTCAACGCCGTGTCTCGCCTCGGGGGGATCGGCTACCACGGGACGCTCTATGGGTTCATTACGGACCGGAGGCTGAAGGCCCGAGATACTTTTGACCTGAAGGGCGGCCCCGCGAGCTTCCCCCTCATCGCCAACGGCCAGAACGTTCTGCTCGACGGCGAGCCGATCATCAACCCGAACCCGGTCGATGGCGAGAACCGCTTCACACGCGCCCAGTACGGGATTGCCTTCGGCGGCCCGATAGTAAAACAGAAGACTCACTTCTTCTTCTCCTTCGAGCGCCAGGATATAAACGCGAGTCGCGAGTCGCACTTCGCGGTGCCGAGGGTCGAAGACCGAGGGCTGTTCGGCAGGGGGGCGACAGGGCTCTTAGCCACCCTCCGGGTAGGGGAGCGGGATCTTATTTTCCCGACCTTCCCCTCGACTTTCGAGGGCGGCGCTTTCTTCGCGCTTTTCCCCTTCCCGAACAACCCGCTCGGGCCGTATCGCGGGAACACCTACACGGAGATATTGCCGGCCAGCGCCGAGGGCAACATCGCGTCGTTCAGGCTCGACCAGCAGAGTTTCAGGCTATTCGGCGAGGAGCACAATTTCAGCGCCAGGTACAACTTCACCGACGACGACACGATCATCCCGGTAACGGGCGAGGCGATATTCTCGTCGCTGCGGCCGCTGGTGAGGACGCAGAACCTCTCGCTCATACTCGACAGCAATCTCAGCCCGCGATCCACGAACCAGCTTCGGTTCTCGTTCGGCAGGACGAGCCTCGCATTCGAGGAGGTCCGCAACCCGTCGCTGATCCCCTCGCGGCGGCTGCCCGACGAGCCGTTTTTGCTCAACGCGCCGCTCATAGGGAACACCACGCTCATAAACCTGCAAACGGGTAGGGCGACCCCGAACTTCACCACCTTCTGCGCGCCGGCGGGGTTCAACCCCGGCGTCGACCGCTTCGAGACGCCGCTTGCGATCATATTCCCGTGCAACTCCCCCGGGGCCGGGGTGCCGCTCGATACGGAGTTTAATACCGGGCCGCTCGGCCAGGTGAGGGTCTCGGGCTTCAGCCCGCTCGGCGTCGACGTCTTCAACTTCCCGCAGGGGCGCACCAACAACGCTTTCCAGATAGCCGACACGTACTTCTATACCCGAAACGACCACAGGCTGACGCTCGGCTTCGACACGCGCAGGCTACAGCTCAATAGCTTCCTCAACAGAAACTTCCGGCCGCTGGCGACCTTCAGCGGCGCGGCCGACCTGTCGGGGATCAGCCGCCTGTTCCTCGGGGACGGCGGCGGGTTCATCCAGGGCACCGACTTCGTTGCGGCCGGCGCGGCCACGGGCTTCTTCCAGACGCTGGCGGACGTGCCGGACTCGACCATCGGGCTCAGGTACTGGCAGAACAGCTTTTTCGTATCGGACCAGATAAGGGTGCGCCCGAACTTCACCCTAACGCTCGGCGCGCGCTACGAGCTGAACACGGTCCCGACCGAGGTCAATAACCGCATCGAGAACACGTTTGATTCGGAGGCGGTCCAGCGCTTCATAAGCTTTGAGCGCCAGATCACCGAAGGGGCTTTAGGGACGCCGATCTCGGGGTTCGAGTTCTTTCTCGCCGGGCGCGAGAAGATATTCGAGCGCGACAACAACAACATCGCCCCGCACGTCGCCTTTGCATGGGACCCGTTCGGCGATGCGAGGACTTCGATTCGCGCCGGATACGGCATATACTACGACCAGATACCGGGCGCCGTAATAAGCCAGTCGCGCAACGTCTTCCCGACCTTCCTCACTTTTAACACCGGCGGGATATTGGATAACCCGCTGAGTCAAGAGCCACAGCAGTTACTTGCTTTAAACCCGGCCTTCACGACCGGGAGGTCGCTGAATGTTTTTAACCGCGCCCGCGCGCGGGAGTTTTTCGGCACGGACGACCCGGCCACAATCTCTTTGATCATTGCCGCCAGGACGCTGTTTTCCGGCGGGCCCGGATTTGTTCTGCCGGCCGCCGATCTTGTGACCCCATACGGGCAGCACTGGTCGCTGACGATTGAGCGGGAACTGGGGCTGGATTTTCTCGCCTCGGCCGCCTACGTGGGGACGAAAGGCACCCACCTGTTGAGGTTCGCCACGCCCAACCTCGGGCCGAACGCGATCCCGGCAGTGACGAACATAGTGCCCGATCTGAATGCGCTAGTGCCGATCTTTTTTGGCAGGCCGACCGCCCCGGGTTCGCTCACCACCGAGACGGGTCTCAGGCCGTTCCCGGTGCTCGGCTCGATCACGACCATCGAGTCGGACGCCAACTCTACCTTCCACAGCCTGCAGTTGCAGTTGACTAAAAAGCTCACGAGCGGGCTCCAGCTCACGGCCAGCTACGCCTGGTCGCACGCCATAGACGAGGTGTCGGACATATTCGACCTGGCGGGCGCGCCGGCGCTTCCGCAGAACAGCTTTGACCGCGCGGCCGAGCGGGCCGATGCGAATTACGACGTGCGCCACCGGTTCGTCTATAGCTTCATATACGAGCTGCCGTGGGCGCGCGAAAACCGCTGGGCAGGCGGGTGGACGCTTTCGAGCATCGGGCAGTTCCAGACCGGCCAGCCTTATACGGTCCTCTTCTGCTGCAACGTCAACCTGGACGGCAACCTCACCGACAGGGTATCGGCGCAGGATTTGAGCGACGTGGGATTCTCGGGGCGCAACAACTTCCGCGCGCCGGGGCTGTATAACGTCAACGCCGCGGTCATAAAGAACTTCAGGTTCACCGAGAGCCAGAACCTCGAATTCAGGACCGAGGTGTTCAACGTCTTTAACCGGACGCATTTCGGCATACCCGTGAACCAGCTCCTGTTCGGGGGCCTGGGGATCGAGCCGCTGAGGGAGCGCAACAACTTCATCGACACGCGGGTGCCGAAGCGCACGATACAGTTCGCGCTCAAGTACAACTTCTGATCTTTAAGGGTCCGGGGCACGGTCACTACGAGGCCGCGCCCCGGGCGATTTCCGGTTTTCATCGAATATGGCTTTACGTATAATGAAACCTGATTACAACCAACCGCGGAGTTCCTTTACATGACTACCTGTCCAAGATGTGGGGCCGGCAACAAGCCCGAAGCCGTGGAGTGTCGCATGTGCAAAGGATCTCTGAGCGCGCGCGACTCGACGGCGGACGCGGGGACCAGGGAGATATTGCCCTCGGCCTCGACGGTCGTGCTGCCGAACTTACAGACCCAGCCCGGCACCATGATTTTGGGCGAGCTGGCCATTTGTCCGGCCTGCTCTTCGCTAAACGAAACGAGCTGGGCCTTCTGCCAGCAGTGTGGAAACAAGATCGACGGGGCGAAATTGACATCCGCGCCGGCCCAGGAAGCCGTACAGCCGCAGCAACCGCAAAAGCCCGAAGCAGTTTCCCAATCGCCCGCCCCGCCGCCTCCGGCGACCGTGGCTCCGCCGCCCGATTTCAAGGCCGTAAAGCAGGCGGATGTCGCCGAGGAGAAGAGGCCGGAGCCACAGGCGGGCTCGGGCGATGAAGCGATGGGCAGGACGATAGTAATGGGGAGCATTCCCCGCCCTTCGAAGGGACGCCTGCGCCTGATCACGGAGAACGGGGAGAAGGGCGAAGCGTTCGACCTTAAGGCCGAGACGGTCATAGGCCGCATGCAGGGCGACATAACATTTTCGCACGACGGTTTCATGTCGGGCCGCCACGCGCGGATAGTGCAAGACGGCACGGACTTTATTCTGCTCGACGAGGGGAGCCGCAACGGCGTCTTCGTCCGCATAAAGAAGGAAGTGAAGCTTGAGCCGGGCGATTACATACTCATAGGCCGTCAGCTTTTTCAGTTTGAGACATAGGGCCGGCTGGTTTTTTTTATGCAAATGGGCTCGAACGTAAACAATGTGCTAGTTTCGGTTTTCGCGAGGACCGACATAGGACGACGGCGCGAAGGCAATGAGGACGCGTTTCTGATAGCGGACCTCACGACCGGCAAAGTCGGCCTCGGCCCCGATATGATCACTCACCCGGTCGGCGAGCGGGGCAGTCTTCTTATTGTTTCGGACGGCATGGGAGGGGCGGTCGCGGGCGAGATCGCAAGCGAGATCGCGGTCAAAGCCATACGCCAATCGCTGCTCGAGCTTCCCCCTGATATGGTCGAGCCGCAGCGGCTTAAAGTAGCCACCGAAATCGCGAACGAGAGCATATGGAGCGAGGCGCAACGAAACGCCGCGCTCACCGGGATGGGCGCGACTGTCACGGCCGTGCTCGTGCAGGGCTGCCAGGCGTCAATAGCGCAGGTGGGTGACAGCCGCGCTTACCTGATCCGCGGCGACCGCATAAAGCAGATAACCAAAGACCAATCTTACGCGCAGATGCTCGTCGATTCGGGCGCCATCAAGCCCGAGCAGATCGAGAGCGTCCCGCAGAACGTCATAATGCAGGCGCTGGGGACACAGCCCGCCGTCCAGGTCGCGCTGACATCGGTCGAGCTGCACCGCAACGATCATCTGGTGCTTTGCAGCGACGGGCTGTCGGGTAAGATCAAAGCCGAAGAGATGCGGCGGGTCGTGCAGGAGTGCTCGGATCTCGGGACGGCCTGTCGCCGTCTAATAGATCTGGCCAACGAGCGCGGCGGCGAAGACAATATAACAGTGGTGCTCGCCCACTTTGACGGCGTGGGGCTTGAGGCGGCCGATCAGAACGCTACGATAACCGACAGCTTCAAGGCGCTGGACGAAGAGAACCAGCGCGAGCAGCGACAGATCGACCGGCCCGATTCCGGCACGCACGAGCTGGCTTCGTCGGGCCCGCCGCCCCGGTCGGAGTTTACCACCATGCACCTGTCGTCGGTTGCGCCGGCCGAACGCCCGCCCGCGAAGGCGGCTCCCGTTGAAGCGCCTCCTCCTGAAAAGGTTGAAACAAAGGAGCTTGAACCGCCGCGCCCCGAGCCGCCCCGGACCGAGCCCGCTCAGCCGCCGGCCCGAAAGGTCGCACGCCCGACGACTTCGCTTGCGCCGGGAGACATCCCTTCATACGCCGAACAGTTTCAACACCAACCGCCCAGGCCCGAACTCGTCGCGCCGCGCAAGGGGACCTCGCCGGCTACGGTGATACTTGTGGTGCTGGCGGTGCTCATCCTGCTCGCGGCCGCCTACCTCGTATATACGATTATCTGAACTCCAGGATTTTATTCTTAGAATCCGCCCTACAGCTTGTATTTCCTCATCAGCAGGAAAACATATATTTCAGCGATCAGCGCCAGCCCGGCGCGTATGGCCATAAGTATCCCGAGGGAAAAATATTGGAGCAGCAGCCCGGCCAGGACCGGGAAGGTAAGGTCCGAGGCGTCAACGCCGCCCTCCATTATGCCCATGGTGCGGCTCCGGTTCGCGAGGTTGTAGCTCGACACCTTGGCAGAGATGGCGCCCCACGTCGGCTTGAAGGCCGCCTTGCCTATCTCGTCTATCGCCGCGCGCGAGACCCATGATGAGCGCGAGCAGCCCCGTGCCCACAAACCACGGCGTCATCCAAAACAGAAGCGACGTCGCCATGTTCGAGAACGACCGCAGCGCCACTATCTTTCCGGTGCCGAACCGGTCGGCGAGCCAGCCGAAGATCGGGCCGAACAGGAGCGGGATTATCGTTTCCGCGACTATCTTTATCCAGCCGAGCGCGTCCGAGGTCACATCTAATTTCACGGCCAGGATAGTAAAGAACTCGCCCGTCACCATGTAGGCGGGGGCCGTCATCAGCGCCCCCATCAGCGCGAACGACCAGACGTTGGGCTGCCCGGCGGGCGCCGTATCCGCGCCCCCGCGCCGGTGCATAGAACCGGTTTCGGCCTTATCTTTTTTCTTGGCCGATTTCTCCTTCTTCTTCTCCCGTATGAAAAACTGGACCAGTATGAGCGACAGGGCGGAAAAAGCCGCCGACACTATGAATATGACTATCAGGGCGCGGCGAAGAATCTGGCTGTCGATCACCTTCGGCAGATCGTCGATCGGCACCGAGCCGAGCCTGACCTCGCGCTGCTCGACGCCTACGACGACGCGCGCGCCGGGCTCGGCCGGCGTGCCGCCTAACGTGCCCTCGGGCGACACATCTTCCGGGCTCCTTATGAACTCCTCTTTCGGCGTCCCGTCAGCCTTCAAGGCTTCGAGCACCGCCACGTTCGCCGTAACCGTCTGCGTGCCAATCATCAGCACGAGCAGCCAGAGCAGGAGGAAAGCCGCCACCGCCTCGCCTATGCCGCCCGAGGTCGACTTTATTGTGGTGTACCACGAGTAGGCCCTCGCGATGTACCGCTCGTCCGTGTGGTCGGCTATCATCGCCGAGGCCGAAGGCCCTTTGGCCGAATCGGCCATGCCGCGCACGGCGCTTATCGCGAAAAGCATCGGCAGCGTGGCCACCGAATAGAGCACGCTCACCAGGGTCTTAAGCGTGAGCGAGACCATGAAGACTTTCTTCTTGCCGTGACGGTCGGCGAGCGTCCCGAAGTAAGGGCGCAGCAGCAGCGGGACGACGTTTTGTATCAGCACGAGCCCCATGACCGACGCTATGTCGAGGCCGAAGACGAGCAGCGCGTAAAGCGGGACGGCCGTCTTGACAAGGCCGCCCGACATTCGCGAAAGGAACGCCTCGGCCATCAGCGCGACCAGAACGGGGTTGAGCGCGCCGCGCCCCTTCGCCTTCGATTCGGCGACGACTGACGGCAGAGAGGCTTCGCCGTCCACGACGGGCGCGGCCGCGCCCTGCACTATCACCTGCGGCTGCGCGGGCAGCATCGACACGCGCGTAAGCATGCGGCGCAGTATCCCGCCGCTCGCGTCGCTGACGGCCTGTAGCTCGGCCGCCAGGTTGAGCGCCGTCGGCTGGCGCAGCGCGGGGTCTTTCGAGAGCGCGCGGCTGACGACCGCCGCGATGCCTTCGTCAATGTCGTCCCGGCGGCTGAACTTGGATATGTCGGGCACCGGCGCGCTCAAATGCATCTGGGCGATCTCGAACGGGTCGTCGGAATCGAACGGCAATTCGTTGGTCAAGAGCTCGAACAGTATTACGCCGAGCGAGTAGACGTCGGAGCGGGAATCGAGCGGCTTTTCGAGCCACTTCTCGGGCGGCTGGTACTCCGGGCGGCCGAGCATTCGGGCCTGGTTCGCCATGGTCATCTGGGCGTTCGCGGCGCCTTCGATCTTGGCCACGCCGTAGCCGCCGACTTTTATGACCTCGCTCCCGTCCGGCGCGCGCTCGACGTATATGGATTCGGGTTTGAGACTGCGCAGCACTATCCCGTTGACATGCGCGGTGTGGACCGCGCCGCATATCTGGTTGAATATGCCGACTATGCGCCGGAGCGTCAGCCCGCGCTCTTTGTTGAGAAGGTCCCGGAGCGTCTGGCCCGAAAGCAGTTCTTCGACGATAAAGGCGCGGCCCTCGGGCGTCGAGCCGACGTCATAGACCTGCACCGAGTTGGGATGGTGTATGCGGGCGGCGACCCGCGCCTGGCGGCGGAACCGTTCGAGCGCCATCGGGTCCGCGCCGATCTCGGCCTTTAATAGTTTTACCGCCACGAAGTCGCCAAGCAATATTCGCCGGGCGCGATAGACCGTGCCCGTAGCCCCCTCCGCGATGACCTCGTGCAATTCGTAGCGGCCGTCGAGCACTTTGCCGACGACGGGCGTCTTTGAAGCCGGCTCTTTTGGCTCCGGATGACTCTTCTGCGGGGGGTCGGGAGGTTTAGGCGCGGGCGGTTGCTTATAACGCGCCTCGCTCTGTTTCCTTTGCGGCTCCTGCGGGGGTTCGGCGCGAAACGGGACCGCTATCTCTTCGACGTTGCGAGCCGGCTGGCCCGGCGAATGTAGTCGGCGCTTTGGGCGTCGGGGCTTTCGGTGTCGGAGCTTTTGGCGTCGGCGCCTGGGGCGTCGGGACTTTGGGGATGGGTATATCCTGCACCGTCTCGAATTGTGCAGGCGCGCTCATGCGTATCTTGAGGTGCGTGCGGCCGAGCTTTATCGTGTCGCCCATGGCGACGGGCTCGCCTTCCCCGCCGATCCGCTTTTTGTTGACGTAGGTGCCGTTGCGGCTGCCGAGATCGTAGGCATACCATGTGTTGCCTCTTAGCCGCAGGACCGCGTGCCGGCTGCTGATGCCGGCGTCGTCAATCGAAAGGTCGTTGCGGCCGTCGTAGCCGATGGTCGTCTCGGGCGCTTTTAGCGGAGCCTGTAATGTAACCCCGGTTCGACAGGGTAATATCGACCTGCCAGGAAGGCGGGCCCGGCCCTTTCGACGGCGGCGTTGCGGGCGGCGACGGGGGCGGCGCTGGAGGCGGCTTTATGGTGGCTTCGGCAAGGCGAGCCCCGTCGAAAGGACAAAAGCTTTGCTTGTTGTCAAACTCTCTGTTACAGACCTGGCACCGTCTCACGGCCCCCCCTTACCCGCAATCTGTTTAGAATATAAGGGATCAAGATCGGACTCCCAAATCGGGGGCCACTATATCCCAACCGTTTTATCCAGTCAATTAGCCCATAAGTTTTCCATGGGGACTGCGAACCGATTCTTTGCCGCTTCGTATGTACATGAGCAGGAGAGGAGTTATGAGTTTTAAGTCAGTCGGACCAATCCTTGCAGCCCGGCCCGCGCGTAAATTATGCGGGGCGATTGGCCGAGAAGAGTTGAGGTAGATATGCCCGTGATATAAGCCAGAGGTTCTTTGCTTGAGGGACGCTTTTATGTTTCAAGCGGCGGCAACGACAGTTTGCCTCGAATGATTGCCGCCACATAAGTTACGAGAAAAGATTAACTGAGACTGTGGAAACCGAATTAATAAGTTCGCGCATCTCAGGGAGTGAGATTAGCCCGATTAGGAGAGAATTATGGAGAGATTAACAAAACGACGCTTTACATTACAGACGATAGCTTCGGTGCTCAGCATAAGCCTTATGTTCTGGATGCTGGCCCTCGCCGTACCGTTCGAGGCCAGCGCCAAAGATAAAGACAAGACAGAAAAGAAGGCCGATAAGGAAAAGAAGAGCGAAGAGGATCGCCGCGACGAGAAGGATAAGGGCGACGACCGAAAGCAAGAGGAAAAGGACAAGCAGAAAGATCAAGAAGACGATGACGACGATGACGACGATGATAAAGACGATGACGAAGATGATGATGACGAAGAAGAAGACGGCGATGATGATAAAGATGATGACGAAGATGAAGATGACAAGGACGACGAAGACGAAGATGATGACGACGACAAAGATGAAGATGACGAGGACGATGACGACGAATCCGGCAAAGAGGTAACTCGGACAACCGAGTCGAAAGAGGTGACCGAGAGCGCCGAGCCGGAAGCCAAGCAGTCTTCGGCCGTCAAGCCGGCAGCCTCGGCGTCCGCGGCAATGCTTTCAATCTCCGCCACGGTCGAAACCGAGCCGGTGCCTTCGACCGGCGACGCCGCCGATGACCCGGCCATATGGATAAATCCGAAGGACCCGTCCGAGAGCGCAATCATCGGCACGAACAAGCAGGGCGGTCTGGCCGTCTATTCGCTCGACGGCAAGCAGATACAGTATCTGCCCGACGGATCGATGAACAACGTGGACCTGCGCGCCGGCTTCATGCTCGGCGGCAAGGCCGTCTCGCTCGTCACCGCGAGCAATCGCACCGACAACTCGATAGCCATCTATCGATTCAACGAAACGACCCGTACGCTTGAAAATATCGCGGCGCGAAAAATCGCTACCTTCCCCTAGAATCCGGCGAAGAGGTAACCGAATCGAAAGAGCGAACCGAGTCGAAAGAGGTGACCGAGAGCGCCGAGCCGGAAGCCAAGCAGTCTTCGGCCGTCAAGCCGGCAGCCTCGGCGTCCGCGGCAATGCTTTCAATCTCCGCCACGGTCGAAACCGAGCCGGTGCCTTCGACCGGCGACGCCGCCGATGACCCGGCCATATGGATAAATCCGAAGGACCCGGCCGAGAGCGCAATCATCGGCACGAACAAACAGGGCGGTCTGGCCGTCTATTCGCTCGACGGCAAGCAGATACAGTATCTGCCCGACGGATCGATGAACAACGTGGACCTGCGCGCCGGCTTCATGCTCGGCGGCAAGGCCGTCTCGCTCGTCACCGCGAGCAACCGCACCGACAACACGATAGCCATCTATCGATTCAACGAAACGACCCGTACGCTTGAAAATATCGCGGCGCGAAAAATCGCGACCGTGGCCGCCTACGGGTCGTGCATGTACCGCAGCCCCTCGTCGGGCAAGTTTTATTATTTCGTGACGGCCAAGTCCGGCGACCTGGAGCAGTGGGAGCTTAAAGACAACGGCAGCGGCAAAGTCGATGCGGCAAAAGTTCGCGGCTTAAAAGTCGGCACCCAGATCGAAGGGTGCGTGGTCGATGACGAGACGGGCCAGCTCTATGTCGCGGAAGAGATGGGCAGCATCTGGAAGTACAGCGCCGAGCCGGACTCGGGCAGCAACCGCACGGTAGTCGACAAGGCCGGGGCCGGACGCCTGGTTGCCGACATCGAGGGATTGGCCATAGCGCACGAAGAGGGCGGCAAGGGCTACCTGATCGTTTCCAGCCAGGGCAATAACTCGTTCGCGGTATATCGCCGCGAAGGCAATAACGAGTTCGTAAAGTCCTTTAAGATCGTGACCGGCAACGGGGTAGACTCCGTCGAAGATACCGACGGCCTCGACGTCACGACCGTAAACCTCGGACCCACTTTTCCGCGCGGGGTTCTCGTCGTTCAGGACGGCATAAACGATAAGGGCAATCAGAACTTCAAGCTCATTCCCTTACACCTGATACTCGACAAACAGTAAGCGCGAATCTTTCGCTTTAGAAGTCCGAAGCAAAGCCACGGGGAGCAATCCTCGTGGCTTTTTGCTTTAATCTCGGAGGATGCTGCCGCGAAATAAGGGCTGGCCCGCGAGCGATATGTAGAAGCCGTAGAAGGCGAGCGCGACAAGTATGGTCACACAGAAAATGGTGGTGCCGGCCGCCCAGCTCGATAGATCGGGTGTTATCGGGTAGTGAAAAGTCAGAGTGAAGAAGAACTGCAGCGACATGGTGGTGAGCAGCCCGTAGCGCCACACGGCGATAGTATAGACGGTCGGTATCAGCAGCGCGCCGATAATTAATATCGGCGGGCCTGTTGATAAAAACGCGAGGTAAGTGATCGACGCCTGCATAAGCCAGAGGGCTGCCGCGGCCAGCCTTTCCTTCCTCAAAATGGCATAGAAGAGGAGCAGCAGAAACAGAAAGCCGAACCCCATTAATATGCTCATAACTATGCTATTGGAAAGCAATGTCGCGATGAGCGCCTGTATCCCGAACGAACGAAAGTCGCCCCCCGAGCTAAAACCGCGGTCACCTTGATAAGACATCGTGATCATCGCAAGCAGATAGATCGTCAGCGTGTGGCCGAAGCCCAGCATCGCGCCGACCAGTATGTCGCGCCCCACCATTGGGTCGCGATAATCCCCCGCCAGCAGCCGGCTCCAGGAGATTATCAGATTAGGCCAGCGGCGGCGCACGAAAGGCTCGAGCGCCATATAGAGAAACCATACGAAGGCGGAGATGAACAAGGCCCACGCGAGCGCCTCGAACCATACGGCAAGCTCGCCGCCGAGCGTCGCCACGTGGTCGGACCCGAGCAGGTCGCCTATCATAGTCGCAAAAAAGATGAACATCGCAAGCCTGTAGGCGCCCTTGCGGTCCCCTCGCCCGAGTTGCAGATTGCGGCGCGCGATAAGCACCGCGCCAATCAGGCTCGCAAAAAACAGGACTGCGAGCAGCACGCCCGCGGCCCTTCGGCCGGGGTTATAGCGAAACTCCTCCTGTCTGAGAGGCGTTTCCCAGGGCGGTATCACGTGGAAGTATACCGGCTTGCCTTGAAAGCTGGCCGCCTCGACCCTGATAGGTATGTGGTCGTGATCGGGATAGGTCCCTTCCCACGCGGCGCGGTGATCAAAGGCAAAGGGCGGAACCCACTTTGAATCCGTCCTGGCAAACCTGGTCATATCGAGCCCCGCCTCGATAAACAGCGACGCCCAGTCGGGCGGTGTCGATTGCACGCCTGCATCCGCAATCTGCGCCGGGACGCCTTCAAACTTGAGAAGCCTGCCCTGCGGATCAAGGATCAAACTCGCCATGTTCGTTACGTCCGAGGGCGGGTCCAATAGCGATACCTTGTTGCGGGTAAAAGGCTCCATATAGCGCGGGCTCTGGCGGTACCAGAAATGTATCAGCAAATGCTGGACGCCCCGGAATGAATCGGACGCGTCCGACCCGTCTTCATTTTTAGCGGCGTCTTCAAGGTCCGGGGTCGGCTCAAACCCGTAAGCTATATCGGTCGGCGACTTCCCGTATCCCAGATTGCCCACAAGGTTTCCGGCGCGCTCGGCAAGCACTTCTGGCGATTTCGTCGCGCCGATGTTGTTTTGGATCATGACCTTGCCCGAAAGCGCCACGATCAAAGCGAGCACGCCGAGCACGGCGGCAAGGCAAGCGACGGCGACGGCGGGCCTGAGCGCGCCATCCTTCGGCGCGGCCGCCACCATCTCCGGCGAAGGGGTCTCGCCGGCCGCAATCGCCGCGGCGAGCGGGTCGCCGCCCGGTAATGCCACCGCCACCTGCGCGGCCGACGCGGGGCGGTCGGCGGGCTCGCGCTCAAGACAGCGCAGGATCACTCGCTCGACAAGCGGGTCTATCTCCTTCACGTAATCGGACATGCTCGGCGGCGCGGACGATTCGTGTTGTCTTATAAGCTCTTCGAGCGAAGACGCCTCGAATGCTTTCTTGCCCGTGAATATTTCGTAGAGCACGAGGCCGAGCGAGTATATGTCGCTCTTCTCGGTCACCTCGCGCCCGGCCAGTTGTTCGGGCGCCATATAAGCGGGCGTGCCCGCGCGCACCTCCTGACCCTGGAACTCGTCGGCCAGGCCCGCCAGCCCGAAATCCATTATGCGTGCCTTGCCGCGCCCGTCTATCATCACGTTCGCCGGTTTCAAATCGCGGTGCAGCACGCCCTGCTCGTGCGCCGCCGCAAGCCCCGCGCAGAGATGTGCCGCTATCTCTACCGCTTTGTCGGTGGGCAGCCGGCCTATGCGCCTCAAGAGCGACGCGAGGTCTTCGCCGTCAACGTATTCCATCGAAAGGAAGTGCTGCCCGTTCGACCTCGCCTATGTCATAAACGCGGCATATGTTCGGGTGCGATATCTGGCGGGCGACTCTGACTTCGCGGTGGAACCGCTCGAGCATCGCGCGGTCTTTCTCTAAGCTTTCGGGCAGAAACTTCAAGGCGACCACCTGCGATAATTTCAGATCGTCCGCCCGATAGACTTCGCCCATGCCGCCTTTGCCGAGCGGCCCGACCAGGCGATAGCGCGCGGCGAGCACCGTCCCCGGAATAAATCGAGAGTCGGTCGGCGCGGTTGAGCGCTCGCGCCCCACGATCTTTGCCGCTTCGTGTACGAGCGTCGGTATGAAGCGCCCGGTAGGCTGTTGATGAGCGAGCAGGGATTCGACCTCGCGCCGCAAGGCCGTGTCCCGGCCGCAGGCTTCGTCGAGGAAAGTGGCGCGCTCCGCCGGGTCGCGCTCAATCGCCGACTCGAATATGGCTTCTACCTGTTTCCACTTCTCGACATTCATAATTTGATTATCGGCAGGAAGTAGGCAGTCAATCTGAAATATCAAATCCGGGATTTAAATTTCAAACGGCTTTTCGCCGGCCAAGCATTGCCCCTACTGTTTGCTGAGTTCGCGGTGCAGCCAGGCTTCGGCCATGCGCATGTGGCGCCTGACGCTCGACGCGGAAATGGCCGTCACTTCGGCGATCTCTTCGATGCTGAGTCCGCCGAAGTACCGCAGCTCTATGATCCGCCCTTTCGGCGCGTCGAACACTGGCCAGGCTTTCGAGCGCGTCGTCTAAGGCGATGAGGCTTTCGGCGCGGTCCGCGGAAAAGATCGCCGCCTCTTCGAGCGGCAGGTTCTGCTTACCGCTGCCGCGTTTTCCCGTCCGGTGCTTGCGCGCGTAGTCTATGAGTATCTGGCGCATCACGCGGGCGGCCACACCAAAGAAATGGGCCCGGTTCTGCCACTCAAGGTTGTTGTACCCGATCAGCTTCATATAGGCTTCGTTGACGAGCGCCGTGCCCTGAAGCGTGTGTTCTCTTCTCTCGCCGCGAAGGTAGTTGCGCGCAAGCCTGCGCAGCTCGTCATAGACGAGCGGGGTCAGGCGGTCGAGCGCGGCTTTATCGCCGTTGCGCCAATCTTGTAATAGCTGAGTTACGTCTTCAGGCGACGATCTGGCCATGACTTCCCCGCGCGGATTGAGGCAGTCGGTCTTTGAGACTGGGAGAGCATAGCCGCTCACCGAACTCAAGTCAACGCACCCCCGCTCGCGCATGCCCAGCCCCGTCTTGATCATCCTGGCAATCGAGCGCGTAACCCGGTTAACCCTGTGGCCGTTCGTATTCATTCGATTATCGTCACCGGCCGAACGCGATCATGGTGTTATGAAAGGCCGCGATCACCCACTTGCCGCCATCCTTCATTATGCACCATGCTCGACATAGCATTACCCTCGCGCGGAGCACCGGCTTCGGTATAAGAGAGCCGCCACTGCACGTGTATCACCGCGACGTCGCCCCGCAGAAAGCGTATGCCCTGCATTATGGCGGTGTTCCGACTCCCCTTATATGTGGTTTCAAATATTCTCTGGTGGCCGCCTTCTATCGCGGCGCGTCCCTTCAGCCGCATGCCGTTGATGACGACGTAATCGGCGTCATCCGCAAACGGCTCGGCAAAGATTTTGCCCGACCCCGCGTTCCAGCCCTCTTCCATGCGAAGCACCAGCTTGCGTATAACTTCTTCGTCCGCGGCGCGCGCCCGTAGCGCGGCCCTTTGACCGGCATGGGCCGTTGCGAGCGACAAGACGAGAATCGAGATGACGACCGTAATCCTTTTCATATTATCCTCCGTAAATTTTGAGCTTGAATATTCGCCCACTCACAGGCACTCCCGGCTCGCGTCGAGAAGGCTGACGCTTGAGCGCTCGCGCGCCTCATCGCGCTTCGACCCCGCGCGCCGGTCTTTTGCGGAGACTCTAAGCTCGCCCGCCATAAGCCAGGCTACCGCCGCAATTGCCAGGACGAGCAGCGCGAAGGCGGCTTCGGTATAGGTCCACACCAGCCCTTCGAGCATCTCCAGCAGGCGTTTGCCCTCCGAGCCTATGAATGCATCGTAAGCGAGGTAATTGCTCATACGCTCTCCTTCATATTTAAAAGCTTTCGGCGCGACTCGCGCTGCCTTTAACCGCTTTCACTATGTAAGGCGTGTTTTTGAGGCGAAACCGGTCAACCTCAAATAAAAAAGCGGCGGGTAGCTGAATACCCGATTCCCATAGCCGGTACATTGTTCTCAGATTATATGGGAAGACTGTTCCCAAGCCCGCGTGCGAGGGGCGGCGCTCGCGATTTACAACGCCGTTAAAAGCGGGCCTGTGAGCGGACGCGCGGCCGACACGCCTCCTGGCACATGACGTGCTGTATTGAATGCGCTATCTTTTCAGAAGACGGAGCGGAAGCCGGGCGAGGCTAACATAACAAATAGGAATTCAATAAGAGTAACGGCTCGCCGCGTCTCCGGTAGCGATAATGCCGTGGTTATAGTGGTTGCCGCGGCTTCAATTCAGACCTTCCCATTTTCGTGCGAGGTTATAAGCTAATGAATAGATCGACAGCCCACGCAAGCCGTCTCCCTGCTGGTTCTGACTCTTGCCTTTATGGTGGTCACGTCCTGTCTATCATTCCGCCCGGCCACGGTCGCGAGGGCGGAGGACTTGACCGCTCAGGGCGCAACCGCGGAGCTTGCGCTCGAAGATGGCACGGGCGCTCTATGCACGGTGGTCGTCCCCGATACCATCAAGGGGATGCCCGGCCAGTTCGCGTGGGCCAATAAGCTTACGCCTCCGAGCTATCCTTCGACGCTGCGCACGGTGACGGTAGGGTTTAACCGCGGGGGGCCGGTCGGCCGCGAAGTCGAGCGCGATTCGCTTTACCGCGTAGTCGTATTCAAAGACCCTGAGATGGACGGCCCCAGCAGCAACCAGGAGCCGGACGCCGCCTTCATCGCCCGGGTGCGCGGCACTCAATCCATAATGACTTTTAACCTTATAACCCCGCTAACGATTGAAAGCGGCAGCTTCGTCGTCGGCGTTATTGACGAGTTCGGAATAGCCGACCTGCCGAACCTGTACTTCTCGCCGGGCAAGTCCGTGCCTCCGGGGACCGAATCTTTTATCACGTTCAACGGCGGCGGGCTGTGGCAAAAAGTGAGCGACGCGCTCGTGCCGGACCCGCCGTGCGGGCCCGGAAGTTTTCTTATACGCGCGACGGTCGAGAGCAGTCCCTTCGACGCGCCGACAATAACCAGGATCAAAGACCCGCTCGCGGTCGAGCCGTGGGGCATTATGTCGACCGTCCAGGAAGTCTTTGTGACCAACCTGGTATCGGATAATCTGACCGTCATAAGACAGCCGACAACAGCTTTCATAAACGTCGCCGTAGGTGACGGGCCGGGCGGCACGCCCGACGGCCCGTTCGGCGTGGCGACCGGTGTTAACGGCGCTATCTTCGTCACGCTGTTCGGATCAAATATCGTCCCGTCGAAAGAGTTCCCTGTCGATTACTCGGCCGTCGGACCGGGCCGCGTGCTTCGGTTGAACCGCGGGCCGAATAACACGTTCGTGCAGGCCGCGACGATAAACGTCGGGCGCGGCCCGATGTTTCCGGCAGCCATTCCGAACACGTCGAAGCTCTACGTGCCGGTCGCGGGCGACAACCGCATAGACATAGTCAACATGGCGACGAACCTGAAGGTGGGCGAGATCGCCGTGGGGAGCCAGCCTTCGAGCGTCACCCTCTCTATTACGGGCGCGAAGGCATACGTCACAAACTTTGGCGACGGGACGATATCGGTCATCGACACGGCGACCGATCGGAAGATCAAAGACATCCCCGCCCCGCAAATCCCCGTCCCGCAGCGCAGAGGTCTCGGCATCCCGCCCGAATTGATCATCCCTACGAACCCGTGGCAGGGCGCCGTGTCGGCCACGAACGGCCATCTCTACGTCACATACTGGGGGACGCAAAACAGCGAAAGGTTCAACGGCGTTGTAGTCGAGTTCGACACGTGCAGCGACGAGTTCGAGCGCGCGATCCTCGACGACACGGCGAGAGGCACAGCGCCGGGCAGCGCGGGGGCTTCAGGCATTGCAGCGCCCGGCGGCGCCGCTCACGCGAAATCCTGAAACGGGTATGACGACGGGCGCGGGCGGCGGCGGCGGCGGGCCGTTCGGCATCACGGCCTTCCCGTTCGGCTTTGTCGAAGGCAACCCGCCGAACATTGCGCGACAGCCCGTCTATGAGCCGAACGTTCTGTTTACCAACGACGCGCTAGGCATAATCGCGGGCATCGACGCTCGCATCGATCAGGTCGTGACCGCTCCGCCCATAAAGGTTGAGGCGTGTCCCAAGCCTCGCAGCATTGTAGCCGTCCAGACTGGCGAACCCTACAATACTCCCGACGCATAGGCTTTACGTCGCCTGCGGCCAGCCCGACAGCTCCGTGCTTGTGATCGTTATGCCGCGAATAATTCAGGGCGAGATTCCCGGCTTCCCGGTCATCGAAGAGGTTGATCCAGGCAGCAAGCTCAAGCTCAAAGGCAGCGACTTTGCATCCGGGACCCGCATAGAGGTGATCGAGCAGGGATCGGCCATCTGCTTTACGCTCGACCGCGATCCTAAGATCAAAAAGAACGGGCGACTCTTTGAGCAGAAGGGAGAGCTGAGCGACGGGCGAAGGCTGAGAGATGTATTCAGGCGGAACGGTAACGCATTACTGCGCCTCATACTGCCCGACGATTCGGTGCGGCTCATACTGCCGCCGCTGTGAAGGGGGTGAAGGGTGAGAAGCGGCAAGAAGGAGTAAATACCTGAAGCTGCCTATTTACCCTTCACTATTTACTCTTCACTTCTGAGGATGGCTCAATCTTTTCAGTTCAGCGCGCTCGACGAGGACTCGGGCCGAAGGCTCGACGAGTTTCTGGCCGCGCGTTTCGGCGCGCTCAGCCGCATGCGAATAGCCAACCTGATAAGCGGCGGCGCGTGTCTCGTCAATCAAGCGCGCGTGCAGGCCGGTCACCGGATTGCCCCGGGCGACCGGGTCGAAATCACTTTCGACGAGGGCACGCCGACGGCGATGATGCCCGAGCCGATCCCGCTCGATGTCGCCTATGAAGACGAGCACATCATTGTCGTAGTCAAGCCTTCGGGCATGCTCGTGCACCCTACGAGATCGGTAAAATCGGGCACGCTCGCCAACGCCCTGACTTATCACCTCAACCGGAGCTTTTACGAAGACGATAAAACAACCCGTGGCGCAACGCTTCAGGGCGCGGCGCATGGAGAGCTGCATTCGCTCATCCGCCCCGGATTGATCCACAGGCTCGACCGCCCGACCAGCGGCCTTATGGTCGTGGCAAAAACACAATCCGCGCTCGCGCAGCTTTCGCGCCACTTCGGGCGCAGGCTCGTTGATAAACGATACCTCGCCTTAGTGGCCGGCCGCATAGATAAAGATGAAGAGACCATCAGCGCCCCCATCGGGCGCGACCCCGACAGGCGACCGCAATGGTGGGTGATGGAGGGAGGCCGCGCGGCTGAGACCCGTTATCAAGTCGTGGAGAGGTTTGCCGAAGCGACGCTGATCGAGATGGAACCGGTCACCGGGCGCACAAACCAGTTGCGCATACACGCGGCCTATACCGGCCACCCGATCATAGGCGACGAGCAGTATTTCGATACCTGAATTGCCGATTGGCGACTCGTCAGGGCGATCCAAAATCGAAAATCCAAAATCCAACATCGCAGTTCGGCTTTGCCTGCACGCGTGGCGGATCGGATTTCACCACCCGGCGAGCAACGAGTGGATAGAGCTTACGTCCGAGCTTCCCTCAGAGATGGCCTCAGTGATCGAAAGCCTGCGCGCTGATCGCGCATAATCGAGCAGCCTGAAACGTGCTCGGCGCGAGCCTTTCCGTGGCGGCGGGCGTGATGTACCATAAGAGTTTCCGGCCGGTCGCAGATTTTTCGGTCTGCGGCGCGACGGTAGCATCGCACGGATTATTGAGGAGCCCGAACATGGCCGATGAATTTCATAATGATGAAGATTTTGCTCTGGGCGCGGAAGCCTTTGCCTCGGAGCGCGAATACCGGCTGCACTGTCTGAGGCACTCGACCTCGCACATCATGGCTGCCGCCGTGCAGCAAATATTCCCGGACGTGAAGTTCGGCATAGGCCCGCCCATCAAGAACGGCTTCTACTACGACATGCAGTTGCCGCGCACTCTGACGCCCGAAGACCTCGAGGCGGTCGAGAAGCGCATGCGCGAGATCGTAAAAGAGGGGCGCCAGTTTCAACGCGAGAACTGGGACAAGCAGAAGGCGCTGGAATTCTTCGGCGAGCACCAGCAGGACTTCAAGATAGAGCTTATAAACGGCATACCGGGCGAGACGGTCTCGACCTACAACATAGGCGATTTCACGGACCTGTGCGCGGGACCGCACGTGCGGCGCACGAGCGAGTGCAAGCATTTCAAGCTCACGTCGATAGCGGGCGCGTACTGGCGCGGGAGCGAAAAGAACCCGATGCTCCAGCGCATATACGGCACCGTGTGGCCCACGAAAGACGAGCTCGAAGAGTACCTGCACAACATAGAAGAGGCCAAAAAGCGCGACCACCGCAAGCTCGGGCGCGAGCTTGATATTTTCATGACGCACGAGTGGGCGCCGGGCGCGCCCATATGGCTGCCGAAGGGCACCATCATATATAACACCCTGCAAGAGAAGATGCGGCGCATGCTTGCGCCCGGCGGCTACGTGGAGGTGAAGGCCCCGCTGCTTTTCAACTCCGAGCTGTTCGTGACCTCGGGCCACTGGGATCATTACAAAGAGAACATGTTTCTGGTCGACGAGGGCGAGCAGGTTTACGGGATGAAGCCGATGAACTGCCCTGGCCACATGCTCATATTCGGCTCGAAGCGGCGGAGCTATCGCGAGCTGCCGCTACGCATGTCGGAGATGAGCGTGCTGCACCGCAACGAGCGCGCGGGCGCGCTCGCGGGGCTCACGCGCGTGCGACAGTTCCAGCAAGACGACGCGCACCTGTTTATAACGGAGGACCAGATAGGCCAGGAGGTCAACAGTCTGCTCTCTCTAGTATCGCGCGTTTATAAGGCGTTCGATATGCCTTATCGCTTTATGCTGAGCGTGCGCGGCGATGACAAGAGCAAGTACATGGGCGACCCGGAGGTGTGGGACAGGGCCGAGAAGTTGCTCGCCGAGGCGCTCGAAAACAACGGCATCGAGTACACGGTCGAGAAGGGCGAGGCGAATTTCTACGGGCCGAAGATCGACCAGATGGTGCAAGACTCGCTCAAGCGCGAGCACCAGCTTGGCACCATCCAGCTCGACTTTCAGCTCCCGCGCCGCTTCAACCTGACCTACGTAAACGAGCACAACTCGGAGTTGATCGCCCGTAGTCATTCATCGCGCCATACACGGCTCGTACGAGCGGTTCATAGGGATATTGATCGAGCACTACGCCGGCGCGTTCCCGCTGTGGCTCGCGCCCGTGCAGGCGCGCGTGCTTTCGATATCGGAGAAGGCGGCCGACTACGCCCGCCAGGTATATGAGCGGCTCATGGGCGAGGAGCTTCGCGTCGAGCTCGACGTGCGCGACGACAAGATAGGCGCAAAGATTCGCGACGCCCAGCTTGAAAAGGTGCCTTACATGCTGGTCGTGGGGGCCAAGGAGGCCGAGTCGCAGGCCGTGGCCGTGCGGTCTCGCGAGCGCGGCGACGAAGGAGCGCTGCCGCTCGAAGAGTTCGTCTCGCGCATAAAAGCCGAATCGAACTTCGATTATTAAGGAGCGGGGAATCTAGAATTTCAAATTTGAGATTTGAGATTCCAGATTCCCCGTCTCTGACCCTGATGACGTTGATCGTAAGAGTCGAACCAGAGCGGCCGGACGAGGCGGAGCTTGAGCGCGCCGCCTCGGTCATAAGGGCGGGGGGGCTTGTGGCTTTCCCCACCGAGACGGTCTATGGGCTCGGCGCCGACGCGATGCAAGAAAGCGCTGTTCGTAAGATATTTGAAGCGAAGGGCAGGCCCGCCGATAACCCTCTCATCGTGCATGTCGGCCGCCGAGGGGATGTCGAGCGCGTGGCCGAGGGGGTGAGCGAAGAGTCGTCGCGGCTGATCGAGCGGTTCTGGCCCGGCCCGCTGACGCTCGTGCTGAGGCGCAAGGCGGAAGTGCCCGCCATCGTTTCGGCGGGGTTGCCGACGATAGCCGTAAGGATGCCCGCCGGCGCAATCGCGCTTGAGCTGATACGGCGGGCCGCGACCCCGATAGCAGCGCCGAGCGCGAACCGTTCCGGGCGGCCCAGCCCCACGAGCGCCGCGCACGTTTCGGATGACCTCGGCGGCCGGATTGACATGATAGTTGACGGCGGGCAGACAGAGATCGGCATAGAGTCGACCGTGCTCGATATGAGCGCGGGCGCGCCGACGATACTCAGGCCGGGATGGGTGACCGGCGAGCAGATCGCCGATACAATCGGGGTGGCCTTAGAGCCCGCGACTGAAGCTATTTTGCGGCGCTCGCCCGGCACGCGCTATCGCCACTACAGCCCGCAAGCGCGCGTTACGCTCGTGGCGCACGGCGAGCCCGAGTTGCTCGAACAGACTTGCCGCCGGGGGCTGGAGGCTTCACCCGTGGGGTTGATAAGCCACACGCGTGTCGAGATCGACGACCCGAATTTTCACGCGATTTATTTAAGAGACGGCGCGGGCGATTATGCGCGCTCGATATATTCCGCGCTGCGCGAGCTGGACCGGCGGGGCGCGGGCGAGATTGTCGTCGAGGGGATCGAAGAGACCGGCGAGGGCGCGGCCGTCATGGAGCGGTTGCGCCGCGCCGCTTCGCAGGTCATAAACGGGTAAGGAAAAGATTGGACATAGAATCGATAAGAGAGTTTTGCCTGTCGCTTCCGCATGCCACGGAGGGCGTGCAGTGGGGCAACGACCTGCTCTTTCGGGTCGGCCAGAAGATGTTCGCCGTCATCGCGCTCGACGCGGCAAGCCCGAACCGTCTGGCTTTCAAATGTACGCCGGAAAAGTTCGATGAGCTGATCGAGATTGACGGCATCGTACCCGCGCCTTACATGGCCAGGAACAAGTGGGTCAGCCTCCAGAAATTAGACGCGCTCCCGGACGCCGAGATCAAGAGCCTGATCAAAAACTCTTACGAAATGGTCTATGGAAAGCTGACAAAGAAGTTGAAAGATCAACTTGCGCGCATCAATTCGCGCTCGAAGCAAGAATAACCAGGAGCTTACATGCAAGCACTCAAGAAACAGAGCCTGACCGAAGAGGGACTCAATCTTGTCAGCAACGAGCCCGAGCCCAGGGTGGGCCACCGCGATGTGAAGATTCGCGTCGAGGCCGCGTCTATCTGCGGGACCGACCAGGGCATATACAGCTCGAAGCCCGGCGTCGTAAGCGAGATGGTCTCTCATCACGGCGGCGACATCAATCGCTATAAGCCGATAATCATCGGCCACGAATTCTGCGGCGAAGTCGTGGAGCTTGGCGAAGACGTCGACCCGGATCTGGTCCGCCTGGGAAATTACGTCACCTCCGAGATGCACATAGCATGCGGGCACTGCCAGCAATGCCGCGAGGGCCAGCGGCACATATGCAAAAACATCCGCGTCAAGGGGCTTCACCTTGACGGCGCTTTCGCGGAGTACGTCACTGTGCCGTGCGAAAACCTCGTCAACCTGGAGGCGTTCGGCGGCCGCGAGGTCATACCGCCGCGCTTCGGCGCATTCCTCGACGCGCTCGGCAACGCCGTGCATACGGTGATGGAGGGCAATGTCGCGGGCAAGACCGTGGCCGTTCTTGGATGCGGCGCGCAGGGGCTTATGTCGACGGCGGTGGCGCGAGTGCTCGGCGCGACAAGGATATATGTCACCGACTTTTCAAACCCCGGCGGCGACTTCGGCGCGGCCCGGCTCAAGCACAGGTTCGACACCGCCGGCGAGCTTGGCGCGGACTTCTGCTTCGACATGAACGAAGAGGCGGCCCCCGGCGATAAGAAGGAGTTTATCGAGCGCGCGCGCGACGAGCACGGCGGCGGCATCGACGTGGTGCTTGAGATGAGCGGGGCCGAGGCCGCCTATAACGACGCCGGGACGATAGTAAAGAACGGCGGCCAGATACTGCTGCTGGGCATACCGGCGCGCCCGCTCAGGTCATTCGACTTCGGCAAGTACGCGGTATGGAAAGGGGTGACGATCCGCGGAATATTCGGGCGGCGAATGTTCGAGACCTGGCACGCCATGCTCGACCTGCTCGCTTCGGAGAAGACCGGGCTGAAGTCGCGGCTCGAAAAGATCATCACCCGCGAGACGGTGCCGCTCGAAGAGTTCGAGCGCGGATTTGAGATGGTCCGCTCGCACGAAGCCGTAAAGCTTCTGCTCACGCCTGACGGCGGAGCGAAATGAGGAGAGCAAATGAATATCGAGCAGCTTTACTCGACACTCGACCGGGAGCTTGAAGGATTTAAAGAGGCCAAGACGTTCAAGTACGAAGTGCCGCTCGAAAGCGAGCAGGGCGGCGAGGTGATGGTCGACGGCCGCCCGGCCGTCATGCTCGCGTCGAATAATTACCTCGGGCTTGCCAATCACCCGCGCGTCAAAGAGGCCGCGCACCGCGGGCTGGACCGCTGGGGCTACGGCATGGCCTCGGTCCGCTTCATCTGCGGCACCGAGCCGATACACCTCGAGCTGGAGCGGCGCATAGCGCAATTCGTGGGGTGCGAGGCGGCGATACTCCACTCGTCGTGCTTCGCCGCCAACGAGGCATTCTTCACCGGGTTGATCGCCAACGATTTCGGCGGCGGCGACTATCAGGACGCGATATACAGCGACCAGCTCAACCACGCGAGCATAATTGACGGCGTGAGATTGTGCCGGGCGGTCGCCAAGCAGACCGTATCGCGCCTTTATCGCAACGGCGACGTGAACCACCTGAGACAGATGCTCGAAGAGGACCGCGACAAGAATTACCGCATCAAGGTCATCGCGACCGACGGGGTATTCTCCATGGAGGGGTTGCTTGCGCCGCTGCCCGAGCTTGTCGAGCTAGCGCGCGAGCACGGCGCGCTGCTGTTTGTCGACGAATCGCACGCATCGGGCGCGCTCGGTCGCACGGGGCGCGGCACTCCCGAAGAGCTTGGCGTTTATGGGCAGA
Source organism: Blastocatellia bacterium (assembly GCA_963832205.1). GTDB lineage: Bacteria > Acidobacteriota > Blastocatellia > UBA7656 > UBA7656 > DATBMY01. Next base: position 219,032 of record CAWHTK010000020.1, on the reverse strand, counting down.
TCGATGTGATAACCGGCACCTTCGGCAAGGCGCTCGGCGGGGCGTCGGGCGGCTTCATAGCGGGCCGCCGGCCGCTCATCGAGTTTCTGCGCCAGAAATCGCGGCCTTATACGTTCTCTAATACTATGCCGCCTTCGGTCGTGACCGCTTCCATCGAGGCAATAGACCTGATAGAAAACGACCCCTCGATAGTCGACCGGCTCCACGAGAATACGGAATACTTTCGGCGCGAGATCGTCGGCCTCGGGTTCAAGATCATAGAGGGCCGCCACCCGATCGTGCCGATAATGCTTGGCGAGGCGGGGGTCGCGCAGGACATGAGCCGCGAGCTTCTGGGCGAGGGCGTCTATATTCGCGGGTTGTGGTACCCGGTCGTCCCGAAGGGCGAGGCGCGGCTGCGGGCGCAGATATCGGCCGCGCTCACGCGCGAAGAACTCGAACGCGCGCTCGCGGCCTTCAAGAAAGTAGGCCAGCGGCTCGGCGTTATTTCATAAGCTGAGCCGACATCCAAACAAAGAACTCGTTCGATACCTCGGCCTCATCGGATCTGTTTTGATAGTCGTGCTTGCTTTGCTAAGCTTGAGGGGCGAAGCATGAGGCCGGATTGCTTATCTTCAGTTTTTTGGAGATGCAACTAATAAAAATTATCTTCGGTTCGGGTATGAAACCTGAAGCCGAGGCCGGGCGTATACCCGGAAGCCGTGCTCTGGATAGGTGTGCCCACACAACAAGCCTGATCGGGCTCCGGTCACGCAAAAGTTCGCTCATTTTATCAGGAGAAAAGCATGAGAATCAGGAGAGTACTTTTTCAGTTCAGCGCGCTTAGTGCCGCGTTGTTCCTCGTAGCTGCAAGCGCGTATGCCGCGGCCGGGGGGGCAAACGGCAAGAAGATTGAGTTCACCACCAAATCGAAGGAAGCCAAAGACTACGTCGCGCAGATCATCCACAGGATCGAGACGTTCCAGTTTGGCCCGCAGTCGTTCGAGCTTGCGAAGAAGGCAACGGAAGCCGATCCGAACTTCGCTTTCGGCTATTACCTCATGGGTACGGCGTCCCCGACGCCGCAGGAGGGCCGTCCGCACATCGATAAAGCCATCGAGCTTGCCAAGAATGCGTCGGAGGGCGAGCGCCGCTACATCGAGGCCGTAATGTTCAGTCCGCGGGCAGAAGTACCAGGAAGGGATTGCGATATTCAACGACCTTGCCAAGCAGTACCCCGACGAGCGCATGGTTCAGATGATGATCGGCCAGGCCCACATGGGCGCTGGCAAGCTGGACGAAGCGAAAGCGGCTTTCGAGCGCGCGGCCCAGCTCGACTCCAGCACGCCCCGCGTCCACACGTTCCTCGGCAACGTCGCGTTGCTGAGAGGCGACTACACCAAGGCCCGCGAGCTTTACAAGGCGGGATGGAACAAGAAGGTTGCGAACACCGCTCCTTTCGGCCCCGGTTACGGGCTTGCTTACGCGTACATGTATGAAGGCGACGTGAAGTCGGCGCTCAAGGCGCTCGAAGATTTCCAGGACGCCTATGTAAAATCCGACGGCGCGCAGCAGTTCCCGCCCGTCTTCATATGGAATTCGATAGGGCGGCTGCTGCTTGAAAACGGCCGCGCCGAAGAGTCGATCAAGGCTTACGAAAAGGGATACGCCACGATCCCCGGCAGCAACCTGGACGAGATTCAGAAAAAGACATGGCTCGGCCGCCTGCACCACGGCAGAGGCCGCGCGCTTGCCAAGATGGGCAAACACGCCGAGGCATGGAAAGAGGCCGAGACGATCAAAAAGATGATCGAAGAAAACGGCAAAGACGGCGAGCAGTTCTGGCCGGCCTATCATTACATCGCGGGCTACCTCAAGCTTGAAGCGGGCGATTACGCAAAGGCCATCGAGCACTTGAAGCAGGCCGATCTGACAGATCCGTTCCACAAGCTGCTGCTCGCGCGGGCATACGAAAAGTCCGGCGATCAGGAGAACTCACAGAAGCTCTACAAGGAGATCGTGAGCTTCAACATAATCAACCTCGAACGCGCGCTCTCCTACCCGGAGGCGAAAAAGAAGATCAAGGGTTAAGAGTTAGATTCAGATGCGCGGGGGCAGGCCATCTGCCCCCGCGCACCCACCGACTGGCGCGAGCCGCACCCGCCGCTTAGAATTATCTTTCCCGGACCAGAAAATGATCAAAGTAAGAATCATTTCCATGGCGCTCGCGTTCGTGCTGCTCTCGGCGGTATTTCGACCCGGGCTTGCCGAGTCTTTCAAGGTCGAGTTCATGCAGTTCCAGCTCGAAAACGGCCTGCGCGTCGTGCTGTCGCAAGACCATAGCGCGCCGGTCGTCGCCGTCGCGGTCTATTATGATGTGGGCTCGCGAAATGAATCGCGCGGCCGCACGGGGTTTGCTCACCTGTTTGAGCACATGATGTTTCAGGGCTCGGAAAACGTCGGCAAGGCCGAGCATTTCAAATACGTCGAAAGCAACGGCGGCACGCTTCAGGGGACTACTCACGCCGACTTCACCAATTACTACGAGTTCCTGCCCTCGAATAAACTCGAACTCGCGCTGTGGCTCGAAAGCGACCGCATGCGAGGGCTTCAGATCACACCCGAAAACTTGCAGAATCAGAAGGAGGCCGTAAAAGAAGAGAAACGGTCTACGCTATGACAACCAGCCGTACTGGCCGCACCTTTTGAAGATGGATGAGATGGTATTCCGCAACTGGGCCAACTCGCACACGTCCATAGGCGAGATGTCGGACCTGGACGCGGCGACGGTCGGAGACGTTCAGAGCTTCTTCAATACTTATTACGCGCCGAACAACGCCGTCCTCGCAATCGCGGGCGACTTTGTCTCGGAGCAGGCCGAATCTCTCGTGCGCAAGTATTTCGGCTCGATCCCCCGGCGCGCGTCGCCGCCCCCGGTCGATGTATCGGAAGCCGAAGGCGTCCCCGTTCGTAAGTTGACGGCCCAGGACCGCCTGGCCGAGATGCCCGCGCTCGCCATCGCGTGGAAGATACCGGCGCGGCGGTCAAAGGACTCTTACGCTATCGCGCTGCTCAAGGCGCTACTGTTCGACGGCGAGAGCGCGAGGGTTTACCGGAAGCTCGTCAAAGAGCTTGCGGTCTCTCTCGAAGTCGAGGCCACGCTCGAAGAGCGGCGCGGCCCTGGCCAGCTCGCCGTCCATACCATACACAGACCCGAAGTCTCCGCCGAACGGGTGCGCGCGATTATAGAAGGCGAATTAGAGCGAATAAAAAAAGAGGGCGTCCGCACGGATGAACTCGCGAAGGTAAAGAACCAGTATCGCTTGAGCTATTTTATCGATGAAGAGCGCGGAGAGCAGGCGAGCCTCCCGACGGCGCTCGGCCGCGCGCTCGCGCTTGCCGAGTTCACGCTGTTTGACAACGACCCTTCGCTGATTAACACCGAGGTTGACCGCTATCTCGCGGTCACGGCCGAGGAGATACGCGAGGCGGCGCGCAAATATTTCATCGACTCGAACACCGCGGTTCTTACGATAAAGCCGGCGCAATAAAGATGAAGGTTACGATAAAGGTTACAAGGCCCAGTATAAAATTAAGGCTCGCGCCATTGCTCGTCGCGGTTCTTTCGCTCTCGGCAATAACGGTGCCGGGCCAGAGCACCGACTCCGAAATCTGGCGCAAGAACCCGCCGCGCTCCGGCCCGGCGCGCCCGATGAGGCTCCCGGCGGCGCGCGAGGTGAAGCTAGAAAACGGCCTCACGCTGATACTGATCGAAGACCGCCGCGCGCCCATCGTCACCATAAACCTGGGAGTCCCTATGGCGGCGCTTCCCACGGGCCGCGAGACTTATATTTCGCGTCAGGTGGCGCTCGCCGACGCGACCGCGGCGCTGCTCACGGAGGGCGCGGGCGGGCGGGCGGGCGAGCAGATAGCGCGCGAAGTAGAGACTATGGGCGGCCGCATATGGTCATCGGCCAACGAGCAGTACGCGGAGGTCGGCGCTTCCTTTATAGCCGAAAGCGCCGGGCGAATGATAGAAACCCTCGCCGACGTGCTGACGCGCCCGACTTTTCCCCAAAGCGAGGTCGCGCTTTATAAAAAGAATCGCATCCAGGAGCTTAGGGTGGAGCGGCAGGACCCGGCATTTCTGGTGAGCGAGCACTTCAACCGAATAGTCTACGGCCCGCACCCGTACGGCATCACCGCCCCGAGCGCGGCGGCGATCAGCGCGATAACAAGGCCGGCCTTGCTAACTTTTCATAAGACGCATTACACGCCCGACGGCGCGGTCGCGGTGGTCGTCGGCGACTTCGAGAGCGCAAAGATGGAGGCGCTCTTGCGCGCCTCGCTCGGCGGGTGGAAGACAACCGGGAGACCAAAAGCAGAGATGGGCGTGTGCGCGCCGGCACCCAGGCGAAACCGGACAATATACTTGATTAACCGGCCTGGTTCGGAGCAGGCGACGTTTCGCATAGGCGGGCTTGCCGTGGATCGCTCGCACGCGGATTTCTACCCGCTGCTTGTAGCCAACGCCGTGCTGGGGGCGGGGGCGGGCTCGCGTCTGTTCCTCAACGTCAGAGAGAAGAAAGGCTATGCCTATGACGTCTTCAGCGCGGTGAGCGCGCTCAAGGTGGCAGGCTCCTTCTTCGCCGGCGCGGACACAAGAAACGAAGTGACGGTCGCGGCCGTCAAGGAGATACTCGGCGAGCTTGACCGTTTGAGCCGCCAGAGGGTCGAAGGCGGCGAGCTTGAAAGCGCCAAGAATTTTCTTACGGGCAACTTCTCGCTTTCGCTATCGACACAGACTAGCCTCGCAGACCGCATAGTCGCGGCGCGCATGCTGGGGATCGGGATCGACTATCTCGAAAGCTATAGCTCGCGCGTGGAAGCGGTGACTGCCGAACAGGTGCTCGCGGTAACGCGCAAGTACGCTTCCGGCGAGCACGCCGCGATAGTCGTCGTGGGCGACGCGGCAAAGTTGAGGCGCGAGCTATCAAAGATCGCGCGCGTCATCGTGATCGGCTCGCGCCCCATGGCAAAGAAGGCGGCTTAGCCGAGCAACCGCATTCATAAAAAAAGCGTGCGAAGAGGGCTCTTCGCACGCTTTTTATGTCCGGGCCTGAAAAGTTTCAGTCGGCCTCTATCTAGTTTTTCAGGTCATTTCTTGCGCCCGTTATAAGCGGGAGCGCCTGGTTTATTCGGCTATCCCTGGCAGATTTGCTCGCGGCGGTTATGCCTTGCTGGAGCAGGGCCGCCGCCTGATTCATCTTAATCTGAGCCTCCGGGTGCAGGCTCGCGCAACTCAACACCTCAACCGCATCGACCAGCTCAGTGATGGAGAGTCTGAGCAGTTCTCTTGCCGCCGTGGCGTTGCTAGTTGCTCTGGCGCGAAGCGCGAGGTCTTCGGCCGAGCGGATGTTCTCAAGAGCGTTGATGACTCTCAGGAACGCGCCGACCGCTTCTACCTCTACCGCTTCCAGCCGTATCCCACCGATCAACGAGCCAAAACCGGGCGCCTGATTGAAGGCTTCGCTGTTGTAGAAATCAACGGCGCCTTCAATCGTGTTGATCGTGTTGTTATGGAAGAACGGCGGCGTGTCCGCCGATTCGACCAGGACCGGCGTGTTGAATGAGCCGTTGCCGAACCCGCCGGTCGGAGAAGTCCCGCTGCCGCCGAACCCTCCGTCGGGAGGGACGGATGCGCCCGTCACAAGGTCGGCAAACTGGAACGGCAGCCCTTCAACGTTCGTGTTGAAGTTTGCGTTCTGGCCGGGGAAGAAGAAGTCGCTCGCGCCGGCGTTCAAGTGGCAGAAGAAGCACTTGCCTGCCCCTTCGTTCGACGCGTTCGGGTCGAGCACGTTCCCCGGGTTGAGGAATATCTCCTTGCCCTTCATCGCCACTTCCGATTTCAGGCTCAAGGTGCTCAGGTCGAGGTCCGCCTGGCGGCCAATCGATTTTTGAAAGGCTTCGACCGCGTCGAGCTGAGCTACGGTCGGCAGAACGAAGTCCTGGCCGACTATGCGGTTGAGCGTCAGCGGATAATGCTGCGTGACCGCGCCGATGAGGAACTCGCGAAGCGTCCCCGTGCCCGGCGCGCCGTCGCCGCCCCATCCGGTCCGCTCATTGGGCGGCGTGGTCGTGCCGTCGAGGCCGCCGGAGACGGGGGTGAGGGTATTTTGGATCAGTGCGAGCGTGTGAGGCACGCCGCGCATAACGCCCGGGTTGTTAAAGCCGTCCGCATTCTCCAGGATCAATCCGAACTTCCGCATAAGCTCCGGCTGCTCGAAGCCGACCGCGAGGTTGGGGTTGAATTCCGCGACAAAGAGCGGATCGTTCGGCGGAAGGGTTGCGATGAACTCCTGGTCTATAGTGAAGTTGTTATCCTCGCGATGGCAGCTTGCGCAAGTTCTTCCGTTGCCCTGAGAAAGTGTCATTGAGAAAACTCTGACGCCCGGCGGCAATCAGTACCTGCGAGCGCTCCTTGCGGGTTGGGATTAGGTCCCATCTGCGCTTCAGCCGTCGGGCTGATGGCGTTAAGAATCCGCGAGAAGAGGCTGGCTTCCTGTTTGGCTACAGGCTTGAACAGGCTTTCGGTGCCCTTGAGCACGCCGAACTCGCCGCGCTTTTCGCTTCGGTGAAGCCTGTGGAAGAGCGTTACAGTGCCGATGAGCACCCGGTTCTCCACAGGGTTTTTGCCGGCGCGCGTGACGACCAGCAGGTCGAGCTCAAAGCTGTCAAACGTGTTGCTGTCGAGCCTGGCTTCAAGCTTTGCGTCATTTCCCTGGCGATTGAGCCGCCCGACGCGAATCATCGGGTCGCCCTCTTCCGGCAGGATGCCGTTTGAAGGCCCGCTGGTGTTATCGACCAGCCACACGTCATACTCTTCGGACCTTGGAAGCTCCTTGATATCGACTCTGATTGTCCCATCATCCAGGTTCAATCTTGCTTCGCCATGTGCATTGACGAACTCCGTTGAAATACCCTGGAACGCGCCAACCGGCAGCAGCATGTTGCGATCTCCGCCGCTCTTTTCATACTCTGCCTGCCATATCCTGTAATTTGCTTCAAGACTTTCAACAGTGGCCGCGCCAGTGCTGTGTTCGTTTGCTTCTGAGGTTGTCTGGCCGCTCAAGAAGAGCGCCGACAGAGTAAAGACTGCCAGCAGAGCTATCAGCGATAGCTTCAATATCTTTGTCTTCATTTTTCCTCCTTCTGCACAAATAAGCAGGTTGCAGATCAATTGGAGGGTAACGATGAAAAATCCGACACGTTACCTGAGAGGTTGCCGAATTATAGCCGATCTCGACACAGACCATTCCTGAGTCGAAGAATCGACTATTGTGGCGTGAATTTCTCCAAAAAGACTGGAGAGAACCCGCTGTGATTTGCTTGTTCCCTATTGTTGAAAGGCCTGATTACTCTCAGTAGAGCATAGAGAGCGAGTGATTATTACTATAGCTAGATGAAAAAGGCAATGATTACTTGCACGGCGGCCTAAAAAATCTTCGCCCCGCGCACGTCAAGGCTGAATTTATTGCGTAGCGCCCGATTGTTTCAGCAAGTCGACGGTCGCGGTGTGACCCTTCTCACTCGCCTTCAGCAGGGCCGAATCGCCGGCGGGCGAGGTGGCATTTACGTCCGCGCCAGCTTCGAGCAGCGCCTGGACGCTTTCAGTATGCCCTTTGAAAGCCGCGCGCATGAGCGCCGTCCACCCGTTCTGATCCCGCACCTCAAGCTTCGCGCGCTTTTTGAGCAAAGCATCTACAAGGCCGGTGTGGTTTCCCCAGGCAGCAAACATTAGCGGGGTCATTCCCTGATTGTCCTGCGACTCGACATCAGCGCCCGCTTCAAGCAGCAGGTTGAAAATCTCTTCGTTGCCCTTCCAGGCAGCGGTCATCAATGCCGTCCCCTTAAATTTGTTAGCCGCGCTGGCATCGGCCCCTTTCTCTAGCAGCAGCCTCACAACATCGGCCTTCTCTGCCAGGGTCGCCGCAAGCAGGGGCGTCTGCCCTTCCGTGGTACGAACTTCAGGGTCCATACCGCCGTCCAAGAACAATTCGACCGCGGCCACATTACCCTGCCTCGCGTTTTCAATAAAAGCCGCGTCCGTAAAAGGGATATTCATCTGCGCAAGCTCAAGCTGGGCCTCGCTCGCGCTCTTGCCGCACCCCCCCGGAATAACGACAAGAGCAAGGGTCAAAAGCATTCTTAATGCTCGCCGCATATCGCCTCCTTGCAAGAATATTCAGGGCCTTGGGGTGCCATATTACAATATTTTTCGATCTATTCAAGACGGATTGCGATATTGATGACGATAAGGGGCAGGATTTTTTCTGACATCAGGTCGGAAAGAGAAGTGGCGGAGGGGACAGGACTCGAACCTGCAAGGGCTTTCAAGCCCGGCGGTTTTCAAGACCGCTTCCTTACCATTAGGATACCCCTCCTAATTGCCGACTAGAGAGTATAGGTGAGGTAGCAAGCGCATTTCAAGTTTGGCTTTTTGCCGCGGCGAAAGCAAAAAAATAACGGAAGGTCAACTCGGGCGAGTTTCCCTTCCGTTTTCTGCGTCCCTTCAATGGTTGTGTCCCTCAACCAGAGAAGAAGAGGAGGTTATTTGACAGCCACAATCCAAATTCCCTCATGGTTGCCGAGTTGGCCGCAATATACCAAAGCCCACTACCCCATGGAATCGCCTCGTCCCTTAAAGCAAAGAAAAGTATCTCGAATACGCCCATCTAACTTCGGTTTCCCTCTGCCTTAACCTGATCGGGGAATAGATTATTGGTAAATTTTTTGAAACCCTCGCCGGCTTATGAGTTACATTTAGCAAGCTTGCTGGCTATAAAAGCCTCTATTTAAGCGGGAGGCGGCACGGGATTTGACCGATTACGATATACGGCGCAATCCCCAGCGATAGAGCAATTTCATTAAGGACTTGAATCGCTGCTGCCAGGCGGGCGTGTAAGGGTACCACCAGAAATTGCTCTTGAGCGGAAAGAGATCCCAGTTTATGTGTTTCATCCTTACGAATTCCGTGAGCCCCGCGCTGCCGTGAGTTACGCCGAGCCCGCTCTCTTTCACCCCGAACCAGGGCGTCTCGGCCGCGCCATGAGTATATAGGCAGTCATTGACGAGCACGCTCCCGGCTTGAATCTTTCGCGCCAGGCGGCGGCCGCGCTCGTTGCTTGCGGTCCAGACCGATGCAAGCAACCCGTAACGGCTGTTATTCGCCTCGCGCACGGCCTCGTCCTCGTCTCTGACGACCTTTATCGGGAGGACCGGCCCGAACGTCTCTTCATTCATCACCCTCATCGAGTCATTTACGTCTATGAGCACGGTCGGCTCGAAGAAGTATCCGCCCAGGTCTTCGCGGCGGCGGCCGCCCGTAAGCACCCGCGCGCCCTTCGCGACGGCGTCCGCCACGTGTTCGGTGACTATGCTCAACTGGTTCTCGTTGGAAAGCGGCCCTATGTCTGTAGAGCACTCGGTAGTTGGGGGTCCCATCCTCAGCTTCTTTACTTCTTCGACGACCGCGGGAATAAACTTCTCCGCGATTGGCTCCAGGACGTAGAGCCGTTCGACCGAAGCGCAGACCTGCCCGCAGTTCATGAAAGCGCCCCAGACCGCGCCCTTGACCGTGCGCTCGAACGGCGCGTCCTCGCAGACTATCATCGGGTCCTTGCCGCCAAGCTCGAGCACTACAGGGAGCAACCGGCGGGCGGCGGATTCGGCGATCTTGCGGCCCGTGCGCACTGAGCCGGTGAAGAAGACCTTATCGACCGCCGACTCGACCAGCGCCGCGCCCGCCGAGCCATCCCCCTGTACGACTTCCAGCACCCCGTCGGGGAACCCGGCCGCCGCAAAGAGTCGCTTGATCGCGTCACCGACGAGCGGGGTATATTCCGAGGGCTTGAAGACCACGCTGTTTCCGGCCATCAGCCCCATGACGATCTCGCCTACGGGGATTGAAAAAGGGAAGTTCCACGGGCTGATCACCGCGACAACTCCGAGCGGCTCATAGGTGATCGCCGACCGTTTATTGCGAAATACCGCGAGCGTGAACCGGTCGTCGCGCAGGATGCGCTCGGCCTTCGTGGCGAAGTGGCTCATCAGGTCGCTCACCATGAATATCTCGGTCGTGAGCGCTTCGAATTCCGGCTTACCCGTCTCGTCCGATATGATCCGCATTATCTCTTCCTTGCGGTCATACAGCTCGCGGCGCACCTTCAGGATATAACGCGACCGATTGCGGTAAGAGAGGGCGCCCCACGCGGGCTGCGCCGCGCGCGCCCGCGCGACCGCTGCGTCGACTTCGACCGCGCTCGCGATCTTAAAGCGGCCAAGCTCTTCGAGGGTCGCGGGGTTTACGGAGATTATCTCCGAGGGCCTGGCATCTTTCGCAACGATCTTCGCGGTCATAAACCCTCCTCCCGCGGCGGCAGTCGCCGGCGCGGATCAAACGGTTAGCAGCGAAAACAGATCTCCTGGCAGGTCAAGCGCAAGGTCGGGCCGCTCGGCAATCAACCGCTCGCGACTCGCGCCTCCCCAAAGCGCCGCGGCCGTCTTTGCGCCCGCCCCGCGCCCCATCATTATGTCGGCGGGGCTGTCCCCTATCACAAGCGTCCTGGGGGCTGCCGCGCCCAGTTCGGCAATGGCCCGCAGCACGCCGTCCGGCTCGGGCTTTGGCCTCTCTACGTCATCACCCCATACCGTAAGAGATATGAAGGGTCTGAGGCCGGTTATATCGAGCTCGATCTCGCCCGCGCGCCTCGGCTTGAGCGATACGACGGCGACCGGGTGTCCCGAGTTCATCAGGAACTCAAGCAATTCACGTATGCCGTCATACGCCACGAGGTGATGGTGATGATTTTCGTAGTAATGCTCTTCGAATGTCACCAGCATCTCGTCGAGCATCTCCGCGCTGTAGCGCCGCAGCACCTCCGCCGGGGTCGTGTTCCAGAAATCGCTGAACTCCCGGTCGCTTATCTCAAGTCCCGTGTGCGTCCTGATCGAGTGCGCGAAGGCTTCGCGGTACGCCGGCTCCGAATGCGCCAGCGTGCCGTCGAAATCGAATATAAAACAGTCCAACTCCATAGCCGAGGATTTGAAATCTCAAATTTGAGATTTCAATTGAGATCTATCTACTCCCCCGACCATTGCCCGGTGACGGGGACGAGCTTTATAGAGAAGCTCGCCGTTTCGACCAGCAAGCCTTCGCGCGAGCGCAGCTTCTGACCCGCGGCCGAGGGCTCGATATTGGCAAGCTTTCCTTCGAGGCGGCTTTCGCTGCGCCCGCCGAGCAACCGCCCTTCGACCGCGTCGTACTCGAAGCGCGCCGTCCCGCGCCCGCTCGCGATCACGTTTACGTTCAACCGGCCCTGCTTCGTAGTCAGAATCGACCCCCCGCTCTGGCTGAGGCTGACCGCGCCTTCGACCGCCGCTACGTCGTCGGACAGCGAGACGAGCTTGTAGGTGGTCGTCGCCCCCTTCGAGATTTCCGAAAGCGCGCTCGAATAGAACGGCCCGTGTCCCGCGGCCTTCCACACAGCGCCGACCGCGACCTCTTCGTGCGGATACCACCCCGTCAGCGCGAATAATATCTCGGCCAGAGCGCCGCTCTCTTCCGGTATCGAGCATTTCAACAGACCGCCCGCCGGGTTCAGCGTGAACTCTATCCTGGCTTTCGCGGCAATCGGCGCGGCCTTCAGCTCGACGCCGTTCTCGGTTATCCGCATCGTGCTGTCTTCGATAATTGCCTCTCGCCTGACCTCGCCGTTTTCCCCCACTCGCGCGGTGTGCACCGTGACGACCGCGTTCAACTCGCGGCGTACGTTGCTGGCAAGGCCGCTTTCGCCCGCGGGTGTGACGCTTGTTTCAACGACCGCCGATATAGAGTAGCGGTCCTGCTGGCCCTCTTTAAAAACGGGCTTGAGCGCGGCTCGCCCCTGGGCCGCCGCGGTCGAGACGGCCGCAAACATGACTGCTAACGTAAGAAAGGCTTTTCCTCTGCTGATCATTGATCTCCTCACCAGGGTATGAATGTTTTTCCAGAGAGCGCTGATTTATCAGGTGGCCTGCTGCTTGTAGCCGGAGGCGCGCTCTTCGAATACGCCCATCGCGCGAAACTTAGAATATCGCAGGGCGACCCGCTCATCATCGCCGAGACCGCTCACGGAGGCAAGCGCCTCGGAAAGATAATCGCCGAGCAGCCGCCCGGCCTCCGCATGATCGACCTGCGCGCCACCGGCCGGCTCCGGCACAACCGTATCTATGAGGCCGAACTGTAGAAGGTCCGTGGCCGTCAGCCGCAGGGCGTTTGCGGCCTGTTCGGCATAAGCCGAGTTGCGCCAGAGTATCGAAGCGCACCCCTCGGGCGTTATTACCGAATAGGTCGAGTTTTCGAGCATAAGGACTTTGTCGCCCACGCCTATGGCGAGCGCGCCGCCCGAGCCCCCTTCGCCCGTAACGGTCACGATCACGGGCACGCGCAGCTTGGCCATCTCTCGCAGGTTGAAGGCGATGGCTTCAGCCTGCCCGCGCTCTTCGGCGTCAATGCCGGGGTAAGCGCCCGGCGTGTCGATAAGGGTGAATATGGGGCGGCCGAACTTTTCGGCCATCTTCATGACGCGCAGCGCCTTGCGGTAACCCTCCGGCTTCGGCATTCCGAAGTTGCGCTCCTGGCGCTGCCTGGTGGTGCGCCCCTTCTGATGGCCGATCACCATGCAGGGCTCATCACGAAAGCGGGCGAACCCCGCGACTATTGCCGGGTCGTCGCCGTAGCGCCGGTCGCCGTGTATCTCGACGAAGTCCGTCGAAGAGCAGGCCGATGTAGTCGAGCGTATAAGGCCGGTCCGTGTGCCGCGCAAGCTTTACGCGGTCCCAGGCGTCGGGCGCGCGCGGCTCGGCCGTCAGGTTCGCTTCGTCGGACTCTTGAAGGCGCCGGCGAATCGCTTCCATCGATTGGTCGTCGTTGGCGTCAGCCTTTTTGCGTTGTTCTGACATAATAATCCGTTATTGTAATCGAAAGCCGGCCTGTTGGCACCATCATAATCGGTCACTATTCGATCCGCGCTTTATCTTGACACTGCTCGCGGCCGATTGTTACAGTCCCTCGCTTGAACACGCCCTTATACGGCTTATAGCTGAGGAGGTCCTAATAAAATGGCGACATTCAACGGTATAGAAGTTCCCGCCGACGGTCAAAGGATCACGGTTGACGGCAATCGGCTCGCGGTCCCCGATAATCCCATCATCCCGTTTATCGAGGGCGACGGGACTGGGCGCGACATCTGGCAGGCGTCTCAGCGCGTTTTCGACGCCGCGGTCGAGCGCGCGTACGGCGGGCGTCGCCGCATAGCGTGGTTCGAGATATTCGCCGGCGAAAAGGCTTTTAACAAGTTCGGCGAGTGGCTCCCGGACGATTCCGTAAAGGCGATAGCCGAATTCGTCGTGGCGATAAAGGGGCCGCTGACGACCCCGGTGGGCGGCGGCATCCGCAGCCTCAACGTCACGCTCCGCCAGGTGCTCGACCTTTACGCCTGCGTGCGCCCCGTACGCTATTTCGACGGCGTGCCTTCGCCGGTCCGGCACCCGGAAAAAGTTGACGTGGTCATATTCCGCGAGAACACGGAAGACGTTTACGCCGGCGTGGAATTCGCTTCGGGGAGCGAGCGCGCGCACGAGGTCATCAGCCTGCTAAACGATAAGTACGGCTACCAGGTGCGAGAAGAGAGCGGCATCGGCGTCAAGCCCATCTCGCCGACGGGCACAAAGCGGCTCGTGCGCCGCGCCCTGCAGTACGCGCTTGATTTCAAGAAAGAGTCGGTCACGCTCGTCCACAAGGGCAACATCATGAAGTTCACCGAGGGCGCGTTCCGCGACTGGGGCTACGAAGTCGCGAGGGACGAGTTCCGCGGCGACCTCGTCACCGAGCGTGAGGTATGGATACTTGAAAACCGCGAGAAGAACCCTTCGATGACCGAAGAGGAGAACGCGCGCATGATCGAGCCGGGGTTCGAGCAGATGAGCGATAAGCAGCGCGCCGCGCTCGTCGAAGAGGTCCGGCAGACCATGGCGTCGATCTGGGATACGCACGGCAGCGGCAATTGGAAGCGCAAGCTCCTGGTCAAGGACCGCATAGCCGACTCGATGTTCCAACAGATACTCATAAGGCCCGATGAGTATTCGGTCATCGCCACCCCGAACCTCAACGGCGATTACATCAGCGACGCGGCCGCCGCGCAGGTTGGCGGCCTGGGAATGGCTCCGGGAGCCAATATTGGGGATCGCGCGGCGGTCTTTGAAGCGACGCACGGGACCGCGCCGAAGTACGCCGGCCAGGATGTCATCAACCCGTCGTCGGTCATACTTTCGGGCGTGATGATGTTCGATTACATGGGCTGGCGCGAGGTCGGCCAGACGATAATCGACGCGCTGACGAAGACGATACAGCAGAAGCGAGTGACTTACGACCTGCACCGCCAGATGGAAGGCGCGACCAAGCTCAAGACGAGCGAGTTTGCTTCGGCTATAATCGAAAACATGTGAGGCGGAAGATTCCAGGCTGTGCCCGGCTAGTGTAAAGATGGGCGAAGTAGCGAAGGCCAAAATCATCCCGCTCGACGAGGATGATTGCTTAAAATTCATAGAAGCGCACCGGGAAGAGATTGCCCGCGGCAACTTCGACGTGCAGTTGGATAAGGAGTGGGCGAAATCGCTCGACATACCGGACCAGATGCTGCTGGTGAAGGCTTGCCCGAGTTCGCGGCTCGCCATTGCGAAAGCGGCCCGCTCGATTGAGGTGCTGGAACTTCTCGCTAAGGATTCGGCGGGCGAAGTCAGGGAGGCCATCGCCGACAACACCAAGACGCCAACCGCCATCCTCGATTTACTCGCGCAAGACCCCGCGCCCGCGGTGCGCATGGCGGTCGCCGGCAATCTCAACACTCCCGCCAAAAACTTTGACAACCTTGCCCGCGACGCGGTCAATTACGTGCGGTGGGCGGTCGCCAAGAACTCTAACGCTTCAGCCGGTGTGATCGAGCTGCTATTAAAAGACGAGGACGCCCACGTGCGGGATGAGGCGAAGAATAATCCTAATGCGCCAAGGCGCGGTTTTTTCGCTCGACTGTTTAAGAGGTAGGCTTGATCGATCAATACCGGCCGAAAAGATAGGTCCGGCGCTTGCACTTCATGCACCTGTAGGGAAATAGGCGCACTGTCGAGACCACATAATCGATAACGCTTCGGCGGCGTGAACGCACCATAGCTAAACGATCGCATTCGGCGCAATTTCTCGTCGTTAACATTTGAATCCTAAATTTTCGAGTGTGGGACAAAAATTACGAGGGCTTGTCGAAGGGAGTGTGAAGAATATCACAACGATTTCGCCCTGTGAAGCGTTTTGTCAGAAAAAGCGAAAGACCGGAGAAAACAACGGAGCCCCCGTTCCCTCGTTCTCTCCGGCCTTATCTTTTTGTCTGTCGCTTCTCTCAGTCACGGCAGGCAACGGAGCCCCCGTTCCCTCACCTTCCGTATAACTTATCAAAGCTACGCATATACCATTGGCAACACCCGTGCCAACACCCGCTGAGCGCCGTTGTCGATTCTAAAACTGCGGAAACAATGACAGGGCCTTTTGCGTCCCCCAGCCGGGTAGCAAAAATCGGCAGCGGCGGTGTGACAGGATGTGTCAACGAGGGGCGGTATGTAACCTTTCAGGCTTCTCAAACGTGTTGTGAGTAGGAAGCGATGAGACGAAAGGAGCAATAATTATGCAGAACATCAAACACGATTCGGAAATCATAGTCATCGGCGGCGGGGTGGCGGGCCTCGCGGCGGCCACATATATGGCGCGGGCCGGTCGTCGAGTCAGAATTCTTGAACAGGCCCATACGATAGGAGGGCGGGCGCGGACGACCGAGCGCGACGGATTTTATTTAAACCTCGGGCCCCACGCGCTCTATCGCGGCGGGCGCGGCATCGAAGTGCTGACCGACCTCGACGTAAAATTCAGCGGACGGCTTCCTTCGGTATCGGGCGCATACGCCATAAAGGATGGGGTGAAGCACATGTTCCCGACCGGCGTGGTCTCTATGCTCGCGACGGGTCTTTTCAATCTTTCCGCGAAACTTGAAGCTGCGCGGGTGCTCGGCTCTTTTCAAAAGATCGAGCCGGAGCCGCTGATGGGCGTGAGCCAGCGTGACTGGCTCGATGCGGAGATAGCGCAGCCTTCCGTGCGCGAGTTCGTACTGGCGGCAATGCGAATCGCCACCTACACCAACGCGCCCGAATTGATGAGCGCCGGGGTGGCCATCTCTCAGTTGCAGATTGCGCAGGGGCGCGGTGTGCTATACCTGGATGGCGGGTGGCAGAGCATAGTCGACGGGCTTCGCGAAAGCGCCGTCGCGGCGGGGGTCGTCATAGAGACGGGCGTCAAGGTGGAGTTGATAGAGCGCGACGCGGCGGGCGCTGTTCGGGCCGTGCGTTTGAAAGATGGCCGCGCCCTTCGGTCGAGCACTGTCGTCATAGCGTCGAGCCCGCGCGTTGCGGCAGCCCTGCTTGAGCGCGGCGATCAAACATCTCTCGCGCGATGGGCCGAGCAGTCCATCCCTGTAAAAGCCGCGTGCCTCGACGTAGCGCTTCATCGACTGCCAAAACCGAAAGCGCTCTACGCCTTCGGCATAGACAGACCTTTATACCTGTCGGTCCACTCGGCATCGGCAAGGCTCGCCCCCGAAGGCGGCGCGCTCATACACGTGGCGAAGTACCTGCCGCCCGGGTCCGACGAGGCCCCCGAAAAGATAGAGCGCGAGCTTGAAGAGTTGCTCGACACGGTGCAGCCGGGCTGGCGCGAGAGTATTGCGCACCGTCGCTTTTTGCCTGATATGATCGTGATGAACGCGATGGCGGTTGCCTCGCGCGGCGGCGCGAAGGGGCGTCCGGGCCCGCGGGTCGAAGATGTCGAGGGGCTCTTTGTCGCGGGCGACTGGGTGGGCCAGGAAGGATTGCTCGCCGACGCGAGCCTCGCGAGCGCCCGCGAGGCGGCGCGCGAAGCGGCAAATCACGCGAGTGTGGCTATCGCGGCGGCGCGATGATCGGCCGGTGGAATAGAGCATGGCTATAAACGCCGAAGTCTACGAAAACGACCGCAATCTGCTATGGGGCTTGTGCTACCGGATGACCGGCAATGCCGCCGACGCCGACGACCTTGTGCAGGAGACTTTCGTCAGGGCGATGGAGCGCCCGCCGCGCGACACCTCGCTCGACTGGCGTCCGTGGCTCGTGCGCGTGGCGATTAATTTGAGCCGCGACCTGCTCAGACGGCGGCGGCGGACGGGCTACACCGGGGAGTGGCTTCCCTCGCCCGTGCCGACCGCCGAAGAGAGCCCCGCCTCTTACGAGCCGCCCGCGCCGTCGGAGGAATCTCCCGCGGCCCGTTATGATTTGATAGAGAGCATCTCTTTCGCATTCCTGCTTGCGCTCGAAGCGCTGACTCCTTCGCAGCGCGCCGTAATGCTGCTGCGCGACGTTCTCGATTACACGACCGAAGAGGCCGCAGGCGCGCTCGACATGACCGAGAGCAACGTCAAGGTTATGCTCCACCGCGCGCGGCAAAAAATGAAAGAATACGACAAGAGCCGCGTCCGGCAAGGCCCCGACCGCAGCGCGACGACGCGACAGGCGCTCGAACAGTTCCTGCTTTACCTCGGCTCGCGCAATGTCGAGGGGCTGGAGCGATTACTTGCAAAAGATGTCGTCGCAATATCTGACGGCGGCGGCGAAGTCCACGCCGCGCTCAACCCGGTGCGGGGATCGGACCGCGTAATCCGCCTGATGATGGGTCTTGCGGGCAAAGCCGGCGATGCGCAGATCAGCTACAGAATGCTCAACGGATTGCCCGCCCTGGTCTGCGAAAGAAATATTGATGGCCTGCACCAGGCTAGGCGATTCACCTTGCAACTTGAGCTTGACGGCGAAGGCCGCGTCCGCCGGATCAACACGGTGCTTGCCCCGCGAAAGCTCACGGCGGTCTCGTGATTACGGATTGCGCATTGCGGAGGCTTTGTGTAAAACTTGCGGCGGCCTTCACCGTTCATCATGCGCAAAAAATGGCTGAAGAGAACCCTGCTTTTGCTGGGCGGCGCACTCCTTGTGGCCGTCGCGCTGCTTGCCTACACCTTCACGCCCAGGACGCTCGACGTTGAAGCTTACGCGACTGAGACGACCGGCTTTCATCCCGACGAGCGGGCGCGCGAGCTTTTGCCCGAAGTATCCCTCTCTTTAATAAAGTGCGGAGTGATGATGAGCCGCCAGTCTTTCGTATATCGCGGCGGGAGCTGGGGCGAGCAGTATGAGAGCGGTATGGCGGCGGTGCTCGTGCGCCACCCGCGGGCCACGTTTCTTTTCGACGGGGGCTTCGGCGCAAACGTCGACGAGCACATAAAGACCATCCCCTGGCTGATGCGGAAGCTGACGACCATCGATAAAGAGCGACCCGCCGTCGCGCAGCTTGCCGAGGGAGGCGTGGCGGCCGATCAGATCAAGATGATACTGCTATCGCACTCGCATTGGGACCATATAAGCGGCGCGGAAGATTTCCCGCAATCCGAGGTCTGGCTTCTAAAAGAAGAAGCCGATCACATACCGGCGCTACCCGAAAGCGAGCTTGCCCGAATGATGAGTCCCAGGCTCCGCTTTCGCCCCCTTGACCTGACCGACCGGCCATACGAAAACTTTGATCGCAGCCTCGACCTGTTCGAGGACGGAAGCATTGTGCTTGTCGCGCTCTCCGGCCACACTCCGGGGTCGATGGGAATGTTCGTAAATCTGCGATCCGGGAAGAGGTTCTTCTTTACAGGCGATCTCACCTGGGCAATCGAGGGCGTAGAGCTTCCGGCCGAGCGGCCCTGGCTCTCGCGGCGGCTGGCGGACCTCGACGAAGAGAAGGTCAGGCTCTCTATTGCTCGCGTCCATCAGCTCTCGAAGCGATACCCCGACATGATGATCGTCCCCGCGCACGACCGCCGTGTGCATAACCGCATAGCGAATTTCCCGCAATCCGAAGAGTAAGGATGTGGACAACAATTCTTCTAAGAACATGCCGGCCTGATGCGCGATTGTGGCACACGCTTTGACAAAAGCTACTAATTCGGTGCGCCAACGAGTATATCTGAAATAAAATCAGACTTACCGGCGCGCGGTTGCATTGATAGGATACGTGTTATTATTCTCTTTGGCCGCGCGGGCGTAAGATGAGCCCGCGGGCGGGAGGCGTGAATGGTCGATTCGGCTATCCCACAAAAACGCCGCATCAGCCGTCTCAAGCGGTGGCTATTCAAAGGCCACATCAAGGAAATAGAAGGGCCTCACGAGCGCGAGGGGCAGCACGCGAAACACCCCTGGTGGCAGGTCATGTGCCTCACGGGCGTTCGACTACTTCTCGACGCTCGGCTACCAGCCAGGCATAGCCTTTCTGGCGGCCGGGGCGCTTTCCCCGATCGCCACGCTGGTCCTGGTGATGCTGACGCTGTTCGGCGCTCTGCCCATGTATCATCGCGTCGCGGAGATGAGCCCGCACGGCGACGGCTCGATTTCGATGCTTGAGGACCTGCTGCCGCGTTGGAAAGGCAAGCTCTTTGTCCTGTGCCTTCTCGGGTTCGTCGCCACCAGTTTTATCATAACCATCACGCTATCGGCCGCCGACGCCACGGCTCACGTAATAGAGAACCCATACGCCCCACACTTTCTTCACCATCGAATCTGGGTGACTATAGGACTGATCGCCGCGCTGAGCGCGGTCTTTCTGAAAGGGTTTAATGAGGCGATAGGGATAGCTATTATTATTGTCGCGCTCTATATATCGCTCAACCTCGTAGTCGTCTTCGTAGGTCTTTTTGAGATCGTCACCCACCCGGAACCATCTTTCGGAATGGACTAACGCGCTTTATTCGCACCCACAGGTCAGCGGGAACCCGGTCATGATCATACTGGTCGCGTTATACCTTTTTCCGAAGCTCGCGCTAGGGCTTTCAGGGTTTGAAACCGGGGTCGTAGTCATGCCGCTGGTGGAGGGGGACCCGGACGACACCGAAAGCAATCCGAAGGGGCGAATACGCAATACGAATAAGTTGCTGACCGTGGCGGCCCTCATTATGAGCGTGATGCTGATCTCAAGCAGCTTGATCACGACTATGCTCATCCCTCCACAAGAATTTCAAGAGGGCGGAAAGGCGTATGGGCGCGCGCTGGCTTTTATAGCCCACACCCGCCTCGGAGACATTTTCGGCACGTTTTATGACATTAGCACCATTCTTATACTCTGGTTCGCGGGCTCATCGGCCATGGCGGGGCTGCTCAACATAGTCCCGCGTTACCTCCCGCGGTACGGGATGGCCCCCAAGTGGGCGCAGGCGACCCGCCCGCTCGTGCTGGTGTTCACCGCAATATGCTTTCTGGTCACGGTATTATTCAGGGCCGATGTCGCCGCGCAAGGCGGGGCGTATGCGACCGGCGTGCTGGCGCTTATGACTTCGGCGGCAATCGCGGTGACGCTGTCCGTATGGAGAAAGGGTTGGATTGCGTGGGCGTTTCTCTTAATATCGCTCGTCTTCATATACACGACCGTCGTAAACGTTATCGAACAACCGGAAGGGCTAAAGATAGCCTCGCTTTTCATCCTCGGGATCATCGTCGCATCGTTCCTATCGAGGGTCTGGAGGACGACCGAGTTGCGCGTCGATAAGGTGACGTTGGATGAGAAGGCGCAGGCGATCCTTGACGAAGCCAGAGGCGGCGAGATACGCCTGATCGCCAACCGCTGCGACCGCGGGGACTGGGACGAATATAAGGTTAAGGAGCAGGAGAAGCGCGAAGACAATCATATCCCCTCAAGCGAGCCTATAATCTTCCTGGAGGTCAAACCCGGCGACGCTTCGGACTTTGCCGGGGAATTGACGATAAAAGGGTTCGACGTAAACGGCTACCGAGTGCTGCGCACCGAAAGCCCCGCCGTGCCTAACGCCATAGCCGCGTTCTTGCTCTACCTGCGCGATCATACGGGCAAAATACCGCACGCATACTTCGGCTGGAGCGAAGGCAACCCGATAAGCTACCTGCTCAGGTATATCGTATTCGGCGAAGGCGACACCGCGCCCGTAACCCGAGAAGTGCTGCGTCAGGCCGAGCCCGACCCCGAGCGCCGCCCCTCCATACACGTCGGCGGGTGAGGGGATGAAGGGGTGTGAACGGGTGAAGGGGTGAGTATCGGAAATCTGCTATTTCGAATTTCAAATACCAAATCACAGACAACCCCTCACCCCTTCATCCCTTAACTGCCCACTATAGCGTTGCTCTGGATTGTCGCGAATGATATAAATTTTTCTCTGCTTGAATGGGGGTTGTAGTTATGCGCAAACAGATTTTCACGCTTATTCTATCCACTCTCCTGCTCTGCGGCGCTGGCATCGCGGGCGGCGCGCGACCGCTTCACGATCACGAGCACCTTGCCGAGCAGGCACTGCCGGGCGTATGGGCAATAAATTTTATAGTGCCCGTATCACCCAAAGGCAACGACCTCGGGCAGCCGCACCGCCACCCGTTTACCTTTAAGGACGACAACGGGCAGCGCACCGCTCAGGCCATGGAGGTGCTTGAGATTCGCGTCCCCGGCGCGTGGCGGCCGTCGGGCGAGGAGTTCAGCGCGACCTTCGAGCTTACGTGCCCGACCGGGCTCACCTGCGGCACGATCACCATGCGCGGCAATCTCGAATCCGAAACCCAAATGCGCGGCCGCGTCGTCATTTTTTGGGACGAGGAGGACGAAACGACCGAGACCGGCTTTGACACGGTGACGGGGACTTTCACCGGCGAAAAATGCACGGGCGTTCGGACCAACCACGACACGGGCGGCTGCGAAAGCGTTCGCTCTATCGATAAAGTGAAGCAGTGAGGTAAGGCAGTATGCGACTCTTTTATAAGCGATCCACCCATCCGTTCATCCTTGCGGCGCTCGTCGCGCTCGGGTTTGCCCTCGCGCCCGATGTGGCCGATGCAAAAGGCAAGCTCTTTAAGAAGACCTGGGTGATAACCGTCACCGCGCCGGACGCGCCGTCAGGCTTTAGTTTCGGAGTTCAAACCTTCACCATAAAGGCGAGGAAGCACAACGAGCCGCCTTCGCCGCTCTCGGTAAAAAAGCTGACGGCTACGACCGATGACGGGAAATCGGTCCAGGGCGTATGGCGGCAAGAGGGCAAGAACTTTTCGCTCACCTTCGAGCTGCTCTGCGACGCGGGCGCGCCCTGCGCCTCGATAATATTGCGCGGGAGGATGGCGTCGAACACCGAGATGAGCGGCCGAATGATATTAGTGACAGACGTGCGCGACCGCGAAAACAGCGCCGGGTTCGAGACGGTCAACGGCACGTTTACAGGGTTCAGACAAGATTAGAGGGGGGATGATGGGAAGAAAGAAGATAACGGTCGTCGGCGCCGGTAATGTCGGAGCGACGGCGGCGTTATGGCTGGCCGATAAGGAACTGGGCGATGTCGTTTTGGTTGACATCGTTGAAGGTATGCCGCAAGGCAAGGCGCTCGACCTGGCCGAGACCGCGCCCGTCGAAGGCTACGATTCGCGGCTGATCGGCACGAACGGTTATAAAGAAACGGCCGACTCCGACATAGTCATAATAACATCGGGCCTCGCGCGAAAGCCCGGCATGAGCCGCGACGATCTGCTGAAGACCAACGCCGGCATAGTCTCTTCGGTGACAGAGCAGATCATGCAATACTCTCGAAACCCTATATTGATCGTGGTCTCCAACCCGCTCGACGCGATGTGCCACGTGGCGCTCAAAAAGTCCGGCCTCCCGAAAGAGCGCGTCATCGGCATGGCCGGCGTATTAGACTCAGCTCGCATGCGTTCGTTTATAGCCGAAGCGTTGAACGTCTCGGTTGAAAACGTAACGGCGTTCGTGCTCGGCGGCCACGGCGACACGATGGTGCCACTGCCTCGTTATTCGACGGTCGCCGGGATACCGCTGCCTGACCTCTTGCCGCCGGATAAGATTGACGCGATAGTCAAGCGGACGGCCAACGGCGGCGCGGAGATCGTAAGCCTGCTCAAGACCGGCTCGGCCTATTATGCGCCGTCAGCCGCGGCCGTCGAGATGGTCGAAGCCATTCTGAAAGATAAGAAAAAGATTCTTCCCTGCGCGGCCTACCTCGAAGGCGAATACGGCATCAACGGCCTGTATGTCGGCGTGCCCGTCAAGCTGGGCGAGCGCGGCATCGAAGAGATAATTCAAATCAACCTTATGACCGACGAGCGCGCGGCGCTTCAACGCTCCGCCGCCGCCGTCCAGGAACTCGTCGACGTGCTCGGCCGCCAGTAGTTAGTCCCAGTAGCGGTCTAACGATAACTCGTCGGGGCGGGAGCTTCCCCGCCCCGGTTCACACCGCACCAGTTCACCCCGGCAAGACAAGCCCGGCTATTCGATCACGGCTCGCGGGCGGCGCTATCTGATCTTCGAGTGGGTTTATGCAATTGTCGCAATGGCCGCACTCTTCGGCCTCTTCCTGCTCGCCGAAATAATCTAAGACGAGCTTCCAGCGACACGCGGCGCTCTGCGCGTACAGGGACATCTGCTCGACTTTGCGGCGATCTTTCTCCGTGCGCTCTTTGTACTGGCCGGAGACCCGCTCAAGCTCGGCGCGGCTCATCCCTCCCGTCAACAACCTGAAACTGGCTCCCCGAGCCTCTTTCACGATCCTCATCTCTTTGAGCCCCGAAAGTATCACCCGCACCTTCGCCTTCGCCACGGGGCTGGCCGCCTCTTGAATCAGGGCGAGGCGCGCGGCCGTCTCTTCGGCCCTCAACCGCGCGAGGGCGTCATAGACGGCGGCTACGTCGTCAAAGCCGGGATAGCGCCCGCCCAAAAAGAAGCTTTGAATGCGCCGGTCGTCCAACTGGTAGAGCAGCGCACACCGGGCCCTCTCGCCGTCGCGGCCCGCTCGACCCGATTCCTGGTAATAGGCTTCGAGCGAGCCGGGCATCTGGTAGTGTATTACGAAACGTATGTCGGGCTTGTCGATCCCCATTCCGAAGGCGTTGGTCGCGATCATCGCCTTAAGCTCGCTTGCCATGAATCGCTCCTGGCTCGTGCGCCGCTCGCGGGGGCCGAGCTTGCCGTGATAGCGGGCGCACGCCATGCCCGCCCCCTCTAGAAAGTCAGCAACCGCCTCGACCGTCTTTATGGTCGCGGCATAGATAATTCCCGTCCCTTCGATCTCGCCGAGCAGCGCGATCAGCCGGCGGCGCTTTTCCGTCTCGTTTGTCACGCGCGTGACTTCGTATTCGAGGTTCGGGCGGTATATACCCATTCGTATGACGCGCAAGTCGGGCGCGCCCAGATGCCGCTTTATGTCGCCGACGACCTCTTCGGTCGCGGTGGCCGTGAGCGCGAGCACCGGCGGGCGGCCCAGGGCACGGATCGCATCTTTCAGCAAAAGATATGACGGCCGGAAGTCGTGACCCCACTCGGAGACGCAATGGGCTTCGTCGACGACGAACAGGTCGATCTTGTTGCGGGCGAGCGTGGCGAGAAACTCCTCGCCCGCAAGCCGCTCCGGCGTCGTGAACACGAATTCGCTTTTGTCGCCCTCGATCTGCTTGATGGCGTCCTCAGCCTCGCGGGCCGTAATCGCGCTATTGACCTGCGAGGCCGCAAGCCCGAGCTCGCGGAGCTTTTCGACCTGGTCCTTCATCAGCGCGATCAGCGGAGAGACTATGACGGTCGTCCCCTTCAGGTGCAGCGCCGGGAGCTGGTAGCAGAGCGATTTGCCCGCGCCCGTAGAACATTATGGCGAGCGTGTCGCGGCCCTCCATGACCGAACGGATGACGTCCTCCTGGCCGGGCCGAAAGCCCTTTATGCCGAACGTCGAGCGCATGGTCTTTTTAATCGCCGGGAGCTTTGCTGTTACACCCATTCGGGACATCCTCCTTCAATAACGGCCCATGTTCGGACACTTTTACCGGCACCGGGCTAAGGGGAGCAAACCTTGTGCCCGCAAGTGCGGTTGGCCACGGCATTGAGCCGGTGCTAGAATGATGCTGCCTTCCCCAGCGCGACAACCGGGTATGATCAAGTTAATTGAATCAAAACTCCGTCCGCCAGACCTCAGCCCAACACTCATAAAGCGAGAGCATCTGGCCGACCGCCTGTGCGCGAACCTCTCGCTCAACGCCACATTCATATGCGCGGGGCCGGGTTGGGGCAAGACTACGATTGCGGCGGAGTTTCTTCAGACGATTGATCGCGCCGCCATATGGTATGACGTCAACCCGTCGGACGCAGACTCGGCGGTATTCTTTCAGTACCTCGTCCACGCCGTTCGCAACGTAGAGCCCGGGTTCGGCGCGCGCACGCTCGATTGCCTTGAGTCGGGCGCGCCGGCCCGGCTCGATCAGCTCGCGGACCTTTTCCTATACGAGCTGACCGAGGGAATCGACCGGCAGCTCGTACTGGTGCTCGACAACATGCATCACGTATTCGCGGCCGATTGGACCGCGAAGGTGCTTTATCGCATAATCCAGTTGCTGCCCGAAAACGTACACCTGATGTTGCTGGCGCGCACGGCTCCGCCTTTCACCTTTTCGCGCATGCGCAGCAAACAGAGCCTCGATCATTTGGACGACACCGCGCTCGCCTTCACCAGGGCCGAAACCGATCAGTTATTTCGCGGCGTGTGCGACGACGCTAAGACAATCGAGAAGCTTCTCGGCTGGACGGAAGGATGGATCGCCGGGCTTCAGATAATTCGCCACGCGCTTGAGGCCGACGAGCGGTTCCGCGAGCAGGATATAGAAAAGATAATTAACAAATCGCAGACCGAGATATTCGACTATTTTGCCGAGCGAGTCTATCGCGCCGAGCCCGAGGAGATGCGCGCGCTGCTTGTGCGCGCCGCCCTGCCGCGCCGGGTGACGCCCGACATACTCGGCGAAGCGCTGGGGCTCGAAGTGACGGTCGAACAGCTTCAAAAAATCGTCCGCGAGAACATATTCCTGAGCCGGGTGGCGGGTGAAATCTCCACGTTCATATTTCATCCGCTCTTTCGAGACTTCCTGTGCAAGCAGCTTCAGGAAGAAGCGCCCGCCTCAGTCATCGGCGCCATGCACAGGCGGCTGGCCGGTTACTACGCCGAGCGCGAAAACTGGGGGTTTGCGCTCCACCACCTGTTCGAGGCGGGGGACGAGCGGGCGGCGGCCGAGCTGATGGTCGGCGCCACGCAGGCGCTGCTTGAAGGCGGGCTTACGGAGACTCTGGGCAAATATTTTCCGCGCCTCAACCGCTCGACGCTCGAAGAGTTTCCGCAGCTATATAATCTGATGGGCGAGATGTCGGTCATCGAAGGCGATAACGCGCAGGCGGCGTCGATGTTCGAGGCGGGGCTCGCCGCTTCGCGCGACGGCGGCGCTCTTGAGGCCACGGCCGCGCTCGCGGGGCTCGCCCACACGGCCGCGCGCGAGCGCAATTTCAAAGACGCGCTCAGGTACGCGGAGCAGGCGAGCATGAGGGCGCCGCTTCACGACGGCTCGCGCCAATCGGCCGCGCTCGCCGCGCGCATAAAGAACGTCATCGGCGCGGTGCGCGTTTTTGAAGGCGACTACACCGAGGCGAGCGACCTGATGGAGGAGGCGCTGCGTCTTGCGCACGAAGCGAGCGACGCACGGCTGGTGCGGGCGATTTCGCACAACCTCGCGCTGCCCGCCTATATGGAAGGCGACTTTCACGCGGCGCTCCGCTACTTCGCGCGCAGCCCCATAGCCGACGCGGCCGAATCGACGGGCCGCTGGCTCCACCCCGATTCGATAACGCTTTACCTGAACCGCTCGTCAATATACACGGTGCAGGGGCGGCTGGAGCTTGCCGAGCGCGACCTCGAAAACGCCGCCGAGCTTGCCGCGCTCTTCAATCTGCGCGGCTTCATGGGGCGCGTGATCGAAGGCCGCGCCAACATCGCGCGCGAGCGGCGCAACTTTGACGAGGCCGCCCGGCTTTATGACGAGGCGCTCGACGAATACCGCGCCATAGAGTCCGATCCGGTCAACATAGACCTCTATTACGAGCGGGCGCTCTCTGAAATGAGACGGGGCGAGCTTTCACGCGCGCTCGATTTGATAAACCTGATGGTGGAGGACCGCCAGCACAGCGGCCGCGATATAGAAGAATCGCTCGCGCGGCAGATGCGCGGGCGGATACTGCTCGAACAAGGCGACCCGCGGGCCATCGCGGACGCGGACGCGAGCGAGGCGGTATTCCGGCGGCTGCGCTGCAATTACTACCTTGCTATAAGCTGTTACGTGAGGGCGCGGGCGCTCGCCGGGCGCGACGGGGAATCGAGCCGGCGGGCGCTCGAAGAATTCCTGATGCTTGCCGAAAAGTTCGACTATGGATATTTCGCCGTGTCGGAAGAGTATTTCCACCCGGCGCTCGTCGAGCTTTGCCGGCTGTACGGGCTGAAATCAAGATGGCTTGAGACGACTCTTCAAAGGACAGAGGAGAGAGGGGTGAGGTAGCCGGCCCGGCTCGCCGCCATCTCACCCGCCTCCTCCTGGTGACTTATCACATGCTGCCGCAATTCTTCTTACGCACTAAACTCCTCCCCCCGCGCCTCGGCCGCCGCGTCCTTGCTCGCCCTCGCCTCATCGACCGCTGCCGCTCCTTGCTCGACCGCCCTGCCACTATTGTCTGCGCCAACGCCGGCTGCGGCAAGACCACCCTCATCACTGACTTCGTCCGCTCCTCCGGCCTCCCCTCCGTCTGGTACCAGATCGACCCGTCAGACCTCGACCTTGCCGTCTTCTTCGGCTATCTCATCTACGGCCTCCGCTCGCTCAAGGCCGACTTCGGGCAGGTCGTCCTTGGCTTCATCTCCGAGACCGAAGACCTCTCGTCGAAGACCGATCAGCTGGTCGATGTATTCGTCAACGAGGTCAGCGAGCAGATCGAGCAGAAGACCGTACTTGTGCTGGACGATTATCACCACGTCGATTCGAGCGAGCCGATAGCGGCGGCGCTCGACCGCCTGGTGCAGTACCTGCCCGACGTGCTGCACATCGTGCTGACCACCAGGTCGATGCCGAACCTGAGCGTGACGCGGCTCAGGAGCAAGGGGTTGATCGGGGTCATAGACCGCCAGGATTTGCTCTTCACTCCTCAGGAAGTCCAGCAGCTCTTCGCGGAGATGGCCGGCGTGCCCGTCGACGACGAGATGGTGAGACAATTTCACGAGCGCACGCACGGGTGGGCGACCGGGCTTCAGTTGATCGCGCAGGCGCTCGAACACCGCCTTGAGATCGCGCCCAACAAGCGACTGGCCGAGCCCGCATTGCTCGAAGCGCTCAAGCAGAGCGAGGAAGAGATTTTCGATTACTTCGCCGAGGAAGTTTTAGAGTACGAGACGCCCGAGACGCAGGACGCGCTGCTGAAGCTCGCACTCTTCAAACACATTGACCCGGCATCCGCCGGTTGTGTGCTTCCGACCGAGGAAGCCTATCAGATACTCGGGTCGTTTCAGCGGCGCAACCTCTTCATATCGCATGTCGAGGGCGGCGGGGTCGATGAATATAGCTTCCACCCGATGTTCCGCCGGTTCCTGCTTCGGCGGCTCAAGGCGAAGATAGGAGAGGAGGGCGTGCGCCGGCTCGACCGCGAGTTTGCCGATCAGCTCATGAAGCTCGGCCGGTGGGAGCGGGCCGGGCTCTTGTACGCGGAGGCGCGCGACACCGAGGCCATCGCGGGAATAATGAGCCAGCGCGGGCGCGAGTTGCTCGACGCCGGGCTGTACGAGATCGTCAAGCGCGGCTACGACGCGGTCAGCACGTCGGTCAGTAATCTCCACCCTGAGATACCGCGCCTGCGCGCGCACATAGCGCGCATGGAAGGAGACCTCGATCTTGCCGAGCGGCTTTTCACCAGGGCGGCCGAAGGCGCGCACACTCTGGGCGACGACCGCTGCGAGGCGTCGGCGCTGCACGGGCTCGCGTCGGTTTACCTCCAGCGTGGTCAACATGCCCGCGCTTACAAGCTGTCGAGTGAAGCGCTGACGCGCGCGCCCGCAAATGATCTGGTACTTCAAGCGCAGTGCGAACACACGCTGGGCAATTGCCAGTTCCTTTCAGGCATAGCGACGGGCGCTTTCGACGAAGCGATCGAGACGTGGAAGCGCGGCGTCGAGCTTGCGCATCGCGCGGGCAATCAGCGGCTCGCAAGAATCATCTCGCAGAACATGGGTCTGCCTTACGCTTTCACGGGTGACTTCGCGCGGGCGCACGAGTGGTTTGCGCAACTGGTGGAAGGCGACCACGTCCCGTTCCCGCAGCAGACGCTTGCCTACTGCAACCTCGCGCGGGAGGATTTGATAGGCGGCCTGTTCGATAGCTGCGAGCGGAAGATTGAAAAGGCCATGGAGATATGTCGGCTCTTCAATCTGACGATCGAGCGCGGCGAGGCGCACGAAATACTGGGTAATCTCCACCGCGACCGCGGCCAGTTCAACCTGGCGCGCGGTCATTACCAGAAGGCCGAAGACCTCTATCGCGACTCGGGAATTCAGGTCGAAGCGCGCGAGCTGCCCGACGAGCAGGTGCGGCTGCTGCTTGCCGAGAAGAACTATTCGAGGGCGGTCGCGCAGGCGGAAAGGGTTATGGAACGACGCGCGAGCCTCGGCTACGTCGTGCCGCTGGCGCGCTCGAAGGCGCTCGTCGGCCGCGCGCAGCTCGAAAGCGCGGCGGCCGATCCTCGCGCCCTTATCAGCGAGGCGCTCGCCCAGTTCACCTTCTGCCGCGCAAACCTGTGGGTCGCCCGTTGCCAGTTCCTGCTCGCCCGCGCCGAGGCCGATTATGGCGGAGAGGAGAGGGCGGCCGAACGACTGGGCGAGGCGCTCCGGCTCGCGCGCGAGATGGGATACGGGTACCTTGCGAAAGTCGAAGCCGAGCGCGCGCCGGCGCTCTTTAGAATGGGCCGGGCGCGCGGCGTCGAGGCCGATTATCTCGCGGGCCTCGGTCTGGGAGAAGCGGAGGTCGAAGCCGCGCAGCTAAAGACAAAGGCGGCGGGCGCTTCCACATCAGGCATTGATGATTTGAGCGTAAGCCCTCCGAAGCGATTGGCGCGAATCGAGGGTTACGTCGAAGAGCGCGAGTTCGATCTGGAGATCAACCTGCTCGGGGCAGTCGAGGTGCTGCGCGAGCAGGGCCGCCCTCTTGCGCCGGACGCCTGGACGCTTTCGCGGGCGCTGAAGATACTCTGCTTCATCGCATCGCGCCAGAACCATCGCGCCACCAAGGACGCGATCATCGAAACCTTCTGGCCCGACACGGCGCTCGAAGACATAGACAAGAACTTCTGGCCGACCATCTCCTACATACGCCGCGCGCTCAACAGCAACCAGGAGGTTAAGAAGAATTTCATTCGCTACCGCGAAGGCGCATACTACTTGAATCCGGAGTTCAGCTATTTGATCGACACCGAAGAGTTCGAGCGGCTCATAACGCTGGCGCGCGCAAGTCGGCGCGAAGGCAACGGCGAAGCGTTCACCGCGACGGCTCATCGCGCCATCGAGCTTTACCGCGGCGACATGCTCGAAGAGTTATATGAGAACTGGATCGAGGAGCCGCGCGCTTATTATCGCAACCTCTACTTCGTCACGTTGAAGGAGCTGGCCGATCACCACTACCGCGCCCAGGAGTACGAGCAATCGATCGCTTACTGCAAGACGATACTCGCGCGCGACCCGTACCGGGAGGATGTTCACCGGGAGCTGATGGAAGCCTACGCGCGGGTGGGGAACCGCGCCGCGCTGCGCGAGCAGTACGAAAACCTCAAGACGTTACTTATGGAAGAACTCGGCGTCGCGCCGCTGCCGGAAACCATGGCGACGTACAGAAAATTAACAGGACAGAGGAGAGAGGGGTGAGGTAGCCGGCCCGGCTCGCCGCCATCTCGCCCACCTCCTCCTCGTGACTTATCACATGCTGCCGCAATTCTTCTTACGCACTAAACTCCTCCCTCCGCGCCTCGGCCGCCGCGTCCTTGCTCGCCCTCGCCTCATCGACCGCTGCCGCTCCTTGCTCGACCGCCCTGCCACTATCGTCTGCGCCAACGCCGGCTGCGGCAAGACCACCCTCATCACTGACTTCGTCCGCTCCTCCGGCCTCCCCTCCGTCTGGTACCAGATCGACCCGTCAGACCTCGACCTTGCCGTCTTCTTCGGCTATCTCATCTACGGCCTCCGCTCGCTCAAAGCCGACTTCGGGCAGGTCGTCCTTGGCTTTATCTCCGAGACCGAAGACCTCTCGTCGAAGACCGATCAACTGGTCGATGTATTCGTCAACGAGGTCAGCGAGCAGATCGAGCAGAAGACCGTGCTGGTGCTGGATGATTATCACCACGTCGATTCGAGCGAGCCGATAGCGGCGGCGCTCGACCGGCTGGTGCAGTACCTGCCCGACGTGCTGCACATCGTGCTGACGACCAGGTCGATGCCGAACCTGAGCGTGACGCGGCTCAGGAGCAAGGGGTTGATCGGGGTCATAGACCGCCAGGATTTGCTCTTCACTCCTCAGGAAGTCCAGCAGCTCTTCGCGGAGACTTTCGGACAGCCGCTGCCGCCCGACCTTGTGAAGCTCTTTCATGAAAAGACTGATGGGTGGGTGACGGCGCTCCAGTTGATACAGCAATCGCTAGACCGCACGCGCGACGCGACGGGTGCGCGAGCGGCGGGGGGCGACCGGGAAAAGTCTGTCCTCGCCGCGGCATTCCAGCAGTCCGAGCTTGATATATTCGATTACTTCGCCGAAGAGGTGCTCGAATTCGAGCCGCCCGAAACGAGGCGCATGTTGGGACGCCTTTCCCTGCTCGACCGCATCGACCCGGCCATATGCAGCCTCGCGCTCGGCATAACCGATTGCGCCGATCAACTGCGGGCCCTTGCGCGCCGCAACGTATTCATCTCTCACACCTATGCGTCGGGCGCGGAAGAAGAGTACCGTCTCCACCCGCTCTTTCGAAGCTTCCTCGGCCGCTGGCTGGTGACGGAATCCGGGGCCGAGCAGGTCCGCCAGCTTCATAAAGAGTGCGCGAATTATTTCGTCAGCGCGGCGCAATGGGATCTGGCCGTTCATCACTACGCCGAGGCCGGCGCGAATGACGACGTGGCGGAGATGCTGGCAAGCCACGGCGCGGACCTCGTAGGGAGCGGGCGCTTCGAGGTGATCAAGCGCGCCTTCGATCAACTGCCCGAAACGTCGCTCGGCGCGTGGCCGCGCGCCGTCATTGCTCGCGCGGACGTAGCCTTGATCGAAGGCGACCACGTGCGCGCGCTCTCGCTCTACATGCAGGCGGCGCGAGTTGCGCACGAGCGCGGCGAAAGCGACGTGGAGGCCGAGGCGCTGCGCGGGCAGGCGTACATATCCAGATATCGTGGTGATTTTGCCGAAGCCGTGCGGCTAGCCACTTCGGCCATAGAGCTTGCGCCGGACCAGCCCCGGTTGCGCGCCCGCTCATTCAACATCATCGGCCTTTGCCATTTCCTCGCCCTGCACGACACCGAGCGCGCGATTGAAAGCTGGCGCGCGGCGCTCGACGAAGCGCGAAAGGCCGGCGACGACCGCTTCGCCAGAATCGCGCTTCACAACCTCGGGCTCCCCTATTCGCTGGAAGGCGACTTCAACGAGGCGCTGCGCTGGCTGAGCCAGCTTATCGAGGCGCGGATCGATTCCGCGTCGGCCTTCCCCGCCCAGATGCAAGGCGACGGCAAACACATACCCTTTCCGCAGGAAGCTATCGCGCACTTGAACATAGCGCGGCTAAAGACCGTGCAGGGCCGCCTGGTCGAGGCCGAGTCGCATCTTGAGAGCGCGCTCGACCGCTGTCAGTTGTTCAACCTGAAGACGCCCACCGCCGAAACGCTCGAAGCCTTCGGAAACCTCTATCGCGAGCAGGACGATTACACGCGCGCCATAGATTTTTACGCCGAGGCCGCGCGCGCTTATCGCGACGCGGGCGTGCCGCTCACGGACCGGGAGCTGCTCGACGAGCGGGCAACGCTCTACCTGCGCATGGGCGACTTGAGGGCGGCCGAGCGCGAGGCGGATGAGTATTTCCGCGCGCGCGCTGCGGGGTCGCCCGCCGAGCGGTCTACGGCGCTGATCACGCGGGGGCGCATAGAGATGGCCGCCGGTCGAACGGAAGAATCCGAAAAGTCGCTGGCGGAAGCGGCCGCGATAGCCCGCGACGGGCGACTCCGTTACAACGAAGCGCGGGCCGAAGTGTCGCTCGGCAGGCTGCTGTGGGAGGTCGGCCGCAAACAGGAGGCGATTGAAAGATTGCGCCGCGCGGTCGAGCTTTCGGCCAGATATGATTACTCCTACCTGCTCGCGACCGAAGCCGCGCAACAGCCGGCGCTCTTCTTAGTGGCCATCGCCGAGAATGTAGCGCCGGATTATCTCGCGCAGATTATGCCGGCGGGCGGCGAGCGACAGTCGACGGCGAGCGTGACGGCCGCGCGCGTGGCAACGCCGCATATAGAGCTGATAATAGAGCGGCCGAGTTATAACCTGGCCATCAACATGCTAGGGCCGGTGGAGGTATTTCGCGGGCCCGGCGAGCCGCTCAAAGAGGCGTGGCGGCTGTCGAAGGCGCTGCACATACTCTGCTATATCGCATCGCGTCGCAACCGGCGCGCGCCGAAAGATACTATCGTCGAAGAGTTCTGGTCGGACGCGGACCAGGAGACTATCGCCAAGAATTTTCACCCCACGATCTCTCACCTGAGAAAGGCGCTCAACGCCAATCAGGTCGTGAAGAAAGATTTCGTTCTCTACCGCGAGGGCGCGTACCTGCTCAACCCGCAGTACCAGTACAGGATCGACACCGAGGAATTCGAGCGGCTCATAGCCGACGCGCACGAGGCCCGGCGCAGCGACGACTCGGACGGGGCGGCGCAGCTTCTGGCCGAAGCGATAAAGATTTATCGAGGCGATTTCCTCGAAGAATTATATTACGGATGGGTCGAAGAGCTTCAGAGTTACTACCGCGACCTCTACCTGCAATCCCTGAAAGAGATGATCGCTTACGAGAGCGAGCGCGGCGACTCGGAGCAGGTGATACGCTACGGCCAGATGTTTTTGGCGCGCGACCCTTACCAGGAAGAAGTCCACTGCCACGTCATGGAGTCTTACGTTAAGAGCGGCAATCGCGCGGCGGCCATCGAGCAATTCGACGGGCTCAGACGCATGCTGCGCCGCGAGCTTGGCGTAGACCCGCTGCCGGCGACCATCGCCAGGTACGAAGCCCTGATAAAGTAACCCCCGTCACCCGCCGGAAAAAAACCAAAACGAAAAATCCGATCGCTTTCCCCGCCGCGTAGAGATGATGTGGCACTCAATCGGGCGCCCGAATATCAACTCGAAAGGAATAAACCAGCTAATGCGCAAAGTATTGCTCACAATCTCAATCGCAGCGTCGCTCGTACTCGGCTGTATCAATTTCGCCATCGCCTCTACGCCTGACAAGAAGGATAAGAAGGATAAGTCCGCTAAATCCGCTTCGCTTTACAAGCGGCTTGGCGAAAAGAAGGCCATAGAGGCGGTCGTCGACCAGTTCATCAGCAACGTCGCGAGCGACACCCGCATAAACAAATTCTTCGCCGACACGGCTTCGGACCCGAAGCGGCTCGCGATGCTCAGAAACAACCTCGTCGACCAGATATGCGAAGCGTCGGGCGGCCCCTGCAAATACAAAGGCAGGGACATGAAGACGGCTCACATGGGCATGGGCGTGTCGGGGGCGGACTTTGGCGCGCTGGTCGAAGACCTTGTCGCGGCGCTCGATAAGTTCAACGTCCCGGCGGCGGAAAAGAACGAACTGCTCGGCATGCTCGCGCCGATGAAGAGCGACATCGTCGAAAAGTAAAGAGAAGGGGTCAGGGGCCGTAGTATTTCAAATTTGAGATCTCAAATTTCAAATCTTCCGGCCCTGACCCCTGTTTTCACGTGGGAGACACTCGCATGAGCGGCCTTCTAGGCGCGGGGGCGACCCTCGGCGCCGATATAAATCTCATTGTGCAGATAGTGATGGGGCTGATGCTGCTCGCGGGGATGGCTCTCGCGCGTCGCAAGAAGTTCCGGGCGCACAAGTACTGCCAGTCTTCGGTCATGCTGCTCAACCTGGTGATGATCGCGTTGATCATGTATCCGGCATTCGACCGCCAGGTTAAACCTCAACTGCCCGACGGCCTCAAGGACTCTTACTTTCTCGTCGCCACTCTTCACGCCGGACTCGGCGCGATAGCCGAGCTGCTAGGGCTATACATCGTGCTGGTCGCGGCGACAAACCTGCTGCCACAAAGTCTCCGCTTCAAGCGTTACAAGCCGTGGATGCGAACGGAGCTTGCGCTGTGGTGGTTAGTCTTGTTCATAGGCGTCGGCACTTATTACGCCTGGTACATCGCCCCGGCCGGCGCGGATTCAAGCGGGCAGGCAATCGCAACGCCCCAAAGCGCCGAGCCTGTCGCGGAGCGCGCCACAATTACAATCGAGAATTTCAAGTTCGAGCCGAAAGAGCTGACGATAACCGAGGGGACGATTGTCGAGTGGACGGACCGCGCGGGCCGTCACACGGTAGAGGCCGACGACGGCTCGTTTAAATCCGAGATGCTTATGGCCGGGGGGAGATTTGAAAAGCTGTTCGACAAGTCGGGAACATATCCATACTTCTGCGGGCTTCACGGCGAGACGGGCGGCAAGGACATGGCCGGCGTGATAACCGTTATCCCGCGCGCAAAATGAAAAACTTAAAGGAGATGCACTATGAAAAAAAGTATGACCGCGGTCTTCATATCATTGCTGTTTCTAATAAGCGCGCTGGCGACGGCCGAAAGCGCGGCAAACAACAAGGTAACAATAAAGCTCGCGAACTTTAAGTTCGAGCCCGCGCGGGTGACGATTGCGGCCGGCACGACCGTCGTGTGGCAGAACGGTCAGGGCCGTCACACGATAGAGGGTGACAAAGGCGAGTTCAAGTCCCCGGTGCTCACCGCGGGTCAGACCTTCGAGTTCACGTTCGACAAGCCCGGCACATATGCCTATCACTGCGGCTTTCACGGCGAGGCGGGCGGCAAGGACATGGCCGGCACAATAGTCGTCACAAAGAGGAAGTGAATCAATTGCGGATTTGCTACGCGAGGGGTAAGAGTCCCGTAGAGGCTCTTACCCCTCTTTTTTTTACAAGGCCGATGGTCAAGGTTTTAATTCAAGTCTAGTTTTTAATTCAAGTTTAGTTCAAGAATCACTCAACGTCCCGCCCTTATCCTTCCGCCTGTAAGCCCGCAACGGGCTTTGGTGGCTGGTTTCAAGCACATGCCGCTCATTTTCAAGCTATGACGCTGCCGCAACGGGCTTTAGCGCGGCAGGTTGATACGGGTCTGTTCTTCATCGAACAAGAGGAGATTCTTGCCATGTATAAATCCCTGAAATCCCACTCCGCGGTCTTAGCGCTCGTCATCGCTTCGGCGATATGCCTCGTCTTAGCATCACACACCTTGCTCACTCCGAGCGCGAGCGCACAAGGGCGCTCACCTCGGTGATAGTAGAGCTTCGCGGAGACCCGGTAGTTGTCGCGAAGGCCAGAGCGCAGGCCGCGGGGCAGGCATTCAACGAAAACACTTACCGCCAGCAGGTCATCGCCGGGCAACAGCAGTTTCTCAACCGCCTGACGGCCGCCGGCGTGTCCTACACCATCTCAAGCGTCAGGGCCCCCAACGGCCCGGTTAACGCCCTGATCGAATACCGTTTTAATTATGTTTATAACGGCATAGTGCTCGAAGTGCTCGAAGGCGCAATCCCAATTATCGCGGCGCTTGAAGATGTGACAGGCGTTCACCCGAACGAGCCGGTCCATATCAATCTGAATCGCGCGGTCGAATACACCCGCGCGCCGCAGCTCTACGGCAGGCCGCCGCGGCTGACGCAGTTCGACATGCTCAATACGGGCGGCAACGAAGGCGAAGGCGTAAACATAGCCGTCATAGACACGGGCGTCAACTGGTCTCACCCGATGTTCGGCGGCGACCCGACTCCTCCGCAATTCGGCGTGGCCCCGCCCATAGCCGCGTTGAACACAAACAAGAAAGTTATCTACTACATGAACTTTACCCCGGCTGCTGCGCCGGATGATTTCGGTCACGGCTCGCACGTAGCGGGAATCGCGGCGGGTTATAAAGCATTCGCGCCGGGTCCCGACGCGCTGCCGATGACTGCCGACGACATAGCGGTTCACGGCGTAG
Source organism: Blastocatellia bacterium (assembly GCA_963832205.1). Classification (GTDB taxonomy): domain Bacteria; phylum Acidobacteriota; class Blastocatellia; order UBA7656; family UBA7656; genus DATBMY01. Next base: position 181,709 of record CAWHTK010000020.1, on the reverse strand, counting down.
CGCCGCAGGCGAAGATAATGGCTTACAAGGTTCTGACCGCGGTCGGTTCAGGCGTTGCCGCGTCAATCATCGCCGCGATTGAAGACGCGGTCCAGCCGCGCACCATCACCGGCCAGCCCAAACCCGTCGCGCACGTCATAAATCTGAGCCTTGGCGGCGCGGGCGATGCCAATTCGCCGAACTCGGTCGCCTGCGACAATGCCGCGCTAGCCGGCGCGGTAGTCGTGGCTTCGGCAGGCAACACCGGCCCCGGAGAAGCGACCGTAGGACAGCCCGCATCGTCGCGGCGAGCAATCACCGTCGGCGCGAACGTCGATCCCGGATCGGGCCCGAACAGCGTTGACGTAATCGGCGGCGGCCGCGCCGCGATGAGAGCTTACATACTCGACGGCTCGCCGGCGCTGACCGCCGACCTGACGAACAATTACGTATTCTGCGGCCTCGCGGAAACGCCCGATCAAGTGCCCGATTCCGTATCGGGCAAGATAGCTTTGATTGAGCGCGGCAGCACCTTGACGGTCGGCCCCCCGGCCAATGTAGGCACCGGCCTTGCCTCGAACAAGGTCGCCTTCGCCGCGGCGAAAGGCGCGGTCGCCGCAATCATCTATAACAACGTTGACGGCGAAATCACCAACCTCACCGTGCGCCGATCCATAATTCCCGCCTTCGGAATGAACAAAGAGAACGGCGAATACCTGAAGTCGATAATCGGTTCGGCGACAGCCGGCGCGGTGTCGGCGCAACAGATCAGGATAAACAAGGCGCAGTTGTTCGACCCCGCGATGGCCGACTTCAGCTCGCGAGGTCCGGTGGCCGGATTCGGTCAGATAAAGCCCGACGTTACCGCGCCCGGCGTCTCCGTACTCTCAGCCACCGTGGCCGTCGGCGGCGTAGGGGCCAACACCGCCTTTATGTTCGACCCGACGCGTTACATCTCGGCTTCGGGCACGAGCATGAGCAGCCCGGCGACGGCGGGCATCGCGGCGCTCATCAAGCATAAGCATCCCGACTGGACCCCTTCGATGGTCCGCGCGGCGCTTGTCAATACCGCGACGAACCTGCGGCACGCCAACGGAACGCCGCTGGCCGACGGCGCGAATACGATTAACGAACAGGGCGGCGGGCTCGTCAACGCAATGGCCGCGGCGAATGCAAAGGCATTGATGGGAGTAGGCCAGCCGGGCCCGACCGGCGACCCGCTCGAACGCTCCTTTGGCATATTCACTCAGCCTTCGGCCGGAAATCCTGATTTCGTTCCGAGCTACAGCTTTGGCGCGGTGCCGATTTCGGAAGTCATCGGGACCGCCACCATCTCGCAGCAGGTCTGGATTCACGACGTGACGAACGGGAACGGCGCGGGCGCTTACAGCCTCGCCGCGGCGAACGTGCGGGGAGTGGATCAGAACGGATTCCGCGTGAGCTTCGCCGACGAGAACGGGAATGCAATCTCATCCATCAATGTGCCGGCGGGCGGCAGCGCAAGCTTCTTTGTCAAGACCGTTGCCAACGGGCAGTCGCTCGCAAACGCGGCCCAGATACAGTGGTATGTGACGGCGACTCGCGCGGGCCAGCGATTGCGAATGCCGTTTTATTATCGCGCCGTGAGCCCGACGCTCGCCGCGGCTGCTCCCGCGCTCGACCCCGCAAATGGAACCGAAGTGAGCGGCGCGCCCGCGATTGACATAAATGGAAGCTACTCGCTCTCGTATGCGCCGACCGGGGAGACAGCGCCCGTCAAGTTCCGAATAGAGGAACAGAAAGACGGCGGCGCGTTCGCGGTCCTCGCCGACAAAGATGCCGGCGAAACCACGCTGAACATCACTTCGCGAGGCAACGGCACGTACAACTATCAAGTTGCCGGGTTGTACGCCGTTGAGTATGGGTTGATGAAAGGACCGTACAGCGCGGCGCAGACCGTGCTGGTTAATCGCCGCCTGGAAGCCGATATCACTTCCTTGATTCAGACGGCCATCTCGAACGTCTCGCTCGCAAACGGCACTTTCGAATTCGACCAGACGCTCAAGAACAACTCGGCTGATAAGACGATCCTGCCGCCGCTTCGTTTCAACATCACGTCGATTCAATCTTCGAGCGGCACCGTGCGCGTGACGAACGCGGACAACAACGGGAACGGCGTCGAAGCGCCCGCCGCGTTCGACTATTCCGACGCCCTGGGCGCGGACCGCGCGCTGACGGCGGGCGAAGTGAGCGGGGCGAAGCATTTGAGGTTTGCCGACCCTTCAAACGAGCTGTTCCAGTTCACGGCCGTCGTGCGAGGCCACTTCCCGGACCCCGATTTCTCGGCCTCATCGGTCGGGGAGAGAAAGCCCAAAAAATTCAGGGTCAAGCTCAACTTTATAGCCGACCCTTCGAGCGGCTCTGTCACTCTTGCCGGGATCGAATAAAGCGTCATCCAGGGCGGGAGTGATTCCCGCCCTTCGTTTTTACCGGCAATTTGGCCGTTCAAGTTAAGTTCAAGAATCGGTCAAGAGCCTTTAGCTATCTTGATGTCGTAGGCGTCATAAAGTCCTTGATGGAGGATTTATGAAGTACGCGCGTTTTCTCCTTCTGATCGCATTCTCTCTCGCTCTGCCGGTTGCCCAGACGGAGGCGGCCCCGAGACTAGACCCCGAGCTTGGCCCTGCAACTTCCGCAAGTCGCACAGACGACAAAGTTTGGCGTCATACTGACATTTCATGGCTCGCGCGTCACCGACGTGGAAGTCAATCGCGTGCGCGCGCTCGGGATAAGCCTCGGCGTGCGGATGAATAATTTTCCGATCATGGCCGTCAATGCGACCCGCGCGCAGATTCAACAGATGATGGGCTGGGGGGAGCTGAGGTCCATATACCTGAATTCGCGGCTCCGGTTGAATATGCACCAGTCGAAGCCGCTCATAGGTATATCGCGTCTGCGCTCGGACGCGGCGATTACCGCGCGCAACCGCGGGCTTCCGGTTTCGGGGCGCGGGGTGACAATCGCCATCAACGACACGGGCATCGACGGCACGCACCCGGACTTGAGGTTCAACCCGCTCGACCCGAATGCCAAGACCATACAAAACGTCATAGTAAATCCGAGCGGCGACGACGGGCTCATGGTCCGCACGGACACGCTGGGGAATGTCGTCGAGGGAATACTGCCGCCGACATACGTCGAGAACGCAATCAACTCGGATACGAGCGTGGGGCACGGCACGCACTGCGCCGGCATAGCCGCCGGCACGGGCCAGTCGAGCGGCGGCCTTTATCAAGGAGTCGCGCCGGGCGCAAAACTGCTGGGGCTCGGGTCGGGCGCGGTGCTATTCGTGCTCGGGCAGATAGCGGCCTTCGATTATGCTCTTACGCATCAGTTCGAGTACAACGTGCGCGTCATCAGTTGCTCGTGGGGCAATTCCGCCGTCGCGATTGACCCGGAGCATCCCGTCAACGTCGCCAGCCGCCAGCTCGTCGAACAGGGGAACATAGCGGTCGTCTTCGCAAACGGCAATGACGGGCCGAGGCCCAATTCTCAGAACCGGTGGGCGTCCGTGCCGTGGGTGATAACGGCCGGCGCCTCGACAAAAGACGGGCGGCTCGCGAGCTTTTCGTCGCGCGGCATATTTGGCGACGCGGTCATACACCCGACGGTGTTGACGCCGGGCACGGGCGGCCCGACCGATCAGGGGTTCACTTCGGCCATAATAGCCACTCGCTCGACCACCAACACGGCGTCGAACGGCGCGGACGCGGACGTTGAAATCCCGGTCGCGTTTCTTCCTTTCTACACCCAGATAAGCGGCACCTCGATGGCGTGCCCGCACCTGTCGGGCATCATCGCTTTGATGCTCGAAGCAAACCCGAACCTCTCGGTCGAAGAGATCAAGAGCATCCTGGAGCGGACGGCGACGCCGCTCGGCGCCTACGATCTATTTGAAGTCGGCGCGGGGCTGGCCAATGCTCACGCGGCCGTAGACCTCGCGCTCAACCCGCAGAAGCGATACGGCGTGTTCGAGTATACCGGCAAAGGGCTCGCGGTTGACGGGCAGGACGGCGGGGAGTTCGGCGGCACGGTCGCGGCGCGCGCCTCAAGCGATCATACGTTCAGCGTTCCGCCCAACACCCGATTTACTTTCGTGCAGCTCGATTGGGACGGCGCGGCGGGCGAAGACGAAGTCGTGATAGACAACACGAACGTGGTGATGAACGACCTCGCGCTGACGATACTGAGCGGCGGCTCGCAGGTGGCGCGCTCCGACGCGATCAACCTCGCGGCGCTGTTCGGCGCACGCGAGGCGGTGAAGATCGAGTTCCCCAGGGCGGGCTCATACACCGCGCGCGTAAGCTCCGGGCTTGCCGGGGTGGGGCAACCGGCCGATCAGCCATACCGGTTGAAGGTCACGCACTACACGTACTCGCCGGACGCGATCTCGGATTTATCGGGCTTTGATGAAGCGACGCGCGCCAAAGCGTTGAGGCTTGTTTATGATCGCGTGATCATTACGACAAGCGATCAGTTCCACCCGTCGGACGAGATTAATCGCTATGACCTTGCTTACGCGCTCATGTTCGGCGCGCGCGTAATGCAGTACCTGCCCGCGCAGCCCAGCTTCGACGACATCATGCCGAGCCACCCTTTCGCGCTTGTCGCCGAATCGCTCAAGCGCGAAGGCATACTTGGCCAGGAGGGCAGGACGTTTGGGGCAAGCAATGTTGTCAACAGGCTTGAGCTTGCGGTCGCGATGGTGCGAGCGCTCAGGCTCGACGCGCAGGCGCGCGCGATGGCGGGCAGAACCGTGACCGCGGGCGGCACCCCGCTGATTGACAACAACCTGATACCGTTAAACCTTCGCGGCTACGTTCAGCTGGCGATTGACCGGGGCGTCCTTCAGGCTTTTCCGGCCGAAATACGAGAGATCGCTCCGGGCCAGTTCCAGGCCGTGCCCGGCCCGCGCTTCGAGCCCGTAAGGCCCGTCACGCGCGCCGATTTCATCAACCCGATGACGAAGCTCATCAACATTCTTTTCGGCGAATGATTCATTCGTTCGGGTGGCGCGGCTGGTTGAGCGCCGCGCCACTCTTCAAACGCGTCTTCCTCCCGCATCGGCTAGCTTCGCAGGTCTACGGAGCCAGCCGCGAGCTGACGGCGTTCGACGAAGTTCACCGCGACGGGTTCGAAGGGCAGGGCATGAAGATCGCCATCCTCGACACCGGGATAGAATGGTCGCACGAGATGTTCGGCGGCGACCCGACTCCTCCGCGGCTTGGATTGCTGCCGTCCGTGGCCGCGCTCAATACGAATAAGAAGGTCATCTACCAGATGCCGCTCGTAGAGGGCGACACCGGCATTGATGACTTCGGGCATGGCTCGGCGGGCGCTTCCGACGCGGCCGGCTATTTAGGGTTCTCGCCCGGCGCGGACGGATTGCCGAACACGGCCGACGACTTGCGCGTCCACGGCGTAGCGCCGCAGGCCCGCTTGATGAACTGAAAGTCTGTTACGGGCACGGGTCGTCGATATACTTAACGCCAGGGCGCATAGGATTCTTCGTCACCGCGCCGAGCAACACGGTCAGTCTGATCGCAGATCAGCGGGTCAAGCAGGAGATGACTAATCTTGTCAGGCGACCGTTCGAACGTGTCGCTTGCGGGCGGCGTATTCCAGCTCGACCTGTCGCTAACAAATCAATCCACATCACGGTTTGTCCCCCTCGTTGAGTTCCGCGTCGTAGCCATCAGCTCGGCGTCGGGCACTGTTCGCGCGATCAACGCCGATAACAACGGAGGGGGCCTGAGCGCGGCCGATGCGGCTCTGTACGACTTCTCTCGCCACCTGGGAGATGAAGTCTTCGCCTCAGGCGAAGCATCGGCCGCGCGCACGCTCCGTTTCCGCGACGACGCATCGGAGCTATTCACTTTTACCGCCGGTGACGGCATACAAACAGCTCGTTCCCGCAGCGCAGGGGCGAATCATTATCGCCCCGACCGCTTTATCGGTTGTTTACGTAACAGCTTTTGCTTGACACTGCCAATGCGTTGCGCTAGTATGCGGGCCGCTCCGCGTAGAATGCTTATCAAATCTAGCTGAAAGCGGTTACAGAGCTTGAGCATCACGCAGTGAAAGCCATATAAGAAGCCGCAAAGGGAAGCTCAAAGGTGGCGAGCTTCGCTTTGCGGCTTTCTATTTAGGTTTTGCGTGTCGTGCAAAGAATCAGGCGCTTTGCCCGGCGCGTACAGACGGCGGAAACCTGACGCTCAGGCGCGCGGATCAACAATCGTAACGGATGTGGAGGAGGACCATCGAATGACTACATCGCAAGGCAAGGTCAAGTGGTTCAGCAATGCCAAGGGCTATGGCTTTATCGAACAGCCGGGTGGCGCGGATGTTTTCGTGCATTACTCGGCCATTCAGACGGATGGATACAAATCCCTCAAGCAGGGGGAGGTGGTTGAGTTCGAGATAATCCAGGGCCCGAAGGGACCGCAAGCCGAAACGGTGAAAAAAGTATAAGGTTTACCCCAAGGCAACTACCGCGCCCTGTCTCGCGAGGCAGGGCGATTTTTTTGGCTAACCCTTTATTTGCGAGCCTTCTTGCGCCGCCCGCGACTCAGGCGCTCTTTCTATCGGCCGGCCTCGCGGTGAATCGCACGCGGCCATTATCCACGCCGACTACGAACTCCACTTCATCGGCCGAGAGGTGGCTCTTTATCTCGTCGGCGCGCGTTGTCATGAACATGCCGAACAGTTCGAGTGTCAATGCGCCTATGCGCTCGCCGCATTCGCGTTTGGCCGCAATCAGGTGATCGTACAGCTCGCTGACCTTCTCCGGCTCGCTTCGCGGGTCATTACACCTGACCGTCGCGGTGTGCTCGCGCATGGCGACCTGCGCCTCGACCGTAGGCGGCCGGCCGCTCTGCTCGCGGTCCTGCGTCTGGCGTCGCCACAGCTCGCGCATGACGTTGTAGCGCGCCACGAGGCTGTTATAGCGGAAGCGGTGGCCGAACGACATGCCGCGCGAATCGTAGAGCCGCTTGATCATCGTCTCAACGCGCCCTCTCGTGTCGAGCGGCGGGCGAATGGTGCCGCCGCTGAAGAATATGTCGTACTCAACTTTCAACCGCCTGATGTCTTGCTCAAGCCGGTCGAGGTCCTGGTCTATGTGGGTTTAATGTTTTAGGATCCATTACGCAACTCACCTGGCGGGGCTTACATCTATGACTTGGGGGTGTGTTAGAATGTACGGCAGGCGCCATTCGGTGTCAACTGAAATCATGGAAGACCTTCTTAGATCGCTGCCCTCAATCGAGCGGCTGCTCGCAAGGCCCCTGGCCGAGCGACTATCTGAAGACTTGAGCCGCGAAAGGGTGCGAGACCTCCTGCGCTCGATCACCGACCGCTTGCGCGAAGAATTATTAGAGTCAGGAGTCAGCAGTCGGCAGTCGGAGGGAATCTGAAATCGGCGCTGAGCGCCTCATTTCAAATCTCGACTCCTGCCTTCTGACTTCTGACGACCTGATTTCAGAGATCGAGCGGCGGCTCGAACAGGAGGCCGCAAAGGCGATCAGGCCCTCGCTCCGGCGCGTCATCAACGCGACCGGCGTCATCATACACACGAACCTCGGCCGCGCGCCGCTTGCCCGCGCGGCCATAGACGCGATCAACGAGACGGCCGCCGGGTACTCGAACCTCGAATACGACGTCGAGCGGGGCGGGCGCGGCCGGCGCGAGTCGCACTGCCAGGAGCTGATCGCGCGGCTCGCGGCGAGCGAAGACGCGGTGGTCGCCAATAACAACGCGGCGGCCGTGCTGCTGGTGCTCAACACCCTGGCAGAAGGCGGCGAAGTCATCGTGTCGCGCGGCGAGCTGGTCGAGATAGGCGGCAGCTTCCGCATACCGGAAGTTTGCGAGAAGAGCGGCGCGCGGCTGCGCGAGGTCGGGACGACCAACCGCACGCGCATAGAAGATTACGAGCGGGCGATAAACGAGCGCACTCGCTTGATACTCAGGGTCCACCCGTCGAATTATCGCATCATCGGATTTACAGAGCGCCCGACGGCCGGCGAGATCGCCGAGCTTGCGCGCAGCCGAAACATCCCGTCTTTCGAGGACCTCGGCTCAGGCTGTTTAACAGACCTCGCCCGCTACGGCGTGACGGATGAGCCGGTCGTGAGTGATTCCCTGCGCGCGGGCATATCGGTCGTCTCCTTCAGCGGCGACAAGATGTTGGGCGGCCCGCAGGCGGGCATCATCGCGGGCACGCGTGAAATCATCTCTCAAGTCAGGCGCAATCCGTTGATGCGCGCGTTGCGCGTAGATAAGCTCACTTATGCCGCGCTCGAAGCAACGCTCAGACTCTACGAGCGCGATCTGCTGGGCCTGCCGGTCATGCGGGCCATAGCCGAGACGACCGGCGAGATACGCGAGCGCGCGGCCCGCTTCTCGGAGTCGATCAACAAGGTTGCGCCCGCTCGATTGCGCGCGTCGCTTGAAGAGGGAGACTCGGTCATAGGCGGAGGATCGGCGCCCGACGTGAAGCTCCCGACAGTGCTGGTCGCGCTTGAGTGCGAAGGCATGTCGGCCGAGTCATTAGAGCAGCGACTCCGCGGGCATACGACGGCCATAATTACGCGCACCGAACGCGACCGAGTGCTTGTGGATTTGCGCACCGTGGCCGAACATGAAGAGGCGATAATACTCGACGCGATCCGGGCGGTCTGGGCAGCGCCGAATAAATTAAAGGCAGGGCATTAAGACAATGTATTCAGCTCTACTTCTCATTCTACTTCAGCAAAAGCTTTCGATCTTTGTAATCATCGGCGTAGTGCTGGTGTTGATGCTGGCCGTGGGGCTGGTGGTCTATTTTTCGCGGCGGGTCAAGAAGACGGAGAAAGAGGCCGAAGAGAACTGGAACCTCTCGATGCATAGCATATTCGTGAACGCGACGCCGCGCGCTCAAGCGAGCCCTCCCGCGGAGCCTGAGATCGAGGCCGCGCCGGAGATGGCGCGAGCGCGAGACGAGCGAGCTTTCAGCCGAACCATTTGTTGAAGAGGCGGAGCCTCCGCGCGAGTTCGCTCAGAAGTTCGAGCCGGAGCCGGAGATTGTCGAGCCGCCCGCGCCGCAAAGGGAGCCGGTAAGGGAGACGCTGCCGCTTAATCGCGCCGCCGAGCCCGAGATCGCGCAAAGCAAACCTGTCGAAAGCGAGCCCGTGCCCCAGGCCCGAGAGCCGATTTCGTATGATGAAACGCGTCCACTGGTCCAGGCGCCGGTCAAGGATGAAGCGACCGTCTTTGATGAAGGGGTCTGGAAGAATCTCGAAACCCGAGGAGCGGAAGGAAGCAAAACAGACGCGGCTGCTCGCCTCCGAACCGGGCGAAATCGTACCGCCTCTCGCGGAGCAAACCGCCGAGCCTTCCGAGCCGAGCCGCCCTCGCGGTGATGAGGAGGAGCGCGAGGCGCGAGTGGCCGGCTCCGCGGGCCGCGAAAGGTTCGTCCCGCCGCGGATCGAGCCCATGGGGCGGCGCGAGAGTTTCGAGCCGCCGCGCATTGAGCCGCTCACGCCGCGCGAGCAGTCCGATTTCGTAGAGCGGCGGTCGCAGACGAGGGCGCTCGGCAGCGAACGATTCGACGCGCCGCCGGCGAAAGTGGACCGGCCGACGCCGAGCGTGGCGCAGGCAATGGACATTGCGGCGCAGCCTTCGCGACAGGCGAATATCGCGCATAAGAAGACCGCGGGCTCAGTCCTCGGGATCGCCTCGGAGGCGCCGGGCGGCGGCCCGCTCGTGCTCGGAGAGCCGGTTCGGCCGGCGGAAGATGCGGGCATCAGCGGGCTCAGCCGTTACGGCAAAGCCTCGGATGAAAAAGCGGGGCGCGGGGGCACAATCGCGCTGCTGCTGATCGTGCTGCTTGTCGCGGGCGCGATTGGCGCATACTACGGCATCCCTTCTTTCAGAGGGTGGGTCAACAAGCAGATGGCTTTCTATAGCGGCAGGCAGGCCGAAGAAGAACGCCGGGCGGCGCTCGAGCCGAAGGCCAAAGTCCTCCCTAACAAAAACGAACAGATAAAAGGGACGAACAGAGACGTGGCGAGCGGCTCGGTTGAAAACATATCGGGCAATGCGCTTGATAACCTGACCGTCGAGCTATCGCTACAGCGCGAGGCAAACGCGCCCGCCGAAACGATCACGGTTGATGTCCCGCCCGCCGCGCTCGCTTCCGGCGAGGTCGGGACTTACAGGTTCGAATTCGAGCGCGACGCGAAATTCCCGGCTTCGTACAAGATCACCCGCTTGCTGAGCAACGGCAATGAGATCAAATTTAGATACCCCGGTCAGAACCAGCAGTGACCGGTGATTACTGTTGCCGCCGTTTCGGGTTAAGTCTATAATACGGACGCTTGAGGTCAGGCCCCGTACGGTCATTGGCGTCTGACGAAGCAAGCATCATTTCTGCCCCTCATCTTCTCTGTCTGCTATCCCGACTCCCATGCCGCGCCAGTAGTCGGCCGCGTATCCAGAGGCATCGCCAATGTCACCGAGTATTGATCAACTGCTGACAATCGCCTGCAGCAAAGGCGCATCGGATCTGCACGTAAAGGCGGGCAGCTTCCCTTTCATGCGAATCAATGGCGAATTGCAGCCTATGGTCGAGGCTCAGCGGCTCTCCGCCGAAGACACGCTCAACATGGCGTTCTCGATAATGAATAATCGGCAGAAGCAACGCTTCAGCGAGCAGGCCGAGATAGATATTGCTTACGGGGTATCGGGGCTGGGCCGTTTCCGCTGCAACATTTTTCAGCAGCGCGGCACGGTGGGGATGGTGCTGAGGGTCATACCGACGACGGTGCGCACGATAGAAGAGCTGCGGCTGCCGCCGGTCATCGATAAGATATCGAACGAGCCGCGCGGCCTCGTGCTGGTGACCGGCTCTACGGGGTCGGGCAAATCGACGACGCTCGCGGCCATTATCGACTACATAAATCGCACGCGCACCGGACACATCGTTACCATAGAAGACCCGATAGAGTTTCTGCACCGCGACAAGAAATCTTACGTGAACCAGCGCGAGGTCGACGTTGACACGCGCAGCTTTTCCGAGGCCCTGCGCGGCGCGCTGCGCCAGGACCCGGACGTGATACTGGTGGGCGAGATGCGCGATTACGAAACCATAGAGACGGCGATAACCGCCGCCGAGACCGGGCACCTCGTACTTTCAACCCTGCACACGCTCGACGCGACCGAAACGATCAACCGCATAGTGTCGGTCTTCCCGCCACACCAGCAGCGGGCCATCAGGCTCCAGCTCGCCAGCGTATTGAAGTCGGTGATCTCCATGCGGCTGGTGCGGGCGGCCGAGTCTATACAGGGTCGCGTGCCGGCCGTCGAGGTGATGATCGTGACGGCGTACATACGCGACTGCATACTTCACCCGGAAAAGACCTCGATGATACGCGATGCCATAGCGCAGGGCACGTCGCAGTACGGGATGCAGACCTTCGACCAGTCGCTGTTTGATCTGTACACGCGCGGGTTGATAACATACGAAGAGGCGCTCAACGGAGCAACGAACCCCGACGAATTCCGCTTGAGAGTCGCAGGCATAAGATCGGCCGCGGACCAGGCGCGCGAAGACATGGAGCGGGTGCGCAAGCGCACCGGCTCGCTCGACGCATCGAAGCCCGAGACAAAACAGTTCGTAAATTGGCTTTTAGAAGGCACAGAACAGGTGACAAGGTAGGCGGCGCGCGCGGCCGCACGGGCAAGCCGCGCCCCGACGATATTGAAGACGAGGCTCAGGCGAGGCGCGAATTAAGCCCCGAGAAGGCGCGCCAAAAGACCATGGCGCGGGCGCTGAAGATATTGGCGGCGCGACCCCGCAGCGAGGAGCAACTGCGCGAGCGCCTGCTCGATAAGCCCTGGGCCGACCCGGAGACGGTTGAGCGGTGCATTGAGCGGCTGAAAGAACTCGGGTATGTAAACGACCAGTCTTTCGCCAGTAACTATGCGAGCCACCGCGTGGCGATGAAGCCCGTAGGGCGGTCGCGGATAGCGCGGGAGCTTGCGACAAAGAAGGTGCCGAGACAGATGATCGACACGGCACTCGAGACGGTGTTCGAAGAGGTCTCCGAAGAGGAGCTTATAGACCGCGCCATCGCCAAGCGGATACGCACGCACGGGCAGCCCGCCGACCGCGCGGGCGAGAAGCGAATGTTCGATCATCTGGCGAGGCAAGGCTTCGAGTACGATTTGATAATACGCAGGCTCCGCGCCCTTAGAGAGATGAAGGATGAATAGGATGAAGGGGTGAAAGGGTGAAAGATGAATAGCTGAGATATGCTCTTTCAAATTCCAAATGCTATTTCATAGACAATTCCTCACCCCTTCATCCTCTCGCCCATCACCTTTTCAGCACTACAGAGAGTGGTACGGCGATGATTAAAAGTAACGAACGGCGCTCAGCAAAGCGCATAAGCCACATATGCGAAGTGGAGTGTGAAGGCGATGGCATAAGCCGACTTTCCACCCGCATCAACGACATCAGCCTCACCGGCGCTTTCATCGATTCGATGACCTGCTACGCGCCGGGCACGAGGGTGCGGCTCAGGTTCAAGATCAAGGGCGTGATGATCGAGACCGACGCCGAGGTCCGCTACAGCATGCCGCAGATCGGCATGGGCGTGCATTTTCTCTGGCTCAAAGCTGACCAGCAGGCCGCGCTCGAAAGTCTTATCGAAGGCAAACCGCTGGTGCTGCCAGAGCCGCCGCCCGAACAGGCCGCCGTCCGCAAGACCCGGGCTGAGGGCGCGGAGTCTCAGAGTCTCTTTATGGGCAACCTGGCGGCCGTCAGTCTTTTCGACGCGATTCAGATGATCGAAAACTCGCGGATGACCGGCGCGCTCACGCTGACGCTGCCCGATCTGACGGGCGACATACAGTTCAACTCCGGCCTTATCGCCGGGGCGGTGGCCCGAGATTTGGCGGGCACCGACGCGCTGTCGAAGTTCCTCGACGCCAACGAGGGCACTTTTGAATTCAGGAGATCAGAAGAGTCTTACAACCCCACGATAAAGACGCTGTCGAACACTGGCCTGTTGATGGATATATTGCGCATCAAGGACGAACAGGACGCTGAACTGTCGCGCGGTGAATTAGTCTGATCAAAATCTATCGCGACTTGTACCAGACCCTGACGAACTGGTGCCAGACGGCGTATCCCTCGGCCGTGGCTAGCGCAACATCTTCGGTACCTTCCTCAAATTGCCCCCATATGTTCGGCAACACGACCGTCTCGACGTTTATCACCGTAACAGCGCCCTGCTCTATCCATGCTCCGGCCGCCTCGACCGCCTCATCGAATGTTTCATATTCCGCCTGTCTTAAGAAGCCCGAGCGGTTTACCTGTTTCGGAGCGAAGTCTTTATAAGAGATCATAGGCTCACCTTTCCTTGTCATAGTCGGTCTGGTCAGACGATATTTCAAGCGCCGCCTGACATAGCCGATGGGCTTACGGTGTTAGCGCGCGCGGGGTCTGCTGTCCCATCAAATGCCGGTTTGCTATAATCCCATTCTCGAACTTGACTAATAAAGATGACTGTTATGACCGGAAACGAAATTAGAAAGAGATTCCTCGATTACTTTGCCGCGCGCGGCCATCGCGTCGTGCGCAGCTCGCCGCTTCTGCCCGCTAACGACCCGACGCTGCTTTTCACTAACGCCGGGATGAATCAGTTCAAGGACGTATTCCTCGGCCTTGAGGAGCGCGATTACACCCGCGCCGCTTCGTCGCAAAAATGCGTGCGCGCGGGCGGCAAGCACAACGACCTGGACGAAGTCGGCCGCACGAGCCGCCATCATACGTTCTTCGAGATGCTCGGCAATTTCTCGTTCGGCGATTACTTCAAGAAAGAGGCCATATACTTTGCCTGGGACTTGCTCGTAAACGAATTCAAGCTCGACCCGAAGAGGTTGTGGTTCACGGTCTATGAAGGCGACTCGGAGGTCTCGGCCGACGAAGACGCGGCGCGTTACTGGGAGCAGGTGGGCGCGCCGCCCGACCGCATAATGCGATTCGGCCGCAAGGACAACTTCTGGCAGATGGGCGAGACCGGCCCGTGCGGCCCTTGCTCCGAGATTCATTACTATCAGGGGCCGAACCCCGAAGACCCGGAGTTTAACCGCCGCGAGTACGTCAACGGGCCGGGCGACACGACGCTCGAAATATGGAACCTCGTCTTCATGCAGTTCAACCGGATAAAGACGGGCGAAAACGAATACAGGCTCGACCCGCTCCCCGCCCCATCCGTTGACACCGGCGCGGGGCTCGAGCGCGTGACGGCGGTCATACAGGGCGTCGCATCGAATTACGACACCGACCTGCTAAAGCCGATCATCGATTTCATCGCAGAGCTGAGCGGCCACGAATACGTCTACGACTCGCCGGAAGGATTCGCCATGCGCGTGCTTGCCGACCACGCGCGGACGACGGCCTTTTCGATCGCGGACGGCATCGCGCCCGGCAACGTGGGGCGCAACTACGTGCTGCGCAAAATCATGCGCCGCGCGATCTATCACGGCGTAAAAGGTCTCGGGTTGAAGCCGCCGTTCTTTCACCGGATCACCGACTTCGTCGTCGATTTCATGGCCGAGCCTTACCCGGAGCTTATTCACTCGCGCCCGGCCATAGAAGAGACTGTGCGAGGCGAGGAGATAGCGCTTCGGCCGCATACTCACCGTGGGCGAGCCGCGGCTTGCCGAAGTCTTCGAGCGTTACAGTCCCGCGCCGCCGCCGATGCTCGAGCTTGCCAGAACATACGACACGTACGGCGTGCCGCGCGACATGATACTCGTCATGCTCCGGCAGAACGGGTTCGACCTCATGGAGGAGGAGTTCAACGAGCAATTCGACGCGGCGCTCCGCGAGCTTCAGCAGCAGAGCGGCGCGTCGATGGCCGCCGAAGCCGCGTCGCGCCGTGGCCGCGAAATCTACACGAAGGTTTCCGAGAAACTGCCGCAAGACCGAATTCACGCGGCTACGTCGAAACGGAGACTTCGGGCGCGCGCGTGCTCGCCATCATCGTGGGCGACGACGAGCGCGAAAGCCTCAGCGCGGGCGAGACGGGCGAGATCATCCTGGACCGCACGCCGTTTTATTCGGAGGCGGGCGGCCAGATCGGCGACACCGGCGTGCTCGAAGGCGATAACGGCATCGCCGCGGTCGAAGATACTTATTCGGTAGTCAACGGCTTTTACCTGCATAAGACGAAAGTCGAGCGCGGCACGATTGCGCGTGGGTGATGCGCTCACGGCCCGCGTTGACGCCGAGCGCCGCCGCCGCATCAAGGCCAACCACACGGGCACGCACCTTTTGCACGCGGCGCTTCGCGAAGTGCTCGGGCCGCACGTCAAGCAGGCGGGCTCGCTTGTCGCGCCCGACCGCTTGAGATTTGACTTCACACACTATGCGCCGCTCACGGATGAAGAGATCGCGGAGATCGAGCGGCTCGTCAATACGCAGGTACTACAGAACCGCGCAGCTCGAGACCGAGATCAAACCGCTTGAAGAAGCGCTCTCGTCTGGCGCGATGGCGCTGTTCGGGGAAAAGTACGCCTCGGACGTGCGGGTGGTGAGCGTGCCGGGCTTTTCCACGGAGCTGTGCGGCGGCACTCACGTACACGCGACCGGCGACATCGGGCCGTTAAAGATCATCAGCGATTCATCCATCGCGGCGGGCGTGAGGCGGCTCGAAGCGATAACGGCCGACGCCGCCATCGCGCGACTTCAAAACGACGAGCAGATAATCCGCCAGCTCGGCGACCGGCTCAAGACGCGCATGGAGGATATTCCCGCGCAGGTCGAAAAGCTTATAGACCAGGTGCGCCGCTACGAGCGCGAGCTTGACCAGCTAAAACTGAAGATGGCCCAGACCGAAGCGGGCGAGGCGGCGACGAGCGCGCGCGAGGTCGGCGGAGTAAAGGTGCTCTCGCGCCGCGTGTCGGACCTCGACGCGAACGCGATGCGCCAACTTGCCGACAATCTCTCCCAAAAACTCAAGTCGGGGGTCGTCGTCCTGGGGCAGGCCACCAACGGCAAGGCTTCGCTTGTCGCCCGCGTGACGGATGATCTGACGAAGCGATTGAACGCGGGCCAGATCGTGCGCGAGGTATCGGCCGTCATGGGAGGCAAGGGCGGCGGCCGCGCCGATATGGCTACGGGCGGCGGCAACGAGCCCGAAAAGCTGGATCAGGCTCTGGAAGCCGCTTTCGAGGCCATCGGTCGAATGCTTGGCGTGAGCTAAAATAAGACAAGGGTGGATGCGTATGGCCGCATACTGTTTTTTCGACGTGGTTGCTATTAGAGACCCGGTGAAGATGGAAGTCTACCGCAGCCGCGTCCTTCAAACGGTCGAGGCTTACGGCGGGCGCTACATCGTCATAGGGGGCAAGCTCGACGTAGTCGAAGGCACGTGGCAGCCGGTCTATCCGGTCATCATCGAGTTCCCGAGCCTTGAGCAAGCGCATCGCTGGTACAACTCGGAAGAGTACCGCAAGCTGAAAGCCTTGCGCCTGGAAGCAACCAACGGCCACGCCGTTTTCATAGAAGGGCTCTGATCCATTTTGGATTTTAGATTTTGGATTTTGGATTCCGGGAACAGGGCTGAATTCAGCCCGCTGACTTTCCAGGTGTCCGGCAATCCAAAATCTAAAATCCGAAATCCAAAATCCAAATGACTACCACAGCGAAAGTGCCGGACGCCGCGCCCGATCCGGGGCGATTGCCCGCATGGGGGCAGGCCGATATTCCCTCGCCACCGCCGTTCGGCATAAAAAACGCTTTCAAGCTCATAGGCGCCGGCACCATTGCGCTGGGGATGAGCATCGGCAGCGGCGAGTGGCTGCTCGGCCCGGCGGTCACTGCCAAGTACGGCGCGGCGTTGCTGTGGATCGCGAGCGTGTCGATACTGACGCAGACAATCCTCAACCAGGAGATGATTCGCTACACGATCGCCACGGGCGAGCCGATACTGACGGGAGTCATGCGGACGCGCCCCGGTCCCGCCTTCTGGGGCATCACTTATTGCGTTCTGCTGTTTTTGCAAACGGGCTGGCCGGGCTGGGCGATTACGGGCGCGACCGCCATAGCGTCGGCCTTCAAAGGCTCGATCACGACGGTCGAGGACCGGCCGGCGGTCATGATGTGGGGTTATGCCATATTCGTCGCCGCGCTCCTCATCGTCGCCTTCGGCAAAAAAGTAGAGACCGCGCTTGAGCGGGCCGAGGCGTTCATGGTCGCGTGGATAATTATCTTCCTTGCCATTGTCGGCATATTCTTCACTTCGTTTTCTACGTGGGGAAAAGTGTGGGGAGGCTTTCTCGGGCTGGGCGGCTCGCCCATACCCGAAGGCGGCGACTGGATGCTGCTCGCCTCGTTCGCCGCGTATGCGGGGCTGGGGGGATTGGGCAACGCGACGATTACGAACTGGATTCGGGACAAGGGATGGGGCATGGCTTCGCGCTCCGGCTACATCCCGGCGATGATCGGGGGGCATAAGGTGAATCTGTCGCGCGTCGGCAACGTCTTCCCGGCGACGCCGGAGAACCTCAACAGGTTCGAGCAGTGGATGAGATACGTCCGCTTCGAGCAGTGGCTCGTATTCGGGGTCGGCTGCTTTCTGGGTATGGCGCTGCCGGCGCTCATGACGGTGCAGTTTGTCCCGGCCGGCGCGGACATATCGGGCGGCTGGGCGGCGGCCGCCTATCAAGCCGAAGGCATAAGGCAGGTGTTCGGCTCGACCGCCTGGTTTCTGACGCTCCTCAACGGCTTCTGGATACTATTTTCGACGCAGCTCGGCATAGTCGATTCATTCGCGCGCACGGCCACCGATATCGTATGGAGCGCGAGCCCCCGGATTCGCCGCCTCGTGGGCGAGGACGTGCGCAGGGTCTATTATTCGCTGCTCATCATATACGCGCTGTTCGGGATGTGGGCGATCAACCAGGTGCAGCCGTTCACGCTGATAGTGATCGGCGCATTCATCGCGAGTTTTAATTTTGTCGTCCTCGCAACGCACACGCTGGTCGTACAGCACCGCTTTCTGCCGAAGAATCTTCGAATGCCTGTATGGCGAAAGTGCGTCATCCTTGTGATGATCGTGATGTTTGCGATCTTCACTTTTATGGGCGTGCGCAACAGGTGGGACGATATATTGAAGCTGTTCGGGCTGGGTTGAGAGGGGCGCCGTTCGAGACGCCCCTCTATTATTTAGAACGTGAGCTTCACCGCCAACTGAACCTGCCGTGGGTCTCCGACGCCGAACCTGAGGAAGCCGTCGAAATTCAACAGCCCCGGAGATATTAGCGGGTTGACGTTGTTATCGTTGTTAAACGTGTTGAACATCTCGAAGACCGGCGAGATCGCCATTCGCTCGCCGAGGCGGAACCTGCGCGACAGTCGCCAGTCGAACGAGAAGAACTTGTTATCTTTGCGGAGGCTGTTGCGCCCGAGGTCAACTCCATTAACCACGCGCGGGTTCGGCGTAATAGGTTGCGCCGAGCGGGCCTGAATGCGAGTGCCCAACTGAAATGCCCAGGGAAGCTCCGAGTAGGTGAAGAAGTTGAACTTGTGGCGGATGTCGCGGTCGGAAAGCGAATAGTCTTTCGAGAAGTCCGTGTGATCGAACACGCGGTCGGTAAACGGGTCGCGCTCGTTCGAATCATCATCCAGGTCTTTCGACCATACGTAATTGCCTTCCATCTGGAACCCGCTTGAAAAGCGCTTGCGAACGCCGATGGTGAATCCGCGATAAAGCGATTTGGCCGAGCTTTGAGCGGTCATGACTTCGCCCAGGTCGGGCGAGAACGCGCCGAAGAAATTCGCGTTGACGAATCTCGTCAGATGCACGCCTTTCGAATGAGTGAAATCGAGATAGATCGCCCAGTTCGGAGCAAGCTCCTGCTCGTAATGCGACGTTGGTCGTATAGATGCGCGGATTCGCGTAATCGCGGCTGAACACGCGCACGCCGCTAAAGAGGGGGAATTGACCCTCGGGCAGAACGGGGATCGGGGCGAGGTTCGGCCACGTGGGTCGCACCGTGGGGTTGGCGAACAGCCCGCCGGCGATGGTCTGCTGCTGCACGCCGTTGGTCGTTATCGACCCGACCTGGGTGAGCATGTTCTGCCGCGCGTTATATATTCCCCAGCTCCCGCGAAGCACCGACTTGCCGTTGTTGCCGATGTCCCAGGCGAAGCCGAGGCGGGGCTGAAACATCTTCTTCTGACTTGGCAGCGTGCCGTCGGACGGGAAGCGCGGGTCGCCGAGGAATTTTCCATAAGCGGTCTCGGAGGGCGGCACGACGGGGTCGGGGAATATCTGCGCCTCCCACCTCAGACCCGCGTTGAACGTGAAATTCGGGCGCACCTGCCACTTATCCTGAATAAAGGCTCCGTAGTCTTCATTGTCGATGTCGGAAAAGCCCGCGGCGTCGGTCGCCGGACCTGTGCGGCCGGCGCTCTGCAAAAAGAGAAGAAGCGGAGTCGTCGCGCCCGCGCAACTGGGCGAGTTCAGGTTTGTCCAGGAGCCGTTCGGGCAGCGGCCCGCGTTAGGCCCGAAGCCCGCGCCGAAAGAAGCGGGCGACGCGTAACGCAGAAAGCCTGTCACGCTGTCGAATATATAACGGCTCTTGAAGAATCCGCGGAAGATCTGCACGTTGCGGCTGTGCATCCACTCACCGCCGAGCTTGATCGTATGCCGGCCCGAAAGTATCGAGACGCTATCGCGAATCTGCGTGCGCCAGAACAGCTCGTTGACCCCCGGCTGAAGGAAGAACGGGTCGCCGAAACGGAATGTCGTCACAAAACCCATGGCCGTGTCGGGCCCGACGTTCGACTCGACCGAGGCGCGCGGGCGGTTTTCGCGAGCGTAGGTGAAGTGCGCTTCGTTTAGTATGCTCGGTGAAATCGTGCTAAAGAAATTTACGTTGAGCGCCTGTATCTTCGCAGGCCCTTCGGTGCCGTTGGCGGAATTGCCGTAGGTGGCCACGTCAAAGGTCTGGTTCTCGTTACGCGAGTGAACGAAATTGTATGACAGGCTGAGCTTGTTTGCCGCCGAAACGTTCCAGTCATACTTCGCAAGAAACGCCGTGTTGCGTATGGGGTGCTCTATCGGCAGACCCTCTTCCTGGTTCAAAGTCGTCCTGAAGAAACTCGAGCAGCGCCAGCCGCTGGCAGTCGGCGCTGCCGTCGATGAGCGATTCGTGGTTGCGTATGTTCGGGCTCGACTGCGAGCAAGGCGTCCCTATCGGCTCGCTCAGGTTTGGCCGCGTCAGGTTTTCTCTTATATGTTCGAGGGCGAAGAAGTAGAACATCTTGTCCCTCTTGATGGGGCCGCCGATGGTGCCGCCGAACTGCTCGCGATGAAAATCCTCGAGCGGCTTGCCGTCGCTGGTGTTGGCGGTCAGCGCCTCGAGCCTCTGAAAGTGGAAGAGGCTGCCGTGGATTTCGTTTGTGCCCGATTTTGTGATGACGTTAACGACGCCGCCCGCGGTGCGCCCGAACTCCGCGCTCGCGCCCGTTGCGACTACCTGAAACTCTTTTACCGCATCGAGCGTGATGTCTATTGAAGAGCGCTGCCCGCCGGACTGCTCGCCAAAGAATCCGTTATTGTAATCGCCGCCGTCGAGGCTGATGTTATTGAAGATGCCGCGCTGGCCCGCGAAGTTTATCTCGTCGCCGTCAGGGCCTTGCACGATGCTCACCCCCGGAGTGAGCGAAAGCAGGTCTTCGAACTTCCTCCCAAGTATCGGCGTCTCGCTCACAGACAGCTCGTTTATCGTAGAGCTTGATTCGGTCTTGGCGGTGTCGATGGTCGGCGCGGCGGAGATCGTTATGCGCTCGGCCACCTGCGAAACCTTCATCGAAAGGTTCAAAGAGATGGCCTGGCCGACCGTCAGTTGAAGGTTCTCCTGCACCAGCGTCGCGAACCCCTGTTTGGAGACCGTCAGCTGGTATCGGCCCGAAGACAATTGCAGAAAGACAAAGCGCCCGTCCGAATCGCTCTTCAGGCTCCTGGTAAAGTTCGTATCGATGTTCTTCACTTCGATGTCCGCGTCGACCACGACGGCCCCTGTTTCGTCCGAAATCGTGCCCTGTATGACGCCGGTAGTGATTTGCGTCTGGGCAAGCGAAACGGTCGAAAGCATCATTACCGCGGCTAGAGCAATAGCGGATAGTTTTTTGAGTCTCCTCATGGGCTTCCCTCCAATCCGGGATGAATTCTGTCAGAGCTTTATAGACCTGATATGGGCGGCTGCATTCTATAGACCGGCGTTTCACAAAGTCAATGAAGAGTCGTCATTCTTTCGCCCACCCCCTGCCTGTCAGCTTTATTCCGCCCCTTCCGTCGAGTGAGGTCGCAATGGCCGTCATCTTCTTTATCCTGTTTATCGCGGTTCTGGCCTCCACGATCATTCTTTATCGCTCCAGGCCAAAAACCTTGCGCCCGAATTCTCACGGGACGTTTCAGCCGCCGGCGAGCGTCGGGCTATTCGACGAGCAACCGCGCGCGTCGAATGAAAAAGATCGGGCTTCGGTCTATCGCGCACACCTGTTGAGCCGCGCGGGCGAAGGCGACCTGAGCGCGCTTGACGAGGCGCATAAGAGTGGCGACGCGCGGCTTTATAGCGAAGTTCTCGATGCCCTTATCGGCAGGAGCGACGGGCGTCAGGAGGATTTTAAGGCGCTCGTCTCCTTCATCTCAAAAAGCAACGGCCCGCGCGCGAACAAAAGATTGGCCGAGCGAGTCATTGAATCCTGGGACAGATCGCCCGACCGGGGCACGCTTGTGGAGATGATCCACGTAGCGGCCCTCGCAGACGACGCGACAACTTATCTGAAGGCGGTCGAGGTTGCCGCGCGCGCCTGGGAAACGAGCCGCGTCGCGAACCTGTCGGGCAAAGACCTGTCGGATCTTATCGAGAGCCAGTACTGGGTCCTCGATGATCAGGCCCGAAGCTCGGGCGCAGGCTTTCAGCTCAAGCGGGCTATTGCGGACGCGCGCCGCGGACTTGGCGGCGCGCGCAAGCGTATTGAAGCCGGCTGACAACTGCCGGCAAGTGAGGTCTAACATGACAAACGAGATAATTCCGTATGTGATAATCGCGACGACAGCGATTGTCTTTCTGGTCTTCCTGTTTAGCGCGGTGCTGGTCAACGTCGGCGCGAAAGAGATCGCCATCAAAGAGCGCCGGTACCTGGGCGCGAGGATGCCGCCGGGGCGCGTAGTCGCCACTGAAGGAGAGGTGGGGATTCAGGCCGATGTGCTCAAGCCGGGTCTTCACCTCATCAAGTGGCCTTTCGAGCGCGTCGTACGCAAGGTAGCGTTGATCGAAATAGGGTCGGACGAGATTGGCATAATCGAAGCCATCGACGGCGACCCGATGCCGCCGGGCAGAATATTCGCGCCCGACCGCGCGCAGAACGCGCATAACAATTTTCAAGACCCCATAGCCTTTATCAAGCAGGGCGGCGTCAAAGGCATACAGTTGAGGTCGCTCCCGCCGGGGCTGTGGCCGATACACCCTTACCTGTTTCGCGTCTCGATAGCCAAGGTCACCGTGGTGCCGCAGGGCAAGGTCGGCATGGTCAACGCGGCCGACGGCGGGCCGCTCGACCCCGGCCGGCTGCTCGGCAAGGCCATAAGCGGGCACCGGGATTTCCAGGACGCCGAGCAGTTCATCGCGGCAGGCGGGCAGAAAGGCCCGCAGGTGGATATATTGACGCCCGGCACTTACCGCATCCTCACCGAGTCGGTCCCGATAGAGAGCGGCGCGGAGCGCAAGCCGGGGCTGCTGACCGTGAAGATGTTTGACGCGACGGTGATCACCGAAAACGCGGTCGGGCTGGTCGAGGCGCTCGACGGCTCGCCGCTCAACCCCCGCGATTATGTCGCCGCGCCGGTCGAGGGCCACGATAATTTTCAGGACGGAGACGAGTTCATAGTCCGAGGAGGCCAGCGCGGCCCGCAGAAGGACATACTGCTGCCCGGCACATACTATATAAACCCGCTGCTGTTTAAGGTGATCCCGGAGACGGCTAAAGAGGTAAGGCCTGGCGAAGTCGCGGTCGTCGTCTCGAACGTGGGAAGGGACCCGTCCGAGGAAGTGCGGCGCGCGATGGCCGAGAAGGTGCGCACCCGGCTTGAGATGGAAGAGCAGGAGTACGTCGCGCAGGCCGTCGCCCGGCTCGACCTGCTTGACGGCGACAACATCAGCCCGGCCCAGATCGAGCAGGACCTGACGCTTGGCGACCCTGCCGACCGCCGGCTCGACGAGGGCGCGCACGAAGCCTACGTCGTGCCCGAGGGCTATCGCGGCATCCAGGAGACGGTCGTCGGCCCGGGTCGATACTATGTCAACACGCTGGCAATGACGCCGATAGTCATTCCGACAACGAACCAGACGGTCGAATGGACGACCGGGGAGGTTGCAAACACCTTTAATCCGTTCGAGGTCATATCGAAGGACGGGTTCACGATGCAGCTTGAGGTGCGAGTCGTCTTTCGCGTCAAACCCGAGGACGCCCCCTTCATGGTGGCGAAGATCGGCTCCGTCGACAGGCTCATACAAAACGTCATGCACCCGCTGATCGATTCCATCTTTCGCAACCAGGCGAGCGAGTCTTCGGCCATGGCCTATCTGCAAAACCGCCACGAAGAGCAGGAGCGGGCCGAGGCGCGGGTGCGCGCGCACCTGCTCAAGTATCA
The DNA here is from genome assembly GCA_963832205.1 of Blastocatellia bacterium. Classification (GTDB taxonomy): domain Bacteria; phylum Acidobacteriota; class Blastocatellia; order UBA7656; family UBA7656; genus DATBMY01. The sequence continues at coordinate 157,977 of CAWHTK010000020.1, read as the reverse complement.
CGTCGATGTCGTGAACGTGCTGATATGCCACATTCATCTGCCCGAAGAGCTGATGAAGACCCAGACTGAAAAGATACTGGCCGAGCAGCGGCAGAACATGTTTAACGCGCAGCGCGAGGCCGAAGATAAGCGAATACAACTGGAGAAGACCCGCGCCCACGCCGATAACCAGCGAGACCTGATGGCGGCAACCGTCGGCGTAGAGATCGCCGGCAAGCGCGCCGAGCAGCGTAAGGCCGAGGCGGAGGGCGAGGCCCACTACATACTGGCGACCGGCAAGGCCGAAGCCGAAAAGGCCCGCCTGATGGGCGAGGCGCAGGGCGTGGCCTACGCCGAGCAGGTCAACGCCATAGGCCCGCAGGGCGTGGCGCTCATCGAGACGCTCAAGATCATCGGCGAAAAGGGCGTGCGCATCACGCCGGATGTCCTGGCGTCGGGCGGGTCGGGCGAAGGGGGCGGCAATATTGGGACCCTGCTGCTGCTAAACCTGTTTCGCGACCGGCTCAACATAAACTCGCCCGCCGAGGGCAGTAACGGCCACCTGGGCGTAACCCTAAAGAGCCGCTGATGTCAGCCGCCGGGGCAGCCTGGATGCTGCCCCGGCGCCCTTTTTTTATTTGGTGTAAATTTATTGCGATCATTGATTACGCGGGCGGCCTGGAACTATAATCTAAAGCGTCTCTCATTAACTGTAAGGCTAATCTATATTCTAGAGTGTCGCCGCGACTTGGGCTCGAAACTTTTGCCACAGTCGCACAATCGAGGTAATCGGATGAAAAAGTTTCTGGCCGCCTGTTTATCTATAATCCTGAGCGCCGTTGTCTTTATTCCGCAACGGGGCGCCTATTCTCAAGAATCTCAAAAAAACCGACGGCCGTACGTTGACGGCGAAGTAATCATAAAGCTGAGAGAGGATGTGGCCGACATCCCTGACCTGGCGCAGATACCCGAACAGATACTGCGCGCCGGGGGCCAGGGGGTCGAGTCGCTTACCGAGCATCCGCGCGGCGCGCAACTCGTGCGCCTCGGCGGCAAGATGACGGTTGAAGAGGCCGTGCGGCGCGCCCAGCTTGATCCGCGCGTCGAGTACGCCGAGCCGAACTACTCTTTCTATACAAGCGACACCACGCCGAATGACGAGCACTTCAGTCAGATGTGGGGGCTTCGTAACACAGGCTGCAACGGCTGTAGCAGCGATTATTCAAGGCCCGACGTTGACGCGACACGCGCATGGGACATAACCACCGGCTCGGACGACATAGTCGTTGGTATCATAGACACGGGAATCGATGTTTCGCACCCGGACCTCGCGCCGAACATCTGGGTCAACCCCGGAGAGATCGCGGGCAACAATAACGATGACGACGGCAACGGGTATGTTGACGACATCAACGGCTGGAACTTCGCCGACAACAATAACGACGTATTCGTAAACCCGACCTTCGATACCCACGCCACGCACGTCGCCGGCATCATAGGCGCGGCGGGCAACAACAACAGGGGCGTGGTCGGAGTGGCGTGGAACGTAAAGATGGTATCGCTGAAGTTTCTTACAGGGAGCAACGGCAGCGGCTCGACCGCCAATGCGATAAAGGCCATTGATTACGCGATAGCCCTGAAGAACCGCGGGGTAAACCTTCACGTTATAAACGCGAGTTGGGGCGGGCCCGGCAACTCGATCACCCTGCGCGAAGCCATAGTCAGGGCGGGCGAAGCCGGCATCCTGTTTGTGGCCTCGGCCGGCAACGAAGGCGAGTTCGTCGACGAGACGCCAAGCTTTCCAGGGTCGTGGAGCAGCGAGTTGTCGAACGTCATCTCGGTCGCCGCGCTGAACGCGGCCGATAGCCTCGCGGACTTCTCCAATTACGGCCACACGAGGGTCAGCGTGGCGGCCCCCGGCGTGGAGATATTGAGTACGGTTCCGGGCGATTATGGCCAGCGGCAGGGAACCTCGATGGCCGCGCCCTTCGTCTCCGGCATAGCAGTGCTCGTCTATTCGCTCGACGGGTCGCTTTCGCCCGCGGCTGTAAAACAGCGGATCATTTCAACGGCCGAGCCGACCCCGGCGGCGCTCAACATGGTATTAAGCTCGGGCCGCGCCAACGCCTACAACGCGGTCACCAACCAGATGGTCCCGCCGCGCCGCCCCGACGGTGGTCCGCGCCCAGATCAGCAAGAAGAAAGTGACCATCGAAGGCTACGGGTTTCTTAACGGATCTTCGATAGTCGAAGTCAACGGCAAGCCGCTCGCCGGGACCGAGTACGACGTCACTTACGAGCTGTCCAACGGCACGATGACGCGACTTATTGTCAGCCCCGGCAAGAAGCCTATAAAGAAGGCGTTCCCGAAGGGCGAGGAAGTCTCAATCACTATCTTCAACCAGACGACCGGCGAGCGAAGCGCCCGCTATCAGGCGATCAGATTCTAAAAGCCGGTCGAATAAATATCCAAAGAGCCGCAAAGCAGGTTGCTTTGCGGCTCTTTGTTTTTGCCGCCGCCTGCCATAAAATACGCACGCGCCAATAAAGTAAAAGGACAGGAGAGATGAGGCAATACCTCGATTTGATGAGGCACGTTCTTGAAAACGGCGTTAAGAAAAACGACCGAACGGGGACAGGCACGCTATCGGTCTTTGGCTACCAGATGCGCTTCGATCTCGGCGAAGGATTTCCCGCGCTGACGACAAAGAAGCTGCATCTGAAATCTATCATTCACGAACTGCTCTGGTTCTTGAGGGGCGACACCAACATCAAGTACCTGCAAGAACGCGGGGTGAGCATATGGAACGAATGGGCGGATGAAAACGGCGACCTTGGCCCGGTCTATGGCGCGCAGTGGCGCAGGTGGCGCGCGGGCGACGGCCGCGAAGTTGACCAGATAAGTCAGGTCATAGACCAGATCAAAACCAACCCCGATTCGCGCCGCCTGATCGTCAACGCGTGGAACGCGGGCGAACTCGACCGCATGGCGCTTCAACCGTGCCACGTGCTGTTTCAGTTTTACGTGGCCGAGGGGCGCCTCTCCTGCCAGATGTACCAGCGCTCGGCAGACATATTCCTTGGCGTTCCCTTCAACATCGCTTCATACGCGCTGCTGGTGATGATGATCGCTCAGGTGTGCGGCCTCAAACCGGGCGAGCTTGTGCATACGCTCGGAGACGCGCACCTTTATTTAAATCACATCGAGCAGGCGCGTCTGCAACTGACGCGCGACCCGCTCCCGCCTCCTCGGATGAGGATAAACCCGGAGGTCAGGTCGATCTTCGATTTTCGGTACGAAGATTTCGAGCTTGTGGGGTACCAATCCCACCCGCACATCAAAGCCGAGGTCGCGGTTTGATCGTATCCATAATCGTCGCGATGGACCGGCGTCGCGGGATAGGCAAAGATAACCGCCTGCCCTGGCGGCTCTCGTCCGACATGAAAAGGTTCCGAGAACTTACCATGGGCCACCACCTCATAGCCGGCAGAAAAACGTTTGAATCAATCGGCCGGCCGCTCCCCGGAAGAGATATGATCGTCGTCACGCGCGATCAGGAGTACAGCCCCGAAGGTTGTCTTATTGCCCATTCAGTCGAATCAGCTATCGAGCTCGCTGAGGGCCGCGGCGACAGCGAAGCGTTTATTATCGGCGGCGCTCAAATTTACGCGCGGGCGCTCGCGGCCACGGACCGCATATATTTGACTGAGGTTGACGCACAGGTCGAGGCGGATACGTTCTTCCCCGAGCTGGACCTTGGCGAATGGGAAGAGAAAGAATCTTTGCGGGTAGAGGCCGACGATAGGAACCAGTACGGTTTCACATTCAAGCTGCTCGTGAGAAAAAGATGATAGAGCTGAAGATCAAGATGCTTGACGCGGGCCTCGCGACACCGCGCTATCAGCACGAAGGGGACGCCGGGCTCGATTTGCCGAGCCGCATAGACCTTGTGCTCGACCCGGGCGAGCGCGCGACCGTCCCGACCGGCGTGGCCGTGGCGATACCGCGCGGATATGCGGGGCTCGTGCTTATACGAAGCGGCATAGCCGCGCGTCACGGCATTCAATGCGTCAACTCGCCCGGCTTGATCGATTCGGGCTATCGCGGCGAGATCAGCGTGATAATGCTCAATACGGATCGCGTCGAGCCGTTCGCCGTCCGTCGCGGCGACCGCATCGCTCAACTTGTTTTATACAGAGTCGAGGAGGCAATGCTCGTCAAAGTCGAGGACCTCGAAGAAACGACGCGCGGCGAGGGCGGTTTCGGAAGCACCGGCCGCTCGTCGGATTGATCAGCGGGCGGGCGAGAACTCCCCCCTCAACACGACCTGCCCCCGCGCGTCCTGCACCTCTACGAGCCTTACATTAACTACGGGCCGCAACGCGCCAGGCAAGAGAAGTCCGCTTGAGCCGTCGCTTGTAAGGTGCGCGCGGACAAAGCCCGACCTCGCCGCAAAGATTCCTATCATCAACCCGTCAACCGATACGCGGAAGCTTGCGCCCGCGGGCAATCCTTCTGCCAGTATCATGATCGATTCGCGCGCCGGTTCGGCCTTTGCAATCGCGCGTCCGCCCGCCCCGGTCAGCGCTCCGGTCGAGCCCAGCCGCGCTTCCCTTTCAAGCACCCTGGCGGGAGGCTGGTCCCCCTCCGAAAAGCTGCCATGCAAAACCAATCGCCCCAGCTCATCACGCAGCTCAACTTGTCTTATACCGGTCACCGGGTTGAGCGGAGCGGGCAGCGAGAGCCTTCCCGGATTATTTGAAAAGGACAGCCTCAAGCTCCCCAGGCTCGTCGCCCGCGCGGCGCTCACCACCTCAAAGCCGTCGACTATGAGCCGGTAGCTCGCGTGCGGACGCAATCTCTGGGCATCGAGAGTAAAATCCTGCATATCGCCCGCGACGTTCACGCTCGCGCGGCCCGTCGCGTCGGCGACCGCGGGCGCGCGCAGCATATCCACCACGGCGTGGAAATCGGATGCGATCCGCTCGCCAGTATTGAGTAGCCGTAGCGCGCCGAGCGGGTCTATGCGACCGCGGCCGAGTTTACCGGCGAGACCCGGATTAAGATCGTCAATGTTGATGGCGGTCGCTTCGATTATCTCTTTCACGTCGGCAGCACGCGGGTCGGCCGACACGACGAGCGCGGCCGAGGCAGCGGCAAGCGGCGCGGCAAAACTAGTTCCGCTCCACTCGGCGAAGCTTTCGCCGCCGGGATAAGCGCTGATCAGACGCACGCCCGGCGCGCACACATCGACGTGCTGACCGAAATTCGAGAAGGCCGCCTTGTGGTCCGAAAGGTCGATTGCCGCGACCGCCATGACCTCGCTCAGGCTTGATGGGAATTGAGCGGTGCCTTCGCTGTTGTCGTTGCCCACCGCGGCGACGACCGTTATGCCTCGCTCGCGCGCATCCCGAATCGCGCCGTGGAGCAGGTCGAGCGAGACGGGAGAGCCGAGGCTCAGGTTGATAACATTCGCGCCGTGATCTGCCGCATACTTGACCGCCGCGGCGACCGTGAATGCGTCGGTCACTCCGTCGGGCGGAAAAGCTCGCACCGGAAGAATGCGGCACTCCGGCGCGAGCAGGCTGATTAATCCCGCGATAAAGGTGCCGTGCCCGGCCACAGTCGTCCGCGGGTCGCCCGGCACTTCCGACGGGTCGTTGTCGTTATCAACAAAGTCCCACCCGCGCCCGTCGTCAATCAAGCCGTCGTGGTCGTTATCTGCGCCGTCTGCTTCCAGGTCCGCTTCGGCGCGGGAGTCACTCCACAGCCGCGAGGCGATCATCGGGTGGCCGGTGTCTACTCCCGTGTCGATGATGGCCACGACGACGCCCGCGCCACGCGAGCGGTCGCCAATCGCTTCAAGGCCGAGCATATCAAACAGCTCTTGCTGCGAGCGAAAGTCGCCCGCCGAAAATCCCGGTTTCGCGTAGCCGTCCGGAAAGCTCACGGTCGCGCGAGCAAACAGGCTAGGATAAGTGATGATCGGGTTGAGCGACGCGCTCAAAACGTCCGGGTCCGACGCGAGCCGCTTACGCCACTTCTTCTCCTTCTTTCCCTTCGGCGTGCGCAGCCGGTAAAAGTTCGTGCCGTATATTCGCTCGATAGTCGTCGTGCCTCGGCGCGCGTTGACCGCCTCTATCGTCGCCTCCGGTTTTATCTCGACGACGACTTCGCCCTTGTGAAACTCGCGCGCGGACTCGGCCCGCGCTGTAGCCACGGGCCCCGGCGTGAAGCAGGCGACGACAAAGAGGATCATCAACAAGATTGAGGAGAGTAGTCTCTTCATACAGGTGACCTCATAAATAATCTATCGCGGAGGCTCAGTCGGGGCTGCCCATGAGTATAAATGGCGCCCAGTAGTATGGATGTCCATACTCCTCTTTGATGGCGAGTCTGAGCGGCGCGCAGGCTCTCGCGCTTCGACGAGCCCGCGCGTATCCCGGCATACATCTCTTTCATGAACTCAGCCGTCGAGATGTCGCTCGCGGCCCACAGGCTCGCCACAAGCGAGGGCGCGCCCGCGTGCAGAAACCCACGCACGAGCCCGTGAAGCTCGTCTCCGGGAAATACCATGTTGACCCCGGTGTGACACGCCGACAGCGTCACCATCTCAGCCGTGAGCTTCAAATCCATAAGGCTGTAAAAATCTATCCTCGAATCGGCGAGCTTGAGAAAAGAGAACATAGGGTTATCGCGGCGAAAATACCCGTGCGACGCGAGATGGAGAAACCGGGCGCGCGGGGCGTGCTTCATAAGATTAGCGCGCGTGGCCGCGCTGCCGGTGAACGTCGAAGAGTTCGGGAAGAGATTGCCGAGCGCGCGGACCTCCTCTTTTATGTTCGGCGCGGCCCGGTCCCCTACCCCAAGCGCGACCATACGAGTCGAGAGATTTGAGATTCGAGATTTGAGGTTCGAGGTCCGCGATCGCTCGCGGCACATGCCGAGCACGGTCGCGCTGGGCGCGTAGGAGATCTCAAATTGATCGACGAGGTAGCCATAGCGATTTATCAGCGCGTGGAACGGGACGTAGTGCAAAGCGCCGTGTGGTATGACGATGAGCTTTTCGGTCTTGATCATCGCTCGCGGCCCGGCAAAGATCGCCTGGTATAAGAGCGCGAGGTGATGATTGACCGCGCCGTTCAACTGCTCGAAATTCTCGTCCGCATACTCGCGCCCGTAGTTAAATTTTTCGAGCTGGAAGCGGAGCGCGGAAAGCATACCTTCGACCTCGCGTTTGGAGGCGATATTCCGCGCCAGCTTCGTCCCTTCGCGCGAAGTCACGAAGGCCGACACCTCGTCTCCCGTTACGAAGTATTCGACCACCGTCTCTTCGACGCCAAGCGAAGCGCACAGCTCGGGCTCGCTGATGGGCGGCCTCCCATGCAAATCATCCGCGCGATCCCCTTCCGATTCTATTCGCCGGAAAAGTTTTGCGATGCGCCGCTCGACGCGCTCCGATTCGCGCGTCGAGGTTGCCGGGGCCGCGTGGCGCTGACTCGCCTTCTCTTCGCTCAGACTTGCGTGCGAGCTGTACCAGTTCAGGTCCTCGATCAGGTCGAGAAGTTGCGCGCGCCTCTTCTGGCCGCCCTTGCCGCGCACGCGCGGGACGGAAGAGTCGCGCAGGTAACGCGCGAGCAGGTCGGCGAGCGCGCGAGATTTGGCCGATTCGACCAGACGGAATGCTTCTTCAATGGACGACGCGCCCCCTTCGTCGAGGCACGCGCTCACGGCGTCTTCATAGACTTCAACCTTGTCGCGCAAAAAGGCGGATCTCAGGTCGTCGGCCGTGACCGCGCCGCGCATCTGCTCGATGGTCTCGACCGCGCGGCGGAAGTGCTCGATGGCCCGACCGTGCCGCCCCCGGTCGCGCTCTACTTTTCCCAAAAGGTGTTCCGCCATGTAGTTCACTGATGGGGCGTAGTGCGTCTCGATTGATCTGAGCGCGGAGCGCGCCCGGCGGTGGGCCTTCGCGCGCTCGCCCGACAGGTAAGCCGCGCGCGCCGTCAGCATCAGCGCGTAGGCGGACCGGGTCGCGAGATTTCTGCTCCGAAACGCGCGCAGGGCCGCCTCGGCTCTCCGCGCGCCTTCTACCGCATCGCCGCGCCTGATCGCAAGCTCCGCCAGATAAGAGTCGGCGAGCGCGGCGAAAGTCTTATTCTTATCGGCTGCAAAGACCGAGCGGGCCTCGCTCAAATAATCGCGCGCCCGCTCGAATTGCCCGAGGCCCATCGCCGCGAGCGCTATAGTCATCAGCGACCTCGCCGTTTCATAAGGCATCCGAAGCTCGACAAAACGCGCGCGCGCCTGCTCGGCGCTCTCCATCGCATCGTCGAACGAGTTTAAGGCGAAGAGCACCTCGGCGATCTCAAGGTCGCACCAGGCAACATAATGAACGCTGCCGAGAGCCGAGAGCCGGTCGCGCGCGTCATTATAGGATTGAAGCGCGGTGTTGTACCGGCCGCGCAGAAAATGAATATAGGCTGTGTAGTAACTCGCGAGCGCCGCGATAAGTGACTGACCGGCGCGCGCGGACGTGCGGGCCGCCTCCGCGTAGAGCGCGATGGCCTCTTCGGGCCGGTCTAGCTCGGCAAGGATATTTGCCCGGCTGAGGTCGAGCAGCGCGCGCGACCGCGCATCGCCGTGCGCGGCAAGCCCGGTTCTTGCGCGATCGTAATGACTCAGCGCCTTCTCGTATCTGTCCAGCAGGTAATAGACGTTTCCGACGTTCGCCTCAAGCTGCGCCAGGTGAAGCGGCTCGGACGGCGCGAGCGCGCGGCGGGCAGAGCGCGCCGCCTGGAGCGCCTCGCGATAACGGCCGAGGTGTGTGAGCGCGTTAACCTGCTGCTTCTGAATGATGGCGGCCTGCCGGGCGAGCCGCGACTCGATGAGCGTCGCGATTGATTTCGCGTAAAGTATATTGGCCTCGCCGTGATTGCCTAACAGGTGCAGTAATCTGGCGCGCGAGGCGTCGGCGAACGCGCGGGCTATCGGGTCGCTTGAGAGCAAGGCCAGTCGCTCGATGCGGTCGGCAAGGCGGCGGGCGCGGTTTAGGTCCGTGTGGACGAGGCGATCCATCTCGGCCTTAAGCGAGGCAAACATATTCCACGAAAGCGTGCCGCGCCGCTCGCGAAAGAACGCGTCGGCGCTTCGGGCCTTCATCAAGGAGTCTGCCAGCTTTCTGCTCACCGGTTCATATCACCTTTTCAGACCGGCGTTGCACAAAAAATGTGAGAGTAAGAGTCCCGTAGGGACGAAATATTTATAGAAGACACGGTGCTGAAAATCCCTGAGCCCCGTAGGGGCGGAATGTAAACATACCGCTCCTGACGGAGCTCGAAATGTACATCGATCTCTTCCTATAAACATCTCGCCCCTCCGGGGCTACCGACATCAGGCCTTCTCACAGACTTTTTGTGAATAGCCTTTCAGACCACCATTCTCCCACCTGTTTGCGGATGGGGATAGAGATTTAAAGCGAGCTTCGAAGGGGCGACAGATAACAGCCGAGTAGTGGTGCGCCGCCGCGTCTCCCCTCGCCGCGCCTGCACCCTCTGCCGCCCCTTCGAAGCTCGCTACGGGCTTCTATCGCCTCTGCGCGCGGGCCGTTATGGACTGCGCCTCGTGCGATGCGATGTTAAACACGGCCTGCGCGGCCATGCCCGGCTGAAGCTCTTCGAGCCTTGCGGGCTCGCCGCCGACGCTTATGCGCGTCGCTTCAGTGACGTGAAGCTCTACCGCGTCGCCGCCGATTAGCGGCGAGATCACAACAATCCCGGCCGCGGTGTCGACGCGCCGTATGTTGCCTGTGACTTCGGCGAGCGAAGTCGCGGCTATGCGAACGGCCGTGAGGCTGCTTTCGACATAGCTCGCCACGACGTGGAACCCGCGCCTGAGGTCTTCGAGATCGGCGGGCCGGCCGTTGAGGGAGATGGGCGTGCCGTCGGGCACGGAAAGCGTAAGGCTTCGGTCGCCGCCGAGGCCGATGGTCAAAGTATGGTTGGCGACGCCCACATCGCGCACGACGCCGCGCACTTCGGCGAACGATTCAGCGTTGACGCGCACGGCCGCGAGGCTCCGCGGATCGTAGGAGGCGCCGGCGGTAAACCCGCGGGCAAGGTCGTCTAACCGCGCGGGGCGGCCGTCGAGCGTGATGGCGGTGCTGTCGGTGACGCCCAGCGTCACGGGGCGGCCGTCGCGCAAAGGAACGATAGTGAGCGTGCGCGCGGCCGTGTCAACCGCGCTGATCGTGCCTTCTATGCGGGCAAGCTGCTGGCGCTCATCGCCCCTCGCGTCTATGCGCGAGGCAAGAAGCGTTTCGCGATCAAAGACCGCCACTGCAGTGTCGCCCTGCTGGAGGTCTGAAAGCCTCGCGGGGTCGCCGTTGCGGGTTATGCGAGTCTGGTCGTCGGTTTGAAGGACGAGGTTAGTGCCGTCGCGCCGCACGACGAGCGTGACGGTCTTTGCTTCGACATCGACATTTCGGATGACGCCCTTGGCGCGAGTCGCGGCCTGGGCATCGGTTATTAACACATGCGTATGGGGAGAAAGGAGTAGCACAAGCGCAAAAAGTGCGGCGATGGATTTTCGCATACGGACTCCTTTCAAATTGGAGAAGTGACGGCGCGAGCTTCTACTTCCGCGCGCCGTTCGGATAATGGAGCAGCGGGGCGCGAGAAAAGTACAGGCGGTTAAAGTTTTTCTTCGAGGAATTTCTTGAGCTTCTGAAGGCAGCGGGCGCGAATCGGCCCGAGCGAATTGAGCGGAATATTCATGCGGCGCGCGATCTCCGCATAACTCGGCTCGTCCTTGCTGTAGAAGAGCAGCTCGATCAGCTCGCGGCAACGCGCGGGAAGTCGCGCTACGCCCTCGCGGACTATTTGCTCGTTCTCGTATTTGATCCGCTGCTGGTCAGCGAGCGGCTCGGCCGAGGCCAGCCGGTCGAGGATTTCGCGTTCCTGCTCTTCATCATAGACCGAGACCTGGTTTTCTCTGCGGCGGCGGGCGAGCAGCCGGTAGCACTCTCTGGTGGTTGTGCTCATAAGCCACGAGCTTACTTTTTCGGCGTCGCGCAGCTCGCGGAGGTGTTCGAACAGCCTGAGGCAGACCGTTTGAAATATGTCCGCCGCGTCGATGGGAGAAAAACCGAGCTTGATGGGGATCGAATATATGAGACGACGGTAGCGCAGTATCAAAGTCTCCCACGCCGCCTCATCGCCCCTGAGACAATCGGCGACGAGACTGCCATCATTAAGTATTTCGGGGGCGGCGGCTTTCTCCGCGTCGTCTCGGTCATTCATTCGAGGCAATGCCTTCGGGGCAGTATGGGATGAACCGCGGAAGCACAGGGAGCCAGCGGCTCATAGTAGCAGATCATCAGACGGGTTGAAATGACGTAATAGTTTTAGTATTGGGGAAATAGAGAGTTGGAGGTGGAGATGTGGAGTGCGGTGACAAGTCACCCTTTCAAAAAGCTGCGAGCGTGTCGCAGCACTCCATAAGTCTATCTTCATCTTCCTGGTACCGGGCAACCGGCATCATACTTTCGCGAGCGTGAGGCCGGGCTGGTCCTGGTACTTTCCGCCGCGGTCGCTATAGCTCGTGTTGCACTCCTCGTCCGATTCGAAGAAGAGTATCTGTATGAAGCCCTCCTCCGCGTAAAGCCTCACCGGCAGGTTGGCGGCATTATACAACTCGACTACTAATCGCCCGCACCAGGCGGCTTCGAGCGGAGTCGTATTCGCGATCAATCCGCAGCGCGCATAAGTTGAATTATGCACAATGATGTCATTGGCTATGAAGTTGTGCGTTGCGGCAATGCCGAGGTCGTACACCTCTTCTTCGCCGACGTACTCAATTGCCTCAACGCGGTCCCACAATATGTCCGACGAAGCTATGCCGACGAGCGAGGGCTCTTCAAGCTCGACACCGACGTGCGCCGCAAGGGCGCGGCTTACGCCCTGCTTGCGGTTCGGGTGAAAGCCCACGCTCTGCATCGACCGATTATTCTTACGGCAAGCCGCCTGCAGGACCGCCCACGCATCCGAAGGGAGGCTGTCTATGTTCGTGTGCGACTTCGGATGAGCGGCAATTATGTCCAGCGCTTCTTCCAGTTTTTTCTGCTTCTGGCTTCCCGGTATTAAACCTATCTCGCGCGCAAAAATGGTTATCGCGTCTTTGTCCGTTACCCACAGCCTCCACGCCGTAGTACCAAAGTTTGTCTGCTTGGAGCGCACCGAAGAGATTATGCCGAAGCGCAAAAGCATATGCTGAACGTCACGCACCAGGCGCTCTGACATGGAGCAGTACTCGATCACGACCTGGCTGCCCTGAGTCATGACGCTTCCGTCGCCGGAAAAGAGTGCCCTCAAGAACCTGGCGGCAGATCCGCGTGATGCCGTTAAGACTCGCGTGGGGATGAACTTATCTCTCGACACGACGTTTATCCCCATATCGGACAGCCAGACCGTCATCCGATTGGGGTTGCCTGTCATAATCCCCCCTCTGCCGAGCCGGTTCACGACTCTATATCCAAAGTTGCCTTTGGGATGAACGAAGCATCCGAACTGCTCAACCGCGGACGTGAAGTATTCCACCAACGTCGGGTCCGCGCTCGTGTAACATGGCGAATGCCCAGGCGTGCTGCATTGGCCATCAGAGATCATCAAGCCGAGCATGTCTGCCTCATGATCTGGTAGATCACTACTGCCGAAGAAGGGCAGCGAGCGCGGCACCGCTACTCTGCTCGCTCCGGGGACCAGGTCTTTGAGGCGAACCCAGCCGTTGAACGTTAACAGCGGATGATTGGATGTAAGCTTGACCCTGCGCCCTGTCCGAGTAGTCAACCGATATACGGGCTTGATCCCGCTACGTATGTGGTCGGAGACTCGGGCGCTGGCGATCTGGTTACCCGAAAGCGAAGCGGCTCGCGTTATACGCCTCTCGACGTAATCGCGCATCTGTATCAGATCGCCCGTATCGGGATTTAAGATGAGCGCATCGCCAGTTACACACTTGCCGATGGCGAGGGCGGTTACGTTGCGCGGCATCTTGAATCGCTCTATGGTGACGCCGAGCGCGTAGGAGTGCGGCGGAAGCAGCCAGTACTCGGAGCCGTCCGCGGTATTTCTGATAGGCACGTCGAGCAGGCTGTTGGGGTCGAAGTTCTTCGGGTCTATCTCGGTCCCCGTAACCGGCGAAAAGACCTTGAACTCGTCGCGCGCGAGCCGGCAGTCGTAGCCGTAACTTGAAAGGCCGGCGCTTATGATTCGCCTATCTTCTATACTGCGGACGAGCTTCTCTTCATAAGGCTCGATGAGCCCTTGCTCTTCGCACATCCGCTTGATCCAGCGATCCGACTTGATCGACATTCTTCCTCCGAGGTTGTCTTTACAATCAGGCGAAAAATTTAGCCGCTGGCAGGCGCGAAGTCAAACGCGGCGCTCGCCGGGCCTGTATTCATAACGCCTCCTTCACCAGTCCTCATACTTTGCCTCTCACCGGGTTTTAGCTAAGATGTGCATATGCCGGAGAGCTCGCCCGAAACCATAGGCCAATTACTCGCGTCCCGCGTAGATAGATTTTCGGATAAAGAGTTCCTTTTCTCAGGGTCTGACGGGTCGGCGCTAACTTACAGGGCATTCGCCGGTGAAATCGACCGCGCGGCCGAATTCCTGCTCTCGCTCGGCGTCAAAAAGGGGGGCCGCGTGAGCCTGCTGCTCACGAATCGCATCGAGTACCTTATCTGCTATTTCGCCTGCTTCGAAATAGGCGCATGGGCCGGGCCGGTCAACGCCATGCTCAAAGCGCACGAGGTCGAATTCATCATCTCAAACTCCGGCGCGTCGGTCGTAATAACCGAGCCGGAACTGTTGCCGAACCTCGATCAGGCGCTGGAGCGGTCAACCCGGTTACGACACGTCGTGGTGATCGACGAGAAAGGTGGCTGGTCGGTGGTCCGCTCGTCGACATCATCGATAAAGAGAAAAGCGGTTGATCCGCGCCCGCGGCCGGCCGTCACCGCGGACGACGAGGCGGTGATAATCTATACGTCGGGCACGACCGGGAAGCCCAAGGGCGTGCTTCTCACACACGGCAACATACTATCGAACGCGCGGCAGATCAGCGAGTGGCTCGGCCTCGGCGAAAGCGACCGCGCGTTAATGCTAATGCCGCTCTTTCACGTGAACGCGCTGATGACCACCTGCATGGCCGCGCTCTGGGCCGGCGGCAGCATAGTCCTTGCGCCGCGCTTCAGCGCCTCGCGCCACTGGGAGACGATTTCGCGTTACGGCGTGAGCTATTTCGGCTCGGTCGCGACGATGCTTTCGCTGCTCATACAGACCTGGCCCGCGGGCGTCCCGGAAAGTCTCGACATCCGCGGCCTCCGTTTCGCGCTGTGCGGCTCGGCCCCGGTTCCGCTTGAGGTGATCGAGCGGTTCGAAAGACTCTTCGGCTGTCCGGTGGTCGAAGGCTACGGGCTTTCGGAATCGACCTGCCGCTCGACTTTCAACCCCGCGGATGATCGCAGGCGGCCGGGGTCGGTCGGGCTGCCCATAGGCAACGAGGTAAAAGTCTTTGATGAAGACGACCGCGAGCTTGGCCCGCGCGAGATCGGCGAGATCGTCTTGCGCGGGCCGAACATAATGAAGGGCTACTACAAGGACAGGCGGGCCACGCTCGAAGCATTCCGTTCGGGGTGGTTCCACACGGGCGACCTCGGATACCGCGACGAGGACGGGTTCTTTTATATAGTTGACCGCAAGAACGATATGATCATACGCGGCGGCGAAAACATCTACCCGCGAGAGATCGACGAGGTGCTATATCGTCACCCGAAAGTGAAGGACGCGGCCACCATCGGGGTAGCCGACGCGCTTTATGGCGAGGAGGTCAGGGCCTTCGTCGTGCTCGTCGAAGGCGAGCGGGCGACCGAGCAGGAGATAATCGCGTTTTGCCGAACGCACCTGGCCGATTTCAAATGCCCCAAGTCAATCGAGTTTCTCGACGAGATTCCGAAGGGCCCGACCGGCAAGCTGCTAAAGCGGGAACTCGCCCGTAGATAAGCGAGGGGCGAATTACTTCGCGATCAATTGCGCGATCCAGAAGGCGAGCGCGAAACATAGCAGCACGACCAGCCCGCAAAGCGCGGCTTCGCCTGCGCGCATGCCCTTAGTGCCCGCCAGGCGCGGGTAGCGGGCCTCGGCCCAGATGATTGAAGCCGCCACGGCGTGGGAGGTTACCATCCACGAGACGAACGCCACCAGTATTCCTACGATAGCCGCTACTATATACAACTCGACTCCTTAATCCTCAATGTCAGAGCTTTGAAAACATGCGCAGTTGCTTCGGCGTCAGCAACCACATCAGGTCGCCGCGCAGGGTCGGCACCGTCTCAAGCACGCTTATCATGCATACGCTGCCCTTTTTGAGCTGCACCCCGAAGTTATCGCCGCATTGAATGATCCGCGAGATCAGCATCCCCAGGTCAGGCTGATGACCCACGAGCCCAATCGATTCCGCGCCGTTACGCCGTTTTATCTCCGCAAACAGGTCTTCGGCCGAAGCGCCCGGCGCGAGGTTCGGCGTCTCGGCCATCTCTTTTTTCCCAAGGCCCAGAGCACCGGCCACAATCTCGGCCGTTTCGACGGCGCGCACGAGCGGGCTTGTAAGCAAAAGGTCCAGCTCGACACCCATCTTTTTGAGCCCCCTGGCCACATCGCGCATCCTATCGCGGCCATCCGAGGTCAGGGCACGCTTCTCGTCTGTAAATTCGTTCTTCTGACCCAGCGGGTGGGCGATAGCGTGCCGGATAATGTAAAGATCCATATGGATGCTCCTTTTTCGAGTTTTCTATTATAGGCCATCGCGGGCGACAAGTCAGGGGTGTCTGGAATTTCAAATTTGAGATTTCAAATTTCAGATGTAAACTTCACAAGAGCGCCTATCACATGCGACGAAACTCTGTAATGACGATCTTCAACCCGAAGCCGTTCTACCTCGGCCGCGTCTTCGGCATCCCCATACGCGCGCACTATAGCTGGCTCCCGGTCTTCCCCTTCTACGCCTGGGCGGTGGCCTCGACGCTGCTGCCGCGCGAGGCGCCGGGGCTCGGCCAGTTAACTTACTGGTTGCTCGGCTTTTTGACGGCGGCGCTGCTCTTTGCGTCGGTGCTTTTGCACGAGCTTTCGCACGCCCTGATGGCGCGGGCCGAAGGGCTTGGCACCGGCAGCATAACCCTGTACATGTTCGGCGGGCTCGCTTCGCTCAACGGGCAGCCCGCGCAGCCTTCCTCCGAATTCAAGATCGCCGTAGTCGGCCCCGCATCAAGTTTTCTGATCGGGACGGTGCTCTTTTTGATCGACGAGGTGCTGCTGTACGGCACTACTTACAGGGCGGCCGGCCAGGTGCTCAGGCACGTCGGGCTGGTCAACTGGTTTCTGGCCGGCTTCAACATACTGCCGGGCCTGCCGCTCGACGGCGGGCGCGTGCTGAGGGCGATACACTGGCGTTTTAAGAAAAACTTCCGCGCGGCCACGCAGTTCGCGGTCCGGGCGGGCATGATGATCGCCTTCACGCTGATGGGCGCCGGCCTTTACGGCTTCCTTTTTCAGGACTGGATCACCGGCATGTGGAGCATTATTATCGGGCTGATGATCGCGGTGATGCTTGGCACGACCGAAGGTCGCGGCTACGGCGTATGGCGCGTCAAGCGCGGCACTATCGAAGACGTCATGAACCGCGCCGTCGTGCAGATACCGCCCGAAATGAAGGTCTCCGATTTCGTCAACAAAATCCTTAAGAACAACCACCACACCACATTTCCCATGCGTACAGGACCGCAGGCTGCACGGCATGCTCATGCTCGAAGACTTAAAGCAGGTGCCGCGCTCGGACTGGCCGAACCTCATCACGCGCGACGTTATGCGCCCCGTTGACGACTCCATGTTCTTAAGCTCAAATTCGACTGTTTCCCAGGCGCGCCATATGCTCTCTAACAACGGCCTGGGCCGCGCGGTCGTGCTCGACCCGAACGGCCTCATCATCGGCTACGTGACCCTCCACGACCTGAAGCAAAGCTGAAACAATTTAGATTTTGGATTTTAGATTTTGGATTTTGGATTGCCGGATACCTGGAACATCAGCGGGCTGATTCCGACCAAGTTCCCTAATCCAAAATCCAAAATCTAAAATCCAAAATCTAGAATCGTCACTGGCGGTTTTTCTTGAGGTAGGCATTTAGCCCGGCGAAAAGCGACGCCGCGATCCGCTCGCGGAACTCGCCCGTCTTCAACAATACCTCGTCGCGCTCGTTGGAGAGGAAAGAGACTTCCGCGAGCACGCTCGGCATCATCGCGCCTACGAGCACCGTAAACGACGCGTGCTTGACTCCGCGATTGGCGGCGGCGCGAGGCGAATGAGCCCCGATGCCGCGCACGAGGCCCGATTGTATGTAGCGCGCAAGCTCGCGCGATTCGGCAACGCGGTTGCCCACGGTTACGCTTGCCACGACCGACTGCGCCTTATCCGGGGCGCTCTCGGCTTTCGCGCTTCCGGCATTACCGGCCGGGCCGGCGGCGCTCGCGGGCCTGGCGCTCTCCTCGGCCACGGGGTTACGCGCTACCGCCGGGGCGGCCTCCTGCTTCGCGCGGTCGGGGTTGACGAAAAACGTCTCGACACCCGACGCCGCGCGCGACGGCGCCGCGTTCGCATGCACGGATATGAACAGATCGGCCTTGCGCGAATTCGCTATGGCGGTCCGCTCCTCGAGCGCGATGAAGCGGTCGCTCTCCCTCGTCATTATCACTTCGATCTCTGGATACTTCGACTTTATGTAATTGCGCAGCCTTCGCGCCACGTCGAGCACAAGGTCTTTCTCGCGCAGCCCCGTCGAGCTTACCGTCCCCGTGTCGTGCCCGCCGTGACCGGGATCGATCACTATGCGCTTGACGGGTCCTTCGCCCGCTTTCTGGTCAACCCCCGCGGCAAGGTTTGTCGCGAGGCTTTCGGCAGCGCCCGCCGCCTTGCGCGCCTCGTCGGGAGTCATCGGGACTATCGGCTCGCCGATGTCAGGCAGCGACATAATCGCGCCGCCCATACTCACGATTAACCGGATTATGCCCGGAAGCTCGCGAAGCAGCACGCGCGCTCGCGCCCTCGCCGCTTGCCATATCCGGCGCGGCGGCTCGCTCACCCGTATCCGTATGCTCGTCGCGCGGCTCCCTCACTATAGAGTCGCGCGCGATGGGCCGGGCGACGCTCCCCGCCTGTATGTCGATGATGATGCGGTCTGGCCCTTCCAGTCTTATCAGCGAATAGTTGGCGAGCGAAGCGACTTCGACCTCCACGCGCGCGCCCTGTTCGGAAGCGTCGTCCTTAGAGATCACTATGCGCTTGAGCAGGTCCGTCTCTCTGACGATGAAGCGGCGGCCGTAAAGCGACGGCGAGATTACGATGCCCGACAGTTCCAGCACGAGGCGGTTCGACCCGTTGCGGCGCTCGCGGTACTCGGCCTCGCCCGAAAGGTCGATCACGACGCGGGCATAATCGGGGCTTGTGAAGTTGCGCACGTTGGTAAGCTGTGTGATCCCGGCAAGCTCCACGGCCCGCGCCGGAGCCTCAACCGGCGTCAGAACGTCCGGCGGCCGGTGGCTCAGCTCGTCCTCGAATCGCGCGAGCACGGCACGCGCCTCGCGCGCGAGCACTGAGCTGGGAAAGTGCTCGATCATCTCGCGATATGCCCGCGCCGCGCCTTCGAGGTCTTGAAGGCTCTCTTCATAAATCTCCGCGATGTTGGTCAGGGCGTCGCCCACAAACGAGCTGTTGGCGTGATCGCTCATCACCGCGCGGTAAGATTCAATCGCCCGGTGGTAGAGCGCGCTGTCACCGCTCGAGTCGGCCATCTCGCGGTACAGCTCGGCTCGGCGCGTGAGCGATTCGGCAGAAAATCTCTTATCGGTATTTAGACGTATGACCTGGCCGAAGGCGTCGAGCGCGCGGAGGTAATCGTCAACGGCGCGTTCTTCTACGGGCCGGGCGTGGAGCGAGCGGCTGAGCTCTCGGGCCTGCGTGAAAAGGTTTTCGGCAAGCGACGGCGGGTTGAGCGACGCGCTGGCGCTCCCGGCGGCATTCAGCACCGGGCGCGAGGCAAGGCAGAATACGAGCGCAAAGATAAATAGATTCGCTATAGCCTTGTGCCGCGCTGGCATATACATATCGCTCTTAATATATGGGGACGTTTTAAAGGGGGACTATAATTGAAGTCAAGCGCCATTGTAAGTCCCCGGTTGGGGACTTTGTCAATGGTGGGAGGCTGACGGCCGGATCAATAATTATTCGAGAGGCGGTTGCTCGCGCCGCCCGTGAACTTTGCCGCCTCGGGCGCGGCGGGCGCGGCAGCGGCTATGGTCTTACTGACGGCGCGCGTCGATTGGCCGCGGGTCGAGTTGTAGCGCGCGGTGATGCTGCGGACGTAGTTCTGCGTCTCGCGATACCTGGGGACCTGATACCCGTATTTGACGACGGCGCCTTCGCCCGCGTTATACCCGGCGAGCACCAGTTTTATGTCGCCGTCGAAAGTGTCTAGCAGGAATCGCAAATATCTCGCCCCGCCCTCTATGTTCTGCGCCGGGTCATAGAAATTGGTAACGCCGAAGCGCCGCGCCGTCGCGGGCATCAACTGCATCAAGCCCATCGCCCCCTTGTATGATCGCGCGCGCGATTTGAAGCCCGACTCCTGCCGCATGACGGCGATGATCAGGTTAGGGTCGATGCCGTTGCGCTCGGCCGAGAGGCGGATCATCTCGTCGAGCTTTGCATCGCCCGTCGTCTCCATCCCCGCGGGGACGGCCGGTTGCCCGGTCGCTTGAGCGCCGGGCATTACGAGCGGGCGCAAGGGCGAGGCCGCGGGCGTCTCGCCATCGGCGGCCGTGGTCTGAGCAGTCGGCCGGGCAGTCGTTTTCTTGCCGGCCTCTTTCTGCTTCAGGGCGTCGGCCGCGGCGGCCGGCTCGGTCTTCTGCACTGCTATCTGCATCTCGTGAACTGTCATTAAAGGTGTGCGCGCCGCCGTTTTTACGTCGGCCGGCGCGTTCACGTCAAAAGCCATACTCGGCTGCTGCGCGCGCGCCGGCGCTGCCAGTAAGATCAACGCCGTTGCGGCAAGGATGGTTTGTAGCCTCAAGTTACCCTCCCGTTTTCAGGGCTGTTCGCTAATCACCTGGGGACGAGTATTGAGTGGAGTTGAAAACCTGGAGGGAGCTGCTCTTCAACTTCACTTCGGCGGCCAGTCATTCTTTGAAGGATGAAGGATGAGGGATGAGGGATGAGCCGCGCTGAGATTTGAAATTTTGAATCTCGAGTTTAATATACTTCTGCTCATCCGCCATACTTCATCCTTCACCCTTTCAAAGACCTTGGCTTTGCGACCCAGGATCACTCCTGGTGTGCCTTTATCGGTGACGCTTCAAAACAACTACGACGCCAGTCTAATATGCCCGACCCGGCGTGTCAATAATTAGAATTCCTGGCCCGACCTCTTCAGGTATAATGCGCCAATACCGAATTTAAGAGGAGCGTAACGGATGACTGGAGTCCCAAAGCCGGGCGACACGGTTCTGAACTTTATTGGAGGCCGGTGGGAGCCGTCCGAATCAGACAGGTGGACCGACCGCTTCGACCCGGCCGACAAGTCGCTGCTCGCGGGCCGCGCGCCCGATTCCGTGCGCGAAGACGCGCGCCGCGCGATTGAAGCCGCCCGCAAGGCGTTCGACTCGTGGTCGGCCACGCCGGCCCCGCGCCGCGGGCGCCTGCTTTTCGACTGGCTGAGCTGGATAGATTCGCATAAAGACGAGCTCGCGCTTGATGCTCACGCGCGAAGAGGGTAAGACGCTCGCCGAATCCGCGGGCGAAGTGCGCCGCTCCATGGACATACTCGAATACACGGCCGGCATGGGCCGAAGACTTACGGGCCGGGTCTTTCCCGCCGAAGAAGAGGCCGTCTTCTGTTATTCGACCCCGCACCCGCTCGGGGTCGTCGGGCTGATCAGCCCGTGGAATTTCCCCGTGGCCATCCCCGTCTGGAAGATCGCGCCCGCGCTCATCAGCGGCAACACCGCGGTGCTGAAGCCTTCGCCGCTCACGCCCATGACGGCGGCGATGCTCGTCGGCGGGCTCGAAGAAGTAGGGCTCCCGCCGGGGGTCATCAACCTCGTCCACGGCGACGCGGAGCCGGGCGAGGAACTGATCGAAAATGAGTCCGTGCGCGGCGTCTCCTTTACCGGCTCGACGAAAGTCGGCAAGATAATCGCCCGCGCGGCCGGCCCCCGCCTGTTGAAATTGCAGCTTGAGCTTGGCGGTAAGAATCCGCAGATCGTGCTCGAAGACGCCGACATCGATCTGGCCATAAGCGGGGTCGTGGCGGGCGCGTTCGGCGCGACCGGGCAGAGATGCACGGCTACGAGCCGCGCCATCCTCGTGGGCAACGCTTACGATGATTTCCTGGCCCGCCTGGTCGACCGCGTCTCTTCGATTAAAGTCGGTCCTGGGACCCGTGACGGAGTCGAGATGGGTCCGCTCGTCAACGAGAGGGCCCTGGACGGCGTGAGCCGATTCGTCGAGTCGGGCCGTAAAGAGAATGCGCGATTGTGCGCGGGCGGCTCGGCCTTCGAAGAACCCGACCTTGGGCGCGGGCTCTTCTTCAAGCCTACGGTCATCGAGGCCACGCCGGAAATGGAGGTCGCGCGCGAAGAGATATTCGGGCCGGTCCTCGCCGTCATTCGCGCGAAAGATTTCGAAGAAGCCCTGAGCGTCGCCAACTCCGTGCGCTACGGGCTCACCGCCTCGATCTTCACCCGCGATGTCGCGCGAGTATTTCGATTCGCCGAAGCGTCGGAAAGCGGGATCATACACGTCAACCGCCCCGGAGTAGGTGGCTATTCGCACGCGCCGTTCGGCGGGATAAAGGAATCGGGCTACGGCGGGCGCGAAGTCGGTGACGAGGTGCTCAGCTTCTACACCGAAACGAAAGCAGTCTATATTAATTACAAGTAGCGGCCCCCGAAACGGCAAACCCGCGACGGGTCCCTCCTTACTGAAAGAATCCGCAATCGCAATCTGGACGGACGTTCGCTTTCGATTGCCCGGCAGGTTATAACACTGGCGTGGAGACCTTCCTTTTTTACGCGGCCCTGTTCGTGCTTGCGATCTGGGTTCTTTTCGCCATCGAATCCTTCATCGGCAGCCGCTCTATAAAATTCCTTAAAGATATTGAGCCCGCGGTGTCGCGCCCGCCGCGCGTATCCGTCATCATCCCGGCCTGCAACGAGGAGAAGAATATTGAAGAGGCGCTGCTGTCGGTGCTCTCTCAAGATTACGAAGATCTGGAGTTCATAGTAATCAACGACCGCTCGATTGATCGCACGGGGGAGATACTAAACCGCTGCCGCGAAGCTGACCGCCGGCTGCGCGTCATACACATAGAATCGCTCCCGCCGGGCTGGCTCGGGAAAAACCACGCGCTTTTCGTCGGGGCCAGCAAAGCGACCGGCCAGATACTGCTATTTACCGACGCCGATATAGTCATGAAGCCCTCGGCCATCAGCCGCGCGGTCGGGCATATGCTCGCCCGGCGACTCGACCATGTGACGGTCGCGGCCGAGGTGCGGATGCCGGGCGTCCTGCTCGGCATTTTCACCGGAGCATTCGGCATATTCTTCTCGCTTTACTCGCGGCCGTGGAAGGCAAGCGATTCGAAAAGCAGCAAGCACATAGGCATCGGCGGCTTCAACATGGTGCGCGCGGAAGTCTACCGCGCGGCGGGGACGCACCGGGCCATAAAGATGCGACCCGACGACGACATGAAGCTGGGCAAGCTGATTAAAAAGACGGGCCATCGGCAGGAGATGCTATACGGCAAAGATATGATGTACGTCGAATGGTACAGCTCGGTCGGCGAGCTGATCGATGGGCTGATGAAGAACTCGTTTGCGGGAATCGATTATAGCATTGCGGCGGTCATCGGCTCGACCTTCGGCCTATTCTTTATGAACGTCTGGCCGTTCATCTCCGTCTTCGTTACCGACGGCGCGGCGCGGTGGGTGAGCGCGGCGACGGTGGTTCTGATATTCCTGCTCTACTGGGGGTCGGCAAGACTTCAGGGGCTCAGGCGGTGGTACGGCGTGGGGCACGCGCCGGCAACGCTGCTCTTCATATTTATAATCTGGCGCTCGATGATTCTGGCGCTCAAAAACAACGGCATAAGCTGGCGCGGTACGCACTATCCTTTGTCGGAGCTAAAAGCCAACAAGGTTTGAACGCGCCGCGCTGCGATTTACCCTTCGACTTTGCGCGTGAAGTGGCGGCGGGAGGTCTGAGCGCCCTGCGGCCCCTTGATGTTCAGCTCGATTGTGAGCGTCTTGCCGTCGGCTGAAAGCAGCCACTTGCGACTGACCTGCTGCGTGACCGCGCCGTTCGGCGTTTCAAGCGTCGCCTCTTCGACGACCTCTACCCCGAGACCCTCGTCGGTCCATTTTGCCGTGCGCTTGCCTTTACCGTTCGGCCCCTGCGGCGTCTGCGGGGCGAAGTCAACCTCCTTGCCGCTCACCGTGTAGCTGTCGCTTATGCTAAAGCTCCCCTGCTCGGTATAGACCTTCGTTTCGAGCTCTATCTTATCGCCCGCCTGGTTGACCTTCATTACCTGATCGACTTCAGGCGGCAGTCCGGTGCTCTTCTCTTTATCCATGATCCAGGTGCCCGTAAAACTCGGTTTTTGCGCGGCCGCGGCGACGGCCACAAAGACGAGTACGAGCGTGATGCTGCCAATCAACCTGATACTTCTCATTACAAATTCTCCTTCTATGATTATTCAAGCGCGGCCTCCACAATATGCGGCCGCTCGCGAGTCACAAATAGTAGGTGATTGGCGCGCGCCGTAGCAACATAATGTGACGAGTCGGCTTGCACGCGGTAGCAGCAGGATTCGCGGCGACACCAGCCGCGGACCGCTTTTGGCTGCCAGGGCGGGCATTGACGCTTCAGGGTGGCTGATGTTTAATAAACGGGCCATCCCGCTCGTATGATTTTTTTATCGGAGGACAAAGTGACGGCACCCAACGCGACACCCGAACCAGCCATATCTGAAATTATTGAGAAGCAGAAAGAGTACCTGTGGCCCTGCGTCGCCACGTATTACGAGCACCCGATTGTGCTTGAACGCGGCGAGGGGATGCACGTCTGGGACGCGGAGGGCAACCGCTACCTCGATTGCTTCGGCGGCGTGCTCACGACTTCCGTGGGCCATGCCCGACCCGAAGTGGTAGAGGCGATGGCCAGGCAGGCGGCCGCAATCGCTCACACCTCTACGCTATATATCAATCGCCCGCAGGTCGAGCTTGCCGAGAAGCTCGCGCAAATCACGCCCGGAAACCTCAAGAAGAGCTTCTTTACCAACAGCGGGACCGAGGCGGATGAGACCGCTATGGTGCTCGCCCGCATATATACCGGCCGGACCGAGATCATTGCGCTGCGCTACGCCTACCACGGCCGCTCGGTCATGAATATGACGGCCACCGGTCACGCGACCTGGAAGCACGGCCCCTCGCTCGTGCCGGGCATCGTCCACGCGCACGCGCCTTACTGTTATCGCTGCCCGTTTGGCGCGACCCCCGATAACTGCGCGATGGAGTGCGCCCGCGACGTCGAAGAACTGATCCAAACTTCGACCACGGGACAGATCGCGGCGTTTATTGCCGAGCCAATAATGGGCGTCGGCGGCTTCATCACGCCGCCCAGGGATTACTTTAAAGTCGTTACTGAGATCGTGCGGCGTTATGGCGGCATATTCATCTGCGATGAAGTGCAGACGGGGTGGGGCCGGACGGGCGACCGGTGGTGCGGCATAGAGCACTGGGATGTCGAGCCCGAAGTGATGACCTTCGCAAAGGGCATGGCCAACGGCGCGCCTATCGGATGCACGACGGCAACGCCGGAAATTGCGGATAAATATCCTTCGCTGACATTTTCGACCTTCGGCGGGAACCCGGTGACGTCGGCCGCCGCGATCGCGACCATCCGCGTGATAGAAGAGAACGACCTGCCGAGCAACGCCCGCGTCGTGGGCGATTATCTGAGAGCCCGGCTCGAAGAGCTGAAAGAAAAATACGCGGTCATCGGCGACGTGCGCGGCATGGGGTTGATGCAGGCAATCGAGTGCGTGAAGGACCGTACGACAAAAGAGCCCGACCCGCAGTCGGTGCTTCGAGTATTTGAAGAGACCCGCCGGCGCGGCGTGCTAATAGGCAAAGGCGGTCTCCACGGCAACATCATACGGCTCGGCCCGCCGCTCGTCGCGACCCGGTCAGACATCGATGAACTCGCCGCGGCGCTCGACCATGCGTTCGCGGCTCTATAGGGAGTCATCAAACGGGCAGGGCTCGTCCCTGCCCCGCTCTTTTAACTTTATCTTGCCCGCCGAAAGATCGAAGAATCAGGTTGAACGAGCATCAGGTATTCTGTTAAAAGCTATCTATTGTTGCGCCACCCGCCGGTCAATCGGAGATTCAAAGTGAGATTCAATACCAGCTATAGAATTAGGTTTCTCTTTTTAGCGATTCTGTTTCTTTGCCTATCGTTTCAAAGCAATACCAGCGATGCAGATCAGTATAGAGCAGCCGCGTTCCTTCATCAGGCGATACTACAACCGAATAACGCGACGCCTAACAACGAGTTCGGCGCGTCTCCGGCCATAAGCGGCGACACGGCGGTCGTAGGCGCCCCGTTTAAGGACGTGGGTCTGAACCGGGACCAGGGCGCGGTCTATGTCTTTTTACGCACGAGCGCCGGCTGGGTCCAACAGACGGAACTGACGCCGGCCGACGGCGTGGCCGAGCTGAGGTTCGGCCATTCGGTATCGATCTCTGACGACACAATCATAGTCGGCACGGAACGCAGGGCCATCACCAGGGGCATCGCTTACGTCTATCACCGGTTGGGCAGCACATGGTCGCTGCAACAAAAACTCGAAGCGAGCGACGGCGCCCAGGCGGATCAGTTCGGCGAGTCGGTAGTGATTCAAGGCGACACCGCCGTCGTGGGCGCGCAGTGGGCCAACACCGGCGGCCGCCTGAGAGGCGCCGCGTATGTCTTCACCCGCTCGGGCGCGACATGGTCGGAGCAGGCTAAGCTCGTGGCGAATGACGGAGAAGATGAGGATTTTCTCGGCGATTCGGTCGCGTTGGACGGGGACACGGTCATCGCGGGCGCACCTCATTCGAACAGAGGCCCGTACAATCCGGGCGCGGCTTACGTCTTCACCCGTTCGAGAGCCGTCTGGAGTCAGCAACAAAAGCTCGAAGCGAGTGACAAGACACACGAGGACAGGTTTGGCTCAACGGTATCTATCAGCGGCGACACCGCGGTGGTCGGCGCTTCCGGCGCCGAAGCCGACGGCCATCTGGATCAGGGGGCCGCGTACGTCTTTGCCCGACTCGGGACGGCCTGGTCGGAGCAGGCAAAGCTCGTAGCGGATGACGGAAACAGCTTTGAGGGCTTTGCCACCTCGGTATCGATATCCGGCGACAAAGTGGTCGTAGGCGCTCCCCGCCACAGGCTAACGGACGCAGACGACCCCAACGAAATCGGCGCCGCATACCTGTTCTCGCGAATGCATTCGGTATGGACTCGGCAGCAAACAATAGTGCCGAGCGATGGGAGTGTAGTCGAGTCGTTGGGCCACGGGGTTGCGATAGACAGGGGAACGATACTGGTCGGCGCTGTTCGCCCAATCCCGGGGAGCTTCGCCAGCCTCGGCGCGGTCTATGTCTTCAGAGACGAAGCTGACATAGCTCTTACCATGGTCTGCCCGCAGAATATTAATGTGGCGGCGCGGGACCGCCAAGCTGCTCGTCGGGCGATCAGGCGCCGAGCGCGGTCGTCACATTCCCCGCGCCGGCCTTCACCGAAGGCTCGCCGAATTTCTTGAGCTGCACGCCGCCGTCGGGCTCCGTCTTTCCGGTCGGCACGACGGGCGTGAGGTGCGAGGCGGCCGACGCGCTCGGCCACACGGCGCAGTGCAGCTTCGCCGTGACCGTTTATGACGTGTGCCTCCAGGACGACGATGACCCGACGCGGGTTTTGATGTTTATCAGCCAGGGCGGCGAAAGGGGCAGGTACTTTCTCTGCTGCGGCGGGCAGGTCAGGGTCGGCAACGGTAGAGCCAAGCGAAATAGCAGTTGCAAGATCACGCTCACGGACGACTCATCGAACCGTGATGTATCGGCAAAGGTGAAGCGGTCGTTTAAGGCGACGGCCAGTTTTGGCGTGCCCCTGACCGTCGGGGTTTGCAACATCAACGACTCCGACGTGAGAGATAACGACTGCGACTGCCGCTGACAGGCAATCGAATGTCAAGCGCGGGCGGCGGGCGGAAGCGCTTCCGTCTGCCGCCCGTTTTATTAAGAGGCAACTTTCGCCAGGCCGCGCGCAACTCATGATTGAGGAGACTCGTATGAAGCTTGCGGTCATTGCCTTACTATTGATCCTTCCGGTCGCGCACGCGAAAGCGCCCGCTCCAAAACCGCGGGCCGCGCTCGGCCGGGAGTTTAAAATAAAGATCGGTCAAGAAGTCTCGCTCGACCGCGCCCGGCTGAAGATCACCTTCGCCGCCGTGCCTCAAGACAGCCGCTGCCCCGAAGGCGTCAGGTGCGTCTGGAGCGGCAACGCCGAAGTCGTATTGTCACTGGTCACCGCCGACGGCCGCGACCAGACAGTAACACTAAACTCGCACGTCACACCCAAAGAGGTCGATTTCGATAATTATCGAATAAGGCTGATTCGCGTTACCCCCGGTCGCAGCGAAAGCTCCGGCGTTGACCCGAACCGGTACCGCGTCTGGCTGGCCGTGACCAGAATCTAATAGCGCAACTTTCAATACGAAAATGTGGGGCATTGACGATGCGGCGCGGCTGTTGTTTAATGCCTGCCTATGAGAGTGCTCATCAAAAACGGCCAGGTGGTGACGGCGGTCGACAATTACGTCGCCGACATTCTTATCGAAGAGGGCAAGGTCGCGGTCATAGGCCGCCGGCTCGACATGGAGGCAGACCGCGTGATCGACGCCGCGGGTAAGCTAGTCATACCCGGAGGCATCGACCCGCACACCCACATGGAGCTGCCCTTCGGCGGGACCTCTTCATCCGACGATTTTCGCACCGGGACCATTGCCGCGGCGCACGGCGGCACGACGACGATCATAGACTTTGCGGTTCAATACAAAGGCGAATCCCTGGTCGAGGCCGTTAACAACTGGCACCGCAAGGCCGAAGGCAAGACCGCGATAGATTACGGCTTTCATTTGATCACGACCGATTTGCCCGACGAGCGAATCCCGGAGATGAAACAGCTCATCAACGAAGGCGTAATGAGCTTCAAGCTCTTTATGGCTTACCCGGGAGTCTTTCTGGTCGACGACGCCACGATATACCGGGCGATGAAAGTCGCGGGCAACGCGGGCGGGCTTATATGTATGCACGCGGAAAACGGCGTTGTGATAAACGAGATCATCAAGGAAGCGCTCGCCGAGGGCAAGACCGCTCCCAAATATCACGCGCTGACGCGGCCGACAAAGGCCGAGGCCGAGGGCGTCCATCGCGCAATCGCGATTGCCGATATGGCCGGCGCGCCCGTCTATATCGTACACCTGAGCTGCTACGACGCGCTCGAAGAGGTGCGCGCGGCGCGCGACACAGGGATAGCGGCCTATGCCGAGACCTGCCCGCAGTATCTATTCCTCGACTACAGCTACTACGAGCAGGAGGGATTCGAGGGCGCCAAGTACGTGATGACGCCGCCGCTCAGGGAGAAGTGGAATCAGGAGAAGCTCTGGCAGGGTATTGCCGGTAACGACCTGCAGGTCATCTCGACGGATCACTGCCCGTTCTGCTTCAAGGAGCAGAAGGAACTCGGGCGCGACGACTTCACGAAGATACCGAACGGCGGGCCGGGCGTCGAACACCGCATGAGCCTGGTCTATAACGGCGGCGTCATACCGGGCCGCATAAGCGTGAACCGCTTCGTCGAGATCACTTCGAC
This sequence comes from Blastocatellia bacterium, assembly GCA_963832205.1. Taxonomy (GTDB): domain Bacteria; phylum Acidobacteriota; class Blastocatellia; order UBA7656; family UBA7656; genus DATBMY01. The sequence goes on along the minus strand of CAWHTK010000020.1, from coordinate 128,915 downwards.
CTCGGCGGCAAAGCTGTTCGGGCTCTTCCCGCGCAAGGGGACGATAGCGGTAGGCTCGGACGCCGATATAGTCATCTTCGACCCGAACGAAGAGATGACTATAAGCGCCGACTCGCATCACATGAACGTCGATTACAGCGCGTATGAGGGGATGAAGGTGCGAGGGGTAACAAAGACCGTGCTTTCGCGCGGCCGGGTCATCCTAGAGGACGGCAGTTATGTGGGCAGTCCGGGCGACGGCGAATTCCTTCGCCGCGGCACATTCAGCGGCCGTTATTAGCACGCACACTCGTGAGCACTCGGCGTCTTACCAGGTGGTTTCCACTCCCGACCTGGACAAAAAAGACTTGTAGCTTCGCCCATAATCCATAAAATACTACTATCCAGCAGGGAACGTACGTGGACCACCTTCTCTGTCCGATATAACCATAGCCACAAATAAAGTATTTGCCGCGAACTTCAGTAAAACCAGGGAGCACCAATGAACAATAAAAGATTGAGGGTATTTCTGCGCCCATTCATACTTCTGCTCTTACTCTGCGCTGCCACTAAGGCGATGGCCGCAGACAACGCCGTCGTTCAATGGAACGACGCGATGCTTCAGGCCATACGCAACACGCGCATGGCTCCGCCGATTGCCGCGCGCGCGCTTGCCATAGTGCATACGTCCATCTACGACGCGTGGGCGGCTTATGACCCGGTCGCCGTCGGCACGAGGCTCGGAGGCTCGCTCAGGCAGCCGGCCTCGGAGCGCACGCTTGAAAACAAACAGAAGGCCGTAAGCTTCGCCGCCTACCGCGCGCTCGTCGATCTGTTCCCGACGCAGAAGGCGCTGTTCGACGCATTGATGAGCCAGTTGGGATACAACCCTTCCGATACTAGCACCGACACAACCACGCCCTCGGGCATAGGCAACGTGGCGGCGGCGGCGCTCCTGTCGTTTCGGCACAATGACGGATCGAACCAGCTCGGCGACCTGAACCCGGGGGCATATTCCGATTACACCGGGTACCGCCCGGTCAATTCGCCCGACAACGTGGTCGACATAAACCGCTGGCAGCCGCTTCGACTTCCGAGCGGACAGGTCCAGACGTTTCTGACGCCGCACTGGGAGAGGGTTACGCCTTTCGGCCTCGCTTCGGCCAGCGAGTTCCGGCCCACGCCCCCGTCATTCTTCCCGCACCGGCAATTTCGCCAGCAGGCGCTCGAAGTGCTCCGCATCAGCGCGCGCCTCAACGATACGCAAAAAGCCATAGCCGAGTACTGGTCCGACGGGCCGGGGTCCGAGACGCCGCCGGGTCACTGGCAACTGCACGCGCAGTTCGTTTCACGAAGGGACGGGCATAGCATTGATGACGACGCGAAGATGTTTTTCGCCCTCGGAAACGCGCTGCTCGACGCAAGCATAGCAAGCTGGGAAGCAAAGCGGTTTTACGATTACGTGCGGCCGATCACCGCCATCCGCGAGCTGTTCCGCGGCCAGTCGGTAGTCGCGTGGGCCGGCCCTTTTCAGGGCAACAAGCACATAATGGGCGAGGACTGGTTGCCCTATCAGGTGCCGTCATTTCTGACGCCGCCGTTCGCCGAATACGTTTCGGGGCACAGCACCTTCAGCGCGGCGAGCGCCGAGATACTGAAGTCCTTTACGGGCAGCGACCGGTTCGGAGGCTCGGCCGTAGTCCGCGCGGGCAGCTCGCTCATCGAGCCCGGTCTTACTCCCGCGACCGACATACTACTTTCCTGGCGGACATTCTCTCTCGCGTCCCAGGAAGCCGGTTTGTCGCGCCTCTACGGCGGAATACATTTTCGAGACGGCAACCTGCGCGGCCGCAACATGGGCAGGCTCATAGGCGAGCGCGCCTGGCAGAAGGCGCAGACTTATTTCGACGGCACCGCCGCCAATAATCGCGACCGAAAGGCTGCGCGGTCATGACGACGGGCCGCGCAGCTTAAAAAAAATCTTCCTAAATGCCCGCCAAAAGCGTAGAGTCTTCCGGTCATCTCTAGCCGGAGGAAATCCATGGCCGCTCAGATCGACCTTACGCCCGACGAAAAGCGCGATTTTATAGAGCTAAACGAAGACCTTTCATACTCGCCGCTTGTGGAATCGCGACCTTGCGCCCACGACGATCAAAGAGCGGACCTGGTCAACTTATAACATCGCCGCGCTCTGGATAGGCATGTCGGTCGTCATCACGACCTATACGCTCGCGGGCAGTTTCATCGAGCAGGGGATGAACTGGTGGCAGGCGATGATGACCATACTGCTCGGCAACACCATCGTATTGATACCGATGGTGCTCAACGCGCACGCGGGCACAAAGTACGGCATATCTTTTCCGGTGCTATGTCGCGCGAGCTTTGGCACGCGCGGGGCGAACATCGCCGCGATGGCGCGCGCGGTCGTGGCCTGCGGCTGGTTCGGCATACAGACCTGGATCGGGGGCGCGGCGCTCGACAGCCTGATGACGATAGTATGGCGCGGGTGGGCCGACATTGCCGGTCACCAGTTCATAATGTTCGGCCTCTTCTGGCTCATACAGGTGGCGATAATCATCCGCGGCATCGAAGGCATAAAGTATCTGGAGAGCTGGTCGGCCCCGCTGCTCCTTCTCGGAGGCGCGGCGCTGTTATGGTGGGCTTCGTCTGAGGCCGGCGGGCTCGGGCGAGTGCTCGGCGCTGTTGAAAACCAGAATAAGCTCAGGCTCTCGTTCTGGGAGATATTCCCGTCCGCGCTCACGGCGAGCGTCGGTTACTGGGCGACGCTCAGCCTGAACATCCCCGATTTCACGCGCTACGCCCGAAGCCAGCGGTCGCAGGTGCTCGGGCAGGCGTTCGGGCTGCCGACGACGATGACCGCTTTTGCCTTTATCGGCGTCGCCGTCACTTCGGCGACCGCGCTCATATACCCGGACGGCCCCATATACGACCCCGTGAAGCTTGTGGCAAGGTTCGACAGCCTCGCGGTAGTCCTCTTTGCCACGGTCGTCATATTCGCCGCGCAGTTGACCACTAACATGGCGGCGAACGTCGTAAGCCCGTCGAACGATTTTTCCAACCTCTCGCCTTCGCGCATATCCTATGTAACCGGCGGGCTGATTACCGCCGTCATCGGCGTGCTGATGATGCCGTGGTACCTGTACGAAGAGAAAGGCGCTTATATCTTCACATGGCTCATCGGTTATTCGGGGCTGATGGGCGCGATAGGCGGCATACTGATATGCGACTACTGGGTGATCCGCCGCCGGAATCTATCGCTCAGAGATCTGTACCTGCCTGACGGGCGCTACAAGTACACGGGCGGGATAAACTGGCGCGCGGTCGCGGCGTTTGTCATAGCAATCGCGCCGGTGCTGCCGGGCTTTATCCGCGCGGCGACGACCGAGGGCGGCGCAGTCAGCAACCCGACCCTTTTCGATACCCTGTATACCTACGCCTGGTTCGTGACTTTCGGACTGGCGTTTGTCCTCTATCTGGCGCTGATGTGGCCAGAGCGCGAGAGCGCGTGATCGGCCGATGGTGTATAGATAAAGAAAAAGTGTCCAGCTTTATTACAGCCATTTTGCCGCATCACGGACCCCGCCCCAATGTAGAAGATAGTTTACCGGCACAGACTTTTGATGATAGACGCCGCACGGCCGCATATTAGACCTTTATCTGTAGCTATTCCCAACATCCCAACCCCATACTCGACGGCTATTGACTCGGCCGGTTGCTGGCATCAAGTTTGCAATTTTTTAATCAGGATGAGACGGAAAAGTAACAACAGAATATTTTCGGCAATCGCTATAACGATAGCGCTCTGTTTAGTATCTTTGCCGGCTTCGACCGCGGCGGGACAGAAACCCGCCGTCGGCCACGCGGGCGCAAGCGAGCAGACGATAGTCGCCTTCCAACAGCGCGTGAAGCAATACGTAAAGATGCGCGAAGGGCTGGAAGGAAAGCTCCCAAAACTTTCGAAGGATAGCACGGCGGAACAGATCGAAGCGCATGAGAAGACTTTTCAAGAGATGGTCAGGACGGCCAGAGTGGGCGCGAAGCCCGGCGACGTACTTACGCCCGACATCGCCGACCACATTCGCGTCACGATAAAGGGTGAATTTAAGGGGGCCGAGCGACAGGAGATACGTAAGGAGGTTCTTGAGGCGGACACGAAAGGCGTGCCGCTCAGAGTCAACTATCCTTATCCGGAAACGAAGGAGCTTGTGCAGATTCCTCCGACGCTGCTCTTAAAACTCCCGCAACTGCCCAAGCAGATGCGCTATCGCTTCGTCGGGCGGAGCCTGCTTTTGATGGATAGAGAGAACCACCTGATTATTGATTACATGACAAACGCTCTTCCGTAAGGGCGCGCGAAGGAGGATGACATGAAGAGGCTTGTTGCTTGCGGTTTGGCAATCTGTTTATTGGCCCTCGGCGGGCTTAATGAGGATGTATATAGTCAGAATGCTTCAGCGAAACCTGCCTCTTCGGTAGCCGCTTCGAGTGGGGCCCTGCCGCTGACCCTGCCGGTGAAAGAAGGCTCGGTCAAATTCCTGGTAATTGGCGACACGGGGTCGGGCACCAAGGAACAGAAGCAACTCTCGGAGGTGATGCTGCGCTATAAGCAGGTATTCCCTTTCGAGTTCGTGCTTATGATGGGCGACAACCTTTACGGGGGCGAGAGCCCGCAGGATTATGATAAGAAGTTCGAAGACGTATACCGCGAGCTGATCGACGCGAAGGTCAAGTTCTATGCCACGCTCGGCAACCACGACACTTCCAACCAGCGCTTCTATGACCATTTCAACATGAAGGGCGAAGAGTTTTACAGCTTCAAGAGCGGCAAGGTTAAATTCTATGCGCTAAACAGCAACTACATGGACAAGCGGCAGGTCGATTGGCTCGAGAAGGAACTATCTGGTGATGACTCCGAGTGGAAGATCGCCTTCTTCCATCATCCGCCCTATTCATCGGGCAAAAAGCATGGCTCGGACACAAAACTGCGCGAAGTCGTCGAGCCGATATTCCTCAAGCACGGCGTCAACGCGGTCTTTGCCGGGCACGAGCACTTCTACGAGCGCCTCAAACCGCAGAAGGGGATCTACTATTTCATATCGGGCGCGGGCGGCAAGTTAAGACCGGGCGATGTCAAGGCGACTCAATTGACCGAGAAGTCGTTCGACCAGGACCTTAATTTCATGCTGATAGAGATCGTCGATGACCAGATGCATTTCCAGGTCATAACGCGCGCGGGCAAGACCGTAGACTCGGGCGTCTTGACGAGGCAAGCGAGCAAAGCCGCGACCGCTTCGAAATGAGCGAGGCCGCGCGCCCGGGTCTATACCCGCTGGAAAGTCGCGTTACAAAGCCGGGAGCCTTTGATAATATATGGGCGCAGTCGCTATCTTTGCAGCTGACCCATTGAGCAATGCTATCGAGTCGATCAAAGAGTCTATTCACAATATTGCTGTTGGCCCTGCTCGTCGCCGTCCCGATTGACGCGGGCCAGACGCCCGTGCGCACACAGCCCACCCCGAAGCGCCTCTTTTCGGAGCTGAAAGCAAAAGACGCCGTCACGCGGCGCGTCGCGGCTAATGAGTTAGGCGCGATACGCGCGCGCGACGCCGTGCGCCCGCTCATCGACGCGCTTTCGGACGCGGACTCAAGCGTGCGCGAGGCCGCGGCATTTGCGCTCGGCCAGATCGTCGCCGTGAGCGCGACCGACCAGTTGATGCGCAGGCTCGCGGACAAAGACCCGGAGGTGCGCGCGGCGGCGGCTTACGCGCTGGGTATGATAGGCGACCGCAAATCGCTCGATAAGATCAGCGACCTTTTAGATGACGACGACCCGACGGTGCGCGCGGCGGGCGCGTTTGCGCTCGGGCTCATACAGGACGAGGGGGCCGTAGACGAGCTGATCGGGCTGCTTGACGATGATTCATTTGACGTGCGCTATGACACGGTCTGGGCGCTCGGCCAGATAGGCGCGCCCGAAGCGGACGAGCACCTGCGCGCGTCTCTCATCTCGCTCGACGTGCTGCGCATGAGTGACGGGCAGCGAGAAGCATTCCGCCAGGCGGTGCAGTTTTCTCTCGACGCCCTGCGCACCGAGCAGCACGCGCGGGCGGTCACGAGCCGGCCCCGGCGTGCGACCGGCACGGTCGAGCCTAACCGCTACGACAATGCGACCCGGCCCCTGAGCATTCGCCAGACGGCCCGCCCGGCCGCGACCGAAAAGGCGCTGCGGGTTAAAGCCACCGGCACGGTAGGCGTCAGGGTGCTGGTCGAAGCGAGCGGGCGGCCGGTGCGCGCTTACGTAACGCGCAGGGTCGGCCACGGGCTCGACCAGCGCGCCATCGAAGCAGTGATGCAATACAGGTTCGACCCCGCGACTCAAAAAGGGCTTCCTCAGACGACCTGGGTCGATCTTGACATCAAATTCTAGAAGACAGGAGACAGAAGTCAGAAGACAGGAGTCAGAATTGAAACTGATGTCGGCGCTTTGCGCCTTCCTCTTAATTCTGTCTTCTGTCTCCTGTCTTCTGTCCGCTGACATCTGTCTCCTATGAGGTCTGTTATGGCAAGAATCGTTAAGTGTGGACTGATTCAGGCGATGAATGCGTGCGCGATTGATGAGCCCATCGAAAAGATAAAACAGGCGAACATCGAGAAGGCGCTCGGCTTTATAGAGCAGGCGGCCGGCCAGGGCGTGCAGATCGCCTGTCTGCAAGAGGTATTTACCACGCCATACTTCTGCGCCGAGCAGGAGAAGCGGTGGTACGAATCGGTCGAGCCGATACCCGACGGGCCGACCGTCCGGCTGATGCAGGAGACGGCAAAAAAGCACGGCATGGTGCTTATCGTTCCGATTTATGAAGAAGAGATAACCGGCATTTATTACAACACGGCCGCGGTTATTGACGCCGACGGAAAGTATCTCGGCAAGTATCGCAAGAACCACATACCGCACGCGGCGCCGGGCTTCTGGGAGAAGTTTTACTTCAAGCCGGGCAACCTCGGGTACCCTGCGTTCGACACTGCTTTCGCACGCATCGGGGTTTACATATGTTATGACCGGCACTTTCCCGAAGGCGCGCGCGCGCTGGGGCTCGCGGGCGCGGAGATCGTTTTCAACCCATCGGCCACGGTCGCGGGTTTGAGCGAATACCTGTGGGAGCTTGAGCAGCCGGCGCACGCGGTCGCCAACGGCTACTTCGTCGGCGCGATAAACCGCGTCGGGCACGAAGCGCCATGGAACATCGGCGAATTCTATGGGAAGAGCTACTTCTGCAACCCGCGCGGTAAACTCATCGCGCAGGCGTCTCGCGATTCGGACGAGCTCGTAGTCGCCGACCTCAACCTCGACGAGATTCGCGAGGTCCGCAACGTCTGGCAGTTCTTCCGCGATCGCAGGCCCGAAACTTACTACGATCTGACCGAGGAATGAGCAATATGGAATTTGCGATCACCTTCAAGCCCGACATGCCGCACGACCGCATAGTCAGTATCGCCCGCCAGGCGGAGGGGCAGGGTTTTGACTACGCCTGGATATTCGACTCGCACGTCCTGTGGCAGGAGCCTTACCCGCTGCTCACGCTTATTGCCGCGAGCACCGATCGACTCAGGCTCGGGACCTGCGTGACCAACCCGGCCGTGCGCGACCCCACGGTCACGGCGAGCCTGCTTGCCACGCTCAACCGCATATCGAACGGGCGCATGGACCTTGGCATCGGGCGAGGCGATAGCTCGCGCCGCGTAATGGGCAAGCGGCCCACTACGCTTGAGCGGCTTGAGGAGACCGTGGGGGTGGTGCGCGAGCTTTGCGCGGCCCGCGCAATAGAATACGAGGGGCGCGAGATTCACATGACGTGGGCGACCGAAGGAGTGCCGCCCGTGTGGGTGGCGGCTTACGGGCCGAAAGCGCTGCGCTCGGCCGGCCGCGTGGGCGACGGGGTGATACTGCAATTCGCCGATCCCCACCTGATCAAATGGTGCCTGGGGTTCGTGCGCGAAGGCGCGGAAGAGGCCGGCCGCGACTTCTCGAAGATTCGCGTGATGAGCGCGGCCCCGGTGTGGGTCTCCGAAGATCTGGCGCGGGCGCGCGAGCAGGTTCGCTGGTTCCCCGCGCTCGTCTCAAATCACGTGGTCGATCTTGTCTCTCGCTACAAGCCGGAAGAGCTGCCCGAAGAGCTTACCTCCTTCATACGCGACCGCAAGGGTTATAACTACCTGCACCACGCGGAGGTCGGAAGCTCGAACGCCGAGTTTGTGACCGACGAAGTCGTTGACCGCTTCTGCATAGTCGGCACGGCCGACGAGCACGTTCGTAAGCTCAATGAGCTTCGCGAGGCGGGGGTCACCCAGTTCAACATATATCTTATGAGCGGCGACGAGGAAGCGACGGTCGATGAGTACGGGCGCAACGTCTTACCGCGCATAAAAAGTGAACAGTGAAAATTTTCACTATTCGCCCCTGCTCCATTTGCCTGCTTCTTCTTCCTGCGCGCTGACGGTGGTGGAATATGTCTCCTGCTTGAAAGGCGCAAAGCCGCGCTTGAGGTAATTGGGCAGCGCCGCCGGATCATCCAGCGTGCAGGTGTGCAGCCATACGCGGCTTGCGCCTTCGTCAAAGGCGCGGCCCACGGCCTCGCTCAAAAGGTGCTTGCCCAGTCCCCGCCCGATGAATTCTTGAATCAACCCGAAGTAAGCTATCTCGGTCGAGCCGTCCTCGTGACGCTCAAGCTCGAAATACCCCGCGGGCGCGCCCCCTTCATACATTACCCAGAGCGATAGCCCGGGCCTCGAAAGGTGCTCGCGAATCTCCTGGTCGCTCCAGCCGAGGCGATCTACCCAGTGGTAAAAACGCCCGACCTCGGCGTACAGGTAACGGTAAAAAGAGGCGGGGCAGGCGACGACTCGCTCGATGCGCGCGGCGGTCTCGTTCAGGCGTGCGGCTTTGAAATCGGCCGGCCGCCCTACCTGCAAATATGTGCGCGTGACTTCTATGCTCTTGCTCATGGTTTGTTAATAATATTGCGCCTTCGATTTATTGTATTGGTACCGGCAGACCGGCAGGCGGTATTCTACTGCCAGATTAACCGCAAAAGCAAAAACCGGAGATCGTTCATAAGACGGATGTGTTTTTTATTTTTTTAAAAATTGCCCGTGCCGGTTGTAGTATTCTTAGCGTAGAGGTTCACATGAAGAAAGTTTTAGTTCTGCTATTGCTGTCGCTCGCGCTCGCGGCCCATTCCCCGGCCGCCGATAAATCCGCTAAAAAGATCGTCGACCGCTATAAGAAGGCCGTCGGCGCGGGCGCGGTCAAGCGCATAAAGAGCACGCTCATAGTCGGGAGCATAAAGACGACGGACGGCGTGACGGGCCGCTATTCATACCAGTCGTTTGCGCCCGAAAGCATCCGCGTCGACATAGAAGCGGGCGCGCTCCGCTCCTCGGAATGCTATAACGGCAAGAGCGCGTGGCGCATGGACGGGGGCGGCCTGCGCACTCTTCTCGGAGATGAGGCGAAGCGGTTGCGGCTCGAAGCGATGCTTGCCGCCACCCGCCTCGGCGACACTTCGCGCAACCGCGTAGTGACGCAGTCGGCCGGCGCGGCGACGATTGATGGCAGCCGGGCGAGCATCGTCGAGTTCATAAAAGATGACGCCCGCGTGAGGCTCTTTTTTGATGACGCGAGCGGGCTTGTCGTCAAACGCGAGCGCGAGACGAAGGACGGCATCGAGGAGTTCTTTTATGGCGATTATCAAAAGATCGACGGCGTGATGGAACCCCACTCGATAAGGATAAAGCGAGGCTCAAGCGAAATGACCGTCACGGCCGAACGCGTCGAGCACAACCGCGGTGTTGACGCGGCGGCGTTCCGCTACCCGCGCCTGGACAGCGCAAAGCCTTTGCCCGATGTCGAGGCGCTGCTTAAGACGGTGGTCGCCAACCAGGAAAAGATCGAGGAGATGCGCGAGCGCTATACCTGCCGGATGACGGAGATCGAGCGCAAGCTCGACGGCGACGGCCGCGTAAAACAGACCGAGACAAAAACCTATGAAGTGACACCCGTGGGCGACCGCTCGGTCCAGCGATTAACAAGCGTCAACGGCAAAGAGCTGTCGGCTCAGGAACGCGAAAAAGAAGACCGCCGCGTGCAAAAAGATGTCGAAGAGATAATCAAACGGCGCGAAAAGGAGTTGCAGAAAAAAGCGCGCGAGGGCGAGCGCGGCGACGAACAAGACGACCGCGTAACGATACTCGATTTCCTCCACCTGTGCGACATCACCTCGGTGCGGCGAGAGGTCTTCCGCGGGGTCGAGGTGATCGCCTTCGATTTCGAGCCGCGCAAATCGGTCAAGCCGAAGAGCAGGGTGGAGAGCATAGTCAGCAAGCTTGCCGGCACGCTCTGGGTTGACGAGCAGGCGGGGCAGATCGTCCGGCTCGAAGCGAGGCTCACCGACTCGTTCAAGATGGCGGGCGGCCTTCTCGCCTCCATCGGGCCCTCGACCGCGTTTGCCTTCGAGCAGGAGAAGGTTGACGGCGAGGTGTGGCTCCCTTCGCTGTCGGAAGCGAACATATCGGCGCGATTGATGCTTTTTTCAAAGATCAATCGCAGCGTGAAGCGCAGCTACAGCGATTACAAGAAACACAGAATCGATAGCACCTACGAGACGGGCAAGCCGCCCGGCACCGTCAAACCCGACTACCCGCAGTAAGTCGGCCCCGCTGGACAATGGCTCGACGGCACTGCTAAAATCTGCGGCTTTAGTAATGACCGAAAATGGCGACCGACATGCAGCGGGGGCCGAGGAGCTTGCGTTCACTAATCCGCAGGCTGTCGAGCGCCGCGTCTGGCGCAACATCCTTGCCGTTATCATCGCGGGCCTGTTTTTATCAGCCGTCTTCGCCGAGTGGCGGTTCACGCTCGGCCTGATTTTGGGAAGTGCGCTGGCATTGCTAAACTACAAGTGGCTGCACGCGTCGCTCAAGGCGGTGCTCGAAGTGGGCAGCGCCAAGACCCCGCCGGGCACGCACATAAAATTCGTGGTGCGATGGCTCCTCGTCGCGACCATAGCGTGGGCGGCGCACGAGACGGGCTATTTCGACGCGGTCGGCATACTGGCTGGATTGTTCGCGCCCGCAATAGCGATTATGATCGAGGCCGTATATGTCACTTATAAGACTATTATGGAGCGCGGGGGAGAATAACTAGAGATGCTAGGCATACTACTGGCGCTACTTCAGCACGGAGGCGGCGAGGTCGCCGCAGGCGCACAACGAACCTCAAGCGGCGGGCGGGCACGAACAGCCGTGGCTCGTCGAGCAGATAGATCACCTGCTCTACCCGATCATCAAAACCCATGTGCCCGCGCACGTCGTGTGGACCGTAGTCCTAATGATAATCGTTACGCTGCTGGTGCTGTTTCTGCGCGGGCAATTATCGGTCGACCGGCCTTCCAAGGGGCAGCAGCTTGCTGGAAGTCGTGGTGGAGCAGATACGCGGCCTGCTCGATCAAGTCATCGGGCCTTACGGCCGCCGCTACGTCCCCGTGATCGGCGCGTTCGCCCTGTTCATCCTGGTCGGCAACCTGATGGGCATTAATACCCGGGCTCGGGGCGCCCACAGAAAATATAAACGTGACGGGCGCGCTCGGCGCTCACGTCGTTCCTTTACTACATCGCCATGGGCTTTCGCCAGCAGGGATCTGGGCTACCTGAAGCATTTTATGGGCGGGCTTACGGGCGCGCTGCGCTCGCGATAGGCTGGCTGATATTTGTCGTCGAGATCATCTCCAACACGCGTGCGCCCGGTCACCCTATCGCTCAGGCTTTTCGTCAACATGTACGCCGACCACCAGATCGGCGGGGCCTTCCTTGACCTGACGCCGTGGCTGGTGCCGATATTTACTATCGTCCTCGGAGTCTTCGTCGCCTTTATACAGACGTTCATATTCATCATGCTCTCGATGGTCTATCTGTCAGAGACGGTGCCGCACGAGGAGCACGACCACGAGGAGCACGACCACGGCGCACGAAGCAGTGGCCGAAGCGCACTGATTTAAGTATGAAGGTCGGGGAGGCTGAGAAGCGAGGTCTCTTTCATAGATGTTGACCGTACACGGCGCTGCTGGAGCCTTGCCGCATTTGGGGGATGGCAAGAGTAAACCGGGCACGTGGAAATAATAAGCGGACCAAGCTTCGCCTCCTGTTTTGATAACCCGGACCGAAGGGGCTGCCACTCACCGGCAGACGCCATTTTTTTATTACCGACGGCGTCTGGCGAGTGATCGCGGCCGCGGCGGACTACAACCGTCGGCGCAAGAGCGCCGGCGCGAGCAAAAGAGAGATCAGGAGGAAAGTGATGATCAGATTTAGACTCTTTATCATGTCGGCCCTTTTCATGATGATTACGGTCGGCACCGCGATGGCGCAGACCGGCGCGGCCGGGGCGGACGCCTCAGACGCCGGCAGTTCGTGGTTCTTCCCCAAGCTTGGCTCGTTCGCCGTAGGAATTGCGGCGCTCGGCGGCGCGCTCGGCGACGGCCGCGCGATTGCCGCGGCCTGTGAAGGCACGGCCCGCAATCCCGGGGCGGGCGGCCGAATATTCACGATGCTGCTGCTGGGCCTCGCGCTCATCGAAACGCTCGTGCTCTTTACGTTCTTGACGACGTTCTTGAGCGCCCCTAATTGGCCGCGCCCGCATGCGCAACTGAAAAAGGGAGGCGCAGCGCCTCCCTTTTTACTTCATAAGCTGAAATCGACATATACTGCGGAGAATTACCGATGCAGTCATTCAAAGATAGCATTATCGAACTCATCGCCGCCACCTCGACCAACCTCCCGCCCGACGTGCGCGCGCGCCATGGCCCGCGCGGTCGCTGCCGAAGACGCTGCGACGAGCGCCGGCACCGCGCTGCAGTCATAGCCAACAACATCGACATGGCCTGCGACAATGAAGGCCCGATCTGCCAGGACACCGGGATGCCTACGTTCGAAATCAAGACCCCGGTAGGCGCAAACCAGATCGTGATGAAGCGCGAGATACGCGAGGCCATCGCCGAGGCCACCCGTCGCGGCAAGCTGCGGCCGAATTCCGTAGACTCGATCACCGGGCACAACTCCGGCGATAACCTGGGCCCCGGCACGCCCGTCATGCACTTCGACCAGTGGGAGAACGACGGCGAGATCGAGGTAAAGCTCCTGCTCAAGGGCGGCGGCTGCGAGAACAAGAACATTCAATACTCGCTCCCGGCGGAGCTGCCGCACCTGGGGCGCGCGGGCCGCGACCTCGACGGCGTGCGCAAGTGCATACTTCACGCCGTATGGCAGGCGCAGGGACAGGGTTGCAGCGCGGGCGCCATAGGCGTATCGATCGGCGGCGACCGCACGTCGGGCTACGCAGCACGCGAAAGAGCAGCTCTTCCGCATGCTCGACGACACGAACCCGGACGCCGAGCTCGCGGAGCTCGAAGAGTACATAATGAAGGCGTCAAACACGCTCGGCATAGGCACGATGGGATTCGGCGGCGGCGTGACTCTGATCGGCTGCAAGGTTGGCGCGATCAACCGGCTGCCCGCGAGCTTCTTCGTGTCGGTCGCCTACGATTGCTGGGCGTTTCGGCGGCTCGGCGTGGTGCTTGACGCCGGAGACGGGCGAGATCAAGCGGTGGCTCTATCGCGACGAGGCGGCGCCCGCTCGCGCAGATGTCGGCGGGCGAGGGATTCCGGCTGACGGGCAGCGAGAGAATGATCTCCGCGCCCATAAGCGAAGAGCGATATCCGCTCGCTGCAGGTAGGCGACGTGGTGCTGATATCGGGCGAGATGTACACGGGCCGCGACGCGGTGCATTCTTACCTGATGAAGCACGAGCCGCCGGCCGATTTAAAAGGGTCGGTGCTTTATCATTGCGGGCCGGTGGTGATGAAAAACAACGGCAGCTACAAGATCACCGCCGCCGGGCCCACGACGAGCATCCGCGAAGAGCCTTACCAGGCCGACATAATAAAGCGCTACGGCGTGCGCGCGGTCATGGGCAAAGGGGGCATGGGCAAGCGGACTCTCGAGGCGATGAAGGACGCGGGCGCCGTCTACCTCAACGCCATTGGCGGGCGCCGCGCAGTACTACGCCCGCTGCATCGAAGAGGTGATTGACGTGAAGCTTCTGGAGTTCGGGATGCCGGAGGCGATGTGGCACCTGAGAGTCAGAGAGTTTCCGGCCATCGTGACCATGGACGCGCACGGCAATTCGCTGCACGCCGATGTCGAGACGGCTTCCGCGATAATGCTTGGGAAGCTGGCGGCGCCCGTCTTTTAAGGCCGCTGGCTGAGCACAAGCGAGCGCACCTTCTCGTATAGAGAGTTGCCGAGCACGCCCTTCGCGGCGTCAAACATCTCCGCGCGCGCGCGTCGCAGCAGCAGCCCCTCGCCTCGGCATACGCGCGCGTAATCTATCATCGAAGTGCCGCGCATCATAGCGACGCGCGATAGGCGGAACAGGTCGGTAGAGGAGGCGTTTGTGCCCGTTCGGCTTGTGGCCACGGAATCGTACCCGGCCTCGCGCGCCGCGCGTGCAACCGCCGCGCTCCAGCGCCCGCCCGGACACGAGAAGCTGGCGACGCGCTTGCCGATAATCTCTTCGAGCCTCTGTTTGGATTCGACGACCTCCACGCGCAAGCTATCTTCATCCAGCTCCGACAGGTATCTGTGAGTCATCGAATGGGACCCTATCTCGAATCCCTCGTCGCTTAATTCTCTGAGCTGTCGCTCTTGTAGATAGCCGCGACTTCCGAGGCGGCCGGCAATCACATAAAACGTGGCGTTGAACCCCGCCTGCTTGAGTGCGGGCGCGGCTGAAATCAAATCCGTCTCGCACCCATCGTCGAACGTAATTACGACCGGCTTTCTATCACCCTTATCACCCCGGTGCGCGGCGCTCAAGCAATCGGCAACGCTTATACCGTGAAAGCGCTCGGTCTCAAGCCAGGCCATTTGGCGTCGGAAATCTCGCTCGCTAACAACGTAGCGCGTATATCCCGGCTCCGGCTCGCAAGGCCGCCGCCCGGCAAGCTCGATCTCGTGATACATCAGATAGACCACGCGGCTGCTCATCAGAATATCCTTCGCAGTTGTGATTTGAGCGGCGCGGGCACCGCGAACCCTATCCGGTCGGCAAGCTTCTTCGCCCTCTTAACAAGTTTTCGGCGGCGGGCGTAGCTTGAGTTTGCGCGCCCGAACCGCGCGAGCGCATCTTCGGCAAGCGCGCCGCTCGAAGGCAGTTCCAGGTCGCCGCGGGCGGCAAAGTATCGCCCGTCTATCATCGCGCGCAGTACTTCACCGCGGGTGGCCGATTGGCACTCGAACATGTTTACAAGGCCGCGGTATTGATTTTTCCAGTGCATGTCCTGGCCGTAGAAAGCGCGCATGTTCGAGCTGCGACGTTTGAGCCGGTCGAGCAGCAAAAAAGTGCCGGGGCGCGGAGCGACGCGCCCGTCATACTTCGAATTCCATGTCTCTATCCCGTTGGGCAGATGGTCGAAGCCTTCTATCCAATCAAACGCGCTGTCCATCGGGTGCGCTATGACCGACACCCCGCCCTCGCTGTGGATATGGCGAATGACCTCCTGCGGATCGAGATCGGCGGCAGGCGTTGTGATAGTCGAAGTGACGCCGAACCCGAGCACGTGCATGCGGTCGCGGCACGAGAATTCCAGACCCGGTATAAAAGAGAACCGGGAGTCGGAAAGCGAGCGGCATTCGTCAACATAGCCATCGATCTTCGACGAGTCGAAGAATTCCGCGTGGTCGGTCATGCATACGAAATCGAAGCCGGCAGCCATATAGACTTCGCGAAGCTCGCGAAGCGTGAATTCGCCATCCGAGTACGTGCTATGAACGTGAATCGCGCCCTTCAACATTTATGATCTCTTTCAAACCTCCGAAGCCCTGAGCAGATGGCGCTTCGGAATGCTTTAAGCCGAGCCGTCGCGCGCCCGCGGGCAGCCGGCGCGACAGGAAATCCAGCCAATCGCCAAGCTCCGGCAGCGGGTCTCGCACGATGAAGTTATCGTGATAGGTGCCGCGCACCGGGAGAATAAAGCTCGCAAGCGTGCGGGCCCGCGATGGGAACTTGCCGGTAAACGCGGGCGGCGCGCCGCGCAGGACTCCGATAAGATGGCGGAAATCGCCGAGCAGCCATCTACACCTGACGCCCGTGCGGTAACTAGAATCCGGCGTCACATCACCACCCTCGGCCAGCCGCGCGAGCATCAAGGGGAAGTCCGCGCCCGAATATACCGCCAGGGAGAGCGAGTGCCAGAACCTGCCGTTTACCTCAAGAAAGACGGGCGTGCCGTCGGCGCGCACGCGAAACTCGACCATGGCGACGCCGTGCCAGCCGAGCGCTTGAAGTATCCGCAACCCCGCTTCTCGAATACGCGAATCGACATTCACGCTCTCGCGCACGGCACTGCCCGACCCGGTGGGGCGGACGTCGCGGATGCGGCGGTGAGCAAATTCCATCCTAAGCTCGCCCTCGCGCATCAACGCGAAATACCCGGCGCCCTCGCCTTCGACAAACTCCTGCGCGAGAACGAACGAGCTGCGCTCGCGCATGCTGGCGAAAGCCTCCATCATCTCACTGGCGTCGCGAGCATAAAGCGGCGCGCCGGTCGCGGCCACTTTGCCGTCGGGTGATACCTCTTCCGACGCGCGTGGCTTGAGCACCACGGGGTAGCAAAGCTCGGCCGACGCGCGCTCGGCCGACGCGCGGCTGTCGAGCAACAGGGTGCGAGGCACATCGATGCCGAGCGACGCGGCGAGTTCCGTAGTTCGATTCTTGTCAAAAGTACGAAGCACCGTTTCGTGCGGCGGAAGAACGAGCAGTCCGCCCGCGGCAAATATTTTCTCGCGATAAAGCGATAGCGGAAGAGTGGTCCGTTCGGTCATCGGCAAAACGAGCGCGCCCGGTCGCTCGCGGGCGACTTCTCTCGCTATGTCTTCGACGAAGCGAGCGCCGTCCTGCTGCGGGGCCGTGTATATAAAGCTTGCCTCGGCAAAGCGCGACCACCCGGCTTTGGACCAGCGGTCGCTTGACCCGACCGCGACGCGGTATCCGGCTCGCCCGAGCGACCTGACCGACGCCACTGCCTGGTTCTCATTGCCATCGAGTATCAGTACGCGCACGCTTTGACCTCATTGCCCGCGAACCCAGATGTCGCGCTTGCCCGTGACGAAATAAAAGAGCCCGACGAGCGCCGCCGCATTCATAACGGAAAAGACGTAGGCGAAGCTGAGCAGCCGCACCTTGCGGTTGCGCCTGAGCAGGTAAGCGCCGGCAAGCACGCACGCGTAAAAGACCATCTGAAAGGCGAGCGCAGCTTGATAGACAAGATCGGGCGGATAGCTCACGACTGCAACGGCGCTTGAAGCAAGCAGCAGAAGCAGAAAGACCGGCGCGACCAATCGCATAAGCTTATGCGAGTAGAATTGGAAGGCGAGCACGCCCCAGGGGAGAAGAAGACGCGGCATGATCTGGCACAACTGGTAATTGCCCGTGAGCGTCCGCACCTTGCGCGCGAACTCGCCGCCGGCCGAGGCCGCAGACCGGTCATAAGCGCGCGCCTTCTCTTCAAAGACTACGCGACGGCCGCCGAGGGCTATACGCATGGGGGTATATACATCGTCCAGGATGGTCGAGGCCGGGAGCGGCTTCCACAGCTCGCGCCGTATCGCATAGATCGCGCCGGTGGCTCCTATTACGCTGTTGAAGCTGCTCTCGCTTTTGCGAATCCACTTCTCGTATTTCCAATAAAGGCCGACGCCCTCGCCCACGGGCGAGCCGGCCGGCGCATCGATGATCAATTCGCCCGAGACGGCCCCGACACCCGGGTCCGAAAGACTGGCTACAAGCTCTCGGATGGCGCACGGCTCGAAGCGCTGACGAGCGTCGGCAAAGACTACTACTTCGCCCGATGCGTTTTCGACCCCGAGGTTAAGCGCGGCGGCTTTGCCCATCCGGTTTTTGTAATGGAGTGCGCGCACGCGGGGCGAACGGGTCTGCCGGGCCGTTTCGGCCGTCCCGTCAGTAGAGCCGTCCGACACCACTATGATCTCCAGCAACTCCGCGGGGTAATCGCTCGCGAGCAGGTTGTTGATGCGCGATCCTATGTTATGCGCTTCATTATGGCAGGCGACGACCACCGACACGCGCGGCTGGGCGGCGGATCTTGCTACCCTCTTCCCGCTTAGCCGCGCTAGCAGGTAGATGACGGCAGGATACCCCATGTAGGTATAGAAAAGGGCCAGAATCGAAACCCAGAAGATAAGCTTTGCCATGCGCTGCTTGCCTCATATAGAGGAAAATGCGCAAAGCCCCGTTTATTCCATGGGCGGGCCGGATCAAATCTGTTTTTGTTATCCGGGTTAAATTGTATTCACATTCGCGACAAACAATGGTATAAGGGGCCGTGGATGAGTGAGGAGTTTGAGAAGCGGATACCTCGCCCGAGCTTAACGGCTCAAGTTCTTGACGGCCTCTGCATCCTCTGTAACTGCTGCGAGCGGCAATTCTAAATGTCGTCAGCTGGCCCTTGCACCAGCTCCTGCCTCCGAAAAGAAAGTAATTGGTAATTGTCGGGTTGCCATCAACCCTGTGTCGTATGAAGCTAATGAAAAAGCGCGACTCAAGATTGCGCATAGCGTTTATAATGCCGGGCCCCTACGGCCTGCTTATGCGAAGTGGGAGAACCTCATGACCGTTATGGACTGGGCCGATTTGCTGGCCGATGAAGACGTAGAAGGGCTCTGGAACAGGCTCTACCAGCTCGTTTCACGCCATCCGGCGGTGCGGCCCCTGCACTTTGCGACCGATGGCGCGGCCGTCGCTTCACAACCGGAGATCAACGCGGACCTCACGCAGGAACTCTTTCTCGAGCTCTTCCAAAAACAGCGATTCGAGCATTACGTAGAGAACCGTTACTCCAGCTCCGAGATTGAAAACGAGCTGGCGCACATCGAGGTGCCGAACCTCGTGGGGGCGCGGCTGCGAAAAAGGTATCCGGAATCGTTCAGGATGGCGCGGCGCGTCAGCTCGCTGCTGAAATCGAGCCCAAGCTTCAGGCGAATGGGCGGCGAAGAAGACGAGGTGGCGCACGTCGAAAAGAAGCGGCGCGGTCGCCCTCCTCAAAAAGCGAAGCGAAATGCGACGGCGGCAAAGCCGGAGATCGAGGACGATGCTCTGGACGCGATTGACGATCTGCCGGACGAAGAGATTAACGCGGGTGGAAACGGCCACCCCGCCAAGCGCGGGCGCATGGTCAATCAGGTATTCGGCCTGAGCCACTGGCCCTGGTCAAAGCCGGTAAAGGATTCCGGCCACTTCACTGACCTCGTGAAGTTGGTCCCCATGCGCAAGCGCGACACGCGCATCGTGGGTCGCAGCGGCTCTTCGCAATTGATCTTATCGAACCCGGAGCTTGAGTTATTGATCATCGAGGTATTCAAGGCCATCGATTCGCCCGCCGACGTGCGGACTATACGCCAGCTCGTGCTTTCCAAGATACCGCTTCAGGACTACAACATCTCCTCGCTCGACGAAGAGCTCAGCACGGGCAACGACGGGGCGACGGTGCGCCGCGAAGCGATCGACGTGAGAGAGACGCCCGAGGGCGAATTGCTCAAGGTCGAGCAGGACCGCCGCGTGGCCGACATGGCAGGCGAGTTTCTGACATCGCTCAGGAGAGCCGTCAATAATAACGAGCGGCGATTCGGTCGATTGCTTTCTACGCTGTGGCACTGTTACTACAACCCGGACGGCCCGTCTCAGATGGAGATAGCCGAGATGCTGGGCGTCTCTGATTCGCTAGTGAGCGACAATCGGCGATTGATCGAACACGAGCTTAAGAAGCTGAGGCTCTCAATGGAAGACGGGGCAATATTTTCTGAGTCATTGCAACGACTGGTGGCCCGCGCCGCGACGCACGCGCCGAGCAGGATGGCCAGTTGAGCAGACCAGGCCTTACGTGAGCCCACTCGGGAGCGGCCCGCTCGGCAGTCAATCGATTCTGTTGTGATGGAGGTCAGGAGTCCCGGCGCGCGTTACGCCGAGACCGGGGGCTAGAGAGGCATCGCGATTCTATAGCCGCGATCTATTAAGTCACTTGACTTGCCGGGCCGTTGGAATAGTACCGGCGCAGCATCTCGTCAATATCTTTCTTCCCTATCGCTTCGAAGACGACGCCCGGCGCTATGCCTAAGCCGTCGGCGAGCCTGAGCGCGGACTCGACGTTGAGCGTGGTTACGACCGACGAGAGTATCTTCGACAACAATCCCTGATCAAATCCCGTCTGACGGCAGAAATCAACCTGCCTTAACCCTTTTGATCTCAGGTGGCCCCTCACGAGATCGCTCAGAGGACTCGATCTCGAATAAAGATTCGCGTTGCCATTCGCGTTTGCGGAAGCAATGACGGCGTCTTTTGAAATTCCAAACATAGGCTTCGACATTAGTCTCCCCTCTCCGTTTTCTTCTACTAAGGACAACTCGGTTTTATAGCCGATCATAACTTGTAAGATTAACGCGCCCCGCCTGAAAGGAAAGTCACGAGCGTCGTCAGCCCTACGAGGCTAGACACCTTTGTGATCTTCTTGAACAGGTTTCCGTGGACGATTATCGTGTCGCCCGCCCTCAGGTACGCATTCTCTTCGGGACTGGCTTTTCCATTTAAGATTTTCTTCATATCTACCGCGAGCATCTGCACCCGCCCGTCTTCGTACTGGCGCAGTATGGATATTTTCTGGCTGCCGGTGTCGAGTATGCCGCCCGCGGCCGTAATAGCGTCGAGCACGCGCAAGGGGCGCGTCATCGGCAGAACGCCCGGCGTGCGCACGTCGCCCAGCACGCCTATCCTCGAACTCTGCGACTCAAGAAGCGCGACCGTCACGCGCGGCTCGCGTATAAACTCGGCGACGGCCGCCGCGAAATACTGTTGAAGCTGTGGCAGCGTCTTGCCCACGACGGGGACGTTTCCGAGCAGCGGGAAATAAATCTGCCCGACGGGCGAAACCGACACTCGCGGGACGGAGTCTTCCGGGTGCCGGTCGATGTATATGCCGAGTATGTCGCCGGGGCCGAGCCGGTACGAGCTATAGAATGCCGAATAGACCGAATTTATTTGCGACTGTATGGCCGCCTCTTCCGACGGGCTGATGGCGTCGGCAGGATTCAGCCGGTCGTCGGCAGTCGATTTGTCGCCGGCTTTTGTCACGGTGCGCGGGCGGCTTTCGTTCAGGTTCGATTTTGCGACCTGAGACTGCGCGAGCGCGGTCGCGCCGCCGAGGCTTAGCACCGCCGCCGTGATAATCGAGATGAGCGCGTTTCGTTTCATTTCCTGCTCCTTGAATCGAGTCTTCTACCGTCCGCCCCGGCCGAAGAGGACTATCTTGACCGTCTCGAAGATTATGACCGCGTCGAGAATGAGCGACTGGTTCTTGATGTAATAGAGGTCGTAGCGCAGCTTCTCTATGGCGTCTTGAATTGACGATCCGTACGGATACTTTATCTGCGCCCAGCCCGTCAGACCGGGCTTGACGACGTGGCGCTGCGAGTAATAAGGGATAATCTCGCCGAGCTGTTCGACAAAGACTGGCCGTTCGGGTCGCGGGCCGACGAAATTCATGTCGCCGCGCAACACGTTTATAAACTGTGGCAGCTCGTCTATCCTGAGCTTTCGTATTATGCGGCCTACGCGCGTCACGCGAGGGTCGTCCCGCTCGGCCCAGACCGGGCCCGACCCGGCCTCGGCGCCGACGCGCATCGAGCGGAATTTGATAATCTTGAAGCGGCGGCCGTTCTTGCCCAGACGCTCCTGCGCGTAGAATATCGGGCCTGTCGAATCGAGTTTAATCGCGATAACGGTTACGAGCATGATCGGGATCGAAAGCACGAACCCGACGGCCGCAAGGGTAACGTTAAGAACTCTGCGCAGGTGCGACATGAATTGCGAGAACGGGTTGGCGCGCGAGAATATCAGCCACGAGGGCCGGAGCATTTCGCTCGCTATCTTGCCCGTCAGCCGCTCATAATACTGCGCGCACTCTTCGACCGCTACTTTGCCGCTGAGGCTGAGGCTCAGCAGTTTGTCGGTCGGGAACTGACCGCGGCGATCCTCTACCGCGACGACTATGCGGTCAACCTGGTGCTGCTCGACTATCAGCTCGAGCTCGTCGGACAGGCCGAGGACCGAAGGGTTGATGAGGCTCTTGCCGACGAGCTCGGGTTTGTTGTCAACAAACCCGACAATTTGAAATCCCGCGTTGCGTCGCTCAAGCGATGCGCGCGCCACTTCTATGGCCTGTTCGCCCGACCCCAGTATCAGCACGCGCTCGCGCACGCCGAGATTCGGATGATGCTGGCTCCATGCCACGATCCACCGCCACCCGGATATGACGACGAATATCAGGAGCGTTTCCACAAGATAAACACCGCGCCCGATCTCCAGTCCCGGCAGGGCGTAAAACAGGATTGATAAAAGGACCGTCGCCGCGCCGATAGCAAGGGCAAGGTTCCTTATCACCTTGCGATAGCTGCGCGTCGCGGGCAGGTCGTAAAGGTCGAAGAGGTAGAACATGAGCACTACCACCAATGTTACCAACAGCAGCTTCAGCAAGCCGTTGCGGTGTATCAGCTCATAACTCGCTTCTCCCGTCAGACGAATATAGGTGGCGGCCAACCCTATCGCCATAAGCAGAATTACTTCAGTGAGGATTAAGAATATGCGTCTCATCGCTGCTCCTCCCCGACTACCCACTGATCAGAAATCACGCTCGGGGAACATGCTCGTTGGTTTTCGATAACAAGAAACATCCCACTACTGACGGCCCGTCCGGCGTACTTTGCGTCCGAACAGGCGACCGGGCTTCGAGCGGCCCGTTACCGTTTCAGCTTCGTTCAACACAACACCGCAGCGACGGCGCTCCGGTATGAGCTTGATGGCCTCGGCCACAACCTCTCGATGAGTGTGGCCCGCGCGCGCAACAAGGACGGTCGCGTCGGCCACAGAGGCCAGTCGCTCGACCTCCGCGGATTCGAGCATCGCGGGGGCGTCTATCACAATAAGGTCGAAATGCTTTGACAGCTCCCGCGTGAGCCGCTCGCCGCCCGAGGATGCAAGCGCGGCGGCAACCTCGACTGCGTCACCGGTCGATTGCCGGCCAGCCGTCATCACGTAAAGCCCGTTCGGGTCGATGCGGCAAAGCGTTTCGGACAATCGAGTCGAGCCGTTGAGCAAATCCATCAGGCCGCAGTTGACGGCGCTAAAACTGGCAATCTGAAAAAGCGCGGGGACGCCCGCGGTTTTCGCCCCGGCTTCAATCAGCAGCACCCGGCGCTCTCCGCGCCTGGCGAGCACCCAGGCGAGGTTCGCCGCGACGGTGCTTTTGCCTTCGCCGCTTTGAGCGCTTGTGACAAGCAGCGTCTTTAGTTTCGCGCTCGGAGCGAAGTTAAGGACGCGTATAGCGAGCGCGCGATATCTTTCCGAGGCAACCGCATCGCCGCCGGTGAGGGCCGCGAATCGCGCTTCGAGCTTAAGCTCCGCGACGCCCATTGAAAGACTCGGCTCCTCAAAAACAGGCGCCGGAGGTGAGCCGCGTTCAATCGCTTTTTCAGCTATCGGCATTTGAGGAGCAGGTTCTTGAGGCGCGGGCTTTTGAGCTACGCGCGCGGGCACTGCCGGCCGAGAAGCCAATGCCTCTTGCGTTGCTTCGACGCGGGCGCCGGGCGCGGGCGGCGGCGCGGCAAAGCCGTAGTCGAACTTGAAATCTTGCGGCGCGGGCCCTGCCCGGTCTTGATCTTTCGCGACAACGAGGTCGGCGCGGTCGAGGCGGTCGGGTTGGGCCACGGGACCAGCGCCCCAGCGGTCGGCTTTTACGAGTGCTTTATGAACTCTTCCCATAAGCTAATAGACCCGGCCGTTGTCGCTACGAATTCTTTATCGCGCGCACGCGTGAGAAGAACTTCAGCTCTGCTTCCGAGTCTTTCGCCTCGGATCGCAGAGAGAACTTCGGCGATTGCTCGTCCGCCCGGCCTGCTTCCGCCGCGTCGCGGCGTATGTAATGCACGTTCGAGGGCTTATCGCTCGGTTTATCGCCCTGTACATTGAACATGCTCGCGTCGAGCCCCGTCCCCGCAATCGTGCTCTCAGAGACGATCTCAATCGAGGTGAGGTCAAGCACCTCTACGACATCTTCTATGATCGCGGGCGTAATGGTCTGACTGGATTCGCCGAAACCGGTCAGCAAGGCGTTATCGCAAATGTTATTGATGATGCGCGGGATGCCTCCCGAATAGCGATGAATCATGCGGACGGCTTCGGGTTCAAACAGAGCTTCGTTCCTGGCGCCCGCGATGCGAAGCCGCCAGCGAATGTATTCGTTCGTCTCGTGCGCGCTGAGCGGCTTTATCGAGCACTTCAAGCTGACGCGCTGCTTGAGCTGTCTAAGCTCGGGCTGGGCGAGCAGCGCATGAAGCTCGGGCTGGCCGCACAGTATGACCTGAAGCAGCTTTTCGCGATTGGTTTCAAAATTCAAAAGCAGCCGGATCTCTTCGAGCAGATGCGGCGGCAGGAGGTGCGCCTCGTCGACGACGAGCACGGTGCGCAGTCCCTGCGCCTGGCGCGACATCAGCACGTACCCGAGCAGTCGCAACATTGCCGATTTCGATTGCTGCGTGCGCAGGCGGAATTCACCCGCGAGCAGGTCGAAGAAATCTTCGGTCGAAAGCAAGGGGTTGAAGATGTAGGCGGCAAGCACCGAGCGGTCGAGCGATTGAAGCATTGAGCGCAGCACGGTCGTCTTGCCCGTGCCGACTTCGCCCGTCACCACGACGATGCCCTTGCCGTGCTCGATCCCGTACTGAAGGTTGGCGAAGACCTCTAGCAGGCTCTCGGTCCTGAAGAGATACTTGGGATCGGGCGCCAGGCTGAAGGGTATGTCGCGCAGTCTGTAGAATTGCTGATACATCGGCTTCCTTGCTTCCCTCTCACCTGAGTTAAATGATGAATAGGCCGGGGATTCTACATTCTGGCAATGATTTCGATTATATCGGTGAAGACGAAAACCTGCGCGAGCGCGAAAGTCGCCGCCGCGGCAAGAACAAGCGCGAAAGCGAGCCTGACATTGGCCCGCACCTTTGCGCTATTGCGCTCCTCGGCGGTCAAGCTTTTCGGTATCGCGGCGAGCATCGGCGCTCCGGCATAAAACTCGACATCGCGCGCGTCTTCGAGCGATTTAAACCTGCGACGGTCGGCCGCGAGGATAAGACATAAGCCGACGAAAAGCCCCGCGCCGAAAGACGCGGCTATTATGAGCGACAGCGCTGGCGATACGGGCCCGGCGGGGAGGCTCGCCTCCTCAAGCAAGCCGTAGCCTTCGCCGGTCGCTTCGCTTGCCATCAACTCTGCTTCGCGTATGCGCGTCATCACATCTTCGTAGTCGCGCCTGACGGCGGCGTACTGCCTGGCGACAGCGGGTGATGCCGGCGCGCGCCTCGGTCGCGTCACTGAAGAAGGCGAGGTCGTGGCGGCGGCGGGCAATGCGCTCGACGTGCGACGCGCGATCTCGCGATTATTGATCTCAAGTTCGAGCTTGAGCCGGTTGCGCTCGCTCTGGAGCGAGGCCAGCTCTCTAGCCTCGGCCGTCTGGCCCACAAGGCCCGCGCCCTGGCGGCGAAGTTCTTCAATCTGGCGATCGATGGCGTTGATCTGGTCGACTATCGCGGCCACTCGCGGGTGCTTATCGGTCAGCTCCTGCCGATTTATAAGCGTATCGCGCTGCCCCTGTAGCTCGGCCCGACGGGATATGAGCACGGCGTAGGTCGGGTTATCGCTAAGGTCAGAGCCGCCCTTCTGCTGCTCGACCAGCCGGCGCTGCGCTTCAAGGCGCCCTTCTACGTCGGCGATTTGCTGCTGAATCTTATACTGCTGGTCCTTGAGGCTCTCGACAGTCATCTGCTGGGCGCGAACCCAATCATTCGAGGGCTGCGCCGGGCGCGGCTGAGGCGTTGATTGCGCGGCGGCAGAATCCGAATCGGCTTCGGCAAGCCTCGGAGTTTTGCTCTCCAGCGCGCTAAGCTCGGCGAGCAGTTCCATAGCTCGCTTTCGAAGCGGCTCGACATCTACCGGGCGATCCGACAGCGCGCCCGCACCGACAAGCGAATCGGCGAGCGCGGCGGTTATATTACGAGCCGCGGCCGCTTCGGGAGCGCGAAAAGAGATCGTGAATGCAGCGCTCTCAGGGCCGCCTTTTGCGGACACTTTAAGGCTCCGGCGAGCGCGCGCTATTAATTCGTTTATGGGCGTGCCGTTCTCTTTGTCGCTTGCATAAAGATTGTGCGTAGCGATTAATTCTTCGAGGCGGGCGTCCGCGGCGAGCTGTTGTTGAATCGCGATCTTTCGCTCGTCCGGCGCGAGGCGCTCTGGTCTGGCTTTAATTGCGACGACCGCGGACGACTCGAACTGATCGGGGACCTGTTTGAGCGCGATAAAACTTGCCGAGGCGAGTACGATTGCGGGAATGAGTAAAAGCGCTTTGTGGCGGCGCGTTGCGCCGAGGTAGCGTGTGAGGCCGCGGGGCTTTGAAGGCTTCATTTTTACTCTCTTGGCCGGCGCCGTGGCGGGCGCCTCAAATAAACTTAAGCCGAACAGGCTTATCTTCACTATCGGTTAAAGGAATAATCCCCGGCTGATTCCAGATCGAAAGGCAAACGAAGTCCGGGCCTAAGCGGGGAGAGCATATTTGATTAACTGTGGTTATTAAAAGTATTGACAATAGAATGCGCTTATCTTATAAACGTGGCCGAAGCAAGATTTACGCGACGCCGGCATAGAATCCATCGGCCGCCGCGGACGGTATCCTGGAAGCTCTCCCTTTGGCAGCCTCCCCTGCCCCTCAACGAAAATTGCGTTGCCGAATCGCGGACCGGTTTGCCCGATAGCAAATCCCCCTTCTGCGGCCTCCGACTGGCACGGACGGAAAGAGGAATTCTTCATTATGCTAGCTCAAGGGTCTTACGCATCCAGCTCTGTTCGAGCGCCCATGTCCCATGATACGGACAGGCTTTACTGCCTGGCCGCCGCGCTCAACGAAATAAGCGAGGGTGCAGTATTTCTGAATTCGGAAGGCCAGCTCGTATGGCACAATCGCGCGTTTGATAAGCTGCTCGTCGATAATCGTGAAGGGCATATGCTTGTGGCCTCGGTCATAGAGTTCGCCGCCGATTTTTGTCAGGATCTATTCGATAATCATGACTATGCCCACGGGGAAGAATACTCAATGATACGCGAGGCTACGGTCGGGCGTATAAAGCACGAGCTATATTGCTGTCTGATGCCCGAGGGAATGCTCGGGCCGAACAGCTACATCCTCTGTCTGATCAAGCGGTCATCGTCGCGCTGGTCAAGCTACGAAGAGCACCTGCGGCAGACCTGGGGGCTAACGGAACGCGAAGCGCAGGTGGCGGTCGAGTGCCTGCGAGGCAATAAGAACCTGGAGATCGCCGGCCGTTTGAAGATCAGCGTCGAGACAGTGAATAAACACCTCGACAAGGTCTATCAGAAAGCTAACGTACGAGGACGGGCCGAGCTTGCGTCGCGACTTCTGGACAGCGGGGTATAAGACGAGCGCCGCTGTTTATAGTCGAACATGGCTTGCGCGAGGACGGTGCGGAGATTATTTTAATTGTAATGCGCATAGAGAGAAGATCTCCGACCGTATTCACTCCGCTTGATGATGGCACCGGCGTGCTGCTTAATCTCGACACGCTGCTCTACTTCAGCCTCAATCGCACAGGCGCAGTGCTCTGGCAGCAGATCGAAGAGGGAAAGGCCACGACTCTTGAAGACCTCGTACAGATTGCCGTCAACAGGTTCGAGGTCGCCGAAGAAGAAGCCCGGCCCTTCATAGGCGAATTTGCAGAACGCCTCGAACAACTAAAGATGATTAGCGTCTCGTAACGCGCCCGCAAGAAATATCCTCCTTCACAACAGCAGTGACGCTTAATGTCATAAGCGCATCTCGGTTTTTGTTAACCCTTTCGGGTAATAAGCCGAGCGGCGGCGCATCCAAACGACTTAGCTTTATAGAGACGGCAGGCAAGCTGATGGCATAGGCGTTGCTCAAATCAATAACGTAGCTTACAAGGCTACGCGGCGTTTGAAGGTACGGGGCAACACCGATCTTTGTTGCCGCGTTCTTCTAAGAGCTTTTTAGAAATTATTCCCTCTCTCTTAACTTAGCCTTAACCGATCAGGAATAGAATTCAGACCGGTGGCTATAAAAGATGAGGAGGCTAGAATATGTCGGCTTTATCAACAACTGTTGAATCGTTTAATGCGGGTCAGAGGGTCCGCACCAGTTTCGGTATGGGAGTAGTATCGGCCGTAAGCCATGTCGATGCGATAATCTATGTGACGCTCTTGAACGCTCCTTCGGCCCTGTATCTGTTTCGTCCCGAGCAGGTCGAGGCTCTCGGGGAAAGAGAGCGGAAGAGATGAGAGTCGCGGAATACATCCCAAATGAATGGGCGCAGATGCCCGCAATGGAGTTTATGACCATTACCGGCAAGACGGACGGTCGCCGCTATATAGCTATCTTCCGAAAGTGGTTCAACGAAAAGTTAAGTGCATGGGAACTCGATATGGTCCCAGGCACTCTTCGCTGGCTCGACCGGGAGTGAGGCTCAAAGAATAAACAGCCTGAAGTCGGATTGACCTGGCTGCTCGATCATTCATCCCAAACCATCCTCAAAGGCTTCTCAACTCTCGTATCCTTTCCTTCAAAGCATCCGACAGAACCCTGACTTCCGCCGGGCTATAATTCGCCGCGCGAAAGGCATCTCGGATCTGATTAAGGCTAAGTCGGCCAAGCCAGCTACCCATCCAGCGCGCCTGACCTACGGTAATGTCGCGGAACAGCTCTTTACGTTTCCCGCTGTAATGAAAATCGACGTAGCCTTCATCCAGCTCATCGATGAACTTTGCGTTGATAAAATCTTTCGGCTTATTGCGACTGCGCGTCAGAAAGCTGCCGGTCTTTCCGAACGTGGCGCCAAGGTCGCTGATAATGAAGCGTGACTCATTGCGCCCTGTATTTGCGTTGCGCACAAGCAGAATCTTATTATTCGAATCTTTGATGTCCCAGTTATTGATCAGGACCATCATGACCTTCAGCCCCTGGAGCTCCTTCGACCCAGCGAAAGGGTTCTCATCCCATTTCCACTCATCCCCGCGCGTGACATTTGCCGGTCGCGCCTCGAATCTGACATTCTCAAATACTCCTTTTCCCCGGATGTGAACACGCGGCGCGAGGTAGACGATTTCAGTCTGATAGCCCACGGCCCAGAGCAGCCGGCTGGCGGCGGTCTCCGATTGGGCTTCTTTACCTATCTTCGCCACCCATATTCGGCCCGCGCCGTCACGCACGCGATACTTCGTTGAATACCCGCCCTTTTCCTCTTCAATGAACGTGACTCTTCTCAAGTCAGGCTTCATCGACCTGCCGCCAGGCCCAAGGAATAGATTGCGCGAAGTTATGTCAACGGGCTGGCGCCACAGCAAGGGAGTGCCCCTTGCGAGCACCCTCTTCTTTTGGGCCAACGCGTTTGGTGAAGAGAGTAAAGCGGCGGAGAGCAGCAAAAGAACCAGCATGGAGATTCTGTTTCGTGCGATCATTTTCAGTTCTCCCTGGGGTAAATTTGTCTGTGCATGAAGATCGTGATTATCGTCCACGACTCACAAGGCAAGGAAGGTATCGCGCACAAATCCGAGACGTTCCGTGGTATCCACGCCGATATTATAGCAGGCAAATGCAAGCCGCTGCTCTTCATCACCTAAACAACTTTGTGCGTGATGCATAACGCCGCGGTTGATCGGGCGCGTGCGGATCAGCCTGAGTCATTTATTGCTCTCCTAGATTAACTAGCCGTCTGAATCATAGGGCCTTTGCCTACGCGCACGGCTGCGCGCTCTTGTTAGACCCGCATCTGGCCGGGGGCTACTCGTTGAAGCTTATCGAGAATAGTCTCTTGAAAAGTATGTGTCTTAAAGTCATGAGGCGCCCTACCGATAGTAAACCACTTTTCTACATCGTCAATCTCCCAGATTGATGCGTTTGAGGATGTTTCTAAACCCCGGCTCTGATCGTAATCCTTTGAATGTATCATCTATTTTGAGCCAGACCAGCGCGCCGGCATGATCGCGGCAAGCGGTCTCAAGCCACTCTAGAGCTTTCGAATTCTCGCCAAGTCCGCTGATAGGGAGATAACACGGGTGCGGGCTTAAGCTACGGCGGTCCGCGCCCGTGTTGCTTCTATATTTCTATAATCTTTTGAAAGCGGCTTCTTCGAATATATATAAACCTATAACGGTTTTGTCGTAACAAGAATCCAGCGCACTCCCTTGTCCCCTATAAACTTGATATATGGATATTTACATACATCTTGGCGGAAGCGCGGCGGCAAGCCGGGGATCTGCTTGACTCCCTACTGGCAGGTGGTCAGAAGTGAGAGGTTCTGTTTTGCTGTCAAGATTGCTGTCAGACGGCTTTTTATTCGTGCAGTTCAAAGAAAGCGTCAATGCTTTCAAGAAGTTGCCGGCGAATCTGCTCGCGCGAGCCCCTCGATTGTGTGCATAGTGACCTGGCGAGTCTGACCATTTTCCATCAGCAATTGAGCGTGCTCGACCGCCGCGAGTTCCTCGCTTTCCAGAAGCCTCATGCCATAAATCAGTGTGAGTTTTTCCATGCTCATTAGTTTAATAGATACAGGATTTGCCGGAAATGATATTTTTCGAGGAAAAATATCCACAGAAAAATCGAAAATGTAAGTGTTGTTATTACGAAGGTTAAGAGACAGGCAGGGATGTTTTGAAGTTTCTTAATAATTTACTTTAACTTTTTTCTTGCATCCTGTTGAGGGCTATGGTATAACCTCCACCCATAAACAAGACCGCTTTAAGTTCCTGCCTTAAAGCGGTGCTGTTTCAGCGGTGCGTCGGGATTAGGAACATTCAGAAAGGGGGCTACTGAATGTTCAAGGGGGCTTGTCGATTAGACGACCTGGCGCACCGCATCATCATACTCACATAACCCTTATAAGTCAAGCACTTCTTACTTTACAGCCAGTCTTTGCTCTATCTTAATGCCAATCGCGCCTCAAGTTAATCTTCGGCCGTCTGATTGACAACACCTAAGCCCTATGTTAAAAGCATTGGGGTAAATAGCTTTAGGTGTTTTGCCGCATTTCTTTTCTAAGAGCTGTATAGCCATCACAAGAAAGTTTCATTTCGCCTCGCGAGCCTTTTGCGTGTAGCGTTTCGAGTCGAACTATGGAAGACGAACCCAAAGATAGACCGCCGGATCAGGATAAAGGCAGCACCAGGCAACCGGAACAGCCCGAAGCGCCCGTGTCGGAATCCGTAAAACCCGGCGAGACGGCCGGGGTCGTTGGCGCCGACGTGCCTGAAAAAGCGCAACCGCTTCCGCCCGTGGCAGGTTCTGTCTCGCCCGCCGACGAAGTCGAGTCTAAAGTTAAGGCAACAATTCCGCCTGAAGAAAAAGTAAAGACTGAGGCCAAAGTTGAGGCCGCGCTGCCGGGCGTTGAAAAACCCTCGAAGACGCCGACTCTCGAAGGCGCGTCGGAGAAAGGCGAGCCGGCGGTTCCGGGGGAGGGTGAACCGGCAAAACCGCAGACCGGGGCTCCATCTGCCCGCCCCGCGCCGCCACGCGCGGCCGCCGCGGATAAGCCCGCCCCTCCGAAGGCGGCCCCCGTCGCTGGAGCAAAGCCCGCGCCGCCCGCGAAAAAGGGACCGGTCATCACAATCGATATTACGGGCGACCCTTTTATTGATCGAATCAAAGAGCGGTTTGGCGACTCGATCACGGAGACCGTGGCGACGCTCAATCAGCAGATAGTGCGAGTGAAGAAAGCGGCATACCTTGACCTTTGCCACTATCTGCGCGACGACGAAGAGTTCCCGTTTGATATGTGTACCGACCTGACGGCGACACACTGGCCGGAACGCGCGGGCGAAGAGTTCGACATCGTGCTGTTGCTCTATTCGGTTTCGAAAAACCGAAGGATAAGGGTCAAAGCCGCTATCGCAGACGGCGAGGCAGCGCCCAGCGTCACGCCTATCTGGGAAGGCGCAAACTGGATGGAGCGCGAGGCTTTCGACATGTTCGGGATAAAGTTCGAAGGCCACCCCGATCTCAGGCGAATACTGCTCCCGGAGGACTGGCCGGGCTACCCGCTGCGCAAAGAGTACCCCATCGAGTACCGCGATAACGAGTGGACCGACAAGCATCTTGAATATCGGGAGATCGATTACGACACATCTTTGATCGATGTGAAGTACGCTCAGCGCAGGTAAGCGCACAATTTAGATTTGGACCAGGCACATATGCAAGAGCAGGACATTATAGAAGGCCAGGGGACGCTGTTTGATGCCGAAGAGATGGTCCTGAACATGGGGCCGCAGCATCCTTCGACGCACGGCGTGTTGCGCGTAGTCTTGAAGCTCGACGGCGAGACGGTCGTCGACCTCGACTGCGACATAGGTTATCTGCATCGCGGCGTCGAGAAGATCGCCGAAAACGACACCTACGCGATGATCACGCCCTACTGGGACCGGCTCGATTATGTCGCGGCGGTCTCAAACGACCTGTGCTACGTGGGGGCAATCGAAAAGCTGTTGCAGGTAGAGGTGCCTCGCCGCGCCGAGTATCTTCGTGTCGCCCTGACCGAGCTTCAGCGCATCGCGTCGCACCTGCTGTGGCTCGGCACCCACGCCATGGACATAGGCGCGGTCACGGTGCTGCTCTACGCCTTCCGCGAGCGCGAAGAGATACTAAAAATATTCGAGGACTTCATCGGCGCGCGATTGACCGCGCACGCCTTCAGGATCGGCGGCCTCTGGTGGGACGCTTATCCGGAGTTCGAGGCCCGCGTCCGCGACTTCCTTAAGATACTGCCCGACAGGATAAGCGAGTACGAAACGCTCCTCAACTCCAACCGCATATGGCTACAGCGCACCGTAGGCATCGGCATCATCTCGGCCGAGGAGGCGGTGAATTTGAGCCTGACGGGGCCGGCGCTCCGCGGGTCGGGCGTCAACTACGACCTGCGCAAGGCGCAGCCTTACTCGGCTTACTCGGAGTTCGATTTCGAAATCCCTCTAGGAGAGAACGGCGACACGTATGATCGCTACCTCGTCCGGATGGAGGAGATGCGCCAGTCGATACGCATAATCGAGCAGGCGCTCGATGGGCTTCCCGAAGGACCGGTCATGGCGAAGGTGCCGAAGATTATCAAGCCGCCGGTCGGAGAGATCTATCATTCAATTGAGGCCCCAAAAGGCGAGATAGGCGTGTATCTTGTAAGCGATGGGACGGGCAAGCCGTACCGTATGCGAATACGCCCGCCCTCATACATAAATCTTCAATCGCTCAAGCGAATGTCAATCGGGCACCTGGTCGCCGACGTAGTGGCCATCATAGGCACGCTCGACATCGTGTTGGGAGAGGTTGATCGATAGCCACATTAATTTCGGAGTCGCGGGCCGCTCTCTTACCGCATCCGGCCGGTCGCGGCAGCGGTTCGACCTCAGGGTGATTTTATGCCAGCTCTGTTCGCATCTCTCATGATTGTCGCCCCGGAATGGGTCCGCGGCCTGACGAACGAAGGGCCGAACAACGCGTTTCTGGGCCAACTACATCGTCTGGCCGATAATTCAAATCATCATCGTGCTGTTCGTGATACTGACGCTCGTGGCCTATCTGGTTTATGTCGAGCGCAAGGTCTCGGCCTTCATACAGGCGCGCCTCGGCCCGATGCGCGTCGGCCCGTGGGGATTGCTTCAGCCCGCGGCCGACGGCCTGAAGCTGCTGCTCAAAGAAGACATCATCCCGCTGAAGGCCGACCGCAACGTATTCTCCATAGCGCCGATCATCTCCGTCGTCGCCGCGCTCGTCGTTCTGGCGGTCATCCCGTGGGGCGCGGCGTGGGCGACGATTGCAAACATCAACATCGGGGTCTTATTTATACTCGCGGTCTCGTCGGTCGGCGTGCTCGGACTCGTGCTTGCCGGATGGTCGTCAAATTCGAAGTACTCTATGCTGGGCGCGCTCAGGTCGGCGGCGCAGATGGTCAGCTATGAAATCGGCATGGGGCTTTCGATCATCGGCGCTCTCATGTTTGCGCGGACGCTTTCGATGGCCGGCATCATCGAAGCACAGCAAGCCGACGGCGTATGGTATGTCTTTTTTCAGCCGGTCGCCTTTCTGGTCTATATCGTAAGCGCGCTGGGCGAGACCAACCGCGCGCCGTTCGATCTTCCGGAAGCCGAATCGGAACTCGTCGCGGGCTATCACACGGAGTACTCCGGCTTCCGATGGGCGCTATTCTTTATGGCCGAATACACCGCCATGATAGTCACGTCGGCCGTGGCGGTGACGCTATTTCTGGGCGGCTGGTCGCTGTTCGGTCTGGAAAACGTGGTCAGGGATTTCGCGGGCCATACGGTCTATGTGCTCTTCAGCGTCGCGGTCTTCGCGCTCAAGATAGCCGTAATAATCTATGCCTACATGTGGATTCGCTGGACGTGGCCGCGCTACCGCTACGACCAGCTTATGGAGCTTGGCTGGAAGTGGATGATACCGGCGGGGCTTGCTAATATAGTCCTGACTGGAATCTGGTATGTTCTGGCCCTGCCGGAATCGCGGGGCGGGCTTTTCGGGTTGATGGCGGAAGTCGGGGGGAGACTCGTGCCGACCGGCGCGGGCATTATTTACTTCATCGCCACCGGGCTTCTTGCAACCATGCCTATCGTGTGGGCGATGCTCGCGTTAATAAATCGGCGCTCGCACGATTTCAACCTTACAGAGCAGCGCCAGCTACAGATTCAACTGCGCCAGGAAAGACTTGAGAAGCGGCCCGAACCTGCGCCGCAGCCGGCCGAATAGAAGCAGTGGTAGGTAATTGTAGTCGGTGAACCGTCATCCGAAATCTGAAATATCAGATTCGTGAATCGAGGTTTGCTGACCTCCGGAACGAGAGGGAATTATGCCAGCAGCAAATGTACAAGGAAGAAAACGGACTCTGGGCGGTATGCTCAAGCGCCTCTTACTGGTCGATCTGTTCAAAGGTCTGGCGCTGACTTTTAAATATAATGCCCGCGCGCTCGTCGAGCCGCGCGACGGCGGAAATCCCAACCAGGCCATCTATACCGAGCAGTACCCGCTCGAACCGGCGCGAGTTTCGGAGAGGTTCCGCGGCGCGCCGCGCCTCAACCTCGATCCCGAGACGGGCGGGACACTCTGCATTGCGTGCGACCTTTGCGCGCTGGCCTGCCCGGTTGACTGCATCGAGGTAGGCTCGCTCCGCCGCGAGGTGCGCGACGGCGAAAAGGTTAATAAGAAGAAGGTGCTCACGACATTCATCTTCGACACTTCGCGCTGCATGTTTTGCAACTTGTGCTCGGAGGCGTGCCCCACCGATTGCCTTGAGCTGACGCAAAGCTTCGAGCTTGCCGTCTATCATCGCTCGGGTTTCCGCTGGGACCGCGAGATGCTGGAAAAAGGGATCAATTACGTGCGCTATACCAAGTAGCGATCATGAAATTCGAGATTTCAGATTTGAAATTCTAGCCCGACCCCTGAGGAGCTATGCAACTACACGGATGGGAAGCAGTGCTTTTTTACGTGCTGGCGATAATGACGCTGTTTATGGCGCGTCTTCGTCGTCACCGCGCGCATCGCCGTGCATTCGGCCCTCTTTCTGGTGTCGGCGCTCGTCAACATAGCGCTGCTGTTCATACTGCTGCGCGCCGAGTTTGTGGCGGGCGTGCAGATACTGGTCTATGTCGGCGGCGTGATGGTCTTATTCCTGTTCGTCATCATGCTCGTGCAGACGCGCTCGGAAGAGGAGGCCCGCGTCGAGCTATACACCAGGCAGACCTGGCCCGCGGTCATCATCGCGCTGCTGCTCGCCGTCTCGTTTTACTTTTCGATGAACCCGGCGCAGGCGGCTTTCCGCCCGCCCGAAAACCCGCCTCGCCAGGCGGCCGAGACGGCCGCGACGGTACAGGCAGGGACAGGCGTTATTTCCGAGAATACGGAATCCGTAGGACAGGCCCTTTACAGAAATGCGGCGCTGCCGTTCGAGATTGCCTCGCTGCTGTTGCTTGTCGCCATAGTCGGCGCGGTGCTGCTGGCGCGCGGCTCGAAGCAAGAGAAGTATTACGAATGACATTCTTGTAAGGATGAAGACGCGGGGATGGAAAAAGATTCATCCCTTCGCCCTCGCCCTTAATCCCTCAAATGACGGAGGACGACGTGACCAGTCTTCTCGCAGGCGTATTCGCCTACGTTGCCCCGATTCTTTTTCAGGCCGACCAGTCAGTGCTCAAGCGGTTCGAGCCGACGCTGATCAATTTTCTAATGCTCAGCTTCCTGCTATTCGTAGTCGGGGTAGCCGGGGTCCTGTCGCGACGCAATATCATCATCATTTTCATGTCTATCGAGCTGATACTCAACGCGGTCAACCTGAACCTCATAGCATTCTCGCGCTACCTCAGTCTTAACAAGGCGGCGCTCGAAGAGAAGCTCGGCGTAATCGTCGACCCGCTGGCCGGACCCGTGTTCACGATATTCATCATAGTCGTGGCCGCGGCCGAGGCCGCCGTAGGGCTCGGCATCGTCATAGCGATGTTCCGCAACCGCGAGACGGTCGCGATTGACGAAATCGATCTGCTCAAGTGGTAAAAACAGCGATGAGCGATGAGCTGTTAGACCGAAAACCGGCTCATCCTTCATCGATCAGAATTCATCACTATGTTAAGACTTGTCTGGCTCATTCCGATCCTGCCGCTAATAGGCTTCCTTATCAATTTCCTGCTCGGGCGCCGCCTGCGCCTCAGCGAGCGCGCGGTCTCCATCGTCGCCTGCGGCGTGATACTCGGCTCGCTGCTGCTGACGCTCGGCGCGTTCTATGATTACGCCGTCAACTACGCGCCCGCGCACCAGAACGCGCCTTATGTCACGAGCCAGGAAGGCGGATTCCCTCACTCCTTTACATGGCTGCCGGGCGGGAAAGCGCATAAGACTTTAGGCCAGGAAGCGGGCCAGGTTGCCGATTTCAACATCGAATGGAGCTACCAGATAGACCAGCTCTCGCTCGTGATGATGTTCGTCGTCACCTTCGTCGGGTTCTGGATACACGTCTTCGCCACCGGGTACATGCACGGCGACGCGGGCTATTACCGGTTCTTCTCTTATCTGAACCTGTTCATGTTCATGATGCTTCTGCTGGTGATGGGCTCGAACTTCATGATCATGTTCGTCGGGTGGGAAGGCGTCGGGCTCTGCTCATACCTTTTGATCGGCTACTACTTCAACAGGCAGGAGGCCGGCGACGCGTCGAAGAAGGCGTTCGTCGTCAACCGCATAGGCGACATAGGAATGGTGCTCGCCATATCGGGGATCTTCGCAACCTTCGGCACGCTCCAGTTCAGCGAAGTCGCGCGATTGTCGGCGGCTTATCCCGTAGAGCAGTTGTGGCAATGGGGGTTGATGTCGTCGCTCGCGCTCGCGCTATTTATCGGAGCAACGGGTAAAAGCGCGCAGATACCTTTATACATATGGCTGCCCGACGCCATGGCAGGCCCCACCCCGGTCAGCGCGCTTATACACGCGGCGACTATGGTCACGGCCGGCGTCTTCATGCTGGCGCGCACGAACTATATATTTCAGCGATCGGTGACGGTGATGATGATCGTCGCGCTCGTGGGCTTGCTGACGGCATTCGTCGCCGCGACCATCGGCGTCACCCAGACGGACATCAAGAAGGTACTCGCTTATTCGACCGTCTCGCAGCTCGGCTTTATGTTTTTGGGCGCGGGCGTCGGCGCTTTTATAGCCGCGATATTCCACGTCTTTACGCACGCCTTCTTCAAGGCGCTGCTCTTTTTGGGGTCGGGATCGGTCATCCACGGCATGCACCACGAGCAGGAGATGCCGCGCATGGGCGGGCTCCAAAAGTATATGCCCACGACCTACAAGACCATGCTGATGGGTTGGCTCGCCATCTGCGGCATCATCCCGTTCGCGGGCTTCTGGTCGAAGGACGAGATTCTCTGGAAGACTTTTGAGACGCACGTCTTCGGCGGCGGGAAGGTGCTCTGGGTGATCGGGTGGATGACGGCCGGTATAACCGCGTTCTACATGACGCGGCTGATGGCTTTGACGTTCTGGGGCGAAGAGCGCTTCCGAAAAATTCACGCGGGGGGCGAGGCCGACGAAGCGCACGCCGCCGCGCACGATAAACAGGTTGCCCCGCACGACGCGCGGACCGCATCCGAGGGCGACCGCCCGCACCACCGGCCGGGCGAGCACGTCGGCGCGACCGACGCGACCGACCCGTTCGATCCGCACGCCCCGGCACATCACCACCACGAACCGCACGAATCGCCGCGCAGCATGACGCTTCCGCTCGTGGTGCTCGCGTTCTTCTCGGTGACGGCCGGGCTCATCGGTATACCGCACGCGCTGTCGGGCGGAGCCGACTTGAACATCTTCGCAACTGGCTTGATCCGGTGATAGTCGACGTGCAGGGCGCGGCCGCGCACGGAGAAGCAGCGGCCTCGACGGGCGGCGCGCACGGAGAAGGCTCGCACGCGCCGGTTGACCCGATGGAGTACGTGCTTATGCTTCTGTCGCTCCTGATAGCCGTGGGCGGCATATATCTCGGACGACTCTTTTACCTGAAGCGACCCGAGCTGCCGACCGTCTGGGCGGAAAAGCTGCGGCCGCTTTATAAGCTCAGCTTCAACAAGTGGTACTGGGACCACCTTCTCGACGTCAAAGGCATAGAGGCGGTCAAGGCCGCGAATAACGGCCTCTGGCAGGTAGACGCCAGGGTCGTCAACGGCGGCGTAAACGGCGCGGGGTGGCTCGGCAGGTTCTGGGCGCGAATGAGCGCGCTGTGGGACAAGTGGGTAATCGACCTGCTTGTCAACGCAACGGGCTGGGTCGCCAGGTTCGGCTCGATAGTGCTCAGGTCGGTCCAGACCGGCATGTGGAACTGGTACGCGATATTGTTCGCGGGCGGGTTGCTTTTAATACT
Organism: Blastocatellia bacterium; assembly: GCA_963832205.1. Lineage (GTDB taxonomy): Bacteria > Acidobacteriota > Blastocatellia > UBA7656 > UBA7656 > DATBMY01. The sequence continues at coordinate 89,761 of CAWHTK010000020.1, read as the reverse complement.
CGCGTTCTACACGTACCCGGCGGTGACGGAAACATTCAAAGTATTCTTCGGCAGGTAAGATTGTTCTAACTTGAAGTGATTCTATCGGCGCTCGCGCGCCGCTTACAGGTGGACTAAAGGAGAACTTGACCATGCCCGGTCACATCGAGATTTTTGGAATTGGCATCCTCTCGTGGATAACCTGGCTTCCGGCGCTGGGCAGCATCATTCTTCTGTTTTTCAATCGCGGCAAGAATGACGCCATACGCTGGTTCGCCAATGTCTGGATAGCCATATGCTTCCTTATATCGATCCCGTTAATCACGGGGCTTGGCGGCCAGCCCGGCTATGATCGCGCTTACGGCGGCCTGCAATTCATCGAGGATTACGAGTGGATACCGCTGATCGGCGCGCGCTATCAGCTTGGCGTAGACGGGCTTTCGCTCGTGCTCGTTATGCTGACGACTCTGCTCGGCGTCATCTCGGTTGTCACGAGCTGGTCATACATCCGCGAGAAGGGGCGCGAGAAAGAGTACTACGTCATGCTGCTGCTGCTGCAATCGGGCATGATAGGCGCGTTCGTCGCGGCCGACCTCTTCCTCTTCTTCATATTCTGGGAAGTGATGCTTGTGCCGATGTATTTTCTGATCGGCATCTGGGGCGGGAAGAATCGACTCTACTCCGCGATCAAGTTTTTCCTCTACACCCTGGTCGGATCGGTAGTGATGCTGCTTGCGGTGATCAAGCTCTATTTCGTATTTGCCGACGTGGTCAACGCGCGGCCGGCCGAGGTCCGGCTCACGGCCGAGCGCAACGCCGCGAGCAGCGTCGTCAACCCGGCCGCCGCCGGGCAGCGCAACGAGCGGATGCTCGCGATGGTCGAAGACGCGATGAAGCGCGCGCAGGGCATAGATCCGTCAGACCCCGCGGGTCGTCGCCCGCTCCCGGCCGGCTACGTCCGCAGCTCTTTCAACATACCCGCGCTCACGGCCATAGGACCGCACCTGTCGGCGGTAATGGGGCTGGGCCTGGTCATCTGGCTCTTCATAGGATTTACGCTGTCGTTTGCCATCAAAGTACCGATGTTCCCGTTCCATACGTGGCTGCCCGACGCGCACTATGACGCGCCGACCGCCGGCTCCGTAATACTTGCGGGCATACTGCTGAAGATGGGCACATACGGGCTGGTGCGCTTCTCGCTGCCGCTGTTTCCCGACGCGGCCAACCACCCGACCGTCAGGCAGGTGATGATAGTGCTCGCCATCGTCGGCATCATCTACGGCGCGCTGGTAGCCATGGCGCAGAAGGACGTCAAGAAGCTCGTCGCATACTCGTCGGTCTCGCACCTGGGGTTTGTGGTGCTGGGGCTGTTCGCGCTCAACCCGAACGGGATAAACGGCGCGGTGATGCAGATGATCAACCACGGCATCTCGACCGGCGCGCTCTTCATGCTCGCGGGCATTCTCTACGAGCGGCGGCACACGTATGAGATAGCCGAATTCGGCGGCCTCGCGTCGGTGATGCCGACCTTCTCGACGATCTTTTTGATAGTGACGCTTTCGAGCCTGGGGCTGCCGCTGATGAACAACTTCATCGGCGAATTCCTCACCCTCCGAGGCGCGTTCGAAGCCAACTGGGTCTGGGGCGCATTCGCGACTCTCGGCATAGTCCTCGGCGCGGCCTACATGCTGTGGCTTTACCAGAGGGTATTTTTCGGGCAGGTGACCAACCCGCTCAACCAGAACCTTCCGGACCTGAACGCGCGCGAGGCGTGGCAGTTTGCGCCGCTGATATTCCTCATATTCTGGATCGGCATCTACCCGAAGCCGCTGCTTTCGTACATAAACCCGCAGACCGAGATGGTCGTCGCTCAAGTACAGCCCGACTATTTCCAGAACGCGCCCGCGGCGCAGCGCCCTCGCGTGGCCGAAGACCGGCCGGCCGAGGACCCGCAACCCATAGACCGAGAGCCCGCGGCCCGAGAGTCCGAGCAGTAAAATATGATCTGAGCCTCCGGCCGCATATATGCGGCCGGAGGCTCAAGCAGAAACCAACCACTATGCTTTCATTGATTCAACAGACCCGTAAGCCTTTCCGAGGTCAGCCCAGCAGGCGGTGCAGTTCTTGATGCCCGAAGCGATACTGACGCTATTCGCCTGCGCGGCGCTCATCCTGGACGTGATGCTGCCGCGAGCGCAAAAGCGCATAGTCGCGTGGGTATCGCTTGCCGGCGTAGGTTTTGCGCTCGTCTCGCTAGTGCTGCTCTACCTTAACCTCGGCGGGCCGCGAACGGCCTTCTACGACATGATAGTGCTCGACGGCTATGCCGCCGTCTTCAAGCTCATGTTTTTGATAGGCGCGGGGCTCTCGATACTGCTCTCGATAAAGTATCTCGAAGTCGAAGGCGAGCAGCACGGCGAGTACTACGCGCTCTTGCTGTTTGCGGTCATCGGGATGATGTTTATGGCGTCGGGCGTCAACCTGCTGACGCTTTTCATCGCGCTCGAGCTTATGGCCGTGTCGGTCTATATACTGGTCGGCTACCTCAAGCGCGACCGCAAGTCGAACGAAGCCGCGATGAAGTATTTCCTGCTCGGCGCATTCTCGTCGGGGGTGCTTCTCTACGGCATATCTTTGATCTACGGGCTCACGGGCTCGACCAACCTCGCGAAGGTGGTCGAAGCGCTCCCGAAGGTCGCGGTCGCAAACTACGACCTGTTCGGCGTGCCGGCCGACATGCGCTACATGGTCTTGATGGCGATCGTTATGATGGCGGCGGGAATGTTCTTCAAAGTCGCCGCGGTCCCGTTTCACATGTGGGCGCCCGACGCTTACGAGGGCGCGCCCACGTCGGTCACCGCCTTCATGTCGGTGGCGGTCAAGGCGGCGAGCTTCGCCATGTTCGGGCGGATATTCCTTTATGGCCTGCCCGGCCAGATGCGCGAGCAACTAGCAGGAGACGCGGCGCGCGGCATTCCCGACCTTCCGGGCTGGGCTACCCTTATAGGCGTAGTGGCGGCGGTGACTATAGTCTGGGGCAACCTCGCGGCGCTCACGCAGCAGAACACGAAACGGCTGCTCGCTTACTCCTCGATCTCGCACGCGGGATTCACCCTGCTCGGGCTTGTCGCGGGCAACCGCGAAGGCTATACGGGATTCATCGTTTATCTCTTCATATACACGCTGATGAATCTGGGCGTCTTCGGCTGCATCATCGCGCTCAGGCGGCGGGGCATCGCGGGCGACCGCATGGATGACTTAAACGGGCTTATGCGAAAAGCGCCGTGGCTGACGGTGATGATGACGATATTCCTGCTGTCGCTCGGCGGCATACCTCCGACCGCCGGGTTCATAGGGAAATTCTACCTGTTTGCCGGGCTCATCAAGACCGGCAACCCGTGGCTCGTGCGGCTAGCGATACTCGCGGTGGTGATGAGCGTGGTCTCGCTCGTCTACTACATACGCTTCATACGCGCCATGTACATAGAGGCGGAGAGCGAGCCGCAGCCGGTAAGGCTGGGCGCGCCGCTACAGGTCGCGCTCGGACTGGCCGCGATACTGGTCCTCTACATCGGCATATTCCCGCAGCGGATCATAGACCTGACGGAGAAGGCGGCGCGCACGCCGGGATTTGAGATCGTCGAACCGCAACCGGCCGAGCCCGCGTCACCAACGGGGCGATCTTCCGATCAACCGGGGCGCGGGTCGCATACGCATGAAGATGGGACGGTCCACCAGGATAATTGATACCTCGGCCCGGTAATGACTACCCCTGATGATAAGCAAAACGGCGGGGTAAACTGGCGGCAGGCGCTGACCACGGTGGGCCTGGCGCTCTCGATTCCCTGGATGATAGGCGGGCCCGCGCTCCTCGGCTGGTACATCGACACGCGCTATAGCGACACCTACCCGCTGTTGTTCATCATAGGACTTATCGTCGGGCTCCTCGCCACCGCGATCAACATATACAAGATCATGAAAAAGTTCGGCCAATTCAAATAAACGACCAAATTCGAGTTATGAACGCGGATAAAACCCTTTGCGTGACCGGCCGGGAAGAGTGGCGAGCGTGGCTCGAAAAGAATTTTGAGACCGAGACTGCCGTCTGGCTGATCTATTACAAGAAGCACACGGGCAAGCCTACGATCAGCTACGACGCGGCCGTCGAAGAAGCGCTCTGCTTCGGGTGGATAGACAGCACCGTCCGGAGAATTGACGACGAAAGGTACATGCAGAGATTCACGCCGCGCAAGGACACGAGCAACTGGAGCGAGCCGAACAAGAAGAGGATCGCGAAGCTCATAAAAGAAGGCCGGATGACCGCGGCCGGTTTTGCGAAGATGAGCGCCGAGGTGACGACCGGAAAGAGCGAGCCGCGCCCGCCCAGGCAAGACGCGGAAATGCCTGATTACTTCGCCAGGGCGTTAAAGGCGAACAAAACGGCGAGAGAGAATTTCAACCGCCTCGCGCCGTCATATCAAAGGCAATACATCGGGTGGATAAAGATCGCCAAAAGGCCCGAGACGCGCGCGCGCCGTGTGACGGAAGCCATCGAGCTTTTATCGCTCGGTAAGAAGCTCGGCATAAAATAGCAGTCACCGCCAACGCTAGCCCACCGCGCGACGACACGCTATAGTTTCCATCAGCCTGTAAAACCAGCGAGGGATCGAATGCTTGATTTTGCCGTTCGCGTGGCCAGGGACGCGGGCCGGTTGCTCAGGGACCGTCTCGGGACCAACATTCATGTAGGCCACAAGGGGGCCATTAACATCGTCACCGACGTCAACCTTGCGAGCGAGCAGTTGATACGCGAGGCGGTTGCGACTTACTATCCGCGTCACGAAGTGCTTGCCGAGGAGGGCGGCCTCTCGGAAAGCCGTTCGGACTACCGCTGGATAGTCAACCCGCTCGACGGCACCACGAATTACGCGCACGGCTACCCGGTTTTCTGCGTCTCAATCGCGCTCGAGCACAAGGGCGAAGTTATGCTCGGCGTGGTCTATGACCCGATGCGCGATGAGCTTTTTACGGCGGAGCGCGGCGGCGGAGCGGCTTTAAACAGCCGCCCGATCAAAGTCTCTGCTACGAGCGATTTGATGCAGAGCCTGCTTTCTACGGGCTTCCCATATGACATTCGCACATCGACCTTCACGAACCTGGACCACTGGTCGAACTTCGCCTTAAACGCGCAGGCGCTCAGGCGCGACGGGGCGGCAGCCCTTGACCTGTGTTACGTAGCCTGCGGCCGCTACGACGGATTCTGGGAGCTGAACCTCGCCCCGTGGGACACGGCGGCCGGCGCGCTGATTGTCGAAGAAGCGGGCGGGCGCGTGACCGATTTCGAAGGCAATGCCTTTTCAAACTACAAACCCCAGGTCCTCGCCAGCAACGGGCTGATCCACCAGCGCATGATGGAAATACTCAAGGGCCAGTGAGGGTTGTATTTGAAATCCTTGGCCCGCTGATTGGAGATGAGCAAGACCGAGATCATTATTCCCGCATCCACGTCGAACCTCGGCGCGAGTTTCGACACCTGCGGGCTCGCGCTCACTCTCTACTTGAAAGTTACTGTTGAAGAGCACGCCAAGAACTTTCTGATAGACGTCCGGGGCGAAGGCGCGGGGGTGCTGCCGCGCGACGAATCGAACCTCATAGCGCGGGTGGCGCGGTTCGTAGCCTCGCGGCGCGGGCGCGATATCGAAGGCGCGCGTATCATGGTCGAGAATCAGATACCGCTCGCGCGCGGACTGGGCAGCAGCAGCGCGGCCATCATCGCCGGCACATCGGTTTATGAGGCGCTTTCAGGCGAGCGGCTGACCGAGAAAGAAATCTTTAGCATCGGGCTGCGCTATGAAGGCCACGGGGATAATATTGCGCCGGGCCTGTTAGGCGGACTCGTGGTCGCCTGCGTCGCGGGGCGCGGCGACGAGCAATCGCTTTTGACCGTCAAGCGGGAGTGGCCTGAAGAGGTAAAAATGGCGCTCGCCATACCCGATTACGAGATGAACACGGCCGAGATGCGGCGCGCGCTGCCCGCCGAACTGCCGATGGCCGACGCGGTATTCAACGTGCAGCGGGCGGCCCTGTTGCAGGCGGCCATCAGCGAGCGGCGCTTCGACCTTTTCCGCGAAGCCCTGCGCGACCGGCTGCATCAACCGTACCGCGCGCCGCTCGGGCCGGGGATCAGCGAGGTGTTGAAGATGAACGACGAAGAGCATACAGGCTTGCTCGGCGTAGCTATAAGCGGCGCGGGCTCGACCGTCATCGCCTTCGTCAACGACGACCTCGACCGGATAGCCGCGATCATGAGGGAGCGGCTGGCCGGTTGCGGCGTCGAGCTCGCGCTCGCTTCAACTCGCGGTCGATAATCGCGGGCGCAGGGTTACGACCGTTTAATAAGATTGACTCTTGCGGGCCGGCGCGTTAATAATACGCTTCCTCATCGCCCGATATTTCACGCTCTAGACGATCGTTTACCGGAGGTCCAACGGGTGCGTTTTTTTGTTGTTGCACTTTGCGTTTTGCTCGCGCCGGGGCTTGCCGGATGCCGCGACGTGAGCGAGCCCCTGGCGGGAAGCCTCGCGCTCAGCCAGCGGTCACAAGCCGCGCCTCCGCCGAAGGTGGGGGCCGAGTTCCAGGCAGTCGTGTCGCAGCTCGGCGCGCAGGGCCTGCGGCTGAAAGAGGCTCTGGAAGCCAGTCTTGACGGCACATCACGTCACCTCGCGGCGATCTTTGAGAACGAAAAGCCAAAGCAGCCGAACGAGGCTTACGAGCTGCGCATAATAGAAAGCGGCGGGGACGCGGCCCGCACGATCTTTCGCCGGGCGGAGTTCTTCTTCACATTTAACGCGCGCGAGCTCGATAAGATCAACGGCTCGGACCTAAATCGCGACGGGCTCAAAGAGGTCGTCGTGCAAAGCTCAAGCGGAGGCAACTGCTGGAGCTGCAACCCGGTCGAGATTTATCGCGTCAGGGATCATCGCGCCGAGCTGATCGCGGCCGGGCCCATACAGAAACTATCCGACATCGACGGCGACGGCCTCCAGGAGCTGATAGTAATGGACTCCAGGTGGGAGTCTTACGGCGAGCTTTCGCACGCCGCCTCGCCCACCGCGGCGATGATCTACAGATGGCAGAACGGCCGCTACGTTTATGCTTCGCGCGACTATCCTGCGTTCTACAAAAGCGAGCTTGCGCGGCTGCGCGAACAGGTGGAGCAATCCAGAGGCGACATCACGGCCGAAGACTTTTCCGATGAGCAATACGTGGGGCTTGCGATCTCTATAGCGGTGACCAGGGCGCACGCCGGCGAGATGGAAGAAGGCTTGAAAGAGATGGGCGCGCTGTTTGCCGCAAGCGCCCAGAGCGCCGGGCAGAAGACGCGCCGCGCAGAGATAATGGATGACTTTCGCAAAGGCGAGAGCGCCTCGCGTCTTAGCCAGATGAAACCTGGCGACCCGCTGCCGATAAATTAGCGAGGGTCAGGCGTTCGTCTCTACCGGGAGCGACGGCTCGGCCGCGTCGTCGGGGAGGTTCGAAGGGTCGAGCGCCGTCGCTACTACGTCGTGGGTACGGCGTGCGAGTTCGCGGGCCAGCTCTTTCAGCTCTACCCTTGACGTGCCTTCCGGCACGCGCACGACCTCGATTGGCGGGTGATATGTGAGCGTCAGCCTGCCCGGCCGCGGCAGCATCCTTCCGACGGGCCATATCTTATCGGCCCCTTTTATCGATACCGGCACAACCGGCAGCCCTTTTGTAAGGGCAAGGCGAAACGCGCCCATCTTAAACGGCATGAGCTTGCCGTTTCGCGAACGGCCGCCCTCCGGGAATATAACGAGCGCGCCGCCCTTCTCAACCACCTCGATGGCGTTGCGCTGGGCGGACGCGTCGGCCGATTCCAGGCTGACGGGAAACGCGCCGAAGGTCCGCATCAGCGCCCCAAGCACCGGGATCTCGAACGGCTTGTCCCAGGCCATATAAAAAACCCGCCTGTATATTGGAATGGTGATCCATATCGGGTCGGCATAGGTCACGTGATTGGGTGTTATTATGCACGCGCCTTCGGGCGGGATGTTCTCCGCGCCATAGATTTTTATCCTGAATAAGAGGCGGCACGTCCAGTAAGTGAAAGGCCTGAGCACCGCTAAGACAAATCGCATATTATTACGGTTCCCGCGAGGCGGAGAATGAACACCGGACCGTGCAATTAAACTATGCCTCGGCCGGCGAGCGCAAGCCGCGCCTTTCTTGAAGGGCGATTCCCTGCTCTGATAAATTGAGGGCAGAATGATTTATGAGCGAACATATCAGTACCTGTCCGAACAGCTTTCCGTTCAACTGGGCGAAGACGACCTGGCGCTGGTGCGCCGCGCCTACGAGCTTGCCGAGCAAGCGCACGCCGGGCAGATGCGCGACGAAGGCACGCCCTACATACTTCACCCGATAAGGGTCGCGGTAGCCTTAGTTAACGAGCTTAAAATCTATTCGCCCAGGCTCGTCTGCGGGGCGCTGCTTCACGACGTGATCGAAGATAGCCCCGTCACGCGGGGTGAGATCGCGGCCGACTTTGGCGACGAGATCGCCGAAATCGTCTGGCTGCTTACAAAATTTGAAGACGTAAGCCTCCCGGCTTATCTCGCCGCTATAGAGGCTGCGCCCGCGACCGGCGCGCCTATCGTAAAGCTGTGCGATCGGCTCGACAACCTCCGCTTCCTCGCGCATTCGCCGAAGGCGGAGAAGAAACGCCGGTACATACGCACCACCGAGCAGCACTATCTCCCGATGGCGGCGCGGACCAATCGCTACCTCTTCGGTGAGCTGCATCGCTGGCTCGAAGAGGCCCGCGCGCACGTCGGTCAAGGCAATAAAGATGCGCCTTTGTAAGCCCCTATTTTCTCGCTCAAACCGGGTCGATAAACTCCCTGTAAGTTGTTGATTTTTTGTACAGTTTTAGTCATTTTTTAGCTTTCAAAACGAGGGCTCGATATAGTAAAATTATACTTGCCTAAAGGGATAGAAAAACCGCTTTATTTAGGCTCTCGTCACCCTGTTTACAGGCAGGAGAACAGGCCCTCGCTCGCCTTCGGGGCAAGACGGGAAGAGACCCCATAACCAGCAGGAAGATAACAAAGAGAGAGAAAAGAGATGGCTGAAGCAGTACATAAGATTCCGGTCAATATAGAAGAAGAGATGAAGCGTAGTTATCTCGACTACGCGATGAGCGTGATCATCGGCCGGGCGCTACCCGACGCGCGTGACGGATTAAAGCCCGTACACCGGCGCATACTCTACGCGATGCACGAACTCGGCCTCGGGCCGGGCAAGCCCTTCAAGAAATCGGCCACGGTCGTAGGCGACGTGCTCGGCAAATATCACCCGCACGGCGACACAGCGGTCTATGACGCGCTCGTCCGCATGGCGCAGGACTTTTCCATGCGCTATATGCTCGTGAAGGGACAGGGCAACTTCGGCTCCGTTGACGGGGACGGGGCGGCGGCATACCGCTACACCGAAGCGCGGCTCACTCGCATAGCGACCGAGATGCTCGCCGACATTGATAAAGATACGGTCAACTTCATACCCAACTACGACGAGTCGCGCCAGGAACCGACCGTGTTGCCCACGCGCTTCCCGAATCTTCTGGTCAACGGGTCGGGGGGCATCGCCGTCGGCATGGCCACCAACATCCCGCCGCACAACCTGTCGGAGGTGGTAGAGGCCACGATACACCTGATACAGCATCCTGACGCGCCGCTTAAGAAGATTATGCAGATGGTGCCCGGCCCGGACTTCCCGACCGGCGGCTTTATCTACGGCCGCGAGGGCATACGCCAGGCTTACGAAACCGGCCGGGGCACGGTCGTCATGCGCGCCCGCGCGTCAATCGACCGCGTGGGCCGCTCGGGCGAGCGCATGGCCATTGTCATAACCGAGATACCTTACCAGGTGAACAAGGCCAAGCTCATCGAGCGGATCGCGGAGCTTATAAACGACAAGAAGCTCGAAGGCATATCGGACCTGCGCGACGAGTCGGACCGCGAAGGCATGCGCATAATGATCGAGCTAAAGCGCGATGCGATACCTGACATCGTGCTGAACAACCTCTACAAGCTGACGCCGATGCAGCAGACCTTCGGGGTCATCAACCTGGCAATCGTCAACGGCCAGCCGCGAGAGATGAAACTCATCGACACGCTCGGCATATTTATCGAGCACCGTCGCGAGGTGGTTATCCGCCGCACGCGGTATGAGCTGAGGAAAGCCGAGGCGCGCGCGCACATCCTCGAAGGGTTAAAGAAGGCCATTGACAACCTCGACGCGGTGATCGCGATCATACGCAAATCCAAGAGCAGCGTCGAAGCGCGCGAGGCGCTGATGCTGCGCTTCAAGTTCAGCGATATTCAGGCGCGGGCGATACTGGAGATGCAACTCCAGAAGCTGACGGGCCTTGAGCGACAGAAGCTCGTTGACGAGTACAAAGAAGTCATACAGCGAATAGCCGAGTTGCAGGAGATACTTTCGAACGATACCGTGCTGCGCAACCTCATGATCAAGGAACTGCGCGAGGTGCAGCGCGAATTTGGCGACGAGCGGCGCTCGCAGATCATCGAGGCGGGCGCCGAGCTTACGCTCGAAGACCTCATAGCCGACGAGGACATGGCCATAACCGTCACGCACTCCGGTTACATCAAGCGCACGCCCGTATCGGTCTATCGCGCGCAGCGGCGCGGCGGGTCGGGGCGGCGCGGCGCGGCGCTAAAGACCGAAGACGTGGTCAACCACATATTCGTGGCCTCCGCGCACAGCTACGTCATGATCTTTACAAGCCGGGGGCAGGTCTACCGCCTCAAAGTGCATGAGATACCCGACGCGGCGGCGGCGGGGCGCGGGAAGGCGATAGTGAACCTAGTCAATATTCCGAAGGGCGAGAATTTCGCCGGCATACTCCCCGTGCGCGATTTCGAAGAAGGCAAGTACGTCGTGATGGTGACTCGCAAGGGGACCATCAAAAAGACGGAGCTTTCCGAGTTTGCCAACATCCGCAACAACGGCATCATCGCGATGGGCATAGACGAAGACGATGAGCTGATCGCCGCCGAGATAACCGACGGCACGAGAAAAATCTTCATGGCCACGCACGAAGGCATGGCCATATGCTTTGACGAATCGCACGTCCGGCCGATGGGCCGCCCGGCATACGGCGTGCGCGGAATAACGCTCGACGACACCGACTACGTCATCAGCGTGGCGGCGGTAACCGACGACGCCGAGATGCTTTCGATCTCCGAGAACGGGTACGGGAAGCGCACCAAGCTTGAGGAGTACCGGGTGACGGGCCGCGCCGGCAAGGGCGTGATAAACATGAAGACATCGGACCGCAACGGCATGGTCGTCGCCGTGCTGCCCGTGAGCGATGAAAGCCAGGTGCTGATCATCACCAATCAAGGCAAGCTCATAAGGGTCGAAACGCGCGGCATACGCGAATCGGGCCGCTCGACTCAGGGCGTGAAGCTCATAGACACGTCCGACGGCGACATGGTCACCTCGGCGTCGCTCATCGAGCGACAGCAGGTCACAACCGACGCGTCGGTGGCGGTGGTTTAAGATGCCCGGGTCAATAACTGAAGGCGCGGAGATTACCAGGGATGTCTCCGCGCCTTCTCTCTCTCCACTCCCGTTCGGTCACGTTTTTGCTCGTCCAGGTGCTCGTCGTAACCGGGTTGCTGCTCCAGGGCGGGTGCTCGCGCGGCGCGGATGAGCCGCTCAAGCAGGCCGTCGCCGCATGGGATGCCGGCGATTATAAACTGGCCTCCGAAGAGTACGAGCGTTATCTACAATCCAACCCCACGGGCGAACAGTCGCAGCAGGCGCGTTTTCAACTCGCCAACATCTATTATCTCAACCTGAAACGATATGATCAGGCGCGTCTCTTTTATAAAGAGTTTCTCGACGGCTCGCCCGATCACCCCGACGCGCCGGTTGCGCGCACGAGGATGGCCGAAGTGCTCGGCGAGATGGGCCGCTCTTACGAAGCGATCGAGGAATATGAAAGGCTCAATCCCGAAGACCCGAACGAGCGCCGTCGCATCCGCGTAAAGATCGCCGACCTCTACTTCGAGCAGAAGAACTACAGCCAGGCGCTCACCGAATACGAGAAGGTTATCGAAGGCGCGGGGTATGATGATCTGACCGAGCAGGCATATCTGCGCGAGGCGTCGATCCATCACATCGTGCGCGGCCAGCACCAGCAGGCCTTGCCCTTATATCAAGCGATTACCGTCGGCACGACCGACCCGGCGGTCAAGCGGCGTGCCCTGTACGCGATGGCCGACTGCTACGCGGGGCTCTATAGATTCGACGAGGCGATAAAGGCCCTCAAAGAGATTGCGGAAGAATCGGAGCAGTCAAACGTCTCCGCCCGCGTCGCCGAGATGGAGCAGCGAAAGCGCGAGGCAGGTCAGGCGCATAGCGGCCTGGTGAAATAGAGCTGAAATGGTGAGGGATTGTCTGTGAATTGGTATTTGAGATTTGAAATAGCAGATTTCAGATATTCATCCCTTCACCCTTTCATCCCCTCCCCTTCCACCCAGACCTCGCCGTCCTCGAAATATTCCTTCTTCCAGATGGGGACGATCTTCTTCAATCGATCGATTGCGTAATGGCATGCTTCGAAGGCGACCTTGCGGTGGGCGGAGGTCACAAGGATGACGACGCTCGATTCGGTTATGTCGACGCGGCCCAGGCGATGGATTATGCCGACGCGGTTAACGGGCCACTTCTCGTGAATTTCGCGGCCGATCTGCTCGAGCAGTCTGAGCGCCATCTCGGTATAGCCTTCGTATTCGAGATAGAGCGTGGGCCGCCCTTTCGTATTGTCACGCGCCACGCCGTCGAAGATCACCACCGCGCCCGAATCGCCTTCAAGCAGCCGCGCCCGCAGGCCCGAAATGTCAATCGGCTCGCGGGTTATTTCAAACAGGTCGCGCCTGGCCCCTTCGCCCCCGCTTACCGGGGGAAGCACCGCGAGGCAATCATGATCGGCAAGCCTCCGCGAGCGAGTGGCGTACTCTTCGTTGACCGCAAACAGCAGGCTGCGCTCCATCTCGGAGAGTTTTGGGTGGCGCGTTTTCAGCTCGCCGAACGCGCTCTCGACCGTCGCCGGCTCCGCAACCTCCAGCTCGATTGTCTGGGCGCCGGCGAACTCGCGCGCCTGGCCGAAAAGCAATGCCGTTATTCTTATCGTTTTCGCTTCTGACATAGACTTCTGATCTTAAAGCGGCGGCGGTGACTAATTGCTCGCGACGACCGACACTTCGACATCCTCGATCCTTGCGCGCTCGATCTTGAAAGCGCGCAGGTCGGGCGACGGCTCAAGTGAAATGATAAAGTAGAATGCCTCGGGGTAGAAAGCCATCTCGACATCGGCGGGCGAAGGGTAAGCGGACGTGCGCGGGTGCGAGTGATATATGCCGAGCAGGGTTTGATTAGCCTTGCGAATACGGCGCATCGCGGCGAAGAGTTCTTCGGGCGACGCGAAGTAGCGGGCCTCCGGGCGCTCCGCGCCGTTACGCAGGGGGTGGACCGAAGTGATCAAAGAGTCGTTGCCGCTGAGCAGCCCGCAGCACTCGGCCGGGCGCTCCCGAAGCGCATGCTCTTCAATGGCCTGTCTCACTCGATGCGTGATGTAAACCAGCTTGCTGCTCACCCTCTAATATCCCCCGGCGGCAGGTTTCGGCGCAGGCGAATTGTAACACAGCTAAATGATCTGGCCACCCGCCCGCAAAGTCGCCCGCCGGGAGATTAAGCTATAACGACTCTTATCGAACCCCGTGGGGGAATATCAGAGTTTGGCGGATAACGCCGTAATAAATTGCTATTTCGACTCCGCCGGCTTCGGCGCATGAATACGCGCGACATCATCAAGCATGCGCTGTAGCTCGCCCGACGCCATCCACCTGCCTTTGACCATCACACCCGCTATGCGGCTCGCGTTCGCGATATCTACGAGCGGGTTTGCGTCCAGCAGCACAACATCGGCGCGTTTACCTGTTTCGATTGTGCCGAAGTCCGCCGTGACGCCTAGCGTCTCGCTCAAGTATTCGGCGACGTTTTTAGTCGCGGCTTCCAGGATAGCGTATGGCTTCAATCCCGCTTCAGCCATCGCCTGCATCTCGCGGTGCGCGGCAAAACCCGGCACGAGGAAGAACTGGGGCGAATCCGACCCGACGAGCAGCTTCGCGCCCGCGTCATAGAGCCCCTTAGCCACGCGGTTGCGCAGTTCGATATAACGATTGCGGTCGGCAATCGGCGGAGGATTATTGAGCGTAAACTGCTTCTGCTTTGCGAAGTTATTGCGCATATTCTCAGAGATGTATCGCATCTCGGGCCGCTTCAAGAGAGCTTCGGGGCTTTCGTCCGAGACCACCAGCTTGAAGAGCGCGAGCGTCATCGAGTTGCGCACGCCGGCCTTTCGCGTATCCTGGGCGAGCGCGGCTATCCTGGTTTCGTCGATGTGATTGAGGACCGGGCCCACGACGACCTGCGACGCCGAAGGCTTCACCGGCGAGTCTTCGCGCACGAGCGCCTGGAGGTATCCATCGAGGTGCTCGATACAGGATTGCCGGGCTTCCAGCGCGCGCTTGAGCCCCACGGTCGCGGTGACATGCCCGGCTATGGGTATGCCTGCTTTCTTCCCGGCGGCCGAAATCGCGCTGTAAGTTTCAGGCGAAAGCCCCTCGTGGACTTTGATGAAATCGTACCCTGCTTTCTTCTGGTCGAGGACCGCCTGCTGGCCGGCTTCGGGCGAGGGCGCGCCCTGATAGGAGAGCGGCGGCCCGGCCGCGAATATTGTCGGCCCCAAAAGCTCGCCCCGCGCGACGCGCTCGCGCAGCTTCAAATGATTCGGGTGCCCCACCATCCCGCGTATCGTCGTTATGCCGTTGGCAAGGTACAGCGCCATCTGCTGCGCCGCGGGGTCACCGGCTTCGCCTACGAAAGGCGGCAGGTGCGCGTGCATCTCAGACAGACCGGGCGTGAGGTATTTCCCGGCCGCGTCGATTCTCGTAGCGCCCGCCGGCACCTTTATTTTATCCGCCGGACCGATCTCGCTGATGCGCCCGTCGCGCACGATGACCGTATGCCTTTCGAGAACGCGCTCGCGGTCCATCGGCACGACGTTGACGTTTACGAAGGCCACGATCTGAGCGGCCGTTTGCGCGGGCGCCTGCGGCTGGCGGGCGAGCGGCGCGCCCGAGACTGCAAGCAAAGTTATGAGTATTTGAAGAAGTATTGCTTTCTTGCGAAACACTGTTTTTAGTCTCCGTTCCGGTTTAATGTTCGGCGTCAGTCTAGCAGACCTTATAAGGCGAACAATCCATTTGTGACGATCCGTGCTCACGCGCGTGCGAGCCGTTGATGCCAGCGTCAGGACGGTTGTTCGAGCAGTTGAAACAGCCTTTCGCGGTAGGTGCGCGAGAGCGTAAGCTCGGTGCCGTCGCGGAGGATTACTCTCTGGTCGCCGTTAAAGAGCGGGTGCATCTCCTTTATGCGATCAATATTGACTATGGTCGAGCGGTGTATGCGCACGAATTTTTCGGGGTTGAGCCGTGTTTCCAGTTGGTTCATTCGCTCGCGCAGAAGATGTTTTTCGCGGCCCGATGTTATCGAAACATAATTGCCGGCCGATTCAATCCAATCGATCTCGTCGGTGACGAGAAAGATCACCCGCCCCGACGATTTGATGGCAAGCCGCTTGATATATTTCGACTCGCCCCGCACGTCTTCAAGGAGCGCGCGCAATCTTTGATCCAGGTCCTCGCCCGCCCGCCGCTCTAAATGCGCCCTGGCATGGGCGACGGCGTCGTTGAGGCGTTCGCGGTTGAAGGGCTTGAGCAGGTAGTCGAGCGCGTGGACTTCGAAGGCGCGGATGGCAAACTGGTCATAGGCGGTGACGAAGATGACTACGGGCAGCCGGGCCGGGTCGAGTTGTTCGAGCACCCCGAACCCGTCAAGCTCCGGCATCTGGATGTCTAAGAACATCAGGTCGGGCGAGAGCCGCGCGACCTCGCGCACCGCCTCGCGCCCGTCGCCCGCCTCGCCGACAATCTCAATATCGGGGTCGGCCTTCAGGTAGCGTTTCATGCGCTCTCTGGCGAGCGGCATGTCGTCAACGATAAGCGTACGAACTTTCATAACCCTCCTCGGTCGCGGCCTGGCTGAAAGGTATCGTCACGCTCGCCAGCAGCCCGCCCTCCGGCAGATTTACGAGATCGAGCCGCTGCCTGCCGCCATACATGTGTAAGAGCCGCGCGCGGGTGTTGGCAAGCCCGATGCCTGTCGAAACCGGAGAGCCGCCGGCCGGGAGCCCCGGCCCGTTGTCGCGGACCGAAAGGCGCAGCATTTCGCCCTCGCGCGCGGCGGCGATCTCGATCAACCCGAGCCCCGATTGCGGCGCGACGCCGTGCCTGAAGGAGTTCTCCACCAGAGGTTGAAAGATCATCGCGGGCACGGCTGCCCCGAGAAGCTGCTGGTCAACCCGCCAGTTGACCGTGAGGCGTTCGCCCACAAGCATGCGGTGTATGGATACGTACTTGCGCAAAAAATCGAGTTCTTCGCCGAGGGTTATTTCGTGCGCGCCGGTGCGAGTAAGCGTGAAGCGCAGCAGCTCGCTCAACTGTGTGATTGCCTGCTCGGCCGCTTCGGGGTCGCGATAAACCAGTTCCGATATGGCGTTGAGCGTGTTGAATAGAAAGTGCGGATGGAGCTGCGCCCTGAGCGCCATCAATTGCGCTTCGGCGAGGCGGTACTCGCGCTCGCGGTATTTTCGATAATAATCGACGACGAGCAACACCATCAGCGTCGTCGCGAACAACAGGAGCTGCGAAGGGAACCGGCTGAAGAGCACGCCGCGGAAGAATTCCGAATAGGAGCGCGGGGCGGGGCCTATGAACGGCGCGTCGGCGGCCCAGTAAATTGAAGTGAAGAGCGCCGCCCACGCGATGGGGAAAATGATGGCGGCGGGCAGGTATATCATTATGGCGCGCGCCCAGTGCTGGCGGTCTATGGGGACTCGCCGCACAAGAAGCATCAATACGGGCGTCAGTATTATCCATACGTAGTGCTGCACGAGCATCCAGCCCCAGTGCAGCCACCACGATATGGGGAACGGCCGGCCGTCGGCCATCGAAGGCGCGTAAGCCATTAAGGCAAACGTCGTCCCCACGAGCGACCATATGACGAACAGGTAAAGGGCGGTTTTCAACCTGCGCCAGGCTGCGCTTCGGTTTTGCCCGGCTTCCTGCTCGAACCTGGATTCCTTCTCGTCACTTGTCACGCGTATTAAAGCTAACCGCTCGCGGCGGCCAACGGCAACCGCATTGTTACGGGGGGTTGCATTATGGTGATGAGCCGTTCAATATTATTTGCGCGCGCGGGCGGCTCTCTAAGAGAATGGTTGTATGAGGAATTTAATGAGCAACTGGCCGAAGCTCGCCTTCACTTTCCTCCCGGCGTTAATAATTCTGCTCGACGTGGGACTGTTGCTGAACGAAGAGCTTCAGCCCCCTACGCAAAAAGCTATTCGGCTTGTCAAAGAGAGCAATTCGCGCAAAGAGAATTTCACCATCCAGCAGTATCTATACTCGTCGGTCTATCACCGCCAGAAGAGAGGCGAGCCCTTAAAGATCGAAGGATGGGAGGCAAGCCCGAGGGCCGGCGATGATAAAGTAAGCGTGCGATTCGCTTACACGGACCCGTACGGCCCCCACGTCGCGACGTGGGAAGTCGATGTCGCGAGGTCCACGGTCACGCCGCAGAACCAGGAGGCGAAGGAACTCTCCTGGCGCTGACGCGGTCGGATGAAGCTTGATTCTCTACGCATGAGGCGTACAGCTTATTAATCAAGGCGGAAGAGTGCGCTCTGCTGCGTGGTCAGCTTTCCGCTCGCGTCCGCGACAATCAAACGCAATTCATAAAGCCCCGGCTCGGTCTTAAGAGTTAGCTGTCCCCCGACTTCGGCGGCGGCCCTGGCGTTGCCGGCCGCGCGCGCCGATACCTGTCGCCACCCGCTCTCATAGACCTTCTCTTCCCCGCGCCACACCTCTACCCGCATCCTTAGCGCCGACCCGGCGGCAAGCCCCACGCTGCCATATATCATCGCCCCATAGACGAGCAGGCCGTCTCTCTTGAAGACCTTTATTCCCTCGGATACGTTCGGCTGAAACAGCTCTTCGCTCGATTCGGCTTTGGTATTCAAATGCCGTTCGGCGAGGATGATGCTCGTCATAACGAGTTTCGCCTTGCGAAAGTCGGGCACCTCAAACCAGGTTATCGCGGTGCCGAGCCGCTCGGTCGCCGGCTCGCGCAGCACGACGCGGACCTGATAGAGGCCGGGCTTGAGCGTCAGGTTCCGCAAATGGCTTAACCCGTTCTTTCTCGCAAGCTCGAACTTATCCCCCGGCAGCGCGCCGTCGATGGTGTCGTTAAAGCCATGCACGGGCTTGCCCCTTAAATCGAAAACGGCCGTCGTCAGCTCCAGCGCGAAAGCGTGCTTGTCGCCCCGCTCCTGGTAATCGAGCGAGCGGCCGTCGATAAAAACGCGGAGCGAGACGAGGCCATCTCCGGCCTCGGCTTTCACTATGTCGGCGCTCGCGGCTACGCCTATCGAGGTTATGGGCAGCGGCGACGACATAGCCTTTAACACGCGCTCGCGGGGCGTCCGGGCCGCTTCCGCCTCATTCTGCTTCGCGATGGCCTCGGGGAAGTATCCACGTTGCGTGCGCACCGAGTATTCGGGATGACCTTTGACTTTCACAGTTATTCGATGAAAGCCCTTATCGCCTTCGTCGAGGGTCGGGTAGTAGCCGAGCGTATAATATATCTGGTTTTCCTCTAACGCCTTGTTGACGGACCGGCTCAGGTCGTTCGTGTTGAAATAAAACTCGCCGCCGGTATCTTTCGCCAGCGCGTTCAAGATATTCTGTTTATCTTTTTGCTCCGAGTACCCGCCGTTATCTACGGGCATGGCGGCGTCGAAACCTTCGAGCGTCTGAAGGCCGCGCGCGTCTATGGTATATATGACGACGCCCGAGCGGACGGCGCGGCTGGTGACGAATTGCAACTCCTTCGTATCGAACCCACCGAGGTGATCCTGCAAACTGAATCCGGGAGAAAGCATCACGATCATGCGCTGGCCGGGCATCTCGGCCATGCGCTCGACAACCGCCTTGAGCGTATTTAGGGCCGCCTTGCGCTGGGCCGCCGCGCGGTCAAGTATCATCTTCGCCCTTATGCGCGCGCGCACTTCGGGCTTATCGAGGATCGGGCCCTCGCGGAAGCCCAGTATTTTTATGGCGGTCGTGGTCGCTTCTCCGATAACGTCAAGCACCTCTTCCCGGGTCACTCCGGCCGCGAGCGCGGGTGAAAACTCATAATCGCTCGCGACCTTTAAAGCCCTGAGACGCTCAACGGCCATCGCGGTGACGCGGCGGTCCTTTGTAAATTGCTCAAGCAATCCGAGCGCGCCCGAGCTTGTTATCAACGCGACCATGTCCTGATCGCTCACCTGCTGGCTCAGAAATCGCCTGAGCGACTGCTTAACCATCGGCATGTCTGACGCCGTAAGGTGAATCGTGTCTACGAAGAAAACCACCGTGCGCGTTACGCTCGAAGCCGCTTCGGCGGGCGCGGCCTCTCTTGCCACGGTCTCGCCCGGCGTTGACGGGGCGGAGGCGGGCAGAATCCTTTCGAGCGAGAAGAAATTTATTTCTTGAGGGCGGCCGTCGTCGATCAGCTCGAAATCCTCTTTCTTCAGCGTATCTATCACCCGGCCGCTCTTATCGGTCACCACCACACGCAACTCTATGAGGTCCGACTTTAGACGAATGACTTCGTCCTGCTCTTTTTGCTTTGACTGGGCGTAAACGAGAGATTGTGGGATGAAAAAAGCGTTTGCGATTATCAGCGCCCGCACCAGGAAGCGTCGCATCTTTAAGCTCATGATTCGCGCCTTAAAATAAAGAGAGTTAATCAGGCCTCGACCGCTTACGGCGTCTGCTCGTACGTTACTATCTTTTCTTCTGTCGAGATTATTCCAGCTCAAGCCGGGCACACGGGATTCGATAATACCCGTTAAGCGGGCGGGCGACAACAGGGGGCGCAAAAAAGAGGCATAAAAAAGGCGCGCGAAATAAGCATTCGATCAGCTTATTTCGCGCGCCCGGTTGGTTATATCAGGCGTGGGCTTCGCCGCTTTCAAAGCCGAGTTCGCTACCGGTAGTCACCGGCTCGGTTTCAGGCGCAGTCTTTTCCCCCTCACCTTTTTCACCCGCGCCCTGTTCGCCCTGGGCCGCGGGAGTGAGCGTGTTTTTGAGCAGATCGTCGATGCGCTCGACAAAGATGACCTCCAGATCGCGCTGGACTTCTTCCGGAACGTCCTTGAGATCGGGCTTATTGCGAAGCGGAAGCACGACTCGCTTTATCCCCGCGCGATGCGCCGCGAGCACCTTGCCTTTGATCCCGCCGACGGGAAAGACCAGCCCGCTCAAGGTTATCTCGCCCGTCATCGCCGTGTCGTTGCGAACCGCGCGGCCCGAACAGAGCGAGGCGAGCGCCGAGACTATTGCCACGCCGGCCGACGGGCCGTCTTTGGGGATCGCCCCGGCCGGCACGTGTATATGCACGCCGTTCCTTTCGAAAACCTCCCTGCAATTCATGCCGATCTCGTGGCCGTGCGACCACAGGTAGCTCTGCGCGGCGCGCGCCGATTCCTGCATCACGTCGCCGAGCTGGCCCGTGAGCGTCAGCCCCTTGGCGCCCGGGCAGAAGCGTCGCTTCGATGAAGAGCACCTCGCCGCCCATCTCGGTCACCGCCAGCCCCGTCGCCACGCCCGGCGGCACCACCTCGCGCGCCATCTCGTGGAAGAAGCGCTCGTGCCCCAGGTACTCTTCGAGGTCGTCGGGTTTGATCGTAAAGACATCGCCCTGGCCGCGCGCGACTTTGAGCGCGACCTTGCGCGCGAGCCTGCCTATAGTTCGCTCAAGCTGCCGAACCCCGGCCTCGCGAGTGTAGCGGCTGATTATCGCCGATATGGCTTCGTCGGTTATCTGAAGCTGCTCCGGGCTGAGCCCCGATTCTTTTATCTGGCGCGGCACCAGGTATCTTTTCGCGATGTGAAGCTTCTCCAGCTCGCTGTAGCCGGACAGCGTGATGATCTCCATGCGGTCGCGCAGCGCCGGCGGTATCGGCGCGAGCGAGTTGGCCGTCGCTATGAAGAAGACCTTCGACAGGTCGAACGGAAGATCGAGATAATGGTCCCGGAACGAGAAGTTCTGCGCCGGGTCGAGTATCTCGAGCAGCGCCGAAGCCGGGTCGCCGCGGAAATCCATGCCGAGCTTGTCAACTTCGTCGAGCATCATCACCGGGTTGTTGACCCCCGCGCGCCGGAGCGCCTGTATGATGCGGCCCGGGAGCGCGCCTATGTACGTGCGCCGGTGCCCGCGCAATTCAGCTTCGTCGCGCACGCCGCCTAAGCTCATGCGCTCGAACTTGCGACCCATCGCGCGGCCTATGGACTGGCCGAGGCTCGTCTTGCCGACGCCGGGCGGGCCCACAAAGCAGAGTATCGGCGCTTTCGTCTTCGGGTTGAGCTTGATGACCGCCAGGTGCTCAAGTATCCGCTCCTTTATGTCGTCAAGGTCGTAGTGGTCCTCGTCAAGCACCTCGCGCGCGTGGTTGAGGTCGAGGTTATCCGGCGTCCCGTTATTCCACGGCAGGTCGAGCACCCATTCCAGGTACGTGCGTATCACGTGATAATCGGGCGCGGCCGCGGGAAGGCGCTCAAGGCGGCGAAGCTCGCGCTCGGCCTCCTTGCGGACATCTTCCGGCAAGTCGGCTTTCTCTACGCGCTCGCGCAGAAGCTTCGCCTCGGCCTGTTCGGGCTCCTGGTCGCCGAGCTCTTTTTGAATCTGCTTCATCTGCTCGCGCAGTATGTAATCGCGCTGCGCTTTACCCAGCTCTTCCTGCGCCTGGTTGGCGATCTTGCCGCGGATTTCCAGCACCTCGACTTCGCGCGCAAGATAGCTGTGCATGAGGCGCAGCAGTTCGGATTCGGTATCGGCTTCGAGCAGGGCCTGCTCCTGGGCGACATCCAGTTCGAGCACCGAGCCCAGAAAGTATGCCAGCCGCACGGCGTCGTCGGTGGCGACGATGACGTTGCGGATCTCCTGCGGCACGTTCGGCAGCAGCGCGAGCGCCTTCTGCACGAGCGCCATGATGTTCCGCTTGAGCGCCTCGACCTCGGCCGTCTGCTCGCGCACGGGCTCGGGCAGTATCTCGACCGTGGCTTTGAAGTACGGCTCCTGCTCGGTGTAGCCGACGACGCGGAATCGCTCCTGCCCCTGAACGATCAGGTGGAGCACCTCCTCGGTGCCCGGCGAGCGCATCATCCTGCTGATGACGACGAGCGTGCCTACGCTGTAGAGGCGGCTCGCGGCGGGCTCGGTGTCGTTATCTTCGCGCTGGGCGATGACGCCGAGCAGTTTCTCTTCGTTGGCAAGCGCGGCCTCGGCTGCCCTGAGAGAGAGCGGGCGGCCCACCGTCAGCGGCGAAATGCCCGACGGGAAGATCACCGTGTTGCGCAACGGGAGTATTGGTATCTCTAAAGTTTTGCCTGCTTGTAAGTCTATTATGTTCTCTGACATCTTTTCCCCTGAATCAGGCGCCGGCGCTTTTAAGATTTAACACTCTTGATTCGAGACGTCCGGCGCCCGTCTTTCACTCCTCACAATCTATATGCAGCAAGAGCCAGCCATCAGACGACTCGCTGCGAATCTTTGACTTCGACAGGGCGCAAGGAATGCTCAACACCCTCTCGAATCGGCTGTAGGTAATCTCCAACTGATGATATGTCCAGCCTTCGCGCAGCACGGTGTCGCGCCTGACGCCGCGAACGATGAGCTTGTCGTCTTCCGAAACCAGCACCTGCAGGTCTTCGGGTTTGACCCCGGCGAGGTCGAATTTGATCTTCCACCCTTCCGGGCACTTATAAACGTCAACGGCCGGCTGCCACAGCGGGCCGCTCGGCCTGCGGTACTCGGCGCTTATCCGCTCGATAAAAACCTTCACGCTTCTCGTAGGCATTATCCGGTAACTCCTGCCAGTTTAGGCTCGCCCTTCAAGCCTTCTTCGCGCGAGAAGAGCACGTTGTCGATCAGCCCGTATTCGACGGCCTGCGACGGGCTCAGTATGAAATCGCGCTCCACGTCGCGATCAATCTTTTCAAAGGGCTGCCCCGTCGTCTGAGCCAGTATCTCGGAAAGCAGCGCCCGTATCCTGAGCATCTCCTCGGCCTGTATCTTGACGTCGGTCGCCTGCCCGGCTATCCCTCCGACCGAGGGCTGGTGGATCAGTATTCGCGAGTTGGGGAGCGAAAAGCGCTTGCCCTTCGTGCCCGCGGCAAGTATGACGGCCGCCATCGAGGCCGCCTGCCCCATGCATATCGTAGCCACGTCCGGCTTGATAAACTGCATCGTGTCATAGATGGCGAGCCCGTCCGTTACCGACCCTCCGGGGCTGTTGATGTAGATCGAGATGTCGCGGTCCGGGTCTTCCGATTCCAGGTAGAGCAACTCCGCCACGATAATATTGGCGACGTGTTCGACTATCGGCGTGCCGATAAATATTATGTGCTCCTTGAGCAGCCTCGAATAGATGTCGTAGTGGCGCTCTCCCCTACCGGTCGTCTCCACCACAGTTGGTATTAAAGCCATACTTACTCCTGGGGAGTAGCGGCTGGAGGCAAGGGCGTCTGAGATTTCAAATCTCAAATTTCAAATCTCGACGCCCTTACCCCAGCCCCGGCCCCTGATTAGAACCTCAACACCGCGCCTATTCCATAATCGGCGAGCTTCTGGGCGGCATCGCCCGAAACCACCTGAATCTTGCCCGACAGATCGAACACGCGGTGCGAGGCGCGATTTATAAGATCGGGCGCGGGCATCATCTTGCCGCCGCAGAACGAGCATGCATCGCTGCCGTCTACGGACAGGATGTGGCAGGACTCACACTCCTTGCCCTCCACCCGGTAGTCACGCGCGACTATCATACGATAGACGCGCCCCTCTTGTATGGCCAACATAACGTCGCTGATGCCGAGCACCGCGCGGTCGCCCTTCATCGCGGCGGTGATCATCGATTCGACCATCTTGGTTTCGTCTTCTTGCTCGGCGCGCTGCTGAACCTCCTTCATCTCGTTGACGAGGCGTTCATAGCTCGCGTCGAGCGGCGTCGAGATCGTGCCGATGACCATCTGCTGTATGCGCTTCGGCAGCTCGCCGGCCAGCGCCGAGGTCGCTTCTACGGGCCCGCCTATGACCAGGCGGGATATTTTCGACCGGTCTATTATCGCCGTCACTTCGTCGGCCACCCGCTTGACGTGCCACTTGACGTGCTGGGTGTGGTCGCGCTCCATCTGCGTCTGCGACAGTATGTGGTCGGTCCCCGTGGTCATATGCTTATTAGGCACGTCGGAGAGTATCTCGGCCTGCTGCTCCATGCCGCCCGCGTCGACCGTCAGTATGCGCGCCCGCTGTTTGTCGGTGAGGACGACGACGTAGCGGTCGTGCTCTTCGAGCACTTCGAGCAGCGGCCGCACCCAGGGCTGCTGCGACCAGCGCGCCTCGTTCGGGAGCTCGACCTGGAGCTCGCGATTCCAGAAGAACTCCTGTTTGGAGTCGCTGAAGATTGCCAGCCCCTTGCCCTTCGGGGCGTAGTTTCTTATGAAGCGAAGCACCTGCTCGCACTCGGCGTCGAAGGCGCGGCGATGGCCGGGCTCGACCCCGTTTGCTTCCGCCATCTGCCGCAAAACATTCTCGACTTTGGTTTCGAACCCGCGGTTCAGGTTGGCCGCGTCCGACTGGTCAACGCTCACATAAACGGATAGTACGTAAGAATCCGGGCCAGGCGTGTACTGCTGCAACTGGCGTATTTCGTCTTGAGAAATCATGCCCATCCTCCTTGCTCCTCGCCAGGTTTGATTTATTGTTACCTTCCGCTTCTGGCGGTCATAATGGCTAGACCTGCATTTTCACAGGCTGCTCTTCGGGGAAGATTTCCTCTAGCGAGATAGGTCTCCCATCACTAAGGTCAGCGTCCGGGTCGTCGTCCGACAGCAGGAAGAATCCTACACTCCCTTCGCCGCCGAATTCGCTCGCGAGCCGTTTTATCAATCGCCGGTCCAGTCGCACGGGGAAAAAAATCAGCAGTTTCGGGTTGCGCTCTTTGTAGCGCAAAGCCGCCTCCCCGCTCGACCAGACGGGAACGTATAGCCGCCCGCCTACCTCCTCGGTAAAGAGATCGCCGTTTGCGCGCCTCAGAACATGCGTGTCTCTCATGCGAGTCGGACCTCCTGTATGCGATTGTCAAACGTCAGTGCCATGATGATAGCACAACTAAACGGCGAATGATGAAGGGCTAAAGGCAGATTCATCATTCGCCATCACGCCTCCGTATTTCACTTCGCCGCCTCTGCTCCGGCGGCCATCGGCGCGGTCGTAAAGACTATCCTATCGCCCTCCACGTCGGCGCGCACGACCGAGTTGTCCTTCACTTCTCCCTTCAGGATCAGCCTCGACAGCGGCGTCTCGATCTCGCGCTGGATCGCGCGCTTGAGCGGGCGCGCGCCGTAAACCGGGTCGTATCCCGCCCGCGCCAGGTGCGACTTCGCCTCCTCGGTCAGCTCAAGCGTGATGCGTCGCTCTTCGAGCCGCCGCCGCAATCGCTCAAGCTGTATGTCAACGATCTTCTTGAGGTCCTCTTCCGTCAGCGCGTGGAAGACGATGATCTCGTCAACGCGGTTTAAGAACTCCGGCCTGAAATGGTGCCTCATCGCCTCGAGCACGCTGGCTTTCATCTGCTCGTACTGCGCGCCTTCGAGCTGTCCGCTGTATTCGAGTATCAGGTGACTGCCGATGTTCGACGTCATGATGATTATCGTGTTCTTGAAATTCACCACGCGCCCCTGCCCATCCGTGAGCCTTCCGTCGTCGAGAATCTGTAGCAGCACGTTGAAAACATCCGCGTGCGCTTTCTCTATCTCGTCGAAGAGCACAACCGAATATGGCCGGCGGCGCACGGCCTCCGACAGCTGCCCGCCTTCCTCGTATCCGACGTACCCGGGAGGCGCGCCTATGAGACGCGCCACGGTGTGCTTCTCCTGGTATTCGGACATATCGATGCGAATCATCGCGTGCTCGTCGTCAAAGAGAAACTCCGCGAGGGCGCGCGCAAGCTCGGTCTTTCCGACGCCGGTAGGGCCGAGCAGTATGAACGAGCCGATCGGGCGGTTCGGGTCTTTGAGTCCCGACCGCGCGCGGATGACCGCGTCGGCCACGGCGCTCACGGCTTCGTCCTGGCCCACGACCCTGCGGTGCAGGTGCTCTTCGAGCGAAAGAAGCTTCTGAAGCTCGCCTTCCAGCAGCTTTACTACGGGTATCCCCGTCCAGCGGCTTACGACCTCGGCGATGTCTTCTTCATCGACCTCTTCCTTGAGCAGCCGCCCGCGCGAGTGCTGCTCGTCAAGCCCGTCCTCGTGCTCGCGCAACTGTTTTTCAAGCTGCGTGAGCTTGCCGTATCTAAGCTCGGCCGCGCGATTCAGATCGTACTCGCGCTCGGCCTTCTCGATCTCGACTTTCGTCCGGTCTATCTCCTCGCGTATCGTGCGTATCTTCTGGACCGACTCCTTCTCGGCCTGCCATCTGGCTTTGAGCTGGTCGGCTTCGGCCTTGAGGTTGGCCAGCTCTTTTTCGAGCTTTTCGAGTCGCTGCCGGCTCGCGTTGTCCGTCTCTTTCTTCAGCGCCTCGCGCTCTATCTCTAGCTGCATCACGCGCCGCGAAATCTCGTCCAGCTCGACCGGCATCGAATCTATCTCCGTCCTCAGCTTCGCCGCCGCTTCATCGACCAGGTCTATCGCCTTGTCCGGCAGAAACCGGTCCGTTATGTATCGATTCGACAGCACCGCCGCCGCCACCAGCGCCGAATCCTTTATTCGCACCCCGTGGTGTACCTCGTACCGCTCCTTCAATCCTCGCAGTATCGAGATCGTGTCCTCGACCGTCGGCTGATCGACCACCACGGGCTGGAACCTGCGTTCCAGCGCCGCGTCCTTCTCTATGTGCTTGCGGTATTCGTCCAGTGTCGTCGCCCCTATGCAGTGAAGCTCGCCTCGCGCCAGCATCGGCTTGAGCAGATTTCCCGCGTCCATCGCCCCTTCGGCCTTGCCCGCCCCGACGACCGTGTGCAGCTCGTCTATAAACAGGATGATCTCGCCTTCCGACCCCTGCACCTCTTTGAGCACCGCCTTCAGTCGTTCTTCAAACTCTCCGCGGTACTTGGCTCCCGCGATCAGCGCTCCCATGTCGAGCGAGATGATCTTTTTACTCTTGAGGCTCTCGGGCACATCCCCGCGAATGATGCGCTGCGCGAGCCCCTCGACAATAGCGGTCTTGCCCACGCCCGGCTCGCCGATGAGGACGGGGTTGTTCTTGGTGCGGCGAGAGAGGACCTGGATGACTCGGCGGATCTCGTCGTCGCGGCCGATGACCGGATCGAGCTTACCCTGCGAGGCGTCCTTCGTCAGGTCGCGGCCGTAGCGTTCGAGGGCTTCGTAAGTGGCTTCCGGGTTCTGCGAGGTCACGCGCTGGTGGCCTCGCACCTGTACGAGCGCTCTGCTGTATGCGGTCGCGCGTAGCGCCGGCCGTCTTTAGCGCGCGCGCGGCCGGCCCGCCTTCGTCGGTGATCGCAAGCAAGAGGTGCTCGACGCTTATATATTCGTCCTTGAGCTTTTTGGCCTCGTCCTCTGCGGCAACAAATACCTTGTTCAATCGCGCGGTGATATAAACCTGATCGACGGGACCGGACGGCCCCGTGACCTTGGGCATCTTGTTTATATCCCTTTCGACTGCCGTCTTGAGAGAATCGACGTTTACGCCCGCGCGCGCGAGGATCGACGGGACGAGCCCGTCCTGCTGTTCCAGAAGCGCCATAAGCAGATGCTCGACTTCGATCTGCTGATTGCTGTAGCGAGTCGCCAGCGTCTGGGCGGCGCGCACGGCCTCCTGAGCCTTCTCTGTAAACCTGTTAATGTCCATCCTGGTCCTACCTCCAAACTACATTGTCCGATCTGTATCACCGCTTCACGCGCGGGTCAAAATGGCTGACCGAAGCAAGCTGCTTGAACAACTCCTTTTCGCTTTCGGTCGGGTGGGTCGGCACCGCTATTTTCAATCGCACGTAGGCATCGCCCCGACCGCCCCCGCGCTTGTTCAGCCCTTGCCCGCGAAGGCGAAGGCGCTGGCCGCTCTGCGTGCCGGCGGGGACCTTCACCTCGGCCTTGCCCTCGACGGTCGGTACTTCAATCGTCGCCCCCAAAACCGCCTCCCACGGCGTGATCGGCACCTCGACCGTCACGTCGTCGCCCGACAGGGTGAAATCCGGGCGCGGCTTGATGCGCAGCTTGATATAAAGATCGCCCGGCTCGCTTCCCGCGCCCCCGGGCTGCCCCTGGCGAGCCAGTTTTATGACCGACCCCTCGCGCGCGCCGACGGGGATATTTACATCAAGAGTCTTCGGATTTAAGACCTGTCCCGAACCCCTGCAGACGAGTGCATACAACCCCGCTCGATATACCCGTGCCGTTACAGGTCGAACAGGCGCGCGTCCCCTGTAGCGTAATCCTCTGGCGGCCGCCGCGGTGCGCGTCTTCAAGCGATATCTCCATCTCGGCTTCCGCGTCCTGGCCCTTCGCGCGGCGAGACGAACGCGCGCCAGTCGTAGCGCCCGACCCCCGCCCGCCGAAAAGCGTCTCGAAGAAATCGCTAAACCCGCTTGAACCGAATACGCTGCCGAGGTCTTCGTAATCGACGTTGACGCGGCCCCAGCCGGGCGGGGGCGTAAACTCCGCTCCGTCGCGCCAGCTCGCGCCTAACTGGTCGTACTTCTTGCGCTTTGTGGCATCGGAGAGGACCTCGTGCGCTTCGTTTAACTCTTTGAATTTCTCTTCGGCCGACTTATCGCCCGGATTAACGTCCGGGTGGTATTTGCGCGCAAGCTTTCGAAAAGCCTGGCGAATCTGGTCCTCCGTCGCGTCGCGCTTGATCCCAAGTACTTCGTAATAATCTTTGAACTTGACCGCCATTAAATCGATTCCGCTTTAGCTTATTCTTGAGTCATAGTTATCATAAAATATGAGTGTTTTATTGTCAAATTTCATTCTTATAAACCGGGGAGAAAGAGTTAAAGTACGCATAGATTTCTAATAGAAGGGGCAGCAAATCGGATTCCGCGAGTTAAGCGGATTATTAGGTAATAGACGGGAAAGACACGATGGGTTATTCTTAGCGCATCCAGCACAGGGTGATACTTTCAGCGAGCAAGAGCGCGATATTTGAGGCGGCAAAGAACTGCTTAATCAGGGAGGTGTTACCATTCCGAAAGATGAGATGATACCGGTCGAGGGAACCGTAACTGACTCCTTACCGAATGCTACGTTCAAGGTGCAGATAGGCGAGGGCCATCTGATACTGGCCCACCTGTCGGGCAAGATGCGCAAGAACTTTATAAAAGTGCTGCCGGGCGACAAGGTGACGGTCGAGCTATCGCCCTACGACCTGACGAAGGGACGCATAACCTATCGGCACAGGAGTTAGAGAGCCTGAAATCTCAGATTTGAAATCTGAGATTTCAGACCCCCTGACCACCGCTTTAAGGCAATTGTATGCTGCGTATGCGGAAGTTTTCGTAATCCGCGACGTAGAGAATTCTTCGCTGGCGGTCGATGGCGATGCCGCGAGGGTTATCGAATTTAGCATCGACGCCCGCCCCATCGCGGAATTTACCGCTGCCGCCCCCGGCCAGGGTGCTCACATTGCCAGACGTGTCGATGCTTCGGATGATGTTGCCGCCCACTTCGCTGACGTAAAGCCTTCCGTCCGTATCCACCGCAAGACCTATGGGCTGATCGAAGCTGGCTTCGCCGCCGGGGCCGTCGACCACTGCCCGGCCGCCGTTACCCGCGTAGGTTTCGACGATACCCGTGGTGAGGTTTATGATCCGTATCCGGTGATTATTTGTGTCGGCGACAAAGAGGAACTGCTCGTCGAGCGACAGCGCAACACTTGTCGGCGTATTGAAGCGCGCCTTCGCGGCCTCGCCGTCGGCGAATCCGGGAACGCCGTTGCCGGCCACCGTATCGACAACCCCGTTGCGTATTCGGCGTATCGAGTTATTGACCGCGTCGGCTATGTAAAGGGTTCCGTCCGAGGCAATGATGATCTCGTCGGGCTGGCGGAACGAGGCTTCGAGCAGCGGCCCGTCGTTGAAACCGTCGAGCCCTCGGCGCGTGCTGTTGAGTCGCTCCTGGCGGTCGCTATCATTTATGTCGATGAAGGTGCCCGCGAAGGTGTCGACGGTGACGGCGGCGCCCGATCGCACAATGCGTCGCACGACGGTGTTGCCGTTTTCGGTGACGAAGATCGTCCCGTTAGCCGCGACCGCGACTCCGTTGGGGAACGAGAAGGTGGGCGGGAACCCGGCCGGGTTGCCCGAATCGTTATACCCGTCCCTGCCCGTGCCCGCGACGGTGCAGACCTGGCCCGTTACGGGGTTGACCGTGCGGATGGCATGGTTCTGCTGATCGGTGACGTAAAGCAGGCCGTCGGCGGCAACCGCGAGCCTGCGCGGGCGGCGAAAGAGCGCGTCGTCGGCGCTCACGCAGGTCGAAGCGTCGTTAAAGCCGTCCCGGTTATCGCCGGCGAGCGTGCTCACGGCCACGTCCGGGACCACTTCAAACATGACCGGCGCGGCGAGGTTGCCGTCCCGGTCTCTGACCTGAACCGTGTGAGTGCCGACCGTCGTGAGCAGCTTCTCTCGGCACGACAATCGAAAGGCGACGGCGACTGCTGCTATCCCTTACGCGCGCCTCCAGGCCGTCGATAAAGACCTCTGTTCCGTTATCGAAATTCGCCCCGACTATGTCAATCGTCGCGCGGTCTTCGCCCTGGCGTATCCGCGTCGGGGCGACGGTAAAGATGAATGGCCCGTCCGTGGGCGTAACCCTCAAGACGAGGTCTTGTGATTGGACGCCGTCCTGCTCGACCCTGACAATAAGCTGACCGGGCTGCGCCCTGAGCGCGGCCGGGATGGTGGCTTCAAGCCGCCCGCTCTCCCTGAGCCGGGTCTCGAGCGGCTGGCCGTTGACGACGATGACCGCGCCTTCTTTGAACTCGCCGAAGGCCCTCAGCTCGAAGTCCTCGGTGCCCACCTCAATCGATTCCGGGTTGAGCGATTCGAGGATGGCCGGCTGCGGGACGACGGTGAAGATTTCCGTGTTGGAGAACTCGCCGTTGTTGTTGCGCAGCGTTACAGGGATTCTGGCCGGCTCGTTAAGAAAGCTCTCGGGTATAAGGAATCTGATCTCGTCATCCGAGACGCGCTCGGCCAGCACCGAGCGGTGCCATACGAAGACCTTGAAATTATCGCGCAGCCCCTCGCCCCTGAACGATGTGATGAGCGCCGTGCCGGGGTCTTCCTGCGTCGCGACGCCGCGAAGTCTTATGGTGACCTCGGGGGATTTCGCGACGACCGTCAGCGTAAATGTTTCCGATGCGGCGCCGCCGGGGTTCACGGCCTGAATCGAGTGCGTGCCTACCGTGGCGACGAGCGAGGCAGGGACTTCGGCAAAAAGCAGCTTGCCATTGCGCGTCACTCTCGGAGAGGGGAGCGCCACTCCGTCAAAAAGTATGTTTGCCCCTTCCTCGAAATTTCGCCCTTCCAGTCTCATCGTAAATGATGGCGCGCCCGCGGTGACTCTTTCGGGCCCGACCCGTCGCACGCTGGGCGTCGACTGCTGAGCTTGAGCCGTCTCGGTCCCAACGCCCGGCAGAAGAATAAATGAAAGCGTCAATGCCGCTAATAAAGAATATGCTACTGCTTTTCTCATTCGTTGAATCTCCTCACTCGATTCGCGCAACACATAACTTCAGACCGACTGTGGCTTTGTCTGAGAGCCTGTTGAAGTCACGATGCCGCGCGCCTGTCCCTTTACCCAGTTGCTCGATAGTTGCTTCACCATAAAATAGAAGCTTTGCCGGGCAAAACCTTGCAAAATTAATCTACGAAGACCAGAAGGCAGGACTTGAATCCCTCCTACATTGGTGCGACCCGAGAGGTCAGGTGACCAAAAATTATAACCAGCCCTATCTGCATTCCACAAGAACAAATGCCGGGGTGGGCGCGGGCTGGTAATGATCGGAACTATCGCCTATTGAAGAGAGGCTTTAGGGCCAAGTGCGGATTTAGCATGCAGGTACGCGGCTTCGGCGGCCGATTTGCCCGCGGAGAACATATTCGGGCCCACGCGCGGAACGTCCGGCTCTACCCAGATCATCCTGCCCTCCAGCCCTTCGAGCCGTTCAAGCCGATGCCGCTCGATCTCCTTGCGCGCAACCGTGAGCGCGCGCTCAAGACAGCCTATCGCCGCCCAGTTTCGCTCCGTAAGATCGGTTTCGTCTTCGCGCGTCGGCAGGTAATGTACTATCACCCGCGACGGCCGCTCGCGTTCGAGCATCACCTCGATGGGAACTTTCGACAAAAAGCCGCCGTCCCAGTAATGAGAGCCGTCTATGTTCTTGGCCGACATCAAGAACGGGTACGCGCACGAGGCGCGCACCTTGTCGGCAATGGTGCCGGTATGGAAAGTCTCTTCGACGCCGCGCGTAAGATTGAGCGCGGTGACGTAAAGCGACCGCCGGCACTCTTCGAATGTCTTGACCGGGAGCATCGCGCCGAGCCTCTCTTCAAACTGATCGCCCTTCAGGAGCCCCGTCCAGCCGCGGCCGCGGCGCGCGACGGCGCGAAGTATCCCTATTACGCCGGTGCTGTCCCAGAACGTCTCGCGACGCACTCCCGTAAGTGATTCGATGATGTCGGCCGCTCTCATCCCCGACGCATGCATGGCGGCCACAATCGCCCCGGCGCTCGAACCCGCTATGGCTCGATACTCTATGCCGAGTTCTTCCATGGCGAGCATAAAACCCGCGTGCGCGAAAAAACCGAAATAGCCGGCCGATAGCACAACGGCCGTGCCTCCCGGTTCGCGATTGTCTCGGCTGTGCATTCGGTGATACTACCCCGCGCCGCATGGCCCGATCAACCACGCGGCGCGGCCCATTGGGTCGGGCTTGATTTAAGGCGGCGCGCTGCTACAATGTGCGCTTCCCCGTAGGACGAGGAGAATAGATTGTATAAGGTAGCGCTTGTCGGAACGCACGGAGTCAACAAGACGACCATAGCCTATGAGCTAGCGGGCGCGCTCAAACGCAAGGGCAAGGCGGTCGAGCTGCTGGCCGAGATCGCCCGCGAGTGCCCCTTCCCGCTAAACGACCGCGCCACCCGCGAAGCGCACCAGTGGGTGATAACCCGGCAGGTGCAGCTCGAAATCGAGAAGACCCCGCGCGCCGACATACTCGTCTGCGACCGCTCGGTCCTCGATAATTTCGCTTATTACCTGCGCTTGTTCGGTGACTCGGAGGATGCGCGCGCGCTCGAAGCCTACTGCCGCGCCTGGATGAAGACGTACGATCTGCTGGTGCGACTGCCCGTCACCAACCCGCTTTCGGCCGACGGCTTCCGCTCTACCGACGTAGAGTTCCAGCACGAGATCGATCACCTGTGCGATCTGCTTTTCGAGAGGGCGTACACGGAGGCGACCCGCCCCGCATACGTTCGTGGGACGCTTGCGGCAAACCAGATCGCGGACCTCATCGTCGGCGTCGGGTCCGCCCCTCAACCGTAATACCCTCGCCGATCAAGCGGGCAGAAGCTGGGAAGTGCATTCGGGGCAGCGCGTGGCCTGGACCGGTATATCGGAAAAGCAAAAGGCGCAGGCTTTCACCGTCGGCGGCAACTGCTCCGGGTCCCGCCTCATCCTGTTCACCGCTTTGACGATCAGGAATATCACGAAAGCGATAATAAGGAATTCGATTGCGGTGTTGATAAACTGGCCGTAGTTGACCGTGGGTAACCCGGCGGCCTTTGCCTCGGCAACCGACCTCGGATTGCCCTGCAGCGCGATGAATAGATTAGAGAAGTTGACCTTGCCGAGCACCATTCCTATGGGGGGCATGACGACATCGTTGACCAGCGAGGTTACTATCTTGCCGAACGCCGCCCCGATGATAACGCCCACGGCCAGGTCCATTACGTTACCGCGCGCTATGAACTCCTTGAACTCTTTCAGCATTGCCCGTCCTCCTTTTATTGAGAGATTCAGCCCCCTTTGGTTTTCTTAGACGGCAGTGCGCCTTGCGTCACCGCGGGTCAGGGTTACGACGGATGAATCTTATTGCCGGGCAAAGTGAAGGTCAATGACAATCGAAGGGTATCGCCCTGACGCGCGGTCGCGTTTTTATCTCAGCGCGGCGGCGCGGCGCAGCGGGCATCCAGATGCTTTTCGATGCAGGCGAGCAGTTCCGCCACCTCGAACGGTTTTGTGATGAGGTCATCGGCGCCGTAGACGTTTTTGGCTTCCAGCTTGTATTGCATCTTTGTATAGACGGCCGTGAGCATAATGACGCGGGGCGGCGACGGCAATTCCTTTATGGCCTTGCATACGAAGAAGCCGTGCATCCTGGGCATGAGGCCATCGGTGATGACCAGATCGGGCTCTTCGAGACGAGCCTTCTCGACCGCGGTCTTGCCGTCTTCGGCCATTATGACCTCGTATCCGGCGGTGGCCAAAATCTTGCCGAGCACTTTTCTGAGCGGCGCGTCGTCGTCGGCCACTAATATCTTTCTGAGGCTTGCGGATGGATTCTGAGCAGCCTGAAAATCTCTCTCCGGTATTTCCATAAAGTCTCCCCTCTCTCGATGACGCCTGACTGCTATTTAGGATCGCGCGTACAAGAAATCGGTTAAATTACAGCAAGAAAGGTGCCAGCCCACCAGACGCCCGGCGCGCGAATTTAACTTCGATTCATAAAGCCGTTAATCCCGCCGATGATTAATCGTTTGCCCCGCGTCACTCTCTATTAGGTCAGGATGAATGAAACGGCTGACGCTATTAAAGCAAGATGGAATCCTCCGGTCGGCCTTGCGCGCCGGCCTTAACAACCCCGCCCGCTCGTGCTAGCTTTGGGGCGAATGCTCATTACCGACGCGATAAAAAAGGTCGTCGACCGCGCGGACTTGACGGCCGCCGAAGCCGAAGCGGTGCTCGAACAGATAATGACCGGCCAATGCACTGACGCGCAGATCGCCTCGCTGCTCACGGCGCTGAGGATGAAGGGCGAGACCGTGGAAGAGCTGACCGGCTTTGCGCGGGTGATGCGACGCAAGTCCGCGCCCGTCCGCGTCGAGACGGGCGTGGCGGCAGAGATCGCGGGCACCGAGCGCGAGGCGCTTCTCGACACGTGCGGGACAGGCGGCGACGTTTCGGGCAGCTTCAACATCTCGACCGCCACAGCCTTCGTCGTCGCCGGGTGCGGGCTGCGCGTCGCAAAGCACGGCAACCGCTCGGTGTCGAGCCAGTGCGGCAGCGCCGACGTGGTCGAGGCGCTCGGCATAAAGATCGACATTTCGCCCGAGCGCATCGCCGCCGCGATTGATGAAGTCGGCATAGGGTTTCTGCACGCGCCGCTGCTGCACGAGGCGATGAAGTACGTCTCGATTGCGCGCCGGCAGATGGGCATACGGACCATATTCAACATGCTCGGGCCGCTGACGAACCCGGCGGGGGCCAACACCCAGGTCATAGGCGTTTATGCCGGGGGCTTGACGGAGATGCTCGCGCGCGTGCTTGGCGAGCTTGGCACCCGCCGCGCGATGGTGGTTCACGGCAGCGACGGGCTCGACGAGATAACGATAACCGGCGAGAGCAAAATAACCGAGTTGAAAGAAGGCATGATAGAGACCTACGCCGTCACGCCCGAACAGATGGGGCTGGCGCGCGCGCCGCTCAAAGATATACAGGGGGGCGATGCGAGCCGCAACGCCGAGATCATCACAGAAGTGCTCGGAGGTCGAACGGGCGCGCCGCGCGACGTGGTGCTTGCCAACGCCGCGGCCGCGGTTGTCGTGAGCAATAAGGCGGGTGATTTTCGAGAGGGCGTAAAGATCGCGGCCGATTCGATTGACAGCGGCCGCGCGATGAAAAAGCTACAGCGGTTGATCGAGTTCACGCGCGCCAGCTAAATCAGCAGGGCTCGAATCCGAGCGAGAGCACTTTGAGCTTGCCTTCTTCTTCGACGAAATGGAAATCGAAGACCCCGCGCTTCAGCCGATAAATCTTAACGGACCTGCCGCCGCCGCACTCGCTAATGTCTTTCCTCGTCACCTCGAAAACCTTCGAAGAACTTTCGGCGGCGGCGTGGTCCTTTTTCAAGTTCAATTGATAAAGAGCGGACTTGAATACTTCGGCCTTCAGGTCCTTTCTGAATTCCGCGGAAGACTTTTCGAGGCTGGCTATAAAGCCTGTGAGCTGCCCTCTGGTCAGCACCTCCACGCCGGGTTCCAGCTCGCTTTCCAACTCCTCTTGATTATTCTCATTCACTTCGAGGGCTAACGCCCCGAACGCGAGAGCATATTCCGCCTGCAGGTATATGAGATTGAAGACGGCCATAATCGTCGAGCGCATGAGTTTTTCATCAACATCTTTCGCTATCCCGGGGCCGTCGAGATTCTTTCCAATGTAAACGGAGAGACCCGAAAAGAGATTCGTAAATACTCTTCTATTCTCAGGCTTCGCGACAAACATCTCATCGAACAAAACATTGAGGTCGAACGTCTCGTGCCAGCGCCGGATAAATCTATCGGCCGCCTCTTCCGCGCGTTGCTTTTCGGATACGGGTTTTTCTGCGGGAATGGCCTGCGGAAGGTTAAAGCTGGTGAAGCATAAGAGGCATACTATTGCTTGCCAGAACATACCTACCTCAAAAAAAGAGCCAGCGCTTTCGCTTCTTCGGCATCTGGGCCGCGGGCCGCACGGGCACGGCGAGGCCTTCGACGACGGCCGAAGGGTTATCGAAAGCGATGGCGCGCGCGTACTCCTGTCCGGTGATTTCAGCCGTGACCTCGACTGCCTGCGACATGCCGGGCAGCCGGTTGCGCGTATTGTGGCAATCGCTCGCTATGAAATGTATCAGCCCGTTTTCGAGCATCACGCGGGCAGCCTGCTGCACCCTTCTGCCAAACTGGCCCGTGATCGAGCATGTGTCCATCTGTCCGAGCGCGCCCGCCTCCACCAGATCGTAGAACCGCTCCGGCTCGGCCATCAAAAGCTGGTTGCGCTCCGGGTGCGCAATTATTGGGCGCACGCCGTTGCTCATCAGCTCGAACAGCGCGCGGTCGCTTCCGGGCGGGACTATCTGGTGAGGAAACTCGACCAGCACGTAAGGGCCGTCGGCTATCATCGGCGCGCTTTTATCAGTGCATACGTGCCGCACCACGTCGTGCGTAAAGCGCAGCTCGCAACCCGTCACCACCCTCGGCTTGCCCTGCAAACGCTCGTTAAGCTCGTCAACCTTTTCGCGGAGCAATAGCGGGTCGTGGGTCGTGTGAACGTGATCGTGCGCGTGCGGAGTCGCCACCATCACGCTCACGCCGTCTTCGGCCGACATACGGCACATCTCCAGCGACTCCTCTAAGCTGTGCGCGCCGTCGTCAATTTCGGACAGAATGTGGCTGTGAATATCTACCATTTATATCTCGCGGCTGACTACACCTTTCCGGACTCGAGCATGCTACTTGATAAACTCCGCCCATAACAATCGCATAAACGTTCGCGGTGAGCCCTCTTGCCGCGCGGCTCATTTAATCTTTTTGGCCTTTATCGTCTGGCCCTGCGGCCGGATGACAAGCTCCGTGACTTTGCCGCCCGCGTCTTTAACGAAGGTGAACGTGGTTTCGTCGAGCTGTATAAAATATTCCGAATCCGATTCGGCCAGCAGCTCGACCGGGTTCGCTCCGAACGGCGGCGCAAGAATGTATAGCCGCGCGCCGTCGTTGCTTATGGTCACCTTGCGTCCCCCGAATTCATACTCGCCCGCGTAATCGGCAAAGACTTTGGGGTCAACGCTCACCCTCTTTTTCTCTTTAACGCGGTAATGCGGCCAGTTGTACTCCTTCGCTATGGCGCGCAGGATTTCACTTATCAAAAGCCCGCCGTTATCACTATTAGTCATAACGACCGCGCCCTGGCCCGTCTCGGCGTACGCATAAAACATGCACCTGAACCCGACGTTCGACCCGCCGTGACTAAAGGCGAGCTCGCGCCCCGCGCCGCGCAACCCGAACCCGAGCCCGTAAGAGCCGCTCTCGACAACCTGCGTCGTTAGCATCTCGACGGCCATCTTTTTCGATAATAATTTATTCGACCGGCCGGCGAAGGCTTGCTGCACCTCTATGGCGAGCCGCGCAAGGTCCGAGGGCGTGGTCCACAGCCCGGCGGCCGCCATCTCCGGGTGCGTATGCCACTTGCCTTTGACGGCGGTCCCTGCAGCCTGATGACCCGACGCGGCGTGAAACGCGCGACTCTTCGGGAGCGGCTGCTCGTAGGTGCTCTGCTTCATCCCCAGCGGGGAGAGCACCGTAGCGCGCATGAATTCCGGGAACGGCTTGCCGGTAACGTCTATGATGAGTTGCTGTGCTATCGAAATGCCGCCGCCCGAATAGCGCCAGCGGCTGCCGGGCTCGATGTCCGGGCGCACGGCCGCGGAGTTGGCGGGCTTGCCGCCGTTGAGCAGCTCGACTAGCGTGGGCACCTGCTCGCCTTCGGCATA
The DNA here is from genome assembly GCA_963832205.1 of Blastocatellia bacterium. Taxonomy (GTDB): domain Bacteria; phylum Acidobacteriota; class Blastocatellia; order UBA7656; family UBA7656; genus DATBMY01. Next base: position 50,956 of record CAWHTK010000020.1, on the reverse strand, counting down.
GCCGCGGAACCCGTGTACGGTCGTGCCGGCGGTGTGACTGAGCAGGCCGCGCAGCGTGACCTTCTTAGTTTTTGTGAAGTCGCTTTCGGGAACATGCCACGAGCGGAGCCGAATGTTGACGTCTTCATCGAGGCTGAGCTTCCCTTGCTCGACCAGACGGAGCGCGCCGAGCGCCGCGACGGGCTTGCTTATGGAGGCGGCCTGAAAGAGTGTGTCTACGGAAACCACCCGGTCGCTCCCCGCCTCGGCTACGCCGTAAGAGCGCGCCCATTCGATCTTCCCGTCGTTTATCACGGCAACGCTCACGCCCGGCACCTTGTAGTGAGCCATCCGATCGGCAAGCTTCATCCCCGTTGCTTCGCCCGCGACGAGGACCCCCGGCATAAGGGAGTTCTCTACTCGCTCGATCCTTTTCCCTACATCTTCCCGCGCCGCCGGTCGCCCTTTACCGGCAGACTCTTTCTGGCGGGCGGCAATCGGGACGGGCGCGACAAACGTGAGGGCGATCATCAGAGCAAGAACTGGTGAAAGAAGGCGTGATTTTATTTTCATGGCAAACGGTCTCCTGTGACTAGAGGTGATAAAGTCCATACGGTAGGCTTCGGACCATAGTTCCTGCGGCCGTCTTCTGACTGTTGCGTTTATCATCTGAAATGGGTCAAGTCTTGACTCTAGCTTTTTCAGGCAGTTATCATCAATATAGCTTCTCGGAAAGACCCGTGACACACAAGAGCATATCTTGAGTCTAGGGACGCAAATCAACATGTAAGGATTTAAGCGAGCCCCGCTAGCTGGAAAAAATTATGAAGCATCTGATCAGCGCGCTCTGCCTCATCTGTCTGGTCACCGCCTCGGCAGTGGCCTCCGAGCCGAATTCAAACTTCATGCCTATAGAACAGGTACGCACCGGCATGAAGGGCCATGGGTTCAGCGTCTTTCAGGGCACCGAGCCCGAGCGATTCGAGGTCGAGGTCCTCGGCGTCATAAACGGCGTCTGGGGCCCCAAGCAGAACATCGTGATCGCGCGCTTGAGCGGGCCGCTCGTTGACCGCACGTCGGTCTTTGCCGGCATGAGCGGGAGCCCCGTCTATATTGACGGCAAGCTCGTCGGCGCGGTCGCGTACGCCTTCCCCTTCGCCAAAGAACCCATCGCAGGCATCACGCCCATACGCGAGATGATCGATATATTCGAGCGCGCGGAAAAGACCGCCTCCGATGACGAGCCGCGTTCGGCCAAGCGCCTGAGCTTCAACACCCTCATGTCGAAAGCCGACACTGCCGGGGGCGCGGGCCAGACATCTCAGATGAGCGGCAAGGTCGGGCCCTACGCCGCTGCGAACAGCGCGCTGCTGCCTTACGTAGGCCAGACCATCGTTCCGATAGCGACCCCGGTGACTTTTGCGGGCGTGCCTCAGCAGGTGCTCGATCAGTTCGCCGAGGAGTTCCGCAGAATTGGCATAGTGCCCGTAGCCGGCCTCGGCGGCGGCTCATCGCACGGCGGCATGACGGCGGCCACCGAAAAGACGCTCACCGGGGGCTCGTCGGTAAACGTGCAGCTCGTGCGCGGGGATTTTTCGCTACAGGCTGCCGGCACCGTGACCTATCGCGACGGCGAGCGCATATACGCGTTCGGCCACCCGTTCCTCAGCTCGGGCAGCACCTCATGGCCGATGACGGAATCTTCTGTAGTCACGGTCGTGCCGAATATGAACAACTCCTTTAAGATGGCCATCGGCGGCAACCTCGTCGGCGCGATCAGCCAGGACCGCACGACCGGCATCTACGGCACGCTCGGCCAGCAGCCAAGAATGATCCCGGTGCGGCTGACGGTTCGCACCAGCCGCAACAAGACCGAGCAGTATAGCTTCGAGGTCGTGTCGGACTCTTTCCTCACCCCGCTGCTCACGCGCATAGCGGTCTATTCGGCGATAAACGTGACCGAGCGCCAGATAGGCAACCAGACGATCAACGTCAAGGGCAGGATCGCGGTAAAGGGGCAGCCCGACATAACGCTCGACAACAGCTTCTCCGCGCCGAACGGGGTCGCGCTCTTTGCGGTCAACGAAATCGCGCGGCCGCTTCAGGCGCTCTTCAACAGCGGATTCGATAAGCTCGACATTAGCGGCATCGATCTGGATATGACTTCGAGCGACGACCGCTCGGGCGGCTCGCTCAACCGGCTCTGGATAGACCGCACCGAGGCGCGGCGCGGCGAGCAGGTCGAGATACAGGCATTCGCGCGCAACGACAACGGCAACGAGTTCGTGGAGCGAATACCGATTACGATCCCAGACGACGCGCCCACGGGCCCGCTCGTAATAATCATCGGCGACGGCGGTTCGATGAACCAGGTGGAGCGCGCCTCGACGGGCGACTTCGTGCCGAAAGACCTCAACCAGCTTGTGCGCTCGATCAACAAGATGAAGAGGAACAATCGACTTTACGTAAAGCTGCTGCGTTCAGGCAGCGGCGCGGTCGTAAACAACGAAGAGATGCCGGTGCTGCCGCCTTCGGTCCTGGCCACGCTTGGCTCGCAGCGCACGTCGGGCGGCTACACGCCGATCGCTATATCGACGCTCGCCGAGCACGAGCTTGCTCCTTCGAAGTTCATCGTCAGCGGGCAGCAGGCGATAACCATCAACATCGTCAAGTAGCCGGCCGGGGTTAGGAAAAGATGCATTGCGAAAGCCCGCGCAAGTTGCGGGCTTTTGCTTTGCGCTTCCGGATTTCAAAAAGGAAAAACGTTAATGCTAAAACTCTCCGTCATCCTTAAAACAGTCCTGACGAGCGCCCTCATCACGCTGTTCAGCGGTATTGCCGCGGCATCGGGGCCGGTCTTCTGGGAAATCTCGCGGCAGGACGATGTCCTCAAAGGCGACGCGCGCGGAGTCTCGATAGCCGACGGCGGCGCCGTCATGCTTGCGCCCGCTTACGAGCTGGTCTATGACACGAAAGAAGCGTACATATGGTCAACGGCTACGGATGCGCGCGGGAATATATACCTCGGCACCGGGCAGGAAGGGCGCATCTTCAAGGTCGAGCCCGGCGGCGCGGGGCGCATGCTTTATGACGCGGAGGAACTCAACGTAACCGCGCTCGCGGCGGACCCGCAAGGCAACCTCTACGCCGCCACGTCGCCGGACGGAAAAATATACAAGATAACCGCCGGCGGTCAGGCCGCGGTCTTCTACGACCCCCCCGACAAGTACATCTGGTCGCTCCTGTTCGACACGGGCTCTTCGTCGCTTTACGCCGGGACGGGCGACAAGGGGGTGATCTATCGCGTGGACGCGCAGGGCAAATCCTCTATCCTCGCCGACACGAACGAGACAAACATCGTCTCTATGGCCCTGGACCGGAGCGGCAACCTGCTGGCGGGCACGGACCCCGCGGGGCTCGTGCTGCGCGTGTCGTCAGACGGCAAGGTCTTCGCGCTGCTCGATTCACCCGCGCAAGAGATACACCGCCTCTCGGTCATGGATGACGGGACGATTTACGCGCTCGGAATAAACCAGCAGGGCGGCGTCACTTCGCAGCCGGTGAAGATAGGCGGCTCGTCAAGCTCAAGCCTGTCGAGCGAAGGCACGGTCACGGTCACCATACTCGACGAAGGCCAGACGACGTCCGACCTCCAAAGCGTAGTCAACCAGGCACAGGGGCAGGGCAAGGCCGAAGGGGCAAAGAGCGTGGTCTTTCGCATCGCGCCCGACGGCGGCAGCGAAGTCTACTGGCGCGCGGGCGACACGGTCGCCTTTGCCGCAAGACCGCTTGCCGACGGTCGCATGCTTATAGGAACGGGCAGCAAGGGGCGAATCTACCAGATCGGCAAGGACCGCTCGCAGACGCTGCTGATTCAATCGCCCGAAGACCAGACTTCGAATATCTTCGCCGTCGGCGACACCCTCTATGCCGCGTCGAGCAACCTCGGCCGCCTCTACCGCATACGCCCGGAGAGCGTGGCCGAAGGCACTTATACCTCGACCGTGCGCGACACGAAATTCGCGGGCCAGTGGGGCGTCATAACATGGCGCGGCGCGGGCGCCGTGGAGATGCAAACGCGCAGCGGCAACACCGAAAGTCCGGACGCGACCTGGAGCGACTGGTCCGCCTCGTATAAGAATCCCGACGGCGATCAGATCACAAGCCCGCGCGCGCGCTTCATACAATGGCGCGCGACGCTCAAGGGCGGGCGAGGCGCGGCGGGTTCAAATTCGACGGCGAGGCTCGAATCGGTCGTGCTCGCTTACCTGCCGCGCAATCAAGCGCCGGCCATCAGCTCTCTGAGCGTGATGCCTCCGGGCGTCGCCTTTCAGGAGATGCCCATGGCGGTCGATCCCTCCATCACATCTTCGGGGCTCGACCCGCAGGTCTTCGGCGTTATAACGAGCGTCCCCCCGCGCCGCTTTTATCAGAAGGGCGCGCGGACAATATCCTGGCAGGCGACCGACGCCAACGATGACACGCTCGCCTACACCATCTATTACCGCTCGATAGGCGACAATCAATGGCACATGCTCGCAAGCGACCTCTCGCAGGCTTACTACACGATTGACGGGAATCGCCTTCCCGACGGGAAGTACAACTTCAAAGTCATTGTGACCGACGCGCCGAGCAACCCGGCCGGCGTCGCGCTCACGAGCGATGAAGTGACCGACGCCGTCGAAGTCAACAACACTTCGCCCATCATCAGGTCAAGCACCCCGGCCGTCACGGGTCAGACGGTCGAGATCACTTTCGACGCGGCCGATTCGACCAGCCGAATCGTGCGCGGCGAGTATAGCGTCGATGGCGGCGCGTGGCAGTTGATATACCCGGCGGATTCGGTCGCCGACACGCAGCGCGAAAGCTTCAAGGTGCGCGTGACTTTCGATAAGCCGGGCGAGCACGTCATCGCCTTCCGCTGCTCCGACTCAAGCTCCAACGTCGGCACCAGCAAGGCTACCGTCGCGACGAAATAGCAGAGAGCGGGATGAAGGGACTCTACAGAGAAGGGGTGAAGGAGTGAGCATTTGAAATCTGCTATTTCAAATTTCAAATGCCTATTCACAGACAACCCCGCACCCCTTCATCCCCTTCACCCCTTCTCCGCACACTGCAGCGCTGCTTACTGAATCAATTCCATCCTGCCGTTACGCTTCAACCAGGACAGTTCCATACAACCTCCCGCGCAAATTCGCATCTAAGAGCCAGCTTGTTGCAATTATTCCTGGCGTTCCAGTTGCATAATCATCAGCAAGGTTATGCCAGGGGACGACCAGGGGGGTAGTATGTTTACGACTATTTTTAGACGTTTTGCGCAACTGGCCTTCGCGGCCTTCATAATCTCGGCAGTCGCTATGGTCAACGCGGACGCCAAACAGACATCCAATCGCAAGCCGCAACCCGCAAAGGCGAAACCGGCGGTCGCCGTATCTGGGCTGACCCGCGCGGAGATCGCCGAAGCCGAACAGCTTCTTTCGGACCTCGGCTACTGGGCCGGCGCCGCCGACGGCAATTTCGATACGGGCTCTCGTCACGCGCTGGTGGCGTTTCAAAAAGTCGAGGGGCGCGCAACCGACGGCCGCCTCGATGCGGAAGAGCTGGGGGCGCTTCGCGGAGCGCGGCGACCCGAGCCGCTCGAAACCGGCTACGCGCACGTAGAAGTCGATCTCGAACGGCAGGTCCTCTTCGTGGTCGAAGCGGACGGGACCGTATCGAAAGTACTGCCGGTTTCCACCGGCAACGGCGAGCAGTTCACTTCCGAAGGGTGGACGCGCCGAGCGATAACGCCGACGGGCCGCTTCAAAGTCAGCCGCAAGATAGAGGGCTGGCGCAAGGCCCCGCTCGGACGGATCTTCTACCCGAACTATTTTCTCGGCGGCGTCGCAATCCACGGCAGCGCGACCGTGCCTCCGCACGCGGACAGTCACGGCTGCGTCCGCATACCGGTATATGCCGCGAAAGAGTTCAGCCAGATGACGCCCGTGGGGACCGTGGTGCTGGTCCACGAAGGGAGCGTTATGGCGCAGGGCAAGACCGCTACCGGAAAAGGCGCGTCGGCCGTCACGCGGCAGCGATAAGTTTAAGCAAGTCTATTTTCGGTCGGAAGGGTTGGGCGTTTGACGCGCCTGACCCTTCTTCATCAAATCGAGCACGGCCGCCGTCATCGCCTTCACGCCGGTCCTGATCGTAGGCTCGGGCAGCGGCGCAAACAACGGCGAATGATTCGAGGGCAGCGCCACGCCGCTCTGCATGCTCTTTGAACTTCCGCCGGGTCCGACCCGCCAAGCCTGAACATCGACGTGGGAATACGCCCGTCAATCCCTAACAGCCCGAAGTCCTCGCTGCCCATGACGGCCGTGCCTTTGACGACGTTTTCCTCCCCGAGCGCGCGCCTGAAAGTCTCCGCGAGCCGCTCGGTGAGCGCCGGGTCGTTATAGGTCGCCGGCCCCTCGCCGCTGAATTTTACTATCGGCATGCGTTCTTCCGGAATTCCCGCGGTGATCGCCACACCCCTCGTTATCCGCTCGATGGAGGCGAGTATTTTATCGCGCACATCTTTCTTGTAGGTCCTGACGGTTAATTGCAGGTGAACGTCGTCGGGTATGATGTTGTGCTTGGTCCCCCCGTGTATTGAGCCGACCGTGACGACCGCCGGATCGAACGGCGAGCGCTCGCGGCTGACAATCGTTTGCAGGGCGAGCACCACCTGCGCGGCGATGACTACGGGGTCTTTTGTCGCTTCCGGCCTTGAGCCATGCCCGCCTATTCCGCGCACGGTGATGTTGACGGAATCGACGCTTGCCATGCTGAAGCCCGACACGTAGCTGACTTTGCCCGCCTCGAACGACCCGACGTGCAGCGCGATCGCATAATCAGGTCTGGGGAATCTCGTATAGAGCCCGTCGTCGAGCATAGCCTTTGCCCCCGCGCCCATCTCTTCGGCCGGCTGCCCAATCAAAACGAGCGTGCCCTGCCAGCGGTCTTTCATGCGCGCAAGCAGACGGGCCGCGCCCACAAGCGTCGTGACGTGGATGTCGTGCCCGCAGGCATGCATCACGCCCACCTCCTGCCCCGCGTCGTTTTTGGTCTTCACCCTGCTGGCATATTCGAGCCCGGTCTTCTCTTCAACCGGCAGCGCGTCCATGTCGGCGCGCACCAGTATCGTAGGCCCTTCGCCGTTCTTCATAACCGCGACCACGCCATGGCCTTTCCACGGGTGAGTCGCGTACTTGCCCACGCCTTCGGTTACCGCGTAGCCGAGCGAGCGCAGCTCCTTCGCGACAAAAGCCGCCGTCTTTTCTTCGCGGCCGGAAAGCTCCGGCGCGGCGTGAAGCATTTTGTATGCAGTGACGAGCGAGCTCATCTCTTGCTCGATCAGCCCGTCTATCGACTGCTGGGCGACGGCCGAGGTCGCGAGCGCCGCCAGACACAGCAGCGCGGGGAATAATTTTCTGCGCATCATAAAAGCATTCCTCAAGGTGGAGAGCGGTAGCCGGACTTTAATTCACGTCTAGCATGTACGGCTGCGACGCGATGTTATCTGGATTGATGATCCTAATATCATGGCGGCCGCGAGTCAAAGCCAACTTCTTGATCGTGAACTGTCCGTTGCGCGAGGCTCGTGGCTTGAGCCACCCCGTCAATCATAAGAACCGCGCTCTGATGAACACGGACGCCGATGACGGTGAGCTTTTCTCGCTTGAGCTTGTACTTGACCTTCTTGATGGCGGGCACGGATTCCGGGTCGATCACTTTTATCTGTATTCCGACGCGCGCGCTCGTCGCAGACTGGTCCCTCAGCGCAAGCTCAAGCGAGAACGTGCCGCTTGCGGTCGGCGTGCCGGATATCGCCCCGGTCTGCGAATTGATCGCAAGCCCCGATGGGAGCGCGCCCGAAGCAACCGACCACGCGTAAGGCGGCGTACCGCCGCGCGCCGCGGGCTGGTAGCTGAAAGGCTCTCCCTTCATCGTCTCGAATCTCGACGCCGTGCCTATCGATAGCGGCGCGGGCGCGATTCTCATCGAAATCGTCTTTCGCGCGCGTCGCGATTCCATGTCGCTCACTTCGAGCGCGAAGACGAACTCGCCCGCCGCTACCGGAGTGCCGGACACCATCCCTATCGAAGGAGCGAGGCTCAGACCCGGCGCGAGCGCGCCCGAAACAATCGACCATGTATAAGGCCCGCGCCCGCCCGAAGCCGAAAGCTGCAGGCTGAAGGGCGTCGAAACCTGGCCCGCGGGCGACGACGACGTTATCACTTCGAGCGGGGGAGGCAGCACCGTTATGGTAATCGCCTTCTGCGCCGTTTGCGATTGAGAGTCGCGCGCCTGAACGGTAAAGGTCGACGCGCCTATCAGGGTCGGCGCCCCGGAAATGGCTCCAGTGGCCTGATTCAAGCCGATACCGGCCGGGAGCGCGCCCGCGGTAATCGACCAGACGTAGGGCGAGGAGCCGCCCGTGGCCGCGAGCTGTAGGCTGAAGGGCGCGCCCTGCGCGGTCTCGACCGACGACGGGCCGTTGATAGAGACCGCGCCCGCGCCCGAAACGACTACGCTGACGTTCGCCGACATCTGCCCGAAGAGTCCCTGCTCATCCTGATAGAGCTGCCACTGAAAATTGTATGTGCCAGGCGCGCGCGGCGCGAAGGCCGTGAAGGTCACGTCGAGCTGTTGGCCGGGCGGGACCGAGTGAAATGTGAGCGGCACCGTGTCGCCGCCCCAGGTTGTGTTGCCCGCCGGGTTTTGCGAGCGCAGCCTCAGCCCGCTCGACCCGCTCCAGGCGCGCGAGCCCGCGTTGAGCCACCTCGCGTTGACGCTGAATATCTGGCCGGGCGAGACGGTCGTCGGGACGCTCTGGGAAAGAAACTGCGCGTCGAACTCGGTGGTTGATGTCGAGACGGTGAGCGAAAGCCGCTTCTCGGCCGTGCCGCCCTGAAAGTCCGTTACTCTGACCGTAAACGAGAAAGCTCCGGTTTCGGTCGGTATCCCGCTGATGATGCCGAGCGGGCTGAAGGTCATCCCGAGCGGAAGGCGGCCCTGGGCCGCGGTGAGCGACCACGAATAAGGCGGAGTCCCGCCCACGGCCGAAAGCACTAGCGGGGAATAGGTCGAGCCGAGCACCGCCGTCGGCAACTGGCTCGCGGTCGTTATGGAGAGCGGCCCGGCGGGCGTCTCTGTCACCGGGTAGATGAATTTTATGCCGTCAATATCGTCGGGCTTGAGCGAAGCGCATCTCGCGTCGAAATGCGCGACGCTGTACATGGTTGCTTCGGGATATTGCGAATGGCCCAGGCCGAGCGCGTGCCCCAGCTCGTGCGTGGCGATCTCTCGGACGTCGCAGTGATTTTCAAACGAGCACGCCGCGTATGGGTTGAACGAGATATGGCCGAGCCGGCCTTTATAAAAGGTAACGCCGTTGACGACCTTTTGCCGGCTCGAATCCCAGCTCAAGCCGCCAATCGCCAGCACGCTCGCGCACCCCGGCGTGGGCGCGAATCGCCCGTCGCAGTTGTTAAAGACTATCGTATTATCTCCGCCGTGCTCGTGGCAGCCTTCGCTCGCGCCGCCGTTGGCGAGCCGAAGATTGCATCCCGCGACCGTTGACCACACGTCCATCGCGGCCGTCACGTCCTGCATGATCTCGGGGTTTGGCGCGCCGTCGGGGTTGACGGTGAAGACGACCGGCTGGCCGTCGTCGGGCTCGAACCACCTGACGGGAGGGAGGGTTATAAAGTGAAATTGCGGCTGAAGCCCGCGCCCGCTCGCTCGCGCGTATTCGGGCGGCGCCGCAAGCAAAGCGGCGTTCCGGTAATGAGTCTGCTCGAAGCTCTCGGATTGATCGCGATTAACTCTCAGCCGCTCGCGCAGCATATCAACGTAAGCGCCAAGCTCTAAGCGGTTGGTGATCGCGCCGCGCGACGGGTGTGAATGCGCGGAATCGAGCGCGACGACGTTTGCGTTATCAAGCTCTCTGACGGCGACGCTGTCGCCGGCGGCCTCGTCTTCGACGATAGTGAATTTGCCAAGCAGCATTTGATGAGTGCGGAGGCTGCCGTCGCCCCACGTGTCGAGATAAACGAGCACTCGCTCGCCGGGGCGATACACGGGCGCGCCGAATACCACCTGGCCGCGCGTGGCGAGCTGCCCGCCCATCTCTTTGAGCACAATGCGGCGGTCGGTGATTCGGCCTTTGATTACCTGCTGAACCCTGAGCGTGACGTATGTAAATATCTGGTGGCCTCTTTCGTCGGCGGCGCTCTCGACCGACACGACGCGCGCCCGCACTATGGCGCGCGCGCCGATAATCATGTCGTCGTCACTGGGGAGGACGAAGGTCGAGGCCGCGGCCGTCGCGGGAGATAAAAAAAGCCATAGCGCGAGCGTCACAAAGGCAAACGCGGCTTTGTCGAAAACCGATCGCATACGTCCTCGCTTCCGGGGGCGCGGACAATTGTTTCAGGGGGTGATTTAAGATTTCCTGCGGATTCGATGAGGCGCGCGTCCGTTGGAGCCTGAAGGGCGCGGCCGATTTACCTGCCGTCGGCCCGTAGCTTACTTATAAAACAGGTGGGTGTCAATCAAGAGGACTGGATTTAAGCGGGATAGGCTACTTCTTCGATTTTCTGTTGAGCTTATTTTGAATCTTTATGGCCTGCGCCAGGCCCAAATCTCTTTCTGTTGATTTCTAAGGCTCTTCTAAGGCGCGGCTCAGCTTTAGACCATTTCCGTTCAACACAATAAAGTCCTGCAAGATTATAAAGTGCTGTCGCATAATTCTGGATGCTGATTTGCCATCGGCCCAGAGTCGCCTTGTTGACTCATCCATACCTTCTTTAAGCACAGCTTGCACAAGGCGGTGGATGTCATATGTCTTCGTCTTGCGGTCGCGGTGTATGAGCGAATACCTGATTAACGGCTGGAGCAATTCATCTAATGCGAGTGGGTCTGACTCGATCCCGACAAGCGCGGCTGAAATCTCTGGGCCAAGCTCAGCGGCCCCTGCGCTGATAAGCTCATTTGGAATTCTATCGGGGTTTAAGAACGCGCTGGCGCGCAATAAATCGGCTGATGCTTTAGAAGATTGCTCTACCTGCTCGAAATTCAGCGACCAGGTAGTCTTCACCGACTTTTTGTATTTAACCACCGGGCCGCTTTTTTCAAGCAGAGCAAGACCGCGCTTTTTGTAGCTTGCAAGGTAATCGTGAAAGCTTGAACGAAGCTCTTTTACGTACGCCCCGGCCTGCTCTAACGCCAGCGGAAGGTAATCAAGCTCTTTAGCCAGCTCCTCAACAGCTTTCTCCTCGTTCTGCTCAAGCTGAGCGCGGCCTGTTCGCGTTAATAGAAATTCCTTTGCATCCTCCGGCGACATTTCATCCAGCTCGATCGGGTTCAGAATGCCAATGTCGTCGAATACCTGCGCCCGCGAGGTGAGCAGTATGTGTCCCTTTGAATTAGCCGGTAGAAACTCTTCGACAAGCTTCGGGTCGTCTGCGTTATCGAGTATCAACAGCCAGCCGGAATTGTTCTCAAGCCACCGCTTGACGGCCGATACCGTGAAGCTCTGATCCTGAACATTCGCTTCGGGCATTTTCAGCACGCCCGCGATCGCGACAAAATCCGAAATCAAAGACTCGCGCGATTCGGCAACTGCCCACAGCCCAGCTTTGTATTCGTCGCGGTGGCGCTTAGCATATTCAATAGCCGTCTGCGTCTTGCCGATGCCGCCGAGCCCGCTGATCGCCTGTCTCTGCGCTATCGCCGCAGTCCCGCTTGAGGTAAGAGCCTCAGCCAGTTTCTCCAAAACATCCTCGCGGCCTGTAAAAAACGGAACGCCCTGCGGCACATTACAGGGAATATCAGGCTCAGTCGATTCAGTATCATTCTGGTGCGGACTCTCCAGGGAACGGGACTCGATGAGTGATAATACGCTCGATCTCCTGTGCTCGCCCCTTGTGCCGGGGAACGCCGGCGCTTCGTCCGGTTTAGCTCGTTCTTTGAGCCCTTCAAGTATTGCTTCGCGGGCCGCCACTTCCGATTGCCCTAATAGGTCTATATAGATTACGGATGCGAGCAGACCTTTCGGCTCACATTGCTTGACTCGTATCGGGATTAATTTCCTCTCAACCCCTTGAGGGTCGCCCGCGAATGCCGCGGCCCACTCAGGATATGTGTAAGCGGCGTTTAAATAATTATCAGAAAGTACGGCAATGGTCTTGCGTGTCTCGGTCGCTGCCTTTTGCATCTCAAGCACAAAGTTTTCGCCCGGCCTGAAATCCCATCCCTGGAAGACAACAGAATACTCCGCTTCTTCCAAGCGTCCACGCAATCCATTCAGCCCAGTTCTTATCGGCCTTGTTAAAACTGATAAAGAAATCTTTCACGGCTATCTCTTTTAATCGCTATCATCCTAACTTGCGGGGTAAGCTACAACACATCCTGATTTAACTCAAGATGTATCTCTCTATCGCTTTATCGTTATGCCGCCGAAGACGCTCGTCGCGTCGATGTGGATGCGGCGCGCGGACTGCTCATAGCCGGGCGTTTTGTACTCGTTGACGCTGAATATCCCGCCGCCAGCGGTATGGTCGCGCACCTTTATGCCGCTGAACACGGAGACGCCGGTCACCCGAACGCCTACGTCCGCCGGCACGATAACCTCCGCGCCGCCGAATACCGCGTAGAGATTTATTCGCGTCTCGCCCGCGGGCAGCGGCTGGCCCGTGAGATTCACCGTCACCTGACCAAAGACCGCCGCGGCGCTGTGGCCGGTAAGGTCGCGCGCGTCGTTCGTTATCACCTCGGAGTGAAATATCCCCAGCGTGGTCCCGCCTGACTGCTTCGCGGTGTAACGCCGGTTAAGCTCCTTGTCGGCCAGCGCCGTCGCGACGCGCCCGATGTTGGCGCCGCACGACCTGCAAAAATTATCCGTCTCCGAAGGCGTCCCGCACTTTGGGCAATACATACCGGTCTCCTTAGTTCTCAGTAGCGTTATGCTACCCAAGTGTTCGTCATCTGTCACTTGCAAACGGGCGATAAAAATCACGGTGACTAAAGTCAACCGACAAACTATAATGCTGACACTTAAGGCGAAGGAGGTTTCCATTTCATGCAGGTGCGAAGCCTTTTCACAGCGCTCGCGATCATATCGGTAGCGGCCGCCGCGTTAGCCCAGGAGCACAACAACAACACGATCCGGGGCAAGGTACGCTCGACGAGCGGCGCCGCCGTTAACAATGCCATAGTCGAGTTGAGGATCAGCGGCGGCGCGATGATTTCCCAGACGGTGACGCGCAACGAAGGCGATTTTGTTTTCGCTAACCTCATCGCGGGCGAATACGAGGTCGCCGTCACGATGGCCGGCTACGAGCCGGCCGTACAGATGGCCCGCTTCTTCGACCCCGGCAGAATGAACTCCATGGAGGTCATTAACATCGAGGTACTCGTCCGCCCGAAGGCGGACCCGGCGCTCACGCCGCCCGGGACGAGCTTCGTGCAGGAGGTGCCGAGGAGCGCGCGCGCCGCGTATGACAAGGCCGTAATAAGGCTACGCGAGGGCAAGGCGGACGAGGGCGTATCGCTGCTGCGCGAGGCCATTGCCCAATTCAACGATTATTTCGACGCCCGCTTCGCCCTAGGCAAAGAGCTATTCAGACAGGGCAAGGACGCCGACGCGATAGACGAGTTCGAGCGGTGCCGCCAGATCAACGACCGGCAGGACGGGGTCTATTACATGTTCGGGCTGGTGATGCTCAAGCAGCGCAAATTCGGGGTCGCGGAATACTCTTTTGCCCAGGCCGTCAGCCTCAACTCAAACAACGCGCTCTCTCGCTATTACCTGGCGCAGACGATGATCGAGATCGCCTTCCGCGCCGGCGACGAGCAGCGCGCGCAGGGCTTGAAGGCGGCGGAAAAAGAACTCGACCAGGCGTGGGAGATGAGCCAGAAACGCATAACCGGCGTTCACCTCCAGCGCGCGCGCATATACGAAAAGCGAGGCGATAAGCAATCGGCCGCGCGCGAGCTTGAAAGCTACCTGAAGGCGGAGCCGAACGCTAAGAACGCCGCCTCTATCCGGGAGGCCATCGCAAAGCTGCGCGGCGAGAAAAAATAGGAGCGGGATGTGCACATTTCGCTCCTACGGAGATCGAAAGCTTTTCATCACTCTTAGTCTATATACATTTCGTCCCTACGGGACTCTCATCGAAATACTTCTTGTGCAAAACAGCGATTAGGCCCTGTTATTTCGAGCCGTTCGCGGCCTCTACCTTCGCAAGCATACTGTTGATCGCGGCCCTGTCGAGGAGACGGCCGCCGACTACCACCGAATTTATGCGCGTCGTGTTCGCGATGTCCGCGAGGGGGTCGGCGTCGAGCAGCACAAGGTCGGCGATCTTGCCCTTCTCAATCGTGCCGACGACATCGAGCTGCCCGGCATATTCGGCCGCGTTCCGCGTAGCCGTTTGCAGCGCCTCCATCGGCGTGAGCCCGGCTTTGACCAGGAGCGCAAGCTCGTCGTGGAGACTGAAACCCGGAAAGACGTACGGGTTCGGCGTGTCGGTCCCGGCAATGATGCGGACCCCGGCCAGGTGCATGGCCCGGATGATTTCGAGCTGCCTCGTGAATACGCGCTTCGCCAAAGCGTTATCTTCGCTGGTGCGCGTGTTCAATCCGAACGCGGTCGGACCCCACATGCTCATCTTGAGAAACGCCGGAATGTACTTGAGCCGCTCGTCGTTACGGAAGTCAGCGTCGGCCATATAAGCTATGGACCGCAGCACCGTCAGCGTCGGCGACATCCAGGTGCCGTTCTTTTTAAACCGCGCGAAGAGCGCCGCGGCCTTCCGCTCGTCATAGGTGTCGGCCGCCTTTGCGTTGTCTTGGAGGAACGACGAGATCAAAGCCTGCACGCCCGATGCCCTGCGTTCTACCGCCTGACGCCTCAGCTCTTCCTCTTTCGATGAACACCCCAGCAGAACGCCCGTCATGTGCTCGATACTCTTCTGGCCCGCGTCGGACGCTTCGGCCACGCTCACCGAATCCGGCACGTGCCCGGCGAACGGGATGCCCTGACGGCGCGCCTCGGCCGCTATCGCGAAGTAAGCGTCGCGCGGTAGCAGCGAATAGACCTTAACGAAATCCGAGCCGCCCTGCTTGACGGTGGTTACCGCCTTTACGCCTTCGGCTGCGTTGCCCACCGCGATGGAACCGGGCCAGACCGGTTTAGGCCCGTTGACTATGGGGCCGGCGGCGATGATGCGCGGGCCGAGCAGCTTCCCCTCCCTGATCTCGATTTGCCACTGCTTGATCAAGGGCAGCGGGGCGAACATGTCGCGCACGCTCGTGACCCCGTTGGCTATTTCGAGCGGCAGAAAAAGATCCTTTAGGAACTGGTGAACGTGCATGTCCCACAGGCCCGGTATGAGAAACTTCCCCTTCGCGGGGATGACGGTTGCCCCCGCCGGGACGCGCGCCTTGTCGGCTTTTTCGATCTCGGCTATGCGGCCGCCCGTGATAACAACCGTCATGCCGGTCGCCGCCTTCGCGCCCGTCGCGTCAATCACGGTCACGTCGGTAAAGACAAGCGACTTCGCTTGACCGGCGCCAACCGCCTGGGCCGTTGCCGCGGCCGGCGTCATAAGCAACATCACCAGCAGCAAACATAATCTCTTCATAGCGTCCTCCGCTTCGGTCATAAATTGCTTGATAAAAATTCACGCACGACTTCTTTTATGTCGCGCCGCTCGCCGTCAACCGCGTAATTGAGGCGGCGCATCTTTTCATCGGTCAGCTTGCCCGCGAGCTTTGACACCGCCTCGCGTATTTCGGGGTGTCGATCCAGAGTCTCGCGTCGAAATACGGGCGCCGCCTCGTAGGGCGGGAAATACCTGCGGTCGTCTTCGAGCTGAAACAGGTCGAGCTTTTCGATCAGCCCGTCGGTAGAGTTGCCGGCAATCAGATCGACGGTTCGGTTCGCGAGCGCCTGATAAGTCAGCGACAGGTCCATCTCGCGCGGCGGCTCGGCAAACCTCAGCCCGTAGGCGCGCGCGAAACCCGCGTAGCCGTCTTCGCGCGACATAAAGTCCTGCCCGAACCCGGCCCTCCACTTCGGCGCATAGGCGGCCGCTTCCGAGATCGTTTTAAGCCCCAGCCGGCGGGCCTCCTCCCCGCGCACGAGTATCGCGAACGTGTTATTAAACCCGAGCGTCTCAAGCCACGCGAGGCCCATCTGCGATTCGTACTCTTGCTTGACCTGATCATAAACCGCCCGCGCATCGGTTATGGGCGGGTGCTTTAGTATAGAAGTAAATGCCGTGCCGGTATATTCGACGTAAGCGTCGATCTGCCCTGAGACGAGCGCCCGGTGGCAAAGATCGCCGCTAAGCTCGAACTGGCGCTCGACCCCGAGCCCGGTCTTCGCCTCGACCGCCTGCGCGATAAGCTCGGCGAGTATTCGCGATTCGGTAAAATCTTTCGAGCCGACGACTATGCGCGCGCCCGCTTCGCCCGCCCGCCCGGCAGCCGGACTTGAATCCCTGGCGAGAATTATTCCCAGCCCGATCACCACAATCACTGCGGCGACGGCGGCCCATAGCCTCGCCGCGCCGCGCGCGCGCCGGGGGCCGGGCGCAAGCCGGCGTCTCGACGCGCCCTAACGCGAAATCGGCCCCCAGAGCCAGTATGGCGGCGGGCACCGCGCCCGCCAGTATCACCGTGCGGTCGAACGGTCCTCAGCCCGCGAAATATATACATCCCGAGCCCGCCCGCGCCGATGGCGGCGGCCACGGTCGCCGTGCCTATAGAAATGACCGTGGCCACGCGCACGCCCGCTATTATCACGCTCATCGCGAGCGGCAGCTCCACCTGGGCGAGCATCTGCCAGTTGGTCATCCCCATCCCGCGCGCCGCCTCGCGCACGTGAGGGTCGACGCCCATAATCCCGGTGAAGGTGTTTCGGATTATAGGAAGAAGCGAGTAGAGAAAAAGCGCTATTATCGCCGGGACGCGCCCGATGCCGTAGGAGCCGAGCACCGGGATGAGAAAGCCGAACAGCGCGAGGCTCGGTATCGTCTGCAGTACGTTTGCTATCGCGAGCACCGGCTTTGCAAGCGACTGCCGACGGGTGAGCAAAACGCCCACGGGGATGCCGACGGCTATGGCCGCGCCCGTCGCTATGACGACGAGCAACAGGTGGTCGAGCGTCATCTGCAAGACCTCCTGGCGGTTCGCTATAAAGAAATCAATAAGGTCCATACCGGCCATTTAGGATGAAAGGGTGAAGCGAGTGAGCTTTTGAGATTTGCTATTTGCAAATTTCAAGAATCGACCCTATCACCCTTTCACCCGCTCGTCCCTCACCTCTTCTGAGAGCGTTTGCATAAACGCGCGGGCCTCGGGGTCGGATGAGCGCGCGAACTCGGAAGGCGCGGCAAGCACCGCGAGGCGACCGTCTTTGAAAAGTCCTATGCGCGAAGCGAGCACGAAAGCTTCTCGTATGTCGTGCGTGACGAAGACGATTGTTTTATGAAGCCTGGCGGCGAGTCGCGCGAACTCGCGCTGAAGCTCCGCGCGCGTCAGCGGGTCGAGCGCGCCGAAGGGCTCGTCCATCAGCACGACCGGGGGGTCGACGGCGAGCGCCCGCGCGACGCCTACGCGCTGGCGCTGTCCGCCCGACAGCTCTCGCGGGTAGCGCCCGGCGAACTCGTCGGGCGCGAAGCCCGACCATCTCAAGCAGCTCTCGGACGCGGGCGGCGTGCGGTCTTCATCCCAGTTTTCGAGCCTCGGCACCAGCGCGACGTTGCGCTCGACGGTGAAATGAGGAAACAGCCCCGTCTCCTGTATGACGTAGCCGATGCGCCGGCGCAGCTTTATCGGGTCCCATGCGCCGAGGGCTTGCCTTCTATCAGCAGCTCCCCGCCGGTCGGCTCCAGGAGCCGGTTTATCAGCTTTAACGTCGTCGTCTTCCCCGACCCGCTTCGGCCCAGCAGCACCAGCGTCTCGCCGCGAAGTATGTCGAACGTCAGGTCGGAGATTATCTCGCGGCGGTCTGCTACCGCGAGGCCCACGTTGCGAAACTGTATAACGGCCTCGCCGTCGCTGTCGGGAGTTGCGATTCATGTTCGAGCAGTAGTCAGCGTCAGGCCTGAAGACGCGCAGGTAATCGACCGCCTTGCGTATATCGCCGTTCCAGGAGCCGTTGAAAGTTTCGAATAAGAATATCGGCCGGGCATACGCGCTCGCCGACGACGCGCTCTTCGAGCGACATCGAGATACCGGGTCTCTTCGGGCGCCAACTGCTTTGAGCCCTTCGCGCGCCAGCTCGATCATCGCCGCGGCAAGCCCTCCCACGCTCACCCCGCCGATTCGCGCGTCGAGGCCGTGACGGGCGACCTCCTCCTGTAGCTTGGCGTATTCGCCTCTGCCTAGCTGCGGGGCGATCCGCAAAGCCTCCCGGAGCGCTTCACGCGAATACATCAAGCCCTTCCAGAGCGCGAGCGCGGCCATCGCCATTTCGACAGTCCCGCAATCGGCGCTGCGCTGCTCGATATACGGCTTGAGGCGGGCCTCGGTGAATATAGTCGAGAGGTGGTCGGTGAAGTCCTGGAGCACCGGCTTGTGCGTCGCCCCGTTGCGCAGGAACTCGGCAAACGAGCGGCCGGCGAGATCAACGTATTCGCCGTCGCGCCTTATAAAGATCATCGGCACGCGCTCGACATATTCGATGAATCTCTCGATTGAGAAGTCGCCTTCGAGCGCCAGCGGCGCCGGGCCGGTCCTGTCAGCATCGGTCTCAAGCCACACCGCGTAGCGCGTCGATTTGTACCCCGACAGCTTTGCGCCCTCGAACGGCGAATTGGCGAAGATCGCCGCCGCTATGGGGCCGAACCGCGTCGCGACCATGAATTTTTCCGCCAGGTCTTCCAGGTCGCTGTAATCGAGGTTTGCCTGTATGGCGGCCGTGCGGCACATCATATCCCACGCCTTCGGCCCGCGGCTGCCGAGGTAAGGGCGCATGATTTCATAGCGACGCTTCGGCATCCAGTTCTGCTCTTCGAGCTTCCTGACAGGATCGAACCCCGCGGCTACGAACGCGATGCCGTGTTGATGACCCACCTCGACTAGTCGCCGCGTATAGTCGACAAGCGCGCTTTCGATATCGGGAAGACTTGCCGAGGGCGCGCCTGAATACTCCACCTGCCCGCCGGGCTCAATCGTTATGCGCGACCCGTCGGCGAGCGCCACCTCCGTGGCATAACCTCTCTCCTTCAGAAGACGCGCGTCGGCGGGCGCGAAACTCTTTAGTATCGATTGCACCTGTGTGACGGTGATGCGTTGCAGGTCGGCGACCGTATAGCCTAGAAGCTCCAGCTCCGCGCCCACGGCCCACGCATCCCGTGGCCGCGCCCGCTCCTCAAACAGTCGCACGAAATCAAGATCAGGGCATACGCGCTCGCCCGGCCGGTCTTGCTTGAAATGGGTTGCGCAATCGGGAGACATTTTAATCAAAAGCGAATGGTGACGACGGCATTAGCGCGAGCTATTCACTATTCACTTTTCACGCTTCACTTCTCAGTAGCCACAAGCAGGTTAAAGCTAAAGGCGCGCGCGCCATCATACCATGTCTTTTCGAGCCGAAATCCGGTCTCGCGCGCCAGCTCCGATAGCTGTTCGATGTCAAATTTGTACGAGTTCTCTGTGTGTATGGACTCGCCGCGCTCGAAGTTTATCTCCATATCGAGCGACTCTATGCGAACCTTCTGGGCTTCCAGGCTCTCCAGATGAATCTCCATCCGCCCGCGCTCGGGCGAATAAGCGGCGCGGTGCCGGAATTTTCTTATGTCGAAATCGCCTCCGAGCTCCCGGTTGATCCGCACGAGCAGATTCCGGTTAAAGGCGGCGGTCACGCCGAGCGCGTCGTCGTATGCCGCCACGAGCAACTCGGGCGCTTTCTTGAGGTCCGCGCCCATGGCAAGACAATCCCCGGCGCGGAGCACCCGTCGCACTTCGCGCAAAAACTCGCGCGCGCCCGTGGGGTCGAAGTTGCCGATGTTCGAGCCGAGGAATAATGCGAGCTGGCGCAAGTCCGGCGCGTGCGAGCCGCTTTCGGCCAGCGCCCGCAGGGCCGTGAAATAATCTGCCGCGTAGGCGGTGATGCTGAGCCGCGGGTAGGCGTGCAGCAATTCGAGGCTGCTCGATTCCAGGCTGACGTCGGAGATGTCTATGGGCAGATATTCGAGCCGCTGCTGGCCGCGCAGTATGGCTTCGATGAGGTATCGGGTCTTTTCGGCGCTGCCGCTCCCAAGCTCGATGAGCCTTACAGGCCCGCCCGTCGAAGCGATTATCTCGTCCGAGTGCGTGCTCAGTATCTCGCCTTCGGCCCTCGTCAGGTAGTATTCGGGCAGGCGGCATATGGCTTCAAAAAGCTGCGAGCCCAGATCGTCATAGAAGTATTTCGGCTGGAGCATCCTCGGGCTCCCGCTGAGCCCGGCGCGCACGTCGTTGGCAAACGCGTCGGCGTTGCCCCCTTGTGTAAGACGATGGATGGTGAATCGGTCGGGCTGCTCGGCTCGTTTTTCAGAAAGCATCCCATCTCCCCTGACCCATAAAGGTCCGATTGCGGCGCGGCTGTCTGAGACAGTTAATCATTGTAATTAACCAATAGCTTTGCGTAATGCTATAGTAATTCTCGGCTCCATGCCAGTATTCCATAGAGAGATTACGAGAGACGATGCCTTACAGATTCGATCCGGAATTAGCAGCCCGATTGATGGAGGAATCGCGCCGAAGCACGCGCGAGATGTTCGAGCTGGTCGCGTCGGAGCGTGACCTTAGGCGCTCGCCCGCCGAAGGCTTCCGCCCGCTGCTCTGGCACCTCGGTCATGTCGGCGCGTTTGAAGCGTACTGGATTCTGGAGCGCGCAAAAGGCGAGCGGCCCGTCTCTGATCGCTTCAACGATATATTCGACCCTATAAAGACGCCGCGCGAGGACTCGACCAACCTGCCGCCCGTTGAGGAGATTGAAGCCTACCTCGCGCGCGTGCGCGAAGAGTCGCTCGGCTTTCTCGCCGACTGGCAAGCGCACGAAAGCAATCGACTGCTCGCCGACGGCTACGTCTTCGATATGGTGATCGAGCACGAATGGCAACACCAGGAAACGCTCTGCTACCTGCTTCAAATGCTCGACCCGTCGCTCAAGATCGCCCCCCCCCTATCTCAAATCTCAAATCCAAAATCCGAAATCTCTGAAGAGATTTCAGACATGGTAAGCGTCGAGGGCGGGCCGTTCGAGATGGGCGCGCAGGCCGGAATCTTCGCATACGATAACGAGCGCCCGCCGCGCACAATCGAGCTTCAGGATTTTCGTATCGACCGGCGGCCGGTCACGAACGCCGAGTTCGCAGAGTTCATGCGGGCGGGCGGCTACCAGAAGCGCTCGCTCTGGAGCGACGAAGGGTGGGCGTGGAAAGAAGAGAACGGCGTCACACATCCGCTTTACTGGTCGCGCGACGATTCGCGGTGGCGAGTGCGCGAGATGTTCGAGATGACCCCGCTCAAAAGCGATCACCCCGTGACGGGTGTCAGTTGGTACGAAGCCTCCAGCTACGCGCTGTTCGCGGGCAAGCGCCTGGCCACGGAGGCCGAATGGGAGAAGGCCGCTTCGTGGGACCCGCGCGGGCGCGTGAAGCGGCGATTTAGCTGGGGCGATGACCCGGCCACGAGCGAGCTTGCGAATTTCAACTTCGACAATTGGGGAACGACCCCCGCGGGCTCGCACCCCGCGGGCCGCAGCGCATACGGGTGCCTCGACATGACCGGCAACGTCTGGGAGTGGACTTCGAGTGTATTCGAGCCTTACCCAGGTTTTGAAGCCTATCCTTACGCCGAATACTCCGAGCTTTGGTTTGACGGCGACCACCGCGTTATGAAAGGCGGGTCGTGGGCCACGCGAGGGCCGCTGCTCAGGTGCTCGTTCAGGAACTTCTGGAGGCCGCGATTCCGCTACGCGATTGCGGGCTTCCGCTGCGCGGCCGATTGACGGTCGATTATGCCGGATGTCAATAGCCTGCTCGAAACCATATTGCGTCTTCACGACCGGGTGCGCTCGGACGTGTTGCGGGCCGGGCAAGGCAGACTGTTTTGAAGACCAGTACATATCGAGCGGCGGGCAATTGTATGAGCTGATGGCCGGCCGCGACCGTTTCGTCGCGGACCTGCGTCCTCTCATGGAGAAGACGCTCGCGAGGCGCGGGCTCGCGCTCGGCATATGCGCGCACCCGTATGATCTTTCTACCGAGCTGATCGCGCGCGAGATGGGCGTGATAGTAACCGATCGCGACGGGCGGGCCGCTCCGCGCGCGGCTAAGCACCGAAGGAAACGTCGCGTGGGCCGGTTATGCGAACGAGCATATACGCGCCGAAATCGAGCCGCTGCTCCGGCGCGCGCTCACGCGAAGAGGATTACTGTAGAGAGAGCCTTACTGAACACGGCGAGCCGACCGCAGGCTCGTGTGCAGGTATTCGGCCTTTCCATTCTCGCCGGGGACCAGTGCAAATTGCTGCCGGCCGCCCTGCGTTAAAAGAAGGAAGCGGTTCTCGCCGATCTTTTTGACCTGTCCTTCGACCGTCTCCTGCTTGCCAAAGAGTTTGCCGTCTCTGATAAACAGCTCGTAGCGCACGCGGCCCTGGGCATAGACCCCGACATAGCCGGCCATCTCAGATTCGCTCATCGGCAGGTCTTTTTCGGCCACTTCGATTGCCGGCTTGAGCGGCAGCATAAGCTCCATAGCCTTATCGGCCACGCGGTCGAGCGTGCCGCCGCTGCGATTAGCGAGCACGATTACGCCGAACCGATGGTCGGGGACCATCTTGATCACCGAGCCATAGCCGACCCTCGACCCGCCGTGCGCGATCACGCGCACGCCGCGATCAATGCCCGTCATCAGTCCGTAAGCATACTTATTATCCGAGGACGTGGGGACCACCGCATGCGGCGTAGAGATTTTTGAGATGAGCGATTCGGAGAGCACCTGTTTGCCCTCGACGCGGCCGCCGTTTAGAAACGCAATGACGAAGCGCGAGAGATCGTTGACGCTTGAAAACATCGAGCCGGCCGGCCAGGTGGCGGCGTTGTCGGCCATCGGTCTTATGACGGTCGCCTTCTGCCCGGCGCTTGCGTTATGTCCCTGCGCCAGCGGATAGGTCATCGCCATGGTGGGGCGAAAGGTTGTGCTGTTCATCCCAAGCGGTTTAAACAGCGTCTCGCTCAGGTGATCGGCGAACGGCCGGCCGCTCACTTCCTCGATAATCGCGCCGGCCAGCCAGTAGCCGGGGTTTGAATAAGATATGATGCGGCCGGGCTCGGTAAAAAGGTAGTCTTCTTTCCACGCGAGGACGCCGCTTCGAAGCGCCGCGTCGTCGGGAGAGCCGTACATCGGCGCTTCGTCTCTTATGCCGGCCGTGTGGCTCAGCAAGTGGTGCGCGGTGACGCGGCCGATCTTTTCGTTGATCCCTTTGACATATTTGCCGACCGGCTCGTCGAGCTTCACCTTGCCTTGCTCGGCGAGTCCGACGAGCGCGGCCGCCACAAACATCTTTGTCGTAGAGCCGAGGCGAAAGAGCATATCGGCGGTGACCGGCGCGCCGGTTTCGACGTTTGAAACGCCGAAGCCTTTCGCGAATACGACCCGGTCGCCGCTTATAACGGCTACGGCCGCGCCGGGCACGTTGCGGCGGCCGAGTTCTTCGAGAACGATCTTTTCAAGCTCGGCGGCAAAAGACTGCTCGGAGGCGGCAGACTGCGCGGCGGCCGGAAAATAGGCCGCCACGCCCGTTGATACAAACAGGCATATGAACAGGGAGATGAAAGCTCGCCTCAACATCGCGGCTTCTCCTTTTATTAAGAAATTGAGTTTATCAGGAGTGGTAACGACCTTCGTTACAGATTAGTTCTGGCTATCTGGCCTCACGCCCGACCCCGAAAGCCCATACACAGACCGGGTATGTTATACGCAAGCGCGATCCTTCAACTGTCATCATTATGCTGCGCCCGCGCGCACGCGACGTTTTGTCAGCGCCAGCAAATCGAGCGGGTTATCAAGGGCATAATTATTGCTAATCGCTATTCACTATACACTCTGTTGGACCGGCGGAGGCTCTCAAGGTAAGGAGCAGGCATGTTGAAGTCTCTGGTTCGGGTCTTTTTTTTGATGCTGTTTTGCGTTACGGGCGTGCTGGCCCAGGGCAACGAGATCAGCTTTATAGCGGGCGGCGGAAGGTTGTCCGGCGAAGGCGGGGCGGTCGGCGCGCCGGCCTTTACTTTCTCTTACACACGCGATCTCATCGCGGGGTTCGCGGTCGAAGGCTCGTTCGACGTTTTTTATGTGCATTTCCCGGGTTTCAGATTAGACGATTACAGTTCCGCGCAGATAGGCGCGGTTTATCACCTGCCGTCAATCGGCAAGAAGCGACCGCTCACCCCTTACGTCGCGGCCGGTCTGGGCAACATCTCTACCGATTTCACCGAGATACGGTCGGATAGGGTATACAGGTTCGCCGCCGGGGTGAAATGTTTCTTCGACAAGGACTCGCCCTTCGCCATCCGCATAGAATTGCGCGACGAGATCACCCGGCCCGACAATCAATCATATCCGGTGACGGGGTCGCGGCTTTCGCTTGTAAGCCTGCGCGGCGGCATCACCATGCGCTTCTAGGCGGATTCGATCAATTAGAAAACAAAACACTCCGCGATGTCGTTTCACCCGGTAGCTCGATCAGGGTGAAGCATGACTAAAGGAAAAAAAGATTCGCCCCTGAAGGTCCACCGGTTTGAGTTCCGCCCGCTGACGGACGCGGTATGGGATGATTTCGAGCGACTCTTCGGCGAGCGGGGCGCTTGCGGCGGCTGCTGGTGCATGTATTGGCGAGTGCCGCGCTCGCAATTCGAAAAGCAGAAGGGCGAAAAAAACCGCCAGGCCATGAAGTCCATAGTCGTCAGCGGCCAGGAGCCCGGCATACTCGCTTACGTTAACGGGCAGCCGGCCGGGTGGTGCTCGGTCGCGCCGCGCGAAGAGTATACGGTGCTTGAGCGGTCGCGCGTCTTAAAGCGCGTCGATCAAGAGCCGGTCTGGTCCATCGTATGTCTGTTCGTCGCCCGGCCATACCGGCGCACGGGGCTTTCGGTAAGATTGATCGAAGCGGCCGTCGAGTATGTCCGCTCGCGCGGGGGCCGCGTACTTGAGGGCTACCCGATAGAGCCTCGAAAAGACGCGATGCCCGACGCCTTTGCCTGGACCGGCATAGCATCGGCGTTCTTAAAGGCGGGCTTTCGAGAGGTGGCCAGGCGGTCCGAGACGAGGCCGGTGATGAGGCGTGAGATAAGATCAGCCCGCCCGCGGTGACAACCCGGCTTGACGCCGCCCCGCGCTGGAGTTAAAACGCTGGAGGTGGTTCCTCACCGAATCGGTTAAAACAGCGGAGGAAAAATGAGAATAATTTCGGGACTGTTGTTGATTGTTCTTCGTCTCAATCGCGCAGACGGCCGCGGCGCAATCAGGCGGCGCGGCCGACCCGCGCCTGTCGGCCGAGGAACGCGCGAAAGTTATAAAGATGCTTCAGGACTCTGAAAAAGAGTACCTCGACGGGATCGAAAGCGTCAGCGCGGCGCAGTGGAGCTATAAGCCGTCGCCGCTGAGGTGGTCCGTAGGCGAGGTGGCCGAGCATATCATGCTGACGGAGGTGGCGCTGTTTCGGGCGGTAGAGGCCGCGCTATCACAACCGGCCAACCCCGATTGGGAGAAGAAGACCGCCGGCAAAGCCGCTTTTATCGAGCGGGTGATGCCGAGCCGCACGACCCGCGCGCAGGCCCCTATAGAGGTAAGGCCGACGGGCAAGCTCACGCGCGAAGAGGTCATCAAGCGATTCAAAGAGCACCGCGCGCAAGTGATGGAATTTGCCAGGAAGACGGACCGCCCGCTGAAGGCGCACACGCGAGACCACCCGTTCCCCGTATTCAACACCTTGAGCGCGTACGACTGGCTGCTCTATGTACCGCTGCACACCGTGCGGCATAACAAGCAGATTGCCGAGGTGAAGGCGTCGGCCGGCTACCCGAAATAAGACCGGAAATAAGAATTGATCCGGGAGGAGAACCTATGAGCGATAGCGACAGCAAAGCCACGGGCTCGATTGGCTGGTGCGACCTGACGATCGGGGACGCCGAGCGCGTAAAAGATTTTTACCGCGAGGTCGTCGGCTGGACCGCGACCGAAGTCGACATGGGCGGCTACAGCGACTACTGCATGAACGAGCCGGGGACGGGCAAGGGGATAGCCGGGGTCTGTCACGCGCAGGGCGTCAACGCGGGCCTGCCCGCGCAGTGGTTGATCTACATCATGGTCGAAGACCTTGAAAAAAGCGTCGCGCGCGCCCTCGAGATGGAGGGCGCGGTGGTGGCCGGCCCTAACGTGGCCGGCGGCCACGGCCGCTACTGCGTGATAAAGGACCCCGCCGGCGCGGTCTTCGCACTGTTTGAGCCGTCGCGCGGCGAAGGGGTATAATCAAAGAGCAATAAACCGGATGGAAGGTCGGCTTGAGTCCCATCATAAAAATCATGCTGAATACGGCGGGGAGCCTGTGCGTGGGCCTGGCG
Source organism: Blastocatellia bacterium (assembly GCA_963832205.1). Classification (GTDB taxonomy): domain Bacteria; phylum Acidobacteriota; class Blastocatellia; order UBA7656; family UBA7656; genus DATBMY01. Next base: position 24,330 of record CAWHTK010000020.1, on the reverse strand, counting down.
GTGCTTGGCATATTCTTGCCGCTGCTGCCGACGACGCCTTTTCTGCTGCTGGCTTCGGCCTGCTACGTGCGCGGGTCTGAAAGACTTCACCGATGGCTGATGAATAACCGCGTGCTGGGCAAATACATCAGCAACATTCAGCAAAGGCGAGGCATCCCGCTCAGGGCCAAGGTCATTACCATCGCGCTCCTGTGGGCGTCGATAGCATTCTCCATATACAGACTCGATCTACTGATCGTCCAATCGATTTTAATCGTGATCGCCATCTGCACGAGCACTCTCATTCTGAGGATGAGGACGCTTAAAGAGAACGAATAATCCCGCGCGGCCGTGGCTATGAATGACGAGACGAAAGACCGCGATGAGGCCTTGATCGTCGCGGCCTCGCGCGCGGACGGGGCGACTGTCCGACGGATGCTTGACGAGGGGGCTGACGCGAATGCGCGAGACGCGTCAGGCATGACGGCCCTTATGCACGCGGCCAAAGCCGGGAGCCCGGAAGCGGCCGAGGCGCTGCTCGCGCGGGGGGCCGACCCGCGAGCCAGGGGAAAGTACCTGGGGTTTACGCCCATCGTCTTTGCGGTCAAGGCGGGCAGCGCCGAGGTCGTGGAGCTTTTGCTCAACAGCCGCGAGGGCCTAGACCACGGCGACGCGAAATTCGCGCTCGGAGTCGCCGAGCTTACGCGCAATCCGAGGGTGATCGAGTTATTAAAGCGCGCCCTGTAACCGCCCTCGCCCATCACTCCCCATGGAAAAAGACCGGCGAAAAATCGAGCGAGCAGACCCACCCGTCGAGCTGATAAAGCTCACGCGCCAATCAAGACTGAGCGAGCAGGATTTTCTCCGCCTCACCGACCTGCTCGCCGAGCGGCGGGCGGGTGTCCGCGACGACCCGCTGCTTGGGCTGTACGCCGAGTCGCGCGCCGAAAGCATCTTTGCCGAAAACGATGACGCGCTCGACTGCCTCGAATGTGGCGGGTGCTGCGCATATTTTCACCAGGTGCCGGTGCTCATCACGGACCCGACGCCGCGCGCATTGACCTGGGCCGTGATGGAGTCGGAAGACTCCGAGGATGATTTAGAAGACCTCATCCGGTGGCTGAAGCGCGAGCCTGTCGCCGGCCGTTGTGTCGCGCTCGACGGCGACGTAGGGCGGAGAGTTTGCTGCACCGTTTATGAATTGCGCCCGAACTCGTGCCGGGAGTTTGAACGGGGGAGCGACCGCTGTCACGCGGTGCGGCGCATGTACGGCATAGAGCCACCGCTCGCGAACGACGAGCGCGCCCGGCACGAGCGGTTACTGAGTAGCCGCGAGGCGGATGAAGAGGCGCTTTCGGTCAGCGAGCCCGACGTGTCGAGCGGCGAGGGGGCGCAGAGTTTTTTAGAAGAGCTCATTGACTATAATCGCGCAAAACTCGGCGATGTCATGCGTGAGATGGAAAGATTGCTGGAGGTATTCAAATCGGCGGGTCTATCGGAAGGGGCGGCCAGGTGCGAGCGGGCGCGACGGTTTGTCGAAAAGAGCATCGAGCCGATTATGAAAGCCGCGCGCGGTTGCGAGACGGCGATGCCGGTTGAAAAACTTATAGAGATCGGCGCGGCGTCACAGCGGTCTTTGGAGCGCGCATCCGTTCGGCTCGCGCGCATAGCGGAGTTCGCATTCGACGCGCTGGGCTATCGCGCGCGGATGGCAAGCATCAGCAAGAGTAGTTAAAGAAAAGAGGATTGCAATAACGCCCGCCTATAGTCTGCTTAACAATCGGTAAAACCGGAGCGCGTCCACTGATGGTTTCTATTTGGATACCGCGCCTGCAGAAAGTTCTTATTGACAAGCTCTATAAACGAGAATAATGTTAGCAACCCTACGGTTTGGCTGATTTTCGCCCGCTAGAATCTAAGTATAAGTTGGAGGTCCCATGAAGAAATTATTTACGATAACGCTTTTGCTAGCCCTTGCGTCTATTTGTTTAGCCCAGGAGAAGGTGTGCAAAGTTCAAAAGTCCCCCCAGGTTCAAAGCTCTTTATTGCGGCAATGGAAGGTGACCTTCACCCTTTTATAGCAGCAGAGATCATAAAGAAGAAGCTACCTATTGTCGTAGTCACCGAAGAAAAAGATGCGGAGTTCATATTAACTGGAGCCTCAATTAAAGGGGATGATAAGTGGTATCACACTGTATTCGGAGGAAAAGACAAAAATGAAGGTAGCGTCCAGTTGATAAGTGTCAAAGATAAAATCATGGTTTGGGCCGGTGAAGCTGGAGACAGGTCTTTATGGTGGGGGCCATTAAAACGTGGCGGGCAACGCAAAGTTGCGGACCGTATTGTAGGCAAGATGAAGAAAGATTTATTTAAAGATTGAATCCGAGCAATTGTGCGCCACACGAAAATCCTTGACCGGAGTTGTCTACATTGCGTTAACGGCAGCCTAATGCTTTCACAAAAACCCTAACAGAAAGTCTAACGTCGGGAAGGCCCCGTAGGGGCGCAATGTTTATAGAAACCGTCGTAGATAAGACCTGAGCCTCCGTCAGGAGCGGTATGTTCACATTTCGCCCCTACGGGGCTTTTCACTCAGAATAAACTATTCCGTCCCTACGAGACTTATCTACGTAACGCCGCAGTCTTGATAAAAGCTAATCCTGCCTGTTCAAATCTAATGATCGACCCTATCGAGGTGCGTGCCGGGAATATTTGAGCACACAGCCTGTATAAAGATATTTGAGGCCCGCGCGTCGTGGCGCAGCGTTACGCGCGGATCGTGCGCAAAGAAACGGGGTATAATGAACGACAGGAGATGATCGTTATGGAAAAGCTTTTTATACCTGTTCTGTTGGGGACCAATCGCAAAGATCGAAAAAGCGAGCCTGTCGCCGACTGGTTGATAAATGAAATCGGGAAAAGGTCTGACATAGAGACAGAGCTGTTCGACGTAAGAGACTTTGCGCTGCCCCAGGATCATTACGGGACGCAGATAAAGGACCGGTTTCCTCAGTGGAGAGACGCGATCATCAAAGCAGACGGGCTAATCGTAGTCACCCCCGAATACAACCACGGGTACCCCGGTATTTTGAAAAGCGTGCTCGATCTTCTGTTAAAGGAATACATACATAAGAGCGTCGCTATTGTCGGCACGTCGGCAGGCCCGTGGGGCGGGACCCGCGTTATCGAGGCGATGGTGCCGATGGTGCGGGAGCTGGGCCTGGCTGTGACCTTTACCGATCTGAATTTCCCGAAGGTGCAGAATAAATTCGACGGGGACGGAAAGCTTCTTGATGATCTCTATGAAGAAAGGGTGAAAGATTTTCTGGACGAGCTTGCATGGATGAGTCGCGCGTTGAAGTGGGGGCGCGAGAATCTCCCCTCAAAACATCATCAGGTAGTGGTGAAGCAATAATGTGTTGATGAGAGGATTTTGGAGTGCTGCGACACGCTCGCAGCTTTTTCAAGCGGTGACAAGTCACCGCACTCCATACTCGATCCTTGATCTCTCATCACTCTTATCCATCATCACCTCTTCGAGCAAGCTCTTGTCCGGGCACTCTTAAACCGGTAGAGTCACTTCCGCGATGCCATACCGCTTAATTTCACTGGCCGGGTTTTTCGCCTTCGCCCTTATCGCCTGGCTCCTTTCCGCTAATCGACGAAAGGTGAATTGGAAGACCATCGGGTGGGGGATGGGTCTTCAGCTACTAATCGGGCTTTTGATCTTCCGCCTGCCGGGCGTGCAATACATATTCATATGGCTCAACGATGCGTTCCTGGCGCTGCTGAACGCCTCAAAGAGCGGCTCCCTGTTCCTGCTGGGCCCGCTCGCGGCCGCGCCCGGTGAGCCGGGTTCGGTCGGATTCATACTGCTTTTTCAGGTCCTGCCCGTAGCCATATTCTTTTCGGCATTCACGGCCTTGCTTTATCACTTGCGCATTCTGCAAGTCTTCGTTCGCTTCTCCGCGAAGGTATTTCGCCGCACTATGAGGATCAGCGGGGCGGAGTCCCTGTGCAGCGCGGCGAACATCTTTGTGGGCGTCGAGTCGGCGCTCGTCGTCGCGCCTTATCTTGAACGTATGACCCGATCCGAGTTGTTGACGATACTCGGCTCCGGGATGGCGACCGTGGCGTCAACGACGCTCGGCATCTATATCGCCTTTTTGCAAAACTCATTTCCGCAGATTGCCGGGCATCTGCTGTCGGCGTCGGTGCTGTCGATCCCGGCCGTGATAGTGATAACGAAGCTGCTCGTGCCTGAGACCGAGGTCCCTGAGACACTCAACACCATACCGCCCGAGGACGAATCCGCCCGCCCGCGCAACCTTATGGGCGCGATCATTGCCGGGGCGATGGATGGGGTAAGACTTGCGGCCGGCATTTCGGCGCTGCTGATCGCGATGCTCGGGCTGGTCTCGCTCATCGACATGGCGCTAGCATGGCCGAGCCACTGGCTCGGACTTGCCGAGCCAATATCGCTCGTGCGAATACTGAGCTGGGTCTTTTATCCGTTCGCGGCCTTGCTCGGCATAGCGGGCGCCGATCTGGCCGAGGCCGCGCGCGCGCTGGGCGAGCGGGTGATTTTGACCGAGGTCGTATCTTATCAGGACCTGTCGCAGATGATTGCCGGCGGGCATTTAAGCGACCCGCGCACGGTGGTTATTTTGAGCTACGCGCTGTGCGGCTTTGCGCACGTGGCTTCGATGGCTATCTTCGTGGGGGGTACGGCGGCGCTGGCGCCGTCGCGGCGCGACGATCTGGCCAGCCTGGGTTTTCGCGCGTTGCTGGCCGCGACGCTCGCCACGTTGATGACCGGCGCGGTGGCAGGTATTTTTAGCAGTGGGCAGGACGTGATCCTTGCCCAACCATAGCTCAAGCGGGGAATAATATGTGGGATGAGAATTTCGGCAAAGAGATTGCCCGATTATTAAACTTGATGGCCGACAAACCTGGTTCCAAACCTCATCCTACGGAGGCAGGGGTCGAAGCATTCGAGGGCGGTGAGGTAAAGGTGACGACGGGCGTGACCAGCTATACGTTTTCAGACGGGGCGGAAGCGATCTACGGCACGGGCCGCGCCTGGCAGTTGACCATCAAGTTAGCCACCGGCGACGAGGTTTATATCAGCGCGCCCCTCAGGAAATGCAGTCAATGTGGCAGCGACCTTCTTATAGGCGACAGGTATTGCAGGCGATGCGGCAGACACGGGGCCTGAGCGTGGTTTCATGCCGAACAATCGCCATGCAATTAGATGGACGACCTTTTTATCCTGTGCGATACTTCTGCGTCGATTGGCCCGGCCATTCAAGCCACAAGCGGCAGTCGCCTAACAAATGATTCACGAAGCGAGGCTCGCGTGGCTCTGCCATCGCCTTTCGCGCGCCCGATCAAGAGAGACTTATTATGAGAAAGCGATTTCTTCTGATCGTCACAACCCTGATGCTCCTGATCACTTCAGGCTTTGCTCAAACGCCGGCAGAAAGCAGGAAAGCCCGTGACGCTTCGAGCGGCGCGGCTGCCGAAAATTTAGTAAACGAGCTGCTGCTATCGGAGGGCATCAAAGTAGGAGAGCCTGGCACGCGTCATCGATCCTTCCAGGAGCTTTTAGTCCGCTGCGATACAAGCCGCGGGCCTGTTACTAACAGCGCTACTTCCGCGGACGGCCACTGACCCGAGCGTGTTTACGATAATTGACCGCCGCCACAAGATTGCCAACTTGCCGCGGCGACGTTCGGCCGAGCTGTCGCCAAATCAGATACTGGTCGTGGCCGTTGACGCGCAGAACCGGTTACTCGGGCGGATCCTGATGGCGGACCCGCGAATTCTCCGGGCGGAGGGTCCGGGAGCTACGGGCCAGTTAAGCGGTCAGATTATTTATCGCGCGAGCGCGGAGTTTCTTGTGCCAATTCCCGATGACCCGGCGATTGCCGAACTGATCTTTTATTCTCCCCGATGGGACGGCGATGGCTTCAAATTAAAATTACTGCAAAAGATTCAGCTTCCGAAATAAGCCTCTTTGAGAGGGAGGTGCTTGATGCCAAACCATTCACAAAAACGTATGGCGCTGATTTTCCTGCTGCTGCTGGTCGTGTTGTCCGGCGACGCATCGGCGCAGAGTGCGCCGCCGGTCGTTACGATATTAAATAATGGGGACTCGATGAACCGGGTCGACATAGTTATTCTAGGCGACGGCTTCACCGCGGACGAAATGGGCGCCTACGCCGAACAGGTCCAGCGATTTGCTCAAGAGATGCTGGCCCAGGAGCCATTCAAGGAATATCAACGCTACTTTAATGTTCACCGGATAGACATGGCGAGTAACGAGTCCGGGGCGGACCACCCGGAATCGAACCCGCCCGTATTTAAAGACACCGCCTTTGACGCTACGTATAACTGCGCCGGTATCGACCGGCTCATCTGCGTAAATCAGGGGAAAGTCTCTCGCGTTCTTTCCGATGCTCTGTCGCCTTCCGAGCGAGACATCGTTTTAATATGTGTCAATGACCGTAAATATGGCGGCTCCGGCGGGAGCGTCGCGGTCACTTCAATTCACGACGACGCTTTCGAGATCGTGCTGCACGAGCTTGGTCACAGCTTCGGGCTGCTCGCCGACGAATATGACAGTCCCAACCCTCCTCCCTGCCAGGCATTCCAGGAGCCTTCCGAACCCAACGTCACCAAGGCGTCCGAGCGCGCCGCGATCAAGTGGGCCCAGTGGATTGACCCGGCGACACCGATTCCGACTCTCACGACTCTGCCGGCCCTGCCCGGACTCTACGAGGGGGCCAGGTACTGCACGCAGGGGTTGTTCAGGGCTACCTACAAATCAAAGATGCTTGAACTCGGGTTCCCGTTCGAGCAAATCAATAACGAGCAGCTTATCAAGAGAATCTACGACCTTGTATCTCCGATCGAAGAGAGCAGCCCGTCCGACCAATCATTAAAAATAAAGCGCGGGCAGTCGCGGACATTTTCAGTATCCACCCCGGAGCCCCTGACCCACTCGTTAAGCGTGACCTGGTTTATTGACGGTCAATCGCGGGGCGTCGGGCCGACTTTTACCATCGAGCACGGCACCCTGAGCAAGGGTAAGCACACGCTCGAAGTCGTAGTCAGCGATATAACCGATGCGGTCAAGAATGACCCGGAGCAACTACTGACGGAACGCCGAAAATGGAAGGTCAAAATAAAGTGATTGCCCGGCGGCCGGTGCCGTTGTGCTGATTGAGGAACAAAAGGATCGGGAAAGCGTGGTAAGCATAAGAGGTGGAACCAGCTTTCAATAGGAGGAGTTTATGCAAACGCTTATTCTCGCTTTGGTCTGCCTGACAAGCACCTGGCTGAATACTCAACAGCAGGCCGTGTGGAAAGAGTTCTCTTCGGCGGAAGGAAGGTTCTCTGCCGCCATGCCCGACGAACTCAAAACGAGCGTCATAGCGACTGAGACGAAGAGAGGCAGGCTGTTGACTCACACGGTCTCGTCTGACGGACAAAGACTTAAATGAGTACATGGTGAGCTGGACCGAGTATGGCAAGGAGGGCATCGAGCATAAGGCGACCGAAGAGACGTTTAATAAATTGCGAGACGCGCTCGTGGAGTTTAAAGGCGGCAAAGTTTTGAGCGAATCCGTAATCAGTCAGGAAGGGCATCCCGCGAAGGCCGTCACGTTTTCCACCTCGGAGGGCCGCGTAGTCAACGTCAGGTTTTACTTCGTAAAGACCCGGTTCTACCAGGTGATGACTGAAACGAAGGCGAAGGACTCTGAAGCGATTGAGAGATTCTTCAATTCCTTTAAATTACTGCCAGGCGCACTGGTTTGATCTTTTATCCCACGCCCGGCAAGGGGCGATCTTCCGACGCCGCCCCTTGCCGCGACCACTGTTGCCGAACACGGCGGCCCCGCATACCGTATTAATCGAGAGGCTAATATGTATTGTTCTATCATGCGGTACGGCCGTCAAGCCGGCTTTGAGCTATTGCAATCGCTGTGGCGCGGAGTTGAGCGCTAAAGGAAGCAACGCCGGAATGTCGGAGACGCTGCCGGAAACTCTGGTGTGGGCAACCGTATCAGTCACGGTGGGGGGACTTGCGATTATCGTCGGCTTGATGGCGGTGATGAAGGAGCTGCTCAACTTAAAAGACGAGCTGATCGTGGCCTTCACGCTTCTGAGTTTTTTAATGCTCATAGCGGTTGACAGCGTGTTGATCTGGATGCTGGTGCGCTTGAAGAGCGGCGCTAAGGGAGCCGGCGACATACCTCAACAGAAGGGGCTCGACGCGAGCGGACATGGCGCGGGGCGGGCGCTGCCCGAGCCAGTGCTGAGCGTCACCGAGCACACCACGCGCACGTTAGAGACGACCGACTCCACTCGCAAAACGGAATAGAAAGTCCGCGCCTATAATAATGCTGAATCTAAAAAATGGTTCGCCCCCGCCGCGCAGCCTCTAGCCTCGATCTTCTCATCATCTTCTCATCATCCCTCGATTATACTGGCATCTATAAAAGCGGGAAGGCACCAAGCCGGGGATTGTCATGAAAGCGAATCCTGCGGTAGGAGACATCTACCGTCAGGAGTTCCTTTTGAACGAGGCGGAAGACCTGGCCGAAGTCGTCAGCCGGACTACTTCGGCGACTGTTCCGGCGGCAGGTTGCAGCAATGACTGCCTGACGACCAGAGAGCATACGCCGCTGGAGCCGGGGGTTTTCGAGAATAAAATCTGCGCTCGCGGCACCGGGCTCATACTGGAAGTTAACCCTGAGACGGGCAAGCGAGTTGAGCTTGTAGAGATAATAAGAAGGTGAGGTAAATCGCTCGCTTATCATCCCTCATCGTCTCTTATAGGGGGAGCCTGAAGCCGGGCGTGACTCAGCGCGCTACAACCTGACTCTGGGCTCCGTACTTCATATGCGCGACCTTTGCCTTCCCTTTCGCATAGACCGTGACGATGAATAAGTCGTCGAATTCTTTCTCGTCTATAGTGGGAACCACATCCCCTCCGAGCATTCTTATCACCTCGGGTACCGTGTTGCTATGCCCCACTATCAGCACGCTGTCACCTCTCGCCTCATAAACCTTATCGGCTATCTCTCTGATGGACTGCTCGGAGACCTCTCTCGGATTGGAAGGGTTCATCTTGAGCGGTAGAGTTGTGCTTGTTATGCCGAGCTGCCTGGCGACCGGCTCCGCGGTCAGCTTTGTGCGAAGATATTGAGAAGTGTAGATGGCCTTTATTCCGGTCTTCGCGAGTACCCGCGCGAGTTCCTGTGATCTGGCGCTACCGGCTTCAAGCAGTGGTGGGTCCTGGGGCGGCGCGGGCGCTTTCTCCGCGTGGCGGACGAGGAAGACCGTAGTCACCTTGAAGGCGTCATCGGTCGAAAGCGTATTCGCGTCAATCTTATCGGCGGCAATCGAGAGCAGCGCGATAATCAAGGACGCTGCTATGAATCTGAGAATACCGAGCGGATTTGATCGGGGTGCGGATCGAGATGATTTCATATCGCCGTATATCTCCTTGCTCTTCTTTTTAGTATGTCAGCGGGGTGATTGCCTTTGCTCTCCCGGTTTATAGGGTCGTAGCGCGAATGCCGACCAGACTCCATTGACCGAGATCAGGTTGACCCATTTCAGCTCTACTTCTTCGAGCGATTCCCACCCCTTGTCCCTCGTGAGGTCTGTCTGAGTCTTGGAACTCCCCTTCGGGAATGAGACCCAGAGAAGCCCCTCTTGCTTCAGGGCGCGCGCCGCTTTAGGAGCCAGCTTATCAAGCTCGCTTTTATTGCCGGCGAAGATTTGAACCCAATCAAACTTGCCCTGTAGTTTCTCTGACAGCTCGACACCGGCAGGCAGCGGATCGAGTTCCTTGATATAACCTTCAGGCGCGTTTATGACGGCGGCGCGCAGGTTCGGTTTCAATTTCATTTTTCTCGCGAGAGAGTTTTCTTGCATGACAAAATCTCCACGGACCTGTTAGATAAGCAAGTCTAATAATCTGATTAACCGGAGGCGAGCGCAAGGGCCTGATCCGCCGATCCGAGAGATTTGTTCCGAATCTGGGACTGCCGAGTCTCGAAAGTGCGCAACCGGGACCGGCGAAGGCTTGCGCTCATCTCGCGCGATTTCTGGGATTCAAGCATTTAGCCGCGCACTTGTTCTGGCACGACGCTTGGCTATGGCCGTTATGAGGAGCAGCGCCTCCATCGGAATTCATCCGGGATTCATCGACCTGCAAGATTTCATTGATGGGAGAAAGCAATGGAAACACTCTGGCAAGACCTCCGCTACGGACTGCGAATGCTGGGCAAGAAGCCGGGCCTTACGTTGATAGCAATGCTCACGCTCGCGCTCGGGATCAGCGCGAACACGTTGATTTTCAGCGCGGTCAACACCTTGCTGCTCAGACCGCTGCCGTTTACGGACGCCGACCGGCTGGTGTTCGGCTTTGCGGTGCGTGACGGCTTCGACCCTTTCGCGACATCGCTTCTGGAGTATGCCGCGCAGCGTGAGCAGAGCGAGTCTTTCGCCACGAGCGGGATAAGCATCCAAAGGTTTTCGAATCTGATTGGCCTGGGCGAGCCGGAACGTTTGCGAGGCGCGGCGGTGACGGCCGACTACTTGAATACGCTGGACATCAAAACGGTCCTGGGCCGCACCTTCTCCGCCGAAGAGGATCGGCCGGGCGGCCCGCCGGTCGTGCTCGTCAGTTATGATTTCTGGCAACGCCGCTTCGGAGGTGATCGCGAGTTAGTTAACCGCACGCTCAACCTGGACGGGCAGAGCTACACGGTCGTCGGCATCCTGCCGCCGGGATTCAATATGCCTCACGCCGCCGAGTTCTGGCTGCCGCTCCAGATCGACATACAAACCCTGCCGCTCGAGCAAAGATCACAGGGCATATACGGGATGATCGCGCGCCTTAAACCGGGCATCAGCCTGGAACAGGCAAACACCGAGATAAAAGAGATTTCTCAGCGGTTGGAGCAAGAGCACCCGCTTTTGAGGCGCGGCTGGAGTTACAATCTCGTCGGGCTGCGCCAGCAACTCCTAGGCGATCTCGATGGCCGCGTGGAAAAATCTCTATTCGCGCTCATCATAGCGGTCGGATTCTTGTTGTTGATCTGCTGCGCCAACGTCGCCAACCTGCTGCTGGTGAGAGGCGTGGCGCGCGAGCATGAAATAACCATACGTCTGGCGCTGGGCGCGGGCCGGTGGCGCGTGATTCGTCAACTGCTCACCGAGAGCCTGGTGCTTGCGCTCGCGGGCGGGATGGTCGGATTGCTGCTGGCCTTCTGGGTCATGCCGCTGCTCAGCACCCTGGTCCCCGTTCAAGCCGTCGCTCTTGCGAGTTTTCTCAGCGATTTTCAGATCGACGCGCGCGTGCTCGAATTCTCTTTTCTCGTCTCGCTCGCGACGGGAGCGATCTTCGGCCTTATCCCGGCCTTGAAAGTCGCCGGCTCAAGCGCGCTGATGGCGACGCTCAAACAGAGAGAGCAACGGTCGGGCGGACAGTCATCCGGGCGAAGATGGCTCGCGGCGCTGGTGATCGGCGAAATAGCGGTGGCGGCGACGCTGCTCGTGGGCGGCGGGCTGATGGCGCAGAGCTTCGAGCGTCTCCAAAGGGTCGAGCTGGGCTTTCGGCCGGAGAACCTATTGATTATGCAGATGGCGCCTTCTCGCGATAAGTACCGCGAATACCCCCAGCGCGTTGCGTTCGCGGAGCAGATGCTTGAGCGAGTCAAGACAATTCCGGGAGTCGTCTCCGCCGGGACGACGACAAACATCCCGCTTCAAACGTCCTCGATAGATTCCGTCTTCACCGTCGAAGGCCGCCCGCCGGCTAACCCCAGCGACGTGCCCATCACCGCTCACCGAGCGGTGAGTCCTGGCTATCTCGAAACGCTCGGAGTGACGCTGGTCAAGGGGCGAATGATCAACGAGCAAGACGCGGCCGACAGCCTGCCGGTCGTTGTCGTCAGCGAAGAACTGGCGCGACAGGCGTGGCCCGGCGAAGACCCCATAGGGAAACGGGTCAAGCGCGGCAGGCCGCATCAAACGAACTTCGCGTGGCTGACCGTGGTCGGGGTGGTCGGCGACATAAAAGAAGACCGGTTCAATTTCAGGATCAATCGGCCGGCCTGGTACTTGCCTCATGCCCAACAGGAGATCAACGCGCCCATGAACCTGGTTGTGAGAGCGAGCAATGATCCGGCGGGCCTCACCGCCGCGATTCGCGACCGGATTCGCTCAATCGACCCTGATCTGCCGATCTCAGGCGTGATGACGGTTAAGGACCATCTGGCCGACCTGCTCATCACCGAGCGTTTCAGCGCGGTCTTGATGGGGGGGCTTGCGGCGCTGGGGTTGACGCTCGCGGCGTTTGGGCTTTATGGGGCGATGGCCTATTCGGTGAGCCAGCGCACGGGCGAAATCGGTCTGCGCATGGCGCTGGGCGCGCGGCCGCGGGACATCTTGAAGATCGTGATGGGCCATGGCGTGTTGATTATTGTTATCGGGTTGAGCATAGGCATGCTCGGCGCGTGGGCGGTAACGCGCCTTCTATCAAGCACACTTTATCAGGTGAGCCCGAGCGACCCGGCGACATTTGCGGTCGTGGCGCTGCTGCTGGCGAGCGTTGCGCTGCTTGCGTGCTACCTTCCGGCGCGACGGGCGACCAGAGTCGACCCGATGATCGCGCTCAGACGCGAGTAGGTTAATAAGACGGGTATGTTATAAATAGATATTATGGAGAATTTCCTGATCCGCCACCCTGAACCGGCAGACTACGAAAAGATCGTTGCGGCGACAGACGACTGGTGGAGCGGGACTTCGGTGGTGGCGCTGATACACAAGTTCTTCTTCCTGCACTTTCGCGAGACCTGTCTCGTAGCCGAGCGCGAGGGCGAGCTGGCCGGCTTTCTGATGGGGTTCCTGTCCCAGAGCAAGCCCGAAGAGGCTTACATACATTTCGTCGGCGTGGGCCCTGAATTCCAGGGGGAAGGGCTGGGCAGACAACTCTACGAAAAGTTCTTCGGCGTGGCACGCCTGAAGGGCCGCGCTTTAGTGCGATGCATAACGTCGCCGGGGAATAAGGACTCCATAGCCTTCCACACCCGCATGGGGTTCACTATAGAGCCGCAAGAGGCTCACGAAGAAGGCGTCCCGGTAAGTCTCAACTATGACGGGCGCGGCGGCGCTCGAGTGCTGTTCGTAAAGGAGCTGGCCGGGTAGCAACCTGTTGAACCTCAGTCTTACTTTTCATCCTGCCGGAAGTATCAAATGGGTTAGGGTATACTTTTTCGTGTAAAGTGCCGCGCTATCGCCAGGCTATTGCCAACCCTAAGTAGCGATTTTACCGCGTTATACCTTTTCAGGATCAATGGGCCGGATTTTGCATCGGGACGAAGCCGGGGATTGCGTCTTTGCCAACGAGACTCGGTTTCTCACTCTGCCAGCTCACCCGCGGATGCCTCAGGACAAATTACTTTCCATTAGGAGAATCTATGAAGAGCTTTTCACATAGAAACACGATTTGTACGATCAACAATTCTTATGGTTGTTCTCGCGCTTGGGATACCGGTCCTATCGCTCACCACAGCATCAGCCGATGACCGGGACGGCCGCGGGAGATATGATAATGACGACGGCAGGAGGCACGACAGATCGCATCGCCGTGACGACCGGCGGCGCGGTGACCACGACCGAGATTGAGACTGACCGCGACCGTGACCATCGGCGCTGGGACGACGACGACGAACAGGAGGTCGCGCCGCTTCCGCAGCGTCAGTTCATCCCGCCGGAATATATTTAGAAGACTTGCAAGATTACACAGAAACCACGATAGAGACCACAGAGATCGTAGAGACCGCAGAGATCGCGACTAAGGCTATATAAGTTCCGCTTACCGCAGGCAAGGCTGAGTGGGGCAGGCTATAAGGTCTGCCCCACGGAACTAAATCGAATGGAATCGGCGCGGGTTACTGGCACTGCACAAAAAGTGATTCGATAAGAGTCCCGTAGGGACGAAATGTCTATAGAGGGTGTCTGAAAAGCCCCGTAGGGGCGCAATGTTTATAGAAACCGGCTGAATATTATTCAAAGCTCCGTCAGGAGCGGTATGTTCACATTTCGCCCCTACGGGGCTCCGATCGTTTATGCATCATTCTTCTATAAACATCTCGCCCCTACGGGGCTCACCGATGCGTCAGCCTCTTGATACTTTTCAGACACCTTCTATAAGAAGATACGCTGCCGAAGAATCCTGAGCCCCGGCAGGGCGGCATACTACATTTCGCTCCTGACGGAGCTCGAAATGCGCACATCAATCTGTTTCTATAAACATCTCACCCCTCCGGGGCCCAGGTTTCCAGAGACTCAGTCAGACTTCTTGTGCAAAGCTGCGGCTACTCGTAGCGCAGCGCGACCAGAGGATCGACCTTCGCCGCGCGGCGCGCGGGAATGTAGCTCGCCAGCAAGGCAACCGCCCCCAGCAATCCTACCACTGCCACATACGTTACCAGATCGGTCGGCGTCACTTCATAAAGCAGACTGGCAATAAACCGGGTCAAGGCGAAGGCGCCCGCCAGCCCGATGGCCGTGCCCGCGCTCAACAAAACCAATCCTTGTCCGAGCACCAACCGGAGCACGTCTCGCTTCTGCGCGCCCAGGGCCATCCGGATGCCGATCTCTTGCGTTCGCTGCGCCACGGAGTAAGACATCATGCCGTAGGTCCCCACCGCGGCCAATAACAACGCAATGGATGAAAAGGCCGCCAGCAGCAACGAGAGAAATCGCGGGCGGACCAGGGCGGTGGCCACAAGGTCGGACATAGGCTGCATCCCGTAAATCGGCACGCTCTGGTCGAGCTCGCCGACCACGCCACGAACCGTCGAGGCGAGCGATGAAGGATTGCCGTCCGTACGCACTACAAAATTCATCCGGCTCCCTCTCCCAAAACTGGCCGCGGCCTGGTCGAGCTGAAAATAGAGTTCGGGCCCGGCGGGCCGGTCAACCCCGGTGTTCTTTGTGTCCTCGACCACGCCCACGATAGTAAACCATGTCGGCGGCTCGCTATCGCCCGGATTGACGCGCCGCCCGATCGGACTTCCCTGCCAGAACCGGCGCGCGAGCGCTTGATTGACCACCACCACTCTGTTGGCGTTTTCATTGCTATCGGAAGGCTCGAAAGTGCGCCCTTCAATCGTGCGGATGCCCATCGTGTTGAAGTAATCATTCCCCACGGTATTCCAGTAATCCACATTCTGCGCCGGGCCGTCGGGCGTCGGCTGATAGCCTTCGATCCCCGTGTCATTGGCGTTGATCGGCCGCATCGGCGGCAGCCCGTTGACCAGTGCCGCGCTCTTCACGCCGGGCAGACCCGCAAGACGCTCCTGCAAGGTTTTGGCAAAGCGCAAGCGGTCGGGAGGCTGATACTTCTCTGAGGGGAGTTCCAGCCTGAACGTCAGCACGCCGCGCGGGTTGAAGCCCAGGTTGACTTGTTGGAGCTTCCAGAACGCGCGGATCATCAGCCCGGACCCGATCACCAGCACGACGGCGAGCGCGATCTCAACGATGACGAGCGCCTTGCGCAGCTTCTGTCCGCTCACGCCACCTATGTTGCGTTGCCCCGCGCCGCGCAGCCATTCGGCCAGATTCCGCTCGCGCAATTGCGCCATGGGAGCGAGCGCAAATAAAAAGACGGAGATGACGGAGATACCGAGCGTAAAGGCCAGCACCGTCCAATCGACCCCAATCTCGGCGGCGCGCGGCACGCTGTCCGGGGAGGCCGCCAGGATCGCGTTCAGGCCCCAGACCGCCAGCAGCGTTCCCAGCCCGGCGCCGATAAAGACCAGCAGGAACCCTTCGGTCAAAAACTGCGTCAGCAACCGCCTGCGCCCCGCGCCGAGAGCCAGCCTGACGGCAAACTCGCGATGGCGCACCTCTGCCCGCGCCAGCAGCAGGCTCGCGACGTTGACGCACGCGATCAGCAGCACAAACGCAACCGCGCCCATGAGCATCCAGACTGCCGCGCGCGATGAACCGACGACCTCTTCGTGCAACGGCGACATAAGGACCGGGTGATTTGGAGGACTTAGCAAATGCTGGGCGCGGTTCTCTTCCTTCCACCCTGAGATCAGCGAATCCATCTCTGCCCTGGCCTGCTGGAGGCTCACGTCTGGCTTGAGCCGGCCGATGACCGAAAGGAAATGGCTGGCGCGGCCGCCGGGGTTGGCCGGGTCGAGCTGGAAAGGGACCCAGACCTCTGCCGGGTCGTTGCTGCCGGGCGGGAAATCATAATCCGCGGGCATGACGCCGATAACCGTATAAGGCTGCGAATCAATCTGAATATCTTTGCTTATGATGTCCGGGTCTGCCCCGAACGCCCGCCGCCACAACCCGTCGGAGATGAGCGCCACCTGCGCGCCGCCCGCCCGGTCTTCCTCCGCGCTGAAATTGCGTCCCATCGCCGGCTGCACTCCGAGCGCCTCGATCAACCCCCGCGTGACCACCGTCGCGGTCGCGCGAATCGGCTCGCCGCTAGTCCCCACGTTGGCCCCGCCCATCGACCATGCGCCAATGGCCTCCCACGACTTTGCCTCGTTTTGAATATCTAAAAACTCCGGCGCGGAGAGCCAGAACTTCTTCAACTCCATGGTCGGGAACTCGCTATAGACGCGCACCAGTTGGCCCGGCTCGCGGTAAGGGAGCGGGCGCAGCAGCACCGCATTGACCACGCTGAATATGGCCGTATTAGCGCCAATCCCTAAAGCCAGAGTCAGCGCCGCCACCACCGTGAAGCCCGGTTGCTTGAGCAGCATGCGCAAGCCGTAGCGCAGGTCTTGCCAGAGTGTTTCCATCATTCCTCCCTCTGTCCAGTCAACTTTTTTAGCGCCGCATCGGGCAGCCGTCGAATCGAGGCACTTATTCTCAGCCGCCAACCAGTCAAACACCGTGCCAGCCCATCGCAGTGCAACACGAACGGCGTAAAGAGTGGCGAGGCCAGATCACTGGTTCCTGAATTATTAAAGACTTGGCAAAGTCAGCGCGAATCCGAGGCGGGCCATAAAATGAGGAGGTCGATATTGAAACCGGAATCGCCAGGTTGTGCGCTTCTGGGATTCCGCAATCCCATACCTGACCTTTCCGCAAGAGTCGGGCCGCGCCGGTAAAGGGGCCGTATTCAGGGCATTGGACTCGGTTTAATTCAGTGGTATTATCCACATCCTTATGAAGCCTGCTATATCGCCATCGGACCTTATTACTTTTCCCCGGCAAAAGCCGCGCAGGTTGTATATTGTTTTGGCATTTCGATTGTTCTATCTAGCGCGAAAAATCCTACCCTTTCGCTTATTGTCGCGCTTTCTGGTAGAGGCCGCCCGCCTTTGTGGCCGCTTTGCCGGTGAGATCATATGGAGCAGGCTATCACCCGAAGAAGCCATGGAATTGACCTGGCCGCGCACTCTGCCGTTCATCCATGCACATGGCTGCCACCTGATGCTCGCGTAATCGACATGGGAGGGGGCACCGGCATCATCTCGTATAACATCGCCGGTGCGGCGTCATCTGTCACCTATGTCGATTTTGATCAGCGTAATATTGAGCGGGCAAAGCGACTGTGTGAGGGCAAAAAGAATATTCAATTTGTTAGAGGTGATGCGCTTGAGGTTCTTAAAACGTCAGGCCCATTTGATGCCGTCATCATGCTCCACCTCTTAGAGCATCTCGATAATCCGCTTGACGTATTGCGTGAGGCGCGCTCACACACGCGACGCCTGATTCTTGAAGTCCCAGACTTTTCGATGGACCCGCTCAACATAATCCGCCAGCGCGAGGGCTTGCCGTGCTATTCCGACAATGACCATGTGACCGAGTTCACGCCCGAATCACTAGAGGCCGCGCTCACCGCAACCGGCTGGCATTTGCGGGAGATGATAACAAGAGGCGGGGTAAGTCTTGCCGTAGCCGATTCCCTTTAGCATCACGCCTGCGGTCCTGGCGCTGTGCATTTGCATTCAAGGTCAGGCTAAGAATCAAACAAGCAAATGAGCCGCGACGGTTCGATGGCTTTGGGCGAGTAAGCCTGGCGGAGAACGCCTTCACTTTGTTCCGCCAGGCGGTCCCGCAACACCCCATCGGCCATGAGGCGGACGCGGCGACATTCGACCGGACCCGGCGGCCAGGTTCGATTGCAACCGGTATAAATGCCTAACGGCTTGCCTTGATGTCGTAGGCCCACAATGTCCCGATATCGCGAATGTAAAGCCTCCCATTAGCAATGACCGGATAGGTCCACGCCTTCTCCGGATACGGCCCCAGGCGTTTACGCTGTCGGCTGAGCCGGCGGAGTGAATCGGCCCTTTTCGCGATAGCCTCCGGGGTCGCCTCCACCAACGCAACATCTCCATTCTCGCCGTGAAGATATAAAAGCCCATCGGCGTAGGCTACCGAACCCCTGCCGATACTCTCGGCCTGCCATTTCACCTTCCCCGTAGTGAACTCAACCGCGACCAGCCCCGGCGCCAGCCGTGCCGTAAAGATAGTCACCAACCAGCACCGATCCACCTATGCTGTTCGGAAGGCCGCGCGCGAAGTAGACCTGCTCTGCGGCGACTCCGCCGCCGTCCGACTTTAAGCGGACGGCTCCTCCTCCGACGCCATGCGCCCCGCCGTACACATATCCGTCACGCGCGACCGGAGTCACCATCTGCGCCATACCCTTGACCGGCTCCGCGTAGCGCCAGAGGAACTGGCCGGTCTTCGCATCAACTCCGACTATACCCTTGCTCAAAAACTGCACGTATTGTTTTCGCCCGCCCGCTTGAACGACGATCGCCGATGCATAACCCGCAGGATCGCCACCCGGGACCGCCGATTTCCAGATGACCGCGCCCGTCTTTTTGTTAAGCGCCACGATCGTGGCCTGCGCGCCGCCGGGGGTTACGACAACGACGTCACCATCAACCAGCGGGGACTCTGCATAGGCCCATATGCCCGGCTTGCCGCCGAACTCTTTACGGAGGCTCTTCTGCCATCGAATCTTGCCGCTCTGGGCTTCGAGGCAGGCGAGGTCGCCGTCCGAGCCAAGCGCGTAGATGAACTCTCCGTCAACGGTCGGCGTGGACCGGGCCTTCGAGTAAAGGAAGTCATTCGCGTTGCCTACGTTGCCGACGCGCGTTGTCCAGATAGGTTTCCCATCCTCGGTTGAGAGAGCCTGAACAAACTCATTCTCCATGCCGCGGTTGCTCATCAGGTAGATCCGCGTCCCGACGACCGCCGGAGTTGAATAGCCGTCTCCTATGTCGTTCACTTGCCAGAGCAGTTTCGGACCCTCCGCCGGCCATTGTTTAAGGAAGCCGGTCTCCTGCGATATGCCGTTACGTTGCGGACCTCGCCACTGGGGCCAATCGGAAGTCGAAGCAGCCAGGTTGGCAGACCCCGCAACGGACACGGCTGAGAAGCACAAACAAAGCGCTGCAATGGTAGTTAGTAATCGCGTCTTCACTATCTTCTCCTTATGACTATTAGTAATTAGGTTAGCGTTGATAAGTACGATAAATCCTACCCTAAAGGTGCAAAAATGCCGGTTCTCGCATAATCTCCTCAATAACTATCTGATTTGTGCTTTCCAGTCCGGCCCGTTTGCTTCTCTTTTTTGCATAACCCTGACTTGATTTGAACCGGTTAATTCATGGCGCAAATTCAGGCACTCCGGTGATTCTGATCCCCGTATCCACTAGCACGCTCATAATTACATAAAGCCTTATCTGGTAACGGGTCTTATATGGTCGCCACGACAGCAGAGTTCTCATCGATCCTTAGCTGTTTTAGTCTCAGGGGAATCTTTTTGTTCGGTATGGTAAGTGAATTACCTAAAAATTTTCGACCAAGGACGAGATCAACTGAACTTCTAATTCCGTCTTCAATCCTTTCTCACATTTTAGTATGTTTGGCACCCGGCATTGACAAAGATTCGTCTCGTGATAAGATGCTGCCCGCATCAACGGGTACCCTTAACAGCATTTACGAAGCCTCACAACAATCAATCGAAACGGCTGACTCTTTATCGCGGCGCAGGTGATGAGCGGAGGACTCTTTGAGAGCCTTAAAGCATAAAAGCACCGCCACAATCTTGCTCATAGGACGGATGTTATTCGGCGCGCGAATAGTGTGAGTTGATGACCTTTTGACTGGGCCTGTGTCAACCCGACAGGTCTTCCTCTGAGGAACAGTATGCCGCGTTGCTCATTGATACGAAGCGCCATTCTGATCTTTGTGGTGTATTGCGTCAGTTTCCTTGGATTATATGAAGGCCCATATGGCTCCACGGCGCACGGCGCGCGTGATCATATGAACCTCATGCCCAAAGCATCTTTGAGTTATGCCGTCTCGATCAGCAGTATCTCTCCCACATCAGGGCAAACCGGCATCTCTGTGATCGTAACCGGTACTGACTTCGGTGCAACTCAGGGGACGAGCACCGTCACTTTTAACGGCACAGCCGCACCGGTAACGAGCTGGAGCGCAACAAGCATAACCGTCACTGTCCCTGCCAATGCCACCACCGGTCCGGTTGTAGTTACGGTCGGAAGGGCGGCGAGCAACGCCATCACCTTCACAGTTCAGGAGGTGATTTACCTCTACGATAATCTAGGCAGGCTCGCCGCCGTGGTAGATCCAGGTGGTGACGCGGCCGTTTACAGATATGATGCCGTAGGTAATCTTTTGAGCATATGCGCCAGCCCGCCGGCACCAGCTTCCGTTATTGATTTCACCCCGCAAAGCACAGCGGTAGGCTCCGCCGTCGTAATATACGGCACGGGGTTCAGCGCTACGCCAAGCCAGAATACGGTCTTGTTCAATGGACTCGCGGCGACCGTCACCTCTTCGAGCGCAACTCAGATAACCACCAGTGTCCCATCAGGGGCTACTACGGGGGCGATCAGCGTTTCAACGCCTTCGGGCTCTGCTACCAGCAGCGGGGCCTTCACAGTTACAGCCGGCGCGTCGGGGCTGCCGACCATAACGAATTTCACCCCGTCGGTTGCTACGCCCGGCACCGCGGTTAGCATTACCGGGACCAATTTTGAGACTGCCGCTCTTAACAACAGGGTGATATTCCATCTGGTTAGCTCCACGGTCAACGCTGCCACGGCGACAAATATTTCTCACGACTCTGCCTTCAGGAGCCACCTCGGGTCGAGTCAGTGTATCTACCCCGCTCGGCAAGGTTACGAGCGCTGATGATTTCTTTGTTCCCCCTTCGCCTTTCACGGCGGCCGACGTGGCTTTTACAGGCCGTATGGCGGTCGGAGGGTCTGCAACGGCGACGGTCAGTCCGGCTAACAAAATCGGCTTGATGATATTTGAAGGCGCCGCCGGGCAGCGGAATCAGCCTCAAGACTAGCAACACAACCATAACCAATAGCTGGGTCTATATCTATAACCCCAACGGCACGACTCTTGTTGGCCCGGTTACGGTTGGCTCAGGGAGTTTTGTTGACACATTAACGCTTGCTTACACCGGAACCTATACAATCCCTCATAGACCCGTTGAGCTCTTACAGCGGAAACATGACTTTGACGCTGAACGATGTGCCGCCGATCCCCATGGCTGGCATCTCGCCCGGCGGCGCGTCAGTGACCCTGACGACAACTTCGCCGGGCCAGAATATGCATTTAACTTTCAGCGCCAACGCCGGGCAAAGAGTGAGCCTCAAGATGGACAGCGTCACCGTCACCAGCAGCAACGTCTATATGTATAAGCCTGATGGAACACAGCAGGCGGCTTTTATGTAGGGATGAACACGAGCGGAGCTTTGAAAAACACCCAGACTCTTGCTGTTACAGGCACGTATTCAATTCTCGTGGACCCTTCCGGCGATAGAATCGGCAGTGTGACATCTACCTTGTATGATGTGCCGCCCAATGTCACAGGCAGTATCACCCCCGGCGGCGCGGCGGTAACAGTGGCGACAGGCACCCCCGGACAGAATGCGCAATTGAGCTTCAATCTGACTGCCGGCCAGATGGTCAGCCTGAACATTACGGGTGTCACAGTCAACACCAGCCATGTCAAATTCAAACCCGCATGGCGCAATGCTGATTGACTCTGTAACTGTTACCACGTCCGTAAAGTTCATTGACACGATGACGCTGCCCGTTGCCGGCGTTTATACGATAGTGGTAAACCCGGCCGGTTGGTACACGGGCAGCCTTACGCTAACACTGACGACGTTATTGATTTCGCCGGCACGATCCCGGCCGGGGGTTCGCCCGCCACGACAACGACCTCGGTGCCGGGACAGAATGCTAGATTGACCTTCACTGGAACCGCCCAGCAGCGGATAAGCGTCGAGATGGGCAGTGTCACCGTCACCAGCAGCAGCGTTACATCTACAAAACGGATGGTGCCCAATTGACTGCCTTTATCGGCCTGGGCACGGCAGGGTGGATATATTGACACTCAGACGCTGCCCGCAACAGGCACCTACACCAGACCAGCTCAATCCAAGCTCAACCCATGTCGGCAACGTGACTTTTACCCTGTACGATGTGCCCGCCGACTTCAGCGGTACCACTACGGTAGGCGGCGCCGCGGCGCCGGTGAGCATAAGCACTCCCGGGCAGAATGGACAATTGACTTTCAGCGGCACATCCGGGCAGGAAGGTCACGGTCCATATCACCAGTAACACTATAAGCGGTGTAACCGTGAAGTTGATCAAGCCCGATGGCCAGGTGCTCACTTCCACCTCCAAAACGATCAGCAGTTTCAACCTGGCGACGCAGACCCTACCGGTGACAGGCACGTATTCGATCATCATTGACCCGAATGGGGCCAGGACAGGTAGCCTGAATGTAAGTGTGACAAGCCCATAAACTGTGAAATCTACAACTGGCGGTTGGTGACGGCGCAACACTAACTTGGAGGGGTAGGATGAAGAGGCATATCACCTTCGGCATTTCCGTCATATTGGGCGCAGTACTGGCTGTCAACCCAATACTCACCCTGGCTTCGACTGCGCTACCTCTGCCGTCTTTGCCGTTAAGGCTACGTCCGTTAAGACAGGCAGAAGCAATCTAAAAGGCGCGCGGCCTTCAAAATCGCTTCTTCTATCGTAGCTCCTTGCCAGACGGCCCTCGCAAAGTAGCGAACGGCCAAACATCCTTCCGGGCCAGAGCGTGACGCTGCTCGGTGGCGGCCGCTTATTAAAGATTGGCGGATTAAGAGAGAATTCGGGGGTAACAGCCAGGGTAGTGATTGAAGACACGCGCTCCCAACGATCCGCTTCAATGCCGAATCAGCTTTTATATGCCCGCGCCTGGCACTCTGCCAAACCACTGCTGCCGGACGGAAAGATATTGATTGTTGGCGGAGTTGGTGAAGATGGTCAGATAGTCGAGACCGCGGAAGTATTCGATACTGAAGCCCAAACGTCGGAAGCACTTCATCCAAACTACATAACTCCTCGGGTATATCACACCGCAACGCTGCTCACCGAGGGTCTGTTGCTCATTGCCGGGGGCCTATCCGAGCAGGGCGATACGCTTAACAAAGCTGAGCTATGGGACTTCAGAACAGGGTCCTGTTAAGCGCCAATATCAGATTACGAGCTGCACGTTATAACCACAGCGCGACCCTTCTGCCAAACGGAAACGTTTTGTTGTGGGGCGGTGCTGACGACAAAGGGACGCAGCTCAATAACGGTGAGCAGTACCGGTCGGCGCGCGACAAGGGGAAAGCCCGAGGCGCCATAGGCCAGCTTTTTGTCTATTGACGGCATACCCTCTGAACCGTCGAGCAACGATGGCGCTAAACTATACGTTTAGAAGCTTCCATTCCGGAAGACGGAGCTGTAGAGGTTGCGTTAGATGCCACCCTGGCATTGCGCTTTTCAAGCCGCTGCGCGCCGAGACAGTAACTCTCAGCGGGCCTTCAGGAAAAGAAGATGCCAGGATCATTCCGGCTGAAGGCGGGATGTTGGCCTTTATCACGCCGAGGACAATGCTTCTGCCGGGCACCACATATACTTTATCTCTGGCCGGGATGGTCGATGACCGCAATGGCTCGGGTTCTCATCGCCTATTGCATTCACCACGGGCTACACGCCTGTTTTCTGATTGATTATCGCCCCATAGATGACGAGCAATGGATACCCGAGGCCCTTAGCCGCGAAATGAATGGCAAAGCGGGCGCGGGCGCTCTCCGTGGGAATCTCTTCCGCCGTTACAGGCAGCGCCGGGAATTACCGCGTTGGCCGGTCAGGTCCTGACCCTCAACGGGTTGCCGCTGGCGAAGGTTACCCTTAGAGTTAATGACACAACAACGCAGACTGATGATACGGGCAGGTTCC
>CAWHTK010000019.1:0-95284 GCA_963832205.1 Blastocatellia bacterium | reverse complement strand
CTTGCCTGAAGAGTGCTTGACCACCTGAAAGTGGTCAAGCACTCTACTCAGGGACGCCTGAGTTCGGGCACCGGTGAAGCTGTTAAGCGCCTGAGGCTTTGAGCCTGTGCGTTAGATCAGCTCCCGGTGCCCCACTTGTGATCATTAGGCCGCACGGTATCTTAGGCCTCCTCTTTGAGAGGCGAGCCTGCATTGACAAGGCTGGCCTCACAAGTCCATCTCACCCTGATTCTACACCACTTGGAGTCTCTGTTATGGAACCTTTTTCCTCTCGGCATTGACATCTCTAAAGCCAAGTTCGAGGTTGCCCTGATTACCCGTGACGGGCAAGCTCCGCCACAGAGTATTTCCCAACACTGCCTGTAGGCTTCCAACTAGCTATCGGCCTGGCTCGCTAAGCAAAAGGCTCGAGCTCATCCACGCCTGCATGGAAGCAACGGGCACCTACTCAGAAGCTCTCGCCCTATACCTTCATAATGCCGGTCATATAGTCAGTATTGTCAACCCGGCTGTCATCAATGCCTTTGCTTCAAAGCGAGTTGTCGCGCACAAAGACTGATAAGAGCGACGCCTCCTTGATCGCCCGCTTTTGCCAGAAGCATCAGCCCGCGGCCTGGGCACCTCCGCCACCTGAAATCAGTGAGTTACAAGCCTTGTTGCGCCGCCTAGAGGCTCTCTTAGATATGCGCCAGCAAGAGAGTAACCGGCTGGCTGCGGGAATAACGCCGCGTCGGTCAAACAGAGCGTCACATCGACACATAGCTTATCTCGATGAGCAGATCGCACAGACCCAGTCCCTGATCCGAGATCACATAGATAACCACCCTTCACTTAAACAGCAGCGCGACCTGCTGAGTTCAATCCCCGGCATTGGCGAACTTACAGCGGCAAAGCTATTGGCAGAAATCATAGACATAAACAAATACAGAGCGCCCGCCAAGTGGCGGCATTCGCCGGGCTAGTGCCGAGGCATAATCAGAGCGGCACGTCAGTGCGAGGCAAATCGAGGCTGTGCAAAGTGGGGGCGGCGAGGCTGAGGAAAGCATTGTACTTCCCGGCCATAGTAGCTACACAGCACAACCCAATAATAAGAGCGATGAGCCAGAGGCTGAGAGAGCGAGGCAAGTGCCCGATGCTGATCATAGGGGCGGCGATGCGCAAGCTGATCCACATAGCCTATGGAGTGCTGAAGTCGGGCAAGCCCTTTGATCCTGATTACGGAAAAACTGCTTGACTTCTAAGACGGTATCTAACGCTCGGCGTAACCGGGCGCGCGATGTATATCACAGGTGGGGAGGTGGTTCAATGCGGCAGGGGATCGGAAGCTGGCAGTCTGGTAAATGCAAAGAGTCCGGTAACGAGTTTGATCTGACAGACGCCGAGGCTGGCGTGAATTTTGACCTCGATAGGGACGGAGTTCGAGAGAGGTTAGCATGGACCGTCTCTAACTCTGACGATGCCTGGCTAGCCTTAGACAGGAATTTCGACGGTGAAATCAGAAGCGGGGATGAGCTATTTGGTAACTTCACTCCACAGCCTCCGTCATCAAATCCTAACGGATTACATGCACTTGCTAAATATGACAGACCTGAGAACGGCGGCAACAACGATGGGAGAATAGATAGCGGAGATGCTATTTTCTCATCTTTACGGCTTTGGCAGGACTCGAACCACAATGGTATTTCGGACTCTAACGAATTACAGGGCCTGGCAATACTGGGCCTTGCAGTAATTGATCTTGATTACCGAGAATCTATGAACAGAGATCAGTACGGAAATTGGTTTCGTTATCGTGCCAAGGTAAAAGACAGCCGTGGTAAGCATTTTGGCCGATGGGCGTATGATGTTTTCCTGGTACATGGCAGGTGACGATCTGCGGGCTTCAAAGCTCACTCTGATTATCTTGGCATAAGACATTTGCCGTTCGATTCTATCTCCCGCTTTTTCTTTGTGCCCGTGTCGTGACCTGGTTTTTCAGGGGAGTGGCCGCGAGACTCTTTTTTTGAAATATTCTTGACCTCTGTTTACAAAGACTGTCGCGCTAATGATTAGGGAGAGAATTTTCAATCTAAAGGAGAAAGTATGAGAATAGAGACAAACATCAAGGCCGGCAAACTGGCCGGCAACCACAACCAGACTATGACAGGCGAGGGCAAAGGACTGCGCGTGAAGTCTAAGGTCCGGGCAGGCAAGATTGCTCTCAACCACAACAAGACGATTATGCGTGATACGGCATAGTCATCCCGCTTTACAAGTTGTGCCGCCACCGGCGGCACATAAGGTTCAACGGGGGCAGGCTCAGACCTGCCCCTATCTCTTCCCAACCATATCGGGAGGTTCCACCAAACGCTTCAGCTACTTTCGCTCAATCTTTATCCAGATTGCATCCACCGGTTTACCATATCCGCGTGATCCGCAAAACCGTCCGCTCTCGGGCGGGGTCTCTCCCCAGCCTCTCACGTCCGCCTTGTAGGATAAACTGTATTTTGAAGCGGCATCTCCTGTAAGTTCAATGGCGAACCCTTCGATGGCCTTTTCCTTGCCCCGGTTGCCAATGAACTGGCCTTGCTCTACCCACTCCGTATCGCCGTTTAGGCTATAGACATTTCGTCCCTACGGGACTCTTTTTGTGCAACGCCAGAAAATCCAAACAGGGTAATTTGCCCGCTGCTGCGTGAGCCGGCCATTGACACAGTCGGGGCGATGATTCTTATGGGAACTAAGATGGATTGACTGACCGTACTAATCTGGTAAGGTGAATTGAATTATGTTTTGCCCTAATTGCGGAATAGAGGATCAGGGTCGCAATCAGTTCTGCCGTAGTTGCGGTACGTCGCTGCACGAAGTACGCTCTGCCCTGGAGCAACCCGATGCTATTACAACTTCCGCTGTTACGGCTCGCGAAGAGATCGGACGCGCGATTGCAGGTAAGATCGCGGAATTTGAAAATATCGACGATTTGAGAAGAGCCGTATTCGAGATCCTTCCGGCCATCGAAACTTTTTTGCAGTCCCCCGAAGAAAGACGCCTACATCAACAAGAAAAAAAGTTGAATCAGATTCGCGAGGGAGTGCTTACCCTGGTAGTTGGACTGGCCTTAATGCTGTCTTCTCTATTTGTAGGCTTGGTTAATTAGCCAAGAGCTGATACTAATCGGGAGTGCCGCCGGTCTGTTCGTGTTGCTGATAGGGATCGGAATTATAATCACTGCATTATGGTTTACGGTCTTGCCGAAAGGGTTAGCGCCTTCATCGCAAGCGCCGTCCAGGCAGAAAATACTTGTTGAAAAGCCAGACACTCTTTTTGATAAAGAGCGGCCATCAGAAAAGCATTCCGACTTCCATTCCGTTACCGAAGGGACAACTCGCGACTTATAACGAGTGCCCTCATCTCTCTTTTCCCGACATCCCTCTACATGAAGTTGCGAGTATGAAGAGAGGACAAGGCGGCTGCCTCGTCCGGAGTAAATCCTAGTTTGACCAGGCGGGCTCTGCGACCGGCATCCATCTCTTCTTGCAGTTTTTGAACCTTAGTAAAGCCGCTGGCAATCGCTTCGGGTGTCCAGGCGCCGGAGGCCAGGAGGATGAGAGCGTCGAAGACTTCCTCGTTGAGTCCGGCGGTCTGAGAAAGAGCCGCGTGCCTGAGACCTACCGCGGCGGCAAGACGGCCGAGCGTGCCAGGGTCACGCGAGATATGATATTGAAGGTGCCCCATCCCGAAAGCCACATGCCGGGCCTCGTCTTGTGCCGCCAGTTGCGCAACTCTGCGAGTTACAGGGTCCGGCGCGTGCCGTTCAAGGAACCAGAGCAGATTCAGGAATGTTCCCTCGCCGAGCACCGACAATAAGAAAGAGGCGAGCGTAAAGTTCGGCTCGTCAAGGAGCGTTTTCAGGGATGATTGACCGCTGACCGTTGAGACGCCGAGTTTGCCGCCGCGCAACATGGCTCGACGCGTGAAGACCTCTACGTGGCGAGCCTCGTCGGCAACCTGTATGGCCAACAACTGCATGACCTCTCTGAAATGTGGGTGAATCTGGCCGATGAATCTCGCGGGAACAAGCAATGCCGCATTCTCATTCTCGATCAAGTAGGTCATTACCTGCACGACTGCGGACTCGATCTCCGGCGCGAGATGAAACGGCGCGCTCCAGTCTATAGCTGTTGCCGGGTCCCACTGTGCCGCGGCCGCCTGCGCATAAAGGCGAGGAATACTATTGGCCCATACTTGCTCTTTTGAATCGAGTAAGAAGCAGAACTCCGGCCCTCCCGCTTCGATTCTTGCCCCGCGCGCGGCCAGCCCCCAGGTGGCCGGGGGCCGGTCAATCACTGCTCCCCGTGTAAGAGGGTCGGGTGAGCCAGTCCGCTCGGCGCCGCTCCACCGCCCGGTAGCAGCGCTCCCGCGCACCACGCAGGCAATGAACGGAGAAGCCGCGGGGTCCTGCGTGCCGGAATTTTGCGGCGCGGGGCCGGGCCAGATAAGATCGTGCCCCTGGGCGCGGCACCATGAGCGCAGGTGAACGGCCAGTTCCGGGTCACTCCCCCTCACGCCCAGGCGCTCGCCGACGGCAACGCTCATCAAGGCGCGCTTGATCAGCAGGTGCGCGCCCCGTGTAAACCCGAGGTCCTTAATATCTATAGTTCGGGATGGTAATGTGCCCCTCTTGGTCATAAAACCCCATTTCGTCAACGGCCCTTTCCAGAGTGTGATAGCCTTCCTCGCGCCCTTCCCTCCATGATTTAAGACCTTCGAGGTCCATTAGCGGCCGAACTTCAGCATCCGTATAAGACATGCTCAGTAGCAGCTCGCGGAATTGCTCGATAATCCCGCGCGGCGCGGATGGCAGGGCAGTAAAATTACAATGATCATACTTTCCGGTCTGTGCCAGTATGCGCGTTGCGCCGGACTGGACGGTCCCCTCCGCGACGAACAGAAGGTGATTGCCGTCGATCATGCAAGCAGCATCGGCGCGCCCCGCGACCAGTGCGCGCACGGCTTCGCGCTCGCCCCCGATATGATCGCCGTGCTTGCCGCCGAGCAGATCATTGTATCTAACCTCGAAATCGACGCCGGGCGTCAAACCATGAGCGCGCAGGTAAGAAAGGGGGATGAGCGTGGCCTGTGGCGAATCGATAGCCCCTACGGAAATGGTC
This sequence comes from Blastocatellia bacterium, assembly GCA_963832205.1. Taxonomy (GTDB): domain Bacteria; phylum Acidobacteriota; class Blastocatellia; order UBA7656; family UBA7656; genus DATBMY01. Next base: position 90,134 of record CAWHTK010000019.1, on the reverse strand, counting down.
TTACCCTTGAGGTCGGATAGGGTCCTGACCGGAGAATCAGACCGGACGACGATCAGCGAGGTCAGGTCCTGATCAGTATCGCGCATTGCCACGGCTTCAACTCTCTGGCCCGTCGCGCTTGCGAGCCGCTTAGCCCTGATCCAGGCCAGCGGCGAGTTCCAGGCAACGTGAAAGTGCCCGGCCATATGAGCCTCAACCTGGCGCTCATAATTAGAGTAGAGCACGTAGTCGAATGAGAGCCCGTGACGGCCGAAGTAGGATTTGAAGCCTTCCCAGATCGGTATGACCTTCGGGTCATAGGCGACCGCCCCCATTAAAAGAGTACCGCTTTCAGCAGACATAAACCTTTCCTATCCTCCTATCCGAATAACGGGATTCCGCAAAGCGCCTTACCGATAAAGTCGTAGAGCGCGTCGGTCGTCGGGGCCATTACGGTTGCGGCTCTCGCGTCCCGAAAGTGGCGTTCGACTCCTACTTCCTTGCGAAAAGCCGCCCCGCCGCATACGCGCATTGCGAGGTCCGTCACTTCAGTAGCGGCCTCCCCGGCCGCGGCTTTGACTTCAAGTACCCGCAGCATGGCGTCTTCGCGCCCCTGTTCCAGCGCGTCCAGGGCGTCGAGCATCAGCGCCCGGGCCATATCTGTCTTAATCCGCATGCGTGAAAGGTACGCGCGCACCGTCGGCAGATCGGCGAGCGGTTGCGCCAGGTGCTCAAGTTTTGTGTTGCTTACGTGTTGAGCCGATTTGTTGGTGGCCGCGTCCATCGTTCCCACGCAGAAGCCTGCGCTCATCAGTTGAAAGTAAGGGAGAACGACGCCCATCATAATGTCAAAGCCGCCGCCGTCTGAGCCTAGCAACGCCTCGGATGGAACGATTACTCCGTCCGCGCTGACAGGTGAGGAAAAGTTTCCCCGTAGCCCCAGTCCGTTAAACGGCTCTGTGACGCGGAGGCCCTGAGCATCGGCAGGCACTAGCCATAGAGTGATCTTCCCGTCCGTGGCCAGAGCGCGGCTTGACCAGACGTAAGAGCTGGCCTTGCCGGCGGCCGTCACCCAGCTTTTTTTCGCATCGAGCTGAACGCCGTTATCGACGCTCTTAGCCGTGCTGATAGGAGCCCAGAAGTGGCTCCTGGAGCCGGTTTCCGAGAAAGCAAGGGTCGTAAGGTGCTCACCGCGCGCGATAGCCCGGCGCGCCTCGTCCGGGCCATGCGCCTCAATAACTGCCGTAGCGGCGTAGTGCATACAGACCACCATGGCGGTTGAGGCGCAGGCGGCCGCGATCCGCTCGACAACGAGCGTTGCGGCCCGGTGATTCTCTCCTAGCCCGCCGACTTCCCTGGAGCTGATAAGCCCTAAGAGCCCGGCTCGACCGAGCGATTCAATAGAAGAGTGCGGGAAAGCGCCGGATTGATCGATCTCTTCGGCCGCGGGAGAAATCACATCCCTGATAATCTGGTCCAGAGTATCCCAATAGACCGCTATCTGCAAGTGACTTGACTGTGCTCATATTAGTATCCTCTCAGCTTATTGATCTTTGCCGCTTCACCTTGCCGACAGGCTTCGCAGAGCCATACCGCGAAGAGCGTCAGCGTGGTCAGTTATTTTATGGTTTGCTTTAGGCTCGGAGCGACACCTGGCTCCGAAAAGGAGGGGAAGCGAGGCTGCGAGCTTAAATTAATCGCCGCAAAACTTGCGCGCATCGCAAAAAGCGGGTTCAAACTTTCAGCATATGTCCGTCCTTCTCTTAACTGGTCAGATACTAAAGTACATTTTGAGGGCAGAATTGTAAATCTGCCTTTTCAAGTATCTGATTTGTTGTCAGTCGACTCACTCGCCGTTGGCCGCGGCTCGCAATAGATGTTAATATTTGGCGTCAGGTTGCACACCATGCAGTGGCAACCCTCTCATTTAAGACCGAGTGGCCGGGGGCGAACTTCTCAACCCCGATTCTTTGAACTGATACGTGATTGGCAGGGCGCTTTTGCCTTCTATTCATGTGTCGATTATGTGCGCCCGTAGCTCAGAGGATAGAGCATCTGCCTTCAATAGGAGCCTCTACAGGGAATAATAACCTCTAGAGTGGACGGTGCTGTATCGGTGAAACCTAAACCAACAGGCATGGCAACACCGAGGGAACCTGGTGTCACACCGTAAAAGGACAAGGGTGATTACACCGGGGCGCCGTAGAGACTACACGCATCGCACCTGGAATGGTGAAGATATAGTCCAGACCACAAACGCCTTCGGGCGGCGGGGAAACCCGTAGCTGGTAAGCTAAGCAGAGGGTCGCAGGTTCGAGTCCTGCCGGGCGTACCAATTTTAAATTCGTGTCGCGCCTCCCGCCGTAGCCAACCTCAGTCTCTTCGCGCATGCCTTATTTTGCACGTGACATAACAGAGAGCCGCCAAATATCATATTTGGTATGCGAGTAAGGGTAGCGACTTACAACGTTCACAAATGTCGAGGGCTTGATCGCCGCGTGCGACCCGAGCGCATTGTAAAGGTCCTTCGCGAAATTGACGCCGATATAATCGCCCTACAGGAAGTCTTGAGCGTCCCCAATCACACGCCCGAGCATGACCAGGCGCGCTATATCGCCGACCGCCTCGGCATGCATTACTATGTCGGCGGCACCCGCGTGCTCAAAGGCGGGACCTATGGCAACGTGCTGCTCAGCCGTTTTCCGCTGCGGACCACCGAGAATTACGACATCAGCGTGCGCGGCAGGGAGCAGCGCGGATGTCTGAGAGCGGACGTCGAGCTGGAGGGAGTCGTGTTGATGCACGTCTTCAACGTCCACCTCGGCACGGCATTCCTGGAGCGCCGCCACCAGGGGCGACGGCTCATCGATTCGCGCATACTAAATAACGAGGAGCTTCGGGGGCCGAGGATACTGCTGGGCGATTTCAACGAATGGACCCGCGGGCTCGCCAGCCGGCTGCTGGCCTGGCACCTCAAGAGCGCGGACGTGAAACTGCACCTGCCGCGCGCGAAAACATATCCGGGCGTGCTGCCTTTCCTTCATCTCGACCACATATACTACGAACACACGCTTGAGCTATTGTCCATGTCGCTGCACAAGTCGCGGACGGCGCTGGTCGCATCTGACCACCTGCCGCTGGTGGCCGAACTAAAGCTTCCCGCAAAGTAGGTTTTGGCCGGGTGGCGCGCCGCGTTGGAGAGAGCTTTTCGCGGCGCGCCGCTCCCGGCCGGAAAGATCAGGCGCTTGCCGCCTTTTGATATGCGGCGGCCATAGCGCCGGTGTCGGTGAATTCCTTGAAGCTCGCTATTTTGCCGTCGCGAATTGTGAATGCCTGGGCCCAGTCGGCTTGCCACTGGCGGCCGGTCGGTATCACGCGCCAGGTGTAGCGGCCGAGCGCGATTACCACATCGCCCGTAGCTACGAACTGCCGCGGCTCAAACTCTATGCTTTCCTGATTCTCCGCAAGCAGCGCGAAAAACTCCGCCACCTCCTCGCGGCCTCTGCGGCTCTTGAAGAACGGGACGTTTTCAACTGCGGGCTGGTCCCATTTTATGTCATCGGAAAAGAGATTTAGCAGCGACGCAATGTCTCCACTCTTGAATGTGTCGTATGCCAGCTTGACCAGTCTTATGTTCTCCTGTTCACTCATCGGTCTATTCTCCTTAATCTGTTTTATCTTTGATCTTCAATTTAGATAAGCCCACGACTTTAGCGCGCGGGCGTTGCTAATTTTCGACGATGTCGCCTTTGAGCCCCATCAGCGCCCCGGCCAGCTCTTTCTGCTCGGCCTCGGGCACCTTGAACTTGTTGAGCGTGCCGACAAGGTGCTTGACGGCTACGTTCCAGTCGTCCTCGCTTATGCCGAGCCCGCGATGCGAAGTCTTCATGTCGCGGCCCATATAGATGCAGGGGCCGCCCGTCGCCTGGCACAACTGATCTATGACATGCTGGCGAACCTTCTTCTTAGAGTCGTCGCTCAGTCCGACAAAGAATTTACTGAGCTGCTTGTCGGTCGCCAGACGGCCTATAAAATCATCCGTCACCATGGCGATGGCATCGTACCCGCCGAGCCTCTTGTAAAGGGAATCTTTGCCCTGGCCCGCGGCCTGACCGCTTACCGCGACGAAAGAGATCGCCGCCATAAGCCCGAGGGCACAGTAATGGAGAGCCTTCTTCTTCACGATGATCCTCCTCGATTCTGATTGTTTGCAAGAACGGCAAGCAGTTAAAACATGGCCGGCCGCGACTTGATTTTCCTGGCCCGAGCCAGAAGAGGAGAGCAGCGGCGGCCGGACGGCTGGTCGGCCCGATGCCCCCCGCTTCTGCCTGAGCCATTGACCTATACGGGGCTGATCGAAAGATTGGATTCTTGATCGTGGATAAGTTTTACCGCGGCGCCGGGTTGAAAAGGGGAAGTAGGGCGCGGAAACCTCCTCCGTCCCCGCGCCCTAATTTTGAGCCTCACGACTCTCAGGCGAAAGTCGCTTTTAGGCAGGGTTGAGGCTCAATACCTGGTGCGGGGAGGGGATGATCTCCGCACGCAGGAACAGATGGCCGGCCAAGGAAGGAACCGGCCAAAATCGGCGGCTCTTTGCTTGAGCGGAAGGGACCGCCGTATATAAAAGCGGATTTGCTAATGTCTAGCTATCACATCCGCTGTGAAAATAACTTCCTTCCCCTTCAGTATGACTTGACGGAAAAAACGTTTCACCTGCTGCAACTTTTTTGCGTGGGCGCGAGAAATAGTTTAAGCACCCACAGGCGAGCTTGCGCCGGGCGAGCGAGCAATTGTATCCTTGCCCGAAAATAGCGGCCGTTATTAGGGGTTAACTCGATGATAAAGAGTCAAAAAAGATTTCCGATCCCCGCATTCTTAGTCGCGCTCGCCGCGGCATTCATTCTGGCCGCCGCGCCGGCCCCGTTTGCCGCGCAGGCGCCCGTCCCCGTCTTCGACCTGGAAAAGCTCGCCGCCGAGCTTGAGCCGGAGATAAAGCGGGCGCTTATGGAAGGGCGCATCCCGTCGGCGGCGGTTGCCCTTGTCGCAGGCGACCGCGTAATCTGGACCGGCGCTTACGGCTACTCGAACCTCTGGGCGCGCACGCCCGCGACGACCGATACGGTCTATCTTATAGGCTCCACCTTCAAAGACCATGTCGTCGGTCGCCCTGCTTCAATTGATGGAGCGGGGAAAATTCAAGCTCGACGACCGCGTGAGCGATCACCTCTCGGAGTTCAAGATTCAGGGGGAAGATTCCTCGAACCCGGTCACGTTCCGGCACCTGCTCACGCATGTATCGGGGTTGCCGGCCGACTTCGGGCCGGTAGCGGTCTGGGAGGATGCCGCGCCGCCCCCGCTCGCCGACTACTTGAAGAGATCGCTCAAGCTCTCGGCCAGGACGATGGATAAGGAAGTCTATTCAAACATGGCCTACTCGCTCGTCGGCTATCTGGTCGAGAAACTTTCGGGCGTGCCTTTCAAGCAATACGTTCGCGACAATATTTTTAAGCCGCTCGAGATGACCAGCACCGATTTTCTGCCGCGAACCGATATGGAGGAGCGGCTCTCGGTCCCGTACGTGCACGACCCTGAGAAGGGCTACACGCCCGCCGCCAGGCTGAAGGCCGCGGTCTGGCCGGCCGGGATCGTATATGGGACGGTGCTCAATCAGGCCAACTGGCTGATTATGAGTCTCAACGAGGGCGCGTATAAAGGCAAACAGGTTATCAAGCCCGAGACGCTCAACGAGATGTACAGGCGGCAGCACGATAAATTCAAAGGGCCGATCCAGGGCAGGTGGGGAAACGCGGAAGCGGGATTTGGCCTCACCTGGTGGGTGCAGCAGCGCGACGGCGACCGCTATTTCGCCCATAGCGGCAGCGTGCCCGGCTACACGGCCTTTCTGCTCGGCAACCGCGATAAGAAGTTCGGCTTTGCGATACTGACTAATGGAAACGCCGCGCACCCGCACCTGTTCAAGCTTGCCGACAAGGCGATTGACTTGATGAAGGCGCATTCGAGAACGCCTTAGCCTGAGTCGCGGCATTGCACAAGAATAGTAAGGGTGAGAGTCCCGTAGGGACGAGATATTTATAGAAGAACTGCATAAACAGCCGGAGCCCCGCAGGGGCGAAATGTGAACATCCCGCTCCTGACGGAGCTCAGGGCTAATCTGCGGCGGTTCCTATAAACATCTCGCCCCTACGGGGCTACAGACTTCAGACCTTCTGTCACACTTTTTCTGCAAAGCCCGGAGTGAAGCGCCCGCCTATTCGAGCGACTTCAGATAGAGGATGAGCGCATTGAGGTCAGCAGCCGACAGGTGCGATGTCTTGCCGTGCGTCCCCTTTATCACCTGGATATTATTTGCCGCTAAGCCGGGTTAATCTGTCCCCCGACCACCAGCGGCGCAAGGTTGTCGCTGCCGAGCCTGTCTATCAGCGGCCTGCCGTCCGGCCCTCGGGCAAACGGACTGTCGAGGCTTACCAGTATCTGCCCGATGAGGCGTCTAATACGCGCCCACAACAGGGCAGAGGGCCGAGAGGGAAGAAAAATACATGATAATTAAGAGCGCAACCGCACGAGGCTTGTCGGGCCTGTGAAATTTATTTTCTAAAGGAGTGAAGGCCGGATATTTATAAACTAAAATAGGGCTGCCTCCGTTTTGAATTGTTTAAGACGCGGGGCTGATGCACTCACCGCCGGCAACCCGCGTCAAAACGGCGAATCTGCATAGGAGGATTTATATGAAGTATCTGGTGCTTCTGTTCGTGCTGTTCATAACTGTCACTGCTTCCGGTCAGCATCATCACGCCCCGGAGGGCGAAAAATCGGCCACGCTGATGCCGGGGCTGGGCGAGATTCACCTTAAAGTTTCGACCGCCAACGGCGAGGCGCAGCGCTTCTTCGACCAGGGGCTGGCTTTCATGTATGCGTTCAATCATGACGAAGCCGGCCGCTCTTTCAAACGCGCCGCCGACCTCGACCCGAAGCTTGCCATGGCCTACTGGGGCATCGCGCTCTCGCTCGGGTCTAATTACAACCTGCAGGCCGACCCGCAGCAACGGAAGGCGGCTTACGCGGCCGTGCGAAAGGCTATCGAGCTTTCCGCCAACGCGTCCGAACACGAGCGGGCCTACATCGAGGCGCTCTCAAAAAGGTATGCCGGCGACGAGCAGGCTGACGCGCAAAAGCTGGCGGCCGATTATAAGAGCGCGATGGCGGAATTAGTCGCGCGCTACCCGGACGACCTGGATGCCGCGACACTTTATGCGGAAAGCATGATGAACCTCCGCCCGTGGAGACTCTGGGGGGCGGACGGTAAGCCGGCCGAGGGGACGCTTGAGATTATTGCCGTGCTTGAAGGCGTCATCAAACGCAACCCCGAGCACACGGGCGCAAACCATTATTACATTCACGCAATCGAGGCATCGCCCAACCCCGAACGGGGCTTGCCGAGCGCCGCGCGGCTCGAGCGGCTCGCCCCGGCGGCCGGACACCTGGTCCACATGCCTTCACATATATACATCCGCACGGGCGATTACGACGCCGCGGCTAAGAGCAATGCCGAGGCGATTGTTGCCGACCGCGCCTACATCGATAAGACCGGTGTGCAGGGCGTCTATCCAATGATGTATTACAACCACAACATACACTTCCTCGCCTCGGCCAACGGTATAAACGGCCGCTACGCGGAAGCGATAAAAGCGGCGCGGGAGCTTGAGGCCAACGTCAAGCCGCACCTGAAAGCGATGCCGATGCTCGAGATGTTCGCGCCGTACGCCACGCTAACGCTGGTCCGATTTCGGCGGTGGGATGAGGTATTGAAGATCGAGGAACCTGACCGCGAGATGAGGATAACCAGGGCGCTCTGGCGCTTCGCGCGCGGGATGGCGATGGCCGGAACTGGCCAGGTCAAGCGAGCCGACGAGGAGATGAAGCGGTTGCTCGAAGAGGCGGCGGCCGTTCCTGCTGACGCTCCCATGGGCAACAGCACCGCCCGCGGCGTGCTGAAGGTCGCGGAGTTTCTGCTCGCGGGCAAGATCGCGCTCGCGCGCGGCGATAAGAAGACGGCCTTCGAGATGCTTACTAAAGGAGTCGAAGCGGAAGACTCTCTGAGCTATAACGAGCCGCGCGACTGGGACCTGCCGGTACGCGAATCGCTCGGCGGGGCATTGATTTTAAGCGGCGATTACGCGCAAGCCGAGCGAGTGCTGCGCGCCGAGCTTGAAATACACCCGCGCAACGGCCGCGCCCTGTTCGGCCTTCACGAGAGCTTGAAGCGGCAGGGCAAAACTGCGGCGGCCCGACTGGTCGAGCGCGAGTTCACCCGCGCCTGGCAGAATGCAGACACAAAACTGCGGGTCGAAGACTTGTGAGATAACGGCGAGCAGTGAAATCGCGTATATGATAGGCGATTTCACTGCTCGCCGGCTGCCGCCCGTTGAATTGTTTGCCTTTTAGATCAGCCCTTCCTATAATCCTCTGCTGTCATCGATGCTTTAACAACTCGCCAGTTCCGGCAGCAAGCACACAGACGGAGGATTCATGACTTTAGTCCCTAAACCAGCACTAATCCCCACGCACGACCAGGTGTGTGATCTTTTAAAAGAGACCGGCGCGCTTCGCGAAGGCCACTTCGAGTTCCCCAACGGAATGCACTCGGCGCACTACTTTCAGATGCCGCTGGCCATGCGCTATCACGGCAACGCGCGCGTGCTCAATGTAGCGCTGTCGCGCATGCTGCGCCGCGAGCCCGAGGTACTTGCCGCCCTCCCGGACTGCGCCGTCGTAGCGCCGTCGGCCGGCGGCATACCCGTCGCCTTCGGCATACGCGAGGCGCTCAACGCCGATCAGATTTTCTGGGCCGAGAAAGAAAACGGCCGCTATAACTTCCGGCAGTATCTGGATGCCCGCGGGATCAAGTGCATACTCGTCGACGACATTGTGCGATCCGGCAAAGTCGTGACCCAGATGGTCGACCTGATACGCCAGGCCGGCGCCGAGGTCGTGGCCGTCGGCTCGCTGGTCCATTTCAAGGACGCACATCTGGAACTCGGAGATGTGCCTTATTACTCGCTGCTCAACGTCGAAACGCAATTCGATTCGCCCGAAAGCTGCCCCCTGTGCAAGTCTGGCGAACCGCTTGAGAAGGTCAGGGTCTGAATAAAATCTCTCCGGAGAGGTGATCGATGCGAACACCAGGAACCGCTCTATCTCGACTCGGCATGCTACCCGTTGCGCTCGGTTTGCTTTTAATCCTTATCGCGCCCTTGCCCGCTCTGTCGCAGGAAGGGGCCGCATCGGCGCAGCAGGCCGCGAGCGCGACGGGTAAATTCGTGACCGTATTCGGCGCGAAAATTCATTACCTCGAAGCGGGGAGCGGGCCCGTCGTAATACTGCTTCACGGGCTCGGCGGGGACACGTCGAACTGGGGCCCCACAATCGCCCCGCTCTCGCAAAAGTACCGCGTCATAGTGCCCGACCAGATCGGGTTCGGCCGCTCGGACAAGCCGCTTATCAATTACCGCGTCGCCACGCTCGTCGATTTTCTCGACGGGTTTTATAAGGCGCTCGGAATAAGCCGCGCCTCGCTTGTGGGCAACTCTCTTGGAGGGTTTACCGCGGCGGCTTTCGCGCTGGCCCATCCCGAAAAGGTCGAGCGAATTGTGCTTGTCGACGCCGCCGGGTTTGCCGTGCCTAAAGAGTTCGACCCTCGCGTCGCCAGCCTGCTCAACCCTTCGACGCTGGCGGAGGCCAAAGAGATTCTTTCGATGGTCTTTTATAACAAGCAGCTCTTTGCCAGCGACGCCGCGGCGGCGATGATGCTCACGCGCAGGGTGACTACCAACGACGGCTACACCGTCCAGCGCTTCCTCGACTCCATAACACGAGGCCAGGACGTGCTCGACGGCAAGCTCGCGCGGCTCAAGCCGCCGACGCTCATAATTTGGGGGCGCGAAGATCTGTTGACGCCGATGTGGATGGCCGAACGGTTCAAGAAAGAGATTCCGGGCTCGCAGCTTATCGTGTTTGAAAAATGCGGGCACGTGCCTCAGATAGAAAAGGCCGCGGAGTTCAACGCCGCGGTCATGAAGTTTCTGTCCGGCGCTGAAGTCGCAAATAAGTAAGAGGCCGCCGGCGAGCCGTTTTTTAAGGCTAACGTATGATGGCCGAGCGTTTCGGCAAGAGCACCGCGCGCTCTATCTCGAAGACCTTCTGCTCGAACGCGTCTTTGAACAGGTCCGCCCCTTTATCAATAATGCGGGCGGGCCTTTCATTCTTCACGCCGACCAGGTTAAACCTGATCACGCCTGAAAGCTCGTTGTAATCGCGCTTCTCTATCACCCGCGACGCGGCATAAAGCGTATCGCCGGCGAGCACCGGGGCGGGGTGGCTCCCCCGGTCATAGTGCATCTGCCAGAGCGCGTTTGCCGTCGTGTCCCGGCTCGCAAGAGACGCCACCCACCAGAAGACCAGCCCGCCCTCGACCACTCGCGTGCGGGCGAAGCCGCGCTCGCGCGAATAAGTTTCGTCGATATGCAGGGGGTGCGAGTTGCGCGAAAGAATCGCGAGCAGCATGTGCTCGCTCTCGCCTATCGTTCGACCCGTGTTGTGCAGTATGACATCGCCTTCGTGAAAATCTTCATAGAGGCCGCGCGGCCGCCCCGGCCATCGCGGGATTTTTGTATGTAATGCAATCTCGCGCGGAATCGTCTGGCCCTGGCCGAGGTTCAGCTCGCCCGTATTGCGGCCCGTCGTGGGGGCCGCGCCGGTCTCCGTGGCCTGCGACGGGTGCGCGCGGTCTTCGAGGTTTCCCACGGGCATTAAAGCCTTACGCTCGAACTCGACTACAGTCGCGCCGTCCTGGTTTACGCCCTTTGTCTTGACGTGGACGATGCCGCGGTCCGCCTTCGACTGCGACCTGCGCACGCCCAGCACTTCGCTTGACGCGCAAAGCGTGTCGCCCGGATAGACGATGTTCGGGAAGCGCATGTTTATATATGCGAGGTGGGCGATTGTTTGTTCGGACACGTCGTGGACCGAAAAGCTCAAGGCGAGATTCATCAGCAGCAGCGGATGAACGCACCTGTCACGCAACCCCGTCTCGCGCGCGTAGCGGCGGCTCGAATAAAGCGGGTTAGGGTCGAGCATCGACGCGGCGAAGACGGCCATCATCCCTTCGTCAATCGTTACTTCCCACGGGTGGTTGTAAACGTCGCCCACCGTGAAATCATCGAGCAGCCTGCCGTACCTCGGCTCCAAGGGATTCACGCGCCTTTCATTTTCGCTCATAGTCTTTCCGCTCCGAATGCCGCGCGTTTAGATTATGCGTAACTCCGCCGCCACCTCCGGCGAGAGCCGCCCAAGCGCGTAGGCTATTTTTAGTGTGGACCGGTTCACGCGGTCCGTGGCCCGATCCGCCATGCGCCCCGCGATCATAGTCGCGCCTCGCCCCGCCGACTCCGCCTCTAAAAAGAGCCGCACGGCTTCGACGGCTCGCTCGATCTCGCCGTCGCTTACCTGAAATACCTCGACGGCAAGCTTCGTCTGGTCGGGTATGCCCGTCCACTTGCCGGCGAAACCGAAATCACGCGCGAGGCGGGCATCAGTGAGGAACTCTTCTATGGCCGCGCGGCGCTCCTCGTCCGTCTTATCGCGCGTGGGGTAGTTCGTAGTCATCTCCGCAATCGCGGGCACCCCGACCGACGCCGCGGCCTTTACTATCCGCGAGCGCGCGTGGTTTATCAGCGGGTGGTCCGGCCTGTAGGCGGACGCCGGATTGCCGAGGCTTGCCCAGTAGTCATACGAGCCGAGGATGAGTCCCACGAGCCTGGGCGAGGCGGCGGCTATCTCGAAGACATGCTCTTCGGCCGCGACGGACTCGATCAATACTTCGAGCCGGATGCTCCCCGGCTCAAGCCCGAGGCTACTTTCGAGCGCGGAGAGCGTCGCGTCTATGGAGCGGACCTCATCCGCGCTTTCGATTTTCGGATAAACAAACCCGTCGAGCTTTCCTGCCGCGCCCGCGATTATAAAGGCTATATCTTCGTGGCCCGGATCAAGCTCGAGACCGCGCGGGCGGAAGAACCTGAGTCGCCGCCCCCAGTCCAATTCATTAAAAGCCCTGACGACGTTCGAGCGGCCCTGTTCGAGCAACTCGTCATTGTCGCGCGGTATCGAGTCTTCCAGGTCTAGCATGACGAGGCTCGCTTCAGAGCGGGTGACCGCGCCTTCTATGTATTTCCAAACCGTGGCGGGCACCGTGAGGTGCGCCATCTGAACGAGGTATTTCGGCTCAAGCTCTATAATACGCTCGCGCTGATTCTTAAGAGCCTCCTCGTTTCGCTTGCGCGCCGCATCGGTGATAGCAGACAGCCGATCCATCAATCGGTCCCCCTTAATATGACAGCTCCGGCGGCCAGGATTGTATCAGAACAAACGCCGGCGCGTACCGATGTAATTCATTAGCCGCGCCGCGCCGGTTTATAACTCTCCCCGACTCAAGCAGATTCCGGGTTAAAGCTATGGTCTTTAACTTGTATTAATAGTTTCTCGGGCTTGGTGCGCCGCACCAGCCCACCAGCGACAGGAGGATACTTAAGTGGCATTGATTCATATAAGAAAACAGATCGCGTTATTATTCATGCTGGCGGCGGCAGTTATGCTCGCGGCGTGCGAAAAGCCGGCCGGTCAGCCCGGTCAGCCGGCCGCTCAGAATGCCCCAAGTGCAACGGAGCCGGTCATCGAAGCCAACCCCGTAAATCAGGGCGAAGGCGAATGGAAAGTGGCGAAGGGCGATGCCGTGACCCTGACCGTAAGCGCGCCCGGCGCGCAATCGGCGCGCTTATTCTATCGCCCGGTCGTCGCCTCCGAGCGCATAGTCGTGCTCAAGAAGATCGACGCGCCCGCCGACAAGGCGGCAGGCAAGTTCACGGCGCAGGTCAAGACGGTCGCCGATTTCGCGGGTGACATCTGGGCGGAAGTTTCGTACCCGGACGGGACCAAAAAAGAGACGAAGCCGATGCAGCTCGCGGCTGAAGACGCAATCAACGCGGGCGCGGCCGACATGGCGGAAAACGCCGTTCACGGAGACGAATCGGAACGGTCGGATAAATTCACCGGGGGCAAGATCGAGAAGGTCGAGTTTGTCGACAAGCAGCCCGACATAAAGATAACCGTTAACGTTCCCGCCTTCAGGCTCACGCTCTGGCAGAATAATAAAGAGGTAAAGACATATCAGATCGGCGTGGGCCGAAAAGATTTCCCGCTCGTCATCGGCATGCGCAAAGCGACGCAGGTCATATGGAACCCCGACTGGGTCCCGCCCGACAGCGAGTGGATAGAGGACTATAAATACAAGGTCGAGCCGGGCGAGCAGATACCGGCCGACGACCCGCGCAATCCGCTCGGCAAGGTGAAGATACCGCTGGGCGAAGGGTTCTTGATTCACCAGGCCGCGAGCCCTCGCGACCTCGGCCGGCTCGTGTCGCACGGGTGCGTGAGGATGATAAAGGAAGACCTTTACGACCTCGCCGAAAAGATAGTGGCGGCGCGCGGGTGGCCGGTGTCACGCGACAAGATCGAAGAGGCGAAAAACAATAAAGACCGGCTGGTCGCGAAGCTCGAAACCCCGCTGATCGTCAACATCAACTACGACACGCAGGTGGTCGAGGGGGGCGTGCTGAATATATACCCGGACGTGTACGGCCGGAACACCAACACGGTCGAGAGTCTGCGCGCGGAGCTTCAATCGAGCGGCGTGAGCGCGTTGCCTGATGACCAGACGCTCAAGCAGATGCTCGACCGCGCGACCCCGACCCAGAAGTTTGTCTTGAGCCTGGCCGACTTGAACGCGGGCAAGGCGCTTGCGGCCGGGAAGAATGAGCCGCTCACCGGTCAATCGCAAGTTGCCACGAAAGAAAAGGGAGCCAAGAAGAAGCCGAAAAACGGCGAAGGCCGTTAGTCGGCGGGCATGGGGTTTGATGTCTCAGACTTGAGATGCAAAGCGTCATCGCCCGGTGAGCACGGGGAAGGGATTTACCGGAGTGCCGCCGTACCATTTGCCCGGCGAGTCGGGCTTTGATATGCCGAAGTGCAAATGGTAAGAGCCGGGGGTCGCGTTGCCGGTGTCGCCCACGTAACCTATCACTTCGCCGCGCTTGACCTGCTTGCCTTCGGTGATGCCGGCGGCGTAGCTCATCAGATGCGCGTAGTAATAAACGAACTGGCCGGCGGCGTCGAGCTGATAAAGCGTGATGCCGCCTTTATTACTATCGCGCATTTTTACGACCGTCCCATCCGTTGCGGCGACCACCGGCGTGCCCTGCGGGGCCATTATGTCGATGGCGTTGTGGCTGCGCCCTTCCGAACGCGACGCGGAATAATTATCGACGAGCTTCTCGGCGCTTATGCCGGCGACCGGTATGATGAGGCCGCTGGCCGTAAGGCTCAGCTCTAAATCTCTCGGCGACGGCGCGGTAGCTGGCGTCAAGCCGGCCGGTGGCGTCACGCTAGCCGGTGGCGTCAAACCGGCTGCCGGAGCCGATTCCGGGTTGCTCAATCGTGTTATTAATGCCGCATCGCTTGAGCTGGTCCGCCGCGGCGGCGATTCGAGGTTCATCAAAGCCACGGATGAAAGTATGACAAGCACCCCGCCGGCGATTAATAATCTGTTTTTCTTTTCCGATAGCAAGCTCGCAAAACCCACTTCTCACCTCCGATTTAATTATGATGACGACTCCCTAAAAGAATAGATTGCAATTTGCTTGCAATGGCTAAATTGAGCAATTACGTGTCTCTATAGTCTCGTTTTGGTACTCGCGGTGTCCGCAAAATTCGCGGCATGTGTGAAGCTTGATTTGACGCTTCAACTGTAGTAGCGTTTGACTATGATCTGCAATGACCGGCCAGTAATTTATGCGGTCCGAAAGTTTTAATCGGAGAGTGGAACTATCCGCGCTTGAGAGCCTGAGATGTGGCCGAGCGCTTTTTTTGTATGGGAGATAAATCGGCCGTCCTCAAGAAAGTAAATATCCCCGAAGAAGGCGTGAGGGCTTTGTTCGGCCCCTACGACGAAAACATCAAGTATCTGGAAAGTCTGCTCGGCATAAACGTCAATCTCCGCGGCAACGAACTTATAATCGAGGGCGAAGAAGGCGACGTCGAGCTTGTCGAAACGATCTTGCGTGACTACGCCGCGCTCTTCGAAGAAGGCCGGCAGATGTCGAACGACGAGCTCAAGTCGGCTTTCAAGCAGATAGCCGAAGACCGCGCCTACACGCTGCGCGATTACTTTACAAAGACGCGCCTCAACCCCGCGGGCAAGAAACAGGTGACCGCCCGCTCGCCTAACCAGCGGCGCTACCTCGAAGCCATAGACAAATACGACATAGTATTCGGTATAGGAGTCGCGGGTACCGGCAAGTGCATAGCGGGCGATTCCCTTGTTCTGACCGACGGTGGAATGATCCCGATTGCCGCGCTTGGAAATGATTCTCATCCAGGCGAGCAATTGCCAATGGATGTCATCATCCATGGCGTTGATGGCGTTGAGCCAGCTTCGCACGTTTACAATGGCGGCGAGACCGACACGTTGCGCATCACGACTCGGCTGGGCTTTTCAATTGAGGTAACGCCGGAGCACCCGCTACTGGTGCTGGCCGAGGATGGCTCGCTCGACTGGTATCGCGCAGATGTCTTGCGTATCGGCGATACGCTCTCTTTGCAGCGCGGGCAACGCTTCTTTGGCGAACGCACCACGGTTGAATTTGAGTATCAACCTAATGGCACAAGCGATTGTTCGTCAAAGCCGGTGAAATTGGAACGGCTGGATGAAGAGTTCGCCTATTTCATGGGCTTGCTCACTGGCGACGGCTGCCTGACCGCTCGCAACAGAGTGATACTTTCGTCCGCTGATGCGTCCATTGTCGAAGCTTTCTACGCGATTGCCGCGAGACTCGGTCTGCGCGTATTTCGCAACGGCGGTGGACGCCCATACGATTACATAATTGCAAGCGCGCAGCTTTACCAGTTGCTACAGCATCTCGGTATGCCTGCTGCCGGCGCGCGCCTGAAGCATATACCCCATTCAATACTCGCAGCGCCAGAAAAGATCGTAGCCGCTTTCTTGCGCGGACTGTTCGATACGGACGGCACTGTCGCAAAGCGCGACGGAGAGGTATCGCTCTCCTCCGTTTCTGAGCAACTCATCCGCCAGGTTCAAATAATCTTGTTGAACTTCGGTGTCGTTGCGTCGAAGACAGTAAGGCGCAAACGCTACAAAGGCGAGCCGCGCATCTGTCATCAATTGACTATGGCCGGGGTCGAGGCGGAGAGATTTCACCGGTTGGTAGGTTTTGACCTGGAAAGAAAGCGCGCATTGCGCCAGGTCAGGCAGCCAAATACCAACATTGATGTCGTGCCGCATATCGGCTCAGTGCTCAGCGCTGCCGTGCATTCTGCCAGCTTCCCTCGCTTTGAGCATCAGCTTTTTGGTGATTATCGCAGGCAGCAACGCAGGCCCAGCTATTCAAAGCTCGAACAGTTTATCGGCATTCTTGAGAGTCGCGGCGCGAGCGGCGAGGCCCTGAATCAGATGCGCGACTTGCTGGACTATCGGTTTTTATTTGCCGAGATTGTTTCCATAGAGCCATCGCGCGCGCAGGTCTATGACCTGACGGTTCCGAAGACGCATTCATTCGTCGCGAATGGATTCGTCAATCATAATACATATCTCGGAGTGGCGAAGGCGGTCGAGGCGCTGTTTCAAAAGCGCGTCAACAGGATAATACTGGCGCGGCCGGCCGTCGAAGCGGGCGAGAAACTGGGCTTTTTGCCGGGCGATCTTCAGGACAAAGTTGACCCGTACCTGCGGCCGCTTTACGACGCGCTGTTCGACCTGGTCGACTACGAGAAGGTGACGAAGCTGCTCGAAAAGCGCGTCATCGAAGTCGCGCCGCTCGCCTTTATGAGAGGAAGAACGCTTGCAGATGCGTTCATCATACTCGACGAGGCGCAGAATACGACGAGCGAGCAGATGAAGATGTTTCTGACGCGCATCGGGTTTCGGGTCGCAGGCGGTCATAACCGGCGACCTGACGCAGATAGATTTGCCGGCCGGGCGCAGGAGCGGGCTCGTCGAGGCGCAGGGCGTGCTCAAAGGCATTGAGGGGATCGACTTCATTTACTTCAACGAAAAGGATGTCGTGCGCCACAAGCTTGTCCAGATGATCGTGCAGGCGTATGACAGGCACACCAAGACGAAGTTCGAAAGCAAGCTATAGATGATGAACGAAGAAGGGCGATTCGGGGAGACGCGTCTTTCGATGGTTCATCGTCTATCGTTTACAATCCGGTTTTCATTTTATTATGGCGAGTAAGCTAGCCCAAAAAACGCGCGCGCGCGCCCAGGCCGGCCGGCTCGATGATTTCAAGAAGTTCTTTTCGAGCCTGTCCGAGCAGTCCGTGATCGACGCGAGCATCGGCGTGCTTATCATTGTCCTGCTGTCGCTGCTACTCATGCGGAATTACCAGCGGGCGCAGGTCGAGCCGCCCGCGCCGGGCTCAGTCGCTACCATCAGCATCGACGCGCCGCGGGACCTCAAGGTCATAGACGAGACCACCACGCGCCATTTGCAGGAGCAGGCGGCCGCGTCCGAACTCCCCATCTTTAACTTCGATCCTGGGCGCGCCCGCGAAGCCATACAGGTAATAAAGAGGATATTCGAGGTCGGTCGCGAGAGCATGAGCAAGGCCACTGAGTCCGGGGCCGCGTTGGCGTCCGAAGATTTGCGACGGCTGATAGAAGAACGCACCTACATACTGTTGACCGAAGAGCAGCTCGCCGCGCTGGTGGGGACCCGGTTCGACTCCGAGCTTGAGAAGCTTATGATCGGCCATCTCGAATCGGTCATGATGACGCCGATTGTCGGGAGCCGCAGCCAGTTGCGAGAGCTCGGGGCAAGCTCCATACAGTACCGCAATACCGAAACCGGGTACGAGACTATAGTCAATGACCTCAGCTCGGTTCGCGACGAGATAAGCGCGAGCGCGGCGCTCCGCTCCGAGCGGATGGAGTGGGGCGGCTACGACGCGAGCGCGCGGCGGTTGCTGGGCGAGGTGCTGGCCTGGCTTGTGACCCCGAACCTTAACTACAACGCGGCCGAAACAGAGGCCCGTCGCCAGGAGAGGCGCGAATCGGTCAACGCGGTCGTCGTGCCTTTCAACAAAGGGGAGCCGATAGTCCGAACGGGCGAGACCGTCACCCCTATCAAAGCGGCGGCGCTTTCGGAGGCGGCCCTCCACCGCCCCATAACCCAGCGCGCCATCGAGTTTGCCGGGACCCTGGTCGTCGTCACCTTGATGATGCTCGTGCTCTGGCAGTACCTTTCGCGCCACCAGCGCAAGCACCTGCGCGTGCGACGCCACTTCCTTTTACAGATAGCTTGCTTCATCATCAACCTCGGGCTGATGCGGCTCTTTTTCATGTTCGCATCGGCCATGAGCCTCTGGGCTACGCGCGAGCCGTTCAACTCTCAAGTGAGCTACCAGTACCTGGCGCCGCTGGCGGTCGGCGCGGCGCTGATCACGATCCTGACGGACGCGCACGCGGCGTTCATATTTTCGGCGCTGCTCACGGTATTCGTCGGGGTCTTTTCGGATAATGTCTATCTCGCGGCTTACACGCTGATGTCGAGCGCGGGGGCCATCTATCACCTTCAGCACTGCCGCGACCGAACGGCGCTCGTGCGGGCGGGGCTGTGGATCGGCGCGATTAACGCGGCGTCCGCGCTCGCGCTAGATTTTCTGGGCGCTAACGAGGCGAAACCGCTCATCATACTTTTTGACGTGTTCTGCGCGGCGGCGGGCGGGATGCTCGCGGCGATGGTGGCGTCGATCTTCTTGCCGCTGTTCGAATGGATGTTCGAGATAACGACGTCGATCAAACTGCTTGAACTGTCGAATCTGAACCTGCCGCTGCTCAAGCAACTGGCCGAGCGCGCGCCCGGAACTTATCATCACTCGATTATGGTGGGGCAGCTTGCGTCGGCGGCGGCCGAGAGCATAGGGGCGGACGCGCTCTTTGCCCGGGTGGCCTGTTACTATCACGACATAGGCAAGAGCGTGAGGCCCACGTACTTCGTAGAAAACCAGGCGTACATGGAGAACCGCCATGACCGGTTGTCGCCGAAGATGTCTTCCATAGTGCTCGCCAATCACGTCAAGCAGGGCGTAGAACTCGCGCGCCAGCACAAGCTCCCTCCGCGATTGATCGCGATCATCCCGCAACACCACGGCACCGGGCTGATGAAATACTTCTATTACAAGGCGCGCAACCAGATGGGCGACCGCGACGACCCGGCGCTTGAGCACGAGTTCCGCTACCCCGGCCCGAAGCCTCAGACTAAGGAAGCGGCCATCATCATGATAGCCGATTCGGTCGAGGCCGCCGCGCGCACTGTTCAGGACCCGACGCACACGAAGCTGCGCAACCTGATCGACATGATAATCACGCGCATAAGAGATGACGGCCAGCTCGACGAGTGCGACATCACGCTGCGCGAGCTGAGGATGGTCGCCGACAGCTACGTAAAGACGCTTATAGGGATATATCATCACCGCATTGCGTACCCGGGCTTCGATTTCAACCGGCCGAGCGGGCCGAGCATGCTCTCGCAGATGGGCCCGGCCTCCGACGCGCACAACGGCGACGGCAAACCGGCGCAGCCGGCCGCCGAGCCCGTTGCCGCTACTCGAAGCGAAGTCGGAAGTGAGGGGCGTGAGTGGCGATTGAGGTGGTGAGCCGCCAGCGCCTGGCGCGCGTTGACAAAGAGGCGGTCGCCCGTCTGGCGGGCGCGACGATTAAAGCGGTAGAGCGGGAAGGCGCGCATCTGACCGTCGCCTTCGTGCGCGACCCGAAAATGCGAGCGCTCAATCGCGAGTTCAGAGGGAAAGACCGGCCCACTGACGTGCTCTCTTTTCCGGCGGGCGATGAATCGGCCCAGTACCTTGGCGACATCGTCATATCGATTGACACGGCCATGCGCCAGGCGGGCGACATGGGCCATACGCTTGAGCGCGAGATAAGTGAGCTCTTGATTCACGGCGTGCTGCACCTGTGCGGCTATGACCACGAAAGAGATCAGGGGGAGATGGATCGCCTTGAGCATCGTCTAAGGCGAAGGCTTCTTACAGGGATCAGCGGCCGGAGGCGGGGCAGGGCCGGAACGAGCTAAAATTTGCAATATGAGTTTGGTATTCCTGACCCCTCCTGAATCCTGGCCCCTGAGCTAAGCGATATGTTGACCGAGTTAACAGTGGCCGGCATTGCGCTGTTGGTGCTGGTCTTTCTTTCTATTGTCGAAAGCGCGTATGAGTCGCTCAGCGAGGTGTCGCTGCGCGTCATGCTTTCGGAGCGCGAGGGGCGCCGGCGGGCACGCTTCTTCCGCGAGCTGCTCGAAAACCGCCGCCGCTTCGAGCTGACCCTCACGCTGGGCACGCAGCTCTCCATAGCCGCCATAGCGATGCTCATCGCTTTCGTGCTTTCCGAAACACGCCTGTCGGCGACGCTCGCCATCACGCTCGTCACCATCTTTCTGGTCATCGTCCTGTTTCGCCAGCTAATCCCCCGGCTCATCGCCCAGAACCACCCGGAAGAGATGCTGTGGCGGCTGCTCCCCGTATTCCGCCTCTTCTACCGCTTCTTCTCGATCTTTGTCAGGCCCGTAAACTGGATGCTTGAACGGAGTAAAAAAGACGAGCCCGAAGTGAGCGCCGCCTCCATACAGGACGAAGAGGACATAGATGAGATACAGGCGTTTATCGACGTGGGCGAGGAAGAAGGCATAATCGAGGAGAGCGAAGGCGAGCTGATACAGTCGATTATTGAGTTCAGCGATACTATAGTCAGCGAAGTCATGCAGGCGAGGCCCAATATAGTGGCGCTCGAAGCCGAGGCCACGGTCGCCGAGGCGCGCAACCTGATAATAGAATCGAAGTACTCGCGCATTCCCGTCTATCGCGGCCAGATGGATAACATAGAGGGCATCGTCTATGTGCGCGACCTGCTCGCCTTCTGCGAGTCGGACAAGATCAACATGCCGGTCACCGAGTGCATGCGCCCGGCCTACTTCGTGCCGGAGACGAAGTCCGTGCGCGAGCTTTTAGAAGAGATGCAGAAGGCGAAGATGCAGATCGCCATCGTGATAGACGAGTACGGGGGCGTTGCCGGCCTCGTCACCATCGAGGACATAATCGAAGAGATACACGGCGAGTTCGAGGATGAAGACGAGGCAACAGTTGACGAAGAGATCGTCCGGTCGGAGGACGGCTCTTTCCTCGTCGACGGGAGCGTCGAGATAAGAAAGGTCGAGCTGCTTTACGACAAAGAAGTCGCGGCCGACGATTTTACCACCGTGGCCGGTTTGATAATAAACCGAGCTCGGCCGTGTGCCCGAAACGGGCGAGAAGCTTGAGTTCAAGGGATTGCATTTCGAAGTGGTGGACGCCGACAGCAAGCGAATAAACCGGGTGCGGCTGCGCCGTATAGAAGAGGCCCCGGACTCCGCCGCGCGCCAGATCACCGGCGAGTGATAAGCTAATGGGAGATATGAAGAAGTCAGGAGTCGTCGCGCTGATCGGACGCCCGAACGCGGGCAAGTCCACCCTGCTCAACCGCGTGGTCGGCGAAAAGATCGCCATAGTCTCGGATAAGCCTCAGACCACCCGCACGCGCATCAGCGGGGTGCTCACGCGCCCTGAAGGGCAGATAGTCTTTCTCGACACACCGGGCGTTCATAAGCCCGGTTATAAGCTCAACCGAAGGATGATGACCATAGTCGCCGACGCGCTGTCGACCGTTGACTTGATACTGCTGATGATCGATGCGTCGCAGGCGATGGGGTCGGGCGACCGCTTCGTTCTGGACATGCTCAAGCGCGTCGAGACTCGCGCCATTCTGGTGCTTAACAAGACCGATCGGATGGCCGATAAGTCCCGGCTGTTGCCTCTCATCGGCGCGTACACGGCCGAACGGGAATTCGCCGAAGTGGTGCCGATTTCCGCGCTCAAGGGCGACGCCGTCGAATTGCTCGTCGGGAAGGTTTATGAAAACCTGCCCGAAGGGCCGATGCTTTATCCCGAAGACGAGATGACCGACCAGCCCGAGCGCGTGCTTGCCGCCGAGCTTGTTCGCGAAAAGATATTGCAGGCGACCGGCGACGAAATTCCTTACGTCACGGCGGTAGTGACCGAGCGGTGGGAGGAGGCCGAAGAGATCACGCGGATAAATTGCCTGATATATGTCGAGCGCGCTTCGCACCGGGCGATCATCATAGGGCGCGGCGGCGAGCGGCTGAAGCAGATAGGCACCGCCGCGCGGCACGACATAGAGCGGCTGCTCGGGCGGCACGTTTTTCTCAGCCTCTTCGTGAAAGTGCGCGAGCACTGGCGCGACGACGAGCGGCTGCTCGACGAGCTGGGTATTCGGGGTTGATCAGACGCGTATGAAGGATGCAAACGATTTGAAAAGCTGGCGCCTTATAACCGTCGAGGTCTCTCGCGAGGCTGAAGAGACGGCAAGCCAGACGCTCTTCGATCTTGGCACTACGGGCATCATTACGCTCGAAGAATCTCATTCGCGCGTCCGGCTCGGCGCTTACTTCGACGGCTGGGTCGAGCCGGAAAAGATAATTCAGGCGCTCAAAGAAAGGCTTGATACGACCGAGTCGGGCGATTGCCTTTTCGATGTATCGGCGTCCGAGGTTGCCGATCAGGATTGGATGCGGAAATGGAAGGAAGGATTCGAGCCTACGGTGGTGGGCGAGCGTCTGGTTATCGCGCCTTCGTGGAAGCTGCCGGAAGACGGCAGCGGCCGCCGGGTCGTGCAGGTCGATCCGGGTATGGCGTTCGGCACCGGGACTCACGACACCACGCGGCTGTGCCTTGAGGCAATAGAACGATACTGGCGCGGCGGCTCTATGCTCGACGTGGGGACGGGCACGGGGATACTCGCCATAGCCGCCGCGAAGCTGGAGGAGGGTTCGCGGATAGTCGCCATAGATGTGGACCCGGTGGCCGTCGAAGTCGCGCGCGAGAATGTCTCGATAAACCGCGTCGAAGCGCAGGTCGAAGTCCTCGAAGGGCAGCCCGGCCAGTACGCCGGCCAGCAGTTTGATATAGTCGTGGCCAACCTTACGGCCGAAGTAATCATTGACCTGACGGACGACCTCGCTCGCTGTATGGCCGAATCCGGCCTCCTGATCTTATCCGGGATATTAACTGACCTCAGACCGGACGTGGAGCAGCGCTTGACCGGCTCAGGGCTGGAGGTAATCGAGCGGCGACAGTCAAACGAGTGGTCGCTTGTAGTCGCGCGCAAAGTGGTCGCGCTCAAAGGCTGAGCTTATGTCCCGCCGATTCTTCGCCCCTCCTGAAAACATCGACGGCTCGACGGTAAGACTCTCGAAAGAAGAGACGCATCACCTTGCGCGCGTACTTCGGATGCAAATCGGCGACGAGGTGTCCGTATTCGACGGCGAAGGGCGCGAATTCAAGTGCGGCATCTTTGAAGTTAATGCTAATTCCGCGCGGCTTGAGATTATCGAGTCGCTTGTGATCGTGCGGGAATCCCGGCTCGACCTCACGCTCGCGCAAGGGCTCGCCAAAGGCGAGAAGTTCGACTTCATAGTTCAGAAAGCCACCGAGCTTGGAGTGAGCCGCATCGTCCCACTCGCGACTCAAAATAGTGATGTCAGGTTGCAGGAGGATAGGTCGGCGAAGCGCGTCGAAAGATGGCGGCGCATATCGCTTGAAGCGATCAAGCAATGTAACCGCTCGAAGCTGGTCGACATTGCTGTGCCTATCAGCCTCGAAGATTTCCTGAACACAGATCAGTCCGCCGCCTCCGAGCTTCTGGTCTTTAGCGAAGCAGGGGGCTCTACGATCAAAGAGGCCGCGGCGGGGTTAGCGGGCAAATCGATCACGGCGCTCGTAGGACCGGAAGGCGGGTGGAGTCCGGGGGAGCTTGAGATGCTTGATGCGCGCAATGCGAAGGCCGTGAGCCTTGGCCCGCGAATAGTCAGGACCGAGACGGCGGCCGTCGTGGCCGTCGCGCTCATTCAACACCTCCTTGGCGATATGCCCTGAAACCGGCCCGTTGTGTTAAACTCAGGCGCTCATATCGACCCGATCAAAAATCAGCATGCGCGATACGCTTTTTTACGACAGAGAGCTTGAGACGCTCGACCGCGCACGCCTCGGCGAGCTACAAGACGCGCGGCTCCGCTCGCTCATAGCCGGGCTTGACCGGAATCAGTTTTATCAGGAGAAAGCGCGCGCCGCCCGGATTAGCCTGGATGAAATAAGATGCGTTCAGGATTTGCGCGCCCTGCCTTTTACGACCAAGTCTGAGCTGGTTGCCGAGCAGCAGACCTATCCGCCGTTCGGCCGAATGATGGACCGCGAATCTAAAGAGTATCGCTATTTTCACCAGACGTCCGGCACCACGGGCCGAATGCTTCGCTGGCTCGACACCGAAGAGGGCTGGCAATGGTTTACGCGGTGCTGGGGATATGTCTATCGCGGCGCGGGCGTGACACAGGAGGATGTAGTCTTCTGCGCATTCTCTTTCGGCCCGTACGTGAGCCACTGGACCGCGATACACGGAGCGTGGCACGTCGGCGCGATTGCGATTTCGGGCGGGGGAATGAACTCTCGGCAGCGGATTGAATCGATAATAGAGAACCGCGCGACGGTCATCGTATGCACCCCGACATACGCGCTGCACCTGGCAGAGGTCGCTCGCGAAGCGGGGCTGGACCTTCGCTCGTCAGGCGTGCGCGTAGGTATCCATGCGGGAGAGCCGGGGGCGAGTCTCCCGAATGTGAAGCGCGCGATTGAAAGCGCCTGGGGCATGACCTGTTTTGATCACGCGGGCGCGACAGAGGTCGGCGCGTGGGCGTTCGATTGCCAGGCTCAGAGCGGCGCGATTCACCTGAACGAAGCGGAGTTTATATTCGAGGTGATCGACCCGGAAAGCGCGGAGCCGGTCGAAGAAGGCGCGCGAGGCGAGCTGGTCGTGACAAATCTCGGTCGCGCCGCCAGTCCCGTGCTGCGCTACCGCACGGGCGATCTGGTGGAGATGACGACCGAAGCCTGCGCCTGCGGACGCGGCTTTGCGCGCATACGGGGCGGCGTCCTGGGTCGCGCCGATGACATGATGATCGTGCGCGGCGTCAACATATATCCCGGCGCGGTCGATGATCTCTTGCGCGGTCTGCCCGACGTAGTCGAATACGAAGTGAACATCCGTGAGGTAGCCGGCATGGACGATCTGCTCATCAAGATCGAAGCCGCCGGCGCGGGCGGCTTTGATGAGCTTCGCCGCGCCGTGCTCGATCTATTCCGGCGCAAGTTCAACATTCGCGTGGGCGTCGAGCAGGCCGCGAGCGGGAGCCTGCCTCGTTATGAGTTCAAGGCGCGGCGCTTTAAGAGGCTCACATAAAGGTAGAGTCGGAGGAATTATTATGGCCCTGAGAGTCGCAATCCTTACAACGGCAGCCATCCTTTTCGTGACCGGATGCGCGCAAAAGAGCGGGTTTCAATCGGGCGAGTGGATTGATCTTACGCACGAGATGTCGAGCGCAACCATCTACTGGCCGACGAGCGATCCGTTTGCGCTCGAAACGGTCGCGGAAGGCGTCACCGAAAAGGGCTTCTACTATTCGGCCTATAAGTTCTGCGCATCGGAACACGGCGGCACGCACATTGACGCGCCCATACATTTCGCCCAGGGCGCGAAGAGCGTTGACCAGATACCGCTTACGCAGTTGATCGCCCCGGCCATCAAGATTGATGTCAGCTCAAAAGCGAGCGCCGACCGCGACTATCAGATCAGCACGGATGACCTGGCCGCGTGGGAGTCCGAGCATGGCAGGATTCCCGACGGGTGCATTGTGCTTTTTCAGACGGGCTTCGGCCGTCACTGGCCCGACCGAGTAAAGTATCTCGGCACCGACAAGCGTGGGCCGGAAGGAGTCGCCGAGCTGCACTTTCCCGGACTTCACCCGGCGGCCGCCGAATGGCTCGTTGCGAACCGCAAGATCGCGGCCGTGGGGCTCGACACCGCGAGCATCGATTACGGCCAATCGCAGACTTTCGATAGCCACGTGATATTGATGAAGCAGAACATACCGGCGCTGGAAAACGTCGCGAACCTCGACGCGGTGCCAATCGTAGGCGCGCGGGTGATCGCCCTGCCGATAAAGATAAAGGGCGGCAGCGGCGGCCCGGTGCGGATTGTCGCATTTCTGAGTGAAAAATGAGAGACAGCTCGCACCCCGGCGGCGCTTCTTAATTGCCGCCTGCCATCTTGTCACTTTTCACCGGTGAACAGGAGATAGAAGGACGAGAAGAGAAAGCAGCGCCGCCGTTAAGGCGACCTTAGAGGTGTTCCAGAAGTTCGAGGTATGATTCGCGCAGAGTCTCCGATTGAGGGGGCTCGGCATGATGCGCGGGCCGCATCTCTGCTTTCAGCGCATCTCCCTCGCCGTCGCCCGCTCGGCGTTGTCTTCCGCTCCCGTTAGTCGGGACTGCGCTCGCCGCCATCGCGCCGCTGGCCTCTTCAAGGTCCGGGAAACTGCGCAGCCATACCGAAGGATCTTCATTCAACTCGGCGGCCAGTCGCTGACGCAGACGGCTTATGAAGGCGCGCGCGCCGAGCGCGTCGGCGTCCGAAAGCATAATCACAAGATCGTTGCGCGGGTTCGTAGAGATAACGTCGGTGTCTCGTATGAGCGTGCGCGAAAGCTCGAACACCCGCAGCGCGACCCGCCCGCCGTTGGCCGTCATTTGCGGCACACGGCATCCGACAATTGAAAATGGGGCCCCCGTCTCCATCGCCGCGCGCACGCGCCGCTCGACCTCAGCGGTGAACTCCGGGTATGGAGTGAATTGATCGGCGCTCGACCCGATTGAGACTATGGTCGGCTCGGCGGCAGGGTGGTCGGTCTTCGCCGCCGGGGATGGACCGCGCTCGGTGGCCGGCCGGTGTGTGATCCAGGAATCTATCCCGCGATAGCGGGCTATCAACTGCCGCGCTTTCTGGCGCAGCTCTTTAACGCTGTAGGGCTTGGTCAGGTAATAATCCGCGCCCAGCTCGGCCGACATCACCCGGTCGCTCGCTCGAACCCGCAGGCCGGAGACGACGATGATCGGCATGTTGAGGCTCTGGCGTATGTGTTCGAGTATCTTGAATCCGTCAATGATCGGCAGATCTACATCGAGCACGATCAGGTCAGGCTTAAACGATATGAGCTTCGCCAGCCCGCTCAACCCGTCATGCACTACTTCGACCGTGTATTCGCCAAGCGTCTGTGATATGGCCTCGCACGATTCGGGGTCGTCGTCGATTACAAGCACGTTGAACGACTTCGCGTCGACCGGCGTGCCGTTTTCGGCCTGAGCCCCGGCGGCTTGCGCCCGAGGACTCGCCGTCGCCTGGCGAGACGGTTGGACGTTTTCGTCGATCTTCGCATCGGGCGGGCGCAGCAGTATCTCAGTCGCTCGCGCAGCCATCATCGAATCGATCTTCATGTCCGCGGATCGCGTGCGACGTTTCCGCCCGCCGGCCGAAGGCGATTCTGTTGCTTCGGCCCCGGCGACTTCCGGGGCGGGCAAGGTGGCTGGCTCGGATTGAGCAGGCTCAAGTATGGGTGCGGGGTTAGGTTCAATGCCAGGCTCATCAAGGTCGAGCGGGGAAGAGGCATCCGCGATCTCGACGAACATGCCTGACAGCTCGGACGAAACGTCGGCGGCAATCTTTGGCGGCGCGACTTCTTCGGACGCGGTCGGCCCAGCCATCTCGGCCTGAGAAGATTCCGCTTGCTCGCTCACATCAGACAGAGGCTCGACTTCGGGCAGCTCAAGATCGGCAATCGATTCGAGCAGGTCACTGAAATCGGGCTGGATAAGCGGCCCTTCCGCTATCGCTTCAAGCTCAATCGTCGAATCGAGCGCAACCGGCTCCGGGGCAACTATCTTCGATGGCAAATCTTCCGGCGCAAGCGGGGCCGTCATGACGGTGAGCGGACCGGTCTCTTGCTTAAATGTCGCGGGAAGATCGGCCGCCGGTGTTGGTTGCTTTTGCGGAGTCTCCTGCTCTTGCGGCTCGACCTGTTGTACTGATCTGGCGAACGGCAGGCGGCCGAGTAAGAATATACCCCGCGAAGGATCGACTTCGATTGGCTGCGGAGGTAAATAAGGCGTCTTCTCGAAGATAATAAACCGCGTGGCCCGGTCGTCGGTCTCTTTCAATTCAAATTTGATCGATTCAGCCACGAGCGGCAATAAGTGCTCGATCAGCTCTTGCTGGCTATCGCCGTTTGCGACCATCACGGCCGTGCCGCCAAACGACCGCGCCCAGCCGGAAAACTCCTCCACGCGCGACTTGAGATTGCCGGTCTCGCCCACGACCAGACTTGCGACAGGGTCAAAGACGAGCCGCCGCGGTCTGGTTTCGCCGAGCAGCCATTCAAGCTCGCGCAGCACGGGCGTCAGCTCGCGCAGCCTGCTGATCTGCAGGATTATGTCGTCGGAGTATTCGAGTATGACAAGTCGGCCGCTGTAAACGTCTTCGAGGCAGTCGTAGCCGAGGCGCGCGAACCGCCGGACGGCATCCTCGGGCGAGTACCTGATGACGAGCGCGCCGTTCTCGCCGCGCTTGAGTCCTTCGATGAGGAATTTTATTCCGAATAGTGATTTGCCGGCCGATTCGCCATGAACCAGATATAGCTGCCCGGATTCAAGCCCGTCCTGCAACTTGTCAACTGGTTCAATTCCGCTCGGTATTCTTTTTGGGGCCTCGCCTATCATCATTTTGCCTGGACTGACCTGGGTTTAGGAAACCTCTTGAGAGCATAAGGTTGAACCCTGCGGGGGTCAACAGTAAATTCCCCCGACTTCACGGCCAATTATATTAAATGCGTAATGGCAATTTTATACCAGCCCGTAACCCGGACGGGTTATTACTGCCCCACGAGGCGTACCGCCCGGTTTAGCCGTTCAAGAGTGCGCTCGCGGCCCAGGGTCATCATGATGTCGAATATGCCAGGGCCGACCGATTGGCCCGTGAGCGCGGTCCGCGCGGCGTTAATGAGCAGCCCGGCCTTTACTCCCTGCTCCTCGGAATAGGCTCTCAGGGCCGCTTCCGTGGCATCGTGCGTAAATTCTTCCAGACTGTTGAGACGCCCGGCGAGCCCGGGGATAAGCTCTTTTAATCGCTCATCCTTGAGGTTCTTTTTTACGGCCGCCGAGTCGTAATCGAATTCGTCGGAAAAGTATGGCCGGCCGAGGCCGGCGAAATCCATAAGCGTCCTGTAGCGCATCCTGAGCAGCGCGATCGTTTCGCGAAACCAGTCGCGGCGAGCCGCGGCATACTCTTCGCGCCAGAGCCCGGCCTGCTTTAATTGCTCGGCCGCGAGCGGCTCAAGCTCATCCACCTCCATACCGCGCAGATACTCGGCGTTCATCCACAGCGCCTTCGGGTCAGTCCAGTTCTGCGGATCGTTCTCTTGATAATTGAATATGGCGGATGATTTGTTGACGGCTTCGAGCGAGAATTTTTCGATCAATTCGTTGCGCGACATTATCTCCTGGTCGCTTGCCGGGCGACCACCCGAGCAGCGCGAGAAAATTCACCAGCGCGTCGGGCAGAAAGCCCCGGTCGCGGTAAGTCGTCACCGAAACGACTTCGCCGTGCTTGCGCTTGGAAAGCTTCTCGCGACCCGGAGCCATTATCAGCGGCAGATGGGCGAACTGTGGGACCGGAGCGCCGAGCGCCTCATAGAGCAATACCTGTTTGTGCGTGTTCGTCAGGTGGTCCTGTCCGCGAATCACATGCGTTATGTTCATGTCGATGTCGTTGACGACTACGGACAGGTTATAAAGCGGGGTGCCGTCCGAGCGTAGCAGCACCAGGTCCTCGATGTCGGAATAGTCGCGCTCCTGAAGCTCGTAAACCATGTCCTCGAATCGAGAGACGCCTGCTTCGGGAACCTTCAATCTGATGGCAGCTTGCTCGCCCGCTTCGATGCGCCGCATTGCCTCTTCGAGCGGCAGATCGCGATAAGGGTTCCCTCTGCCGGTCCCGACCTGCGCGCGCGCGCGATCAACGATCCTCTCCTGGACGTTGCGGTCGTCGGTCTGTTCTTTCGGCGTGAAGTCGTAATAAGCTTTGCCCTCTTCGACAAGCCTGCGCGCCGCCGCGCGGTGCTCTTCGTCAAACGACGACTGAAAGAACGGCCCCTCGTCGGCGTCAAGCTCAAGCCAGTGCATGCCTTCGAGTATTCCGCGAACCATCTCTTCGCTTGAACGCTGCTGGTCCGTATCTTCGATGCGAAGTATAAACGTGCCGCCGTGCTTGCGGGCGAAAAGCCAGTTGAAAAGCGCCGTGCGCGCGCCTCCCAGGTGCAGGTAGCCGGTCGGCGAAGGTGCAAAACGGACTCTCACTTTGTCGGTCATAAATATTATCCTCTGGCGTAACGTCAAAGGTTATCAGCAACCGAGGCGGGGGCGCAAATTCATGAAAAATGCGCGGAAAAAGCCGCCCGTTCTCCTCGCGGTGTTCCTTGGACTCGATATATAATTTGCATAGATCGCAAGGAGGGGCGGACGACTCACGATCGATCCTCAAAGCGTTCGCATAGGAGATAATACAAACAAATGAACTCGTTGGAATCTGACTCCGGCGCGACGCCGGTTGAATCCGGGGGCCGGTCTAATTTTATCAGGGACATCATTATTCAAGACCTCAAGGAGGGCAAACACGGCGGGCGGGTGCAGACTCGGTTTCCCCCCGAGCCAAACGGATACCTGCACGTCGGCCATGCCAAGGCGATTTATCTCGACTTCGGACTGGCCGCGGAGTTCGGCGGCAAGTGCAATCTTCGTTTCGACGATACGAATCCATCAAAAGAAGAGACCGAGTACGTCGATTCGATAATGGAAGACATCCGCTGGCTGGGATACAAATGGGACGCGTTGTTTTACGCTTCGGACTATTTTGGGCAACTTTATGAGTGGGCCGTCCAGCTTATCAAAGCGGGGAAAGCCTACGTTGACGACCTCAGCGCGGATGAGATTCGCGAGTATAGAGGCACGCTGACCGAGCCCGGCAAGGAGAGCCCGTACCGCAATCGTTCCATCGAAGAGAACCTCGACCTTTTCGAACGCATGAAAAAAGGCGAGTTTCCTGACGGCTCGCGAACACTGCGCGCGAAGATCGATATGTCGTCGCCGAACCTTAGCCTGCGCGATCCGGTGATGTATCGCATACTTCACATGGAGCATCACCGGACGGGCGGCGAGTGGTGCATCTACCCGATGTACGACTACGCGCATGGACAGTCGGATTCGATAGAGAAGGTGACTCACTCGATCTGTACCCTCGAATTCGAGAATAATCGTCCTTTGTACAACTGGTTTATCGAACAGCTCGGCATATTCCCATCCCGGCAGATCGAGTTCGACCGGCTTAACTTTACCTACACGATCCTGAGCAAACGCAAGCTGCTGACTCTGGTGCAGGAAGGCCACGTAGCGGGTTGGGACGATCCGCGCATGCCCACGCTGTCGGGGATGCGCCGACGCGGCTATACGCCGGAAGCTATCCGCAACCTTTGCGCAAATGTCAGCGTCTCTAAAACAAACAATACGGTGCAGCTATCGCTTCTCGAACACTTCGTGCGCGAGGACCTGAACAAGCGCTCGCCGCGCGTGATGGCGGTGCTGCGACCGCTACGCGTCGTCATCGACAACTATCCGGAGGACCTTGTCGAAGAGCTGGACGCCGTCAACAATCCCGAAGATGAGAGCATGGGAACGCGGCGAGTTCCGTTCTCGAAAGTCCTCTACATCGAGCAGGACGATTTTCGCGAAGACCCGCCCAAGCAGTACTTCCGGCTCGCGCCTGGCCGCGAGGTCCGTCTCCGCTACGGATACTTCATAACCTGCAAAGATGTTGTTAAGGACGCCGAGCGGGAATGTCGTGGAGCTGCATTGTACGTACGACCCGGAGACGCGGGGCGGTAACGCGCCCGACGGGCGCAAGGTGAAATCTACTATTCACTGGGTCTCAGCCGCCCACGCGCATGGATGCGGAAGTCCGTCTCTACGACAACCTTTTCAACAAAGAGAATCCGAACGAGGTCGAGGAAGGCCAGGACTTTACCGCCAACCTGAATCCGAATTCTTTGGAGGTGTTGACGGGTTGCAAGGTCGAGCCGAGCCTGCGGGACGCGGCGGCAGGCGCGCGGTATCAGTTCGAACGGCTGGGCTACTTCTCGGTTGACCCCGAATCGGCATCAGGGAGGCTCGTCTTCAACAGGACAATCGGCCTGCGCGATACCTGGTCAAAGATCGAGCGGCGCGAAAAAAAATAACGCGCGGGCAAATCAGGCCCGCGCGTTATTTGATACTCTCAAATCTGAGATGTTGAATTAATTGCCGGTCATCGGCGAGACGTAGCGCACGGCTTTGTGCTCGATTAGCGCCGCGAGTTTTTCAAGCGCGATGCGGCCGATGATCATCTTCGCGCTCTTCGGCTCAAGCACGATCTCGAAGCCTAGCTGTTTGAGCGCGTTGATTGTTTCAGGCGTTGTATCGGCAAGCCATACCTGCAACTCGGCCTTGCCGTTGCTGACGAACTTCGACTCGTCGGCGCCAGGTTGCGCGGTCTTGTTCTTCAATCGCTCGACGAGCGCCGCGATTGAAGGATGCAACTTCGCGAGAAGCTGCTGCCGCTTCGCCTCCTCGGGCGTGAGAGGTTTGTCGCGGAGGGAGCGGTCCCCGCCGCCCATGTCGTTGCCCCTGCCTGGGCCGACGCCGGTGCCGCTGCCGGGGCCACGCCGTGTTCCGTCGCCTATTCCGCCGCCTACCCCGCTGCCCTTACGTACTTTGCGCGACTCCTGCCTGGGTTGCGGAGGCGCGACCGTCGCTGCAATGGTCGAGAGACTCATTTTGTTCCTGGACCCTTGGCCACCGATGAACAGCAAGCCTTTCGCTATCTTTCTCGCCGAATACGCCTTCGTGGCTTACGCCTTCGGGCATCTCGACCGGCACCTCGACGCGGCGCGGCTCGCCGCCATCGGTCACTATCATCTCTTCGACCGCGACGAACGATGTGAACTGCGTCATCAATCGGAACTCAAGCCCCAGGTCGGTTATCTGCTTTTTGACGTGCTCGACCGGGTTGCCTTGCTGGACGCCGGCGTAATCCTGGCTCATCAAATCATCTATTCGAGCGCGCGCCCACAATGTCGCTATCACGTCGTGGCGCGGCTCGGTCTGCGGCAACTCGACCGGTATGTCGCGGACGATGTCGCGGCCCGCCATCTTGCCCTTGAGCTTTATCACGCCGCGCCCGCCTCCGGTGTATCGGCCATAGAGGACTACGGGTTTGGCGCTGAACAGATCGGGTATTCGAGTCGGATAGACTTCGCCCGCGCGAAGCCCGCCCCAGTTGACCGAGATGTCCGTTAGCAGCGGGCTTCGGACTCTTTCATGAAATCGCTTCGCGGCGGCCGAGCCGTCGTCTTGAAGCGAGACGTACTCTACTTCCCCGCGCCCGTGCTCGGCCATCTTGTCGAGCAGGAATCTGTTTACGGAGCTGCCTATGCCGAAGGAAAAGATGCGAGCGTTCGGGTGCTTCTGTATCTCGGAGATTATCTCCATGTCGTTGCCGACATAGCCGTCCGTCATAAAACAGACGATCCGTATATGCTGCTGCGAATCCGACGGGTCAAGCGCGGTGCGTATAGCCTTCATCATCTCGGTTCCGCCGCCGCCGCTGCGCGAGGCCAGAAACTCCTGCGCTTTTCTCAGGTTTTCAGGGGTAGCGGGCACCGGCTCGGGAAATAGGACGTGAGTGTCGCCCGCGAAAGTGATCAGGTTGAAAGTATCCTGAGGATAAAGCCCGTCGAGCGCGTGCTTCATCGACTCTTTTGCTTTTTCGATGGGGAAGCCGCTCATCGAGCCCGAAGTGTCGATCACGAATACAAGCTCCTTCGGAGTCACGTCTTCGGCCGTCACCCGGTCGGGCGGCTGGAGGATCATTGTAAAGAACCCGCCGCGGCCGGAGCTGTGCGTGATTATCGCATCCTCTATGCGCCGGCCGGACACGTCATAGCGGAGTATGAAATCTTTATTCGGAATCACCGCGCCGCTCTTGAGCCGGACGAATGCGCTGTGCCCGGTCAGTTTTTCTACCTCGACCTCGTGCAGAGTCGATTTGATAGATTCAATCGGCACGCCCGCGTCGAGCGCGATCTCAAGCGAGATGTCGTGCCCGGCTCTCGTGCCTTTGGGCGCAACCGGCGGGGTGATTCGCGATGCGTCGGGCACTTGAGTCGTGTCGGGAGACCACCCGCCCGCCTGTTTGCCCGTGGGGTGTCCCGGAATGTAGCGCGGGCCGACGACCATCGGGAAGACGAACTCGTACGTGCCTTCTTCGTATTTGAGCGTCTCGACGTAACTGATCGTTATGTCAATTTTTTCGCCCGGCATGATGTTGGCGACCGATTGAGTAAAGATGTTCGGCCGCTCCTGGTCGAGCAGGCTCGTGACGTTGCCGGCCGCGCGCGCCGCGTCATAAATGGCCCGCGCCTCTTCGCGCGGCTTTATGCGCCCACGCACCGTGCGCCCGCCTACGCGCATGGTCATGTCGTCAACGGCCGCGTTCTGCGGCAGCGGAAAAGTGTAGACGGCTTCGATCTTATCCTTAAAAGGATTCTCGAACTGCTGGGTGACGACGACGCGGGCCAGAAACCCGCTGACTTCGGCCTTAACGTCGGTATGTTTGAGCGGGCATTCGCCCACGATCCCCTTTTCCGGGTGAACTACCTGGAGCGCGCCGGTACTGCCGGCCGAGGCGCCTTTAGCGGAGTCGTTTGTGCCATTCTTATCTGTTTCTGAAGCCAGTGAAGTCACGAGCGCGACGTAGCTTGCAACGGAGAGAGAGAGGGCAAGCAGGATCAAAAGAACGTTTCGTTTTCGCATATCTTCCTCGCCGCCAAGCGAACGCCCGCGCCCCGGAACTGAAACCATCCGGGCCCGGACTCGCTCGGCCACACTTCCTTAGGTTGCGCACGACACGGAATGCGCCGGACCTGGAACAGCCTTCTGTTGTTATGTAATTAGACACCCGTTTTAGAGACTTGTTCCAGAATCTCTACATTACCAAGAACGTCGAGCGCGCCCTCCGCTTGCACAGAGTTGTATTGACCGAACCGAACCCATATATTGTCGCGGGCATCATCAAATCAAAAACGGAAGGGAACTTTTATGATAGGGAACCGATTCTGGCTGACAGTTACTCTCGTTGTGATCTTTGCTTTTGCGGGCGGCGCGGGAGCCGCCTCGATTCTTAATCACAGCGCCGAGGCGCACAACACCGCGCAGCCTGCGCAATCAATGGGCGACAGGTGGGAGTGCAAGGTGATAACCGCGAGCACCCATGCCACGCTCGCGGATCAGGCCCACGAGCTTGGGAAGGACGGCTGGGAAATTACGAGCGCGCTCTTCATCCCCGAGCGCAACGCGGGCAACCGATACATTGCCTACCTGAAGCGGTTGCGGCAGTAAAGAAAAAGCGGCGGCAGACCGAAGCCTGCCGCCGCTTGAGCGTGTGCCGGACGGCTCGCTTAGAACTGGAAGCGGGCGCCGAACTGCACCTGGAACGGATCGCCGGCAATGTTGTTGAGCAACAGCTTGCCGAAGGTCGCGGCGTTAGGAGTTTGGCTCCGGGTCTGAAGGAAGTTCACATTCGTTGGCCCGAGGAAGCCGCACGTCGCGTCAGCCGTGCTGGCGCAGAAATTGGTCGCCGTCGTTCCGGCAAACTCGATGTTCATCGCGTTGAAGAGGTTGAAGATCTCGAATGAAAACGTCAGGCGCTTATCTTCCGACAAGCTCAAGCGCTTCTGCACGCGAAGGTTGACGGTGGATATAGGAAGTCCGCGGAACGCATTGCGCTTGAACGGAATTCCCGGTGCGCTATACGGACGGTCGTTGTTTACCCCGTCCTGATTCAAGTCTGCGCCCTGTCGGGCATCAAAAGGTCGTGCCGAGCGGAGCCGGATCGCGCTCGCGACATCGAAGCCGCCGGGCAGGAAGACTATGGGATTGGCGGTGAACTGATGCCTCCTGTCGATCTCCGAGTAGTGGTACTCGGGCTCGAAGTTAAAAGCATCATCGTAAGGGAATCCGCCCGAGCTGCGCTCGTTGTCGTCGTCGGTCAGGTTCTTCGACAGCGTGTAGAAGGCGTTCAACTGACCCCAGCGACGCTGGAATTTCATGCGAAGCACAAGCGCGTCGTAAAGCGACTTGCCCGTCGATTCGCGCACCTGGACCTGGCCAAGCGCCGGGATCGGTCGGGGTACCTGACCCGCCCCGCTGTTTCTGAAATTCGGTCTCCGCGCCGGGTCGGTGGCAAGGAACACCGGCAGTTGGATGTTCAGGTCGCGGTTGCGCTGGAGGTAAACGGTCTTGACGTGGGTGAAGTCGGCGCCGAGCGTCAAGCTGCGCGTAATCTCGCGCTCGATCCCGAGCCCTGCCTGATAGGATTTCGGGTTCCTGAAATCATCGGCGAAAGCAAGCGGGTTGCCTAATGCCGACGGATTAAACCCGACCAGCTCGGCAATTCGCCTGACCTGTTCAATAGTGAGGACCGGGAACTCGCCGAGCGCGAAATTGTTGAGGTCTATCCCGATCAGCCTGAGCTGTTTGTAGACCGTGTTAGCCGCTGCGTTCGGGTTGCCTGCGGCGGGCAGCAACGGAAGCGTCAGCGTAAGGTTTCCCGCGGGTTCGCGGAAATTGTTCATCGAGTCGGCCAGCAGCAGCAGCGGCGTGCGGGAGAAATATATCCCGGCAAAACCGCGGATGACCGTCCTGGTGTCGCTGAACGGATCCCACGCAAAGCCGGCTCGGGGGCCCCACTGGTCAGTCACGTCGGGGATCTGAGTCGGGTCAATCGTGTGACCGCTCGGGAACACCACGTCCTTCACGAGGTTCGTAAGGACTTCATTGCTGGTGTCCGGCGTCGGGTTATACTGCGCTTCCCAGCGCAACCCGGCGTTGAGCGTCAGGTTCGGGCGGACGCGCCAGGAGTCCTGAACGAAGAAAGCGATTTCGTCCGTCGCGAAATCTACGAGGAGATTGCCGAGCTGTCGGCGGTATCTTGAGGTCGTCGTGTCAAACCTATTTAAGACTCCGCCCGCTCCCGGCGTGAAGGAAAGTATGTCGAGGATAGTTGCCGTGTCGCTCACGCCCGAGAAAGAGAATGAGCCGAGCTGGTCGAAGCCGAACTTCTGATTGACGTAAACATGGTTGTACTCGCCGCCGAACTTGAACGAGTGGCTGCCGCGGGTCCAGGACATGCTGTCGGCAATCTGGAAGCGCCAGTCGAACTGGTCATTCTCGCCGAGGAAATCGACGGTGCCGAAGGTGCCGATGGAGGTGGTCACGTTCGGCTCCAGCGCGTTGGCTATGCGCGGTCGTCGCTCGCGGGAATACTGGCCGCGGAATTCGTTGACGAGCGTCGGGGTGAAGATGCTGGCGAACTGCCCGACGATCGTGTAGGTCTTATCTTTTTCCGTGCCGTTATTGGAGAGCGAGCGGTTGATGATCGGGTTGACCGAGTTGCCCGTGGTGGTGGCGTTTTCCTGCGTCAGGTCGCTCTGGCTATAACGGATATTGAACCTGTGGTCGTTGTTGATGTCATAGTCGGCGCGCACCAGGAAGACTTTGGCGTCGTTCGTCTGGTCGAATGACCCTTCGAGCGATTTGAAATAATCGAACGCCTCCTGGGTCGTAGCCGTCGGCGTGAAGGTCAGCAGGTTGCTGAAGAGTATTTCACGCGGGATCGACATCTTCTGCTGCTCGTAGGAGCCGAAGAAGAAGAGCTTGTCCTTCTTGATCGGGCCGCCGATCGAGCCGCCGAACTGGTGCTGCGTCGGCGCGATGTTTATCTCTCTGCCGACGCTCTGCTCTAGAGTTCTGTAGAACTCGTTGAACCTTGCCAGATCGCTCGGGCGAAGCAGGTAAAAGGCCGACCCGTGCAGGTCGTTGGTGCCCGACTTGGTCACGGCATTGACTATGCCGCCGGTCGAACGGCCGAACTCGGCGGAGTAGCCCGAGGCCACGACCTGAAACTCTTTAATCGCTTCTTGCGGGATCGTCGGCGCAAAGTTCGCGCGCTCGCCGCCGCGGATTCCGCCGAAGAACGGCTGGTTGTAATCGACGCCGTCGACGTTGATGTTCGCCCCGTAGATGCCGCGCTGGCCGGAGAGCGAAATCTGACCTCGGCGCTGCTCGACCTGCGCGGTCGGCGTCAGCGTGACGAAGTCCTGAAAGCGGCGGCCGTTGATCGGGAGGTTGTTGATCGCCCGCTCGTCTATGACGGCGTCTGCCTCGGAGCGGGTCGTCTGCACCTGTATGGCGCCGGCCGTGACGTTGACCACCTCCTGGACGCCGCTCGCCCCGAGCGTGATCTTCACGTCGAGGGCTCGGCCGACGACGACCTCTACATCGTTGACGGTCGAGCTGCTGAAGCCGGGGGCTTCGGCGGTGACCGTATAGGTGCCGGGCGGCAGCAGCACAATCTGGTACAAGCCATCGTCGCTTGTGCCGACTGTGCGCTCAAGTCCGGTCTGCTTGTTGACGGCTTTTACAGTCGCGCCGGTGATGGCGGCACCTTGAGGGTCAACAACAGAGCCGGTAATCTGCCCTGAGCTTGCCTGTGCCTGGCCCATCGCCGGAACGGTTGTTCCAAGCATCATCACAAGCGCCAGCATCAATGCGCAAAGTGAATGGAATGGTTTGGGTTTCGACATATTCCTGCCTCTCTTATATGGTGTACTGACAATCTCCACTGCGTGGCCTGTAAGCCACGACGCTGAAAGCTTCAAACATACAAGACTCTCACTTCGGCGTCTTGCTCGAAGGATTGCACAAATTGGATAAGAACTGCGCGCTACTTTCCTAGAGATTTGAGCGTTTTATGACAACCTGAAATGAGCTGTTCCCGATTATTGCAAGGCTTCTGAATCTAATGATCTCGCCAACCATTACGTGATCAATCCAAGCCTGCTTCAAAGGTAAGGGAAAGGCTACTTCATCGGTAGGAAGCAAGTCAAGGAAAATAGGCGTTAATAATCCGGGATCACGGGCGGGGGCGGGGTAGCTGAAATCTCAGATTTGAGTTAAGTTTGAAATCTCAAATCAAGTCCAGCCCCTGCCCCCTCATCCCTATTTTTTTGGTGTGGCTACTTCCACGGTAGCTTTAAACGCGCCGAGGTTGTCGGTCAGATTCCCCTCGTTGACCGACAGGAAGAGCAGCCCGTTGCGGGTGGCGGTGAATTCGGTCGCCCGGCCTATAAAGATAAAATCGTCGTTGTCGGAGCTGATGACCGCTATAAGCGCGCCGGTCGCGTGGTCCTGCATGAGCTTGCGCGTGTCCGCCGCGTCGCTTCGACCATCCGGTCCCGCCGCGTTGCCCGTCGCCGGGTCGAGCGTCACGCTGCCGGTCGCCGTTATGCGAACCCTGTCGCCTCGATTAACTATTACCCCCGTGCTCGTCCAATCCTTTTTGCCGGGAACATCAACCGTAACAGTTCGAACCGGCACGCCGAGGCTGCGAAGAGAGCGGCTGCTGTCCGCGGTCTCCGAAGCGGCGGTCGAAGTATCCCGGTCCGCCTCCGCAGGCAGCGACTGTCGGGGCTGCGAGCTGACGGGTTGCAGATCGCCCGGCGCCGGTTTCGCGCGGCTGCGGGTCGGCGGCGCGGCTGCGGGGATTCGATTCCGCGGGCGGGTCATCGCGCGGAATCTCGCGCGTCTGGGTGTTTTGCGGGATGCTTGTGCTCGTCGAGTCGGCAGGCGTCGTGCCGCCTGTGCCGGACGCATCGGCCGCCGTTCCGTCGAACTCTATTCGCGCAACGTCGCCTATATAGACCATCGCGCGGCTCATAGAGCGACCGGACCCGGTGTCGAGCAGCACTATAAACTGGTCATCGGCAAAGCGGGTCACTTTGCCTTTGAGCACGCTGCCGTTCTTTAAATGGATTGTGTCGGCGAGGGCCGCCGGCGCCGCGATAAAGAGGACTAACAGGATAAATGCTGATCTACGCATTGATACGCCTCCGCGCATTTGGATTCGGTTCGCGCGCGCGATTATATCAAACCGTATGGACAAGGCCCAGCGGCGCGCGCCGCCGGGCCCGCGGCATCACCGACAAGCCTGGCGCGGCTTATCATTCCCCTTCGTGATTGACCCGGTCGTTGTAATCTTCCGACGACGCCGGGTCGAGTTCCCACCGGTGGCGGTCGCGCTCTTCGACCTTCTCGGTCGTGTGCAGAGGCTCGTTGTCTTCGTAAGTCAGCCCGACCGCTTCGCCCAGCTCGTCAACTATATCTTGATCGGGCGTCGGGGCCGAGCCGCCTACGGTCTCTTCCCCTATATCGGCCCGCCGCCAGTCGGCGTCAATGTCGCCGGCTGAAACCTCCGGCGTGCGCGAGTGATGCTGGCGCAATTCACGGCTCAACTGCTCGCCGCCCTGGCCGAGCCGCTGCGCTTCGGCAAATTCTTCCACCACCTCCTGGTCGGGCACGAACTGCTCGCTTTCGGCCAGACCGGCGTCGATGAAATCTTCCTGCTTCTTCTCTTTATCTGCCATATCGGGGTAGCTCCCTCATGTTATTGCCTGGTAAATATCGGCAATTAGAGTCTAGCACATAAGGTTGGGAGGGGAAACAAGCGGAAAAATCGGGGAGGGAGATGATTAGCAAAGTAGGGGCGAGTCGGGTTCGCGGGCCCGGCTCGCCCCATTTATTTGTGGGCTAGACGGCTGGCGTAACGTTTGAGGCCGCGAGTCCCTTCGGTCCCTGGATCAGGGTGAATTCGACCGGCTGGCCCTCATTCAGCGTCTTGTAGCCATCAATCTGGATGGCCGAGTAGTGAACGAAAACGTCCTCACCGCCGGAGCGGGTGATGAACCCATAGCCTTTAGTAGCATTAAACCACTTGACTGTGCCTGTTTCTCTCAATGCTTCTTCTCCTTTTTCATCTGTATTAATTCGCAGCGTGATGACCGGAGCCAAAGCAAAGAGCGTTCGCCGTTAAACTTACAAACGCGCAAAACCTTAACTTCCACTTCACTCCTCCTCACACTACTGCTTATTCAAAACTCGCACATCCTACACATCCGCTACCACACTGTCAATATGAATGCGGATTTACGAGCGCGGATTGCCGGTTAAGGGACGCTCGTCGTCACTTCATTCGAGGCTATCCCCGCCCCCGAGACCACGCGAACGCGGAGGCTTGTGCCGCGCGCGGGCACGTCGCTCGAGCGTATCTTTATCTTGATATCGTCACTGTCCTGGAATTTGACCGACTTCAGCGGCACGAGTGTGCCGGCCGCGGTCCTGATCTCGACCGTGCCGTTTGATGGAAAGTTCGCCCCCTCGATCTTAACCTGGAGCTGGCCCGATGATTTTCTCTTGGGGTTGATGCTTGTGATCTCCGGCCCCACGAGCCGGCCCGCGGCCGCTTCGGTTGAGAAAGGCGACGGGGCAGGATCGAGGTTGCGGGCGCGCACGCGCAACTGGCCGACGCTGTCTCTGATCGAAAGATTCTGGTCCAGGTCTACTATTATTATTGGCTGCCCGTTTGATGTCTCCGTCACTATCCGCGAAACGACCCCGACGCCGTTGATCGTTACCTGCGTGTCCTGTCTCAGGTTTGTGCCTCTTATGACCACGCGCAATCCGGTCTGTCCGGCGGGCGCCTCTTCGACCACGTCATTATCAAACACAAGCTCCGCGCGGGTAATAACCGGCGTGGGCGCGGGGTCGGTCGGGAGCGAGTCGAGCCTTGCGGAGAGTTTTCTGCCGCTGAAAATATAGACGTCGCCCGCGTTGGAGAACTGGTTGCTGAACCCGTCCGCGTGCATGGCGTTGGATATGTAGTCGGTAAAGCCGTCGCCGTCAACGTCGCCGCCCGTCAGCCTGTAAGAGAACTCGTCGCCGCCGTCGCCGCCCGCGAGCCGGAATACGCGCAAGCCCGCCGGCAAGTCCCACAGCTTGACGACCGGCGGAAGGAACGAATTCCGGCCGAAGATAAATTTCGTATCCCCCGCGTCGACCCGGCCCATCATTCCGTTCAGGTCTTCGGGCCCGAGCGTGTGCTCGGGGCTGCCGATGAACAGCTCCCACATCCCGTCGTTGTTTATGTCGAAGGCGCGCACCGAATCTCCCCCGCAATCGCCCGCGTCCTCGCCGTAGATGGAGCTGACCGTGAGCCCGGAAGCGCCGGGGTTTGCCAGATCGACGAGCGCGCCCGGCAGGTTCGCCGCGCCGTAAATGACATAGACCGCGCCGGTGTTGCCGCGCAGATCGGGCGCCTGCGCCTGAAGCGCGCCGACTATCAGATCGGTGCGGCCGTCGCCGTTGAGGTCGCCGAAATGGACCTGCGAGCCGAGCAGCTCGAATTCGC
This sequence comes from Blastocatellia bacterium, assembly GCA_963832205.1. Classification (GTDB taxonomy): domain Bacteria; phylum Acidobacteriota; class Blastocatellia; order UBA7656; family UBA7656; genus DATBMY01. Next base: position 47,614 of record CAWHTK010000019.1, on the reverse strand, counting down.
GCGCGCCATAAACGCGCGTGGCGTTTGCGGGGGGCGTGCCGAGGTCGATCTCGGCGGGCCACGCGTTCGAGCCGTAGAGCACCATGACAGCGCCGCAGTTTATCCGCCCCTGAAAGTTCGCCCCGGCCGAATCGTGAGATAAACCGCCCTGCCCGTCTTCTCTGCCCGGATCGACATAGGAGGCCGAGTCGCGGAATATTGAGCCGCCGATTATCAAATCGCCGACGCCGTCATCGTTGATGTCGCCGACCTGAAGCGCCGCGCCCCAGTGATCTTCTTGCTGCGCTCCCGATATACGCGTCACTCGCACCCCGGCGGGAGGGGCGGCCAGGTCGATGACCTGCGGAAGAGTCTCGGAGCCAAAGACTATGTACGCGCCGCCGACGTGGTTGCTGCCCCCGGAGCTCAACTGGTCCGAGCCGATCACTATGTCCGCCAGCCCGTCGCCGTCGAGGTCGCCCGCGTCGAGCCATATCCCCATGCGCCCGTTCGTTTGCGCGCCGTAGATGGCGGTTACGCCCGGCGGCGGATTGCCGTCGAGGGCGAACAGCTCGGATGACGGGTTAAACCCTTGCGCGCCGAATATGACGTAGGCCGCGCCGGCATTAAAACGAGAATTAGAAGGGCCGTCCTGCGCCGACGCCCCGATTACAATGTCGCGCAGCCCGTCGCCGTTTACGTCGCCGTTGGCCGATATGGATGTGCCGAGCAGGTCGCCCGACCCGGCCCCGTTTATCCGCCTTATGCTCGGCGGGTTGTCAGCCACGTTGACGAATCCGCTGTCGCGCCCGTCGCTCAGATAGACATTCAGGACGCCGTTGTTTACGCGGAAATTTGTGCTGCCGTACATCTGGCAAAACATAACGTCGGCGCGCCCATCTCCGTTCACGTCGCCGCACCCGACCGGCAAGCCTAAATCGCCTCCGAGCCTCATGCCCCCGTAGAGCGCGAGCAGCCCGTCCTGGTTGAAATCCTGCGTGTCGACGGCAAGCTCAACCTGACCTCCGTTTTGGCCCGAAACCTGACTTGCCGGAATTATGAGTGAAGTTATTAAAGCGAGTAACAACCCTGTCCGCACAACTACTACTCTCATTTGAAACCTCTTGATGAATAATACAACGCACGCCCCGGAGGGTTGAAAATTATACACCGGTCGGCGCGGGAATGGCGAACTTAACAAACCCTTTATTCGGCGGCGGCTTGTATGCTTGTACAGGGAATCTCGCGCGGTGTATTTTTTACTCTGCTCGGTGGGGAATGAATCGGGCATCGTAAAGTGACTCGTAATGATGTTGAGCGATCATCGGCGGCGGCAGGACGAGATAAAGAAGTAGCGCCGGACGCATTATATTTCGACGCTCAGTGACAGCCTTGCACCCCGTTATAAGGAGCCGTGCGTAATAAAATGGGTGCTCAGGCGGGCCGCGCGCCGGATTGCGGCGCGCCAGGGGGCTTCGATAAAGGTCACGTTGGGTTTGTGACCTGACGGCTTTTATGACACTCTTATTATTAATGCCCGCTCGGCGGTGCGCGTGTAAAGAGCCGCGGGGGACGCCGCGGCGACCGGAAAGGCGCGCAGAGGTGCCGTAAAACACCTCTGCGTGCCTTTCCGGTTTATCTCGTTTCTATCAGGCGTGGCCGATTGAAGCGAGATCAAATTGAAAAGACCTGTCGGGGATACAAGGAATGCAAACGGTAGATGATCTGGAAGTGAGCTATGAACACTTCGAGATTCGATCATCAAAGCAGGCAGGGGTACTCGATAAGCTCAGGTCAAGGCAGCTGATCATCGTCGCGGCAATAGTCGCCGTGGCGTTCTGCGCGCGTGTTTATAAACTCGACGCCGCCGGCCTCTCCGAAGACGAAGTCAACAAGATCTTTGCCGTACGGTCCTACCAGCAGGGCGACTTTACGGCGAACGCCGAGCACCCGATGCTGATGAAGATGCTCTGCTACGCCTCCGTACGCGCATCCGAAGTCTGGAACGAATCGGTCGGCGGGCGATTGAATCTCATCATATCCGAGGAGGCGGCGCTGCGCCTTCCCAACGCGGTCTTCGGCGCGCTGACGGTCGTGCCGGTTTTTTTGATCGCGACGGCCCTGCTTGGGTTCAGGACGGGGCTGATAGCCTCGCTGCTCTGGGCACTGGGGCTGAACGCCATATGGTTCAACCGTATAACGAAGGAAGACACCCTGCTGGTCTTCTTCATGCTCACCGGCTACTACACCTATTATCGCGCAAAGCAGTTGCCCGCCAGTGACGTGTCGGGCAAGGAGACGCTTTACATGCTGAGCGGCGCGGCCTTCGGGCTGATGCTCGCCTCGAAATACTTCCCGCACTACTATGGGCTCGTCATGCTCTTCTTCTGGATAACCTCGCATGACAGCCGGGACAACGTCGCGCTCACGCGGCGCATGTTAGCGCGCCATTTCGGGGCGATGTTTCTGGTCTTTGCGGTCTTCAACTTCGCCGTGTTCGCTCCCCGAACCTGGCGCTACATACTCGATTACGCAAACGGCGACCTGCTGACGCATCACGGCTATCTTGTGCTCGGCAAGCTCCACACCAACGAGATAAAGGACACGCCCGGCGGGAACACATGGCTCTTTTACTGGCTCTACCTCTTGCTGAAGCTGCCCATACCGGTGCTCATCGCTTTCGCGGCGGGGCTTGTAGAGATATTCCGCCATCGAGGCACGCACCCCACCTCGCGCGGTTATCTGTTCCTGAGAATCATGCTGATCTTCTGGCTGCTGCCGATGATGTTCATCGGGTCGAAATTCATGCGCTACACCCTTCCGCTCATGCCGATGATCTATATGACCGCGGCCGTGGGCACGGTGGCCATATGGCAGTTGCTTTCGACGGCGATCAAGCGGCTCTGGGGCGACGAGCCGTTCGGCGGAGAGCTCCGAGCCGCGCCCGCGGTGGCCATCGCGCTGGTCGCCGCGCTTTTCATCGTCGCGCCGTCGGTGATAACCGTGAGGAGCCTGCCGTACCCGAGCATCTACCTGAACGCGTTCGGCGGCGACCGCGTCGGATACCTGTTCCCTCACGACGAGTTCTATGACCTTGGGGCGCGAGAGAGCATACGCTACATCGCCGAGCACGCGCGGCCGGGAGCCGTTGTGGCGAGCGAGGTGCCGGGTGTTTTCCAGTACTACCTCGAACGCTTTGGCAGGACCGACATTCAATCGGAGGTGCTCTCGCACCCGAAGTTCGATTTAAAGACCATACGCCCCGATTACGTGCTCTTGCAGCGCGGCCGGCTCTATTTCGAGAACCGCGACAAATTCCTCCTGATCGAGAATAACTACCCGCTCGCGCAGTCGAGCACCTACAAGGGGGTGGCCGCGTCCGAAGTCTATCAGACGGGGACAAGCGCCATGACCGTGCGGCGATTAGACTGAGCATAGCTAACCTCGATTCACCAAAAAGGCACGAGGGGGCCGAAGAATAGCAAAGGGAACTCGATTTTCTTTGCGTGTCCGTGCCCCCTTCGTGTCACTGTTGTGAATCGGGGAAGAAAACCGGGGCCATCCGCGTCTAATGGGTGTAATTATGGATGGCTCGTATTATGGAGCAATTATCGCGGATGAGCGAACGCCAATCAGAGGCCGATATTATAGAAGCCTGCCGGCAAGGCGACCGGGCGGCGTTTCATCTGCTTTATGAGGCTCATAAGGACCGCGTATTCTCAATCGCGTATAATTTCAGCGGCAACGATGCGATGGCGCGCGACGTTACTCAACAAGTATTTTTGAAGCTGTTCACGAGCATCGACCAGTATCGCCAGGACGCGCAGTTCACCACCTGGCTTTACCGCATTGTCGCCAACGCGTGCGTCGACGAGCAGAGGAAGCGCCGCCGCTTTGTGCCGTTCAGCCCCGACGTTGAGGTGAAGGATATGTCGCCGCGAGGCTCTCAGGAAGATCGTTTCTACAGGCGCGAGCTGGCCGATTCGGTCCGCGACGCCATATCGGAGCTGAGCCCGAAATTGCGCATGCCCATACTGCTAAAATATGTCGAGGGGCTGTCGTATGAAGAGATCGCCGAGGCGCTCGGCTGTTCGATAGGCACGATTTCATCGAGGCTCAACCGCGGCCACAAAGAGCTTGCGCGCAAGCTCTCGCACCTGCGTGACGAGGTCGCGGCATGGAAATAAAGATGTTCAGAAGGCATGTAAAAAAAGAACTCTCCGCCTACTGCAACGGCGAGCTGGGCCAGCAGGAGCATAAGCGCGTGGCCGAGCACCTGCTCAATTGCAACGGCTGCCGCGCCGAGTACGAAGAGGTGAAGCTTGGCGCGCTGCTTGCCGAGCGATTGCCAAAAGTATCGGCCCCCTCGACGATGTGGGGCGAGATAGAATCGCTGCTCGACCGACGAACGAGCGAAGAGGCGAACGCGCCCGCAAAACGCGGGGTGATCTTCGGGCTCGGCTGGCCGGCTTTTGCCGCCGCCAGCGCCGTGGTCTTGCTCGGCGTAATCGTGGGCGCAATCTACCTGCGCGACTACGGGCCGCGCGCTTCATGGGGCGTCCGAAGCATGAACGGCCCGATCACCATTGACGGCGAGCGCGTAGTCGAAGGCGGGCGGCTCGGCGTGGGGGAGGTACTCGAAACCGACGGCGAGTCGCGCGCGCGGATAAGCGTCGGCCAGATCGGGGAAGTGGAGCTTGATTCGAATTCGCGAGTGCGGCTCGTCGAAGCGGACATCACCGAGCACCGCCTGGCGCTCGACCGCGGCAAGATGCGCGCGAACATATGGGCGCCGCCGCGACTCTTCTTTGTAGATACGCCTTCGGCCGAAGCCGTCGACCTCGGCTGCGCGTACACTCTCGAAGTTGACGACGAGAAGCGGAGCCTCCTTCGCGTTACGCTCGGCTGGGTGGCGCTCGTCCGCGACGGGCGCGAATCTTATGTCCCGCGCGACGGCGTATGCGAGACGCGCCCTTCGGGTGGGCCGGGCACGCCGTTTTTTGAGGACGCCCCGGACCCGCTAAAAACGGCGCTTGAGCAATTCGATTTCGCGGAGGGAGGGGAAGCGGCGCTCGCCGGAGTCCTGGCCGCCGCGCGCGCGCGCGACACGCTGACGCTCTGGCACTTGCTCCAGAGGACGAGTGACGAGCAGCGGCGCGTCACGCTTGAACGAATGATCGAGCTGGTCGGCCTGCCCGGCGACCTGACTCGCGAGGGCGTGCTCGACCTCGACGCCAGGATGCTTGAAGCGTGGAAGTCCAGGCTTTATAACTCAGTCTGGTTTCCCTAAGGCCGACTGCGATTGAGCTGACCGCCGCGCGAGCTTCGCTTCGACTTCCGCGAGAAACCGGCGCAGCATCAGGCTGCGACGCTGGGTGGGCGTGAGGTTTTCTGGCAAGCCTGTAAGCTCGCCGCTCGTCGCTCTCGGCCTCTTCCTCTTCTTCGTTCCTCGGCTCGCCTCTTTTTCCGACTCTTGCCGCTCGGCCTCCAATTCTTCGTAGGTTGCATTCCTGTTGTAGTAATCGGCGAGCGCGCTGACCTGCTTCGTCGTCAACTATTTCGGCGACGACCTCTATCATAGCTGCCACCGCCGGAGGCGAATCGGACTCGACGCGGCGCAGTTGCGAAATCAAGAATGGAAGAAGCCGCTCGTCTTTGAACTTCTCATACGAGCTTCACCAGGTCAAGATCGCGGTATTCAATCTCAATCGTGCCGTAGAGCGCGCGGGCCAGACGCTCTTTCTGCCCGGCCGAAAGCATCGGGAATAGCCTGGCATCACCCTCCTTTATCTCGCCGTCCGGCTGCCTTACCGGCATAGGCAGCTCAACGATTACGCCCGCCGTTTGCTCGCCGACCTTGTCGCCGACCCGTGACGTTTACGATGGGCGAAGGTCTTATCGCGGCGGCATCCACTATTTGCTTACTCTCCGCGCCGGGCGCTACTGAGCAATTCCGATGCGCCGTCCCATCTTGTCGCCGGGTCTTCGGCGCATTTCACCAGCCACTCGACTATCTCCGCGGCATTCGTAACAGCGCGGGCGGTCATCCCGTTTAGCTCTCCGATCCGCTCTTTGATGATCTGCCAGATCGCTGTCGCTCAGTTTTTTCGCCCCGTATGTATAACCGTTCACCTCATAACCCTTGAACTCTTCATTCATGTTGAGGAAAAGGAGCATTTGATCGCCTTCCTTGCCGTCGCCCGCAAAGTTCGCCTCATCGCCCCATCTCTGCTGATAGACAAAGAGAGTCTTCTTTCTTGCCTTCCCTTTTAAGGTCGATTGAATACTGAAAGCGGTCTTAAGCAGGATCTCTTTATCGCCCTTCTTTATCTCAATCGTTTTACCAACGCGCCCGGCCACTATCAGCTCGCTGCCTTTGAAAAGCGAGCGCAGCGGCATGTCCGAGATGGCAACCACCCCGGAGAGCGTCTCCATTTCCATACTCACGGTCATCTGGATGTCTATGCGGATTTCGTTGTACTGCTCCAGGTTGATCCTGTAGGTGGATTGCGCAAACCCTGGTGAGACCGAAACCATAGTGTACAGGCTCGGCTCGATGTCGTTGAAGACGAACTTGCCTTCATCGGATGAATACGTCGCAATGGCTTTTGCCCGAATTCTGATTGGTCAGCGTAACCGAGGCCCCGGGAATGACCGCTCCCTGAACGTCGGTTAGAGTGCCCATAATGGTCCCCGTCGCGCCGGCCGCGTGCGGTTGCTCGCCTTGCCGGTCGTGTTTCACGACTGATGTTACCGCCGTGGATTGCATGAGAAGTATTAGCAATCGCGCCTGAATTGAGAGTGAGTATCGCGGTGAGCACGGCGGCGGCCACCGCCGGGTTGTTTCGAGTGACGGGCTGCAACTTTGTCAGGGCAGGCATTGTCAATATAGTCCCGTCCGGGAGGCGGGTGATCCTCGCGCAGAGCTGGCCGTTCATGCTTGTCACGAGCGCTTTGGCCTGGCTTCTGGTCATCTGTGAGATGTCATAAACGCGCTTGTCGCACCTGTCGCAATGGCGCGTCTGGTTGTCTCCCGACAATTCATCCCAGCCGACCTTGCACGGCCCGGCCACGTACAGGCGATCAAGAAAGTCTCTCTTGTTGCGCATAATCTTCCTCGTGATTTCGAAATCAAAGACCCTACGCGGGGTTTGCTCCTGGCCTTGTTGTTCGAATGCTTTTCGGCGGATATGAGCGAGCGCACGGGGTAGGCAAGCGCGCCGACATGAGGCGCGCTCAAATAAAGAACCTCATGCGCGATTGATCTTGCGGTTTTTTTAGGGAAGAGAATCGGCCTTAGCCACGTCTAATAGGTAATCGCGCGTGAGAGAAATGAGATCATAACCGACAATGAAAGGAGACTGCATCATGGCGACGAGACGTACAGGTAAAGGTATCTTTTTTGTGAGCCCGGCGCGAGCCGGGCGATGGCTGGCGCTCTGCTTATTTATCGGGTTCGCGGTCGCTCCGGTCGCGCTGGCAGGAGGGTTCCAGCTATCGGTCGAAGCTCCCGCCGTAAACAGCGACCCCGAGCTGAAGGACGCCGTGCTGGTGCTGCGCACGTTTGGTTGCCACCAGCCGACTGACGCCACGCTTTCGGGCACGGCCGAAGGCGTTGTCAACGGGCGTCGTCAAAGCGTCCCGCTCGAGCTGGCATCGACCTCGAAAGGCGTGGTAAAGGTCAGGCAGCAGTGGCCGTCGGAAGGAACGTGGGTGCTGGCAATCACGGGCGAGTACCGCGGGATGACCAATAGCCTCATGATAGAACTCGGCCCCGAAGGCAAGGTGCGCCCTAACACGCGACTGGTCGAAGGCAGTAAGACCGGCAAGTATGTTCAGGCCACGCATCGCAAGTGGGCAATGGAAGAGATCGATTCCGCGCTCAAGTCGGCAATCGGCCAGGTAGGGTGGACGCCGGGCGAGTCGGGATCGGAGACCGGGTCCGCCCCGCGCCCGCCGGTGTGGGTTGTCGCAGGTATGGGCGCATTCCTGTTTATGGCGGGGCTCGTCACGATCAAACGGCGTTCGCGCGCTGCCCGCCGCCCCTGACACGATCCGCGTTTAAAGCAGGCATGCGATTACAAAAGAGCGCGGCGGCCGGTAAGGCCGCCGCGCTCTTTTAGCTAAGGACCGCACTTAGTTTGTGTGAGCGGAATTGTCGGAGCGGGTGCGGGCTACGATGTCTGCTATGCGCGCGGCCAGCGCGTGCCCGGCGTCGCAATACTGGCAGCACCTCTCATCTTCGAAATTAGGATACTCGCAAGCGTAGCGAACCACACCGGAGCCTTTACAAATAGAACACACTTCTTGAGTGCCTCTTCCCATCGATTATTTGTCTGGCAGGCGGAAAAGGTTTTTTTATCAATCGGCCCGATTCTTAAAGGGGCGACGTCCCGGTCGCGCTCAAGCCTTTACCCCCCACTATTGAGAGAGAACCGGCCATGTGGTAAAAATAACCCGCCTCGGTCGAGACATCTTATGGTTGCTCTTAAAAAACAGGAGCCTAATTGTTCAGCTATGATCCCCTAATACGGCAGGCAGGCTGATGATAGGTTATGGAGATTTTGCTGTCAATCAATATTTTGAAGGCCGGTCCTCATTATCCTGAGCGAAAGCTGATACAGGAGGCGTATGCGAAAGTCTCACAAAGATAGCTTGAGCCGCTACGTAAAGCGGATCATGGAAGATAAGCACCTGTCGCAACGCGACGTGAGGTTGATGTCTGAAGGCAAGATAACCGAAAGCTACATCAGTGGGATCATAAACGGGACGGCCACGAACCTGACCATCGATAAGCTCAAGGCGCTCGCTCGCGGGCTCGGCGTCCCGGACCAGGAAGTAGTGCGCGCCGCATTCGACCTTCAAGAGAACGGGGCCGGCATTCGCACGGGCGAGAAGTCCGATTCGCTCGTGCTCGTTGATTTGAGCAAGAAGATCGTCGTGAGCCCCGACATCACCGAGATAGTGCGAGAGCTTGTGACGCTCCCCGCCGAGGGGCGCGCCGAGGTGTTGAAGGTCGTGCGTTCTTACAGGGGGTCACAGCGACGCCGCAATCGCTCCGGGGCATGAAGACGGGCGGGGGTTATCAACTGAGGTCCCGGATAATAGTCAAAAGCCGCTCCAGGTTGACGGGCTTTGCAAGGTGCGCGGAGAACCCGACCTCGATGGCGCGCGCGCGGTCCTCGTCCATAGCGAAGCCGGAGACGGCGATGGCGGGGACTTTCTCGAGCCCGGGCTGAAGGCGCAGGTGCGCGAGCATGTCGTAGCCGCTCTGGTCGGGCATGCCGATGTCTGAGATGATGAGGGCCGGCTTTACAGTCGCCACGATCTCAATAGCCTCTTTTGCCGAGCTAGCCCTGAGGACCCGGCACTGGCGCTGGGTGAAGAATGACTTGCAGCAGGTCGAGCGTGTCGGCGGAGTCTTCGACGATCAAGACCGGGTCGGGTATCTTGAACTCGGGGGCGCTTGCTTCCGACCGAACCTTTTCCCCGGTGCTTGCGGCGACCGGCACCGAGAAGGTAAACCGCGCGCCCTTACCTATCCCCTCCGATTCGCAGGTTACGCGCCCGCCATGCATCTCGGCAAGTTTCCTCACTATCGCAAGCCCCAGCCCGAGCCCGCCGTGCTGGCGCGTCAGCAGGCCGTCGGCCTGGCGGAACGGGTCGAAGACGTGCGGGAGAAATTCCGGGGCTATCCCGAGCCCCGTGTCGATGACCTCCACCTGCGCCATGCGCTCGTCGCTTGTCACCCTCACGGTGACGAGCCCTCCTCGCCCGGTGAACTTGACGGCGTTCGAAAGTAGATTCCAGACTATCTGCTGCAACCGCACGGGCGACCCGTGCACGACCACGGGCGCCCCGGGAATCTCGACTGCTAATTCGACCCCGCGCGCCGTCGCCTTGTCCCGCACCGTCTCGACCGCGGCCTCGACCGTCTTGCACAGATCGGCCGGCTCCATCTCGATGTGGAGCTTGCCGACGACGATGCGCGATATGTCGAGCAGGTCGTCTATCAGCTTGGTCTGCAACCGGGCGTTGCGTTCTATGGCGTCAAGCCCCTTGCCGAGCAGGTCGGCGTCGGACGAGCCCGACTTGAGCAGCCTCGACCATCCGAGTATGGGGGTGAGCGGGGTGCGCAGTTCGTGCGACAGGGTGGCGAAGAAGACGTCCTTTGAATGGTTCGCCTGCGCGAGTTCCTCGTTCACGCGTTGTAGCTCGGCCGTGCGCTCCTCGACCCTGCTCTCAAGCTCCCGGTTAAGCGTCTCGAGCTTGGTGCGCGCCTCCTGCTCGGCGAGCATCAGCCGGCGGTGCTCAAGCCCGCGCTGTATGGTGTGCTTCATGTCGTCTATGATGCACGGCTTGACGAGGTAATCGTAAGCGCCCTGTCGCATGGCGGCAATCGCCGATTCGAGCGACGCGAAGCCGGTCAGCACTATGGTGATCGTCAGCGGCGAGCGGCGGCGGGCCTCGGCCAGCACCGATATGCCGTCGCCCCCTTCCATGTGCAAGTCCGTCAGCACGAGGTCATACTGTTTATGCTTCAGGCGCTCGGTGGCCTCGTCGCCGCTCAGCGCGGTGTCAACCTCGTAGCCGTCCAGCCGCAGCACCTCGCTTACCGTGAGCGCGACGCTCTCCTCGTCGTCAACTACCAGCAATCGCCGCGCGAAGTCCATCGGGGTCGCCCCTTCTATGCTCGATCCGTTTTCAGGTCTAATGACTGAAGACATATTCTTTCGATGACTCGCGGCAGTCAGCTTATGCGCGTAAGCTCACTTCTTATCGCCCACGTCGGCGGTCGACGACTCTATCGGCAGGATTATCATGAACGTCGTGCCTTTCCCCGACTCGCTCATGACGTCGATGCGCCCGCCGTGATGCCTTACGATATCCTGAGTTACCCACAGCCCGAGTCCCGTGCCTTTCTTACGCGTAGAGAAGAACGGCTCGAAGATGCGCGCGAGGTCGTCCTGGCTCATACCGATGCCCGTGTCCTTGATCTCTATGGCAATCGACGGCTGCACCGCGGCCGGGTAGCGGTACGTCTTTACGGTGATCTTGCCCTGAGAATCGATTGCCTGCTGCGCGTTGAGGATCAGGTTCAAGAAGACCTGCTTTAGCTGGTCCGGCCGCGCGCGTACGGTCGCGAGGTGTTGGTCGAGCTTGCAGACCACTTCGATCTGAGACTGGCGCAGCTTCTTATCGAGCAGCACCAGCGTCTCTTCCAGGAGCTGGTTTATATCGACCCACTCGACGTCGCCCGACCTGCGGGCAAATCCGAGCATCTGGCGTATGATGTGCGAGACGCGCTCGGTCTCTTTGCGCGCGATCTCCAAAAACCTTGCCGTCGCCGACTCGTCTTTGCTCACCTGAAGAAGGAAGAGCGAATTCTTTATGGCCTCTAGCGGGTTATTTACTTCGTGCGCGATGGAGGCGGCAAGCCTGCCCACGGCCGCGAGCTTTTCCGATTCGAAGAGCTGCTGCTCGACGCGGCGGCGCTCCAGCTCGCGTATCTCCGTCAGGTCGTGGAGTATCGATACGACCGCCGTCACCTGCCCCTTCGCGTCATACACCTCGACCGAGGTTATCTCCATCGGGAGCGACTGTCCAACCTCGGGGTCTATAAGCTCGATCTCGGCCTGGCGGCCCGGTCGCGTCTCGGAAGCCAGCCCCGATATAAAAGAGGTGAGCTTCACGGCGTTCGCCCGCACCGCGGCGAGCGTGCGCGAGGTCGAGGCGTCGGCCTGCTGCAAGAGCAGGTCGGTTCGCCGGGCGATAACGTCCTCTTTCTGGAAAAGAGATTCCGCGCGCCCGTTACAGAGTATGAAGTTGCCGTTGGCGTCCGTCACGACCACCGGCTGGCCGACGTTCTCGATTATCAGGTCGAGCCTGTCGCGCTCGCGCCGGGCCTCGGCCTCGGCCTGCTGCAACTTCATGTAGTTGCGCGCGAGCTCTTCGTTGGCCTCGCGAAGGTCGGTCACGTCGCGAAAGACCGACACGAGCCCGATGCGCTCGCCCTGCGCGTTGACGGCGGGCGTCGACAGCACCTCGAAATGTATGTCGGAGCCTTCGATGGGGTCAACGAGCGTAAGGTCTCGCCCGACGATTTCAGTCGAAGAGACGACGGCGCTCGACAGGTAGGCTGAAAAGAGCAGGTCGTTCATCTTCAGCGCCCGCCGCTTGCCCTCGCTGGCGTTGGCCGACCCGCTGAATAACTCCTCGGCGCGCTGGTTCTGGAGCAGTATCTCGTTATCGAGGTTTGTCAAAACGATGGGGTCGGCGACCGACTTCATGATCGATTCGACCCACTGCCGCTCCCGTTCCAGCTTCGAGATGATGCCGGCCATCTCCCCGGTCTGCATGGCCTTGGCCATACAGATGCCGGTGCGCTCGGCCAGGCGCGTCAGCAGAAGCCTGGTCTCCGGGGTGACCGCCTCCATAGAGGCGCCTATGTAAAGCGCGCCGATGCAGGTCGCCTCCGGCAGCCAGTACTTGCTGCCGTCGCTCGTGGTCTTGCGGCCGAACTCTCCCTCGGCTCTCTGCGATAGCCACTGGCTTCCGAACAGCGGCAGCGCGAGCAGATCGATTCCCGACAGGTGCTCCCCGAAGTAGGGCGCGAATGAGCCATCCGGCCCGTGCTTGATCCAGACGGGGCGGCCTTCGTGGACGACCGAGACCGACGGCGCGCCGGAGTCAAGCGACATCTCCAGCTCTTCGACCGCCGCGTTGTCGGGGAAGCCCACGGCCTTGCGAACCGAGAGGCTCGCGCTCGTAGTGTTGAGCAAAGCGATAGCCGCGCAGCTGAACCCGAAGTCGGCCGTTACGGTGTCGAGTACGAGTGAAATCTGCTCGTCCAGGCTCTGGGTCGCAAGCAACTGCGTCGTCATCTCGAATATCACGTCGTATTGACGCGCATAGGATTCGCCATTCTGGCCGACGCCTGCTTGAACCTGCGCCGCTTGTGATGCCCGGTCTTCCATAAGTACAGGGGTCAGGGACTGGCAGTCAGTGATATAGCATTTGAGATAAGAATCAAATGCTATATCACTGACTGCCAGTCCCTTGATGCCCGATCTTCGCTCTTATCTTCTGTCTCTGTCTCTGTCTGTGTCAGAGACGACTCGGCGGCGAGTTGTCTCCTCTTCAATCACATCCGCGCCCGGCGCGATAGCAGGACGCGACACGGCCGGCGTCAACCCGACCGCTTCCGCGTACTTCAGATACGTATCAATAGAAGCCACGACGACTCGCGCTTCGACTGTGATCAAGTCAATTCCCACCAGAGAAATACGCACCCATGCGTCTACTACGATGCCTTTATCAAGCACGCGGTCCAGTACGTCTATCAGACTTGTTCCGCCAGGAGCTCTCTCAACGGCCATCTTTTAGTCCTCTCTACGAATGTTCTTGCCGATCTAGTCGAGCGGCGGCCTGCTTGCCCGATTGCCCGACGACCAGTTTGAGCCGGCGACCGCAGAACGCGAGCCCATCGCAGACGCCTTCGCCGGCCCGTGATCATTAATTGCGGGGGCGCTCTCTGCCCTTCTTAGACCCGCGCGCGCGCGTTTGAGCGCCGGCCGTGCTTCGGGCAGAACTGAGCCGCTTCACCTCTCGCTCTAATTCAAGGATGCGCGTCCGCAGCTCCGCGTTTTCTCCCTCGGCCTGCTCGGCGCGCTTGGTGAGGTTCGTGTCGTAACGCCACCAGTTCAGGCCGATCTGCTCAGCCTTGTCAATGGAGCAGACAAGCAGGCGAATCTGCAAGGTCAGTAGCTCCACGTTCGCAAGCGACACTTTTATGTCGCCCGCTATTACGAGCCCTTTGTCAAGAATCCGGTCCAGCACATCTACGAGCCCTGGTGGACGTGCCGATATCATACTTGATCGCTCACTCGACAATAGCTTGCGCCTCCACAATTCGAGTGCCGGGCTCCACTCACCCGGTCGCTCGAAGCATATTAGATCAGCCGGCCAATCGGGCCGAGGTCCAAATTAAGGTCCGCGTTCGCAAGTCCGAACTGGGCCTTTAACTCTTCCACCTTTTCTTCCAGCTTCATCAAGGCCAGCCCCAGCTCCTCTATTTGCTCCGGCGATAAATCCCCGCCTTCCATCCTGCGAACGGCCTGCTTCTCCAGCAACCGGCGGATGAATTCGATCAAAGTAAGGACGAGCTTTGCCAACCCCTGTTCGACCGACTTCGCATCGATGTTTATGCGATCAGGCAAAGCATGAGTTACATGGCGGAGTTCTTCAATAAACTCTTCCGTATTGGCAGCCTCTATTTTCGGCTGAATCGGTGAAGGGGAACCGGAAGAAGTTCCCATCAATCCTCCTATTGGCGTCCACGCAGTATTGAGACATTACTCCTAATCGATCAAATAATTCAAGGGCCAAGCTTACAGAAGCTATAGGGAGGCCACGGCCCGCTCGTTAAAAAGCGAAGGTCCGGCCGCCGCCGCCGCGCCTCATCGACCCGCGCGCGATAATCCTCCAGCCGCGACCGCGCGACCAGATGCGCGGCGCGCACCGCCATTGCCCCGGTCTGAAGTATTTGAATATTCGATTCGCGAACCGCGTCGCCGACCTCTCGCGCAAGCCATCCGGCGATTGCCTCCGCGCGGCTCTTGATCTGCTCGGCCCTGCGCAGCTCTCTCCGCTTTGTCTCCAAAAACGACGCGCCGGGTCCGGCCGTGCCGGCTCGCCGGCGTGGTAGCCTCGGCCGTCTCATCAATCTTCCGGTTGATCGCCTCCGCGTCCCACAAGACCTTGACGCTCATCTCGACCGTGCCTCGCACGCTCTCAAGCCGCTTCATCAGCGGCTGGCCGTGGTCGCGCACGTATTTTTCAAGCTCCTCTTCGGCGACCACGCAGCCGAACCTGAAGGGCAGCGGCGTGGTCCGGCAATAGCGCTTTCCTTATTACGGCTTCGTGCGCGGCAATGTTCTGGCGAGTAAGCTCGGCTCGCCGCCCGTCGAAATCGCTCACCACCGCCTTTATATTTCCGATCTCGATTACGCGCACCCCCGCGCCTTCGACGCCCGCGGCATCGTCCACCTCATCGGCCTTTAGATCGTCGCTTAAACAATACGCGTAAAGCATCTATTGTTGCGTCGGCCGGGGCATAAGATCAGAGCGGCCAGTCGCCCGCTTCCTGTCTTGTCTTTCCGGAATCGTCGAGCACCTCTTTTATGGTTTCGACCGACCCGATCAATACGTTCAGCCCCACGTATATCAAATCGATGTCGGCAACCGAGATGATCACTTCGCCCGCGATCACCAGCCCGCTATTGAGCACGTGATCGAGCGTTTCGAGCAGCGACAGCTCCGCGTCGTCCAGCCCAAGAATATCTTGTTCGGTCATTGTTCCTCGCCGGGCTCGGATGTGAAATTATAAGCGGGCCAGGGGCCCGTCATCTCAAGCGTGAAGCCCCAGGGCGCGTGGCGTTCGGCGAGCCTTTCGGCCTCGGCGCGAAACTCCTCGAACCGCGATTGCTCGACCAGGAACGCCAGCTTCGCCGCTACCTGCCCGGCCTCGGTTGCCTCCCCCCTCAATACCTGCAATCGAGCCGCGCCCTCGGAGTATTCCGCCAGGCAGCGCTCGACGTCGGAGACCACCCGCCGGGCCTCGACGCGCGCTTCGTCGGCACGCGCCGAATCGATCTTTTTCGTGAGCAGGTATGCCTGGCCCGGCGAGAGCTCAGCCGCGCGCGCTGCCATCTCGCGCAGTCTCGGGCTCAACTGGACCACGGCCTCCAGGAGTCTGGTGCTGTCCTGATACAGATTGACGCCCCACTCTTCGCGCCCGCGCAGCCGCTCGATTATGCGGCTCAGCACTCCGGCCTGCTCTCGAAGCATACTTTCAACGCGCGGGCGGTCAAGGTATATCGTGGCGAACCGCAGCGGGACGACCGTCGAGCGCGCGGCGAAATGCTCGACCGTCTGCTGATGACGCATCGCGCGGACGGCGGTCCACGCCGGATCGCTCAGTCGCGCCTCTAAGGCATCCTCGCCGAAACCGGCGAGCGGCACGCGGCTGACAATCGCCGCAAGTCCCTCCGCCTCGATCAACTCTACCGGCGCGCCCTCTTCGATGCCTTCGGGCAACTGGCCGACGGCTGACGGCGGAGAGTTGCTCGCTTTCGCCCACGCCGTAAACGTAAAGCGCCGTCGCGGCCCGCGCGCCGGATGTAGCTTTTCTCTTTTCGGGCTTGCGTTTGCTCATAGCCGGTAGCCGCCTACTCGATCAACTGCCAGCAATCGAAGTGCTCGCCGATCTGTTTCGGCCCCCGTATATCGCGCGGCTGTTGCGGGGCGGCAAGCATCATTATCTCAGGGCCGAGCCTCTCTTTGAAATCCTTTATCACGCGAACCTGCGCCCGCCGTCTCGCCGCGCAAAAGCCGCACCCGGAAGCCGCCTCTTTCGGGACCACGTTGTTTATAAGCAGACGTCGCATCGGCACGCCGAGTCGCTTTAGCGCGTCCGAGAGCCGCGCGGTCTCTTCGAGGCTCATGATTTCCGGTATGGCCACGCCGATAAACTCGCACTGCTCGGGGTCGGTCATGCGCGCGGTCACCTGCTTGACTCTTTTCGAGATTGCCACAAGCTCTTCGGCAAGGTCGTCCCACCGGGCTACGCCCTTGTATTTCAAGAGGAGCTTTATAAGCGCGCGCGCCCAATCGAGTGCGGCCGAGGGGAGTTGAAGAAAGCGTATGAGGTGGCCCGTCGGCGCGGTGTCGAGCACTATCGTGGAGTAAGTTTTCTGATCCATAAGATCGCTTATGCGCCCGAGCGCGGCGATTTCATCTATGCCGGGCGGCGCAAGCTCTATTGCCTCGCGCAGCGCCTCGCCCTCGAACTTTATCTCCCACCGCGAGCCCGAAGCGAGCGAGTCGAAAAGCTCATCCGCCCAACGCCGGTAGCGCGCTTTTAGCTGCTCGAACCATAGCGCCGGGTCAACCTCCGCCGCGTCGAGATTTGGCTGGCCGGCCGCGCCTTTTTTCATATCGCCTATCTGCTCGCCAAAGCTGTCGGAGAGCGAATGCGCCGGGTCGGTCGAAAAGAGCATCACTCGTTGAGCGCGGTCGTCTTTGGCAAGTGCGAGCGCGGTCGCGGCCGCGGCGGTCGTCTTTCCGACGCCGCCTTTGCCCCCGAATATCAAAAGCTTTCGACGTTTGATCGAGCGGGCGCGGTGAGCGATGGCCGACCCGGTGCAGCGCCGTCGATCTCCCTCGCGCATTCGTGCTCGCGGCTCTCAGCCCCGCCGATTTTGTGTCGCCGACTTTTTGAGGCCCGGCTTGATCCCAGACCTCTTTTGCAAAGCGACCGAGCGCGCGCTTGCCGCTCAGGCTGACCGACATAAGCGGAACGCGCCGGATGCCGAGCCCTTTGAAATCTCGCTCCAGTCGCCTGACCCACGGCCTTTGCGACCGGGCGCGCGACAGACAGTACGGGCAATCATCCGCGCCCCGCTCGACACGGTTGATTATAAGATCGGTGACGGGCACGCCCTCGCGCTTGAGCGTGTCAAAGTAGCGGGCGGTCTCTTCGACGGCCATCGCTTCGGGTATGGCGACGAGCACGAAGGCCGTCTCGCCGGGCGTATAGAGCAGTCTTCGCACCCTTGAGATCGCGTCGTTCATATCGCGCAGGAATATCTCTACCTCGTCATCGCGGCGAGCGCGGCCGAGCAGTTGCGCGACCATGTAGCGGTGTTTATCGGCGAGGCGGTCGAGCGCCGTGATCCAGGACGCGAATATCTGAGGGAGTCCGAGCAGGCGGGTCGTGTGGCCTGACGGCGCGGTGTTGACTATGACGCGCCAGTAGTCGGATCGCTCCAGCTCGCCGAGTTCTACGAGCGCCATCACTTCATCCATGCCGGGCAGCGACAGGTCGAGCAACTGGTTTACGTCCCCCTCGTCGAGCAGCGTGCCGCGGTCGGCTATTTCGGCAAGGACGCGGCGGTATTTTGCTTTGAAGCGGTCGAGCGCGGCGGCGGCGTCCATTTCGCGCGCTTCGAGGATCGCCCCGCCTCGCCTGGCGACTTCGGTCGGGCGGTCGCCGAGCGGAGTCGAAAGCGAATCGGAAAGCGAGTGCGCCGGGTCGGTCGAGATCAGCAGGATTGATTTGCCCGGAGGGGCGGTGTCGAGCAATAGAAGCGCGGTGGCCACGGCGGCGGTCGTTTTGCCTACCCCGCCTTTGCCGCCAAAAAAGAGAAACCGTGCTTCGGGGATTTGCCGCGCCGGGCGGCTTGACGCGGGGCTGGCAGAGCGCGCCTTCGATCTGCCTTTGCCCGGTCTTGTCGAGCGCTTTCGGCTACCTGTCGCCGGGGTCCCAGAACGCGCCTTCATCATCTCCGCCCGTTTCTATGATTATCGAAGACGACTCGGCCGTGTGTATCTGATGGAGCGCTTCGAGCTGCCGCGCCTTTATCGCGCGAAGCCGCGCAAACAGCTCCGCCTCTTGCTCTTTGAAATCGTCGTCCGCAATCTCCTCGAGCTCGTAACGCATTTGCAGTTCGAGAAGCTGCTGCTTGATCACCGATTCGTCGTTTAATTCCTGGTCGGCGATCTTCTGGAGCTGGCCGAGGATAAAGCTGAATCCGCTAAACGGCAGCAGCAGCAGGTCGTCAATAAACAGCATCGGCACCATTTACCTCATTACGGCTTCCGACTGCGCCTCGCCGCGTTCGAGCTTCAGCCGTATGTGTACGAAGTTGTAAGGCGGCCACGGGCCGCTGTATTTGAACGAGAGCTTGCCTTCGTATTTTCCGGCCACCTCTTTGACCACCTGGTCGAACTCGCCTTCCCGGTCGCGCTCGACGAGGAATGCGGCGTTCATAATCATCTTATCGCCTATGGGCTTGTTGGCGCGCGAGGCGACGGCCACGTCTCTGAGGGCCGCATAAACTTCGTGAACGTAAGCATCGGCCTGTTCGCTCAGGGCGGACTCGACGAGCCGGCCAAGCTGCATGCGGGCGAAGTATGTCGAGCCGGTCGCGCGCGAGGTGATCTGTTCTTTGAGGTTTCGTATCTCTTCGTTCTCTTTTTCGATCTCGGCGATGACGCGGTCGCGGTCCCAGTTGACCTTGAGCCCGTACTCGACCTTGCCCTCCATCTTGGCGAAGACATCGCGCAGCGCGTCATAGGTCCCGCGCAAAAGCTCTATGATGTCCTGCTCGGTGCGAAACAGCGCGCCGAACGCCATGGGCAGCACGGTAAACTCGCGCATAACGGTTTCGTTGACCTGTTCGTGGGCGAAAACGTTTTCGCGCGTCGGGTCATAGACGACCAGGGGCGTGTTCGACACGACCGCGGCGAGGTCTTCGTAGTGAACCGTATAGACTTCGTCCCCGCGACCGCCGATCCCGACCGGGCCGAATGACCTTAGTTCCATGGATGCGATTATGCAGTAGACGTATTTGCCCTCGGCGGCGGGTACAGGATTGACCGGGTCCATTTCTGCTGTCATGTAATAGTCTCTTAGCGGTTAAAGTTGAATCAACCCCGCGGAGCGAGTTGACCGGTGAGCGGCGAGAAGCGTGCGCCTTTCTCCGTCGCTATACTACAACCAACGCCGAATCGTTGACAACACTCTTTGCAGAAATAAAGAGAGGCCAGGCTAAGTTGACCTGTCTGTCGAGTCGAGAAAAGAGAATATCTCATCAAGCGCCCGCTCCGGCTGGTCGGTGGGGAAGATGTGGCTCGCGCGCTCGAGCACGCAGAGCTTTGCGCCGGGTATCGCGCCCGCAAGCACGCGGGCGTTTTCGGGCGGGATTAATTCGTCGCTCTCGCCCTGGATTATCAGCGTCGGCGCTTTAATCGACCCGAGGCGGCCGAACGAGCCCCACGCCATCACCCCTTGCAGTTGCGCCAGGTAGCTTTCGGCCTTCGGGAAGGTCCGCATCCTTATCGCGAGGTCTTCTTTGACGCGCTCGCGCGGCGTCGAGGCATCATAAATATAGGGCACCATCGCCCAGACGCCTTCCTCCGCCGTCATGTGCGCCCGCGCCGCAAGCACCCTGAGCACGTTCTCGGTCGCCGGGACCGCCTCCTTGCCGCCGCAGGCCGTACACCCTAATATGAGCGAGCGGACTCGCTCCGGTCGAGTAATCGCTATCTCCTGGGCGATCATCCCGCCCATCGATATGCCGAATACGTGCGCGCTCTCTACGCCCGCCTCGTCCAGGACCGCGAGCGCGTCACCGGCCATGACCGGCACCGGATACGGGCCGGGGGGCGCGTCGCTTCGGCCCACCCCGCGGTTGTCGAACAGTATTACCCTGTATCGCTTCGCGAGGCTCGGCAAGAAGCGGTACCACATATCGGACGTGTAGCCGAGCCCCATAATCAAGAGCAGCGGCTCGCCCTCTCCTTGCTCTTCCCAGTAAATCTTTGCTCCGTCGTTTTCGGCGTATGGCATGGGTGCCCTCCGGGTTTCGATAAGCGGTTTCGCTCAGCTTGTGAGGCTCTTTTCGAGCGCGGGGTGCGCGTATGGGATGACGACTTCGGCTATGAGCATGCCATCTTTTTTTATGGAAGCGACGCCGGCGGCGACGGCCGTCCGCACCGCCCCTACCTCGCCCGTGAGCACGACCAGCCCCTTGCCGCCCGGCTGATTGCGCGCCTCTATCAGCGTGACGGCGGCGGATTTCACCGCGGCGTCGCCCGCGTATATGGCCGGCGCGACCTCTTTAGTCTCTATTATGCCGACGGCTTCGATGCGCTCGACCTTGACCCGTCCCTTGATGGCGGCCGGGAGCTCCGGGTGCACGTTCTGGATTATAAAATGATCGAGGACGCTTTCGGCCGCTACCCTCAAACCGGCTCTGAGAGACGATTCCACGTCGGCGACGTTCCCGTTGATCATTATCAGGTACTTGCCGCGGGGGATGATCGTCGTCATCAAAAGCTCTACCTCGGCCATCTTCAACATGGCGTCGGTCGCCTCTATCCCCCGCGCGATTGAGCCTGTCTCTATAAAGCCGATACAGGGATTCTTCGATCTCCACTCGATTGCGCTCATTGATCTCTCGTCGTAAAAGAATTAGCCGGCGAAGGCGAGCCGAAGTATATAAACGCTAACCCTTAATTGCAACGACCTGGAGAGGGCGCAAGAGCGAAGCGGGCCTTCAATACGGATGACTCTTAGCGTAACTGTATGCGGTGACGGCCGAGATTATGTGGCATACCCAGCCGAAAAGTCCGCCCGTGCCGATCCAGAGGCCGGGGGTGACGATCAGCCAGAATATGCCTCGAAGTATCTTCCCGTTATAAATCTGCCCGACGCCCGGAATGAAGAAGCTCAATACTGCCGCGATGCCTGGATTTCTCATATTTACTCCCCGATTGTGATACGAAACGGCCGGGGGAAAGTTTTATAGCGGCGCGGCGAAAATAGAGATAACATGTCCGGTCTCTCGCGTGTGCCCTTTCGGTACGGGCGATCCTCTCCCGTTTTAGCGCCGTCGCGGATAAAAATTGCATTCGATATAAACCTGGTTGCGTACTATGTGTATGGTGGGGTGGGAAGGGACAATCGCATTGGAAAGTGAACGGACTGCCGGGCTTGACGACACCTTGGCGAGGTCGGCCCTGGGCGATCAGACGGCGTTTGCCGATATTGTTCGCCAGCATCAGGGTATGGTCTTCAGCCTGGCGCTGCATTTTCTACGCGATAGAGCGTTGGCAGAGGAGTTGGCTCAAGAAGTCTTCCTGAACCTCCACCAGAACCTCTCTGCCATCAAGTCCCCGGCTCACCTCACCTTTTGGTTGCGCAAGGTCACGAGCCACCGCTGCATTGATATGACGCGTCGCCAGAAGGTGCGGCCGCAGGTGAGCCTCGACGACGTGCCGGAGCCGGCGGCCTCGTCTACGGAGAATGACTTTATGCTATCGGATATGCTGCGGCGCGTGGTCAACACGCTTCCCGAAAAGGCGCGCCTGGTGGTCGTCTTGAGATACCAGGAAGACCTTGAGCCGGCCGAGATCGCGAAAGTCCTCGATATGCCGGTAAACACCGTAAAGAGCCATCTGCGGAGGTCGCTCACGATTCTCAGAGAGAAACTTTCCCGACAGCTTGGTGAGGTACAGGTATGAGTCGTCTTGATGATGAGTTGAAAAGGGCGCTCCGCCGCCAGGAGCCGCAGGCAGATTTTCTGGCGAGCGTGCTTGCGAGGATAAACGAGGGCCCCGCGCCGCGCCCGACCGTCTGGCAGCGCCTCGCCGCGCTGTTTGAGCTGCCGAAGATGCGCTTTGCCGTGGCGGGGGCCGCGCTCGCGTTGCTGATTATCACCGGCGCGGCGGTCTTTAGCCAGTTGAGAGATGACTCGCCCGGCCCCAATCAAGGCGCTGGCGAGCAGGCCACTGTTGCTGCCCCCGGCCCCGACAACTCGGCGGGCGAGCAGAAATCTCTTTCGCCGCAGTTGCAAGCCGGCGCGGCGTCGGAGCTGACAGCGCCCCAAAGTGAGCCGAAGCCGCGCGAGCATAAAAAGATTGAGCCGCGCAGGCGTTTTGTAAGAAGCGGAATGATGGCCCGGCGACACGGACCGCGACAGGCCGAGCCGAAGGTGAGTCCCGAGGCCGAGGCCGCAAAGGTGCGGGTGCTGTTTGCGCTGCAAATCGCCAGCAGCACGCTCAAGGAGGCCCAGAGGGTAATTCAGGAAGACAGCCAGAATACTAAACCGGATCCGATGCGGAATCGGTAAGCGCGATTGGAGGAATCATGAAGTATCTTTATACCAGATGGAAAAGTCTCTTGTGGCTGCTCGTAGCGGTCTGCCTCGTCGGGGCCACGCCGGCCTTTGCGCAGGATACCAGGATGGACATGAGCCACCTGGACCGCTTCTCGACGACGGCCGACAAAGTCATAGAGGTCAACGTCAACGAGGCGCTGATAAACCTCGCGATGTCGGCCCTATCAGACAAGCGCTCGCCAAACGAGGCGAAGATCAAAGACATACTGTCGGGCCTTAAAGGGATATACGTCAGGCGGTTCGAATTTGCGGGCGCGGGCGAGTACACGCGCGAAGACGTAGACCGCGTGCGCAATCAGCTCAGCGGGCCGGGCTGGATGAAGGTGGCCAACGTCCGCAGCAAGCGCGAGGGCAATTTTGATGTGATGCTGATGAGCGAAGGCAGCATCATAAAGGGGCTCGTCGTCGTCGCCGAAGAGCCGCGCGCGCTGACGGTCGTAAACATTTTCGGCACGATTGACATAGCCAAGCTCCGCGACCTGGAAGGCAATTTCGGAATACCCAATTTCGGGATCGAACAATTCAGCGGCGTGACCGTAAAAGATAATCGCAAAGATAAGCAGCCCGACCCGGAGCACGAACCTGGCGCGGACCAGACCACGGTTGTCGAGCGACGGGTTAAGAAGGAACAGCCCAAACTTATAAGGCCCGAAAAACCGCCTCAGGAGTAAAACGATATGATAAGCCGCAAGCGGATCGTTCCTCACCTTCTGGCTATGCTCGTGGTGCTCGCGATGGCGTGCGGGGCGGCGCGCGCCGACGACAAGAGCTTTTCGAGCGTCGTCAAACATATGAAGAGCAGTTACAAGGGCAAGCAGCAGGGCTTTTTTGGCGCGATGATGCTGGCCAGGTTCGCCGTAAAGGTCATCAAGCCCGCCGGGGTCAAGAACTTCAAAGTAGCCTTTATAAGAGAACTCGATTTTTCGGAGGGGCCCGCCCCGGGCGCGAGCGATTTTCACGCGGCGATACGAAGCCGCATAGATTCCGAATGGCAACCGCTGGTCACGTTCAGCGCGCCGGGTCAGAAGCAGTGGAGCTATGTCTATGTCACGCAGGAAAAGAAGGACGTGAAGCTGCTTGTGGTATCCGTACAGCGGCAGGAAGCCTTCGTCGTGCAGACAAAGTTCAGCCCCGAAAAACTCATGGAGTTCATGAACGACCCGAAGATCATGGGCATATCGCTAAAGGGCAACCAGCCGCCGCACGCCGGGCAGGAGCACGCGGATTCGGACGACGAGCCCGACGAAGAACCCAGAAGCGAGAGCAAGACCAAACCACCCGCCGAAAGAGATTGATCACAAGAGCCAGCAGTGAGAGCGGAATATTTATTCTCTGCTCTCGCTGTTCTCGCTCACTCGCGCTCGCCCCGCCTTCTGGACAGTCCCCGCCTCGTTCCAACATAATCTTGAGGGATGGGAATATCGCTCAAGCCTCAACACCTCAAGCGCTATAAAGATATTGCGTTATTGCTCTGGAAGTACGGCCGCTCGGACCTGGTAAAAAATGCCGGCCTTGACGACGTGCTGATCGAAGAAGAGACCAGCCTTGCCGAAGCAGAGCCCCCGCCCGAAGCCAAGGCCCTCGCCGACGACCTTGAGCGCATGGGGCCTACTTTTATAAAGCTCGGCCAGTTGCTTTCGACGCGGCCTGACATATTCCCGGTCGCGTACCTGGAAGCGCTCTCAAGGCTACAGGATAAGGTCGAGCCTTTCGCTTATGAAGAGGTCGAGGAGATAGTCCAGGCGGAGCTGGGCATCCGCATATCGAAAGGCTTTCTGCAATTCGACCGCGAGCCCATGGCCGCCGCCAGCCTCGGCCAGGTGCACCGCGCGGTCCTGCGCGATGGACGAATGGTCGCGGTCAAGGTCCAGCGCCCCAAGATTCGCGAGCAGATAATCGAAGACCTCGAAGCGCTCGCGGAGGTGGCCGAGTTTCTCGACAACCACACCGAGTCGGGCCGCCACTATCAGTTTCAAAAGATACTCGAAGAGTTTAGAAAGAGCCTGATGCGCGAGCTCGACTACAGGCTCGAGGCGACAAATCTCGCGACGATGAACGAGGTATTGAAGGACCTCGACCTGATAGTGGTCCCCGCGCCCGTCGATGATTACACGACGTCGCGCGTGCTGACGATGGACTACATCCGCGGGCGCAAGATAACGTCGCTCACGCCGCTAACGCGCATCGATGTCGACGGCATCACGCTCGCGGACCAGCTCTTTCGCGGCTACCTCAAGCAGATACTAGTTGACGGCATCTTCCACGCGGACCCGCACCCGGGCAACGTCTTTCTGACCGACGACGGGCGCGTCGCGCTGATCGACCTCGGCATGGTCGCGCGCATCTCGCCCGACCTGCAGGAGAAGCTCTTACAGTTGCTGCTGGCGATCAGCGAGGGGCGCGGCGACGACGCGTCGACTTTCGCGATCAGGATAGGCGAGCGCCGCGAGGGGTTTGACGAGAACGAGTTCCGCCGCCGGGTCAACGACATGGTCGGGCGCCAGCAGGGGGCGACGCCCGAGCAGATAGAGATAGGTAAGATCGTGCTCGAAGTGACGAGGATCGCCGGCGAATGCCTCATACGCATACCGCCCGAGATGACCATGCTCGGCAAGACCCTGCTCAACCTCGACCAGATAGGGTGGACGCTCGACCCGGACTTCGACCCGAACGCGGCCATCCGCCGGCACGCGGGCGAAATAATGCAGCAGCGGCTTCAGCGCAGCATCTCTCCCGGCAACCTCTTCGCGTCTTTGCTCGACGTGAAAGATTTCGTGGAGATGATGCCGCGGCGCGTCAACAAGATTCTCGAGCGCGTCGCCGATAACGATATAGAGATAAAAGTAGACGCCATCGACGAGCCGCGGTTGATGGAAGGGCTTCAAAAGATAGCCAACCGCATAACGATGGGACTCATCCTCGCGGCGCTCATAATCGGGGCGGCGATGCTGATGAGCGTGCCGACCGACTGGAAGATATTCGGCTATCCGGGCCTCGCCATCATCTTTTTTATCGCCGCGGCGACGGGCGGCGTCCTGCTCGTCTTCAACATTCTCTTCTACGACGTGAAGGCGAAGAAGAAGGAGTGAGCGCCGCCCGTCGCTTCACTGGCACCTGATCTCTATCGAAGAGATATTGTCGCTCAGCGCGGGGATAAGCTTAAGATTGGCGTTCTGCGCGCCGGGGCCGAACGTCTGAGACGCCCCCGTGTATTGCTCGCCTACCCACACTATCACCGTGGCCCCCGGCCCGACTCTTAAACTTTCGATCTCGTCGCCCCAATTGATCTTTGCCGCGCCGGGCAGGTTTCGAAGGTTCGGCCATTTACCGGGGCCGCATATCAGGTGGTTGTCATCAGTCGCGTCAAAGTTCTTGTCGTCGAAAATATGCACCCAGCAATTGCCGCAGTCCGGCCTTGCGCCCGCCTGTGCAGCCTGCTGATTTGCGTTCGCCATATTTGCGTTCGCGATATTCGCGTTCGCGCCCATCGCCGCCGTCTCGTTCGCGTTGGCATTTGTATTTGCTGAATCCGTCGCCGGCTGGTTTGGCGGAGTCACCGTCGGCTCATTCGCATTCGTGGCGCTTGACCGGCAGGCAAGGGCCATAGAGACACAGAACACCAGAACAGCCATCCGCGAGAATACTGACCTGTGGGTTTTCATCTTTCTTCCTTTCCAGATTGATTTTCAAACTATACGGCTCCGCGCAATTATCAAACCCCTGACCCGTTTGGGATCATGGCGGCAAAGATTGTATATTAAACCCGGCGGAGGATTTAAGAATGTATAAAAGTCTGTCGAAAAAAGCTATCTCTCCATTATCTATCATCGTACTTATTCTGATCGCCGGCACCCCGCTGTGGGCGCAACGACGACAGCCTAAAAAACCGACCCCCAAACCGGTCCCTAAACAGCAAGCCAAACAGCCACCACCCAAACAGCCGGCGCAAGCGGTCATAAAACCGGAGCTGGTGATTCAAAGCGGGCACTCCGGCAACATCCGCGCCGTAGCGTTCAGCCCCGACGGCAAGCTCATGGCCTCGGCCAGCTCGGATAAGACCATAAGGGTGTGGGATACGGCCAACAGCCGCATGCTTCGCGTTCTGGATTTTCATCGCGATAGCGTGACATCTATCGCGTTCAGCGCGGATGGGAAAACGATTGTCTCGGGAAGTCTGGATAAGACCGTCGCGGTGTCGGAGGTAAAGACCGGCCGTTTGATTCGCACGCTGGCCGATCACGGCGACGAAGTCAATTCCGTAGCGTTCAGCCCCGACGGCAAGACAATCGCTTCAGCGAGCCGGGACGAATCAATCAATCTTTGGGATGCCGCCAGTGGCGAAGTCATCCGCACGCTCGAAGGGATGGCCTCCGACGTGCGGGCCGTCTCGTTCAGCCCGGACGGGTCCATTTTAGCATCGGCAACCGCGGATAAGATCGTGCGGCTCTGGCGGGTGAGCGATGGCGGGCTGATCCACTCGCTTCAGGGCCACTCGTCCGCCGTCCGCAGCGTTTCGTTCAGCCCGGACGGGCAGGTCGTCGCGTCGGGCGGCGATGATAAGACGATAAAGCTTTGGAACACCGAAAGCGGCGCGCAAATCCGCACCCTGGATGGGCACCAGGGAATTGTAACCTCCGCGGTCTTCACTCAAGACGGAAGGATGATTTACTCCGGGAGTCACGATAAGACCGTCAGGGTCTGGGACGTTGGGAGCGGTAAGACCGTCCGCACGATTGAAGCCGCGAGCGAGCCCGTCACCTCCGTCGCTTTAAGCGGGGATGGGAGCACCGTCGTGGCATCGAGCTGGGTGAAGATGTATCTGTTTAGCAGCGGCACCGGACAATGGGTCCGTACACTTGAAAGCGGCTTATCCGCCGTGCGCGCCGTCGCCTTCAGCCACGACGGGAAGACCATGGCTACCGCGGCCATGAACAGCGTCAAACTATGGGACAGAAACTCCGGCGCGCTGGTCGATACCCTGGATGGGCATACGTCGCAGGTCAACGCCATTTCATTCAGCCGCGACGGGAAGACCATTGCTACGGCGAGCGCGGATAAGAGTATCAAGATCTGGGACCTCGCAAGCAATAAAGTGATTCGCACCCTCACGGGACACGTCGCGAATGTTGCCGCGGTAGCTTTCAGCCCCGACGGCAAACTCATAGCTTCCGGCAGCATCGATAAGACCGTCAGGTTATGGGATGCCCAGACCGGCAGATCGCTGCGGACCTTTGAAGGCCACTACAGTCTGGTTAGCGCGGTCGCATTCGATCCCAGCGGAAAGATTATCGCATCGGGAGGCTATGATAATTCTATAAACCTCTGGAATATTGATAGCGCCAGGCCAATCAACACCCTCAAAGGGCATGCTTCCGAAGTGACCGGCGTAGCCTTCAGCCCCGACGGGACGGTACTGGCTTCTTCGGGGCGGGATAAGACCATCAAGCTGTGGGCCGTGCAGACTGGTCAACCCATACGCTCGGTCGAGGCCCACGCCTCCGATGTTTTCGCAGTCGCTTTTAGCCCTGACGGGAAAACGCTTGTCTCGGGTGGCTATGACAAAGCTCTACGGCTCTGGGACTGGCAGACCGGGAAACCGATTCGCAGTTTCGAGGGGCATTCCAGCCCGGTGCTTGCGGTAGCCTTCAGCCCTGACGGGAAGTTTATTGTCTCCGGGAGCGAGGACGCGGCCGCCAAGCTCTGGTCGTCCTGATGCCGGCCAGCCTCTTAGCACGCTGCTCGGATTCGACAACACGAATGACTGGCTGGTCATCACCCCCGAGGGGCTTTTTGACGGCTCGCCCGAGGGATGGAAATCTGATCCTCTGGCGCTTCGCGGCCAACACGTTCGATGTGGCCCCGGTCGAAGCCTTCTTCAATGAGTTTTACTACCCCGGACTGCTCGCGGATGTTCTGGCGGGCAAGAGGCCGAGGGCATCTCAAAACATATCGCAGGTTGACCGACGCCAGCCGCGGGTGAAACTCGCTCTGGTCGGGGACCGGTCGAGCGGTGATCAGCCCATAGCCTCACGCAATGTCAAAGTAAGGGTAGAGGTGACGGAGGCGCCCCCCGATGCAAGCCACCCGGCGGGCAGCGGGGCGCGCGACGTCCGGTTGTTTAGAAACGGCCTGCTGATAAAAGTCTGGCGGGGTGATGTGCTCAAGTCGCAGCCCACCATGACGTTTGAAGAAACGATCTCGATTGTCGCGGGCGAAAACCGCATCACGGCCTACGCCTTCAACAAGGAGAATATAAAGAGCGCTGATGACACGCTTCTGCTCAAGGGCAATAACAGTCTGAGGCGTAAGGGCACGGCATATGTTTTGGTAGTCGGAGTCAACGAATACGCGAATCCCGGATACAACTTGAGGTATGCGGTAGCTGACGCGCAAACGTTTGGCGACACGTTCAGACAGACGCAAAGCAGGCTGGGAAACTTCGCGCGGATCGAAGTCATTCCGCTGTTTAATCAGCACGCGACGAGGGCGAACATTCTGGCCGCGCTCGGCCGGCTTTCGGGAAAGGTAGGTGACGCGCCGCCGAACATGCCCGCGGTCCTAAACGACATCAAACCCTCTCAGCCTGAAGACGCGGTGGTCGTCTATTTTGCGGGCCACGGGACGGCGCAGAAGGCCAGGTTCTATTTGATACCGCACGACCTCGGCTACGAAGGCCCGATCGACAGCCTGGATGAGGCCGGGCTGGAAAAACTGCTCGCGCACAGCATATCGGACCAGGAGCTAGAGCAGGCTTTCGAGCACATTGACGCCGGCGATCTGCTGATGGTGATAGACGCTTGCAATAGCGGGCAGGCGTTGGAATCCGAAGAGCGGCGACGCGGCCCGATGAACTCGAAAGGGCTCGCGCAGCTTGCTTACGAAAAAGGGATATATATTCTTACGGCGGCGCAGGGTTATCAGGCGGCGTTGGAAGCCGCTGAGTTGGGGCACGGGTATTTGACGTACGCGCTTGTCGAGGAAGGGCTGAAGAAAGCCGCGGCCGACACCGCGCCCAGGGATGAAATAATCTCGGTGCGCGAATGGCTGGACTATGCGGTGGAGCGGGTGCCGCGGATGCAAGCGGCGGCATTGCAGGGGAGTCGTGGGATGAAGATCGTATTTGTCCAGGGGGAAGATAAAAACTCCGACCCGGCCAAACTGAATGTACAGCGCCCACGCGCCTTTTATCGGCGCGAGGTGGAGCCTCAGCCGTTAATCATAGGAAGGACCGGAGGGCGGAATAGATAGATGCCCAAACCCCGCTTGCGCTCGCCCGTCATTGCGTAGGCATGTGCAAGCAATAATGTAGAGGGCCACGGACAGGGGGTAAATATTCATCCTCTTCAGCCTGACCGGATGATCTTCTATTCTTCGAATACGCTCCTTCGCCAGCCTTGCATCAGGGTGGAAATCTCAGGAGAAGCTGTGGCAAATTTAGCCTATGTCTGATGACTGTGAGCCCTGGAACAATAGTTATTATTTGCATTCAGAGACCGAGAGATTGCTTCGCAAGCTTACTGTAGGGCCCATGACATCGGATCAGGTTACGCGGTTTTGTCTGCGGGAAGCGGATTCCCTGATGAGCTCAGAAGAGAGAGCGGAGCTTGAATCCGAGATAATACGCGGGGCAGGCGAGATATTGGCTTTCGACCTGTTGCCTTTTTCACAAGCCATAGAGAAAAGGGAGCGGAAGAAGGAGCAGATACAGCAGGGGGTCGAATGGTCGCGCGTGCCGGTGAAAATCCAAGAGTTAAGCAAGAAGCGGGCTGATTACCTCTTGAGATTTGCGCTTGAAGGCGGATGGGTAGAGCGAGATGAAGTAGAAGACGGATGGAGAATAAGTATTAAGGGAAGGGAACTGCTAGACCGGGGCGGATTCACTATTAGGTGAAGCAACGGCGCGGAGGTGTCATGCAGACAATCGAAGAATTGAGAAACCTGCTCGACTACAACGAATGGGCCAACCGGCGCATTATCGCTTCGCTCAAAGCTTCATCGACTCTTCCCTCCGCGGCCGTTCGCGCGCTCACCCACCTCTTGATTGCTGAAAAGACCTGGCTTATACGCTTGCGAGAAGAACCTGGATACGACAGGGTTCGACTTCTGGCCCGCCGCGTCATTAGAGGAGTGCGAAACCCTGGCGGACGAGATATATCGATCCTACGGAGAGTTTTTTAGCGAGATGACGGAGGAGGGGCTAGAGTCGATAGCCACATACAAGAACAGTAAAGGGGTCCTCTATGAAACGTCCTACCGAGATATACTGACGCAGGTGCTTATGCATTCAGCCTATCACCGAGGGCAGGTAGCAATGGCGGTGAGGAAAGAGGGTGGCGAGCCGGCCTACACCGATTACATAGGGTTTGTGAGGGATAAGCAGCAGTGACGGGGCGACAGAAAATGCGGGTAAAGCCGACTTGCGTTCCGCTTGCGATTCGATATTACTCGGCGAATAATTAATTCAATAGTGGACGGGCAATTTATCCGGAGGTTGATGTCATGCCTAAAGGGGATAAGGATAAATACACGGACAAGCAGAAACGTCAGGCCGAACACATAGAAGAAGGGTACAAGGAGCAAGGGGTATCGGAAGAGGAAGCCGAGCGTAGGGCATGGGCGACAGTCAATAAAGTACATGGAGGCGGGGAGAAGCCCGGTGGCGGTGGCTATGGCAAGCCCGAGAATCGCGAGCCAATGAAGCGCGGTGGAGAAAAGGGAGGTCGCCGCTGAATAGATCCCTAAAACTAAAGAGTAAGGCTCAAACAGAAGCCCGGCTGACAGCTATGTTGAGACTGCGCCCCAGTAGAAAACCGGGGTGGAGTCCGGCTAGCTGAAGGGAATATTCCGCGCCGGGCTTACCTGAGTATCGAATGCGTTTGTCGGTCCGCGAGGCCACCGTTTAAAGGCTTTGCACAAGAAGTCTGACTGAGTCTCTGGAAATCCTGAGCCCCGGAGGGGCGAGATGTTTATAGGAAGTGATCGATGTACATTTCGAGCTCCGTCAGGAGCGGTATGTCTATGCCGCCCCTCCGGGGCTCAGGCATCTTCGGCAGCCTGTCTTCTACAAACATTTCGTCCCTACGGGCTAACGAGTCGTTACGTGCTTGCCTGCCGATCATCCTCCGGTGCGCATCTTGAATGGACAGAAGAGATTCCTGTGGGTCATATTTCACAATGAGGTAGACCAAGAATGTTTGAGCCCCCGAGACGGGTCTGACAAGGGGAGTATGCTTGGAAGGAGTGTGGTATGAGGAGACTGATTCTTTCGAGAAACAATTTCGAGGGGTCTTTCCTCAGGAGCATTGCCGCCGTCTTTACTGGCCTGACTCTGCTACTAAGCACACCACTGCTCGCCGAGCGCCAGGTCGCGGGGGCGAAGGCCGGTCAGGTAGGCGGCCAGGACGCGCCGCGGGCAAAGATAAAGAAGATTAAATTTATAAAAGACGTTCGTTTTAATAACTCGCGGGCGGTAGCCAGATCAGTGATACCGGCAAGGCTCGTCTTTGACGATCAGCATGGCTACTTTGCCACGCCCGATGGATTGTTCAGGACCGACAAACATTTAACTGGCCAGAGCAACCTGGAACCGATCGGGTTCAAGAACAGGTTCATAACGAACCTCTATATCAATAACGAGAAGTTATATGTGCTGAAAGAGGCTGAACAGACGGATGACGGGCCCGCGAGCGATCATGGGTTTCTGCGTTCGGATGACAGGGGCGACACTTTTATACCTCTTGATAACAGCCTGCAGGAATGCCTGAGAGAATACTGCGGGTTCATATGGCCAACCCAGGCAGAGTTCAGGGACAACCTGATCTTTCTGAATGCCGGCGGGGGGATGAATCTTTTGGTATCGGAGCGACGAGGGCGAAAGCTGGCAGCCTCTTTTGGGCAGCCTGCAGTCTCAGGCCTGTACACATTCGGCCTTCGAGATAATTAACTCCGATGTGCTCATAGGCGGCGAATGCCCGCTCGATTTTGCATTCATTCGGAGCGGTACTTTGCGGTCGGACCTCCTGGACTGGCTCTCCCCCGAGTCAGAGCCGGGGCATGTGCGCTTACCTGTTATCGGTAACAGGAACGTGCAATTCATTAAACACAAACCAGACTCGCAGTCTGTTTTCGCCGGGGTCGAAGGCGGATTGCTGAAGAGCGATGATCTGGGACAGAGCTTCAGGTTTGTCATTCACCACCCTATCAGCGGCGGGCTCCGGTGGGAAGTACCCCTACATAGGCCACTTCATAACCAGCACGAAATATCCAGACCTGATCATAGTCGGAGGATTCGACAAGGCAAGCCCGCCCATTCAACCCTACCTGGCATATTCGAGGGATAACGGCGAGAGCTGGACAGATGTCTCTCATCTTGTAGAAGTCGAAGACGGGGGGATAGGGTTTCTGACCGAGGACGCGAGTGGTCGCGTGCTGGTTGGGATATCTAATCAACAGACCAGGACAATTACCGTCGCGGAAATAAAACTCAAGAAGGTCAAGCAGTAGCCGAGACTCAGATAACGAGGATAAAAAAAAGATGCTCGGTATTAATTTACACTTGCCGCGCCGCCTGGCTTTTTGTGCAATCTTAGTTGTTATTGCCGTACACATATTCTATTTGCCCGCGCCGGCTCAAAGTCCCGGCAAGCCGATAGTCCTGCCTTCAAGATATGAAGAGCACCGTTTCTACGTTCAGCCTGTTACGACAGATGGCACGAAGCTCGATTTTTATACCGATAGCGGAGGCGGGCTTTTTATACACCGTGACACGGCCGAACGGCTTCGCTTAGCAATCATCAATATCGGCGGTGAGGGGCAGAACGCGTTCTATGTTGCCTCACTTCCCGCGTTCAAGGCTGAAGCGGCTATTCCGTCTCCATTGAGCCGCCAGGGGCGCTTACCCGTATGGTCGCCGTCCGCGAGTGAGCGCGAGACTTCTAAATTCCTTAATGATGGAATGCTCGGACAGGAATGGTTTGGAGGGCGAGTCTGGACATTCGATTATCCGCGCCGCCGGCTTCTCTTGCGCGCGGCGGGTGACGTGCCAGCACAGAAGGCGGAGCACCGGGTTGCGCTCGGGTTTCAAAACGAATGCGAACGGACAGCGCGCCCTCAACTTTCCACGACTTCAAGCCGTTATTGACGGCGAGACGCTAGACCTGCTTTTCGACACCGGCGCGACGACATTTCTCTCGGACACGGCGCTGGCCGCGCTACGGGATAACGGGGCGTCGGCGCGCGCGACGAGTTTTATCACAACCTCAACTTTTGAGAAATGGCGAAAGCGGCATCCTGATTGGCGCGTTATTGAGCAGGCCGAGAGAACAACCGGCGAAGCAATGATCGAAGTGCCCGGCGTCACCGTGGCCGGCTATACGGTCGGTCCTGTCTGGTTCACAAGGCGGGCAGACAAAAACTTCCACGAGTTCATGTCAGGTTTCATGGACAAAAGGGTGGAAGGCGCGCTGGGTGGGAATGTATTCCGCCACTTTCGAGTAACAGTCGATTACCCCAATGCGATTGCTATCTTTGAGAAATAACATAGAAAGCAAGACTCACAAGAAAGCGTATTAAGCTACCCGCCTCCGGTCAGCGCGAGCGTCAAGCGGCTATCGGCCGTATAACATTTTGCACACGCGCAGGATATTGTTGCGTATTCTATATGGAACCGGGTGCATCGGCCGTCGAGAATCCACCTCGCTCATTTGCAAAGATGTATGAGGTATAGATTTGTGATTAACGGGGAGTTAGCGCCAGCCGGTAAAGACACATTCAAACTTTACGGCGTTGTGAGCATTAAATTCACTCGCGATCAACAGAATCGAGTCTCCGGGTTTTTGCCTCAAGACGGCGGGGCCAGGAATATTCGTTTCGCAAAGAAGTGACGAGCAAAGATTCAGGAATAGCCCGCTATTGCCGTTACTCAGCTCTTGCCAGCACCTCTCCTTAGAGTCCAATCATCCGATAGCGCCCGCCAGATTACGTGAAGCGTTCGGCGCGGTCGACTTGCTCTGTAAATATAAAAGCATAACAATTAACCGGGCGCGCTTTTATTCAGGCGCTCAGTAATTTAATTCTATGTCTAAAGTTGTAAACTCCCTGTTTTCCCGATACGGCGTAGCCGTGGCCTGCGTCGCCCTGGCGTTTCTTGCGAGATTGCTCTTAGGTTCACAACTCGGGGACCGCGCGCCTTACATTACCTATTTTTTTGGCGTGATTGTAGCGTCCTACTTGGGGGGACTTGGGCCGGGCTTGCTGGCAACCTCCCTCTCGGTGATAGTCACAGGCTTTTTCTGGCTCCAACCTGTTCAGGCGGCCCTGGCCGTTTCTAGCCCTCCGGATTGGGCGGGAATGTACAGGTTCATACTGGTTGGCATAACGATCAGCATATTCAGCGGCGCGCTTCATGCCGCGAGGCGCAAAGCGGAAGATAACGCCAGATCGGTCATAGAACAGGAGAGCCGCTACCGGAACATTGTTGAGACGGCAAGCGAAGGCATCTGGATCATCGATGGCCAGGCGCGCACCACGTTTGTCAACGCGCGTCTGTCAGAGATGTTTGGCTACACCCAGGATGAGATGCTTGGCAGCGAGCCTTACGACTTCGTCTTTGAAGAAGAACAGCAGGCAGCGCGCGAGCGATTTCGCAATCGCCTGAGCGGAGTCAGCGGACCGCTCGATTTCCGCTACCGCCGTAAAGATGGCTCAGAGTTGTGGGCCACGGTGTTCTACTTCTATCCTATCCGGTCCCAGAGGAGAGTTCGTCGGTCTGCTCGCATTGCTCACCGACAACACCGAGCGCAAGCGTGCCGAAGCAGAGCGCGCCGAGTTGCTCGAACGCGAACAAAGGTCGCGAGAGCTGGCCGAGAGGGCGAGCCGTATTAAGGATGAATTTCTCGCCACCCTCTCGCACGAACTCCGCACCCCGCTGAACGCGATAATCGGCTGGACAGAGATATTGACCGGAGGGCAAGTCGAGCCTTCAATAGTCTCTCACGCCACGGAGGTTATCTATCGCAACGCCAGAGCGCAGGCGCAACTGATAGAAGACATGCTCGATGTCTCAAGGATAATCAGCGGCAAGTTTCAGCTTGATGTTCGCCACATCGAGCTTGGGCCGATAGTTGACGCGACGATTGATGTGGTGCGACCGATGGCCGAAGCAAAGCATATCAGGATCGATAAGGAATCCGATTTGGCGACCGGCAAAGTCTCGGGGGATTCAACCCGCTTGCAGCAAATCATGTGGAACTTGCTATCGAACGCGATAAAGTTCACGCCCGAAGGCGGGCAGGTGAAGGTAC
This sequence comes from Blastocatellia bacterium, assembly GCA_963832205.1. GTDB lineage: Bacteria > Acidobacteriota > Blastocatellia > UBA7656 > UBA7656 > DATBMY01. Next base: position 11,589 of record CAWHTK010000019.1, on the reverse strand, counting down.
GGGTGGGGCAGGCGGATTCTCAGGCCGAGATAACTGTGACCGACACCGGGCAAGGGATCAGCGCCGAGTTCTTACCCTATGTCTTCGAGCGATTCCGCCAGGCCGATAGCTCATACACCAGAAAGCACTCAGGGTTGGGGCTGGGACTTGCGATAGTGCGCCACCTGGTCGAACTGCACGGCGGCACGATTACGGCCCACAGCGCAGGAACAGGACAGGGAAGTAGCTTTACGGTAAAAATACCGCTCGCCGTTGCCGGTACAGGAACGCAGCCGGCGGAAGGCGCATTTGAGAGCAGAGAGCCTGTCGCGACCCAGAGCGGACTAAGCCTGCTTAAAGGATTAAGGATTCTCATAGTGGATGACCATCCTGACACGCGGAATATGCTTGCCGCGGCGCTGGAAATGAATGAGGCCCAGGTTAAAGAGACATCGCAGCGCCAGTGAAGCGCTGGAAGCATTAAAGACATGGAGACCTGACGTGCTGGTGTCGGACATCGGTATGCCCGAAGAGGATGGTTATAGCCTGATTCGTAAGATAAGGAATCTCCGACTGGAGGAAGGCGCGCATATTCCGGCCATCGCCTTAACAGGGTACGCCGGCGCTGAGGAGGGTGAACGGGCGTTGTCGGCGGGCTTTCAAGTTCATTTGCCGAAGCCAGCCGAGCCGAGCAACCTGGTCAATACCATAGCGGACCTCTGCGGGCGGAGCGGCCATGCCCGCGACCGATAGGCATTAAAAAATCTCTTCGAGTTTGTGCGGTTTGAGAATGTATAGATCGAATCTCACCTTGCTATTCCTCTAATACCTTTTTATGCCTTTGCCGCGGCGTTACAGGGTTATCCCGATGCTGTGCCCGATTTCACACCGTCGCTGTTACCGGTTTCATATCTGCGCGCCAGCAAACAGGCTAATCTCTCCCTGAGATTGAAAGAAACATTTAAAGAAGAGAGAGGATATTATGAGAACAAGGATAAACTTCAAGGCTGGCGGAAAGAGCTTGAACCACGCCGAGCATATAATGCGCGAAAGCTCGGAGGCGAGGAGCCTCAAAATTAAAGCTAATATTAAGGCCGGCAAACTGGCTACGAATCATAACCAGGCGATGAGAAAAGTATAGCCCTGGCGGGCGTTGCACAAAAAGTGTGACAGTAAGAGTCCCGTAGGGACGAAATGTTTATAGAAGACATTGTGTAGATAAACATCTGAGCTCCGTCAGGAGCGGTATGTTTACATTGCGCCCCTACGGGGCTACAGACTTCAGACCTTTACACAGCCTTTTGTGCAAAGCCGCCCCGGCGAATAATACAGTGTGCCCCAGGGGGAGGGTTGTCGGGTAAGTAGCCCGATGGCCCTCCCCTTTTTTGGTCTGGTGTGATCGTTGTATTCATTCTCCGCAATAAAAAAGCGGGAGGCCTGAGCCCTCCCGCAAAGACTTTGAATCTATCAATGGAGCCTGCCAGGATCGACCGTCGTCCTGACGATCACCGGCTCAGCCCCAGGTGAACCATAGCTGCTAGCCTAACCGTATCAAACGGCCGACCGAAGGTACGCCGCAATCGTCGAGCAGGACAAGCATATAGTAGCCCGGAGGAGCGATGTTGGCATTAGCGGGCCCCCTGAAATGGAGTCCGCAGTGACCTTCCTGGTGCCACTTGAGGGGAAGGTATCGCTGATCAGTATTTGTATGATGCGTGATCGTGCTCGCGCGAATCATCGCCACTTTCCTGACGCGGCACACATCGGGCGATTCGATGCTCACATGCTCGTCGTAAGTGATACTGGCGGGGCTTGAAGTAATCCTTGGGCGCGGCCCTCGGAACAGGTATGGAGGACTATAGATTTCCATGCTCATAATATTGCCCGGCCCGCCGACTCCCCCGGCATTGAGCACACGCCCGTCAGGCAGCAGCAACGAAACCGAGTGATACTGGCGTACAACGCTCATAGAGGCCACAGTGGTCCAGCTACCCGATTGCGGGTTGAATAGCTCGGCCTGAAGCGTCGGAGTATTAGGACCCCACTTGTATCCGTCAATCCCCGCGCAGATGAGCACATTCCCGTCCGGCAAGATAACACCATTGACATTGGTGCGCGGGAAGTTCATATCGGCAATGCGATTCCACAGGGGCGGAGTACCGGCCATGTCGATGACCTCGGCGCTCCTCTGATCGCCGGGGCCGCCAACCACGAGCACTCTCGATAGGGTCGGCGGCACCTTGGGCGGCTTGGGCACATCGTCGTGCTCGTGGATTTCAAGGGGCGGGTCAAGCGGCGGCAGGAGCACGGAAAAAGCCTCGGTGCGGTTGGGCACCTCGTGGTCGTCAACGTCGGTCCAGGTGTTGGTCGCCGGGTCGAACAAGGCTGAGGCTGGTGGACTCATCCACGGCAGATTGCTCGCCCACCGCGTGCCCGTATAAAGAATCTTCCCGTCCTGCATAACGTGCAGGCTCGGGTATATATCTAAAGACTTGTTAGCAGTGGCAGGCAATTCAGTCCAGGTATTGCTTGCGGCATCGTATATCTCCACCTGAGCTATGGGCGGGCCGGTCGCTCGGCCCGAGAAGGTTATTATCCTGCCGTCGGGCAGCGTAAGCGTGGTCGGATACCATCGCGCATACGTCATATCGGCTACCTTCGCCCAGGTTTCTCCTATGGGGTCGAAGATGTATGTTGACTTGATGCCTCGGCCGGGAGTGCTCGACCCGCCGTTGACAAGTATCCTCCCATCAGGCATCTGGGCATGCCCGGCGCAAAACAGGTCTTCGCCGAAGCTCTGAGTAGTCATCGTGTCCGTCTCGGGGTCCCACACCCTCGACTCCAGCGGGAGATGTATCTCGGAGGTGCCTGAAAACATCAGCACCTTTCCCGTAGGCAGCAGCGCCGCGTGCACGACGAATACTCCCGAATCATGCGCGAGCAGGTCCCAGCTCCCCACGCTCGCGGGATCGCCCGCAACGTAAGGCCAGGAGCAAGGCACGGGTGAAGGCCCCGGTATTACATTCGGGTGCGTCACCTCGATACTCACCGGAGTGCCGCAGCAATAATTCCAGTGCGTATTGCAATGGACCGACGGCGCGTGGACTGTAATCAAGCCGGTCGCGTGGCAATCCTGCTCGACCTTGAAATAGAGGTCCGGGTGGTCGCCATAGCAAAGATAATAAATCTCAGTATCGAAGTTGCCGTGCTCGTCGACCTCGACTGTCTTTATACAATCGACGTTATAGAACCGATGCAGCCAGTCGAACCTGCACCAGAAAGGGCGCAGCAACTCAACATTCTCGATCAACCGTTCGCGAATAACCCTGACTTTTGATTCTCGTTCGAGCGCCAGAAGCGGCTCTCTTATCTTTTGATCAATCCCCGTCTCATCAGCCATTGCGAGATGAATGCCATCCCGCGCGGCTTTCATGTGAGGCGCTAACTCAGTCGCCGCTTGAGGCGCGCGGACCGCCCTGAGCCATTCATCGCGCAGGCGGTAGACCAGGTTGTGGGGCAGCAGATCAATAATTCCCCTTATTGACGCATCGACTTCGCAGATAACTACCCGCGCGTTGCACAGCGGCCGTTCCTGGACCGTTCCGTTCGGCAGGACCACTTTCGTAAATACGCGCCCTCGCACCCGGCAGCACGAGCGCCGCCACAGCTTGAACCTGTTGGGGTCGATAATAATCTCGAAATCGGGGCGCAGGACCGCCCGCTCTTCTATAGCCAGGTTTCGACGCAGGCGCGCGAGGCTGGGACTCTTTATCCCTTCTTCGGCCGGCGCGTACAGCACGCGAACGACCCTGCCTACCTGTTCGCGCGGCAGTGCCAGTTTTGCCAGGCCTTCCCTCAGCGGCGATATATTGAGAAGGCGGTCGTTGTCGTCAAAGACGGCGACGATGGTGTGCTGCGGTTCTTCGTCTCGCGGGTGCGGCTGTACTTGATGCCGCGCTTGATGATGAGGATCGTCATCTTTAACGGCCTCTTTCGTTGTCACCTTGATCGTGACTTCGATCATATCTTTCTGATTTGTATCCGAGGTGTTATGAGTTTCGTTAGAATCATGTTCATGCGCATCTTCATGTTCATCGTGATTCATAAAAGCCCTCCTTGCGCGGCTGTGTTGCCGCGCTAGATGTTTAGGTTATGTGATTTCTTGATCAGGACTGTCATTAGCGGTCGAGCTTCACGGCTCGAATTGGGGTGTGAGGACACCAGCTTCGAGGGTAAACGCTTCCACATACTAATGACGGAAAGAGCTTTTTAGGTGATGCAAGTTTCTTAAATGTAATCTCCGGCGTGCTCGCCTATAGTCGCGACTCAAAAGGGTTCAACCCCACCGTCAAGCGGGCCGTTAATAGGCTGTGGCAGTTTACATGCAGGACGGGCAGGAAGCGTACAACGATGAGGTTAAGCCCGGTAATATTGCCCGGCGAGATTTTGACGACCCTTCCTCAGCACATCGGCCGCTATTAAACAGAGGCCATATCAGCCGGCTCTTCTAAGTTGAGTTCATCTGATACGCGCCTTTGCCTCTTGACTCTTACCTGCTTGCTCTGTGGACGCCCGGCTTCCGAGTGGCAAAGCCAGGCGATTGCCGAAAGACTCGCCAGTATCATCGCAACAGCAATGATGATAAAGATTGTTGCGAGCGAATCGAGCACAAATGTCTGCATGTCAATTACAGAATCGAAGCTTGAAACGAGTGATAGAACAATGAAAGTCATAGGCGCCTCATAGAAGGTATCAGGCTGTCTCAGAGCGCAATGGCAAAGAGGGTGATAAGATGAAAGCCCGAGCCCTCTCCCATTGCGCTTGAGTATCCTTCGCCCTTAGCCTTTTCTGACCGTCGGGTTGTGATTGAGGGCAATCGGGCCGGCCTTGACGCCGCTCTTGACGCGAAGCCCGCGCGCTATGGTCTGATTGTGATTAGAAGCTAACTTATCGCCGTTGTCACCCGCCTTGATTTTGCTCTTGATCATCATAATGGGTCTCCTTTATGTAAATTATTCTCATCGAATCGGCACTCAATATTGAGTGCCAAAAAGGGAAGTTGCTGATCTTTCCGTAATATTACTACCAGGACGGAATGTTTTTGCCGGCCCCTGCGAAAAGATTCATTGACCGTTAGCAGGATGGCAGGGTTTTCCCGCTTATAGAAGTGGATGCAGAAACAGGCCGCTTAATAAACTTGAGAAAGGGAGACAACCAGAGTCCAAGGGTGGTCCGGTTTAGGCGCCACCACTTGCTCAGCAGCTTTAAGCAGGTAGGACGAGGTTTAATTTGACGATTCTCGTACGGGTGGTTTCCATTCTTTTCCAAAGACGACCTCAACCCACGCGTTTTCTGGAGAATAAGGATCTTCCGGGGCCTTCATATCAAACTCTCCGGTTGTTACAACAACCAATCTCTCTTTCTGCTCGTTTGAAAGATGCAGTTGTAATAACCCGGCGATAACTGCCGCCCGCCTGCCCGCATACTCCCAGTTCCTTTCCAGTCTTGCTCTATAACTCTTGTCCATCGCCAGAGGGTCGTCCAGTTGGTTGGAATGCCCAATAATGAATATGTAAGGATAATCTGCCTGCAGTTCATCATAGTTTTTGGCAATTCTGGCTATAGCCTCTTTGGTCTTCTCTGGATTTGTGAGATCAGTGACCGGAAGCACCTTGAAATCTCCCGCGGTGAAGTACTCTTTGGCAAGTTTGAAATGCCCGCTACTCTCTCGCTCCATCTCTTTTTTTGCTTTATCAATGATAACGCGCGCTTTCTCTATCTCCTCTACATGTTCTTGACTCTTCTTTACCTCTTCAGAGTACAAGTGAGAGGTGGCGGATACCATTACAAGCAATACTGCCAGTAGCGAAACAATGAGATCGGTGCCTGGCCCAAACTGATTAGTATCTTCAGTCAAGAAATCGTTTAATCTTCTCATGGATTCCCCTTGCGCACCTAAATACTGAAGGATCGTCCGACTCCGTGCTATGTTTTCTGCTTTATCAGCCTTCCCAGCAATGCGAAGAACTTAGATATAATGCGCCTTATTGGCTGTACCATGTATTTGCGGTTATCTAACGAGGCTTCGATGTCCGTCAATTTCTTCGATAGGTTTTGCAAAGACAATGATAAACATGCAGGGTCGATCTAAATTCGTTGGAAGCAGTTGTCCCTCTATTTATGCTCTCGCCAAGCTGTTCGGCTATCTGTTTAATGATGGCAGCATTCTCTTCAGACTGAGCTTTAATCTTATTCTCAATACCTTTTGCGGCCGCGGATGCCTCACGAGCTTGACGCTCAAGAATCCGACTCAATCCCGTTATAGAGTTATTGAAACTCGCTAACTGAGTTGATATCTCTTTCACATTGCCGTTGAGCGCCTGCGAGATGTGACTGCCAGCTTGAATTACGCTTTCGTGTAGGGCCGCGCTCATATTCTTTAAGGAGATTACGTCGTACACGCTCTTCACATCATCTATGAACTCTTTCTGAGTGTTGGTTATAGAGTTGAGGAATCCATCAAATTCCAGCGAGGCGTTAGAAAGTTTACTGATCCCGCTCTGTATGTGCTCGGTCTGGTCTTTAATTCCTTTCTGTACTTCTCTAAGCCTTTCCGAATACTCCTTTGTCTGATCGTAAACGCTGTCGCGCAACTGGCTGACCGATGTACTGATCTGGTTGAACTCCGCGATGAAGTCGTCCCTGTTAATCGCATTGCGGGCCAGAGAGAGCATGCCGACGACAGCGCTCTCCATGCTTTTGAAGTAAACCTCCTGCCTTTTGCGCAACAGGAGCAGTAGGAACCCCAGTATCACGGCGGTCTCTAAGCCGGCCAGGCTGGCGCTGAAAGAGATGAAAAGCTTCTCGAACATCCTATTAATCAGTTGTAGGAAGTCGTCTCCCTTTTGAGACGCGCCCAGGCTCTGTACCTGGATCGCGAGAAGAAGGCCGATGAACGTGCCGAGAATTCCGAGCCACAAAGCAATCTTTTGTAGATTCTGGAGCTTGAATATATCCTCCAGTGCCTCCTCGCGATAAGGCTGAATTACGTTGACGCTCGATTCAAATCTCCGATCCTTGGCCTCTTTACAGATGTGCTGAAATAGCCGAATCATGGCCGGAGTCGGCACGCTGGTATTATTTGGAACCATCTCCTGTTGCAGTCTATCCAGATCAACTCTTTTTATCTGGTTGGTCTGAATAGCTCTGAGGTAGTTTCCCCCCCTTGCCTCAATCTCGATAACTATGGCGGTCTCGATCTCGATTCTTGCGACTGCCTTCGCCGCAATGATGCAGCCCCACACGGCGAGCGCTTGGACAAAGATCGTCAGGAACACCCACCCTTCCGCGTAGTCATATGTGTAGGGGGCGAGCAGGATAAGGACCAGAACGCTGACTGTGGCTATAGCCATCATCTCCCACTGGCCCTTCCAAAACAAAAACTTCGTGAGCAATCCCTTTTGAGATGATTCCGCAACCCTAAGTCGAAAGGCAGGATTTAACGCAAGTTGATTGACCATATGAATCTCTTATCCGTCGCTGGAGCTTTGTATTACTCGCCCTCCGCGCCTCCTTTAGACAAAGCACGGTCCGCGCGCAGGCGGCTGGCGCTCGGCAGGATCCTGTTCTTTTCATCTATTATGGCTCTTTCGTTGATCTCTCTGCTTAGTTCAGAAAGGTCTTTTTGCAAGTTGCTGATTTTTTCGTCTAACTCTTGAACTTCCGTCCCCTTTCCATCTACGCTGATTGCCTGCGTCCGCATTACTAACAGCTTTTCTAATTGCACGTTCTTGGCTCCGGCCACATCTTCAAGGCTCTTGAGTTCGAAATTCACTATGTTGCTCAGTGTTTCGATTCTGGTTATCAATTCGTTCTCCCGCGCCTCATCCTGGGCGTCTTCGACCCTTCGAATGCGGTTCTCCTTTCCCGTCAGGATGCGGCTGAAGTCAGTAAAACTGACCACCAGCCCGAATAACCTGATGGCGGTCTCGCGGGCCGCGGCCTCGGTCTCTTGCCTTATCTCCTCAAGGTGGTCGTCGGCTTTGTATCGAAGCCATTCTATAGGGCGGGTTGATAACTTCGTATTTATAGTCTGCTCGATATGCTCCTTGATTTTTGCAATCTCGTGGTTTTTCTCTTGGAATGTGTACCACCCGCTCTGGATGCTTCCATTCTGCTCATTGATTGAGACGCCCTCTATCTGGAATGCTCCGCAGAAAGTCACGGGCTCTGAAGCGTCAAGCGGGTGAACTTCAACCTTGAAGTTGCATATCTCGTTGCGCAGTTTTCTGAGGCGCTCAATCAAATCGGTGTCGACCATTTTAGGAGTGACGCTGATGATGTCGGCAGCGAAGCCTTTCTTCAGCCTTTCCGTAATTAGACTCTTCAACTCTTCTTCTATTGATCGCTTCTCCTGTTTCTTGTCAGCGAAGCTGAAGCGCACGTAAAACCTCTCCGGGTCTATGGTGTGCAAGTACTGTCTTACGACTTCGCCTATGGCTTCTTGCATAAGTTCTTCAACATCCTGCAAGCGATTCAAGTGCTCCTTAACATCCCTCAGGTCCTCAATCCTCGCCGTTACCACGATGCTCAACTTCACCTTTACATTCGAAACCTTGGTTACAAACTCCCATCCATGACAATCGAAAACTTATCTCTTAACTTGAGCGGCTTGAGATCGGGCACGGTGATGAGTTGCTCTATGTCGTATCCTATGTTTAGGGCGGCGGTCCGCAGCTTGTTCTTAATCCTTGAAGCATACGCCGTCTCATCGGCATCGCTGATTAGCTCACTTGAATCGGCTCCGTTGCGGGTTTGAAATCCGAAAAGAATATCAAGGTACCTCTTTTTGAACAGCTCCTCGCGGATGATCCGCTCTAGTTTCTCTTTACCCAGCCTTCCAGTGGAGGCGAGCCGATGCTTTTGTACTTCGCTACATCGCGGAGAATCATCTGCACGGTGTTCTTGATGATTACTGGCTTGGGGTATTCGTGAATCTCGCAAACCACATCCTGCTTAAAATCCTTGAAGTCGTCTCTGGGCTCAAAGAAGGCGCTGCTCTCAAACGGGATCCGCTCGACCCTACGCCCCGCGCTCTCAAGTCTCTTGTTGAGGTGATCTATGATCGCTGATCTTAGATGCGGCTTGTTCAATTCGGTGCAGAAGCTTTGGAGTGAGACATTCTTGCTTATCAGCGCCGAAGCTCATCTTTAACAATCTCGTTGAGCGCATCCTTATTGGCGATCACTGCGCTCTTGGAATGAAAAAGCAGGACGTTGACAGCCAGGTCCTCGCTTACCTTCAGATCAGCTTTAACCTTCAAGTCGCAGCTATTATCAAAATCATTGACCCAAACGTCAAACGCGGCGACTCGATGCTGACCGACTTGAGCCATTTTTCCGCCTCGATGAAGACCTTGATTTTGACCCTCAATCCGGTTTCCCGCGCCGCCTCATCCTTTACGTGGGTAGCCAGATCCGATTTCCCCTGGAAGTAATTACTGAGGAAATCGACGATACTTCGATCGGTGACATAATCATCGACCATTTGATTATTAGTCGCTCCAGAACCTGTGCGGGTGAGATTCAGAAAGCTGGGGGTCCGTAAATAAAGCCTGGGCTACCTTCTCTTCCTGGTCTGCATCGCAACTGGCTCGGTAAGTGATGTTGAAGCCGACGCTGTATTCGGTATCAAAATCTCTCACGTGGAAGATTTGCATCTTACACTCGGCCACGTTGCGGCCTTCGCTGGTGTTCGATACGAGATAATAATTAAATTCGCTTCCGGGCGTTCTCCTGAGCATATCGCGCCAGAAAGACCCGGTTGGCACTACCTTTTTCGTGTTGCAGTTAATAGCAACTATCTTCTGCGCGCGCGAAGCGGGCTTTGTGCCTGGGCTGACTTTCCGTATGACGGGATCCAGCGGGTAATTCTGAGCCATGCCGACCTCCTTAGAGACAGGTTCTTGCTTTGCTAAGACTTGAGTTCCCTCTGTAGAGTCCTGAACTGTATGAGCGCCTCTCTTATGAGATTGCGTCTCCAGACATACTCTCTTCGCTGATGGATGTTCGACTCGCCGATGAAGTTGATTATATTCTCAGAGAAGCTCTTCAATCGTTCCCAGTATTCTATTAAATCGTCCTGTATGTAACTCTGCTTTGAAGCGTTCGTGTAAACTATTATGTGTTGAAGCAAACTCTTTAACACCGCCCCGGCGTCAGGCTGCGACTCTGACGCCGGCCCCGGCTCGGCTTCAGGTTGTGGGCAAACACTTTGCGTAGCAGGGCCCTCTGTAGAGGTAGAAGCCAGGGCCGAATTATTCTCCTCCACTGGCACTAGTTGCCCTAACAGGATGAAGATCCATTCGGTCACCAGCGCGTTTAGTAGATCGCTCGGCATCTCCACCAGACCTTCATCTGTGAAAGCGCCGCTAATGCCGGGGTGGAAGAGCCGCTTGATTAATGAGGCAGGGTTTTTGCCGGCCGCCTCTTTCCCTTCCATCGCGAGGAATTGATAATCGGTCGGCCATGTCCCATACCGCTTCGAGTCGAACTTTAACCTTATTTCCAAACAGTATTCGAGCGTCAATCCGAGGGCGAACCTGTTTAGAATGAGTAGGCTTCAATGTCTCGGTTGATTTCAGGCAGCCAGGATTCTGACTCCAGCAGGTCCAGCATTTCGTATATTTGTTTCCCTTTTTCTTTCACGCGCCCATACCGGTGCCTGTATGTTTCCACGCGGATCGATTTATCGCCCTGGTCCAAAAGCTGTTTGAGCCAGTGGATCTCTTTAAAGTTGTCGCGTTGGATAATCCCTTGATGATCGTTTAAGAGGGATTTATGATGCCCATTGGCGAGCAGGTAATTCATGACTCTTTTACCGGCTCCACCACTCACTCACCCTTATCGTTGCCCGGATCAGTTTTAACAGGCGCATGTAAGATCGCTCTTTCGCCTTACCTGCCGCCGTCATAAGGGAGAGTTGACGGCCCGGCTCGCCCTGCGTGTCGTGAGCGAATGCCGCGGGGGCATTACCCTGTTCAATCTGTTCTATGGTATCAAGTATCCAGTTCTTCACATAGAATTCTGGATAAATGCTCGCCAGGCTGACGGCGAGGGAGATTACCGGTCGGCCACGCTGGGAAGGATCAAAGAGCAGCCCCAGTTTTTGAATGGTATTGAATCTGTTTTCCAGGTATAAACCGCGCTCGTCTAAGTAAGCCTTCACGCTCTCCCGCCTCGCGGAGTCGGAGAAGGCCACGAATCGAGTCGAGTCCCTCGTATCTATGCGAAGATGGCAATCCCTTATCAACCTTTCCGGGCTCGCCGTCCAGAGTTGTACGTAGTTCTTCTCCTCAATCAGGATCGGCTTGCGTTTGCCTTTCTTTGTCTCTTTATAGGTGATGACGGCCTTAGTCGACCGGTGAAACCAGGAGGCTAGCAACGACCCTGCTGAATTCGTTGGGTTCAGGCCGTGGAAAAACGTCGCCGCATCTAGGATCGTCTCACTTATCGGGTTATCCCCTTCGAATATCGAATCCAGGTATGTTTGTATATCCGGTACGTCCGGCTGCGCCTGCGGGCCATATGATTCTATTTCGGCGGGCGACGG
>CAWHTK010000018.1:0-54973 GCA_963832205.1 Blastocatellia bacterium | reverse complement strand
CAAGATGAAGGGCGGCCCCGACGGAAGGATCGAGCACGCGGACTTTTTCATAAGGGGAGGACAGCTTTTCGCCCACTGGGTGCCGGGAAGCGACGTCCGCCTACACAGCGAGGGCTACGGCAGTTTGATAAAAAAAGGCACGCGTTTCGGCATACAGATTCACTACTCGCCGACCAAAGAGCAGATGCTCGATCAAACGTCAGTCGGCCTTTACTTCGCCAACGGCATTATTCAAAAACAGCAGAGGTCGCTCTACGGGGGCACGGACAGAATCGAGATACCACCCGGCGAGAGCAATTACCAGATAATCGAAAAGCGCAGGTTCAGGACCGACGCCGTGATCAGGGCGTTCACAATCCACATGCACCTGCGCGGCAAATCCTTCAACATACGGTTTCACTATCCGGACGGGCGGGTTGAAACCGTCTTTGAATTACCGAAGTTCAACTTCAACTGGCAGCGACTGTATAAGCTGGCCAAACCGATCCCCATAGTCAAAGGCACGGTCGCCGAGTATATAGCGACCTGGGACAACAGCGATAAAAACCCTTTCAACCCGGACCCGACAAAGGTCGTCCGTTTTGGCGAAGCGACCTCCGACGAGATGATGGCCGGGACCATTATCTATGAAGACCCGAATGAAAATTTGAATGTTCTTGTGCGCAACGGCCGGCAGGTCCGAGAGCAGTAGGCGGGCGGTCTATTCCGTCGGCCTCGCATCTGTCACCGAGAAATGCTCATCGCGTCAACGCTGAAAGTGCCGCCCGGGCAATAGACCGAAACGACCGACTGGACATCGGTGACGTATAGAGTGAATCTCACCTTCTTATCTTCGTAGCTCGTCCGCATGACCTTGGCGGCTCGCAGCGGGACGACTGAAAGCTTTGGCGGGCGGTCGTGCGCGCTGTAATATTCGACGGTCACGGTTGTAAACGCGGGCGCCTTGATCAACCACGTGTGAAATGCCGGCGGGATGGAAGTGCCAAGGTAATGGCTGCCGGAAAACCTCTGCTCGTACCCCGCAAGCTCGCGATCTGAATCGTTGACCTCACCGAACCACAGGGCGCTCTCCCGAGACAGGTCCGCGTCAACGGGATAGGAGACTATATCGTTGCTTCCATATGCGACCGGGAACCCTTCCTTGATGTCTCTCCTGTAGCCTTCCAGCAGCTCGACATCTTCCTCATTGCCCGCGCCGCGCCATCCTGGTCAGGGCGAACTCCTTGACCGGCGCATCATAGACTCCCGCGCCGGCTTTTGGCGCTACCTTGACGGCCGCCCACCTGTACGGGTCGGCGACAACCTCGTGAAAAGAGACAATGCGCCCTTGCTTGTCGTAATCGGGATTGGAATAGAAAAAAACTCCCAGCGTCGCGTCATAGAAATGCCAGTTGCCGTCATAGAAGACTTCGCTTATCGCGTGGCTCCCCATCATCTTCATATACATAGAGCCCACGTACCTTGACGGCATGCCCGCTCTGCGGCACAGCGTCACAAAAACCTGGGACTTGCCCCCGCATAGAGCATAGCCATCCTTAATCATCTTGGTGGCCGACCCTCGGTTCGGCGATTCGCGCATGGAGCTACAGACATATTTGAGTATGCCTATGCTCTTCTCTTCATCCGACAGATTATCTTTTCCGTCGAGTATCGACTTCAACACGTCGTCGAGAAAAGAACGGTCTTCGTCCGACGAGACTACAAAGTCGCTTTTATCAGGCGGCCTCTCGTAGCTCGAATCCATATAGGCGATGCGAAACTCCGTGGAGGCGCTGTCGTCCTGTTTCGCGACTCGATAGGCCGCGTATCCCAGACCGCCGAGCACAAGCACGCCCGCTATAAACAGCACGATTCTCTTTTTCATGATTTGTATCGGCCGGTCCCGGAACACAGCGCGCGCGAGATCGTCACCCTTTATTTAACGCGACGATCTGGCGAGCCCATTTGATAGTAAAATCTTTGAGTACGGTCACGTCCTCTTTCCCGTTATATTTCTTGTACGCATAGATGAAGACCAGCCGGTGATTGAGTCTCAACAGACCGAAGGAACCGACCATCGGGACGTTGATCACATTCGATCCCATCTGGACCCGCACGGTCATAATCATCATTGCGCAGTAGAGGTTTCGCTCTCTTGCGACCTGGCCCAGCATTACCGGCTGGGTCAGGCTAACGCTTGTGTCGCCTCCGGTCACCTTCGATAGTTTCTTTTCCAGATCGTCGAGAATCGCTTTGAATTGAGGATTTTTTTCATCCGTCACATCCGACAAGGCGCTGATGGTGCCGGATATGGCATCGGCGAAGTTTGCTTCCGACAGGTCCCGCTCCTTTGCTTCCGTGCTGATCGAAACCTTGGTGTAGAAATCCAAATTCATGTCGGGCTGATCTTTGAATTTCTCGTAATGCGCGATGGGCGCGTGGACGGCCAGCAGCTCAAGGTCCTCGGACTCAATCGTCTGAAATCTCGTCTTCAGCCCTGACATCCTTGACGTCACCTCCACGAACCCTTCGGGCGCGGGGATGACTACGGCCCTGCGGCCGAAGGTAAATCGCCCCTCGGCTTGACCCGGCGCCTGCGCAAACGACACCGATGCGCAGAGAAGAAGCGATATCGCAAACGACTTGATGATCCTCATAAACTCTCCGTTGATTCTGGGCATACTATCTCGCGGCTCGAAGTCATGGGGCTGGATTTGATTGCAGCTCCGATACGGACGTGAGCTAAGATGTTCAGACAATGCTGAGCGGCTTGCCGCCGCGTGGCCGCTTCGAGGGGGCGCGGCTTTGATGCTCTCTTAGCTCAGCCTCTTTGCTCCTGTAAAACTTCACCAGCCGTTCAAACTCTTCTTGCGTATTCTTCAACTGATATTGCTCGAACTCCGAAAGCCCTTTTCTGTTTTGTAACTGGTAAATCTTCCAGGATGTGCGGTGCAATTGCTTTTTGACGCGATCAATCTCCGCGAGCATTTCGCGCACCCGTGGGTCGCGATGGACGATGCTGGGCGATTCGACCTCTATAAACCGGTCCTCTTCCTCCGGCTCTTTAGCGGACCATTCTCTTATCCAATCTCTGATTCCCATGCCGCAAATAATTATAGCAGCAAATCCTCGCGGGTTTCTCTTTCAGAACCCGCGAGGATGCAAATTGGTTGGGGGTATCTATTCTTACTCTTCGGGCCGGGTGTACGGGAACGGCTCCGACAGCCTGCCGTTCGCGTCTTGTATCTGCAAAAAGACGGTGACGCCCCGCGGGATCTTCTTGCCGGATTTTTTGGCGACGAGCGTCGGCATTTCTGATCTCGTCGTGTAATCGGTCTGCTGCTCCTTGCCGTTCAGATAAAGCAACGACTCTTCGTGAAAACCGCAGCCATGGACCATGAGCTTTTTACCCTTTATCGTGACTTCTTTTATGAAAGGCCCGAAGTAATCGGCTATGGCCACGCCGAAGCCGAGCGAGAAGCTGGCCGGTCCCGCGCCGCAATTGGCGACCGCGACGTAGTATGTGCCGCCCAGGTGCGGAGGGGCGAGCAGCACGCGCTTAAACGCCGTCTCGGATTCCGCTTTGTAGTCGGCTATGACGCGCCCGTCTATGATTTCGACTCTCTGACCGAACCTGACATAGAGCCTAACTTTCGGGTCGGAAAAGATCGACACCTCCGTGTATGTAGTCCCGCAGGGCCCCTGTTCGTTCACCTCCATGGTGTACTGTGTGGGGTCGAGCGAGCAGGCCGAAGAAGCCGAGAGCACGCCGTTGATTCCCTGCCCCGGCAAGGGCTGAGAGTTATCATCGCCGGTCTGGGCGCGGCCCGCCTGGCTTCCCGCGCCAGCGAGACATACCGCGATTGTCAGAAATACCATCGCTTTTCTTAGCATTTCTTCAACTCCGATCCCCTCTGATCGTTCACCTGCTCGCCCCGGATGCTGATTGAGGCGCTTCAACTGTTATCAACCCTCGTGCCACCCGCGCGGCGACCTGTACATCGCACTTACGGCATCATATAAGTACTGATTGGCTTCATCCCGCGCCGAATCCTGTCAAATAACAGTACGTCCGGGCGCAAAGTTGACAGCAATGACCATGAGAAAGGAAAATTGATTATCGGCGTCTGTTTAGCGTTTATTATTAAGGATAAGGAGTTGACTTGAGTTTGCGTACTATTAAACGCGTTTTATCGGCATTTCTACTAACCTTTACGGCGGCGGCCGGCGCGTGGGCCGCCGCCGCCACCGACACGATTGTCGTAATGCCTTTCGAGAACCTGTCGGGCCGCGCCGAGTACAACTGGGTCGGCGAGAGTTTTGCCGCCTCGCTTTCGGACCTGCTCGACAAGCCCGGCCTTGTCGCCATCAGGTCCGACGAGCGCAACGTCGCATTCAAACAGGAAGGACTGCCTGCCACGGCGATACTCACCCGCGCTACCATGATCAAGATAGCCGAACGCGCCGGGGCGAACCTCGTGGTGATGGGCACCTATCGTATCGCGGGCGAGGGGCGCGACTCCACGATCACCATCTCGGCCCGCGTCGTCAACATACGCGAAGGGCGGCTTGTCGGCAAAGAGTTCAATCGTGGCGGGCCGCTCGTCGATCTCCAGAGACTACAGGGCGACCTGGGGTATGAAATACTTTACCAGCGAAATTCGGCCCTGCCGTTCTCGCGCGAGCAGATCGTGGCCGACGCCATCCAGGCCCCGATAGGCGCTTTTGAGAATTATATAAAAGGAACCCTGACGCGGGACCGCAATGCTCGCATAGAGTTTCTTCAGCACGCCATAAAAGAGTACGCGGAAAAGAACAAGGGCGCGGTCAACAGCCAGTACCTCGCCGCCATATTCGAGCTCGGCCGCATATATTACGAGAGCGGTGATTATAAAGAGGCGCTCGAACAGCTATCGCTCATCAGCGAAAAAGACCCGCGCCATGACGAAGCGCAGTTCTATGTCGGCGTCGCCCAGAGCGCGCTCGGGCAGACCGACAAGTCGCTCGCGACGCTTCAAAATCTCGCAAGCGAGCTGCCGCTTTATGAAGTCTATAACAACATCGGCGCGCTGCTGATAAAGCAGAAGCATTACGCCGAGGCGCTCAACCATTTGAAGCCCGCTTCCGACGCCGCGCCCCGCGACACCGACACGCTCTTTAATCTCGGCTACGGTCATTACCTGGCTAAAGACCACGCCAAAGCCATAGAGGCCCTTAAGGCGCAAACGAAGCTGCGCCCTTCCGACGGCGAAGCCTTTTACATATTGAGCAAGGCGCTCGGGGCGGCGGGCGATCAAGCCGGCGCGGCCGAGGCCGCCGACCAGGCAAAGAAGACGCTCACGACTTACGCGCAGTGGGAGACGAAGGGCGTGCCGCAGGTCATGCGCATAAAGAGCGCGTTCAGCAAGGCCAATTATTATAGATACAAACGCGACCGGGATGAGCGATTGAACTCGCAAATGCCCGCGGCGGGGTTGACGCCACAGGTGGATCAATTGCTGGAGTCGGCGCGCAACGCCTTTCATTCGGGCCGCAACGAGGATTCGCTGGCCTCGCTCGGCAAACTGCTGCAACAGGCCCCGCAAAATTATGAAGCGCACCTGTTGATGGGACGCATATACGAGCGGCGCGGCGATTTCGACCGCGCGATCAACGCGCTCAAGGCCGCCATCTTTTGGAACCCCAGACTTGCCGGCGCGCACGTTTTACTCGGCCGGATAGCGGTGCTCAAAAACGACTGCCCCGCCGCGCAGTCGGCTTCCGCCAAAGCCTTGCAGGTCGCCCCCGACGATCAGGACGCGCAGGCGCTCAAGCGGCTCATCGAAGAGAAGTGCCCCGGCCAGTGAGTAGCAATCCGGGAATCCGGCCGGCTCCTGTAACCCGCAACCTGCTTTGTGATAACTTCATAATTCGTATTTCACACACGCAAGCACGGAGGCACATTGATGTCGCAATCGAACATCGATTCGATTCTTAAAGAGACAAGGGTCTTTGATCCTCCCGAAGATTTCAGCCGGCAGGCGCACGTAAAAAGCCTTCAGGAGTACGAGCAGCTATACGGCGAGGCTGAGGCCGACCCGGAAGCTTTCTGGGCCCGCATAGCGCACGAGCTTCACTGGTTCAAGCCGTGGGATAAAGTCCTCGAATGGGACGCGCCCTGGGCAAAGTGGTTTGTCGGCGGACAGATCAATCTCTCTTATAACTGCCTGGACCGGCACGTCGACTCCTGGCGCAAGAACAAGGCCGCCATCATCTGGGAAGGCGAGCCGGGCGATACGCGCACGATCACCTATAATCAGCTCTATCTCGAAGTTCAAAGGTTCGCAAACGCGCTCAAATCGCTCGGCGTAAAAAAAGGCGACACCGTAGCAATCTACATGGGCATGACGCCCGAGCTTCCCATCGCCATGCTCGCCTGCGCCCGCATAGGCGCGACCCACTCCGTGGTCTTCGGCGGCTTTTCCGCGCAGGCGCTCGTCGATCGCATCAACGACGCCGAGTGCAAAGCGGTGATAACCCAGGACGGGTCGCACCGGCGCGGCTCCGAGATCCCGCTCAAGCCCACGGTCGATGAAGCGCTTGCCGCGTGCCCTACGGTCAAGACGGTGATCGTCTATAAGCGCACCGGTACGACCATCCGCATGGAAGCGGGCCGCGACCACTGGTGGCACGATCTTATGAATGATGCGAGCGACGATTGCCCGGCCGAGCCGCTCGACGCCGAGCACCCGCTTTACATACTCTACACTTCGGGCAGCACCGGGAAGCCCAAGGGCGTCGTCCATACGACGGGCGGATACTCGGTCGGCACATACATCACGACAAAACTGGTGTTCGATCTTAAAGACGACGACATATACTGGTGTACCGCCGACATCGGGTGGGTGACGGGCCACAGCTACATCGTCTATGGCCCGCTGCAAAACGGCGCGACGGTTGTGATGTATGAGGGAGCGCCGAATCACCCCGGTCCCGACCGGTTCTGGCAGATGATCGAGCGGCACAAGGTCACGATCTTTTATACCGCCCCCACCGCGATACGCGCCTTTATGAAATGGGGCGAGCATTATCCGCGTCGCTACCAGATGACGAGCCTCAGACTGCTCGGCACCGTGGGCGAGCCGATCAACCCCGAGGCGTGGATGTGGTATCGCGAGGTCATAGGCCGCGACCGCTGCCCGACAGTCGACACGTGGTGGCAGACCGAGACGGGCGCGATCATGATTTCACCGCTGCCGGGCGCGATCCCTACAAAACCCGGGTCCGCCACGCGCCCCTTCCCCGGCATCATAGCCGACGTCGTCACCCGCGACGGCAAGAGCGTTCCTCCGGGATCGGGGGGCTTTCTCGTGATAAAGCGTCCGTGGCCTTCGATGCTCCGGACCATTTATCGCGACCCGGACCGATACGTGGCCCAGTACTGGTCGGAGATTCCGGGCATGTATTTCGCGGGCGACGGCGCGCGAAAAGACGAAGACGGTTATTTCTGGATCCTCGGCCGCGTGGACGATGTGATCAACGTGTCGGGCCACCGCCTCAGCACCATGGAGGTGGAATCGGCTCTGGTGGCCTATCCTGCGGTAGCCGAAGCCGCGGTAGTCGCCAGGCCGGACGAGATAAAGGGGCAGGCCATCGTCGCCTTTGTGACGCTTGAATCGGGCCAGCAGCCTTCGGATGATTTGAAGGCCGAGCTGAAGAGATGGGTCGCCAAAGAGATCGGCGCGCTCGCCAGACCCGACGACATACGCTTTGCCGACGCGCTGCCAAAGACCCGCAGCGGAAAGATCATGCGCCGCCTGCTTCGCGAGATAGCCACGGGCGGCGAAGTCCGCGGCGATACCACTACGCTCGAAGACTTCTCCGTAATCTCGAAGCTCAAGGAGGAAGAGGAGTAGGGTCCCTGCTTATGATATCCGTGGACTTGATGCTATTCGATCTGGACGGCACGCTCATTGATTCGCTCGGCGACCTGACGGCCTCTATAAATTTGATGCTCGGCAAATTCGACCGGCAGCCGCTCGACAGTCAAACCGTGGGAGGTTTTATAGGCGACGGCGTGCGCGTGCTGGTCTATCGGTCGCTCACGGCGACCCACCCCGACAATCGCCCGCCCGACGAGCAGTTGCACGCCGAAGCCATATCGCTTATGCATAAAAACTATGCCGACCGGATGCTAGAGACCACGCGCCTCTATCCGGGCGTGGTCGAAACGCTCGATCACTTCCGCGACAAGCGCAAGGCGGTCGTGACGAGCAAGGAGGCGCGCTTCACGCGGCTCATCCTCGACCATTTCGGCATAAGCGATCACTTCCAGGTAGTAGTCGGAGGGGATACGGTCCCGGCCCGAAAGCCCGACCCGTGGCCCGTGCGCGAGGCTATAACCGAGCTTAGAGGCGATGCGGCGCGCGCGGTGATGATCGGCGACAGCGAGAATGACGTAAACGCCGGCCGCAACGCCGGCGCCCGCACGTGCGCGGTTACGTTTGGCTATCGCAGCCGCAGCGAGCTTGCACTGACCGAGCCCGATGTCATCGTCAACCGGTTCGGGCAACTCAAGGAATTCTTCAGTTGAGAGAAGATGAGTGATTGAAACCAGCCAGGAGATAATCGAGCGCGCCCGCAAGGTGCGACTGCTCATATTAGATTGCGACGGCGTGCTCACCGACGGGCGGATAATAATGATGCCCGACGGCGACGAGACGAAATCGTTCGACGTGAAAGACGGCCACGCGATGGTGATGTTCCAACGCGCCGGGCTCAAGATAGGAATTATATCCGGGCGGCGCTCTTCCGTTGTACGCGCCCGCGCCAAAGAACTCGGCGTCGCGCACCTCCACGAGATGGCGTGGGTCAAGACCGAGCCTTACCTGAGCATACTGGCCGAAGAACAGGCGTCTGACGAAGAGGTGTGCTACGTTGGCGATGACGTTGTCGATATTCCCCTGCTGCGGCGCGCGGGTTTCGCGGTAGCGGTGGCCGATGCGGTCGAAGAGGTAAAAGAGTTCTCGCATCTGGTCACGGCGCGGCGCGGCGGGCGCGGCGCCGTGCGCGAAGTGATCGAGATGATACTGAAAGCGCAGGGCAAGTGGGACGAGGCCCTCACCCGCTATATTACGAGCTAATAATTCCGAGCCCGGACCTCCCCTTACCCTTTCGGTTACTCTGCCACTTGAACTACAATTGTTCACCCATTGTATGGCGGAGTGTTCACTGATTATGACGAGCGGGCAGGCAAAGTATGGCGACACAACCATCGAGCTCTCTACGCCGGGCGCGCGGGCCGCGGACTTTCTGACCGAAGGGGCGGCAATCGCGCATTACCGCGTGGTCGAAATGCTCGGCGCGGGCGGCATGGGCGCCGTCTATAAGGCGCTCGACGAAAAGCTCGGCCGCGTGGTCGCGCTCAAAATGCTTGCGCCCGACGCCGTGGCAAACGAAGACCGCCGCCGGCGATTCCTTCAGGAGGCGCGCGCGGCCTCGTCGCTCAACCACCCGCACATACTGACCGTATTTGAAGTCGGCGAGCACAACGGCCACCCCTTCATGGTGATGGAGTACATCGAAGGCGAAACCCTGAGGCAGAAGATTTCCGACGGGCCGCTCGGCGTCAAGTCCGCGCTCGACTTCGCGCTTCAGATAGCCGCCGGACTCCAGAAGGCCCACGCGCACGGCATAGTCCACCGCGACCTCAAGCCCGAAAATCTCATGGTGAGCCGCGACGGCTATGCGAAGATTCTGGATTTCGGCCTCGCGAAATTGATCGAGCGCAATCGACCCGCTGCCCAAGGCAGTCAAGAAAAGACGATCATACAGGTGAAAACGCAGGCCGGGTTCGTAATGGGCACGGTCAAATATATGTCGCCCGAGCAACTGCTCGGCAAGCGCGTCGATCTCAGAAGCGATATATTTTCGTTCGGCGTCGTGCTCTACGAGATGATCACGGGCAACTGCCCCTTCGCGTGCGATAACAACATCGACACGATGCACGCCATCCTGCACGAGGAGCCCAAACCCGTCCACGCGCTGAGATCGGAGCTGCCGCGCGAGCTGCACAGAGTAGTGGCGAAGGCGCTCGCAAAACCCGCCGGCGAGCGGTTCCAGACGATCAAGGAACTGGCCGCGGAGCTAAAGGCGCTCAGGGATGACATAGAGGCCGGGCGCGCCACAACCACCCCCGACAGGCCGCGCCTTGTGCTAAAACCCGTTCCGCGCGCGCGCGCGCCGAAGATCGATTACCGGAGCGAGCTAAACGAAAGGCAATATGAAGCGGTCACGACCATAGAGGGACCGCTCTTGATAGTGGCGGGCGCGGGCACCGGCAAGACCCGCACGCTCGTCTATCGGCTGGCCCGGCTCATAGAGACCGGAGTGAAGCCGGAATCGGTTTTGCTGCTTACCTTCACTCGCCGCGCGGCCACAAGCATGCTTGCGCGCGCCGCGGCGCTCGCCGACGAGAGGTGCCAGCGGGTGTCGGGCGGCACGTTTCATTCCATGGCCCATACGACCCTGCGCAAGTTCGGAGAGCTGGCGGGCGTGAGCAGAATGTTTACCGTTCTCGATCAGAGCGATACGGAAGACCTCATCGACATGATCAGGCGGCAGACGGGACTCAACACAAAGAACCGCCACTTTCCGCGCAAGCGCACAATCGCCGCCGCTTTCAGCATGGCCGTAAATAAAATGCTCTCGCTCGAGACGGTGCTGAACCAGCATTATCCGCAGTTCGCGCACGAGCACGAAGCGCTTGACGCCATGTTTACGGAGTTCGAGCGATTCAAGCGCGAGCGGCACATGCTGACTTACGACGACCTTCTGGTGCGGCTGCGCGACGCGCTGGACCAGAGCGCATCGCTCCGGCAGAAGCTCTCGGAGCAGTTTCGTTACGTCATGGTCAACGAGTACCAGGACACGAACCGGCTCCAGGCGCAGATCATAAGACTCATTGCATCGAGCCACGACAATGTCGCCGTGGTCGGCGACGAGTGCCAGTCGATATATTCGTTCAGAGGCGCGAGCTTCACCAACATGCTCGAATTCCCGGAGCTTTTCCCCGACGCAAAGGTGATAAAGCTCGAAGAGAATTTTCGCAGCACGCAGCCGGTTCTGGACCTTGCCAACACGATCATCTCGGACGCGAGCGAAGGTTACGGCAAGCGCCTCTTTTCGAGGATGCCCGAAGGCGAGCTGCCGATGCTAATCGCCGCCGCGGACGAAAACGAGCAGTCGCGCTTCGTCGCCCAGCGCATACAGGAGCTGCGCGAAGAAGGAGTGCCCCTCCAGGAAATGGCGGTGTTGTTTCGCGCTGGCGCGCACTCGTTCGACCTCGAACTGGAGCTGGGCAAGCACGCGCTCGCGTTCCGCAAATTCGGCGGCATAAAGTTCGCCGAATCCGCTCACATCAAAGACGTGCTCGCCTTCCTGAGGATAGTCGCTAACCCATCCGACTCTATTTCCTGGCTGCGCGCGATGAAACTCCTGCACAACGTGGGCGACGCGACCGTTGACCAGATACTCGATTACCTCGAAATCGGGGAGAAACAGTTTCGCACGGCGCGCGCGAAGGAAACTCTGTTTAAGAAGCTCAAGAAATATCCGGCGAGGGCGAGCTTCGCCGATCAGCTTGTGGGTATGGCCGGGCTGCTACTGAGCATAGCCGCGCAGAAGCAGCCGCGCGCGCAGTTGTCGGCCGTCTGCCGGTTCTATAAGCCGGTCCTGCGGGAAAGGTACGACGATTACCCGCGCCGGCAGCGAGACCTTGAGCAGTTGCTACAGATCGCCAGAAGGTACAAGAGCGGCGAAGAACTGCTCGCCGACGTCGCGCTCGACCCCGTAGACACGGCCCAGGAAGAGACGGCGCGCGGCGGGTTCGTGACGCTTTCTACCGTCCATTCCGCGAAGGGGCTCGAATGGGATGCGCTGTTCGTCATATGGATGACCGACGGGTGGTTTCCTTCCTCGCGCGCCTATGACGCATTCGAGGACATGGAGGAAGAGCGGCGATTGCTTTACGTGGCCGCCACCCGCGCGAAGCGATACCTCTATTTCGTCTACCCGCAAAACGCTTACGAAAGCGGCGGCCCGGGTTACTCCGCGGGCTCGTCGCTGCTTGAGCCTGTGGCGGCCGAAGTGCTGATGCGGGCCACCCTCTCCTGATCAGGTGGGCGGCCTGCCGCAGTCACTATGGTTGAGCTTGACCATAGATTTTGCGCTTCGTATGATGTCTTGTGCTCTTCACGCCTTTTGACAGCGGGTTAAAGCCAAAGGCAACCGGTATAAAGCCGAGGCCGTACCCTTACTACTTCTCAATCAAGCAGGAGATTTAAGAATGGCAGAACAGGAACATGGCGCATTTGTGTGGCGTAACGGCGAGGTAGTCCCGTGGGAGCAGGCGACAATACATGTAATGTCTCACGTGGTCAATTACGGCTCCTCCGTATTTGAAGGGGTGCGCTGCTACAACACGAAGCGGGGGCCGGGCATATTCCGGCTCGATTCACACATCGAACGGCTTTTAAATTCCGCCCACATATACCGTATGAATGTGCCCTTTACTTACGACGAGCTGATGGAAGCCTGCCGCGGTCTTGTCGTCGCGAACGAGTATAAAGAGTGTTACCTGCGGCCGCTGATAACACGGGGATACGGCACGTTCGGCGTTGACCCGTTTCCCTGCCCGATTGACGTGTATGTGTGCGCGTGGCAGTGGGGCAAGTACCTCGGGCCGGAAGCCCTGGAGCAGGGCGTCGACGTTTGCGTGTCGAGCTGGACCCGCATCGCGCCGAACACGCTGCCGTCGATGGCCAAGGCGGGCGCAAACTACATGAACTCGCAGCTCATAAAGATGGAGGCCAAGATAAACGGGTATGTCGAGGGCATCGCGCTCGACCCCGAGGGCTACATCAGCGAAGGGTCGGGCGAGAATATATTCCTGATAAAGAACGGCACGGTGATGACGCCGCCGCTCTATTCGACGATCCTGCCGGGCATAACGAGGGATTCGATAATAAAGATATGCGAGAACATGGGCATACCCGTCATTGAGCGCGCCATCCCGCGCGAGATGCTCTACATAGCCGACGAGGTATTCTTCACCGGCACGGCCGCCGAGATCACGCCTATTCGCTCAGTGGATAAAGTCCAGGTAGGGACGGGCAAGCGCGGGCCGCTCACGACCGAGATTCAGAAACGTTTCTTTGACGTGATCACGGGCGAGGCCGAAGATGAATTCGGCTGGTTCACCTGGGTCGAATCCCCGCGCGCCGCAACTCAACACGAGCCGCAGACAGCTTGATCGCGCGCGCCCGCCTTAGCTGACAAGGCGGGCGCGCGCGGCAATCCCGCCCTGGCCGGCACGGGTCTTTATTGCCTCTTCCACTTTGTGCCACGCGGCGTGTCTTCGAGGATGATGCCGCACGCGGCAAGCTCGCTTCTTATCTGGTCGGCGCGGGCGAAATCGCGATTACGCCGGGCCGTGTTGCGTTCCTCGATCTTTGCCTCGACCTCGGGCTCAAGCATCTCAGCCCGCTCCTCGCCCAGAATGCCAAGCACTGAATCGATGCGGGAAAGCATGTCCAGAACGCCCCGGCGGTCGTCGGCGCCGAACTCCCCCGCGTCAATCGCGATGTTTATATCGCGCTTCAATTCAAACAGGGCGGCGAGCGCCTTCGATGTATTCAGATCGTCGTTCATCCCCGACTCGAAGGCTTCGCGCGCGCGCGCGATGATGTCCTGAACGCGCGGCGTGGCGCCCTCGCGCCCCCCGTAATCGCTCACGCGGCGGCGAAACTCTCTCAAGGTCTTGAGCGAG
This sequence comes from Blastocatellia bacterium, assembly GCA_963832205.1. GTDB lineage: Bacteria > Acidobacteriota > Blastocatellia > UBA7656 > UBA7656 > DATBMY01. Next base: position 41,187 of record CAWHTK010000018.1, on the reverse strand, counting down.
CTTTCAAGCCCGCGCAGCCCTTCGAGCGTAAAGTTCAACTGCGTGCTGTAGGGGACCGAGAGCAGCAAGTAGCGTATGGCGTCGGCCGAAAAGCCCCGCTCGATCAGCATGCGAACCGTGTAGAAGTTGCCTTTCGATTTAGACATCTTCTCGCCCTCGACGAGCAGGAATTCCGAGTGAACCCAGAAGCGCACGAACTCGTGACGGGTCGCCCCTTCCGACTGCGCGATCTCGTTTTCATGATGCGGGAATATCAGATCGACCCCGCCGCAATGAATGTCGAACGACTCACCGAGATACCTCATCGACATGGCCGAGCATTCCAGATGCCAGCCCGGGCGGCCTTCGCCGAAAGGAGAGGGCCAGCGGGGCTCGCCTTCCTCTTTCGGCCCCTTCCACAAAACGAAGTCACGCGCGTCGGCTTTCTCGTACTCGTCAACGTTAACGCGCGCGCCCGCCATGTTGCCTTCTACTTTCACCCCCGAAAGCTTGCCGTAATCGGGAAAAGTCCCGATCGCAAAATAGAGCGAGCCGTCGCTTGAGTATGTGTGACCGGCGGCCGTCAGCCGGTCGATAATCTCTATCATCTCGGGGATGTGGTCGGTCGCTCGCGGCATGACTTCGGGCTTCTCGAATATTCAAAGACTCCGAGTCTTTCACGAACTCGTCGGTGTAGAAATCGGTGTACTCCCGTAAGGGTCTTCTGCTGCGTCAGCATGTTACGAATTATCTTGTCGTTAACGTCCGTTATGTTCATGACGTGCATAACTTCGTAGCCGAGGTATTTCAAATACCGCCTGAGCACGTCGACGGCGACGAACGTCCTGAAGTTGCCTATGTGGCCGTAGTCATACACGGTCGGGCCGCACGCATACATGCGAACTCTGTTGCCGTCGAGCGGCTTAAAATCTTCGAGCGTGCGGGTGAGCGTGTTCTTAAGTCTCAACATAAAGCCTCGGGATGCCTCGATGCGTAAAGAATCGTGAAACAGGTTAAAGTCGATGGTATCGGACCGAAAAGCGGGTTGTCAACAAACGCGCCTTTGGGCGTTGACGGGCGCGGGGCAGGCTCCGGCGGCCGATCTCAAGGCAGGTGAGTTGCGATAATTCATGAACTGGTCTCCACGGTCGTTATAGTCTCGCCGCTTCTTTTTTTACGCAATACCCGCGCCCCAGGTTCGTTCTTTGCACGAGGCGGAAAAACCACTTACAGGAGAAGCAGTATGAAAGTGAGAACAAGCCTCAAGGCTGGAGCAGGGGTGCGCATGGACGATAACGGCTCGCCCTAGAATGGAGGTGAATTATGAAAGTTAGAACAAAGATCAAGGCCGGGGCAGGCATGCGAATAGACGGTAACGGTGAACCTTAAAAAGCAGTAACTGAAATAACGAGGAAGAATCGAGGCCGGGCGCGTTTTTGGAAGAATGCGCCCGGCCTTCTTATATAGAAGCGGGTAATCATTCGACGACGATAGTGATTTCGAATGACTTGCCGGGCGCTGCGCAAGGCGGCGAATCGAAGCGGCAGGGCGGCTCGCCTTTAGCGCCGACCGTTATCCGGCCCGTCTCGGCGGCGACAAACAACCCCTGCGCCCCGATCATAGGGAGCAAGGTCGGCACCGCCCTTATTATCCCGTTGTCATGGTCCAGATTCACACTCCAGGAGAGGTTGCCGTCGATGGCTAACAGGAACATCTCGCCGGGCTTGAACCGTAACGTCTCTCCGTTGCTGTCGAAGGTGATTATAGGACCGCCAAAAAATTCGAAGTTGCGCGAGCGAGCGCCGCCGGGGTTTTCGACGTGAATGGTGACGACATCGTTCGCCGAGACCTTCTTGCCGCCCTTCTTTGCGATGAGCATAGAGGACGGGTTCTCGGAATCGTTTTTCGTCTTTTGGACCACGCCGTTGATAGCGATCTGCGCGCCCGGCTCGAAGTTCTCGCCCGTTATTATGAGCTTCTTCCCTTTCACGCGGGCGTTGAGTATCATCGGCGCGCCGTCGGAATCGTCCTGAACGGCCGCCGCGACTTTTGGCTCAGCCTTTATCGATGCAAGCGGCGAGGCCGCGCTTATCAATAATAGAAAGACTGAAACCGGGACCATTAACCTTGTGACATAAGATTTGCTCATACTCTCACCGCCTTTCCTCTAAACGGGAGTGCCGCAATTAGCGCAGAACTTTGAGCCAGACGGTACGGGCGTCTGGCAGTTCTTACAGGGCTGCGGGACCAGCGATTGCCCGCAGTTATTACAGAATTTCGATCCTGCCTGCACTTCAGCGCGACAACTCGGACATGAGGATGTCGGGGCGCTCGCCGACGCTTGCTGCGCGCCGCAATTAGAGCAGAACTTCACGCCGGGCGCATTCTGAGTTCCGCATTTCTGACACGGCACTGTCTGGGACTGGCCCGCGCCGCCGCCTTGCTGCTGCGCGCCCTGGCCGCTCGCGGCGTTAGCCATCATCTGTCCGTAGCCGAACCCGAGGCCGAGACCCATGCCCTGACCGGCTGCGCCGCCGGGCTGTTTGGCCGCGTCCTGAATCGACTGGGCGGCCTTGAACTGCATGTAGGCGTTCATATCGCCTATCGCGCCCATGCTAGCACGTTCGTCAATCATTTTCTGCACTTCTTCGGGCGGGGTGATGGCCGAGATGATCAATTCGACGAGTTCGAGCCCCTGGCGGCTGAAATCATCGGCCACGCGCGACTTCACCCCCGCCGCCAGCTCGTCATAATAAGCCGGCAGATCGAAGACCGTCTTGAGGTTCTCGCCCAGCAGGTCGTTGAGCCGCGCCACGACGATGTCGCGCAGGTAAGAGCCTATCGCTTCGGTAGAGACTATGCCGCGCGTGCCGACTATCGAATTGACGAACAACTGCGGGTCGGTCACCCTCATCGCGTACTTGCCGAAGGCGCGCAACCGAACCATGCGCAGCTCGCTGTCGCGGAACGGGATGGGCTCTTTAGTCCCCCACTTGAGGTCCTGAAAAGTGTGCCGCGCGACGAACATCACGCTGGCGGTGAAGGGCGACTTGCCGCCGAATGGGATCGAGAGCAAGCTCGTAAGCAGCGGCAGGTTCAGGGTCGTCAACGTGTGGCGGCCCGGGCCGAATGTGTCGAGCGCCTTGCCGTCGCGGAAGAAGACCGCCGCCTGACTCTCTTGAACCACGAGCTGTGCGCCCATCTTTATGTCGGCCGAGCCGACCTCCGGTATGCGGTGGACGACCTCCGTACCTGTCTGGTCAAAATACTCTAAAACTTCGATTGCCATCGGATTCTCTCCTTAATATTTGCTCGCGCTTACCGCCTGACCGTTATGCTCCCGTTCGTCGTGGTCAGTATGAGCTCCTGGCCGCCCGAGCCGATACGCCCGCTCGCCTTGGCGCTGCCTCTTGATCGCGAGACCTGGATTCCGGGGAAGGCGTCATCAACTCGTATTGAGCCGCTGGTGGTGCTCGCCCTGAAATTTGCGTTGACCTCGGACTGAAACTCTATATCAATATTCCCATTGGAAGTTGAAAACTCAACCGGCCGATCCGTCGCAATTGCGCCCACTTCCCCTTTAATGTTGCCGTTGACGGATACGGCCCTGGCCATGCCCGACACGTCCGAAAGCAGAATGCTGCCGTTTACGGTTTCGGCTTCGACGACCCCGGCGAGGTCTTCAATCTTGATGCTGCCGTTGGTGGTGGAGATATTTAGCGAGCCTACGGTGCGCGGGAGTTTTACTCTCAGCTCGACGCTCGTGTTGTTCTGGCCCTCGCGGGCTTCGAAAGTCAGATTGCCGGCATTATTGACCACCTCTATGGGAATGCCGGCGATGGCTTCGTTGGATGGCCCCCTCTTGATAACGCGCACTTCGGCTTGCGGCTGGTCCCAGGTCTCTACATTGATGCTCCCGTTGAAACTCTTGAGCGTGACGGCGGCGTTAAGCTGGTTGAGCGGGAAGTTCGTCGTCTCGACGAGTTCGGCCGCTGCCGTCTGGGATACCACGTTCCTGACTATCCGAGATATCAAACGGCCGCCCACCAGAGCCCCTCCAATAGTGAGGACCGCGATCAAAACGGTGATCAGTATCCACGGCGAGCGCGACTTCTTGGGGGGCGCGGGCGGCGTATGAGGGAACGGCTGCATCGGGACGGTCGGCTCATAAAACCGCGGCGGCGCATAGACCGGGTTCGTCTCCGGCCTCGAAGTCGGTCCCGTATTGGCCGCGCCGCGCGGCTCCCAGGTGTCGGGCGACGGCCCCATCATGCGCGTAGGCAGGTTCTCTTGCAGGTCGTCCGAGGGCTGGCCGCACCCTCGGCAGAACTTCTGATTGAAGAACATCTCCGAGCCGCATTTTCTACATTGTTCCGCCATAAAATCCAGTACCGGGAGATAAGGAGTGAGCTAATCGCTCTGACTCAGTCCCCGGTCTCCTGTCGTCGTTACTGGAAGAGGGGCCTGCCGGGAGGGGTGTCCTGCCCGAATTTATTTATCGCGTCGTAGCGCCGGTCGAATGCGCGGTCGGTTTCATCGACGGCCGACGCGACTTCCGCGCTCGACATCTTCAAACCTTCCGCGCTGCCCGCCTTCCCTTTTAACTCGTTGACCTTCTCCTCTATTTTATCAACGTGCTCGACGAGCGCGAGGTCGAACTGGTAAATCTGATCCAACTGCGCCTGCTCTATCTTTACCGCGTCGAAGAACCCCGAATAACCATAGCTGGCAAACCGCACGCGGTTTTCAAGCCGGTCCAGCTTCTTTATCGCCAGATCGATTGGCCCGACCTCGAAGAGTCTGCCGCCGTTTGTAAGCTCGCGCATGGCGTCGGTGAGCGGGGCCTTTAGCGAGCGCAGCCGGTCGGCCAGGTGCTCTCGGTGTAGCTTATCGATGTCGCGACGACGCTCGCGGTCAACGTAGCCCTTATAGCCGGGTATCTTGTCCCCGAGTCGCTCTAGCCAGTTACGCTGGTCGCCGGTGTTTGCGCTCATATTTCCCTCCGCGTGCAGGTCATTTAATTAAACCCCGCCTCAGACGAGACGAAGCCGATCAGGCTGACAGACGGTCAAGCCGGCGCGCCCTCGCTCGCGCCACCTCTGGCCAGACTCTTCAGGTATTCATCATACGCCTGCCGGTCCGCAGCCGACATGTCTCTTATGTAAAGACCGATGACCCAGAAGGGCCCATCGCCCTCGGGCCTGTACCACGCCGCAAACCCGGTGTAGCTTATGGTCGCCCGCGGCAGGTTGACTTCCACTTCGAGCTTGTTCTTAAAAGCTATCGTGTGGTCGCGTATTATGTGAAGCCGGCCCGTCTCGACCGTGCCGGTCTGTACGCGCATGCCCTGTTCGCCCATGTCGAGCACTACCCCTTCGATCAGTCGCGAGCGATGGCCTTCGTCGCTCTGGTCGATGATCGTAAGGCGCATCGGCAAGGGCTCCGGGGGCGGAGGCACCTGGCGGCGGCCTTGCCCGCCTTTAAGCTCGTCCGCGTTCTGAACCGAGCGTATGAGCCGCGTGCCATCTATAGTGCAATAACCATTCTCGTCGGGGAAGAGTCGGCGACAGTTGGGGCATTCTTTCATAAATCGACTCCTGACTCGTCGCCGTGATTATACAGCGCAAGGGGAGTCCGGGCCAGCGCACAATTTCAGAAAAGCGGCGCGAGAAGATCGATTTTTTTAACCCGGCTTGATCGCGCAGCTCGGGCCTCGGTTTGAATGGAGATTGACAAACCTATAGTCGATGAGAGAAATTAGTGCTTGAGTTTTTAAGCCATTCGCTTGATAGATCTTTCAAATTTTGTGGCGGGCATAGCTCAGTCGGTTAGAGCGCCAGGTTGTGGCCCTGGAGGCCGAGGGTTCGATTCCCTCTGCTCGCCCTTTCCACCCTTGCGGGTTTTATAGTACCTTCCGGTCGCGATTCTCATTTTTTTGCCGCGCTAGCTTTGAGTGTGTCATTTCTTCCGCCGCGGACGGCGCTGCCAATTATCTGCTGCGCAAACTTTAAGTTGAAATGATTATTAGGCGCATGGTATCGTTTCAACCCTTGAAGCCTTCTCAGTTCTCATCGCATGAGCGGCTCAATATCGAGATCGGGTCAAAATGGCCGAATCAAATCGCTCCGGGCGCTTCATGAGTCATTTAGTCGCGCCGGGATCGACGAGATGTTTCGGGATTGTGTCAAAAGCTGATTCGCAAGCTTTGACCCTGCTTTTCGGCGAATCGGCGGCTCCAACTAAGTGCATTAAGGTATGGAGTTAGAAGCGAGAGGTGCAGCTTTCGGCTAGCCCTTCGAGGGGGGTATGTTAATTGCTCAATAAGCGGATTACGGCTACGGCTCGAATTCGCTGACGCGAAGCCGGCATTTCGACCCTAATATGAAAACCTCAACGAAGCTCAAGATAACCTTCGAAGAATTAAGAGTCGTGGCTAAGGGGCTGCTCTCGACCGATCACCCCATACTCGCGCACGTAATCCCCATGCGCAGGTGCAATCTTTCGTGCACATACTGCAACGAGTATGACGATGTCTCGAACCCGGTGCCCACAGAGGAGATGTTCCGGCGGCTTGATAAGCTGGCCGAGCTGGGCACAAAGATCATCACCATAAGCGGCGGCGAGCCGCTGTTGCACCCGGACATCGATAAAATAATCGAGAGGGTGCGCCGTAACGGCATGATCGCCGGGCTGATCACGAACGGGTACCTGCTGACGCGCGAGCGGATAAAGCAGCTCAACGCGGCCGGGCTTAATGCACATGCAGATAAGCATCGATAATGTTCTGCCCGACGACGTTTCCAAGAAGAGTCTAAAAGTACTCGATAAGAAGCTCCAGTGGCTATCGGAGCTTGCCGACTTCAAGGTGAACATAAACTCGGTGATAGGCGGCGGGATAAAGACGCCCGAAGACGCCCTTACGATTGGCAACCGCGCGGTCGAGCTCGGTTTTTCGTCCACGCTCGGGATCATTCACGACGGGCTGGGGACGCTCAAGCCGCTCGTCGGGCGAGAGCGCGAGATATATTTTCAGATGAAGCAGCTCGGCAAGAAGAGCTACGCGCGCGTAAACGATTTTCAGGCCAATCTAGTCGACGGCAAGCCGAACGAATGGCGGTGCCGGTCGGGCGCGCGCTACCTGTACATATGCGAGGATGGGCTGGTCCATTACTGCTCGCAGCAGCGCGGCTATCCGGGCGTGCCGCTCGAAGAGTACACGAAAGAGGACATACGCCGGGAGTATTTCACAAAGAAGGCGTGCGCCCCCTACTGCACGATAGCCTGCGTGCATCAGGTAGCGACCCTCGATAACAAGCGCGACCCGCAGACGCTTCCCGGCTAAAGGCATAGTCGAGCGCGAATCGATACAGATGATTCGCCGGTTATACAAGATCGAGCGCGACGAGCGCGCGTCTTGAAGTGGTCGGCGGTTGCTATTTGTAACTTTGAAATGATAATCTGCACCGCTTCTATTAAGAGGTGTGCATCAATAACAAGCGATAGCGAAGTTTGTGGGATGTTGAATGGCTTCGCTGACGAGGAGAGAAGACATGCAAAAGCCTGTTAAGTACGTGGAGAAGGGGTTGGCCGTGATGGCCAACGCGGCATGGCACATATTCGAGCCGCTCAACCGTATAAAGCCGAACCCGTCTTTCACGCCAAAGTGGTCTGACAAACCGCTTCTTAAATCCTATCAGAAGACCAAGCCGGTTCTGGGCTGGCCCCGGACCACGGACTCGCTCTGCCCCAAGTGCGTCCCCGAGATTCGCCAGAAGGTCATTGATGGCGAGATACCACTTGATGTACTGATGAACGAGCCCGTCGGGCAGATCAAGGCCCAGATAATCGAGCGCGACGGCCAGATCCTTATGGTCAAGGATTGTGAGAAGCACGGCCACTTCGAAGACGTAATGGCTATTGACGCAGCGTTCTTCAAGCACCTCGAAGAGGCGTTTCCGGGCCGCGACATACGCGCGCACAACGACGAAAAGCTGCATAACCACGGCAGCTCGACGATCAAGAGCGGACGGGGCTCGGTGCTCACCATCGACCTGACGAACCGCTGCAACATGATGTGCGACCCCTGTTTTATGGACGCAAACCAGGTCGGCTTCGTCCACGAGCTTACGTGGGAAGACATAAAGACGCTGCTCGACAACGCGATCTCCATAAAACCAAAACGCCAGATGTCGGTGCAGTTTTCGGGCGGCGAGCCGACGCTGTCGCCTTACTTCCTCGACGCGGTCCGCTACTCGCGAAAGGTCGGCTACACGTCGGTGCAGGCCGCCACAAACGGCATCGAGTTCGCCAAGAGCCCGGAGTTCTGCCGCCAGGCCGCCGAGGCCGGGTTGCGTTACGCCTACCTGCAGTTTGACGGGATCGGCAACGCGGCCAACGAGCACCGCAAGGTCGGCAACCTCTTCGACGTGAAGTTGCGCGCCATCGAGAATCTGCACAACGCGGGCGTCGAGATCGTCCCGGTGACGACCATCGTCAACGGCATAAACAACGAGCAGGTGGGCCGCATCATCGAGTTCGCGCTCGACAACCCCAAGAAGATATCGTTCCTCTCGTTCCAGCCCGTATCATTTACGGGCCGCGACGAGGAGGTGAGCGAAGAGCGGCGCGCGGCGCAGCGCTACACGCTTTCGCACCTCGCGCACGACGTGAAGAATCAGACCGGCATTGGCGAGCCGACGCGTGACTGGTTCCCGATCTCTTTCATCAGCACCTTCTCCGACTGGTCGGACCTGGTCCACGGGCCCGACAAAGATTGGGGGCAGGTCAGTTGCGGGTGCCACCCCAACTGCGGCATAGGCATGGCCGTGATGGTCGATAAAGAGACGAAGGAGTCGGTCCCGGTAACGGCGTTCCTTAAAGCCGATCAGCTCGCCAAGGATCTGATGAAGGTCAACGACGCGGCGCGCGGCAAGTGGCTCTCGATCGTTGGGATGGGGCTCGCGCTGATGCGCAACTACAACCCTTTCAATGCGCCGAAGCATTTCCGCATAAAGGACCTGCTGCTGAAGTTCGACAAGTCGTTCGGCGCGACGGGACGCAACTACGGCAAGGTGGGAGCGGACCGCACGCGCGAGGATATCGAGGCGCGGCGGCGCGACCGCTGGAACTTCCTGTTCATCGCGGGGATGTGGTTCCAGGATCTGTTCAATTATGACTTCCGCCGCACCGAGCAGTGCATAATCCCGTATGCGACGCAGCAGGGCGAGATATCCTTCTGCGCCTATAACACGGGCATGGGCTGGCGGAACATTGTCGAGAAGATGCATATGTCGGCGACGCTATCGAAGTGGTACGAAGAGTATGGCCGCCACGAGATATTCGCCGGGGGCAAGGCGGTCAATCTCGACACCGCCGAGCATTCGCTCCTTCTGCGCGACGAGATCGTGACCAAGGAAATGCAGCACGACCTCGATGACCTCGGCATTGCCAAGAACGCCAGCGACGAGAAGCGCCGCAAGCGCGCAATGAACATGTCGCAGGCCGACCACGAGCGCATGGCGAAACTCTACCGACAGCACATCCTGAAAGAGGAAGCCACGCCCGATGCGCAGATCGTGCAGTTGAAGATAAACAAGCCGAAGCCTCAGCAGGAGATCACTCCCGCCGGATTCGGCGACTGACGAAAGTACGAAGCCAATAAAAAGGGCTGCCGCGATATATGCGGCAGCCCTTTTTATTATTCGAGCTGGCAGGGAGCCCATGACTCGATTAAGGACTTTTGATCTTGAGGCGCTTTACTCGTCCTCATCGTCCTCGCCGTGGTGGGCGTCGCCTCCGGCCGCGCGGGTGACCTCCCTAGTCATCTGGGCGCGGTCCAGCTGTTGCGGTTTGCCCTTGCCGATTATCTCGAAACTCCGCGCGGAGCTTACCACGTCCTCGATACGCATCGACTTGTCTTCACCGGGCACTTGCGCGGTGCCTTTCGAGGTGATAACGCAGGGTTGAGTTGAGTTCGCGTCGGCAAATTTTATTTCGACCCGGTTTTTTATGGCATAACGTCTCAAGCTGAGCAGGTTCAATTCCATCAACGCTCCTATATCGGACTCACAGATTTATAGACTCGGACGGCTCAGTTAATCACAACAGGGCGCAAGGCGACAAGGCGGATCAATAGCCCGCTTATCATCGTCTAGGAACAACGCTCTGGTTTAAGCTATAATCGCCGATTCAACAGGGCGGATCATATAAACTAAGCGGAGGCTGTCACAGGTGCTCTTGTTCGGATTGATACTTTTCCTCATTCTGATCGTCGCGCTGGCGGTGGTCGGGTTTTTTTACATGCAGCTCAAGAAAGGCAAGAGCCCCGACGCGGGGCCACGGGGCATAAAAGACGACTCATCGCTCGGCGAGTGCGCGAGGTGCAAACAGCGCCGCATCCTCATCAAGAAAGAGGCCGGGCTTTGCGCCTCTTGCTGGAGTTCGATTAATACTAAGCAGATCGGCTAGAGCGCAGATCCGCATAAGGCTGACGCGGCAACGCTATGGGACAACCTAAGCAAAAGCAGGCCGGCGCGCTCGACGAAGCCCTCGGCGCGCTCGTAGAAAACCTGGCGAGCATAATCTCCCGCCCCCACTCGCTGGACGAGCTTGAGCCGGACATTACAGCGCTCGGCGAAATCCTGCGCGCCGTCAAAGGAGACGGCAAAGCGGCCGGCGAGAAGACGGCGCGCACGACGGCGCGGCGCGCGGAACCGTCCAGGGCCTTCGATAAGGAGGTCATCCAGCTCATAAACAAATCGAACGCGGTCGGCATCAAAGCGGCGGCCGCGGAAGAGTCTGCCACTGACGCGGATGTTGAAAACAGGATAATCGCGAAGCTCCCGGACGAGTTTCGCGAAATGCTGATGGCCCTACATGGAGCGCGTGACGCTCAGCCCGGCGCAGGTGCTCTATCGGGAAGACAAGGATTTCCAGTACGTCTATTTCCCGGAGACGGCCGTGGTATCGCTTTTTTCGATGCTGGAAAACGGTTCGAGCGTCGGCGTCGGCATGATCGGCAACGAAGGGCTCGTCGGGATACGCGTCCTTTCCGAGGCGCTCACGATCCCCTACCACGCCGTCGTCCAGAAGCCGGGCACGGCCTTAAAGTTAAAAGCGCCGATGCTCAGAGAAGGGCTCCGGCTCGGCAGCTCGCTCCAACCGCTGCTGCTCGATTACACGCAGGGCGTGTTGATACAGATATGCCAGCTCGCGGCCTGCAATCAGCTACACTCGCTCGAGCAGAAGCTCGTGCGCTGGCTGTTGATGATGCAGGACCGGGTGAAATCAGACACCTTGCTGATGACGCAAGACCTGCTCGCAAGCATGATCGGCGCGCGGCGGGCCGGAGTCACGATAGCCGCCCGCACGCTCCAGGAGACCGGCATGATAAGCTACCGCCGGGGCATTATTACGATAATGGACCGCGAGCGGCTTGAGGCGGCCGCTTGCGAATGCTACAGGGTGATCAAGCAGGTTTATGACCGGCTCATAGTTTGAGACCGCGATTCTACGGCTTTCTTCAGACCGACCCCTCCTATGTTCGAAACTGTACAGACCGACCCAATTTCTCTGTTATATAGTCGGCCATCCTATAAGTAGTAGAATTGAGGGGAAGAGCGATCAGCCACCGTGGGCGCACACCGTAAGTGGCAAAATTCACGCAGTACTTATGTATATAAAGGCTTCATTTGCTGAAGTGTGAATATCTTTTTAATCCCAGCAGCGGTTTTAATACTATCTGGCAGTACGATCTTCTAAGCGCTCGGCGCGGCTTGAAGTAAGTAGTTCTTTGGAAAAAATGTATTTCCCAGTCATGGATACTTAAATTGATAGCGAGGTGAACCGATGTCCACAAATCTCCACGACAAACCAGCAGGGAGCCCACCTGCGAACCTTGTAACCATAACCTCAAAGGAAGACCTGATCCGGCAGAAGCTGGAGAAGGAGAGGTTGCGGCTGACCCAGGAAATGGGAATAGAGGAGAACGTCCGCGAGCAGTTCATGAAACCCGTCGAAAAGCCGTTCACAAAGGAGCAGCGGAAGAACACGACGCTGCTTTTCGGCGGTCTGACGTGGAAACACGAGTATCTGATTCACGGCGCGCTCGAAGGCCAGGGATACAAGTGCGAGGCCGTGCCGACGCCTGACGTTGCCTCATTCCAGCTCGGGAAAGAGTACGGCAACAACGGCCAGTGCAACCCGACTTATTTCACCGTCGGCAACCTCGTTCAGTATCTGCAGACCCTCGAATCACAGGGCCTGTCGCGCAAGGAGATCATTAGACAATTATGTCTTCTTCACCGCGGGCGCGTGCGGCCCGTGCCGCTTCGGGATGTATGAAGCCGAGTACCGGCTGGCGCTGCGCAATTCGGGGTTTGACGGGTTCCGCGTGATGCTCTTCCAGCAGTCCGGCGGGCTCAATCAATCGGAGGCCGAAGCGGGCCTCGATATGAACGTGGACTTCTTCCTCGCCATCCTCAACGCGATGAACATGGGCGATCTCGTCACGGACGTGGGCTACCAGATGCGCCCGTTCGAGGTTGATAAGGGCGAGACCGACGCCGCCATCGGCGAGTGCATGGACTATCTGCACGAGGTGCTGAAGACCCACCGCAACTTCACGCTCGAAGGAAAGATGGGCAAATTCGTCAGGAACCTGCCCATCGGGGGACACGGCCGAATACATCGGCAAGTTCGTCGATCAGCTTTACGGCAGCGAGTACACCGACGCGCTCAAGAGCGTCGGCGAGCGACTGGCCAAAGTCAAAGTCGACCGCACCCGCGTCAAGCCGATTGTGAAGATCACGGGCGAGTTCTGGGCGCAGACGACCGAAGGCGACGGCAACTTCAACATGTTCAAGTTCCTGGAGCGCGAGGGCGCGCAGGTGCTGGTCGAGCCGATCGGCACGTGGATCATGTACATGATCCATCAGGCGAAGCAGAAGCATAATGACCGCAAGGGCGTCAGCGACGAAGAGGCTATGCCCGCGGCATGGCGCATAGACAAGCGCATCAAGAACAACCTCAAGGTCAAGAAATCGACGGCGCAGCTCACGCTCGCCGAAGCGATCTTCAAGCGCGAGTGGAACCGGCTGCGCGATGCGCTCAACAACTCCCGCACGGGCTTACGGATCAGTACGAGCTTCAGCGCCTGGGCCATCCCTTACTACAACTCGCGGGCGGGCGGCGGCGAGGGACACCTTGAAGTCGCAAAGAACATCTACTACTCCAACAAAGACATCGCCCACATGGTTCTGTCGCTCAAGCCCTTCGGCTGCATGCCCTCGACCCAGTCGGACGGCGCGCAGTCGGCGGTGGTCAATCTTTACAAGGACATGATCTACCTGCCGGTCGAGACTTCGGGCGAAGGCGAGATCAACGCGCACAGCCGCGTGCAGATGGCGCTCGGCGAGGCGAAGGTCAAGGCCAAGCAGGAGATGGCCCGCGTGCTCGAAGAGACGGGTCTCACGATCGATCAGGTGCGCGAGTACGCCGACAGCACCCGGAACTGAAAGCGGCCTCTATAACGTGCCGCACTAGCAAGGGCGTGATCGGGTCAGCGGCCAACTTCGTCAAGCATGTTCGGAGCTGATCAAAAAAGAGCGCCGCGAGCGCGTCTCGACTTACGCAGCCGATTAGTCATTTGTCATAGTCATTGGTCACTTGTTGTCCGTCTTCGCTCTTGCGAAGGGCAAGTGACCAATGACAAAACCCAAGAGAGTATAAATCGATCATGAGCCAGAACTACGAAAAACTTTACGTAGGACTCGACGTCGGTTCGACCACCGTCAAGGCGGTCGTTGTTGACCCGGTCACCGACGAGATGCTGTGGCAGCGACTATCAGCGCCACGACACCAAGCAGCCCGAAAAGGTCCTCGAATTCCTCAAGCGGATCGAGGACGAATTCTCCATACCGACACGACAAGATCCGCATCTTTATAACCGGGTCGGGCGGCGGCGGGATCGCGCCAAGTGATCGGCGCGAAGTTCGTCCAGGAGGTCAATGCCGTCTCGCTCGCGGTGGAAAACTCTACCCCGAAGCCGGCTCGGTCATCGAGCTTGGCGGCCAGGACGCAAAGATCATCATCTTCAAAGAAGACCCGGAGACCGGGAAGAAGAAGAAGATCCCGTCGATGAACGACAAGTGCGCGGGCGGGACCGGCGCGGTCATCGACAAGATCAACGCCAAGCTGCGCATCCCGGCCGATAAGCTCTGCGACATGGGCTATAACGGGCATGAAGCTCCACCCAGTGGCGGGCAAGTGCGGCGTGTTCGCCGAGACCGACATCAACTCTCTGCAGAAGATGGGCGTGCCGCCCGACGAGCTTATGGCGTCGCTGTTCGAAGCCATCGTCGGACAGAACCTCGCGGTGCTCACGCGCGGCAACACCCTGCGCCCGCACGTGCTGCTGCTCGGCGGCCCGAACACCTACATTCGCGGCATGGTCGAGGCGCTGGAAGCACAACATCCCGAAGGTCTGGGAGGAGCGCAACTACCCGCTGCCGGAAGGCGTGGACCCGAAGGATCTGATCAAGGTCCCGAATAACGCGCAGTACTTCGCGGCGCTCGGCGCGGTCGAGTTCGGCAAGCAGGAAGACGACGACGTCGGGCGTCTATCGCGGCTTTGCCGACCTCGAGTACTACATCAATCCTACGGCCGCCTGGAAGAGAAGAAGGCGGCGGGCGGCAAGGGTATTTCCGACGACGAGGCCGAGCTTGACGCGTTCAAGGAACAATACAGGCACAAGAAATTTATTGCCGCGACATTCGAGCCCGGCCAGGTGGTCGAAGGCTTCATCGGCCTTGACGGCGGCTCGACCTCGACGAAGGCGGTGCTGCTCGACAAGCGACCGCAAAATCCTTGTGCAAGACCTATCAGCTTCGAAGGGCAACCCCATCGAGGACACGAAGGAGGTCTTCGGCAAGCTCGAAAAGCAGATCACCGACCAGGGCGCTACTTTGAAATGCTCGGCGTCGGCACGACCGGTTACGCGAAAGATATTCTGAAAGATACGATTCGGCGCCGACGTCGCGCTGGTGGAAACCGTCGCGCACACTGAGTCGGCCTTGCAGTTCTACAAGGACGTCGACGTGATCGTGCGACGTCGGCGGCCAGGACATCAAGCTCATCATCCTGAAGAACCGCCAGGTCAAGGACTTCAAGCTCAACACGCAGTGCTCGGCCGGCAACGGCTACTTCCTTCAATCGACCGCCGAAGGTTTCGGGTTCAAGGTCGAGGACTTTGCGGACATCGCTTTCAGCGCGCAAGTCGATGCCCACGTTCGGCTATGGCTGCGCGGTCTTCATGCAGTCGGACATCGTCGACTTCCAGCGGCAGGGCTGGAAGCCTGAAGAGATCATGGCCGGTCTTGCGGCGGTGCTGCCGAAGAACATCTGGCTGTACGTCTCCCAGATTCCGAACATCGCCGCGCTCGGCACGAACTTCGTGCTGCAGGGCGGCACGCAGCACAACCTCGCGGCGGTGAAGTCGCAGGTTGACTTCATCGAGTCGCGGTTCAAGGGCAAGAGCGTTCAGCCGCGAGTCATCGTGCACGAGCACTGCGGCGAATCGGGCGCGATCGGCGCGGCAATCGAAGCCGTCCGCCTCTGGGATAACGGGCATCGCACGACACGTTCATCGGGCTGGACGCGCGTCGAGGAGATCACCTACGAGACGCACCGCAACGAAGACACCCGCTGCTACTTCTGCAAGAACAAATGCCTGCGCACGTTCATCGACGTCAAGGTCTCCGACGGGCAGGTGGAAGTGCGAGCCGCCGCGCAAGATCTAAGATCCCGATCCTGCCCGGCGTCAAGCGGCTGATCAGTCGGCAACTCTTGCGAGAAGGGCCTCGGTCGAAGACGTCAACGACATGAAGGTCATCAAGAAGGGGCTCGACGAGGTCAAGGGCGCTAACCCGAACTTCGTCGAAGTGATGGCCAAAGCCGCGTGGCGCAGCTTCAATCCGCCGAACGTCGCCGACCGCGCCGCACAAGCTCGCGCTGACCAGGGCGCAGAAGCAGCGCAACGAACTGCTCAAGAAGCGCGATACGCTGCGCATCGGCATCCCGCGCGTGCTCAACCAGTACTCGGTCAACCCGTTCTTCTCCGCTTACTTCGAGAGCCTCGGAGTCAAGCCGAAGAACCTCGTCTATTCGGACTTCACGACCGAGCAGCTTTACAAAGAGGGCGCGAAGCGCGGCGCCATCGACCCCTGCTTCCCGTCAAAGGTCGGCATCCCGCACGTGCACAATCTGCTCTACGTTCAGCACAAGAAGAAGCCGCTCGACATCATCTTCTTCCCGATGATCGACGCGCTGCCCACGGACCTTGTGCACGTGCAGGGCAACCGCGCGTGCCCGACCGTGACCGCCACGCCCGAGGCGGTGAAGGCGGCGTTCATCAAAGAGGGCGACCTCTTCGCGGAGATGGGCGATCAAGTACCTGAACCCCTTCGTGAACGTCGACGAGCCGAACCTGTTTGAGAAGCAGATGTATGAGGCGTTCAAGGATATCCTGGGCCTGACGAGGAAGAGAACCACCGCGCCGTGGAAGAAGGCTACAAGGCGCTCGACACGTTCTATAACGTGACACCTGCGCGGCGCGGCGCGCGAAGTGCTCGACCAGCTCGAAGCGGAAGACCGGCTCGGCATAGTCCTGCTGGGCCGGCCGTATCACAACGACCCGGGCATCAACCACGAGATACTCGACGAGTTCCAGAAGATCGGCTACCCGGTCTTCACCATGGACTCGCTTCCCATGGACGACGACATCCTGTGGCGGCTGTTCGGCGACGAAGTGCGGGCCGGGATAATCAGCCACCCGATGGATATATCGGACGTGTGGAAGAACTCCTATTCGGAGAACACCAGCCGCAAGGTGTGGGCGGCCAAGTACACCGCGCGGCATCCGAATCTGGTCGCGCTGGAGCTGTCGTCGTTCAAGTGCGGGCACGACGCGCCGATCTACACCGTCGTCGAAGAGATCGTCCAGAACGCGGGCACGCCGTACTTCTGCTTCAAGGACATCGACGAGAACAAGCCCACCGGCTCGATCAAGATCCGCGTCGAGACCATCGGCTACTTCCTCAAGCGCTACCGCGAAGACATGGTCAAGAACAAGGGCAAGATAAAGACGCTCGAGGAGAGGATGGCGGAGTTCGAGCGGATGCTGCGGTTGCAGCTTGAGATTGAGGAACAGTTCCCGCAGGCGCCGCGCGGCATACAGCTTCCGGTGCTCAATCCGGGCATGCCGGCCGACCTCGGGATGGGCGCGTCGGGCGATTAACCTCGTCCGCGGCCCAAAGACTTTGGGGCACAAAGACGCACGAAGAGAGTTCTTTGTGAATCTTTGTGCCCTTTCTGTCTTTGTGGTAGATTCATCCTTCAAAAAATATGCTTAGTTTGAAAGGACCAGGGTATGCGCGAATCGGAAAAGATAATGTTCGAGGTATATCGCGAGGGCAGCTACAACCGTCGCTACAAGGTCGTATACTTCACCGAGCTGAACGACAACAATAAAGAGACCGAGATCAACCGCGCGCTCGCGGGCGAACACTTCTACGACGGGTTCTTAAAAGATACGAGCAAGGAAGAGGCTAAGGCCGTCATAGATCGCACGCTCGCCCGCCTGAACGACGGCGAAGAGGTGCGGCCGGAAGACCTTGAAAAAGACCTCGCCCAATATCTCGCCTGAAATGAATATGAGCGAACAAAAAGAGAAGCACTGGCTCAGGGAGTTAGTAGAGTTCGCACTCGACCGCGACGTGGAGGAGGAGATCGAGCGGCAGCGGGCGCAC
Organism: Blastocatellia bacterium; assembly: GCA_963832205.1. GTDB lineage: Bacteria > Acidobacteriota > Blastocatellia > UBA7656 > UBA7656 > DATBMY01. The sequence goes on along the minus strand of CAWHTK010000018.1, from coordinate 23,403 downwards.
GTCACCGGTGACGCTCGCTCGGCCGAGGGCCATTATAAGCTCGCCGTTCTGCACTACAGCCAGCGGCGCATGCCGGAAGCTATCGCCGAGTACGAAGCCGCGATTGCCTGCGACCCTTCCTTTGCCCCCGCCTATCGCAAGCTCGGAGAACTATACATTGCGTCGGGGGATTACGAGCGCGCGGGAAAGTACGCCCTGCTTGCGGCCGGGTTAGGCGACCGTCAGTTGCTGGACATGTTCGAGCGCTACCCGAACATGAGGGCTTTTATAAGAAAGCCTGTCGAATAAACCCGGCGCGAGTTTTATAAGGGGAGAAAGTATGGCCACGCTTAACGCGAAACAGCGAATGAAGCTCAAGGGCCTCGCTCATAATCTAAAGCCGATACTTTATATTGGGAAAGAAGGCGTGACCGAATCGTCCGTGCGCGCCGTCGAGACCGCTTTCAACACGCGCGAGATACTGAAGATCAAAGTGCAGGACGGCGCGCCTGAGAACGCCGACGAAAGCGGAAGGATTCTGGCCGGTCGCGTTAAGGATGCCCACCTCGTACAGGTTATCGGCAGGACCGTCGTGCTGTACCGCCCTCACCCCGATGACCCTAAAATAGAACTCCCATCATCTAAGAGCCCATCCGACGAAGCGTAAGCATCACGCGCGGTCATTTCTGGAGCGGAGCAATGCCGACCAGAGCGCGCCGCCGGCCACTTTAGTGGCGAACTGCACAAACATCACCAGCGGCAGAAGCACCGGAAACGCGAGCCATGGAAAGACGACGCTGTTAACGGCGGCGCTCACTATGTTCGACGCGTTTACTTTGACGAGCCAGTCGCGGTCGCGCAACAGATGATATACGAGCGCGTCGGCCGTGCTGCTTGCGGCGAATGCCACGAAAGAGGCGAGCGCCACTTGCCCCGCGTCTTTATTGAGCAGCCACGAAAGGATAGAGCCTGACGCGATGAGCGCGGCCATGCGCGGCCATAACGCGCGACCGCGCCACGACTCGTGCAGGCGGTCGCGCGCGGTGATGTCCAGCCCGATAAACAGGAACGAAGTGAGGGGCGTTATGGGCGGCCCGTACCGGGCGACTAAGAGGTTAGCGGCTATGATGGCCGCGAGGTACACACCCACAAGCCAGATTGCGCCGCCCGGATTCTTTCGCATGCGCCCGGTCATTATTACAGCAGCTCTTTTAACCTGCTTATGAAGCGCGGCATCGCGCCGGGGGCAAGCGCGGCCGGGCTTTCAGCGCCGAATTCGTTAGCAAGCAAAAGTCGCACATCCTCTTCGCCCTTCCCTCTCGCGTCGAGCTGCGCCAGCAGGTTCAGCGCCATCTGCTTCTGGGCAGGTGTGCAGCGCCAGTCCTCCCGCCCGGCTCGTTCCATAAGTGACGGCCCGGCAACAGGCGTCTCCGCCTCGATGCGATAAAAGTCTTCGCCGTCCTGCGTGAAGAATTCGCTGCCGTTGACCGCCAGCAATGCGGCTGCAAATCAGAGACCTCTTCTGAGCCATCTTTTGGATGGTGTTGACCTGATCGGCGATGTTCTCGTTTGTGACGCGGCCCGCCTGCTGACCTGTTATAGATTCATCGTCAATGCCGAACTTCGCGCCGCAGCCGCCGCGCTTTCGAAAGCAGACCCAGCCGCCGCCGTACTCTTCCTTGCCTTGAATGATGGCCGGCTGATTACAGGCGGGGCAGCGCCGCTGCGCCTGGCGATAGCGATATTTCTGCTCCCAGCTATTGCAGGAGCCATCGCCTTCGGCAATCACAAGACTGCCGCGCTGAAGCCGGCAGCGGTAGAGGTAATAAAAGAACGGCTCGCCGTTGTGGTCCTCGCCCGTCCAGTCCTCAATCGAGCGAATGATCTCGAAGCGGCTCGAAAGGCCGAACAGGGTGCAGAGTTTTTCGGCGCCCGGTTTGAGCAGAGTCGCCTTTTCGGTGCCGGGGATGCGGCCATAATCCGTGCCTTCGCGCATCACCGTGCGCACGAACTCCACGACGGCGTTGAACCGCTCGACCGCCTGCTGAATCGACAGGACCGGCATGAAAAGATCGTTATTAATCGGCATTAGCGCGCGGCTGCCGCCGCTTTCATCCAGCTCGAACGGTGAGGTCATAAGATTCCCCCGATGGTTGATACCAACCGGCGCAAGCTCGCCCGCGGATGACTCGCGCTTTAAAGCTGGTGCCGGGATCGTTGATTATTAAGCCGGGGTTTCTTTATCAAAGGCTACCACAGCAATCCGGCTCCTGTCCCGCGCGCGTCACGTCGATTAAATGAAATTGCAACTTTTTATTTTTTCACATGGTGGTACAATAGCCGCCGGGTGGTCCCCTCCGCCCGGCAAATGTCTCGCCCCTACGACTTACGATTGCTACCAGGAATAAAACTCGCAGGTGTCCCCACATAGGCGCGCGATTATCACACGCGCATCGCCCTACGATCAGTGGGAGGTCTTTCGGATGTTCGGAAAAGTGGCTGCTGTATTTTCTATGATGGAGATAAGAAGCATTTATCCAAACGAGTGGGTCGCCATAACGGTAACAGACACGGACGCCGACGGGTTCGCGGCGACGGGCGTGGTTATCGTTCATGACACGGACGAGCGGGCGGTATGGTCCGCGGCAAAGCTGGGAGAGATGGACGAGCCGATCTATGTATTCTTCACCGGCTCGCGAGGCGGGATTACAGTCGCGGCCTGATCTTACTTCACGAGCCGGCGGCTTTCGAGTTCCGTGGCCGCTCGCTCTGCCTGATCCACGGCCGTTTGCTCGCGCACCCAGTCGAGCAACTCGGGGATGCCTTGCTCAAGAGTAACCCGTGGCTCATAGCCTAGCAGAGTACGCGCGCGCGTGATGTCTGATATGCAGTGTCGTATATCTCCTTCACGATACTTGTCTACTATCTCAGGTTCTATATCCTTCCCAAGACCCGCCGAGAGCAATCGCGCGACCTGGTTTACCGAAGTTGCGCGGCCGGTGCCGACGTTTATTGACTCGTAATTTGCCTTATCGCTTTCGAGCGCCAGGAGGTTCGCCTGCACGATGTCGCTCACATGCACGAAGTCGCGCGTCTGCTCGCCGTCTTCATATATGACCGGCGCGCGGTCGTTGAGCAGTCGGGACGAGAAGATGGCGCAGACGCCCGTGTAAGGGTTAGACAGCGCCTGGCGCGGGCCGTACACGTTGAAGTACCGCAGCGCGATCGCGGCGATGCCGTAGGCGCGTCCCACTGCCAGGCATAGCTGTTCCTGATCCTGCTTGGTGATAGCATAAACCGATGTGGGAAACAGGGGCTTTTCTTCACTCGTTGCGGCGGGAGAGAGTTCCCCGCCGCAGCGCGGGCATTCTACTTCCCAACGATGCGCCGCCAGTTGCTCGGCGGGACGAAGCTGCGGGTTGATCGAGCCGCACTCAGCGCAATAGTACGCGCCCTCTCCGTATATCGACATCGAAGACGCAACGACCAGCTTTCTTATACGGTCGCGCTTTTTTAATACCTGCTCAAGCAGAACGGCGGTGCCAAGGTCGTTACTCTTCACGTATCGTTCAATCTCGTACATGGATTGTCCGACGCCGACTTCGGCCGCTTCGTGATAGACGGCATCAATGCCTTGCAGGGCCTGCTCGACGAGCTGGCTGCTCGATACATCTCCCTCGATGAACTCTGTCGCCGGATTCAAATGCAACGGCCGCCCCGCGGTATGAACTTGAGGAACGAGCGAGTCCAGAACGCGAACCTTGTGGCCGCGCTCTACAAGCGCGTCGACTATATGCGAACCGATGAAACCGGCCCCTCCCGTAACAAGTATGTTTAAGCTTTCCATTTTGTCCTCTAACGAAATAGATTATCCTTCCGCAAACGCAGGGCGTTTTTTGACTCGGGCTCTTTTTCGCTCGCGGCCGCCCGCATGCCCGCGTCGGCAAGCGCAATCCCGATCATCACCCAGACATGGCGAAAATCCTCAACGTCCTGCGCCAGCGCGTCAAGCCCGAGCCCGGCAAGCCCGCCCCAGACGGCCAGATTCGTAGGCAGCCTGCGCCTGCGCCAGGCGATGACTAATATCGAAATAAAAGCAATGAGCGCCGGCAGGCCCAGTGTCGCGGCGATATTGATGAAAGTCATATGCGAATCTAGCAGATTACCCGCAATATTGCCCGGATGCGAAGCCGGCCCGGTTCCCCATAGCGGATTACGCGCCAGCGTCTCGGATGATGAGATCGCGGCTTGATAGCGGACCGTCAAGGCATCGCCGATCCGCGCCTTATGCGGAGAGAGCGGGTTGAGCGAAACTCTCCAGATAGTCATCGAAACCATCGCGACAATCAAAACGACGGCCGTCGCCGCGGCTGCTATGCGCCCCTTGCCGGTTCGAGCGTTTCTAATTACCGCGGCGAGAATGAATCCCAAAAACCCGCGCGAGAAAGTAAGAGCCGATGTCATCCATAGCGCGATGAGGCTCGCCGTGCGCAAGCGTGCGTTTATCTTAACGTCTCGTCTGGCGACCAGCGCCGCGGCAAATATGGTGTAGCTCGCCAGTAAATTTGGGTTATACAATCCGCCCTGAACGCGCGCATAAAGTGGAGAGGGAGTCAGCTCGCCGTAGATGCCGATCAGCGGAGTCCGTATCCCCATATACATCAGCCCAAGGCCGCATATCGCCGCCGCGCCGACAATGAGCGAGCTGAGCGCCGCGACCTGAACTATCAGGCGAAGCACGCGCGGACAAGAGGCGAGGTCGGACGTTACCACCGCGAGCATGCACAGCTCGGCTATCCCTGCTACTTTCAGCGCCCCTTCCGCTTTATCTACGGGTGAAAAGATGGATGATAATATCGCCGCGGCCAGATAAAGACCGATCGCGACGTGCGCCGCGCCAAAGCCGCGCCATTCGCGCGCGCGCCATCGCTCGACGATCCACGACAGCGCGGCGATTGAAAAGGTGACGTCGCTCCATTGCGCGTGTTCGTGCAGCCACGGGAAGGGCGGAAACCAGCTCCAGGGCAAAAGCGCAATCGTCGCCAGGTAAAACGTCACGGTAACTCGGGAGGGCGAGCCGTATTCACTGGGAGCGGGGGCGCTGGCTTCATTCATAATAGCCCGTTCGTCGCCGAAGTCCCGACACCGCGCGCTATCGTAGCTGAATCGGCTGCCGGATCAGTCGCACCGGTCAGAAAGAACTTGCCGATTCTTAATGCTATAGCCGCGGATGCGATCGCGCTTATGATCTGCGCGGCGATGATAAATAGAAATGGCGGAATCACGTCGCCGTGGAAGGGTCGTGCCAACGCTGTGGCAATCCCGCCGACAGCCAGCAGGAGGGCAAAGCGATTATCCTTTGTAAGCGGATGGGTCGCCGATGCAGCGAGCGCCAGCGGTACGACAACAAGCATAGATCGGCCCCAATCACCAAGCAGCAGGACCGGCATTACACATAGAGCGGCCGCAAAGCTTGAAAGATCAGGTCCAAGAGATATGTGGCTTCTCAGACGGGATACGACTAGAGAGATCGAGAGCAACATAACGGGCCACACGATTGACCAGGCCCACATGAATATAATCTGAATGTATTGGAGCGGCCCCCTAAAGTTGAAAAGTGAAATGTGATAGCCGAACATCGCGCCGACGAATGCTCGCCAGCCCGAAAAGCCTGTTCTGGCGATGGCGGCGGAGGGCATAACAAACAAGGCTATAAGAAGGGCGATAAAAGGCAGAGACGCGCCCGCCCAGGCAATTACGCCGCGCCGTTTTCTGTAAGCGTGGCATAACCAGCAGAGGCCGAGGATTACGCCGTACTCTTTGGTAAGGGCGGCGAGACAGCAACAGCCAAGCGCGAGAATCAGACGGTCACGGTCGAGCAATTCAATTGTAAGACACGCCAGCAGCAGCAACAGTGGGTCCGCCATCACCGGCACATAGCCGAAGGTGGCTGCAAGTGAACAGCCCAACGTTAAAACGACAGCGGCCTCCCAGTAACCGGTCGCGTTTCGACGGCGAAGTAAGGATGCTATGAGCAGGAGGGAAAGAAGAAGCTCGGCGGCCGTTAACAATTGAAATGCGGTAATGCTTTCGATAGCTGTGAGCCCGGAGATACTTGAGGCAAGAAGAGGCTGAAGAATTCTGGTGTTGAAAGGGATGCCCACCGGCTGACCTTGAGAGATTTCTATATAGGCCCGGCTATCGTTGATTAAGTGATTGTGCCCCCCGCCCGGAAAAAAGTGAATGGCGTAGAGCATCCCCGAGCATGCGAGCGCAAACAGTGTGGGAAGATTTCGACGCGCGCAACTCTTCCTTGCGCGAGCTCGGGATAGATCTTTCATGCGGGTCGAGGGCGGGGTGCTGACGGATCGCGCAATCAGGGGCCGAAAGCGCAGGTCAGGCGAGGGGGAGGGCTGGCGTTGGGAGTTTTGCCGGCGCGGTTATTTAAGCCGGCGCCGGCAAAGCGAGCGAGGGCTTCCGGGAGTGCCTCGGAAGTTACTTTATGTTCAAGCGCGCGATCTCCGCGTTATCAACGCCGCGCACTAAAAGCGTAAGCCGGTCGGCCTGATCGACCAGCTTTGAGTCGAATACTATTACGCCGGTGACCATCTCGCCCGGCAGGACGCTGTTGTCAGGCTTCGCCTTAATAACTTCGGCGGGGATGACCTGGGCGCTTGCCTTCGCGCCTTTTTCGAGCGAAAGGGCGGAATAGATAAATTCCTTATCGCCGTTGTTCCTGATTACGTAGCGTAGATAAGATTTATCGTCAAAGGTCAGCACGCGCGGGTCGAGCATTATGTCGATTCTTTTCGGCGCGACGTGAGTATCATTGACTTTGACTTCTTTCAAGCCGCGAATCATCGCGCGCGCGAACCTGTTCTGCACCTCGGTTGCGGCCCGCGCCGCCGCCTGTCGATCTCGCTCCGCCGACCGCTCCTGCGCCTGGCGGTCCAGGTCCGCGGCGCGCTGCACGGCCTGTTTGATGAGCTGTTCGGATTGCTGGCGGCCACCGCGGATAATGTCGTCGGCCTGTTTCTGGGCGGAAGCAATTATCTTCGCCGTGTCAGTTGCCGACCCCTGATCCGGCCGGGCCGCAAGATCATCGCCGCTTGATACGTTTACTATTCGGTACGCTTCCTGCGCGCTGACTACCATCAGATCGAAGTTATAGACCTGGTCTCCCTTCTCGCCTACCTTAACGAAAAGGTTGCTGAATCCCTTGGCCGTGACCGGCTTCAGGAACACGTCGTTATCTCCGCGCTGTACAACGAAGACGCCGGTCCCGCTCGTGGGATCATAAAGATCGCCGCAGATGATCTCTTTGACCTGCCCCGGAAAGGTCATTCGCGTAGTAATCCCGGGGGCAACTTTTACCATCCCGATGCGGTCGGGGGTGAGACTTATCTTCACTACCGGCGAGCCGGGCGTCTGGGCAAAGGCCGCCCCTGCCAGGCATAGAACCAGTAGGGTAGTTACTGCTTTCAACTTCATATCAAACCTCACAACACCGGCTTCGCCGGAAAAATTAGTAGCAGCCCTGGCCTCTTTGCGAGGCCACTTGCTCGTCAAGCATTTTCTACGCGCCCGCAACTGTTCTCAGCTTCGATTACTAACCTCGCGTGCCTGGCATTTTGATTTAAGAATACGCTCATCGTCAAAACTGTATTGACTATGGATGCTTGAGCCAAGAAGAACCTGAAACGCTCCGCAGAAAACATGCTGGTGAACGGAGGTTGTGTCATCGAGCCAGTAATACTCCAGGTAGAGCCTCGGGCCGTTGAACAAAGTTATTGGCGGGTTGCCAAACATTCCGGGGAGCTCTTATTGCTGGGGCAATTGCTCTGTGGTATTCACCCAGCGGATTACCTCCCACGGATCAACTTCTCTGTATGGAGCCGACTCAACCAACGCCTGCCGGGCGATTTCCGGAAAGGCATCCTCATTATAGTTCTCGTCTTTCCAGCGACGCTCGACAAGCGAGCCTGGTTCATTAAAAAACTCCACAGGCGCAATCCCTCTATAGTTGCTTGAAGTCGGTGAATCCTGCGGCAGAGATGCGTACCCTTATTCTACATTAGTGAGCATCGGCTAATAGCCTTAGCGCTTCAGCAGCCATGTTCGGGTGCCATTTAATCACCATAAGGTGGACAGGCACCGAGAATTTGACAACCAGTTTGATGGGTCGGCCCTAGAGAGTTGTTTAGGATGCCAGCCAGATTACAGCTTATGGTTCCAAGCAAACGCCGCCATTTTTGTTCAGGCGGTAATCTCAGTTGGAGTCATAAACACAAGCCTCATCAGGCAGTCCTGACCCGCCACCTGCTCGCGGCGACGTATCAAATTTACGTCTAACACAGAGGACCAGGGACTACCCAACTGAGCGTGTCGTTCGGATTTTGACATCTCGTGTCACTGCTTAAATTGTTGAAGCAGTCCACGCAGGTCATGCACTGGCATGCTTGTCCATTGCCGCAGCCGGAGTTGCCGAAGCAGGTACCGAGAATTCCACCACAAGCAGCAGGACAGGAGGCTATCCCGTTGGACTTCTTGACGCAGGACTGACAAACTGCCGGAACCGAGGATTGGGCCATCGCCGTTGGCGCAACAATCGAGATGACCAGTGGAACCATGGCGGCTATCCCCAGCCCGCGCATGGCTTGTCGTCTCGATACACGCGTTCCATTCTCAGGCATGGCTATCGGCTCTTGCAGAAGATTAGCCTTTGACAATTGTTTGAGAGCAAGCCAGACAACATCTTCGCTAACCGGCTTATCCCATTCCTTCGCCATCAGGGCCGCCATTTGTGAGGCTGTCGTCTGACCATCGCAATGGTTCCAGACAAAGGCAGCAGTCTGGTTGATCATGTGAGCTTTATGCCCTTTAAGGTCATAGACAAGCACCTCATCCGGCATTTCCTGTATCACCAGGTCTTCCCACCTGGCTTGTGGGGCTTGATGATTACCTTTCAGTCGATTCATACTCATCTCCTTTCTAAGAGGTGATCGGTTGTTTTCAAACGCGAGCGAAATATCTGTTTTTTGAATGTCTCAGTTTCATTATTTCTGAGCCATCGTTCTTTTAGAATATGCCCGACGACTTCTTCAGCTTCGCCACGCGCGCCTTTCAGCGCCGTAGCCGCTGCGATTGCTTTCCAAAGTGTCGGGAGAACCACTTCGGGTTTTCGCCTTGCCGGTACTGTATTCTGGAGCAATTCCAGTAAGGCTTCCCCTGCCGAGAGCTTGCTGGGATGCCAGCGGGCGTCGTCCTTATACTTGGTGACGATGACCAGACCTACTGATAGAGGTTTACTCCCGGTGATGCCGCCGATTTCTTCGGCCAGGTGTTTTTTCTGCTTCGGAGACCCTGGCTTTCTGACCTGCAACGCCTGCGGGTAAGCATGCACGCGGCCACTCATATCCAGCACAGCATACTCGTCGGAGTAGTATGTTGCTCCGGCCCGCACCAGTTCTGCCACCAGGGTCGTCTTTCCGCTCAAGGACCTTCCGGGGATGACGATTGCCCGCCCTTGCCAGGCGACAACACCCGCGTGGACGAACACACGTCGTCGCGCCATCTCAGCCACATACATCTTCATCCGTCTTTCAAGATCCTCAAGCACCGTCTTCAGACTCCGCGACCTGAGTCCCTTCTCCGAGTCTTCGAATAACTCGTGATATGGGCGACTGCCTCTTTGCGACATCCTGCCGCAGATCTTGAGAGAGAACAGGCGATCAACGCGAGCGTCGGATGCCGGCTTCCACAGAGGCGGGAAATGTTCAGACAATCCATCGAGCAACTCCGGCGTATTCGTCCGAATTCCGATTCGGACTCCGTAAGAGAGGATAGATCCGCCTGCCACCCATTCTGCTTTGCGGTCTTCTCCATCCGCGTAACCGAGAGTTCGCGTGTATGGCAATAGATGCTCTGAAGACCAGTTCATATCGCTGCTGCTATCCTATTGGCCAATCCGTGCGCTTTGCAAAAAATGATTCATCTGCCGACCGCGATTGGCTGCACAACATCGTGTGCCCCGATCAACGCCAGAATCTCGTGACGGCCCGCCGTCGGGGCAGAGATTATTCTGCCTTTGGCGTCAATGAGCACAGCCGAAGGCGTCAGATTCGAGCCGAATAGTATCCCAACTTCAAATTCAGGATCGTGCAGGAATTGCGATTTGAACCTTCGGCTTTCGGCCCTTACAGCATCCTCATCGCCTGAAGAGATAAAAACAAATCGCGGCGCTCCCTTCGGAGGGTTATCTTCCAATTTGATAAGATCTTCTGCTATGGACATGCAGTATGGACACTTTGGATCCCAAAACAGCAGCAGAGTGTCACGGCCCAGCAGGTCGTTTGTGCTGACTACTCCGCCGTTCATATCAGGAAGCGAAAAACTGTGGGCCTTTTCGCCCACGTCCCTAAAAGCGTTCGCTCTTCCAATAGTAAGCTCGGGATGATGTCCGTTTCTCTTGATCGGGAGGCTGCGTTTGGGTTTCGCGTCAGCCGCTTTGACGCTATTGATAACCAGCCCTCGGATCGCTTCATCGCCGTAGTTTAGCTGGCTGACGATTCTTCCCTGAGCATTTATCACAACAGCAGACGGAGTCCATTTGGCTCCGTATTGAGCCTGGATGCCCGATTTACCCTGTAGCAGCAGGTGTCGGACTTTGTAGGCTGCTATCTCGTTTTCAGTTTCTTTAAGATCTCCTTTGCTGATCAGCGCGATAGTCAATTTAGTGTCGTAGTCTCGCTCCCAATCGCCGATGAGAGGAAATAGAGTCTTGCAAGGGCCACAGTTCGGGCTGACAAAGAGCAGCAACACCGGCTTGCCATAAGCGAGCAGGCCTTCAAGTGACACCTGCTCCCCGCCGATGGAATCAAGCGAAAAGCTCGGCGCGGGCGCTCCGACAGGTAGTCCCTCGACAGGAGGAAGCGGCATCCTCTCGCTCGATCGGAGGCTCGGCGTAGTCCTCGTCAATTACCTTCTTCATCGCCTCGACTCTTTCAAGTACGACGGCTTGCTGTTTGACGACACGGCTGAGGTAAACGACAGCGGTCGCAAGCAGCCCGACCGTCGCCACGCCGAAAACAAGAATCATCCTCTCGCCGGTATTTAAATCAGCAACCCAGTCAAACGCGCCTGGGCCAACACCATTTTTTCCCCGCGCGATGATAAACACAGCGACCGCGGCCAGCAGAACGTCGCGCGTAAAGAGCGACCAGCTTACGGGCTTCGAATGCAATTGGCCGAAGCAGTTGCAATCAGGCGCGTTCCCGCGTATGAGATTCGCGCCGATCCCCGCGGCGAAGATCACCAGCAGCGCGAGCGCCGCGGCCGCGCCCCACCATGCCGACCAGAGCGGCAGCAGGGCAAGCGCGATCAATATCTCTGCCACCGGTAAAAGCAACGCGGCGGGAGTCGCCAGCTTTTCCGGCAGGCCGAATTCAACCAGCGTTCGGCGCAAACCCGCGGTGTCGGCGGCTTTCGCAATTGCGGCGACGCCAAAGGTCAGGGCCAGAAAGAGTCTGGCCGCCAGTAAGAAAATCTCCATATCAACTCCTGATTGACATCTATGACTTCGCGGGCCGGAGCATCTTCGGCACCTCGGCTACGAGCGCCGCGGCGCGGTAAAAGAGATGTCCAACCTGAAAGGGCAGTCGCGGCATATCGTTGAATGGACCCTTCAAATTCACGGTCGCTTCAATCGAGTTCGGCCAGTGCTGCGGTAATTCTTCAAGCATTCTCCTGAATTGCTTCACCGGATGGCGCAGGTAGAATGCGATCTGCGCCGGCATATGATAAGGCTTTGCCCACTCTTCGAGCACCGTAGGCATCAACCACTTTGGAAGCCTCGCGGCCCGGTCAGCTACCGGCGTCCCTTCTATCCGGGCGCCGAGCAGTTGATGCGCCAGCCCTATGACGCACGCGATCCAATCAGCCTGTCTGCGCGAGGCCGTCAAACACCTGTCCCAGTCGAAATCGTCGCTTCGACTCTCAACCGAGGCCGCAATGTCGCACAGCCAGAATGGGCGAACCGCGCCGTGACGCAGCAGATGCATGCAGAGGAACCGCAAATCGTCCTCCGCGCTCAGAACCCGCACCTCGAAATCGCCCTGCTTGACAAGGCGTGAGCGGTTGAAAACATCATCCGTGTGCCGGTCAAAGAATTTCCCGAAACCCACGTGCAGATCGACCAGGCATCCCTGGGTTGCGGAACTCTTCAACGCTTCCCGAGCCTTGTCGTAATGACCTGGCAACACGCACAGGTCGAGGTCGGTGTACGGGCGCATCCCGACTTCGGAATAGAGCCGGGCCGCTGCCCATCCCTTTACCACAACAGGCTCCGCACCAAAGCTGCGAAGCAGCGAGATCACCTCTCTCATGCCCCGCTCGTGCAAAGCCGCTCGGAGAGCATGTTGGCGATATGCTTGATGAAGCTTGTGTCCGTCAGGAGAGGCCCCCAGCATCGAGGGGCGAATCTTACACCAGGCTAAACTGCTGGCTCCCGACTTCATCAGCAACTCGGTAATCTCGCCAAGCTCGGACAGAGAAATGTCCGGCAACGGGGGCGAGCTTCGCCATGCGCCAGAAAGCAAACGCGCGATCATAATCCCGCGCGATGCTTTTGACTGCGCGCGTAGATGATTACCGCGAGATGTGTCCAGAGATATACTCATGCTGCTCAGGCTAGTTTAAGCCTCAGCCAGCCAGGGCGAGACTCGTGTTGAGGCCGGCTTCAGCCCCCTGCTAGGGCTGAAGCGGGCTCAGCACGGGTATGTGTCTTCATCGCCGCTGAAAGGTATGATCAGAAGCCCGAGCGCGGGCAAAAAGGCGAGAGGTACGTAATGGTCCTCTGTACAATAGACCCTGAAGATGGCCTCGCCCACGGCCGTAACTTCGATGGCGTCGTCATACTCCTCGTGAGCGCCTGCCGTAAGCGTCTCTTCCCTGTTGTTGGTCCGCTTGACCAGCACCTGGCCGCTTATCACTTTCACGTCAACTTCATCTCGGTCGCTGAAGACACCGACGTCTCTGCTGTTAATGACCTTGATGATGCCGGTGACGCCTGACATCAGATGCATCTCTATCGAACCGCACCTGTTCATGGACGATTCGATGAGCTTCTCCGACATCGAAAGCACGCTTTCGGTGAGATAGCCGTAGTGGACCATTCCGAGTGAAGGTATATCGACCTGCGCGTCGCTGCCGGTCCCGGTCCTGATCAGGCTCCCGCTCAACACGGTCGCGCCCTCCTGGGCGTCGGCCCCGTTTATAGAAACGCTGCCGTCTTCCTTGGAGAGCGTGCCGGTCGGCCGCTGCAAAAGCACGAAGTTGCCAGCGGGCGCAACCGCGGCCGGCCCGCCGCTGTTATCGAAGGCGGCGAACGAGCTGAGTGAGAAGATTGTCAGTACCGACGCTACTAGCAGATAGCTGACAGAGGTTCTGAAATGCTTCATCGGGGCTTTCATTGGACCTCCAGTGGTTAGGGACCGCCGGGATACATCTCGAAGGCGGCCCGTGTGAAATGTGCTGATGGATTATACACCAAAGCCATGCGCCTCATTCGATGCGCACGCTCATTCTTCTAAGGCAAAGGCCAAGGCCGCGAAGCATGTCTAGCTTCCCGCCGGCCACGTTCAAATTCGGAACGATTACATCGCTGATCTTGTATGCCCGGATCAACTCGGGCAGTTCGTGGCTCGCGAATATGCGATACCCGTGGAAAACTTTTCCGGCTTTTCGCTCGTCGTCATCAATGAACCCCACCGGGGCAAACTGATGGCTAGGGTTAGTAAGTATCTCACGGATCAGCAGCTCGCTACCATCCCCCGCGCCGTATATCAGCACCGGCTTTGCGTCCGGGTGATTAGCCGTGCGGTCCAGCAGCACTGCCCTCGCGAGACGGAACGAGAGGCGGCTTGCGCTCACAAGCACCACGAGCAGAAGAAGGTTCAACAGAAAGACGGTCGCCGACGGCCCTTGAAACTCATAGAGCAAGAAGACGGCCGCGCAACTGAGCGCCGCGCCCGCCAGCACCGACCGCAGTATTATCACCAGGTCGTCAACGCCGACGTAACGCCAGAGCCCTTTATAGACTCCGCCCACAAGTAGAGACAGTATCTCTATTATTATTAGAATCGGCAACGTCCTGAGGAAGATTTCCAGCTGGCCGCCGGGAGGCTGCCCGTCCCAGCGCAACAGGTACGCTCCGTAATAAGCGAGCGCGATAAGCGCCACGTCTATCAGGACTTCGAGTATTCGCCGCTTGTACTTAAAATCGGCGACCGCGTTAACTATTGCCACGCCCCTGAACTGCTCGCCGTCTTCATAGACGCGCACCTTGCCCAGGTACAGGCCGAGCACAAGGACCAGAAGCGCGAAGCTCGGCACAAGCGCTATCACCACGGCCGTCTCGACCCACCTGAGCGATAGCGCGAGCAGGCCCGAGACGCCCGCAAAAACGTACAGGCTTACGACCGCGCGCCGCTCGGTCACGCCGAGCGCAACCAATCGGTGCGACGTGTGGTCGCGCCCGCCCTGAGATATGGGCCGCCCGGAAAGCTTCCGCGTGAAGGTCACTATGCAGGTGTCGAATATCGGGATCATCAGTATCAACACCGGGGTGAGCAATACCGACGTCAGGTTGCTGAATCGCCCCGTGTCGCTCAACAGCGCCATGCCGCTAAGCATGAAGCCCAAAAACATCGATCCCGAATCGCCCATAAAGATTGAAGCGGGCTGGAAGTTGAAGAAGAGGAAGCCGAGCACGGTGCTGCCGAGCATGATCGGCAGTACTGCCTCGGCCGCCTGGCCGTTTAGCAGAAGCGTCACCGCGAGAAACGCGCAGGCTATTACCGACACGCCGCCCGCGAGTCCGTCCATGTTGTCGAGCAGGTTGATGGCGTTCGTTATGCCGACCAGCCAGAAGATCGTCAGCACGTCGTTGACCCACGCATAGTCTACCCACGGCAGGTGGAAGCCGAAATAGACCAGCACCGCCGCCGCGATGAACTGGATGACGAGCTTCGTGTAAGGCCGTATGTGGCGGGCGTCGTCGAACAGACCCGTCACGAACATCAGCGTCCCGGCCGCGACCAGCACGTAGGCCCTCGGCAGGTCGGGGCCGAAGACCAGGAAAGACAGGACGAACGCGGCGTAAATGGCCGCGCCCCCCAGCAGCGCCACGGGCTTCTTGTGCCAGCGGTCAGTTCTCGGTATGGCTACAAGCCCGACCCGCAGCGCCACCTTGCGGGCGGCTACGGTCAGAGCGGCCCCAAGCAGCACCGCCGAAACGCTGATCAGTATAAGCTCAATGCTGTTCATGCTCGTGCCCCCTGCGCGAAAAGCGGTTATGCGTAGAACGTCAAGGACGGGGCGGGCGCGCCGATCTGGCGAAGCGTCCTGCCGCGCTGGTACTCGATGACGCTCGTCAGAATGTAGTCGAGGTCTAATCGAGGGTTGTACTCGATGAGCGAGCGCACCTTCGATATGTCGGGCACCCGTCGCATCATGTCCTCGAAACCTTCCTCGTACGCCTCGGAGTAGGGGACGAAGACCACGCGGGACTCGGACTCGGTAAGCGTCTTGATCCTTTCCGCGAGCTGAAGGATCGACACCTCGTGATCGCTGCCGATGTTATAGACCTCGCCGACCGCGCGCGGGTGCTCGGCGATCTTGATGAGCGCGCCGACCACGTCCGACACGTGCGTGAAGCAACGCGTCTGCGTCCCGTCGCCGAATATCTTTATGTCCTCGCCCGCCAGCGCCTGCTGCACGAAGTTCGGTATGACCATCCCGTAGCGGCCCGTCTGGCGCGGCCCTACCGTGTTGAACAGCCGGGCGATCACGGTCGGCACCCGCTTCTCTTTCCAGTAAGCGATCGACAGGAATTCGTCAATCGCCTTCGAGCAGGCATAACTCCATCGCCCCTTGTCGGTCGAGCCCATCACCAGGTCGTCGTCCTCTTTGAAGGGGACCTGGTTGCGCTTGCCATAGACTTCGGAAGTCGAGGTGATAAGCACGCGCTTGCGTTTCTTCGCGGCGAGGCTCAGGACTATGTCCGTGCCACGTATGTTCGTCTCAATCGTATTGACCGGGCTCTCTACGATCAACCGCACTCCCACTGCCGCCGCGAGATGGTAGATCACGTCGCACATATCTATAAGCTCGGCCGTCAGCTTGTAGTTGCGTATAGTGTCTATGTTATAGATCAGGTTCGGGTGGTTCTTTATGTGCTCGATGTTTTCCATCGAGCCGGTTGAACAGGTCGTCGAGTATAAACACCTCGTCGCCGCGCTCTAACAGCCTCTCCGCCAGATGAGAGCCGATGAATCCCGCTCCACCCGTTATCAATATCTTCATACTCTTTCGCTCCTTAATGAGACTGGGTCGCTATCTCAGACTCGACCACAATCGGGGCTTGAGATTTTATACCCGTCAATTCCTGATAAAGCATTCTGATGTCGGAAAGGAGCCTCTCGTAAGAGAGGTGCGTATATACGAACGCGCGGCCGCGCTCGCCCATCTCGCGCCGCAAGTCGGGGCGCTCGATTAAAAAGCGCAGCGCGCGGGCAAATCCTTCGCTGTCGCGGCTCGGCGCGCTCACTCCGTGGTCCCATACCGTGAAGCCTTCGTCTGCTTCGCGCCGGCGGCCAAGAATATCGACCACGCCCCCGACCTCGGTCGCCACGACCGGCAGCCCATGACTCATCGCCTCTATGAGCGTCAGCGGCGTCCCTTCGTTAAGCGATGTCAACGCGACAATATCCAGGTCGCGGTATAGCGAGGCTACATCTTTACGAAATCCGGTGAAGGCGACCCGGTCGGATATGCCAATCTCGCCCGCCTGTCGCTCCAGCTCCGCGCGCAGGTGGCCATCCCCGATCAACGTGAAGCGAACGTCGGGCGCCTCTGCTTGCCGTTCCTGTTTCAACCGGGCCGCGGCCTCCAAAAACATCGCGTGATTCTTTACTTCGCACAGGCGGCCGACTATGCCGACCAGCAGCCCGCTCTCCGGTATTGCAAACTGCTCGCGCAATCCGCGCCCTTCCCCCGGCGCCGCCTTGAAATCGAGTCCGAGCCGTATGACCTGGAACTGTTCGGGCCTGCCTATACGGAAGGTTTCCGATATCTCCTTACGCTGCTGCTCGCTCACTACGACTATACGGTCGGTGCAAAACCGCGCGAGCGCGCGCTCGATCAGGATAAAGAGGCGGGTGCGGGCCGCGCCGTAGTAACTGTGAAAAATATGGCCGTGGTAGGTATGGACGATGCGGCACCTTCGCGGCTTGAGCAGCAGGGCCGAAGGAGTAAGCCACCTGTACAGCGTGGCCGCGATTCGCCCGGCCGCGCCGGCCTTCGCCTTATGCGTGTGGACGATGTCGGGCTTGAACTTCCACATGCGCGCGAGCAGCCTGGCTATGACGAGCGCGTCGCGCGGGCTCAGCTCGCGGCTCATCTGCTTGATGACGACCGGCTCGACTCCCGCTTCCTGTGCGAAGTACGTCATATCGCCTTCGCCTTCCGGGACCGTGCCGGTTATCAGGGTCGTTTCGAACTCGCCCGCGCCGAGCCCGGACGCAAGCCACACGACGTGCCTCGCGGGGCCTCCGACGTTCAGGCGGTCAATTATGCGCATCACCCGCAGCGGCGATTGCTTCACACCTTTTACATTCAATCGGTAAACTCTCGATGCCACAGTTCGAGCATCATCAGTGTCCAGAGTTGATGCCCGTAATCGCGGCGGCCTTCGGCGTGCTGGTCGAAGATGCGCCTGACAGCCTCCGGCTTGAAATAGCCGCGCCCGAGCGCCCGGGGCGATAGTATGGCGTCTTCTAAAAATCCCTTCAGCTCGCCGCGAAACCACTGGCTTACCGGCACGCCGAAGCCCATCTTCCGGCGCGCGATAGTCTCTTTCGGCAGCGTTGCCCGCGAGCGCGCGCTTCAACAGATGCTTTGTCGTAAACTTCCGCAGCTTGTAGCTCGCCGGCAGGCTCGCCGCGAACTCCATCAAGTGGTGGTCCAGGAAAGGCGAGCGCGCCTCAAGCGAAACGGCCATGCTCGCTATGTCGACTTTGACCAGCAGGTCGTTGGGCAGGTAATTCAACGTGTCGGCCATCATCGCGCGATCGGCTATCGCTATCTCCCCGTTGCCGGCAAAACATCCGTCGAGCGACGACGCTTTTTCGCCCCCGGCTTCACCCAAAAACTCGCTTGCGCAAAGCTCCGTCTTCATCTCCTCGCTTATTGCGGCGGTCCATCTGAGGTATCGTTCGGCGCGAGGCAGCTCCATAACGGTCAGGAAGCGGCGCGCCCTCCCGAAAGTCGAGCGCATGTCGGATGCCTCAGGAATGGCTCGCAGGGCCGATTTCAAGACTCCGTTTCTCACCAGTCGCGGGAGCCGGTGGTAATACTCGGCCGCCTGCATCGCCGCGTACCGCTCGTACCCCGCGAAGGATTCGTCGCCGCCATCCCCGTTGAGCGCTACCGTCACGTGCTCGCGCGTCAGCTTCGACAGGTAGTAGGTCGGTATGGCCGACGAGTCGGCGTAAGGCTCGCCGTAATGGCGGACGAGTTTGGGCAACACGTCAAGCGCCCGCGGGCGGACGACGAATTCATGGTGGTCCGTGTCGAAGCGCTCGGCTATGCGCCGCGCATGATCGAGCTCGTTGTACTGTTGCTCCTCGAAGCCTATTGAAAAGGTCTTCACCCGGCGCGGTGACAGTTCACTCATCAGCGCGACCACCGCGCTCGAATCGATGCCGCCGGACAGGAAAGCGCCCACCGGCACGTCGGCCACAAGCCGCGCCCGCACCGCGTCGCGCAAAAGCTCCAGGGCACGCTCCTCGGCCTCGCGCTCGCCGATCTCGATCTTATTCTTAAAGTCGAGCGACCAGTACCGCTCGATCCTCGCTTCGCCGTCCTGCCAGACGAGCGTGTGACCGGGCATCAGCTTATTGATGCCGCGAAAGGCGGTCATCGGCGCGGGCACGCACATGTGCGAGAGGTAAGGAGCAATTGCCTCGCGGTTCACTTCGCGCGACACGTCGGGGTGGCAGAGCATCGCCTGGAACTCGGAGGCGAATATGAGCTTGCCGCCACGTATGGAGTAAAGCAGCGGCTTCTTTCCCGCGCGGTCGCGGGCCAGAAGCAGCCGGCGCTCGCGCTCGTCCCAGAGGGCGAACGCGAACATCCCGCCGAGGTGCTTCGGCGCGTCGGCGCCGTACTCTTCGTAAGCGTGCGCGATGACTTCCGTGTCGCTGCGCGTGTAGAAGCTATGGCCGCGCGCTTCGAGCGACGCTCGAAGCTCGGCGTAGTTGTATATCTCGCCGTTAAGAACGACCCAGACGGTCCGGTCTTCGTTATGTATCGGCTGACGCCCGGTCTCGAGATCGATAACCGCGAGCCGCCGCATGCCGAGCCCGACGGCGCCTTCGCCTTGAAACCGGCTGCCGGAGCCACTCTCAGGGTCAGGAGAGAAATGATACCCCTCGTCGTCGGGGCCGCGATGCGCCAGGGCGTCGCACATGCGACGGAGCACCGCGGGTCAACCGGCTGCGAGCCTGTATGGGCAATTCCTGCGATTCCGCACATTCGATAATTCTCTCCGGGCTTTAACCGGCTAACTCGACCGGCCGCCGACTGCCTGGACGGGCGCCGGCGCATAGGGCGTGACGGTCACCTGACCGCGATTGAGCCCCCTGCGACGCTCCAGCTTGGCGACGCGGCGGAGTTCCAGCCCTATGCTGATGAATATGAAGAAGAAGACGTAAAGCTGCGCCCTGTGCCTGAAGGCCGTGCCGGCGTTCGATTGATAGAGCGCGTAGGCGAGCGTCAGCGAGACGGTGAAGAAGGTGATCGCAAAGCTTTCGCTCATGCGGTGCCGGATGGCGAACCAGTATCCTTTAATCATTATCGGCACGAGCGCCCACCAGATTAAAAGCTCGGGGAGCGTGATGAGCTGGCGCAGGTTAGTTATCATCCAGGGGAACGGCGCGAGGAGCACGTAAAGCGCGCCTACGGGTAGAAAGGCGAGCGCGGCCTCGGGGTCCGGTGATGTCAACATCGCCGCCGAATCCGCTCTCGGAGACTCTGGCGCTCCATTCGCGGCCAATCTGTATGCGCTTGAGATCGAACGCCCGCGAAGCAGTCTCTCCGACATCTCCGCCGCCCAGATAAGCGAGCGTCATCCCGAGGACGAGCACGAGCATAGCGCCTTGCATCATACGCACCGGCGAGAAATTCTTCGCCGTTAGCAGGAAGGTTCCGGCTATCGACGATGAATATTATGTACCCGGCGTAGTTGCGCAGCACGAAGACGCAGAGCAGCGAGGCGAGCAGCAGCACCAGGCTTTTGTCTTAAACTCGTCGCGGAGCTTTAAGGTGAAAAACGTGCAGAGACATAAGAGCAACACGATCAACCCGTCTTTGAGTACCTGCGAAGACCACAGTATCAGCGACGGCGAAAAGGCCGTGAGCACCGCCGCCGTCCTGGCTACCCTCTGGCTCGGATAGACAAGCATAGCTATTCTGTAAGCCGCGACGCAGGCCGCCGCTCCCAGCGCACAATTGATCAACTGTAGGGCGAACGGGTTTCGCCCTATCACGTAATATACCGCGGCGACGTAATAGTACATTCCCCAGCCCGGCCTGTTCGGGTCGGTGTAAGCGGAGTCAGCCAGTGCGAGTTAGGGTCGAGCGTTCCCTTGCCAGGTCTGAGCACAGCGCATGGCCGAACGCGTCATAGCTGATCGCGTCGCCCCCGAAGAACACTTGAAGCCCCTTTGAGAAGACCATATATGCCACGAGCCAGCGAACCAGGAGCGCGGCGATAAAGAGCTTGAGCAGAAACTGCTGTCAAGCCGCCGCGCAGTACCACCCACGCGCAGGCGGCCGCGGCCACGAAGCCCGTCACTACCGCGAGCCATATATTCGGCGAGACCACCACGGAATGCCCCAGGTAAAAGGACCCGCAGGCGAGGGCGGCTAAGAATAGAATTACGATTAACTTCTCACGCATATAATACTGATGACCTGCCTTCGCTATGCCTTCGTCAACCAGGCATCCATATAAGTCCCGGCCCCCACGCGCGCGCCCGCGCGAAGCAGCCAGCGAGCCATGGGGCGAAGACCTGTAGGGACCGGGGACTCGCTCGTCTCGATAACGTCCGTTGTCGCGAACGTTTCAAGACGGAGCATCTTGAAACCGGTTAGCTTCAACAATCGCCGAAGCGAGCCGGGAGTAAAACCGAAGACATGGTACGGCGGAAAAGTCGGCGAGAGGTTAACCACCCAGTCGCGCCCCCGCAGCCTCATGTAGGCATTGCCCATCCGGTAAAACATGCCCGCTTCGTTCGGCACGTCGAGCCAGAATACCCCCCCCGGACGCAGGACCCGGTTTACCTCTTTTAGCAATTCGACGGGGTTAAATACATGCTCGAGGACGGCCCCGAGCGTAACCGCGTCAAAGCTATTCTCATCGAACGGGCGATCCTCCATCTGGGCTTCGATAACTTCGGCGCCCGAGTATTTGCGGGCGAACGCCGCGAAGTTCGGCGAGGGCTCAAGCCCCGTGGCCGCCCAACCGCGCCGTTTTGCCACGCGCAACATCTCGCCGCGGCCCGCGCCTATGTCTAGAATTCTTCCGCGCACCGCGCCCATACTTTCGATAGTATCGAGCACGATTTCATACGAGTTTGATTTACCCTCCAGCGAATGCTCTACAAAATACTTCTCCGCGTCTCCGTAATGCTCGTCGGCCCGGGCGGGGACAGGCATCGGGTCTGGGAAAAGCAGCCCGCATCCCCGGCACTCGTATATCGAGCTTTCTACCCCGAGCCCCGACCTGTGCGCGGCGCCTCCGCGCCTGCCCCGGAGTCGAGCGCCCGCGTCCGGCGCAAAGCGGGCACTGCTGCGAGCGCCACACGTAATCGCGCTTTGTATTCCGCCGGGTCTCTACGAAAGCCATTTTGCTACCTGGTTGCTAAGATCGCGTCGTTCCGCGAATCGCCACGTGTTACGGGCACCGGCAACGTATCTGCCGTCCCGAAGTTCCCGACCGGCATCACCAATAACTCGCCTCGCTCGCGCAGCAGCCTGACTCGCTCGAATACCCGGCACAGTCCCAAGAACATCTCTTCGGTCTGGTCGGCGAGGTTTGTGGGGTGAAACCACAGGTGAAATACGCGCTTCCGGCGCGCGGCCGCGTCGAGCCCTTTCACAGCTCGCTTCACCCTGAGCGCGTGAGGAATATGCCGCCGCGGGCCGTGCGCCGGGAAATAGACCATCGAGCCCGGCACGTTCAGCAGGCCGCCGGTCTTTTCGGGCAACACGACGGGGGGTCGCGCGGCAAGGATTACCTCTACCAGATTCCACATACGCTTGAGCGGCGACGGCGCATATTGCCACCCGCGCCATTGAGGCTCCGGCCCGCGATAACAGGTGAAATCGTACCGGCTGAGCGCATCCAGGTGCCCGACTATATTTCTGGGAAAAGCGAACGAGCGCATCTTGATCCCTAAATCTCCGGCCGCCTTCACACAGGCGGCAAGCTCGCTTTCAGCCGCGTCGCGAGAGCAGCCGCGGTCCCCGAATATAGTGTGCGTGAACGAATGACAGCCGATTTCCTGTCGCACCGGACAGGCAAGGATTTTTTCTACCAGGCTGCGGCCCAGAAACTCCGGCGCATCCGTTTCGCGCCCGCCGGGGTCGTGCTTGAGCCAGTCGCCCTCGTGCCACGCGTGCGAGGGGCGGACCAGCTCTTCGTGCTTGCCGTCGCAGCTGTCGAGCATAAGGTGGCCTACTATGAACCACGTGGCGGCCACATCAAACTCCGCGAGCAGATCGAGCAAGCGGTCGATGACTATTTCGCGCTCGACGCGGCAGGACTTGCCGAACCCGCCGGGACCGAACAGATCGAGGGTGCCCCAGATCAGCTCGAAGTCGAGGCTCAAGGTGAAGACGCCCTTATCCAGATGGAAATTTTCCGGGCCTGTCGGTATAAGGTCTCGATCAGTCATTGCGAATCGCACGGACCAGGAACATGTTGGAGAACTCTTTGAGCAGGGGGCGGTCGGAGACTCGGCCGTCGACCGCCTCCCAGGTTTTGAGGGTACGCGGCAGCGCCGCCGGCATCAATCGTTCGACCCAGTTAACCGGGCCGATATAAACCCCGTGAATGTTGGGGGGCTGAAACCCCGAACTTGTGAACTGGCGCTTCAGCCGGCGCGATGTTGTAAAGAACTGTTTCAGCCTGACAAGGTCGCTCACGCCGACGGAGTTCGCGAGGCGGTTTACGAGCCAGTAGCCGTTCAGGTTAAAGAGCGGCGTGGCGGTGGCCAGGCAGACCCCGCCCGGCTTTAGCACACGGGCCATCTCGGAGATGCACTTCTCGGAATCGGGCAGGTAGCGCAGCACCTCTACGCA
>CAWHTK010000017.1:0-173690 GCA_963832205.1 Blastocatellia bacterium | reverse complement strand
CCTCGAGGACCGTGCCAAGGGCGGCCCAACGAAAGTATAGCGTTCGCGGCAAAGCAGGAGCAACCTTCGGGGTACCCGACGGTTGATTTAGCCTTCGGTGTGTGTTCTAGCCTTGTCGGATGCCCATTCGTAATCCTTCATGCGGCGCTCGGCGTAGCGGTTCATCTTTACGACCGCGCCGGGGGCCGCCGTCGTCACGTCCGCAAACAGCTTACGCATCCGGTTCAACCTGCCCATCTCGCGGTGCATGCGGCGTATGCCCATCGGGCCCGTGATAACCAGGTCAACGTTTGGGATAACGATCTCGGAGAACTTACCTCTCAGCCGCAGAGTCGCCCCGGCGATGACCGTGGCATCGAGCTCTATCTCGTTGACGCCACCCCAGGGGATGAACTGGTGCTCGCGGCCCTGGAGCGTCTCTCTTATCCCGTCGCGACTTATCTCAATCGCGTACCGCCCTTCGCGCTTGAACGCCATGAGTATCAGCCCGTATGTTACCCAGAACATAACGACCGGAAGCGAAGCCAGGGCCGCAAGCAGTAACGCGCGCTCGACGTTCTGGATCTCCTTAAGGACGAAGACCGCTATCGCCGCGGCCATCGCGGCATAAACGACCGTTATCAATAAGACCAGCCAGACGTATGCCCGCGCATAATAGTAACTGCCCATCCGTCTAATCTCGTGCAGATCCAAAATAGAGTACTCCGCTACTGTTATTGTCCGGGTATTGAAACCTGAATTACGCGAGCATTATACCAGCCCCGAGTCCCTTACGGCAGGCGGTCGGGTCTGTTATTATAGTTGTTTCGTCTATAGGCAGAAGAGGTGACACATGGCAGTCAGAGAAGATATTCGCAACATAGCAATCATAGCTCACGTCGACCACGGCAAAACGACCCTGGTCAACACGATGCTGAGGCAATCGGGCCTTTTCCGCGCAAACGAAGCGGTCGCCGAGCGCGTTATGGACTCGCTCGACCTTGAGCGCGAGCGCGGAATAACGATTATGGCCAAGAACGCTTCGGTGCATTACGGCGACGTGAAGATAAACATAGTCGACACGCCGGGCCACTCGGATTTCGGCGGCGAGGTCGAGCGCGTGCTGAAGATGGTTGACGGCGTGATGCTGCTCGTCGATTCGAGCGAGGGGCCGCTGCCGCAGACCCGGTACGTCTTATCGAAGGCGCTCGCCTTGCAACTGCCATCAATCGTCGTCATCAACAAGATTGATCGCCAGGACGCGCGGCCGGAGGAAGTCGTGAGCGAAGTCTTCGACCTGTTTATCGACCTCGACGCGACCGAAGAGCAGAACGATTTTCCGGTCATCTACACGATTGCGCGCGACGGCATTGCGAAGCTCGATCTCAGGGATGAGAGCAACGACCTCAGACCGCTGTTTGATCAGATAATCAAGACCATACCGCCTCCGAACGCCCCCACTGACGACGTGCTGCAACTGCTCGTGGCGAACCTCGATTACAACGATTATGTAGGGCGACTTGCGATAGGGAGGATCTTTTCCGGCCAGGTGGCGGTCGGCGATCAAGTCTCTATATGCAAGCTCGACGGCCGTATCGAGCGGACCAAGGTCACAAAGCTGTACGCCTTTGAAGGGCTGAAGCAGCAGCCCATCGAGCGCGCGCAGGCGGGCGAGATAGTCGCGCTCGCGGGCATCGAAGACATATTTATTGGTGAGACCATCTCCGCCTTCGACGACCCCAAGCCGCTGCCAAAGATAACCGTCGACGAGCCTACAATATCGATGATGTTCGCGGTAAACACTTCGCCTTTCGCGGGGCGCGAGGGCAAGTACGTCACCTCGAGAAAGATACGCGAGCGGCTCGACAAGGAGACGCTGTCGAACGTCGCGATCCGCGTCGACCCGACCGATTCGATGGATACGTTCAAGGTGTCGGGGCGCGGCGAGTTGCAGCTTGCCATATTGATCGAGATGATGAGGCGCGAAGGATACGAAGTGCAGGTCTCGAAACCCGAGGTCATCACCCGCGAAGAGGACGGGCGAAGGCTTGAGCCCATAGAGCTTGCCGTCATCGATTGCCCAGAAACCTTTATCGGCGTCATTACCGAGGCGCTGGGCCGCCGCCGGGGCCGGATGACCAAGATGGTCAACCACGGCACCGGGCGCGTGCGAATGGAGTTCGAAGTGCCGTCGCGCGGGTTGATCGGGTTTAGGAGCGAGTTTCTTACGGACACCAAAGGGACCGGCCTGATCAATACGATATTTCTCAGGTGGGACGACTGGCAGGGCAGCATCTCGCAACGTATAACGGGCGCGCTCGTCGCGGACCGGCCCGGCAAGGCCACGACCTACGCGCTTTTCAACCTGCAAGAGCGGGGAGAGTTGTTCGTGCGCCCCAACACCGAAGTTTATGAGGGCATGATGATCGGCGAGAACGCCCGCGATGTCGACATGGACGTGAATGTGGTTAAGGAGAAAAAGCTGACCAACATGCGCGCCTCGTCGGCCGACGACGCGATGAGGTTGGTTCCGTTCAGGGAGTTATCGCTAGAGCAGGCGCTCGAATTCATTCGCGAAGACGAGCTTGTTGAAGTTACCCCGAACGCCGTCCGCATGCGAAAGAAGATACTCGCGTCTAACCAGCGCCCGAAAGGTCGCAGTTCGGAATAGAGCATGAATCAAGGGGCCTTGCTAAAAATCTAACCCATTTGAGGCGATAAGTTACAGCCGAAAGGGAGTTTTTAGCAACTAGGTGTTTTGCTAAAAAAGTCGGTTAAGAGGCAAAAGAAAAGCGGCGAGCTTTTACACTCGCCGCGAAGGGTTTTCTCCCTCAGAAAGTTAAAGATAGCATTATCTCTTAAAGAGGGAGACGCGATTTGAGTAGATGACTGTCATGTCATCCGCGCGCACTTTATACCCGCATCCGTGGAATGTCAATCACGCCAAGAAAGTCCTGAAGTTGCTCAAAAAGTCCGATGATAGTTTTTGAGTAAGATTTTCGCCTTAGCATATGAGCGCAGATAATCGCTCAATATTGAAGAAAAGGAGTGTGATTATGAAGATTAAGAGCAGTATAAAAGCGGGCGGATACAGGTGGAACCATAACCAGACTATAGCGCGTAGCCTCAAGATAAAGAGCAATATCAAAGCTGGCGATGACCGGCAATCGTGGGGCCTTTGGGTCAATAACCACAACCAGACCATTTCTCGCGGCCTGAAGGTAAAGAGCGGCATAAAGGCCGGGGATAGCGGCGGCCGCAGCTATGTAACGGGATATTTCCAAATGGACCTTGACGGTTTAAGTTAACCACAACCAGACGATCAGAAGGGGCTAAGGCCGAATGAAATGGGGGAGGGCTCAGGCTCTCCCTCACTCGCTCCATAAAGTAGGTAGTCTGCTCAAAAAGTCTGCCGCCCTTTTAAGATTCTCCACTCGACATAACTAAGGGTTAAATCGTATTCTTGCGCGCATGCAAGAAGTGGTTTCTTGGCCAGTATTCATACCAAGCGTTATAGCCTTAGTCGCTTTGGGATTCGGCGTCTTGACTTTACCTAAGAAACCGGAATATCACGTTGTGAAGGGCTGTTTTTGGCTTGCTGCAAGCTATGGTTTCTTAAAGGTGATTATGTGGAATCTTTCAACTATTGATGGGTTCGGTAAACGATTCGTAATTTGCTTTGCGCTCACTGGCATTATTGGCGCGCTATTAATTGAGAGCATTCGATTAGTGAATCGTAGGCAAGCTGATTCTGAAAAGGTCGCTAACGATCATACAGAAGCGATAATAAATGCCGACCGAGCTAATCTCTTATTCGATAAAATCACTGTGCCTGGGGTCAGGGAGATTGTAGAGAGCGAAGCGCCTGAAAGCGAAATATTCATTACCTATCGAATGAAGAATTACGGCAAAACTATAGGATGGACTACCAATGTAACGTTCCAAGCATTAGTTTCCAAAGAATACTATTTACCACTACCGCCAGTTTACGACAATCCGACCCCTATGAAAGAGAGACTGGCCGTTTCACCTGACACGCCTTTGGACACATTCGATAGATTTGCAATCCATAATTTCAAGATCACATTAGAACAGGCCAAAGATTTACTGATAGGCAAGCAATATCTTTTTATTTATGGGTTTATTGAGTTTGAAGATCAATTTAAACGCTCACATCATAACAGTTTTGCCTATTGCTACCGATTCAATCATTACAAAGATAAGATAGGTGATGATGCTGACTTGCATCGCTATAGGGCTGTTGATCTGATTGTGGGTTACTGTCGAGCATTGCGCGGACATGCTAGGACCGAGTGATGGGCTGCGTCAATAAGCCTATGATTCATCACTCATAGTCTGCATATCCGCTGAAATGTTCACATCAAACGCAAAGGCACACCACAGATTAAAGAGCGGTTCGGGTTCGCCATCAGGAAGCGGCGACACGAGCTTGGTATATCTCAGGAAAAGTTAGCGGGAAAGGTGGGCTTGCACCGGACCTATGTGGCCGATATTGAGCGGGGTATAAGGAATGTTTCGCTTGAGAATATAGAGAAGCTGGCGGGCGGGTTAGAGGTTTCTATCTCGGTTCTATTCGCGGAGTATGGGATTGATAAGTAAGGCGAGACGCATCGCCGCTACTTCAGCCTCCGATATTTATATCAATGATGCCTCCGGCTCCAAATAACAGGGTAGCAATAAGCAATAAGCGGAAAGCTTGCCAAAATGTAATCTCACTAAGCCTAAATAGCTCCGGTATCGTTATATTCCAGAGATATTGAAACAATCCCGTTACGATGAACATAAAGAGGGGACTATAACCAGTAGCCATATTGCATCCATGAAACGATCTCCTTTCTTTATGAATAGACGTAAAGCGGCTTGGATTCTATCAGGCGGGGTCAATTGGGCTTTTTGGTTGGTTTTTTGGGCAAGGCCGTGTTGAACAGCTACGGCATATTTCTATTCCATAGGTACAGCAGCATGCCTATTACAAAGAGAATAATTAGGACCACTAAGATCGGTCTTGGTATTACACGTATTACGCGCATGACACGCCCCCTCTCTTTATGGGTAGACGTAAAGCAGATCAGACTTTTTTAGCAAGATGGGGAGTTTTTTAGCAGGTTTAGTTCTTTAGCAGCTTTTTAGCAAAGCCGAATTAAGGCAGCGGTCCAAATCCGCTGCCTTAATTCATGCTCGCGCTGTATTATGCCCCGGTGCCCATTGCGACAATCTTCGTTCCGACGCTGACGGCCGCGGTGATTGTATTTAGTGCCGTGGTGATGTCCTGAAGATTCGTCAAAGAGTTCTCTATCTCATTTTGACTGTTACTCAATTCTGATAGTAAAGAGCCTACCTGAGGGTCGTTGTCGTCGAGTATCAGATTCATGGCCGTGTTGTAATTGTCCCGCGATTGAGCGTACGCGGCTCGCAGCGCATTTCGTTGATCATCGTTCTGACAGGCAGCGATCAACTCGTTGAAATTATCCTTGATCGTGAAGTACTGCTTCTCCAAATCATCAAACGGTGCGCCAGCGCTCATGGCATCCTCCCGACTACGGCTTTTTCTCGGTCCTAAGCTTCGAAATCTCGTCCAGGTAAGTCTCGACCTTTTGCAAGCCCGCCATCACCTGGCCGAGGCTCAACTCTTTCTTGTTCTGAAAATCTCTATGATTCTGGATGAGCAGCAAAAGTGATTTATCCGTCCCGTCGGCGGCGCTGGCTGACAAGAGCGCAAGCCGCTGGAGCCGCACCCGCGCCAACTGTATTACCGCCTTGGTCGTTCTGGGATCCGTGGGCACAGTCGTCAGGGTCAATCCGAGTGCCTGCGGAACCTGCTGCAAAAGAGGCGAGGTGACCACCATATTATTCTGAATCATGTACTCTATGACATTCGCGACGCTCAGTCCCCGCTCTCGCGCTATCGATTTATACACCTTCACCTCGCTCTGAAAGAGCGTCTCGATCTTTTCCAGCGTCCCGACGATTACCCTGCTCCCCTTTCGCAAATCTTTCGACTGCTTCCATTGCGCAAGATCACCCGCTACCGAGCCGACGAGGGCCGCCGGATTAACGCCGCTGCCCGATATTGCCGGGATGCTGGTTATCTGGTTGCTGAGCCTCTCCGCCGCGGCTGAAACCTGACCCGTCGCATCATAGGATGAAAGCTGCGACAGCGCCCCGTACAAAGATCCAAGATCTGTTGCCATTTGGGCGCGATGGTTTAGCGCGTCGATGCGATCCTGGTAAAGCTTTTGAGAGGACTGATCAAACGGGATCTGTTGAATGGAGCTGAAGAACGCCTCCATTTCCCAACTGTCAATTGTGTCCTGCGCGAGCGATGTATAGTAAGAAGCAAGCGCGTTAGCAGTATTCGTGCCGGTATTGGCAAGCTCCGTCGCGCCGGCCTGGTCACCACATCCGGGCGTTATCAGCAGTATGGCGATAAGTAAAAGGCATAGGCACCGGCTGACCTTCGCCGGGAATCTTTTGCCGGTACGCCGCTTTACGAGCATATCCTTATTTGCCAGTGAGACCATAGACTCGCTCGATGCTGTTTGCTTCATATGTATCCGGGCACTCATTGATTGTGGCCGCAAGTTTATTGCGGCTTGTAATACCTGTCAAGCAAGGAGCACTTTTGGTTGATCGATGGGGATTAGCTTTGTTCGAAGCCGATTAAACTATTGCGCGTGGTGGTGCGGCGTAATATCATGCAGGCGGAAAGTTGCTTTAACAGTCTTGCCTCCTCGGACGCGGGGGCTATTTGCGAGGGATCGATGGCCTTTTGCCCCAACTGCGAAGCGGAGTATAGAGAAGGTATTACTGTTTGCCCGGATTGTGACATGGAGCTTGTTGCCGAGCTGACTCCAGAAAACAAGGTTCACGACACGAGCGAAGGAGAGCCGGTACCGTTCCAGACGTTTAAGACGGGCGCCGAGGCCGAGATGGCCCGGCAGGTTCTTGAACAAAACGGCATCCGCTCGTTCGTCGAAGGCGGCGACTTTGCCGTTATACCAAGCAGCTTTTCGCAAGAAGTAGTCTTGATGGTTGATGAGCGCGACCTCCCGCAAGCGGTCGAGATTTATAACGCTTATTTCGATCCAGAGTCACCTGCCCCTTCCGATGAAGACGCGACCGAGACCCAGTAGCCTTCGGTCAAAGCTCGCAGATTCCAGTCCAACGCCCTTTACATAAGGCCGCCAACGGGTGCCCCGATTTCGGGCGCGTGGACCGGGAACTGTTTATGGGGTTTGTGATGAAGACGCTCTTAAAGACCTTTGCCGTCTTACTCCTTATACTCACGCCGGCTGGCCTCTCCAGCGCTCAGGATGGGCCCTCAAGGGTTGAACTCGACTGCCTGGTGCTCTCGACGACAGCCAACGGCATCGCCACGCCGGGAGACGCGGCAAGGATGCCTTCATTCCATCACGTCTGGACCCCCGGCGTTCGTTATGATTATTTCGAATCGAACGGGCGCAAGTTTTTCTACGAGACCGAAGGCCACGGGCGCGAGATGATCGTCGTCGTTCACGGCGGGGCCGGGCTGCCGCACGAGTACTTCCACCCGATGCTTTCAAACCTCAGCCGCTTTGCGAAGATGGTCTATTTCGACCGCCGCGCCGACATGACCAGCGACCGCAACTCGGCGGAGATGGCCTCGGTCTCCGAGCAGGCCGACGACCTCGACGCCCTGCGCAAAAAGCTCGGGCTTGAGCGAGTGACCCTGCTCGGTCACAGCTTCGGCGGCGCGATCGTTTTGAATTACGCGCTGCGCTACCCCGACCATGTCAAACGGCTCATCCTGGTCAGCACCGGCGCCGCGGTAGAAAACCCGGACGAGGCTGAAAAGCGCGTGATGAGCCGGATGTCTGCTGCCGACAGAGCCAGCCTCAACTCAAATGAAGGGTCGAGCGGCGGCAACAATCCTTGCGAGCGCGTGCGCAGGCGCTACGGCCTGCTCTATCCGCACTACTTCAGCAAGCCGACGCCATACGAGTTCGAACGCGGCGTCTATATCGCCTACTTCGACGCGCTGACCAAAAAATTCGCGCTTGCGCAGGAGCCCGACGAGGTCGAATTCAGGTCCGAGCTGTCAGAGATCAACGTGCCCGCGCTTGTCATCGCCGGACGCGATGACCTTGTGACGCCGCTCGAACAGGCGACCGAGCTCGCCTCGGGGCTTCCAAAGTCACGGCTCGTCGTTATGAATCACAGCGGCCATTTCCCGTTCTTTGAAGAGAATTATCTTTTCACCGAATGGGTCCGAAAGTTTTTGGTCGAGACGACCGATCACAGGAATGATAGGAAAGTGGGCGGGCCGGTCATATCTTCGACCGGCAGGCTCGCGATAACGGGGTAGGCGGCTTACCGGTTACCATAAGCTCAACCTTCGTGCTACAAGAGTAGATATGCGAAGCGAGCTTATAGTATTTGTGACCGCCGGCAGTGGCGAAGAGGCGTCGCGCATCGCCGAGTCCCTTGTCTCTGAACACCTCGCCGCGTGTGTGAACATAGTAGGGGGCGTCGAGTCTGTTTATCGATGGGAAGGCAAGGTGACGCGCGACAGCGAAGTCTTGCTCATCATAAAGACGACTGATGAGCGGTACGAGGAGTTAGAGAATCGGGTCAAGCAGCTTCACTCATATTCGACGCCTGAGGTGATTGCTTACCGCGTCGAGCGCGGCTCGGCGGATTATTTGAGCTGGCTGCGCCAGAGCACAACCAAGCAATAAGAAAAAGAGCCCCTCATCTCAGCAATGAGGGGCTCTTTTCTTATCTTTAAGAATCAGCCGCTACCGGCGACCCTTCGATGAACCCTTAGCCCCGGCCTTGCCGGCGGGCTTTGCGGCCTTCTTCGCGGCGGGAGCGGCCTTCTTCGCCGCCTTCGACGCGCCAGCCTTAGAACCGGCTTTGGGAGCCGCTTTCGTGGCGCTCGACTTCGCGCCACCCGGCAAGAGTGTCGCTGCCTTTGCGACGGCCGCCCCTATCGCCCGCGCGGCGGTGATAAGTCTCCCTTGATCGCCCGCGGCGGCCTTGCTCCACCGGCTTTGCCGGCCGACTTCGCGCCCGCCCTCTTCGCGCCTGCCTACTTCGCGCCGCCCGCCTTCGCGGCCCCTGACGTCGCCCCGGTTTTTGCTACACCCTTCGATGCTGCCGGCCTGGCGCCGCCCGCTCCCACGGTGCCCCTGCCTTTCTTCTCATCATTCGCCATTGCCTAGATCCTCCTTGAGCTGTTTAGTGTTTGAAGTGTCGGATTCCAGTAAAGACCATCGCAAGATTATGCTCGTTCGCCGCCTTGATGACCTCCTCGTCCCGAACCGACCCGCCGGGTTGAATTATAGCGGTGACGCCCACGCGCGCGGCTTCGTCCACCCCATCGCGAAAGGGGAAGAATGCGTCGGAGGCAAGCACGGTGCCCGCTACCGGGAGCTGCGCCTTGAGCGCGCCGATCTTCGCGGAATCAACCCGGCTCATCTGCCCCGCCCCGACGCCGACAAGCTGCCCGTCGCGCGCATAAATAATTGCGTTCGACTTGACGTGCTTTGCGATGATCCAGGCGAACCGCAAAGCCCGCATCTCTTCATCGGTCGGCTTGCGCCGGGTAACAATCTTTAGCGTCGCCTCGTCGAGCGATATAAAGTCGCGGTCCTGAACAAGCAGCCCTCCGCTTATGAAGCGTATGTCATAAGGCGAGCCTTGCCCGGCAGCCTTATTCGTCCTCATCACTCGCAAGTTCTTCTTCGCGGCAAAGATTTCCAGCGCGCCCGGCTCGTATTCAGGCGCGACCACCAGCTCGAAAAACGTCTGGCCCATCGCGTGAGCCGTCGCCTCCGTCACTCTGGCGTTAAACGCGACGATGCCGCCGAATGCCGATACGGGATCAGTAGCCTTCGCATTCTCGAATGCCTCTTTCGTGTCGGCGCCCGTGGCGGCCCCGCACGGGTTTGTGTGCTTTATGATGACGGAGGCAACCTCATCGAATTCGGTCACTAGCCCCCAGGCCGCGTCCAGGTCGATCAGGTTATTAAACGACAGCTCCTTACCCTGGAGCTTTTCGGGAAGCTCGAAATCGCGCCCGATGTTTCGCGGAGTGTAGAGCGCCGCGCGCTGGTGAGGGTTTTCGCCGTAACGCAAATCCATATCCTTTACAGCCGACACGGTGAAGATTTGCGGGAGCCCTTCGGTCTTCTCAATCTCTAACCGCTCGCCTTCCGCGAGGCGGACAGAGCCGGCGAGGAATTCAGCTATGGCCGATCATACTCGGCGGTAGCGGCGAATGCGCGGCGGGCGAGCCGCAGCCGCGTCTGGAGCGAGACTTCGCCATCCCGCGCGTCCATCTCGTCGGCAACCGCCGCGTAATCGCCAGAGTTGACGACGACGACCACGTCCCCGAAATTCTTCGCGGCTGACCTGAGCATCGACGGGCCGCCAATGTCTATGTTCTCAATCGCTTCTTCGACCGAAACTCCCTCGCGCGCGATTGTCTCGCGAAACGGATAAAGGTTCACGACCACCATATCAATGAAGCCGATCTCGTTCTCTTCGGCCTGTCGTCGATGCTCTTCGTCTTTTCGCACGGCGAGCAGCCCGCCGTGTATCTTCGGGTGAAGCGTCTTTACGCGACCGCCGAGAATTTCCGGGAACCCGGTCACATCCGAAACGTCGCGGACCTCAAGCCCCGCGTCTCTCAGCGCCCGCGCCGTCCCCCCGGTCGAAACAATCTCTACCGACCGCGCGGCAAGCCTCTTCGCGAATTCAACGAGGCCGCTCTTGTCGGATACGCTTATCAGTGCTGTTCGTATTTTCACTCTCCTACCTCAGCGCAATATTAAAGAGGCGGGCAGTCGCGCTCTCCGTGCCATCACTGCCCGCCATTATCATTTTACTAATGAATAGCAATTAAATGCTGCCCGACGCGCCAACGCGCTTAAAATATCACATTCTAATCAAGAGTCAATCCGATTGTTCAGAATAAGAGCCGGGTTGAAGATTTCAGATTTGATTGTATGATACGCGCATGGTTAAGAGCGTTGATTGTCCATCGTGCGGCGCTCCGCTGGAGTACAACAGCGGCCTTGAGCCGATGACAAAATGCTATTTTTGCGGCAGCCTGATCGCGGTGCCGCAAGAATGGCGCTCGCATAAAACAGACCCCGCGCCGCGCCCTACGCGCGAGCCGAGACACAATCCAGCTTCACGTTTTGTTGTTGTTCTAGTAATGATCGTTATCGCCGGATGCTTCGCCGCGTTCTTCGCCTTCATGCGGTCGCAACCCGCGCCTGAGATTGCGCAGCAACCGCTGACAGGGGTTAACCGCCCGGCCAGCAGTTCGCCCGCGAAAGCGAATGGCTTTGCCACGCTCGCGATGACATTCGGGAGTGAAGGAATTGGGCCGGGGATGTTTAACGACGCGCGGTCGATTGCCGTTGATGCCGAAGGCAGGATATATGTCGGGGAGTATTCCGGCGGGCGCATACAGGTGTTCGATCAAGCGGGCAAATTCATAACCCAGTGGATGGCGGATAAAAAAATGCCTCTTCGCGGGCTTGCCTCGGACAG
Source organism: Blastocatellia bacterium (assembly GCA_963832205.1). Taxonomy (GTDB): domain Bacteria; phylum Acidobacteriota; class Blastocatellia; order UBA7656; family UBA7656; genus DATBMY01. Next base: position 162,146 of record CAWHTK010000017.1, on the reverse strand, counting down.
GGGCGGCACGGTCTATGTTGCACAGCGGGGCGTGATCTCTCGATATGAAGGCCCGACCGGCAAGGCGATGGGCCAGTTGCAGTACGGCGAGGGGTGGGGATTTGATGACGTGGCCGTGGCGGCCGATGGCGGCATCGTCGCCGCATGGTATAAGAACAGGGACGACATCGTGCGCTTCGATTCCGAATGGAAAAACCGTCCGCGCGATCCGCTCCGCGATAAGCGGGCAGACAGAAAAATCCGAGCTTCAAACTCGCGTCGCCATAGATGGGATGGAGAACATATACGCGCTTGGGACCTTTAACAACGCTGTCTTCAAGTTCTCACCAGAAGGAAAGTTCATAAACATGTTCGGCGGCGAAGGCCGCGCGGCTGGATCGTTGCACGCGCCGAGCGCAATTGCAGTCGATGGGCAGGGCCGCGTTTATGTCAGCGACTTTAAAGGTGTGCAGGTCTTCGATTCCAGCGGGCGCTACATCGGTCTGATCGACGTGGAGGGCGCCGCGTCGGGGCTCGTCTTCAACGACCTCAATGAGTTGTTCGTGGCGGCGCGAAGCAAAGTGTATAAGTTTATCATCAATGCGAAGTGATAAATCACGCTCTTGAAATCATAACGCCCCAATCCCATTTCCGGGATTATCTACTCCGCAAGCGAACACCCTCGTTCAATATCGCAGGTGCGATTATAGGCAAAAAAGCCAATAAAACGCGACTTTTCAGCTCCGACTGCACTGGCACGATAGTTGGTTAAGACTTCGGGGCATTTTTTGCCTTATCTTAACTGCGAACAAGGCGAGGGTAATCTTATGGATGGTTTCCTGAAGGATATTCGGTACGGGACCCGGATGCTGATCAAGAGCGGCAGCTTGACCTTGATCGCGATCTTTACGCTTGCGCTCGGGATAGGGGCGAACACGGCGATCTTTAGCGTAGTCAACGCCGTATTGCTTCGGCCGCTTCCCTATCAAAACCCTGACAGGATAATGGTCCTGTTCCGGGCGCCCTTCAATCTTGATCAGAAGAATCCACTGTCACACTCGACGTTGCTTGATTGGTCAAAGGACGTTAATTCGTTTGAGAGCGTCGCCGCTTATAACGGCGACGACAGCGGCGTGAATCTCACCGGCGGGTCTGAGCCGGAGCGCGTTTCCGCACGAGAGATCTCAACGAATCTCTTTGACCTGCTCGGCGCGAAGCCTCACATGGGACGCTGGTTCACCGAGGCCGAGGCCGAGCCCGGCAAAGGCAACGTCGCGATAATAAGCTACTCTCTATGGCAGCGGCAGTTCGGCGGCAATCCCGAACTCCTTGACCAGAAGTTATCGCTCAACGGCGTGAGCTTCACCGTGGTCGGCATTGCCTCGCCGGGATTCAATTATCCTGATGATGTCGAGCTGTGGGTCCCATTCAGCTTTGTTAGCGGCAGAGCCATCAAGGGCTCATACGTCCCGAACATAATCGGGCGGTTAAAGGAGGGCGTGAGCCGGGATGAAGCGCAAGCAGAGATGGATCTCATTTCGAAGATTGTCGAAGAGAATTTCCCTAGCCCCACGCTCAAGAACGTTGACCGGTCAATCAAGGTCATTCCGATATTCGAAGAGATGGTCAAAGATATAAGGACCGCGCTTCTGATACTCTTCGGCGCGGTCGGTTTCGTTCTTCTGATTGCTTGCGCGAACGTTGCCAACCTGCTGCTCGCTCGCGCGACCGCCCGCTATAGGGAATTCGCGATTCGCGCCGCCGTTGGTGCAGGGCGCGGGCGCATCATTCGGCAGCTTCTCGCGGAAAGCATCATGCTTGCCGTCATCGGCGGCGGTATGGGATTGCTTTTCGCGCTCTGGGGTGTCGATATTCTCAAGGCCATAGGGCCGGAAGACCTGCCGCGCCTGAAAGATGTCGCGGTCGATAGCGAGGTCTTCGCATTTGTCGTGGGTATATCGGTGCTGACGGGGCTGATCTTCGGCCTCGCCCCCGCCATCAAAGCATCCAAAGTAGACCTGAACGAAGCGCTAAAAGAAGGCGCAACGAAATCTTCGGCGGGATTCGGCCGCCGCGGGGTCGGCAATTTACTCGTGGTTGCCGAAATCGCCCTCGCCATTGTGTTGCTCATCGGAGCGGGGCTGCTCGTAAAGAGCTTCGCGCGAGTCATGCAGAATGACCTTGGCATTGATACCGAAAACGTTTTGACGCTGGCCCTTTCGCTACCGCCGAGCAGATACCCAAAGCCGGACCAGCAGGCGACGTTCTATCAGCAGGCAATAGAGCGGCTGGGCGCGATTCCTGAGGCCGAAGTGGTGGCGGCTTCGAGCGGGCTGCCATTAGCGCAAAAACACTTGCTGGCTTTCCCCTTCACCATCGAAGGCGTCGAGATGCAAATGGGTGGGCCGGACTCTCTCTTATCCATAACCACCGCGACCCCGAATTACTTTGAGGCAATGGGAATCCCCCTTGTTGAAGGTCGCGACTTTGCCGACCAGGACCGGAAGGGCAATACGCAGGTCATCGTCATCAGCCAGGCGATGGCAAAACGCTTCTGGCCGGATCAATCGGCGATTGGAAAGCGCCTTACACTCGCCATCGATAAAGGGCCGAGAGAGGTCGTAGGCGTCGTCGGCGATACGCGACAGTTCGGCGTAGAGACTTTTCTGCCGCTCGAATCCTACCTTCCATATCAGCAATCATTCTTCGGTCTTAATAATCTTGTCGTGCGGACCAAAGCGGACCCGACAACTCTTATCGCCGCCGTGCGGGGCGAGATACAGTCGATTGATCAAGACCTGCCGGTTTATGACATAAAGACAATGGAGCAGCGCCTGTCGCTATCGGTATCGAAGCGCCGCTTCACGGCGGTGCTTCTGTCCGCCTTTGCGGCCATCGCGCTTTTGCTTGCCGGGATCGGCATCTACGGTGTGATCTCTTATTCCGTGAGCCAGCGCATGCGTGAAATGGGTATTCGCCTGGCGCTCGGCGCGCGCCCCGCCGACATATTGATGCTCGTCTTGAAGAAGGGCTTTGCGCTTTCCCTTGTCGGGTTGGCCCTCGGCATCGGCGCGGCGCTTGCGCTGACACGTTTGATGAGCAGTTTGCTTTACGAGGTTAGCCCGACCGACACGGCGATCTTCGTAATGATCTCCGCCGGCCTTTTAGTCGTAACGCTTGCGGCGTGCATTCTACCCGCGAGGCGCGCCATGCGGGTCGAGCCAAATCTGGCGCTGAGGCACGAGTAGGGATCAGTGGTTGGAGTCTGAGGCCGGTCAGATATTCTCGCCCCGGCCTCAGAATCTTGATCCTTCGCTAATGGGCGAGCGCGGCACTATGCTGCTCGTAGGCTTTCGACTCAAGGATCGATTTGATCTCGCCTATCGTCAGCGCCAGCTCTTCGTCCTTAGTGTAAAAGTGCGGCGCGACTCTTATCCCCGCTCCGGGTCTGAAATCGACTAGAAAGTCGCGGCGCAAAAGCTCGGTCGTGACCTGTTGCCCGTGCGGCACGTCGATGACGACCGTGCCGCCGCGATGGGTGGAGTCCTTCGGGCAGTTGACGCGAAAGCCCGCTTCCTCGGCCAGCTCTATCAGGCGGGTCGTCTGGCGAATAGATTTTTCGCGGATTCTATCTACGCCGACCTCGTTGATGATCTCATAACCCGACATCGCCGCGTACATCCCCGGCACGTTCGGCGAGCCGTTCAAGAATCGATAAATGTTATCGCAATACTCCTGCGCGCCTACCTCAAACGAGAAGGGCGACTTATGCCCAAGCCACCCGGTTATCTTTGGCTCAAGCTTTGACCAGAGGTCGCGCCTGACGTAGAGGTAACCCGCGCCGGGTCCGCCACAAAGCCATTTGACCGAGCCGCCCGTCGCAAAATCCAGGTTGAGCTCCCGCACATTTACCGGGACCGTGCCCGCCGACTGGTATATGTCGGCTACGACCAGCGCGCCCACTTCATGCGCGCGATCTACGATAGCCTTCATGTCCTGAATGAAAGAGCTTCTGAAGATGACGTGCGATACGCTGACGAGCAGCGTCTCTTCATCAATCGCTTCGAGCATTCTATCAAGCGGAACTGTGATGCCGTCGTCGGAAGGCACGGTGACGAGGCGCGCGCCGTCGCGCTCCAGCGCGTGGTATATGTAAATGTTCGACGGAAAGTTGAGGCTTTCAGACACGATCTTGTTGCGCCCGCCTCTGGATAGGTCGAAGCAGGATGCGATGATGGACTGGCATATAGATACGTTCTGGTGCATGACGACTTCGCCTTGCCCCGCGCCTATGATCTTGCCGATCAAGTCGCCGACCGTAGAGGGCATCATCCACCAGCCTTCCTCCCAAGCCCTGATGCCGCGCGTGGCCCACATGTCGGCGTACTCCTGCAACCGGTCCCGCGTCCTTTGCGGCATCGCGCCGAGCGAATGCGAGATCATATAAACCGTGTTATCGAGTATAGGGAATTCTTTTCGCCACTCTAAAAGCTCGTCCATATTCGCACCCCCATCTACATTTTGGATTTTAGATTTTGGATTTTGGATTGACCGGACAGGTTCCCAATCCAAAATCCAAAATCTAAAATCCAAAATCGCTTAGTATTCTCCTGACTTTTTACTGAGACGCGTGCGCAGTTCCCAGAGTTCCGGGAAGAAGTCTCGCTCGATGGTCTTCTTCAAGTAAGACGCGCCTTCGCTTCCGCCCGTGCCCATCTTGCTGCCGATCATCCTCTCGACCATCTTGATATGCCTCAGCCGCCAGAGCGAAAACATCTCGTCATACTCGATCAGGCTTTCGGCCAGAAGGAAAAGATCATAATGGCTATCGGCATCCTCATAAAGCCTGACAAGCTCCTGCACCCTGGCGTCGTAAGCCGCCTTCTGCGAAGCCTCGTCCTGGTCTTCGGTGCTCTCGGGCAGGTTGAACCCTCGCCGCCTCAGCGCGACGAAGAAGGCGTCACCGAGCGAGGGCTGCTCAAGCCGCTGCACGAGCTTCGCATATTCCTCGGTCCCCTGCTCGTAGTTCTTCAGAAACCTTCGATTCTTCAGCCCCGATACGAATTCAAGCTCGCGGAACTGGTGAGACTGGAATCCGCTCGCCGGCAGAAGGTGATCGCGGAAGGCGAGAAAATCCATCGGGGTCATCGTCTCAAGCACGGCCACCTGATTGACAAGCACGCGCTGAATCTCTATGCACCGCCTCAGCAGCCGGTGGGCCGCCAGCGTCTCGCCGTTGGAGAGTCGCTCGACGATGGCGTCGATCTCGTGGAGCAATTGCTTGAACCATAACTCGTACGTCTGGTGGATTATGATAAACAGCGTTTCGTCGTGCCGGGTCGGGTCCGATAGCAACCGCTGTAGCGATATTAATTCGTTGACCTTTAAATAGCCGCCGTACGTAAGCCGCGGCCCGTCGTCCGTCGGTGGAATACCAAATGACATTAACACTCCCGTCGCGAGCTATTCATCATTCAAGCTCCGATTAAACTCCGGCGCCCGTTTCTCGGTAAACGCCTCGAACGCCTCCCGGAAGTCGGGGTTCAGCATGCAGATGGCCTGCGCCTCAGCTTCGGCTTCCAGAGCCTGTTCCAGGCTCATGTGCATTTCACGATTGAGCGCAGCCTTCGTCATACCCAGCGCAAACGCAGGCCCCGAAGCAAGCCGCTCCGCCCAGCGCATGGTTTCGGATTCGAGTTCTTCTGCCGGAACGACCCTGTTGTAGAGACCGATTTGCGCGGCGTCGGCCGCGCTCACGAAATCTCCGGTGTACAGCATCTCGGTCGCTTTGCTCAGTCCCACGACCCGCGGCAACAGGTAGGCCGCGCCCATGTCGGCGCCCGCGAGCCCTACTTTTGTGAAGAGAAATGCTATCTTCGCCCTTTCGGACGCGATCCGCAAATCGCAGGCGAGCGCGATGACCGCGCCGGCGCCCGCGACGGTCCCGTTGAGCGAGGCGATGACCGGCTTTTCAAGCGTTCGAATATTCCTTATCAGGTCGCACGTCATCCTTGTGAAATCGAGCAGCCCGGCCATGTCGCGCTTGAAAAGCTCGCCTATTATTTCCTCGACATCGCCGCCCGAGCAGAAGCCGCGACCCCGCCCGGTGATGACGACCGCGCGAACCTCGCTCCGCGACCGCAGGGCCGCGAATGTGTCGGTCAGCTCGCGATAGACTTCAAACGTCAGCGAGTTCAACCGCTCTTCGCGGTCAAAGGTCATTATCGCGATTGGCCCGCGCTCTTCGTAATGGAAGCTCTTCGGCTGAATCACAATCTATCCTTCACTTCCCATCACTGCCGGGATTGGGCTGGCTCTCGGCCTGCTCCGGTATCACGGCGATGGCCTCGATCTCTACTTTCGCGAGGTCTTCGAGCAGGCTGCGGACCTCGACCAGCGACATCGCGGGGAAATGCTTACCCATCAACTGCCGGTAGGCGACGCCTATATCTTTCACCTGCGCTATGTACTCTTTTTTGTCCGTCACGAAGATCAGCAGGCGGACAAGATGGGAAGGCTCGCCGCCCGCCTCGCGTACGACCGCGACAACGTTTTCGAGCGCGAGAGCAAACTGGTCGGCGAAGTCGTCGCTTATGAACCGTTGCTCCCGATCCCACCCGACCTGACCGGCTATAAAGAGGAGCTTTCCGCCGACCGCGGACATGCCGTTATTGTAGCCTTTCGGTTCGGCGAGGGCGGCCGGATTGACGACCTCAATTTTCGGGCTGTTCATGTGTTACTCCTGTCGCGGGTTCTACTGCATAGGCTTAAGGCCGCTGTATTCCTTAAGCTCGGTTATTGTGCCTTCGGCCGCAATACGCTTTACCAGCCCTAGCCCGCGCACGTAAAAATCATTGACCGTGTTCTGGTTGACCTTCCTGACGATCTTTAACGCGCGGAACTTGCCGAGTCCCACCGTCAAATCTTCCTCGCCCCCGACTGCAAGCGTGATGATCATGGGCGTATCGGGCTTCTCGACGGCTACGCCGGGTATCTCGGTCGTCCTGTAATAGCCGTAGGTCCAGGTCGAGCCAGGGATTGCCAGGTCCGCTGGCGGCTTCATTATCACTGAGTTCTCTCTGTACTTGAATAATGAAGTCGAGACATTAGCTTCGATCTTGCTCTTCGTCTCTTCGGTGAGAATCAGGACGTTTTCGCCGTCGCATTTATATCTGCGCTCAATAGTCTGCGCGATCTGCAACCCGCCCTGTCGATCCAGAAGTGTTGCGTTCTCGACCACGATGCTCGGATCATCAGTCTTGCTATAGGCGACCGTCATATCCACGACAAGCCCGCTCGGATAGTTTAGTACATACCGCGCGGTGGCGCCCGGCATAAGCGGGAAGTACGGGTTACAGGGCTTAAAGTTCGGGTCGGGCCGCGTGTTCGGCGTCGGGAGCGTGGGTTGCAGAAAGACTGATTCGTTAGCATTGCCGTTGCCATTACCATTCCCGTTTTGTGTCGCCGGCCCCGCGCGTCTCGCAGCCGCTGACGGATAAAGCCAGAGCCAGAATTACTATGAATCTCCTGTACATTTAAACTGACATCCTTTCACTTACGCATTATGATTAGCACCCTGAGGCGATAACAAGTAAATAGAATTTATTAACACCTCGCGCAAGCTTCACGCAAGCATACATGTTTTCCATGTAGGAAACGCACGACCAGGATTCGGGTTCACTGAAATCGGTAGTGATGGAATAATGTGTTAATGAGAGGATTATGGAGTGCTCCGACACGCTCGGAGCTTTTTGACGCGGTGACTTGTCGCCGCACTCCAAACGACACCCTTTTTATCACCGGGTCCCGCCGTAACTGGACAGATGGCCGCCTTTCCGCATAATGGCTTTCGTAGCATGACTCAGCCCTCCGCCAAAAAGGTTGATTCCGAAGCCACGGGAAGAGTGCTGACCGCGATGGGTTTCGCGGTGCTCGCGCTCGCCTTCTCTTCTATCTTTATAACAAAGCTCGAACAGTTGCAGGTGGCGCCCATACCGATTGCCTTCTACCGCATGGCGATAGCGACGGCGATACTGTTTCCCGCGGCAATAACGATGAAGGCGGGCGAGATCAGATCACTCGGCGGACGCCAGATAGCTATGCTCGTCGCGGGCGGCTTCTGCCTCGCGGTCCATTTCGGCGCGTGGATCACTTCGCTAAAATACATCCCCATCTCTACATCGGTAGTGCTCGTAAACAGTCACCCGCTTTTCGTCGTCATCGCCTCTTACGCTTTTCTCGGAGAGCGGCCTTCGCGGCTCAGCATCATCGGCACATTTATCGGCATGATCGGGATGGTAATCATAAGCCGCGAGGCGATCAGCGACGTGAATCTTGGCGCGGGTGGAGACTCGTTGCTCGGCAACGCGCTTGCGGTGCTTGGCGCGCTCGCGGTCGTCGGATATTTCATTGTCGGGCGCAAGGCGCGCGCCCGGCTGAGCCTGCTCGGGTATGTCACCCCTCTGTATGCCGTCTGCGCCGCGCTGCTGCTCGTGTGGGCGCTTGCTACCGAAGCCCCGCTCTTCCCGTATCCCGCGGTTGTCTGGGCCTATTTTTCGGCGCTCGCGATTGTGCCGACAATACTCGGACATACGGTCTTTAACTGGGCAATCAAGCATGTGCGGCCCTCGGCCATATCTCTCGCATTCCTGGGTGAGCCTGTCGTTGCAAGCGTGCTTGCCTATATTTTTTTCAACCAGACCCCGCCAGCTTCGACTTTTGTTGGCGGCGCGTTCGTTCTGGCGGGCGTATATCTCGCCACGTATTCCGGCGGAACGAAGTAGTGCTATTATCTATTTCGAAGGGTCAAATCGATTAGCAGGTGGGATAAATGAAGAGACTGATGCTCACGGCCTTTGAGCCTTTCAACGACGAAACCCTTAACCCCTCGTTAGAGACGGCGCGCACGCTCGAAGGAGTCGAGTTCAAGAACGCCGAGCTTCACACAATGATACTGCCGGTCAACCGTTTCCGCGCGATAGAGATGGCGCTCGAAGATTTGCGAAGCTACAGGCCCGATCACGTCATCATGCTAGGCGAGGCGGGCAAACGCTTTCGCGTCAACGCGGAGCGCGTCGCCATAAACGTTGACGATTATCGGATACCTGATAAGGCGGGCAACCAGCCCGCCGGCGAACCCATAGTCGAAGACGGACCCGTCGGGTACTTTTCTACCCTGCCCGTGCGCGCGATAGTCGCGAGGCTTACACGGCACGCGATACCCGCCGACATTTCAAACAGCGCGGGAACCTATCTGTGCAACCGGCTTTTCTATTCGGTGATGCACTGCATTTCTACGGAATCCCTGCCGACGACGGCGGGCTTTATACACTTGCCTTACATGCACGAGCAGACCGTCAACAAGAAGATCGATTTCCCGAGTCTTTCGCGCGAGACGCTGGTCGAGGCGGTCAGGCTTGCCGTCGAGGTCACACTGGCGAGCGGCAATAATGAGACTGTTCGCAGGCAAGCCTGAATGGATTACCAAAAGATTCATGAATGGAACCTTTCGAGGAGTGAGGCCGTCGAGCTTCAAAAGGAGTTGCGACATCAGGTCATCATCGAGCCGCTAAAGACAGAAGCCCGCCTCGTCGCCGGATGCGATATCTCGTTCAACAGGTTCTCAGATATTGTTTATGCCGGGATCGTAGTTTTGAAACTCCCCGAGCTTGAGATTGTCAACCGCGCGACGGTGGTGACGAAGGCGCAGTTTGATTACGTTCCAGGACTGCTCTCTTTCAGGGAGACCCCCGCTCTGCTCGAAGCGTGGGAGCAATTAGGAACGCGCCCCGACGTCGTGATGCTCGACGGCCAGGGGTTGGCTCACCCGCGCAGGTTCGGTATAGCCTGCCACTTCGGCCTGCTCACAGGCTCGCCCACGCTCGGATGCGCAAAGACGGTGCTCGTAGGCAAGTACGACGAGCCCGAAAAAGAGGCGGGCAGTTACTCGCTCATGGAACACAGGGGAGAGATTGTGGGCGCTGCCGTGAGGACTAAAGATAACGTCGCGCCGGTCTATGTCTCTGTCGGAAACCGCATCGATCTTGAAGGCGCAATTGGTCTGACTCTCAAATGCGTAAAGGGCTATCAACCGCCTACGGCCACGGACTCTCTATTCGATTCGCGGCCGGCATCAAAATCAAAATACCGCATACCGGAACCTACTCGTCAGGCGCATCTGCTGGTGAACGAGATAAGACGAAGCGAAAAAACACCCTAAAGCTTCACCTGCTTGACCGATATCACGTCTTGAACTTCCATCAGCCCGCGGAGCGCGCTTTCGGGCATCGGCTCGTCTATTTGAATAAGAGCGAGCGCGCTCTCGCCGATCTTTTTTCGCCCCAGGTAGAGGCGCGAAATGTTTACGCCCTGCTCGCCGATGTAGGTGGCTATGCGACCGAGGACGCCCGGAAGGTCGCGGTTGAATAAGAAGAGCATGTGACCGTTTGGGATCGCTTCCAGATTAAAGCCGTTTATTCTTACTATGCGGGCGTCGCGCCGGCCGAATATGGCGCCGGCAACCTCGCTTTCACGCTCGGCAGTCACGGCCTTCACCCTGATAAGGCTCGCGAAATCCTGCGCCCGCCTCGATTGTGACTGGCTGATTTTTATCCCGCGCTGCTCGGCCACTATGGATGCATTCACCATGTTGACTCGCTCGATTACGGGGCTGAGCAACCCGGCGATTATCGCCTGCGTAACCGGCTTTGTGTCGAACTCGGTGACTTCGCCCGAGTAGGATATTTCTATCTCGCGCAGGTCGTGGCCGAATACCTGCCCCTGAAAGAGCCCGATCTTCTGGCCGAGAGTGATGTACGGGCCGATGACCGCAAGCGTTTCTGCAGAGACGGCCGGAAAGTTCACCGCGCCGCGCACCGTCCCGTTTTTTAAATAGTCAAGCACCTGTTCGGCGATCAGCGTGGCTACGTTCAACTGCGCTTCCGTGGTCGAAGCGCCGAGGTGCGGCGTCGTTATAACCTGATCGAGAGAGAGCAGCGGATTTGAAGGCGAGACCGGCTCCTGCTCAAATACGTCGAGCGCCGCCCCGGCGACTCTCCCTTCAATTATCGCTTCGGCAAGCGCCTGTTCGTCAACCAGGCCGCCGCGCGCACAGTTTATGATCCTTACGTTGGGCTTCATGAGGGCTATGGCTTCGCGGTTTATGATGTCGCGAGTCTCTTCGGTAAACGGCGTATGAACGGTTATGAAATCGCCGCCCGCGAGCACTTGCTTGAGCGGGACCAGTTCGATGCCAAGATCGCGCGCCGCCTCGGGTGTGAAGTAGGGGTCGAAAGCCAGCACGGTCATCCCGAACGCCCGAGCCCTTTCAGCCACGGCCGAGCCTATTCGACCCAGGCCTATGATGCCGAGCGTTTTGCCGAACAATTCGACGCCCAGAAACTTCGTCTTCTCCCACTGGCCTGACCTTGTCGAGGCCACGGCCTGCGGAATCTGGCGCGAAAGCGACATAAGCATCGCGAAAGTATGCTCGGCCGTCGTTACGGTGTTGCCGGCGGCGGCGTTCATAACGACAATGCCGTGTCTGGTCGCCGCGCCCACGTCGATGTTGTTAACGCCGGTCCCGGCGCGGCCCACGACCTTTAGAGCCGCCGCCCTCTCGACGATCTGGGCGGTGATCTTTGTTTTGCTGCGGACGATGACCGCGTCGTAATCGCCGATCACCCTCGCGATCTCATCTGCCGAAATGTCGGGCCGCTCGTTAACCGTGACGCCCTCGGCGGCGCGCAGAATCTCGACGCCGGTCTTTTCGAGGCCATCGCATACCAGAATTCTCATATCACATCCTTTCCTGCTCGCCCTGGAGTCGCAGTTTGGAATTCTACATGACGCGATTGATCGCGCGCCATGCGGGCAAGAGCATATCTCTTTTGCTTCGCACAAGTTGACATCGCGCAAAATCGGCCGCTATAATCTTAGACTTTCGTCAAGAGCATTTTTTTGGAGGAAGCTAACCGTGGCATATGCTGTTATTCATAGCGGGGGTAAACAGTTTCGCGTCAGCGAGGGAGAGGTCGTTAAAGTCCCCTCGATAAACGCGGAAGTGGGAGATTCGATTGAGATTGACGCGCTGCTTTCTTCTACGGGCGACAGCGTTGAAATCGGGGCGAGCCGTGTGACGGCAACCGTCGTCGAGCACGGGCGCGGCCCGAAAGTGATCGTCTTTAAGAAAAAGCGCCGTAAGCAATATAAGAAAAAGCACGGCCATCGGCAGAACTTTACTGCGGTGCGCATCGAGTCAATCGGCGGGGACTCCGAGTAGTCGGATCATTCAAGAGGATTTATGGCACATAAAAAAGGTGTTGGCAGTTCGCGCAACGGCCGCGACTCGAACGCGCAGCGTCTCGGCGTAAAGCGCTTCGGCGGCCAGTTGGTCAACGGGGGCGAGATACTGGTGCGCCAGCGCGGGACCAGGTTTAAGCCCGGCACAAACGTCGGCCGCGGCAAAGATGACACGCTGTTTGCGCTCGTAACCGGCCTCGTGAAGTTTGAAGAGAAGGGGCGCAAGGGAAAGTTCATAAGCGTCTATCCGCAGCAGTAGGCTCTAAGCGGCAGGCGTAAGACTTGACCGATGGCGCTCTTCGCCCCCTGCCGCCGGCTTGAAAAATGCAGTTCTTAGACCGAGCCAGGATTGTGGTGAGGGGCGGCGATGGGGGCAACGGCGTCACGGCGTTTCGCCGCGAGAAATTTGTCCCGCGGGGCGGCCCCTCGGGGGGCGACGGCGGGCGCGGCGGCACGGTCTATATGGAAGCCACCGATCAGCTAAACACTCTTCTGCAATTCCGTTTTAATCCAGAGTTCCGAGGGGACCGCGGCGGGCACGGCGAAGGCAGCAAATGCCACGGCCGCGACGGCGAAGACGTTGTCATACTTGTGCCGACCGGGACGCTCGTGACGGACGCGGAGACCGGCGAGCTGGTCCATGATTTCTCCACGCCGGGCGAACGCATTGTCGTCGCCGCCGGGGGGCGGGGAGGGCGCGGCAACGCGCAGTTCGCCACCTCGACTAACCGCGCGCCTCGCTATCACGAGGACGGGCGTCCTGGCGAGACCAGGGCGCTTCAGATGGAGTTGAAGCTCATAGCCGACGTCGGCCTTGTCGGGTTTCCCAATGTTGGCAAGTCGACGCTGATCTCCCGCATATCCGCGGCGCGCCCGAAGATTGCCGACTATCCTTTCACAACTCTTGAGCCGAACCTGGGGGTCGTCTCCTACGGCGATTATAAGACTTTTGTCGTTGCCGACATTCCAGGGCTGATAGAGGGCGCGCATCTGGGAACCGGGCTCGGTCTTGAGTTTCTGCGACACGTCGAGCGGACGAAGCTGCTCTTGCACGTGATTGACGTATCCTCGACGGATCGCGACCCTGTGGAAGACTTTCTTACCATCGGGCGCGAGCTGGAGCTTTATAAAGCGGACCTGCTAGGAAAGCCCCAGATGGTTGTCGCCTCGAAGATGGATGCGCTCGACGACCCCGAACGCGTCGAGCGGCTCCGGGAGTTTTGCCGTGAGCGCGGGCTTGAGATGCTTGAGATATCGGCCGTCACCGGGGCGGGCATAAACCAGTTGATCACCGCGCTGGGCAAAAAGATCGACGAGCTGCGCCCGACGAGCCGGGAGGCCGCGGTCTCGAGCCCGTGATATAGATTATGAGTGGGCGTCGCATAGGAGCATACGGAGGGACCTTCGACCCGATGCATAACGGACACCTGGAAGTCATGCGCGCTGTCACTCAGAGATTCAGACTAGACAGGCTTCTTCTGATACCGGCCCACCGACCGCCTCACAAACAGAGGAACGAGATTTCCAGCGCCTTCCATCGGTACGCGATGGCGGCCCTCGCGACGCTTGATGAAAAAGGCGTGACGGTTTCGTCCATTGAGATGGAGGCTCCCGAAAGGCCGTTCACCGTCGAGACGATTCGGGAGCTTAGAAAGATGTGCGGCGACGAGGCGAGGCTCTTTTTTGTGATGGGCGCAGATTCCTATGAAGACCTGGCGAGCTGGCGCGAGCCGGAGAGGCTGGTTTCGAGCACAAACATCATAGTGATTACGAGACCAGGTTATAAGATAGACACGGCTTCCCTGCCTGCGTGGATTGCGGGGAATACTGTTGACCTGAGGGGGCGCGGGGCTCAAGATTTAACGGGGCTAGAAGACTCGCCGGCCTGCTGCCGGATTTATCTGGCGGATTTTGTTAATAAGGATGTATCGTCAACCGACATCAGACGGCGCGTGCGCGCCGGCGAGCAGTACCGCCATCTGGTGCCGCCGCTCGTGGGCGATTACATCGAAAAATATGAGTTGTATCGGTGATAATTTAATGGGTCGAAGCGCAGAAGAAGAACCTGAACAGCCGGAACGCGCGGTGCTCGAACCGGAAGAGGCGGTAATGGCCGCGGCAAAGGCGGCCGGAGAAAGAAAAGCGACCGATATGGTCGTGCTCGATCTGCGAAAGATCGCGTCGTTTACGGATTTCTTCCTGATCTGCACGGGGACAAACCCCCGGCAGGTGCAGGCAATCTCGGACGCCGTGCAGGAGCACCTTCGCGCGGCCGGCAAGCGCCCGCTACACACGGAAGGCTATAGCAGCGCAGAATGGATTCTGCTAGACTACGGCGATTTCATCGTGCATGTGTTCAGCAGCGCGTCGCGCAGGTTTTATGACCTCGAGAGGCTATGGCGCGACGCCGAGCGCCGAGAGATAAAGGACGAGGCTTGAAGGCTCGCGAAAGGCTCAGGCCGAATGGACTGCCCCCGCGGTTTATGGTAGCGGATCGATAAAGGACGGTATATGAAGCTGGTCACAGACTCTCCGGCAATGCAGCGGGTCGCGGAACTGATCGATAGGGTGGCGGCCACAAACGCCAATGTGCTTGTGCTCGGCGAATCGGGTACGGGCAAGGACGCCGTGGCTCGCGCCATCCATGAAAAAAGCTCGCGCCGCGAAAGGCCATACGTAAAGATAGACTGCGCGGCGCTTCCCGAAGAGCTATTGGAATCGGAGCTGTTCGGCTATGAGAGGGGCGCGTTCACCGGGGCGAGCGATTCAAAAGCCGGTCGCTTCGAGGCGGCCGAGGGCGGCACGCTCGTGCTCGACGAGATTGCAAGCCTCAGCCCTTCCTCGCAGGCGAAGCTGCTCAGGGTGATCGAAGAACGAAGCTTTGAGCGGCTGGGCGGCAAGCAGCCGATCAAAATCAACGTCCGAATTATCGCGCTTGCCAATATCGAGATGAAAGAGGCGGTGCGCGCGCACTCTTTCCGCGATGACCTCTATTACAGGCTCGCCGTAGTCACCATAGAGATGCCGAGGCTGCTTGAGCGCGTCGAGGACATTCCGCAGCTTGCCGAGCAGTTTATACGGCAGTTTGCGGCCCGCAGCGGGCGCACGGGGCTGCACCTTTCACGCGAGGGACTACAAATACTGGCCAATTACGACTTTCCGGGCAATGTCAGGGAGCTTAGAAACATCATAGAACATGGTGTGCTTGCGACTAACCGAGAGGGGATAGACCCCGAGCACCTGCCGGATTATTTAAGGTCGGCCGCGCGGTTTATGCACTCCCGAACGCACAAGCCGTCGCTTGCGGAGCTTGAGGCGGTTTATATAAGAGAGATACTTGAGTACACGCGTGGAAATAAGACGCGGGCGGCGCAGATACTAGGCATAAGCCGCAAGAACCTTTACGAAAAGATTCGGCGGTACAACCTGGGCAAGCTCAAGGCGAACCACGCGGGGCAGAGTTAGAGGTATTAGAAACTGAAATGAAGCTGCGGTTCGTATGGGTAGGCAAGACAAAACGCGCCGCGGTCAAAGAGCTGGTCGAGGATTACATAGAGCGCGTACGCCGGTTCGCGGGCGTGGAGGTCGTCGAAATTCGCGACCGTAATGACGTTGGACAGGACGCACGCAAGATCGTTGAAAAAGAGGGAGAAGACTTGCTTCAGCGAGCAGCGTCCGATCCATACGTGATCGTGCTTGACGAACGCGGGCAGCAGTTCGACTCTATGAAGTTCGCAGACCTGATAGAGCGCCATCGCCTGGTCGGCACCAAGCAGCTCACGTTCGTGATCGGGGGCCATGGCGGGCTTTCCGATTCGGTCAGGGGCCGTGGCGATTTAGTCCTGGCGCTTTCAAAGATGACGCTGACGCACGAGCTTGCGCGGGTGTTGCTGGTCGAGCAGATTTATAGGGCGTTCGCCATGATACATGATCTGCCGTACCAGAAGTGATGCCGCTCAAAGCGAGCAAGGGGTTGGGAAAAGGAGATAGAAAGAGAGGGTAAGAAAGTCTAGATGGATAAGAAGAAACTGAAACAGTACGAAGCCAGGCTTGTGGAGGAACGCAACACGCTGCTCGGGATGGTCGAGAGGACTGAGGATTATGGGCGCGAGGCTGACCGCGACGTGAGTCAGGACCCGGCCGATAAGGCATCGAACTCTTACACGAAAGAGCTGCTCTTTTCTCAAAGCACGACCGAGCGCAACAGGCTTCGTCTGATAGAGGAGGCGCTTGACAGGGTCTCCGAGGGAACATTCGGAGAGTGCGTCAACTGCGGCGAGGAGATAAGCGCCAAAAGACTTGACGCCATACCCTGGACTGCCCATTGCATCCGGTGCCAGGAGCTCGTCGAACAGGGACTCCTTAACGAGAATGAGAGGTAACAACCGGAATTGATAACCAGGGACCCTTTGAAAAGATACTGCTCATAACTGACAATTAGCTCGGCCCTTCCTCCGAGGAGCTTTAATGCCGTCGCGGCCATTCAGTAAAGTCCTAGACGCTTTTGCCTCCCTCGCCTTCCCCGCCCAGTGCTTTGTATGCAACGCGCCAATAGAATCGCTCGACGACGGAGTCACCTGTAAGGGGTGCTGGCTCGACCCTCAGATCACCCGGATGCTTGCGGACCCTACTTGCGCGCGCTGCGGCGCTCCCCTTGAAAGTTTCAGGGCATGTCGCGCCTGTTCGATTTTTAACTTTTACGCCGCCCGCGCATGCGGCACCTATTCCGGGGCGATCAAGTCGAACATAATCTTCCTGAAATCAAACCCACACATTTGCAGGCGGCTGCGCGCGCTCATCACCGAGACGTTCTTAACGCATCGTCAGGCGCTCGACGCGGATGTAATCGTCCCCGTGCCGCTTCACCTAACCCGAGAGCGCGCGCGAGGGTTTAATCAGGCAACACTGATAGCGCGAGCCATCGCGCGCCCGCTAAATCTCTCGCTCGCCGAGCGAAGCCTTGAACGCGTAAAGCAGACCGAGATGCACCGGGCCGGGTTTGATCTCGCCGATCGCAAGAGGTCTGTGAGTCGAGCGTTCAGAGTGGCGAGGCCGCGCGCCATATCCGGCGCGTCCGTGTTGCTCGTCAACGACGTGCTGACCACGGGCAGCACCGTAAGCGCCGCGACCGAGGCTTTGCTCGATGCCGGGGCCGCCCGCGTAAGCGTTTTTACCATCGCGCGGGCCGGGCTCGGTGACATTTGAGGAATCTCCACGGACTATTTTGCAGTTTTTTGCTTGTGTTCTTGATGGAACGGATGTAAATTGCGGCCATCGGAAACCATAAGCAACCGTACAAGACGCTCAAAAGCTGATCTAAAGTTGCAGAAAAGGCTACGGGCACACCGCAGCCTGGTTTTCGTCACCTCAGTATTCGCTCACTTTCACTCACAAAAATGACCTGCTTTTTTTGGTCTGAGGAGGATGCTATGAGAAAGCGGTTCACAAGCCAGATAGGCTTGCTCCTAGTCATCGTGTCGCTGATCACATCCACGGTTCCGGCACAGGTGACAACATCGGGGCGTCTGGCGGGCTCGGTCGTAAACTCACAAGGCGCAGCAATTCCTAATGCTCAAGTCGTTGCCAAAAACGACGAGACAGGCGCAGAGCTAAAGGTTATTGCAAACGATTACGGCTCATGGTCTATACCTTCGGTGCAACCCGGCACCTACACGGTCACCATCACATCGAGCGGGTTCAAGTCGACCGTGGTCCAGAACGTCAAGGTCGACCTTGGCACGGTCCAGACGGTCAACGCGACGCTTGAGGTCGGCGGCGCAACCGAGCAGGTGGTCATCACCAGCGGCGGTAGCGTCATACAGACTGAAAGCGCAAACGTCGCTTCGACAATCGTCGGCCGGCAGATAGGCGAGCTTCCGTGGGCGACGCGCGATGCCATGCAGCTCGTGCTTACGCTGCCCGGCATACAGACGCCCGGCGCGCCGCGAACGTCGTCGGTAAACGGGCTCCCGAAGGGCTCGCTGAATATATCGCTCGACGGCGCGAATATTCAGGATAACTTCCTGAAATCTTCCGACGGCTTCTTCACCAGCACGCAGGCAAAATCCGATGCCGTCGAAGAAGTGACCGTATCTACCGCCACGCCCGGATCCGAGAGCGCGGCCGGCGGCGCGGTCCAGATTCGCTTCGTCACCAAGCGCGGCACGAACGATTATCGCGGCGGCCTCTTCTGGCAGCACCGCAATACCGCGCTCAACTCGAATTACTACTTCAACCAGATCGACGGGCTGCCGCGCGACTTCATGATCTTGAATCAATTCGGCGGCAATGTCGGCGGGCCAATCGTCATCCCGAAGATTTTCAACGGCCGCGACAAGGCGTTCTTCTTCATAAACATCGAGGAGTTCCGCCTCCCGCAGACGTACGACTCGCCAACGCGAACGGTCCTGACCGACGCGGCGCGCAATGGAATATTCACCTACCGCGACACCGGCGGTACCATTCGAACGGTTGACCTGTTAGCGCTGGCGGCTCGCGGCGCGGGCGGTCGCACCTATACGAGCACGATAGATCCGACCATTGCAAACGCGCTCGGGCTTGTTGACGAAGCCGCTCATAAGGGCGTTCTTCAAAGCCGCATTGACACGGTCAATGACTTCAACAGGCTCGACCTGGCGTTCCAGGACCCGGGCCGCAACATCCGGCGCTTCCCGACCGTCCGACTGGACTTCAACGTAACCGATAAGCACTCGGTTGAGTTCGTCCACAATTATCAACACTATTTCTCTGACCCCGATGGTGTGAACACACAGCTCAACATCTATCCGGGTTCGGGGATAGTGGTCGGCTCACCGGGAATCACCGGGAGCATTTACCGTAACAACTTCACGTTCGCGCTGGCCGAGCGCTGGACGATCACCAACCGCATAGTAAACGAACTTCGACTGACCTCATCCGGTAACGGCACATCGGTCTTCACTCGCGAGTTCGCGCCGGGCTTATTCAATCAGTTTGGCGGGTTCGCGGTCAGCGTCCCGATCACCAGCGGGTTCTTCTCGCGCAGCACTTCGTCGCGGCGCAATACGCCGGTCAAAACGCTGTCCGACAACCTCAACTGGTTGAAGGGCGCGCACGCGTTGAACTTCGGCGTCGAATACACCCGCGTCGCGTCCTTTACTCAGGATGTCGGCCGGCAAGTCGTCCCCGGCATAACGCTCGGCATAGCGGCCGGCGACCCGATCAATACCGGCGGCACCTCGATATTCACGGCCGGTAACTTCCCCGGAAGCAACGCAACGCAACGCGGCGACGCATCCGCGCTCTACGCGCTGCTCACCGGGCGAATAAGCTCGACTACCGGGTCTGCGTCGTTCGACGAGAATGACAGGAACTTCCAGCAGGTTCCCGTCACCGCGCGCAATCACCAGAACGAGCTTGGTCTTTATGCCCAGGACTCGTGGAAGGTGCGGCCCAACCTGACGCTGTCGGGCGGGCTGCGCTGGGAATTCGCGCCCTCGCCGGTAAATGACAATCTCGTCTACACCAGGACCGGCGTGGATGGCATATTCGGCGTGTCGGGCCGCGGCAACCTCTTCAAGCCGGGCGTATTCGAAGGCACGCATACGGAGTTCCGCCTGCTGGAAGAAGGCGAGAAAGCGTTCAATAACCAATACAATGACTTCGCTCCTTCCGTCGGCTTCGCCTGGTCCCCGGAACTTAAATGGGGTCCATTGGGTTATATCTTCGGCGACCAGGGCCGCTCGGTCCTTCGCGGCGGCTACTCGATCTCTTTCGTGCGAGAAGGCTTCAACGCATTCACCAGCATGTTCGGCGCTAACGAAGGCGCGGCTGTCTCGCTCAGCGCAAGCCCGGGCACTACTCCGACGGAGTTCGGCCCGGCGGGCAGTCGTCTGCTAAGGGACGGGAATTTCCCCTTCCTGACGCCACCCGACCCGGTCTTCCCGCTCACGGCGCGCTCGGGCGCTTCGATCAACGACTTCAACGATAATCTCAGGACCGGCTATGTTCAGTCGTGGACCTTCGGACTCCAGCGAGAGCTGACCAAAGACACCGCGATTGAGCTGCGCTACGTCGGCAACCACGGCACGCGCCTGTGGCGGCAGTACGAGATCGGCGAAGTCAACATATTCGAGAACGGATTCCTCGGCGAATTCAACATCGCGATGGAGAACCTGCGCATCGCGCGCGCTGGCAAACCCCGCGAGCAACAACTTCGGAAGCACCGGGCTGCCCGGCCAGCGGGACATCCCGATCATCCGAACCGCGCTCGGCACCACCAACGACATCACTTTCGCCACGACCATCAGCCGAGGCGAAGCGGGTCGCCTGGCCGCCAACATCGCTCAGAACGTGACCCGAATGGATAGGCTTATCGCCGCCGGTCTCGTTCCGTCCATCACCCTCCCGGACCCGAATAATCCGAACGTGAACATCACGCTCTCGAATTTCTTCGTGGCCAACCCGCGGTCCCCGACCGGCGCCTTCATCATGGATAACGCGGGCGACAGCAACTATCACGCGTTCCAGGCTGAACTTCGTCGCAGGCTGTCGAGCGGGCTGCTCGTGCAGGGCAGCTATACGTTTGCCAAGTCGCAGACGAATATGTACGCCATCAGCAGCGCCGTTGCGCTCAATCCGACGACGATGCGCGACTTTGGCTATGACAAAGGCCCGACGCCGTTCGATATCCGTCACAGCGTCAAGTTCGACTGGATATACGAACTGCCGATCGGAAACGGCCGCCGCTTCGCTGGCGACGTGCCGGTCGTAGGCAAGATGCTCGAAGGGTGGCAGGTAGGCGGCGTCGTCAGGATTCAGTCCGGAACGCCGTTGCTGCTTCAGAGCGGTCGCCTTACGTTTAACAACCGCGAATCCGGGGTCGTCCTTAACAACATCTCGACCAAGGAGCTTGCAGAAGCAGATCAAGATTCGCAAGACGACCGTATGCGACAGCAGCGGCGGAAACTGCCGTGGCGTCGTCTTCTGGCTGCCGCAGAGCATTATCGACAACACGCTCGCGGCATTCGAACTCGGCGGCAAGACGCTGGCGGACCTCAACCCGAATGCGCCATACATCGGGCCGCCGACCACGCCGGGCCAGCTTGGCCATCGCATATTCCTCTATGGCCCGTGGACTTCGCGCTGGGACCTCAACCTGATGAAGAGGACTCGCATCTCGGAGAACACGGACTTCGAGTTCCGCGTTCAGTTCCTGAACGCCTTCAACCAGTCGCAAATACTGATTCGTGACCCGGACCTGAACGCCGCATCCACCCTCACGATTGGCTCGGCATTCGGCCAGACCGACCAGGCATATCGCGACTTCACCGTTTCGGGCACGAACGACCCGGGCGGGCGCCTCATAGAGTTCCAGCTCAGGCTGAACTTCAAGTAAGGCTCATCAGTCCAAAAAGACTCAAGCCCCGGCTGATGGCCATCAGCCGGGGCTTTTTTATTCTTGCACGCGTGTGGATTGTGAATACTTATTTTTTTATCGCGAGCTTGATCTTCTCTATCACCCCTTGCACCTCGGCGCGGTTGGGCGCTTGCGGAACGTCGATCAGGTATTGCTCGAAATGCTCGCATCGCCTTCTCGAAATCCTCTTTCTGGAAATAGACCTGCCCGAGCAAAAACTGAGCCGCCCCCATCTCCTTGTCCGCCTAATTGATAGGCGGCGAGCAGATTTGTTTCGGCTTCGTCGAGCCGCTTGATCTGCATCAACGCCCCGCCGAGTTGCAGATGAATGCGCGCCGAGTTCGGAATAAGCTTGCCCGCGGCGCTCAGCTCCTTGACCGCTTCCTCGAACCTCTGTTTTCTGTTTAGCAGCAGCCCGAGCTTGTAGTGCGCGTCCCCGGCCACGCCATCGCTCATCTTTTTATCTTCGAACGCGGCCCGCAGATGGCGCTCCGCTTCGTCCAGCCTGTTGTCGGCCATCAGCGCGTCGCCAAGCGCTATCGAGACGTCGGAAAGCTGAGGGTTCTCTTTGTGCAACGGCTCAAGAATCTTTATCGCATCCTTATATCGCGCCTGACGTGTGCGGATTATGCCGAGGTTCAGCCTCGGATAATATACTCGCGGGGCTATCGCGATGGCCTGTTCAAACGTCTCGGCCGCCTCGTTATTCTGCTTTTGCTTCATGTAGAGAACGCCGAGGTCGTTCAGCGCGCGAAAATACTTCGGAAAAAGCTCGATGGCCTGCTTCAACTTCACAATGGCCTGATCGGTCTTCCCTTCTCTGAGCAGCGCCATCCCCGATTCATATTCCTGGCGAGCCGCTTCCGGCGCGAGCGCGTCAAATTCGGCCAGATTGACCACCCCGGCCGGTTTGGTCGTCTCCGACTCGACCGGGTTCAAGAAAATCTGCAAATGATAGATGGTCGTCGCGCCATGCGTCTTATAGTTATAGGTCGTGGTGCCGAAGGACCGGCCGTCGCTCTGAACCGTGATCGTAAAGCCGTTGATCGGGCTCAGCCCGGTGCTGGCTGTGACAAGAAAGCGCCCCTTGGAGTCGGTGTAGTATGTGTCGTTTATTCTGCCGTTATTGCTCGACAGCGAAAATCGCAATTCGCGCGTCGGCAGCGACCCGTCGGGCATGAAGAACTGTATCGAAGGCGGCGCCTGTGCGAACGAGACGATCATTTGCATCAAAGTTATCAGCATCACCGCCGCAAAGCGATTGAACTGTTTTTGAAGGTTCATAAGAGACCTCCTCTAACCGGGGCGGGCCAGAATGTTTCGGTGTTGTGCGCTTCGAAAACCTTTGCACGGACCACACGTGAAACTATCATAACTGTCGGGCACAGTAAAACAGGAAACGCCCGCACTTTTTGGTTTGCCCCGCCAAGTTTGACAGTGCTTCTTTATAACTTCTACAATTTTGCTTCGCATTATGCTCGATGCGCTTTGGGACATTTTTATTGAGAGAAGATTAATTAGGATATGGATTCAACACTCGAACAGACTCATATAGATTCATCCGGCGAAGGGATAGGCCATTCTTTCCTGACGAGGGGCGTCCAACGGGCTCGCCTGTCGAACGGGCTGACGGTCTTGACCAAGGAGATTCACGACAGGCCCGTCGTCGCCACGATGATGTGGTATCGCGTCGGGTCGCGAAACGAAGAGCTGGGACAGACGGGAAAGTCACACTTCCTGGAGCACATGCTTTTCAAAGGGACGGCCCACCTCCGGAAGGGCGAGATCGACCTTATCACCGTGAGAAACGGCGGGGCTAATAACGCGTTCACATGGCTCGACTATACCGCTTACTACTTTAACTTCGCCTCGGATCGCTGGCAGGTTGCCCTGGAGATAGAAGCCGACCGCATGCGCAACACGACCTTTGCTCAGGAGGAGTTCGAATCCGAAAAGCAGGTAGTCGAGGAAGAGTTGAGCATATATCTGGACGGCCCATGGGAGGCGCTCGAAAATGAAGTATGGGCGACCGCGTTCCGGCAGCACCCTTATCACTGGCCCACGGTCGGATGGGTCGATGACCTGGAATCGGCTTCGGGAGCCGATATGAAGGCGTACTATGATAAGTGGTATCATCCGCGAAACGCCACGCTGGTGATAATCGGCGATTTCAATACGGGCGAGGTACTGGAGAAGGCCGAGGCCCTTTTCGCCAGTATTCCGGAAGGGCCGCCGGTCGAGCCGCTGACTCTGGTCGAGCCGGAACAGCGCGGGGAAAAGAGGCTGAAGCTCAAAAGGCAGACGCCGGTCGAGCGCCTCTTGATCGGCTATCACGTGCCGCAGGTCGGCCATCCCGACTCGTTTGTGCTGGAAGTGATCGAGTCGATACTTTCGGCCGGGAAGTCTTCGCGCCTTTACCGCAGGCTCGTCGAATCGGACCAGTCGGTGACCGCCGCCGACGCTACTTTCCATGCGCACATGGACCCGTCCCTCTTCTACTTCAAGGCGGAGTTGAAACCCGGCTCCAGGCTCGAAAATGTCGAGCGGGCCATCCACGAGGAAGTAGAGCGGTTGAAGGCCGAGCCGATGTCGGAAGCGGAGTTGGAGAAGGCGAAGCGGCAGATAGAATCGAACCTCGTGCTCAGCCACGAAGAGCCGTTGCAGCAGGCGATGCTGCTGGGCCAGTACGAGACAATAGCAATCGGCAAGCATATCCCGCCCGAATCGCGCGGCTATCTGTTTCTCGAAAACTTTCTTGATCGCATAAGGGCGGTGATGCCCGAGGACGTGGCCCGCGTGGCGACAAAATATTTTGTCGAGGATAACCGCACCGTAGGATACCTGGTGAATGATGCGGACAAGGTAATGGCGGTCGTCGATACGGATGGAGAGAATTAACGTGGCTCAACACACTGTAAAAAGGGGCGAGCAGCCCAGGCTTGACGTTGAGCGCGTTGAGCTACCAAACGGCCTTGTGCTTCTTTTATCGGAGAATCACTCGATGCCGGCGGTTTCAATAAACGCTGTTGTCTCGACGGGCTCTCGCTACGAGCCCGACCAGAAGGCCGGCCTCGCGTCCATAGCGGGCGAGTTGCTCGACGAGGGAACGACCTCGCGCACATCCCATCAGATTGCCGAGACGGTCGAGGCAGTCGGGGGGCGGCTCGCGACCTTCGGCGACTATCAGTCGAGCGGCGCGGCGGGCATATTCATCTCGCGCGACACGGCGCTCGGACTCGACGTGATCTCGGACGTGCTGATCAATGCCAGCTTCCCTCTCGACAAGGTGCAGCAGCAGATCGAGCGCCGCGCGGCCCAGATCAGGGCCCGGCTCGATGTGCCGCGCACGCAGGCCTCCGACGTGTTCAACGAGATTATATTCAAAGGCACGCCGCAACACCGGCCGCCCATCGGCTACGAGGAATCGGTCAGGGCGCTGACCCGCGACGACATTGTCGAGTTCTACGATCGGCATTACGTCCCGAATAATACGGTGATGTCAATCGTCGGAGATATTGATAAGCAGGAGATCAAGGAGCGCGTCGAAGGACTCTTCGGGCGATGGCCGCGCCGTCAAGATTTCAGCCTGCCCGAGCCCCCCGTCCCCACCCGGCAATCCGAGCCCGTGACCAGATACGTAACCGCGCCGAAAGAACAGGTGAACATATATATCGGTCACGCGGGCATCAGGCGGAAGAACCCTGACTATTACGCGCTGCTTGTCATGGACACGATACTCGGATCGAGCCCGGGGTTTACGTCGAGGATTCCACGGATCCTGCGCGACGAAATGGGGCTTGCGTACACGACCTTTAGCAACATCACGGCGAGCGCCGGTCTCGACCCCGGCCGCTTTATCGCCTACATCGGCACGTCACCGGATAACCTGCGGCCCGCCATCGAGGGCCTGAAGGGAGAGATCGCGCGTATAGCGCGCGAGCCGGTGACTCAGGAAGAGATCGAGGTTGCCAAAGATTATTTGACCGGGAGCTTTGTGTTCCACTTCCAGAAGAACTCGCAGATCGCCGACTTTTTGATCGAAGCTGAAATCTACGACCTCGGCTTCGATTACCTTGATCGCTACCCTGACATCATACGCTCGATCACGCGCGACGAGATTGCGCGCGTCGCGGGCGAGTATATTGACCCCGAGAACCTTACGGAAGTAGTAGTCGGTCCCGTTGACGAGCTTGGGAACGTGCTCGCCCGGCAGGTGAGGGCATAGGGATCAGGGCCGACAGGGCTTTGGCAGCGCTTACCTCCCTCCGTTAAACTAGATAATGACCAGATCGATCGCTTCTATCTCGGCGCGGCGCGTTTGCGGCCGCCGCGCGTTGAATGTCGAGGAGTTTGAATGAATACTTTCAAGGTAAAGCGCCTGCTCGTGTTTGCCGTTGCGGCTATTTTATCTCTGGGCGCGGCCGGCGCTCTACGTTGCCCTTGCCCTCGGCCGAGGCCACTTCCTCTATAACCGCGCGCGATTTAAAGATGCATTTAAGCTTTCTGGCGTCGGACGAGCTTGGGGGGCGCTATACATTCAGCCCCTCTCTTCTGGTGGCGGCGCGTTACATCGCATCGCAGCTCGAATCCTACGGCTATCGAGGGGCGGCGCGCGACGGATCGTTCTTTCAGAAAGTGCCGCTCGTTTATCGCACCGTGAATAAGCCTCAGAGCATCGTCGAGCTCACAAACGGCGGGCAGACCGAGCAGTTCAAGTATGGCGAGTCGTTTGTGTCGGAGCCGCCTACAAATTTCAGCTTTGGAGGCGAGCTGGTTTTCATCGGCTACGGCATCTCTTCCCCGAAAAACGGGCACGACGATTTTGCGGGACTGGATTTGAAGGGCAAGATTGCGGTCGTCGTCACCGGAGCGCCGGAGTCGCTAAAGAGCGTCAGGGTCCCCGCCGACGAGAGATGGGAAACCCTGGCGATGGCGCGGGGCGCGGCCGGTATCATCATCATCCCGGCGTCACAACAGCTCATGGTCTGGAATCAGTTGAGGAACTATTTCGATAACCAGCAGGAGCTTGGCCTTCCGATAAAAAAGAGCACGGCCGGAAAACCTGTTCAGTCGATTCTCGCGGGGCCGGACCTTGTTCGCGCTATCGCGAAGGCAACAGGCCAGCCCGAATCTTTGCTCACCTCGCCGGCCGGAAGACCGGTCAAGCCCCAGGCGCTTAACGCGAGCGCGAAGGTGAAGGTTACGGTCGATTCCCGTGACGCCCCGACGACTCAAAACGTAGTCGGCCTGCTCGAAGGCTCCGATCCGAAATTGAAGGATGAGTACGTCGTCATCAGCGCGCATTACGATCATTTAAAGACCAGCGACAACGGCGAAGTCTATAACGGCGCGGACGACGACGGGTCGGGCACCGTGGCGATACTAGAGATAGCACAGGCGTTCGCGACAGGGCCACGGCCGAGACGGTCGATCCTTGTCATCTTTCACACCGCGGAGGAGCTGGGACTTTTCGGCTCAGAGTATAACGCGGATTATGAGCCGGTCGTCCCCGTCGAAAAGATGGTTACTAATTTGAATATAGATATGATCGGCCGCAGCCGCGGCGGGAACGATAAGGACGCGCGCGACAGATTTCTGACGGATAAAGACTCCGTTTATGTCATCGGCTCGGACAAGCTCTCAAGCGAGCTGCACAGTATCAACGAACAGACGAACGCGGAGACAGCCCGCCTGCGATTCGATTATCTGTATAATGACGACCGCCACCCCGAGCGCTTCTATTACAGGTCGGACCATTACAACTACGCGAAGCACGGCGTTCCGGTCATCTTCTATTTCACGGGCGTTCATCGCGATTACCACAAGACCAGCGACGACGTTGAGAAGATAAACTTTGACAAGATGGAACGCATATCGCGAATGATCTTCGCAACGGGCTGGCGCGTGGCAAACGGCGACACCCGGCCGGTGGTCGATAAGAAACCCTCTTCAGCCGCTACAATAAAATGAATTCATGCCGGGGGGCACTCATCGCTCTCCGGGCATGAATGCAAGATTGACGTGACAATAGACTACTTTTTCCTGCGCGATGTGATGCGCCCGCGGCCCATTTTCCCTAAAATTGCTGGTATTTAGGTGGCATCAGTCTTGCAATGTATCCCATCTTCGGCATCAAACCAAATAATAAGAGGGAGTCTAATGAAGAAAGTACTGTTTCTATTTTTCTTTTCAGCACTGATGGCGGGGTCGGCCCTAGCCCAATCCGGCGACGACCGCCGGGGGTGGGGCTACGTTGTCGCGGGCGCAGGCGGGCGCACAGGGTTTTCCAATGGGGCGCTTGTTCATGTCGGCGGCGGCGGCGAAGTGACATTCTTCCGTGGCCTCGGTGTCGGCGGCGAAGTCGGATATTACGCAGATACTGATGACGTTGGCGGCGGGTTCGGTATCGCCGACGTGAACCTGCTTTACGCATTCAACAAGTCGGGCAAGGTCTCTCCGTTTGTAACCGGCGGCGGTTCAGTCGCGTTCAGAGGCGGGGCGGCTGGCGGCGGAAACATCGGGGGCGGCGTGCAGTACTGGTTGAACGACCGGGCCGCGCTTCGCTTCGAGTTTCGCGATCACATATTCTCTAGCGACAGCCCGCACGCTTACGTATTCCGTGTAGGCATATCATTCCGATAACCCATTAACACGTTTTAGTTCTGCCTGGCCCGCGGGTGATGTGGTGATCATGCCGCTGCGAACAAGGTATATGCCGGCGAATATGACCCCGGCCCCGATCACCTGTCCGGCCGTGGGCACCTCGCCGAGCGCGGGCCAGGCAACAAGCATTGCGACGACCGGCGTGAAGTTCGAGTAGATTGCCGTTCTGGTCGAGCCGATGCGCCTGACAGCATGGTTCCAGATCAGGTATGCAACCGCGATGGCGAACAATGCGCTATAGACAACGCCCGCCCACGCAAGCGGTCTCACCTGTGACCACTCCTGCCGCGCAAACGAGGGCGTGCATATTAGCAGCAACGGGAGAGTGCCGGTTGCCATCATTATGGCGGTCGCCTTTATAGGCCCGTATTTTTCTACGAGCGGGCGCGAGCCGACTGTATAGAAGACCCAGCTTATAGTTGCCAGTAGAACCAGCAGGTCACCCAGCGCCGTCTCGCCGAATGAGACTTCGCCCTTGCCTGCGACAATGACCAGCACTATCCCTGAAAACGCGATTACCAGCCCTAATACTCCCTTCGCGGTAAAATACTCGCGCCCGCGAATCCGCTCGTACAGCGCGGTGAAAAGCGGAGTTGTAGCAAGTATCAATGCCGCGTTGCCCGCGCGAGTCTGGTCGAGGCCAATTATGAATACCGACTGGTAAAAAGTATTCCCGATCAGCCCGACACCGAACAGCCTCCACATATCCCTGCGCGAAACCTTCGGCCCGCGCGAAGCCAGGCGGGCGGCTGCGAGCATGACGACCGAGGCAATGGCGAACCTCACGCCGTTAAAGGCCAGCGGCAGCAGGTCGTCGAGCGAATACTTGATCGCGGTGAAGTTCGAGCCCCAGATGATTGTCATCAACAGCAACAGCAGGTCCGTGGCGCCGAACCTATCATCTTGATTTTTGCCGTGGGTAAGAGTCTTGCGGGGCGTCAACACGGATCACTCGCTCCGACCGTACCCCGCCCTGGAATTAAGTCCCAGAGCCATTTCCAGGTTACTGGCAGCGCGGAGCAGTGTAGCCTCATCGAAGTGGCGGCCGATCAATTGTATGCCTATAGGCAGGCCGGTTGAAGAAAGCCCGCAGGGCATGGCGAGCCCCGGCACGCCGGCCAGGTTCGCGGTTATCGTGTAGATGTCCGATAGGTACATCTCAAGCGGATTGGCGGTCTTCTCGCCCAGCTTGAAGGCCGGGGTTGGCGCGGTCGGCGTCGCGATCACGTCACACGAGGCGAAAGCGTTTCGGAAATCTCCCTCGATCAAAGACCGCACCTTTTGCGCCTTGCCATAGTACTGCGTCGTAATAGCCTGCCGACAACGCATAGGTGCCGAGCATTATTCTACGCTTTACCTCCGCCCCGAATCCCTCGTCGCGCGTGCGGCTGTACATCTCGCGAAGCGTCCTGGCTTCCTCGGCGCGGAAACCGTATCGCACGCCGTCATAGCGCGCGAGGTTGGAGCTTGCCTCGGCCGTCGCGATCAAATAATAGACCGGCACGGCGTACTCCGTATGAGGCAGGCTCACGTCAACGATTTCAGCGCCCTCCCGCCTGAGCTTATCAATAGCGGCTTCGACGCTCTCCCTGACCTCCGAGTCGCCCCCCTCGCCGTAATACTCGCGAGGCACGCCGACGCGCAAACCCTCGCACATCTCCCTTGACCGCCGTCAGGTAATCGCCCGTCTCCACGTTGCTCGATGTGGAATCGTTCTGGTCACGCCCGGCGATGACACCGAGCACGCGCGCCGCGTCTTCGACCGTGTTTGTAAACGGCCCGATCTGATCGAGCGACGAGCCGAAGGCAACCAGCCCGTACCGCGACACGCGGCCATAGGTCGGCTTTAATCCGACAACGCCGCAGTGGCTCGCCGGCTGGCGGATGGAGCCACCCGTATCCGAGCCGAGCGCCGCCATCGCCATCCCCGCCGCGACGGCTACGGCCGAGCCGCCCGATGACCCGCCCGGCACCCGCTCGGTGTCCCACGGGTTTTTCACCGGGCCATAGGCAGAGTTCTCGGTCGATGACCCCATCGCGAACTCGTCGCAATTGGTCTTGCCGACAACTATCGCCCCGGCTGCCGCGAGTCTCTCTACGGCCGTTGCGGTGTAGGGGGGGCGGTAGTTATGCAAAATCTGAGAGCCCGCCGTCGTGCGGACGCCTCGAATGACCATGTTGTCTTTGATGGCTACGATGGTCCCGGCAAGCGGCGGCAGGCTGTCGCCACGTGTGGCCGTCGCGTCAATCGCTTCAGCCTGTGAGATTGCCTGATCGGCCGTCACCGTTATAAAAGCGTTCAGGTCCGAAAGCTTCTCTATGCGGTCGAGCGCCGCGCGGCACAGGTCAACCGCGCTTAGCTCCCCGGAAGCAATCCGCTCCGCGAGCGATCCTATCGTGTAGTCTCTGAGGTCAATGCTGTTTCCCAAAATCTGTCACCGGTCCTCTATCCGCCTATGACCTTTGGCACCCTGAAATACCCATCCGCGGCGTCGGGCGCGTTCTCCAGGGCGAGCTTCTGCCCAGGGCTCGGCCGCACCTCATCATCCCGCCTCGCGTGTTCAACATCTTCGCCCGCCGCAAAGCTTTGCGACATCGGTGGCACGTCGGCGGTATCAAGCTCGTTTAACTTATCGATATATCCCAGGATTGCGCTCAACTGTGTAGTAAAAGAGTCGGTCTCTTCAGGAGTAAGGTCCAGCCGCGCAAGCTCGGCTATCTTCTCCACATCGCTTCTTTCTATCGGCATACGGTCTCCTTCTTATGCCATCGCTGAACCTGAAGATTATAGGGACCGCGTCTGAGGCTATCAAGCTTGTGCGACTGAGCGTTGCATTGATGTGGGTCATGGCCTCTGTTAGAATCCGCTTAAATGCGAGGTAAACATTATCCACCTCAATCACGATGAGGCATTTTATTGTCAAAGACCGGCAAGCAAATTAAGGATGGCAAAGATTCCGCCGGCTCTGCCCGGCCCAGGCGGACGACCGTCATAGTGCTTTCGATAGCCGTGCTGCTGCTGCTGCTATCGCTCATCGCCCAGAGCGCATTCAATCCCAGCCCTTTTGTGACGCCTGACACGGCCGCCGAAACGCTGCTGCTTTATGCGCTCTCTTCCCTGAATTTTCTTGCGTTCGTCACGGTCCTTTTCATTCTGATAAGAAACATCCTCAAGCTTGTGCGCGAGCGGCGGGCGGCGCGTCCGGGGTCTCGATTTAAGCTAAGGCTCGTAAGCTATGCCATCGGGCTCTCGCTCTTGCCGGCGCTTCTGCTCTTCTTCTTTGCGTTTGGGCTTTTGAACAGGAGCATAGACCGCTGGTTCGGCGAGCCGGCCAGGCAGATCGTTGAACGACGCGCAGGCCATAGAGCAGAGCTATTTCCTCGACAAGCAAGAGGACCATGACAAAGATCCTCAGAGGCATAGCCGGCGAGCTTCAGCCTTATCCCGGCAGCGCAAGCCGCAATGGAGGACTCAGGTCTCTGCTTGCGCGTCTTAGGGCCGAGCATGGGCTCGCTTTTATCAAGGCGGGGACAAAATCGAACAACCTCATGCTCTTTGGCGAAGGGGGCGAGCTTGACGGAGGTTTGGCGCAGGCGCTCGCCGAGGCCGACCAGAGCGCGATTGCGAACGGCGCGCCTTTCATGACGCGCTATAAGAGCCCCGACCATTCAGGCGATTATGTCATCGCCGCCGTCCCGCTCAGTTGGGATTCGACAAACGACGGCGCGCTGCTGGCGGCGAGCCGTATCCCACCCGAAATCACCGCACGCGCCGCCAACATCACCGAGCAGCACGAGAATTTCCACAGCTTGCTCGGAAAGGTGAGGCGCATAAAAGCCATATACCTGCTGCTGCTCGGCGCGGTCACGCTGTTGCTGATATTCTCGGCAAGCTGGCTCGCGCTTTATGTGGCGCGCGGGATCACAGTTCCGATACAGGCGCTGGCCGAAGCGACGGGACGCGTGGCTGCCGGCGATTTCGATCACCCGGTCAACGTAGTCGCCGAAGACGAGCTTGCGGGGCTCATTAATTCGTTCAACCAGATGGCGACAATGCTTGCGGAGAATCGCGAGCGGCTTGAACACGCGGCCGAAAGCCTCGGTCGCACCAACCTGGCCCTCGACAATCGCAGGCATTACATCGAAACCGTGCTCGAATCGCTGTCAACGGGTGTTATTTCTACGGACGAGCGGACCAGGATTGCGACTATAAACACCGCGGCGCTTGAGATGCTCGGACGCTCAGAGCGCCCGGAGATGGGCACCCCCATCGGCAGGCTCACCGAGTCGGACAATCAACTCGACCGCCTTTGCCTTCGCGCCCGCAGAAGCAAGACTGCCCAGGCCGAAGTCGAATACCGCCGCCCGGACGGCAGCGCCATTCTAACGGCGACGACAGCCATCGCGCTTCGCAGCGCCGACGGAACAATCGACGGATTCGTCATCGTTATTGAAGACCTGACCGATTTGATTCAGGCCGAGCGCGCGGCGGCCTGGAGCGAGGTGGCGCGCCGCATGGCTCACGAGATAAAGAACCCCCTCACCCCCATACAGCTTTCGGCCGAGCGAATAATGCGAAACTACGGCCGGGGGACGGAATACGAAAGCCGGTTCGCGGAAGTGGTCCGCGAAGGAACCGCGACGATAGTGCGGGAGGTCTCTTCACTACAGCGCATGGTCGAAGAGTTTTCGCGGTTCGCGCGCCTGCCCGAAGCAAATCCGGTCAGCACATCGCTCAACGACGTCGTCCGAAACGCCGTTGACCTTTATGCCGATAGGCTCGATGAGATTAAGATACGATGCAATCTGGCGGGGGATATACCCGCGCTGAGGCTCGACCCGGAACAGATCAAACAGGTGCTGGTTAACTTGATCGATAACGCGATTGAGGCGCTAAAGACCGATTGGACTGAAGGAAACGGAGGGGGCAACGGTGGAGGTAAAGGAGAGGGATTCATTTATATTGAGACCAGCCATCTCAAAATGTTAGAGGTCGCCAGGATTGTCGTCTCCGACAGCGGTCACGGGATACATCCGAGAGATCGAGACAAGCTGTTTCTTCCCAAATTCTCGACCCGCAAGCGGGGAACGGGGCTCGGGCTCGCAATCGTCAGTCATATAATCGCCGATCATAAGGGCAGGGTCTGGGTGGAGGACAACAAGCCCAGAGGCGCGCGCTTCATCATTGAGATTCCCGTGTCGAGGACCGAATAAGCGGACAGCCCATCCGCCCGCCCACTTCAAAGGGTCCCGTTCAAAACAATATTATCGATCAACCGCGTGGTACCGATGAAAACGGCCATGGATACGAGCGCTGTGGTTTCATGCGAGATGTGATCGAGCGGCGCGAGGCGTTCGGCATCGGTGATCGCAACGTAATCGACCTTTGCGAGCGGCTCCGATTCGATAAGCGAGCGCATTGCGGAGATGAGCCGGGCGGCATCCCTTTCGCCGCCGTTGTACAGGGCGCGACAGCGTTCGAGCGCGCGGCGCAGCACCGGTGCCGCCTTGCGCTCTTGCGCAGACAAATAAAGATTGCGCGACGAGAGCGCGAGGCCGTCCTCTTCCCTGACGGTCGGGCCGACGACGATCTCGACATCCATTGCCAGGTCGCGCACCATCCGCTTGATGATTATGACCTGCTGTGCGTCTTTGCGGCCAAAGAAGGCGAAATGTGGGCTGACAATGTTAAAGAGCTTGGCTACTATCGTGGCGACGCCGCGAAAATGACCCGCCCGACTCGCCCCTTCCAGCATATCGCTCAACCCGTTGACGTTTACATAAGTAGAAAAACCATCGGGGTAAACGTCTTCAGGCGACGGCGCGAAGATAAAATCGACTTCGCGCGTAAAGGCAAGCTCGGCATCACGCGCAAGATCGCGCGGGTAACGATTGAAATCTTCGGCCGGTCCGAACTGAGCGGGGTTGACGAAGACCGACGCTATGACGACATCGCACATCTCGCGCGCCCGCGACATGAGCGAAAGGTGCCCCTCGTGCAAAGCCCCCATGGTCGGCACAAAACCTATTCGCTTCCCTTCCGAGCGAATGTCGCGCCCGGTAGCCACCATTCTTGGTATGCGGTTGATTATTTCCATCTGGTGCGGCCGCTTGCTGCTCGCTTAATTAATCGGCCCTAGAGGGGGCATTGATTGGGCCTGTCCTTCTTCTATATCGACCTGGACTTCGACCCCCTCCGGCAGGTGATAGCTCTCGGCGTCGGCGGGGAACCGGCGGCCATTCACATCATCGGCATACTGCTTGAGCGCGCTGGCGATTGCCGATTTCGTATCGAGATATTGCCGGACGAACTTCGCCGTGTGGCCGAACGTGAGGCCAACCAGGTCGCTGAAGACGAGTATCTGCCCGTCGCAGTTGACGCCAGCGCCTATGCCGATTGTCGGGACGGTCAGGCGCTCGGTGATAATCCTCGATATTTCGGACGGGATTCCTTCGAGGACAATGGCGAATGCGCCGGCGCGCTCAAGCGCAAGCGCGTCCTCGATAAGCTCGCGCGCGGCCTCCAGGCTCTTGCCCTGCACCCGGTACCCACCCATTCGAAGCACCGATTGCGGTGTCAGCCCGATGTGACCCATAACGGGGATTTCGGCATGCACTATCGATTTAACGATGTCGGCCCGGCGAACGCCCCCTTCGATTTTTACGGCTTCCGCCCCGCCCTCTTTCACAAAGCGTATGGCGGACTCGACCGCGCGCGCGGCGCTGTCCTGGTAAGACCCGAAAGGCATATCGCCCACAACCAGGGCGCGGCTTGCGCCTCGCCTGACGGCGCGGGTCGCGGCGATCATCTCGTCGAGCGTCACGGGAAGGGTGGAGTCGTATCCGAGCACGGTCTGCGCCAGGCTGTCGCCGACAAGTATTATGTCGAAGCCCGCCTCGTCGACAAGCCGCGCACTCGGATAATCATAAGCGGTCAGCGCCACTATGGGCGCGCCGCCCTTGCGAGCGCGGATGTGGGGAGCAGTGACTTTCTTGGCGGTCCTTTCCGTGATGTGACTCATCTATTCTCCTTGCATGCAGGCTGCGCTGTACCGATATGGCTTGATTATAGTGATTTCAGGCCGTATTGCAAAATGCGATGGCCGGAGCGGTGGGCCTAATAAAGCGGGCTGGCCCGGTTGGGACCAGCCCGAAGGAGAGCAATGGTATTGAAGGTGACGGCGCGCCTATTCCAGGGGGCGCGAAAATGTGAAGACATCCGACAATGATCCGTCGGGGTTTTTGACCTGGAGCTTGACGCTGCTGCCCGGCGAGATGCCTTTTCCGCCCTTTTTCGACGTGAGGAGTGTTTCCGGGTTTTCAGAATCGTTCTTGACCTTCTTGACCTTTTCGCCTTGAGACGAAGGGGTGTCGCACTCGTCGCACACGTAGATTTCAGCATCCTCGGCGAAGTTTTCGCCCGAGACGAAGAGTTTCTTACCGCTCACGGACGCGTTGTGGATGACCGGGCGGGGCTGACTGCTGCCACTCCCGGAAATAGTAAACAACCCGCTGACGATCTCGACCAGCGAGCCGTCCTTCTTGCCGATCTGAATCCGTATGCGCGCCTGCCCGGCGCTGACGTCCGGGATGGTCCAGTCAAAGCTCGATACGTTCGGATCGGTCGTAAAGAATATGAGGTTCGCACGCGGGTATCCGTCGGCGCCGTCGTTTGCGGTATAACGTATCTCGACGTTGTCTATGTTCGACGCGCCGGTCGCCCGCCAGTCAATGGTGTAAATCGAGCCGGGCTGTAGCGACTGCCCCGTAGGCTGAGATTCAAACTCTACGGTAACGTTACTCGACGGCGAGTCGCTATTCATGCGCCAGGTGTATATGTAATCGTTCTGGTTCGTCCCGTCGTTGTTTGCGGCATTACCGGCGGCGTAAAACGTCACCACCCCGATGTCGGTCGACGGCGCGGTCCAGTTGACCTGCCAGGAGCGACGGCCGCCGACGCCCGAGGTGCCCGACGTTGTGTGTTCAATATATTGACGGCCGCCCGGCCCCGTCTGGTTTAGCAACTGCGTGTCTGTTCCGCGGGTGGTAAGAGAGCCGGCCCGGTCGTTCCCCTGATCGAGCGCCGTCAATTGAAACCCAAACCGGCTGCGGCCGCCCTGCTGAACGGTTATGGTGAGGACGTATTGCTGTCCCGGAGTATAGACGGCAGGCACCCCGTTGATCTGTACGCTGCCAGGTCCGACATTGGGGTTTTCAAAAGTGTCGTGACAACTTGTGCAGGTCCCTATGTCACCGGGTGCGTTCGTGTAACCGGGCTCCGGCCCTGACTGGCTCGCGTAAGTGGCAAGCGCCGTGAAAAGCAGAAGCACCACTGCCTGTATTTTCCGTTTGAAATTCAGATTAACCATCGCCCGCGACCCCTGTGGATAAATACATGAAAAAGGGCGAGCATATTGCTCGCCCCGCACACCTAAACGCTTTAACCGAGGAAGCCAACGTCTTCGTAGGGCGCGCCCAGTATCGTTTGCGAGTCGGCGCCCAGCCACTTGTTGAGTATGGTCGCATAGACCGCGCGGAAATCCATGGTGAATTTCATGTTCCCCGCCCTGTCCAGATCGAGCGCCTCAAGCGACGGATGCGTGCCATACAGCCCGCCGCGCACCGGGTTGCCGATGACCATCATCGGCGCGGCCGTCCCGTGGTCCGACCCGGACGACGCGTTCTCGTTCGGCCGACGCCCGAACTCGCTCCACTGCATCATCAGCACTTTGTCGGCAAGCCCGTGTACGGCCATGTCGTCATAGAAGGCTTTTACCGCTTCCGAAAAATACCTGAGCAGCGTTGCGAGTTGTCCAACATTGCGCGTCGCGCCTATCTCCTGAGAGTGATGGTCGAACCCGCCGAGAGAAACGTAAAAGAGTCTCGCTCCGGGAACGGTGGTTATGAGCTGCGCGACCATCTGCAAAGCGATGGCCAGGTTGTTGATGTTTGGCGCGGTCCCTATCGGATAAGTTACCGTCGAGGTGTAATTCGTAACCGATTCCTGAACCTGTTGCGCGCCGTTGACCGCGTCCATAGCGGTGTTTGCCAGCGCGTCAATAAAGGTGTCGGGTTCGAGCGACCGCGAATTTGTTTCGCGGAAGGTGTTGAGCTGGTTATTGCGGTCGCCGGGATGTCTGCCGTCGGTTATATAGTCGTAATTGACGAACCTGTTCGCTCCGTTGGCCGGGCTTATATTCGGCACAACCACCTTGTCGCCAAAAAGCGATTTTGGGAGCGAGTTTCCGACCGAGGCTGCCGACAGGCCGGGCTGGCCAAGCAGGTTCAGATCGGCATACTTGCCCAGCCACCCATCGCCCTGCCCGCCGACCGGGTTGGCCGTGTGCCAGATGTCCATCGACAGGAAATGCGAGAGGTTCGGGTTCGGATACCCTATGCCGTGAACGATGGCCACGCGCCCCGCGTCATAGAGTGTCTTTATATCCGACAGCGACGGGTGGAGCCCGAAGTCGTTGGAGAGGATCGTCGAGTTACCCTGCGCATCTTTCAGTTCCGTGTCGGGGAAGGCGAGATTCGGCCGAAGGCTCCTGTATCTTGAGTTGGTGTAGGGAACGACCATGTTGAGCCCATCGACACCGCCTGCCAGTTGAATCACCACGAAAATTCGATCCGCCGGATTATTCGTCTGAGCCATCGCATCGGCCAGCCATAACTTCGGCAACACCATGCTGACGCTCACGGCCCCCGCGCTTCGCTTAATGAATTGTCTTCTTGATATAGGCATCGCTCTAACCTCCTAATTCAACTGGAACTCCGGCAGGCACATGATCTGGTGAACAAGCCCGCGGACCTTCTTGTCGATGGTAGGGTCATCGTTGACTGAAATCGACCTCGCTGCCGTTGTCGCCGGTCTCAAGGTATTTCTTGAGTGTTTTGACGACATCGCCTCCGGGGTCGAGCGGCCCGAGCACTTTCAAGAACTTCTTGACCGTCTTCTTTGCCGACCCCTTCGTATTCTTCTTCAACTCGTCGGTGGTTATGAAGAGTCCGGGGTTGGTGGTGTTCCGGTTGCTCAAAAAAGTGTTCGCGAAATTAAAGCGCTCCAGCATGCTCGCCGTGTTGACCCACCCGAGGTTAAAGTCCCAGCCCGCGACGTCGGGCGGCCCGAAGAGGTCTTGCCCCATGTTGCGCCCAAATTGCGCGGGCGTGTTCGACACCTGACGCCGGCCATCACCCACCGTAGTACCCGGATTGTAAGAGCCTTTCAACATTCGCACCGAGCTGACTATAAGCTCGACCGGCTGCTTGACGAGGGCGAACCGCGCTCGATCACTATAAAACTCGTCGGACGTGAAGATCGCGCTGACCAGTTCTTTTATCGAGTGGTTGTTGTTCAAATAGACATTCGCGAACCTGTCGATCAGGTTGCGGTCAGAGTTGCTCGTCGTGACCGGGAATACGAAAAAGTCAACCAGCTTCTTGCTCAGGTAACGCGCGGTCTGCGGCCGGCGGCTCAGTATTTCGATAATGTCTGTGCCGTTCAAATTGCCGGTGGCGGCGTACGGGGTCCCGGTAAAGACGGTCTTCGAGGTGTTGTCATGCAGGTTTTGCCTGATGACAAACTGGACGCTTAATCCCCCGCCCTGCCGGTTCTGCGTAAAGTCCCAGCCGGTGAATGCGCGGGCGACCTCTTTGACGTCCTCTTCGGTATAGTTGGGCTGGCCGGTCACGACGTCGTTGATGCCCATCGTGAACAACTCCATCAGCTCGCGCCCAAAGTTCTCGTTGGGCGAGCGCACCACGTTAGTCCGGTTGTCGAGCCAGAGAATCATCGCCGGGTCTTGCGCCATCTTCAGCAGCAGGTCGTCAAACCTCGCCAGCGCGTTCGTGCGCAGCGTAAGGTTCTGAAGGAACATATAGACCTCTTGAACCTTGGAGCTGGAAGTGGCGAAGTGGTTGTGCCAGAAGAGGGTCATCTTCTCTTCGAACTGGCGACGGGTATGCACCTGGCGGGTGTACCACCACCGGCGAATCTCCGCGTTGCTAAACCTCTGGTTGTCGGTGAAATCCGAGAAATCGAAGCTCTGCGCGAGCAGGTCGTCGAGCGGTTTGTTGTCTATCTGATTATAGTTAATCAGGTGATCAACTGCTCCTTCGCGCCCCTTCGATGCCAGGCTCTCGATCTCGTCAGGCGTACCGCCGAATCCCATCCTGCGAAGCAGGTGAGCAGCTTCGTCGTAAGATAAGCTGGCCATGTGATGCTCTCCTCCTAAAGTCTAACCGGCGGTCGGCTGTATCCGGCCGGCAACCGCACACCTTAATATCTGCGGTTCTCTTATCAAAGCCGATGCCCGAGGGCCGCGCACGCGGGGGAGTATCTCTACGCGCGGCTGAGCAAAATGACTTTGGCGCTGCGAGACCGGAAGCGGTCCCGCAAATTCAGACTCCGCAAGTCTTCGGAAAGTCTGAAAAAGATGCGAATATTCCCGCGCCCCCTTGCCCGCCGACGTTATCTGGCGCGAATCTGCCTCTCCCACTCGGCGCGAGTAGAAAAGGCGCGCGGCGAAACGGCGCGGTCAACGGCAAGTATGCCGTCCAGATGATCGATCTCGTGCTGCAAAAGCTCAGACAGATCGCCCTCGGCCTCTATCTGCTGCGCCGCCGCCTCGTTCGTCGCGGTACCCGACCCTGATCGAGGCGGCGCGCGACACCCGCACCATCAGGTCGGGAAAGCTAAAGCAGTCGTCCCACAATTCCATCCGCTCGTCGCTCGCCCAAATAATTTCGGGGTTGATAAGCGGGCCGCAAAAACCGCTCGGCTGCATTCTTATAAAGATCACCCTTCTCAATCGACCGATTTGAGGCGCGGCTATTCCGCGGCCAAAGCCGGTCGCCTCGCGAAAACCGGCGAGCGTGTCGTTGAGGTCACGAATCACCGACACGGTTTCAGCCGACGAGAAATCTTCGACCTCGCGCGACACCTGCCAGAGCGTCGAGTTGCCAAGTTGTAGAATCTCTCTCCTGGACATACCTGTACATCGAAAGAATTAATGTTTATTCCGCGTGAGGAGCAATTAGTATAGAGGATTGAAATGTGAATAGCGAAGAGTTTTATTTCTTCGCCTCACGCTTGACGCTTCACGTATCAGGCCAGAAAGCCGACGTTGGGATAGGCGGCCCCGAGCACCTCTCTTGAGTCGGCGACAAGCCACCGGTCGAGTATGGTCGCATAGACCTCGCGGAAATCTACCCTGTGGGCCACATTGCCCGCGCTGTCGAGGTCTTTGTCCGCAAGCGAAGGGTGCTCGCCGTACAGCCCGCCGCGCACCGGGTTGCCGATGATCATCATCGGCGCGGCCGTCCCGTGGTCCGACCCGAACGACGCGTTCTCCGCGGGCCGGCGCCCGAACTCGCTCCACTGCATCATCAGCAGATCGTCGGCAAGCCCGTGCTCAAGCATGTCCTGATAGAAAAGGCTTACCGCCTCGGAAAACCAGCGCAGCAGGTTTGCGTGGTCGCCCGCCAGCTTGTTTGCGCGGTCGTTTCGCCTGTCGCCAATCTGGTCAGAGTGGTTATCAAACCCGTTTAGCGTGACGTAAAGCAAGTACGCTTCGGGGATGGTGACGAGAAGCTGCGCAACCATCTTTAACCCGACGGCCAGCGGATTATTCTCAGGGTAAATGACCGAAGAACGGTACGAGGTGATCGAGGACTGGACCTGCTCGGCGCCCTGTACGGACGAAAACATCGACGTGTTGATCGAGCCAATCAGCGTCTCCTGCCCAAGATTGCGGGTCGCCGCCTCATTAAAAGCGGTAAGCTGATTGACGTGGTCTCCGGGGTATGCCGGGTCGGTGAGAAAGTT
Source organism: Blastocatellia bacterium (assembly GCA_963832205.1). Taxonomy (GTDB): domain Bacteria; phylum Acidobacteriota; class Blastocatellia; order UBA7656; family UBA7656; genus DATBMY01. The sequence continues at coordinate 120,981 of CAWHTK010000017.1, read as the reverse complement.
ATATAGCGAAAAGTTGATTATGTTCGGAACTACAAAATGATTCGCGTGCAGGCTCTTCGGCAGATCGAGCCCGCCGAGCGATACGGCAGAAAGTCCGGACTGCCCGACAAGCGCAATGTCGGCGTACTTGCCGAGCCAGCCGTTGCGCGCCAGGCCGCTCGTGTCAGCGGTGTGCCAGATGTCCATCGATAGAAAATGTGACAGCGTAGAGTTCTGATAACCCACGCCGTGCACGATTGCCACGCGGCCCGCGTCATATAGCAGCTTTATGTCGCCGAGCGACGGGTGCAGCCCGTACTCGTTCGAGATTATTGTCGAAAGGCCGTCGCGCGTCTTCGAGCTCCGTTTCACGAAACGACAGCCGCGGCCGGTGGCGGTAGTAATCTGAATTCGTATAGGGGACGACCGTATTGAACCCGTCATTCCCGCCGGCCAGCTGGATGACCACCAGCTTGCGCTTTGAAGCCGCCGCCCCCACCTGACCTCTCGCTTCCCTGAGCAGCGTACCCGGCAGGACGAGGCTTACAGAGACCGCCGTCGCGCTCCGCTTGATGAACTCTCTCCTGGTGATCGGCATGTCTTTCTCCTTGCTAGTTCAACTGAAACTCCGCGAGACACATTATCAGGTGGACCAGGCCGCGCACTTTCTTATCTACGGTCAGGTCGTCGCGCCCGAAGTTTGCGGCCGCTCCGCCGTCTCCTTTTTCAAGATAGTCGAGAAGCGTGCGCTCGGCCTCCGGCCCGATCTTCAGAGGCCCCAGCGTCGAAAGCAGTTTCTTCAGCGTCTTTTTCGGGTTCTTCTTCGTCATCTTCTTCAACTGCTCGTGTGAAAGCCATACGCCCGGCGAATTCAGATCGCGCGTGCGCCCGGCTGCCAGCAGATCCGCGAATGTGAAGCGGTTGAGCAACGTAGAAGTATTAATCCAGCCGAGGTTGAGGTTCCAACCGGCTACGTCGGGCGGGTTCAATAACTCCTGTCCAAGGAATATGGAGAAGAAGGTCAGGTTATTCGCGTTTGGCTCGTAGCCCGTCACGCCTGGGTTGTAGCGCGCGCCGAGCATTCTGATCGCGCCGATTATAAGCTCGACCGGCTGCTTGACGAGGGCGAACCGCGCTCGATCACTAAAAAACTCGTCGGACGTGAAGATCGCGCTGACCAGTTCTTTTATCGAGTGGTTTGTCCGCTGATAAACGTCGGCGAATTTTTCTATTGTCGCCCGGTCCGCGGCCGTCTGGTCGAGCGGGTAGAGGAAGAACTCGAAGAGTTTTTTGACGAGAAAGCGGGCCGTCGCGCGTCGGGCGGCAATAATCGTTATGACATCCTCGCCGCTATAAGTTGCCCGGCTGGCCATAGACTGTCTTTGTCGTGTTGTCGTGCTCATCGGGGACCAGAAAGAAGCTCCATTCATAAGGGTTCGAGGCTTGCGCGCGGGTGGAAGAATTTCCAGCCTGTAAAGCACCTGGCAATCTCTTTAACATCTTGCTCGGTGTAATTCGCCTCGCCCGTGACTACGTCGAATATTCCCATGGAGAAAAGCTCTTGCAGCTCGCGCGCAAAGTTCTCGTTCGGGTTCCCGCGAACGTTTGTCACCCCGTCAAGCCATATCAGCATCGCCGGGTCCTGGGCCGCCCTGAGCAGTATCTCGTCAAAACTGTCTAACGCGACATCTCTGAGAGTACGGTTCTGCACGTACATGAATAAGTCCGGCACCTTTGAGACCGCCGTCGCAAAAAAGTTATGCCAGAAGAGGGTCATCTTCTCCTCGAACTGGCGGCGGGTATGCGCCATCCGCGTGAGCCACCAGCGTTGGAGCTGGCCGCGATTGAACTTCTCAAACGAATTGGGGTCTGAAAAATCGAAGCTATTGGCGAGCAATCCATCAAGAGCAGAGTTGTCAATCCTGCGGTAATCGAGCAGGTACTCGACCGCCCCTTCCCTTCCTCTCGCGGCAAGGTCGGCTATCTCATCCGGGCTCCCGCCAAAACCCATCCGCCTCAACAGGTGGGCGGCCTCGTCGTAGCTCAACGTTGCCATAAAGCGATCTCCTTTTGGGTGCGAGCCGATGAATTCTACAAACTAAATACGCACTGAATAGAGCTAGAGGGTGAAGATTTGTAATGCGCGCCTGCTAAGATTAAGGCAAAATCGGCCGCCTGAGAAGCCTTAATGCCGCCCGTGGCCGGCGAAATTGTATTAATTCCGAGTATCGCGGCGCGTATCGATACAAATTAGAGTCGGCCGCGAGGTCTTCACGGCCTGCCGGTATGCCAAAAACGGCACAGTCATTGCAAATACCAAGAAGCTACATACGCGTGAATAAGCGAAGGAGATTTATGAAGGCAACTACACACGCCGGTGACGAGAAGAAGTCCGAGACTTCTTCGCATCACGATACGAAAGAGACAAGCGCCGGTAAGCAAGAGGGTATCAATGAGCGGGACGAGGCGAACAGGCAACTGGGCAAGCAGGGATTGACCGTGGCAGATGTCGCGAGCCAGTCGGCCTACGAAGATGACAAGAACGAGGTTGCGCACCAGGCGGCAAACATGAAACGCAAAGATTCTAAATGAATCGACATAAAGTGCCGTGCTTGTTTGAGTTTTTTCTTGTTTCAGCTTTCCCGGTGGTGTATTCTGTTTAGCTTCGATCTCAGGCGTATTGGCGACACAATTGATAAAGGAGAAAGGTGGTATGAGCGCTGTGGGTGTATGCACAACTACCGGGAAGAGCCCGGTCTTTCAAGGACACTTGCGCGCCCGTTGCGAAGTGGACGGTAACGGTCGCGACTGCCGGATTATGAACTTGAATTCGCGGCGGGTCTTTGTTGAAAGCTACGTTCCCGCCGTCAAAGGGTCAAAGGTGACACTCCATTTCCGTCTGCCGAACGGGCATCAGATCAGCGCGAATGGCGTTGTCGCTCATCACCAGTTCCGCGAAGGCTTCGACGTCGATTTTACGGACCTGGCGTCGCACGACCGCGAGCAGATAATCAGCCTCGTGGGCTAACGCCCCTTCTTTCCTGTCTTATCCTCACCGCGGACAGAGCAACCTTAATCTTACAAGCACAAAAAAGAGGGTGGTCTAAGGACCACCCTCCGGTTCGACCTATTTATCCGCCTAAAGAGCCCTCTACTTCTGCTGGTCGCTTGATATGAGCGACGTGACCTGCACGTTGTTGCTAACGAGGGTTGTGCCGGTCACACGCTGAAGGTCGGCCAGGGCTATTACGTAATCTGTCTTCGCGCGCACTTCGTTGCCCTGGGCAATCGCCAGGTCTGTCTGGCGCTGCAGGACGAAGAAGTTCGTCGAGAGGCCCGCCCTGAACCGCTCAAGCTCTCCCTGTAGCTGGGCGTTGGCGGCTATGCGCGCGGCCTGTGCGGCGTCGTAGCGCTGTCGCGCGGCCTGAACAGCCTGGAGCGCGTTTCGCACATCGATCTGAATGTTTTGCATAAGCTGGCGCTGGCGGGCGTCAAGCTGCCGCGCTTCCGCGAGCGAGCGGCCGTAGTTGCCTTCAGCCGTGCGATTGCGCCACGGGAAGCTTATGGACACGCCGACCTGATAGGTTCGAAAATCCTGGCCTAAAAGGTTCCTCAGGGATTGAAAGTACCCGCCCCGGAACCTGTCCGGCACTCCCGCTCCGAGCGCCCGGGGACCGGGAGGAACGGGATTGAACGTGTCGAGATCCAACTCGGTCAGCGCGCGGTTGAGATTCCTTATAAGCCCGTTTGTCAACGAATCGAACCCGCCCCCACCCGTCAACACTTCGGAAGGCGTACCGGCAAGACCCGTGTTTGTATAGAAACCGACGAAATCGACCTGCGGCTTCAGCTGGTTCTTGAAGTAATCTATGTCAATCTGCTTCTGCTCTGTCTGGAGCCTCATCTGCTCAAGCTCCGGGCGGTTCTTCAAGGCGAGCACCGTGGCTTCTTCTATCCCGAAGCTAACCTGCCCCAACTGCGGCTCGTCGACCGGCTTTATCTCCGAAGTCCATATCTTGTCGGCAGGGTCCTTCAGTATGAGGTTCTTTAAGACGTTTTCTGCCGTCGTTATATTTTGCAGCGCGGAGATGACATCACCTTTGCGAGATTCGAGCGCCGCCTCGGTCGAGCGCAGCTCGATGGGCGCGAGCGTGCCGGCCTCGACCATCTTCTGGTTGTTGTCGAGCTGCACGCGGGTCACTTCGACGTTTTCGCGCGATATGCGCTCGTTGTCGATGGCAAAGACCAGATCCCAGTATGCGCGCTGCACCTGATTTATTATCTCGATCACGCGCTGGCGAAACTGGCTGTCGGAAAGGTCGAGCGAACGCTGCGCGATCCTGATCAACCGGCGATTCTGGTCGATCTTGAAATTCCGCATAATGGGCTGGCGGAACGTAAACGTCAGCGTCGGGTTGTACTGTGTCGTCAGGGTCGCGGCCGTCGAGCTCGTGGTGGACCGGTTGTTGGAAAAATCGACGGCCCACGAGCCCCCGGACCTTTCGATCAACTGGTCGGTAGTGAAATTATATGTGAACTGCTTCTGAGTGATCGAAGAGGTATCGCCGCCGCCCGCGAATATTGACGCGACCGGGAAGGTCTGGCTGCGATAATTGATGTCCGCGCCCGAGACGATGTCATAAATCCCGCGCAGCGAGTAAAGGTTCTGCTGAGAAATCGCCACGCCTTCGCGGAAGGCTTCTATATCAAGATTGTTCTTGAGCGCGAGCGCGATGGCTTCTTGCAAGGTCAGCATTTCGGTCTGGCCTTCGGTTACGCCCACCCTCACGCGCGTCACTTCAGGCGACAGCTGAAGCGGCTGAGTGATAGAGGTCTGGGACTCCTGCGACTGTCCCGCGGTCGGCGTAGGGGTCGTCTGGGTAGGAGTGGCCGGGGTTGTGCCCGTGGCCGGGAGATTACGCCGCTCCTGCTCGGTCTGATTCTGAGGGCGCGTCTCGCCTTGCTGCTCCTGCTGCTGCCGCTGGCGCTGAAGGTCTGGCTTCACGGGCTCGGTCGGGCGCTGAGACGGCGTGTTGGGCCGAGTATTCGGCTGCCGGGGCTGCTGCTGCGCGGGCCTCTGCTCCTGGGCCACGACCCCATCCTGCGCAAGTGCCGCGAACGGAATTGATGTAGTTATTAATGCGGCGATTGATACGGCGCCTACTAATCGAGTCGATTTTCTTAGCCTTCGCAAAAGTGGGTTCATAACATCCTCTCAAATGATTCTACTTGTCTGGCTGATCAATAGGCTGATACGACACGCTGGGGACCATCGTTTCAACAAATTCAATCAACCCTGACCTTTACCGAGCGCCCTGTAACACTCGCCCCGAGCAAACCTGCGATATTCTAGTTTACACGCTGGCGACTGATTACCCAACCGCCTATCACAACAAACTTCACGACGGCGACTACGAATTCATAGAGTGAGAGAATCAAGCGACGTGCCACCATTGGGGCTTCCTATAAGTGGGGTTATGGTTTGAGTTAACGTGAAATGGCGGTCCCATAAGAGTTCATCGAGTGACCACTTATGGGACCGCCATTTCCCGAATTTGGAAGGCAAGACTGACTTGCGAGTCTCTATTTGCTGATAGCTTTTGCCACGGTGTTATCAAACGTCAGCGCGGCGTTCTTGCCTTTGAACTCGATCCGCTTGAGAGAATAGGATCCGTCGGTCGCGAGCGACGAGATGACCGAGTTGTCCGCGGGGTTCTTGTCAAGATTCATGACCGTGAACGTCGCCTTCAAGACTTCACGCTTGCCGCGCACGAAGGTAACTTCTCCCTCCTGCCCTTCCGCAAACTTCAGCGTGTACTGCCCTTTTTCGAGCGTCACATCGCCCACCTTCAAGTCACGGTTTATCGTGACAGCACGGGTCGTCTCCTGCGCCACCGCAGATGCCTGCACGCCGAATGTTACCGCAAGCCCAAGAACCAGAACGCTAATAAATCTCTTCATGATCAAACTCCTTTCGTATTCGAATAGATTAAACAATGCCAGCCAGCGAGCGCTCGATATTGCCGGTCCCAGATGATTGCTCGAAAAACTGTCTCACTGACATGACTCTTCCACTTCATGCTATAGCGAGCGTCGCCGCCCGAGTAAACACTGGCCCGCCCACAAGCCGGGGCGCGCCCGATCATTTCTTTCCGTTTGCCGCAACCCTGCCCTCGTCAATCGAGATGAAGGAATCGACGCGAAGTCCGGGCTGTAGGCTCTGTCCCGCGTCCAGCTCTATCAGCACTTCGAGAATCTTCGTATCAACGCGCTCCGAGGGCTCATCCGTGTGGACGTTCTTTTTGCCGAGCACCTGCCCGACGCGAACGACGCGCCCTTCGAACTTCTCGCCCTCGTATGCGTCCGCCGTAACGTACGCCCGCTGGCCCGCGCTTATTCTTCCCACGTCGAATTCATCCACGTCCGCGCGGACGTGGAGTGTGCTCACATCCCCGAGCGTCACTATGGGCATATCCCGCATGTCGGATACGCTCTCGCCCGCCATCTGATGTTTGCGCAGCACGATGCCGTTAATGGGCGAGCGGACGTAGGTCTTCTCGTACCGGGCCTGCGCTTCGTCGGATTGCGCTCGCGCGAGCGCCAGGTCGGCCTCGGCTCTCGCCCGGTCCTCTTCTCGCGCTTCGTCATCGACGAATGCGTGCCGCTCGCTCGCCGCTTCAAACCGGGCCGTGGCAACTTTGAACTCGCGCTCGGCGCGGTCGCTCTCTTCCCTGGCCAGGACGCCTTTCTCAAAAAGCGACCGGCGGCGTTGCATCTCGGCGCGCGCGTTATCAACCATTGCCTCGGCCTCTTTGACCCCCTGCCACGCCTCGCGCCGCTCCTGATCTCTTGCGCCGTTTACAATTCGGCGAAGCTCTGCTTCCTTTTGCTCTATGCGGGCCTTCGCCATCGCGACCTGCGCGCGGTAGTCATCGTTTTCGAGCACCGCGAGCACCTGCCCCTTCTTCACAACGTCGCCCTCCTCCACGAGAATCTCCTTGAGCCGGCCGCCCATCTCGGAGCTGACACGCACTTCTTCGGAGACGGGCTCCACTCGGCCCGGCGCAGCCACAAACAAGCCCTCCCGTGGGCTAGCCTCCACGACCGCGCCGGGGAGTGAAGTTCTTCCCTTACCCGCAAGGAAGAAAGCAGTCGCACACCCGATCACTAAAATGAGTCCGATTGAATAGAGAAAGCGATGCTTCATATTCCAGCCTCCTGTAACGGGCGGGCGGCATGCTCACCCAAAAAACTTGCCCCGCCGAATGCGCCGTTTTTGTAAGCGCTACTGGGGGAGTCTCCTGCCCGCGCCGCGTCCGAGCCTTTGCTCGATATCTTGCCGTCCTCTATATGAATAATCCGGTCGGCGAAACCGAGCGTGCGGCTGTCATGAGTGACGACGACAACCGCGCGACCGCGCTCGCGCGCTAGCTTTTGCAGAAGCTCGATCACCATCCGGCCGCTCACGGAATCGAGAGCCGCGGTCGGCTCGTCGGCAAGAACTATCGCCGGGTCGCCGGCAAGCGCCCGCGCAATCGCCACCCGCTGCTTCTGCCCGCCGCTCAGGTCCGCCGGGTAAGAGTTCCTTTTCTCCGAGAGCCCGACTTGCTCAAGCAGCTCTCTCGACCGCCGCCGGGCAGCGCCGCCGCGTATGCCTTTGAGGTCGAGCGCCACTTCGATGTTTTCGGCCGCGGTGAGCGTCGGGAATAGATTGAAGCCCTGAAATATGAACCCGATGTTTTCAAGCCGCACGCCGGGCAACTGCCCCTCGCTTAATCCCGTAACATCTCTCCCGCCGATACGGACACTCCCCCGCGTCGGGCGGAGTATGCAGCCCATAATCGATAGCAGCGTGGTCTTGCCGCTCCCCGACGGCCCGCAGAGCATCACGACTTCGCCGCCGCACACGTCAAGGCTGACGTTGTCGAGCGCGAGCGTCGCCGTCGCTCCCGACTCGTAGGTCTTGGTGAGATTTCGCACCGACACCGCCGCCATTTGAAGCCTCCTACCCTTTGAAAACCATCGCCGGGTCTATCCGCGTCACTTTGTTTATCGAGACGATTGACGCCCCGATGCACATCAGAAGCGTTAGGAAGAACATCCCCGCTCCCATTTCGACTGGGACTTTAATATTCGCGCCGCCGCTTTGACTCATACCGACGACGAGAATACTCACGGCCATCCCGACCGTGTAGCCTATGACCGCGCTGATGAGCGCCTGTTTGATGATGACGCGATAGATATACCCGTTGGACGCGCCCATCGCCTTCAGCGTCCCGTACTCGCGAATATGATCTATCGTCGTTGCGTATATCGTCTGCGCCACTACAACGACGCCTACGACAAGGCCCATGACGGCCGCGATAAGAATCCCGATCCCTGCGCCCGTCGAGAACATCCAGTAGAGTTGCGTCTTTCTCGCGATCTCGCCGTTCGTGAATACCTCGACGTCGTTGAGCCGCGCGGCGAGGCTGGATTTGAGGGCCTGCGGGTCCACGCCCTTGTCAGCCCTTACGAGAATAAAACTGGTCTGATCTTCCTTGATCCGCGCGTAGTTCTGCGCGTTCTTGAATGAAGTGAAGACGCGCGGGTTAGTCGTAAAGGAGCGCACGCCTCTGGTGAACCCGACCACACGAGCGCGGCGATTATTTATCTCTACCACCTGCCCGATCCCGGTGACGCCTAGTTTCTCGCGGTATATCTCGTCGACTACGACCGTGTCGGCCGACTTCAAATCTTCGACCGAGCCCGCCGTAAGCCCCCACGGGCCGCCCATCGGTTTATAGGGATTAAAGCCGATTATGCTGACGCCCTCTTCGCCCCCGTCGGGGCGCTTCCAGCGATTGAATTGAACCACGTATTTTTCGGCCTCGGCGACTCCGGGCGTGGCCTGCGCCTGATAGAGTTTTCTTTCCGAGAACGGCGCGGCCTGGTCGAAGTTTCTGAACCCGCGCGCCGCGATCCACAAATCTGTCCCGGAGTTATCAATGATGTTTGATGTCGTTGTCGCAAACCCTACGAAGAGCCCGAGCTGAACCGTGATCAGCACGACGGCAAAGACCACCCCGGTGAGCGTGACTGCCAGCCTTACCTTGTCGTGGAACAGGTTCCGTCTTGCAAGTGAAGCCATCGGCTATGCCCCCGGTTTACGGCTTTTACTTCGTTAACGCCTCTTAGTACGTTAACAGTGTTAAGCGAAGTTCCAAAAAAATTTCAGGCCCTCAGGCCGCGGATAAGATTATCGATCATGAGGTCGATCAAGAGGTTCCTGTTGACCCACGGGAAAGCGGGCTTGGTTATGAGAAGCGAAGTGACGCCGTGGATCGCGGCCCATAGCATCTGGGTGACGGCGTCAACGTCGGTTTCAACAAAGAGGCCCTGCTCGATGCAGCCCGTTACGCTCTGGCGCAGGCAGCTATATGCCCGCATTCCCTGAGAATCCTCCCGCATATAATGTTCCTGCCCGACGGCAACCATCGGGGGGCTCATGAACGTGACGCGATAGTGGTTCGGGTGCTTCAACCCGAACTCGACATAGGCCCGGCATCCGCGTCTCAACCCTTCGAGCGGGTCGGGGTACTGCTTGGTAATGGCCTCGGTCTTATTGGCGAGCTTGGCAAACGTCTCTTCGCAGATGGCAAAAAGCAGCGAGGCTTTATCTTCGAAGTAGAGATATATGGTCGTCGGAGAGTACTCTATTTTTTCGGCAATGCGCCGCATGGAGACGTTTTCGTAGCCTTCTTTTACGAACAACTCGCGCGCGGCATCGAGTATCTCGTGCCGCAACGTCTCTTTCTCTCTCGCCCTTCTCTGCTTAGGTCCCATCTCTATTAACAACGTCCTTTCACTTAACACCGTTAAGCATATACCAGAAAATGACAGAGTCAAGCAAAAAATCATCGATGACGAATGCTTGCCGCGCGTCGTCCGGGTTTGCTAGTGTGACCGCATGGCCAATTTGCAATTCCTCGGCGCAACAGGCACGGTCACCGGCTCCAAGTACGTGCTCGAAGTAGGAGGCAGTCGCGCGATGATAGACTGCGGGCTGTTTCAGGGGCTGAAAGAGTTGAGGCGGCGGAATTGGGAGACTCTGTCGGTCAACCCCGCGTCAATCGGGTGGGTTATTCTCACGCACGCGCACATCGACCACACGGGGTACTTGCCGCGCCTCTCCCGCGACGGATTTAAGGGCCCGGTCTTCGCAACGAAGGCGACAGCCGAGCTGTTAAGAATAATGCTGCCGGATTCAGCCCGGATTCAGGAAGAAGACGCGGAGTATGCCAACAAGCGCGGGTACTCAAAGCATCAGCCGGCGCTGCCACTCTACACCGAGCAGGACGCAAACAGGGCGCTCAAGCAGCTCAGGCCGGTCGCTTATAACGAAGAGGTCGAGCTTAGCAAATACGTAAAGGTGCGCTTCATACCCGCCGGACACATACTCGGGTCTAGCTTCATCCGGTTCGACATATCGGAGCCCGACCGAGAGCCTTTCTCGGTGCTCTTCTCCGGCGACATAGGACGCTACGGCGAGCCGATTCTCAACGACCCCTCGGAGGTCGAAGGGGCGGACTACCTGCTCGTAGAATCCACGTACGGCAACAGGCTGCACGACCGTGTTAATCCGAAAGAGAGGCTCGCCGAGATTATCAACTCGACCGCCGAGCGCGGAGGCAAAATCATCATCCCCGCGTTCGCCGTGGGGCGCACACAGCTTCTGGTCTATTACATCCGGGAGCTGGAGGACGAGGGCCGCATCCCGGTGCTGCCGGTCGCCGTAGACTCACCGATGGGAGCCTCGGCAACGCGTCTATACACAAAGCACACGGACGATCACGACCAGGAGATGTCAGAGCTACGCCGCGCGAACCGGAACGCGCTGGCGACAAAGAATTTCAGCCTCGTGCAGGGGCGGGGCGGCTCGAAGGCCCTCGATTCATTATCCGGCCCGGCGATCATCATCTCGGCTTCGGGCATGGCCACGGCAGGGCGAGTGCTTCATCACCTTGCCCGCTACCTTCCCGACCCGGCCAGCGCCGTCGTATTTGCCGGGTATCAAGCGGCGGGCACGCGCGGGCGGAGACTTCAAGACGGTGAAAAAGAGATAAAGATACACGGCGAGATGATCTCGGTGCGCGCGCGTATCGAGAACGTAAGCAGTCTTTCGGCTCATGCGGACTCATCCGAGATAATCCGGTGGCTCGAAGGTTTCAAGCGCGTGCCGCGCATGACCTTCATAACGCATGGAGAGCCGGACTCGGCCGAGGCCCTGCGCGATTTGATCGCGTCGAAGCTCGGATGGGAAGTCTCCGTCCCGCATTACAAGCAGCGCGTCGAGATCGGATAGAGCGCAAAAGCGATGGGCGAAGGAAGCGTTTTCCTTCGCCCATATTATTCGACTCAGTTTTTTGAAAGACCTCAGGGCTTCTTGGTGTTCTTATTCTCTTTCTTTTCTCCCCCGCCGAAAACCTTCTTAAAAAATCCCCCGACCCCGCTCTTCTTCTTCTTTTCGGTAGATTCGGCAGCTTTCGTTTCCTGGCTGGTCGCAACCTGCGGCTGTTGCGGTTCGGGCTTAGGCACGGGCTTGGTGATAGTTGGAATGGGCTGAGACTCGACAACAGGTAACGGGGTAGATTCTACAGGCTGGGCGGCAGTCGTAATATTGCTATTAGCCGTGTCGCGCGGGCGTGCCTGCCTTACCGTCTCGATGCGGTTCCCGTTTTGGACTGCTTCGTTCGAGTTCGCAGGTTCGAGCGGCAATGTTGCCTGGGCATCCGTCACATTGGCATTTACGGATTCCGGCTGCGGCGCGGGCTCGACCGCCGCGGCGGGCTGCGGCTGCGTCTCCTCAGTCTGTGCGGGCTGGCTCGAACCGAATTGCACGAACGCAATCACGCCGGCGACAAGAGCGACTATCACGGCCGCGGCGGCCGTATAGTGCTTCCACCCAAGCGCGCTCGGACGGGCAGCGATAGCCGCCGGCGCTTGCGTAGGAGGCGTCTGCGATGGCGGTGTCTGTGTCACTGGTACCGGCGTCGCCGGCGGCTGTTCGGCCCATACGGCGGGCCTATCGTCCGTGCGCGGCGCGACCGGCAATTCATCGGTTCGCGGGGCGACCAGTGAACTCGAAGTGCTCGTTTCACTCGGAAGGATCTCAGTTGCGCGATTCCCCCCCCCGACGAGGGGAATACCTGAGCTATAGACGGCTGTGCCGTGATCAGGAGTTTCGGTGGTCTTCCCGGCCCTTTTATCGCCGGAGATCGGAGCGCTCGGCATCGCCTCGATCATCTTCGTGACCGGGGCGGCGTACCCGGCGGACTTCGAACCGAGCGAGTTGGTCGCGCCCATAGTCCCGAGCAGCACGGCCCGGAACTCGCCCGCTGTCTGATAGCGCGCTTCGGGCTTCTTAGCGAGCGCGCGCATAATGGCCTGCTCCACCTGGAGCGGTATCTGCGGAGAATGAGTCCTTGGCGGTCTGGGCGCCTCTTCTATCTGCGCCTTCATCAGGTCGTATTCGCTGTTGCTTTGAAACGGCACCCGCCCCGTCAGCATTTCATAGAGCATTATGCCGAGCGCATAGACGTCCGACCGCGCGTCGCCTTCAAGGCCGCGGACCTGCTCTGGCGACATATACTCGACCGTGCCGACGACCCCGCCCTGCTTGGTCATCCGCGAGGTCCCGAGCACGCGGGCGATACCGAAGTCCATGACCTTTACGGATACGGACCCGGAGTCGGTCAGCATGAGGTTGGCGGGCTTGATGTCGCGGTGGATTATGCCCATGGAATGTGCGTGATGAATGCCTTCGAGCGCCTGGCAGAACATTATTATCGCGCGGTTCCAATCCATCGCCCCGTGCTTGCGGATGTGGTCTTCGAGCGTTTGGCCGCGGACGAATTCCATCACCATAAAGTAATCGCCGTCTTGCTGCAAGAAGCTGTAAAGCGTCGCGATGTTCGGGTGGTTTAATTTTGCCAGCGTCACGGCCTCGGCGCGAAACCGCTCCACGACCTGTTCCTGGCTCGACAGCTCGGGGCGCAGCATCTTTATCGCAACCTCGCGTTCGAGCATCGTGTCGATCCCGCTATAGACCGCGCCCATGCCGCCTTCGCCAATCTTATTCGCTATTTTGTATGTGCCGACTATTTTCCCTATCATAAGACACCTCGCGCGCTTAATTAAAAAGTTGTCGAAACCCGGTGGTAAAAGTAGAGCCGGTTTATTCCACTAAGATGTTATCACACTATAGCCCAATAAAACGGGTCAGGCCCGCAATCTAAAACGAGAAATGAAAGATGTCAACCGCTTGAGAGGGGTTCACAAACACCGACCGTAACGGCGACCATTGCCCGAATGGCCGGGGCGCGACCTCACGTTACCAGGGTATCGGGTATAGCACCCAGGAAATAAGCAGGCCAATGCCGAGAAATGCGCCGAATATCTTCAATCCATGCCTGAGGCGCTCGCCGGCCGTCTCGGTCTTCGGGTCTATTGTTGCGAGGACTATCGCTGCTATGGCGGCATACATTGACATCATCAAGAAATGCATCAGCGCTTCCTCCCCGCGGCAATGTCGAAGGCATCATATATTACGAGGTAATTCAACAGGCCGGCCAGCACCATAAAGCTATGGCCGTATTCGAACGTCGGAGATTCGGGCTGGGGCATAGTGCCGAACCCGAACACGTATGAGACTACGTAACAGAGTCCCGAACCGATCTGGGCAAAGGTCCAGAGCACGCTTATCAGATCGTAGCCAATCGCGGAAGGCGGGTCCGCGGCCATAGGCCAGTACAAACGCCCTTCGAGGCTTAACCCGATGGCAAATGCGCCCACGATGGTAAAGAAAAAGAGAACGGCCCGCGCCGCGTGGCCAAGCACGAGATGGCCGGCTCCCGGCACAAGCCATGCCGGCTATTACCGCGGCAACGCGACGGCCGGCCGGGTAGGGCCTCAACCCTTCGACCACCAGGGGGCGTCCAACATAATCTCGCGCCGCGTTTTCGCTGACTTCGTCTCCTGATTGCAAGGTAAGCTCCTTTTGACGGTGGTCGAAAAGCTAATTCTAGGTTTCACGCACAGGAGTGTCAACCACTAGCAGATGGCGAACCGGGTGATGAGGTCCGGCCCGCGCGGCTGGCGCGTCTCGGCGGTAATGCTTGATTTGAGAACCTTTATCGGATATTATGACCGCAGATCATATTAGAAAGGGCTTGATATAATCGACAATATGGTTGAAGTCGTGGGCGTCGTCTCACGGAAAAATGAATATAATCCTCCAGCGGGATAGCTCCCACACCCCAGTGGTCGGGCTCCCGCCGTCGCTCGAAAAGGAGGGCACGATGGGAGAGCGAAAGACTGATCGCCAGGCACTCAAAATCAAGTTAGACTCATTGACCGATTCAGAGCTTGCGGAGGTTTCTGATTACATAAGCATCATGGAATCTCTGCGCGAGCAAGCCTCCAAGCCTGACCTTTTCGATGATGATTTAGTCACGGTCCTCGCCGATTCCATCGAGAGTCGTCGCGCCCGCGTCGTGACCGAATGGGATCGCGTGAGGCGTCAGGCCGAGCACCGCGCCTCGATGTACGCCGCGTCCGGCAAACCGAGTTAAAGTGTCGGGGTCAAGGTTTTTGGATTTGAAGAGCCCCAATACAATCGGTCTGCTCAGCTTGATTCTTGCCATCACGATAACCGCCGACGGCGGTCTAAATTCAATTGTGCGCCCGGACCAATCTTCCGAGCAGTCGCTACAAGAAGAGATTGCCCGCCTGACCGACCAGCTCAAATCATCCTCCGAAGAAGATCGCAGGAGCGCCGTCCTGATGCTCTCGGCGACCGGCAGCAGGGACGCGGGCCCCGCGCTTGTCAGCGCGATCGACGATTCATCCGAGCGCGTGCGCGCGGCGGCCGTCGATGGCCTGGCCCGGTTGCGCGACCTCTCTCACATCCCGATAATCTCCGCGATCCTGGCCAGGGATAAACGGCCGTTCGTCCGAAAGACTGCCGCGTACGCGCTCGGGCAATACGCAAACACAGAGACGACCGCGGCGCTCGTCACGGCGTTGACGCGCGACAAGGACGTAGAGGTCCGCTCGGCCGCGGTCGTATCGCTCGGCCTCTATAAAGACCCCGCGGCCGTCGCGCCGCTCACAAAAGCGCTGAGAGACAAAAACGATTTTATCCGCGCCTACGCGGCCCGCGCGCTCGGAGTAAACGGCCCGACGAGCGAGCCCGCCGTTAATGAGCTGATCCGATTATTGACGTCCGATCAGGCCGGCGAGGCGCGGCGTCAAGCGGCGACCGCGCTCGGCTTGATAGGCTCGCCCGCCGCGCGGCCCGCTCTCGAACGCGCGGCGCGCAGCACAGATCCCTACCTCAGCCGCCTGGCGATTGAAGCCCTTGAATCCCTGCAACGACGATAATCAACTCTACTCCTGTAATAGAAAGTCAGCCGCGTTGTTTGCGAACGCTCGCTTAGCTTATTGACGCGACTCAAAACCGAGGACTAGAATTTCAGCATCGCGCTTGAATGAGGGATACGAAGAATGAGGAGAGTTTATGTCAACAGCCTCGCAATCAGCCAGCTCGGATGACCTTTTAAGGCAGGCGGAAGAACTTAGACGCGAGATCGCTACCTTCGCCTTCGAAGGGCCGCTCAAGGGCGAGTTCGAGCGCCAGCAGGGACTGTTCTTCGAGATGGCCGCGCCGGCGGACGAACACGAAGCCGAAAGCGTCCGCGACTGGTTTATGTTTGAGTGGTTCGATGATAACGGCGAAGGCGTGATTGAGCACTACCTCCTCTCCGATCTGGACATGCCTCCTGAGCGGCAGGCCATTCTGCTCGACTGGCAAGACTCCATCCAGTCCGTATTCGAGATACGCTCGCTCACGAAGAATGCAGTAAGGTTGAAAGACCTCGACTCGGGCGACGAGATACAGGTCGTCACAAGCACCAAAGTCGACCAGACCCCGTTCAAGCGCGGGCAGTACATCGTTGCGCGACTGCTGCCGCTGAGGGACCAGTTCATCTTCTCCGGGCTGCAATTTATTATGCCCGACCGCGACACGGCCACCGCCTGGCTCGAAATGCGCAAGGCATTTGAAGAGATGGAATCACCCGAAGCTTTAGAACAGGCGCAGCGAGAGCAATGCAACGCCTTCTGCGAGCTGTTCGGCTGCGACGAGCTTACGGTGCAGAGCGGCGATCTGAATAATATCCTTATAAAATTCCAGGTCTACTTATTGACCGAGCGAAAAGACCCTGAAAGCGGGAGGACCGCCGCCGAAGTCTTCGCCGACGAGTTCGGCCGAGAGCTAAAGGTCCCGGAGATGCCGCCGCTCCCGCCGCCGGTCGCGAGCGCGGGCGAAGTTACTATCCTTTGTGATGATTTCGACGGGATCGTGCTCCTCCCGGACTTCGGGCGCTTTCGCCGCGCCTTTGAGAGCAAGACCCCGGACAAAGATGTGCCGGGCTGGCGCGACCTCGTCTGGAATTATATTAAAGACCCCGATATTCCTATGGTCGCTTTTGAAAGAGTGGCCGAGCAACTGCCCGAGAGAGTCGAAGCCATCATGCGAGATCTGCTCGGGCAGAAGGATTTTTCAATCGAGCACCTTTATGCGGCGCTGCTGCACTACAAGCAACCGGTCGAGGGGCTCGAAGACATGGAAGACGAGCAGCAGCTATGGGATCTTTTTAACGGCAACGCGACGGCAAGCGAGCAGCCCGCCGGAGGGGGCAAGTCGCGAAAGGCGAGCGCGACCAGGAATGCCGGGGCAAAAAAGGGCGCTTCAAAAGGCGGTGCCGCGAAGGCTTCTAAATCCGCGAAATCGGTTAAGGCCGCTAAAGCGAGCAAAGCCGGAAAGAGTGCCAGAGCAAAATCAGGCACGGTAAAGGGCGCCGCGACAACCACCAGGCCCGCCGCAAACAAGACGAAGGCGCGAACGGCGGCCTCTAAATCGAAACCCACGGCCGCGAAAGCCGGCGCAAAAAAGAGCGCGGCCGGCAAGAACACAGCTTCTAAGAAAAACAGGTCCGGCAAGAAGGGCGCACCCGCCAAAAGAGGCGCATCCAGTAAGCGGAGATGACGTTTGAACGTATCGTCGAGTTATACCTTGGCTCACTCAATCTGCCGGGCGGCTTGATAGGCGAAAAACCCGGCGCTCGGATGCGCGCGCTTGAGCGGTTTTCAAACCTGACTTCCGGCGCTCGAAACTTCGAGGCGATAAATCCCGATCAATTACGCGAGCTGCTTTCGCGGCAGTATGTCGAAGAGTCAACGGTGCGCGGATCGCGCGCGGGGGTTGACGAGGCTGAAGAGATCGAGCCCGCAGCCTTCCTCGACCAGCTCTATACCTTCTATGAATGGGCGAGCGCGAATCGAATCCTTCCCTTCGCCGACGGTTGCCTGCCGGTCATTGCCGAGCTTCGACGGTCGATACCGCGCGCCATAATGATCGGGGTCGCTCTGTCGAAAGAGATTGCCGCCCGCGGCTCGGCGGCGACATTCACCGAATTTTTGACCTCTTTCGAGCAGGGCGGCGGCAGCCGGTATGATATAGACTCGCCGGATGGGCGGGGCGCGGTCGAAGGCTATTTTCGCCTGATGCGCGTCGAGGGTCCTAGTGCCGAGGCTGAAGAGATTATCACCGGGGAGGTGATCGAGCCGGTTGAGTTCCCTCCCTCTACCGCCAGTCTTCTTTCCGAAGAGTTCATAATCAACATGGAGATCATTTGGGACGGCCGCGCGTGGCAGATCGTAGGATGCGGGTTCGCTTACCCTCCGGGCACCGATGTTTGACATAAGATTAGACATTTGCCTTTGGAGGTTTTATGGATATACTGCTAGAGATTATTGAACAATCCTAAACCTTAAATGACAAGGGAAGTCGGCACCGATGGCTGAAGGGAAGATTCAGCAGGCTCAAGATACATCCGAACGGCTAAAGCAACTATACGAACTGGCCCTCACCGTAGCGGGCGATACGAATGAAGTCTTCGACCGTATAGTCAGGATAATTGCCGAGCTATTCGGCGTTCGAGTCGCCCTGGTCGAACGGCTCGAAGGCGACAAGATAATCACCCTGTCAATGTATCTCGACGGCAAGATCATCCACGAAGGGGTCTTCGACCTTGCGGGCACGCCCTGCGCCGACGTCCGCGAAAAGCGCTCGTTTTGCGCCTTCAACTCCGCTGTAAAAAACTACCCTCAAGATAAGTTCCTTGCCGATTTCGGGCTCGAATCATATATCGGGGTGCCCGTAGTAGGGACCGACGGCGATGTCATCGCCATCATTAACGCGATGAATGACCGGCCGATCATGCTCACCGAAGATGACAAGCTCTTTTTTCAGGCGCTCGCCTCGCGCGTGCGACTTGAGCTTGAGCGAGCCCAAGAAGCGACCGAAGCGGCAACCGTCCGGTTGCTGCTCGAATTATCGAAGGAGCTTACTCGCGTAAGACCTCTGGACGAAATCCTTGTCCTGGTCGCCGACTGCTACCAGGGAAGTGCTTGGGGTCAACATTGCGGCCGTCGCGACGACGGATGACTCGAGGGGCACTACAAGCTGGAAAGCTATGTCAGGCTTTCTTACCGACACCTACAAAAATACCGTCTTCGCGCCGGGCAAAGGATCGGCCGGCCGCGTCATGAAGGAGCGCAAAACCCTCGTGCTCGAAGGCATCGGCCGGACCCCGGAACTTCCCGCCGAAGAGTTCCCTATCCATATCGCGGAAGGCGTAATAAATTCGATAGCCGTTCCTTTGATGATAGGCGAGCGAGTCCTGGGAGTGCTCATCGCGGGCTACAGGTCCGAGCACCTGATAACCGAGCAAGAGGTGAAGTTCGGAGAAGCGATAGGCGCGCAGGCGGCAGTCGCTATCGAAAACGGCAGGTTATTTACCGAGCTTGCCGCGGCCAACGAGCGGCTGAGCGAAATGGATCAGCTTAAGACGGAGATGATCGCGGAACTGTCGACCCCGGTCATCCCGATCTGGGACCGGGTGCTGCTCGTCCCCATTATAGGCTCGATAACCGGCGAGCGCGCCGAGGCCATCACCGACGCGCTGCTTCAGCGGGCGGCCAACGGAGGCGCGGAAGTCGTCATTCTCGACATCACCGGCGCGCGAATGCTCGACACCGACGCCGCCCACCACCTTCGCAATACGATCACCGCGGTCCAGGTGCTCGGCGCGCATTGCATCCTTACCGGCATAAGGGCGCATGTCGCGCAGACGCTCGTTCACCTGGGGATAACGCTCGAAGATATAGAAACCCGCAGGCGTCTTTCGGACGCCCTGCCGCTCGCTTTAGAGATTCTGGCCCGTAACGGCCGTAGCGCCTAGCCGCTATGCCGCGCCACGCGTGGCTTTCTTTGCTTCAATCTCTTCCGTCATCCGTTTAAGCGAGAAGGTGTTTAATACGTCGTCGCGCGTAAGCCATGCCCTCCGCGCAGTCGTCACGCCGTAAGTCATCGACGAAAACCCGCGCGTCGTGTGCGAGTCGGTGCTGATGACAACGCCGACGCCCGCCCGCTTTGCAACCCCGAGCCAGTAGCTGTCCAGGTCTAGCCGGTACGGGCTCGCGTTCAATTCGAGGCGAACTTTATTCTCTCGCGCCGCCTCTATTACTCGCTCAAGGTCTATTTCATACGCGGGCCTCTCGCCCAGTATCCGCCCCGTGGGGTGCGCGATCACGTTCGGGTATCCCGTCTCCATCGCGCGGACCACTCGCTCGGTTATCTGCTCGCGCGACTGATGAAATCCCGCGTGAATCGAGCATACGATCCAATCCAGGCGGTCGAGCACGTCGAAGGGAATGTCGAGCGAGCCGTCCGACAGATATATCTACTTCCGCGCCCTTCATAACCTTTATGTCGTCATACTCTTTTGCGACGGCCTCAATCTCTTCTATCTCCTTCAGCAACTCGTCCGGCGTGTTGCCGTTTGCTATCGATGTTGACTGCGTGTGGTCGGTGATGGCAATGTAGTCGTATCCGCGAAGGCGGGCGGCCTCGACCATCTCGCGGATCGAGTTCTGTCCGTCCGACCACGTCGTGTGCATGTGAAAATCGCCCCGGATGTCCTCAAGCTTTATAAGGCGTGGCAGCCGCGATTCGCGCGCCGCCTCGACCTCGCCTACGCCTTCGCGCAATTCGGGCGAGATAAAATCCAGCCCGAGCGCCTTATAAAATCCCTCCTCGTCATCGACCCGGATCGAATCGACGCGCCCTGGGCTTTCGCCTCTTCGGGCCGTCGCCCGCCCGGGAAAGCGTGTGGCCTTTGAAAGCAAGGCCGCGCGCATCGGCCTCGGCCTCAAGGTCGCGCAGGTGCTCGACCGACCCGGTCGTGCGCACGAGCGCCGCCGCGAAATCGGCTTCGGGAGCCAGATGCAGGACAATCGCCACTCCCTTTTTTGTCTCGGCTTCGACGCGGTTGTCGCCGACGCTTCGCACGCGGGCGATATGGCCTGTAGAGGTGAACGCGTCAACAATGGTGTCCCTGTCTCCAGAGGCAAGCACCTCGACCGCGTCAACCATCTCGCGGCCCCTGCGCACCTGACCCACGATTTCCGCGGACGCGACCTTTGGGTGTTTCTCTTTTGCGCGGCCCCTTTCGGCCGCCGGGCCTTTTCCCAGGAGGCGGTCCACCACGGCTTGCGCCAGATCGAGCGCATCGTTGAGCCGCATCATTCCCCGCTCGGACTCTATTCGCGCGAGCGACGATTTGATCCGACTGATAGTCTTCTCACCGAGGCCCGACACCGATTCGAGCCCGCCGCCATCGGCAAAGGCTTTCAGGTCTTCGAGGCTTTTTATACCGAACTCGCCAAAGAGCGACTGCGAAGTCTTCAGCCCTATCCCCGAGACTCGACGCAGGTCGAGCACCGTCTCGGGTACTTCCTCCGCGAGCGTTTGAAGGTAAGAGGAGGTTCCGGTCTGAATTATCTCGACAATCTGACTGCTGATGGATTTACCGATGCCGGGAATCTTTTGAAGCTCGGACGGGCCGCCGCGCGCGGCCATCTCCGCGACCGACTCGTGCATCTCGTCTATCGTCTCGGCCGCCGTGCGGTACGAACGAAGCTTAAACGGGTTCTCGTCCTTGAACTCCAGCAGGTCGGCTATACGGTTGAGGACTCTTGCGACTTCGCGATTGTCAATGGTGAGCTTGCCATCGTATTTGAGGTTCGGATCGCTCATGCCATAAAGCTAGCTCCGCGCCTGTGGCGGGTCAATAGCGATTAACGGTGTATGCCGCCCCGGTGAATAATCAGGACACGGCGTTCGGCCGTTTTGAAGGCGAGCGCAGCCTTATGGACTCTATATAGGAGGTCTGGCCTGTGGGAGCGCGGTCGCTCGACAGGCCGATAGAGTCGAGTCCGCTTGAAAGGTCGGCGGACGCTTTCAGCGCGCGGGCGATCAGGCGACCGTCTATCCACAGGCTGTAAGTGCTCGACCGCGTGTTTATCAAAACCCGCACCCGCGTCCACTGCATAGAGTAGCGGCGCGTGGTAACAGTGTCGCGCCCGTTCGTGTAGGTCCAGCGGTCCGCGCTGTTGAGCGAAACGGTTATGGCCAGACGATTGCCCGTCGAGGTGAGCTGGCCTTTGTCGCGGCTTGAGCCGTGGCTGCTGCCAAGCCCTATCACGAAATTAGACCTCGCCCCTCGCGCCGGCAGAGCCCACGCCGTAAACTCGACTATGCCGGTCAGGGGCTGGTCGAGCGTCTTGAAAGTCAGGTCCCCGCGTTCGATTTCGAGCGCCTGCGGGCCCGATTTCACGACGACTGCCTGACAGCGCACCGAGCCGTTCTTTGTGCCGAGCCAGCTATCCCAGCCGTTGCACATGTCGAGCGGCGGCTGCTGGTCGTCGCCGGTTATGAGCCACTGACGCACCTGGTCGAGAACGCCGTTGCGCGACGATCTGTTTATCAATGATGCGTGCGTGAATTGCGACCCGGAAAAGAGCTTGAACTCCACCTTGCCGGCCATTGAAAAAACGAACTGCCCGCCCTCGTCCGTATTCGACACCGCGACCGGGATTGCGCTGTTCGTAGTTATCAGCCCGTCCCCGCGCGTCCCATCGTCGCCCGCAATCAAAAAGTAACGGGTCTTGCCCGTCCCCTGCCTGGTGTTGTTGAGCGATTGAAAAAACGGCTGGCCGAATTCGGCGTCCATCAGCACGGTCTGTCTCAGCCCCGGCAGAAGCGCGATGGGAGGGATGGTCTCCTTCGCCCGATCCGCCCAGTCTTCCCACGTCTTGCCCTGGCCAACTCCGCGGTGCGGGGTCGAGATGGTGACGAGATTTTTTATCCTGGTCTTTACGCCATCTTCCTGCTCGATGGCCCAGCGGGCGATCAGCCCCCCGGTGCTGTGCGCGATGACATCGGCATTCTGAACGTTATATTTTATAAGCTCGCGCGCAAGCAGCCCGCCGCTTTCGTCTATCCGCTTGCCCCACGGATATTGAAAGGCGACCACGTTATCGTAATCTCGCTTTAACCCCTCAAGCAGACCGTCCTTATTTATGTCGTGTCCTTCGAGCGCGAACGCCTCGGCCCCGCTCATTGCCCCGTGAATCAGTATGAGGTTTCGCGCGCCGGGAGCGCCCAATTGCCGAAGGCTCCCCTTCCCTATTCGCGCCTTACGCTCGACGAAGCTGTTTGAAACTAGGAAAGGGCCCGGCGCTCTTGCGGGCGCCTCTTTCCAATCGTCTAAATCTTCGCGCAAGGTCAGCGGCATCTCCTCGGCGGGGTCGAGCAGGCCGGCCCTCTGAAAATAGGCCGAAAACATCTGCAGACTCATCACCGCGAATACGGAGAATCTACTCGTCTCGGCCCTGATGAGATTCTTACTCGCGTCCTGCCCGGTCTTCTTTAGGGCGTGAAACTTTCCGGATTTCTCATCCTGTACGAATACCGCAAGCTCGCGCTCGTCCTGTATGCCGGAATTCTTTACCGAGCTGGTCGCTATAAGGGATCTCTACTTCGGCCGGCGAGTTTAGACGGGTCTCGGACGGGCCTACGACGACCGGGGTAATGTCGGGCGGATAATCCGGGTCATCCTTGGCGCCGATGCTTACCGGGGTTCTGCCCGATACGCCGCCGGGCGGTATAAAAACTTTCGCGCCAAAGCAGGGGCTGCTCGCGTCAACAACTTCGACTTTACCCCCGTCTTTCCCGATCTCGCGGCTGGCCTCGGCCGAAAACTGCCCCCTGCACCCGGACAGAGAAATCCCCATAAATAATATGAAGGCAAATATTGCTTCTCTGTTTTTTTGTGCCGGCCGCATAAGTCCTCCTGCGTCCTCACCCTGAGGGGCGCAGCTTTCGGTCAAGGATAAGTTATAAATGATCTATAACGCAATCAGCGCGGAGAGGTTCAATTCGATCAATCGAGTATAGAAGGCTTGAAGCCGGTTACGGAAAGAGCATAGTAATCCATGAGGCGTTGTAAAGGAAGGTCATCTTTATTAGCTGAAGCTCAAAGCTCAGCCTGCTACCAATTGAAGATTCGTCCATGCGGTTGTTTGTGGAGAAGGGTCGTCACTTCAGTCTGAAATCGAATATATCCGGGCGCGAGTAGTGCCCCGTCACGTCGAGCGTCAGGCTCTCCCGCGCTATTCGCGAGAGGTCGAGATCGGCCGTCAGAATCGTCTCTTCATCAAAGACCGGCCCGGCCAGGATTTGCCCGTCGGGCGCGATAATCGCGCTCCCGCCGTTTAATGCAAAAGCATCCTCGTCGTGCTTCAATCGCTCGATCAATTCAAGCTCCCGCGGCATCTCGCGCGCTCGCATCAACGCGCCGGCCGCCACTACAAAACAACGCCCTTCAAAGGCGTAGTGCCGGCTCGCGACAAGGTTCATCTCCTTTACCTGCGGCCACGCCGCTATGTGTATGTCTTCGCCCGAAACGTGTAGCGCCTGCCTTGCAAGCGGCATCCAGTGCTCCCAGCAGATGAGCCCGCCAACACGACCCATCGCCGTTTCAACAGCCCTCAGACTCGACCCGTCGCCCTGGCCCCAGATCATTCGCTCGGTGTATGTAGGCATGATCTTCCGGTGGCGGTTGAGCAACTGGCCGTCGTCGTTAAATGTCAACATCGTGTTATAGAGCGTGCCGCGACCCGGCCCATCTTTAACCCGCTCGTGAACGCTTATGTTGAGCACAACCTTCAGGTCTCGCGCGGCCGCGGCGAGCGCATCCGTGGCCGGGCCGGGAATGACTACACTGTTTTCCATCAGCCTCGCGTAAACGCGCTTGACCGGCTCGTGGTCCCAGATGGCTACGTCGCGACAGCAATCGAGCCACGCCGGATAACCCGGCAGCCACGTCTCGGGGAAGACCACGAGCCGCGCCCCGAGCCCTGCCGCTTCCCCTATGAGCGAAAGCGCCCGCTTTAAGGAAGAGTCAAGGTCCAGATAGACCGGCGACGCCTGTATTGCCGCAACTTTCACCATGGGTTTTAAGAAGGGTTATAGCTTTTCGAGCTGCGCGTATTTCGCCACGAATTTTTTCTGGCCGAAGCCGGGAAAGTTAACCGTCAGCTTCGCGTCTTCGCCCACGCCTTCGGCGCGCAGGATGACGCCCGTGCCGTATCGCGCGTGGCGGACGCGCGAGCCCACGCGCAAACCGGGCTCCGACTTTCTGGCCTCCGCGCCGCTCACGCGCGGTTCTTGCCCGACAGGCTCGCGCCCGGCTGGAGCCCGCCTCGCCCACGCGCCGCTTGAAAAAGTCCATGACGCTTTCGGCGGAATTATAAGTCTTCCCGCTATAGTTCGAGCTTTTGCGCAAGGCCGGCCGCGGCTCACCTTTTAGCGCCGATAGCGCCTCGCGATTGTGTTGAGTCTCTGGCCGCGCCGCGAACCCGAGCCACGAAGGGCCAGCCGACATGTTTTGCAGCAATTCAAGCGGAATCTCGTTTAGAAAACGCGACGGCTCGGCGGGCATCTCTTCGCCAAAAGTGCGGCGTCGCATGGCGTGCGTTATGTATAAAAACTGCTGCGCGCGGGTGATGGCGACATAACATAGCCGCCGCTCTTCCTCTAACTCTTCGTCGCTTTGAAACGTGCGCGAGTGCGGGAACAAGCCCTCTTCCATGCCGACGATGAATACGACCGGGAACTCCAGCCCCTTCGCCGCGTGGATGGTCATCATCGTCACCCGCGCGTCGGCCTTGTACTGGTCTGTGTCCGAAGCGAGCGCCGCGTGATCGATGAAGTCCCGCAGCGATTCATTCTGCTCTTCGGCTTCGACGGCCGCCGTGACAAGTTCCTCGATATTGAGCAGCCGCCCCTCGGACTCTTCCGTCTTGTCATCTCTCAACCACTTCACGTAGCCGGTGCCGAGCGTGGCGTCCTTGACTATCTCCGATAGCGGCCTGCCGGCTTCGACGGCCTCGCCGAGCGAGATTATTATCTGGCGAAAAGCGTCGATGGCGGCGGTCGCCCTCGGCCCCAGGTTGCGCTGCTCGACCACGACCGCGAGCGTCTCCCACGTCGAGAGGTCGAGGTCCTTTTGCTGGCGAGCCACGGCGTCGAGCGTCGTCTTGCCGATCCCGCGCGGCGGTGAATTGATGATGCGCCCGAGCGCAATGTCGTCCCTCGGGTTTAGCGCGAGCTTCAAGTAAGCGATGATGTCTTTGACCTCGGCGCGGTCATAAAACGAAAAGCCGCCGACGATGTTATAAGGTATCCCGCGCCGCCTGAGCGATTCTTCGAAGAGTCGCGACTGAGCGTTGGTCCGGTACAAGATCGCGGCGCGCGACTGGGGCGATTGCCTGAGGTGCTCTTGAATCTTTTCCCCGACAAACGACGCCTCGCCTTCGCCGTCGAATGATTGATAGTAGCGAATCTTTTCGCCCTCCCCGAGTTCAGGCGTCGCGTAAAGCGTCTTGGGGAGCCGCTGCCGGTTTCGTTCTATTATCTGGTTGGCCGCCGTGAGTATGGTCTGCGTGGAGCGGTAGTTCTGTTCCAGCTTTATAGCCTTGGTCCCTTCAAAATCGTGCTGGAAGTTCAGGATGATGTTGAAATCCGAACCCCTGAACCCGTATATGCTCTGGTCGAGGTCGCCGACTACGCAAAGACTACGATTCTTCCAGAACCCTTCCGAAGCGGTCTTTCTCGGATCGATGTCGGCCGACCCGACCGCGATCAATCGCGCGAGCTCGTACTGTATCCCGTTCGTATCCTGAAACTCGTCGATCAGGACGTGTCGGAAACGCTCGTGATAGTATGCGCGGACCTCGTTGACGCTCTTTAGAAGCTGGACGGTCTTGATCAGAAGGTCGTCAAAGTCGAGAGCATTCGCCTGCTGAAGCCGCTGCTCATATAACTTGTATATTCTCGCTATGCGCTCGGTGCGGTCGCTCGCGTATTCACTCTGCCGGGCGTAGGAGGCCGGTGAAATGCTGCGGTTCTTGGCCCAGCTTATCGCCGACAGCGCTTGCCTCGCGGTAAAGCTCTTGTCGTCGAGGTCCGTGTCCTTCATTATGGCGCGCACGACCCGCGACTGATCGTCCTCGTCATAGATATTGAAGTTGCGCGTGTAGCCCGCCTCCATGCGCTCTATGTCGCGGCGGAGAATTCGAACGCAGAGCGAATGGAACGTCGATATGAGTGGCGCTGAGGTCAGGCGCTCGGAGCTGAGGTTCGCCGCGACGCGCGACTTCATCTCTCCGGCGGCCTTGTTGGTGAAAGTGACCGCGAGCACCTGCCAGGGCGGCACGCCCTGTCTTATAAGGTGTACGATCCGGAATGTTATGACGCGCGTCTTGCCGGAGCCCGCGCCGGCGATGACAAGGAGGGGACCTTCGATGGTCTCTACGGCGTCGCGTTGCGCTTCGTTGAGTCTATCCATAACAGGAACAGTTTTCTTACTTGATAAGGCCCTGCACCGCCTTGAACTGCGACGAGTCGGCCGTCCGCATCATCTCAAAAAGCGCCATCTCGAGGTTTGACACGACCGCGCCCGCCTGCGTGAGACGCGCAAGCGCCACCTGTTTGCTTTCGGCCTTGCGCGATGTGATGCAGTTGACCAGCAGGTGAACTTCAAGCCCCTCGGCCAGCAGGTCGAGCACCGTTTGCGCGACGCATATGTGCGCCTCGATGCCGCAGACTATGACCTGCTTTATGTTCCTGCTGATGAGCTGCTCGCGAAAATCTTCCGCGCCGCACGAGCTGAAACACATCTTCTCGATGGCCTTCGATTCATCCGACAGGTAGGGGACGATCTCTTCGGCGGTGTGCTTGAGCCCGCGCGGGTACTGCTCGGTGACGATGACCGGCACTTCGAGCAGGCGCGCGCCCTGTACCGCTTTTGCGATGCGCAAGGCCACTTCGGGGAAATCAGGGTATGACGGTCCTGAACGCCTCCTGCATATCAATGACGGCAAGCGCCGCGTGCTCCCGCGAAAGCTGTATGATGTGCGTCATAGGTATTACCTCTGAATCTTCGATAATATTAATGAATTCACCCGGTAAGAATTCAATATAGCAGTAAGCTCATTACCCACACAACGGCACGCATATCGCCGCAGTTTTACCCGCCGCTTTGCGGGGTTTTTC
Organism: Blastocatellia bacterium; assembly: GCA_963832205.1. GTDB lineage: Bacteria > Acidobacteriota > Blastocatellia > UBA7656 > UBA7656 > DATBMY01. Next base: position 93,437 of record CAWHTK010000017.1, on the reverse strand, counting down.
TCTTACCCCGCGCCGTTGACACGGGCCGCTTTTAGGCAGATTATGGGCGAAAGTTTTCCTGTCACCTGAGTTACAAAGGAGGTTACCATGGCTGGAAGCTGGAAGACCCTGAAAAACCCACCCCCCAACACGGTATGCACGACCTTTCTGCTGACGGACGGCACCGTGCTGGCCCAGGGCGTAAGCACAAACAAATGGTACCGACTGACGCCTGCCGCTAATGGGAGCTACAGGAACGGCACCTGGAGCACAATGGCGGACAGTGTCAACGGCCCCCTCTATTACGCATCGGGGATACTGCGCGACGGGCGTCTGATCGTCGTAGGCGGCGAGTATAACTTCGGCGCCCCGGTCTGGCTACTCGCGGCGGAGATGTATAACCCGATCACCAATACGTGGACGACACTGCCCACCCCGGCGGGATGGGGGCTCATAGGTGACGCGCCCGGCTGCGTCCTCCCCGATGGGCGATTCTTCGTCGGCGAGGTGACGACGACCCGCACCGCAATATACAACCCGGCGACCAACACATGGGCCGCCGCTGCCAACAAGCTCGCGTCGGTCGGAGAGGAGAGCTGGTCGCTGCTGTTTGACGGGAGCATCCATGCGGTAGATTGCTCGAATCCGCCGAACGCGGAAAAGTACATCATCGCCGCTAACACCTGGGTCGCCGCGGGCGCGACCCCGCAAATACTCGTCGACAGCATCTCGGAGATCGGCGCGTCGGTATTACTCCCCGACGGTCGGCTATTTGTGATTGGTGCGACGGGCTATACCGCGATCTACACCGTGCCGCCAATCGCGAATCAGCCTGGATCGTGGGTGAGCGGGCCGAGCATTCCCCAGGTCAATCCCGGCGAGGCGCTCGGCACCGTGGACGCGCCGGCTGCGCTCCTGCCGAACGGCCGGGTCCTCTTCTCCGCCGGCCCGATCACCATCCCGGCTTCGTTCCAGACGCCGACATACTTTTTTGAGTTCGATCCGGCGACAAACACTATCAGCGCGGTTCCGCGTCCGAGTCCGATTAACGCGAACGACGTGCCCTATTTCGGCCGGATGCTCATGCTCCCGACCGGACAGATCCTCTACACCCATGGGACCACCACGGTCAACATCTACACGCCCGACGGAACGTACGACCCCGTGTGGCGGCCGACCATAACCAAATGCCCTCACACGCTCCGGCCCGGCCGCACGTTCACTCTGTCCGGCAGACAGATCAACGGGCTCTCGCAGTGTATTTATTACGGCAACGACGCAACCCAGGCGACGAATTATCCGATCGTGCGTCTTGAGTCCACGACGACCAAGCGGGTAATCTACTGTCGGACATTCGACTTTTCAACCATGGGGCTTCAGACCGGAACGGTAGTCCACACCTGTCGCTTCAGAGTGCCGTCCGGGACGCCGCTCGGGTCCTACCGCCTGGTCGTCGTGGCAAACGGAATTCCTTCCGATCCGTGCACTGTCACCGTGTCGCCCAAGATATTCAAGGAGCTGAAGGTGGAGATAAAGGAGAAGAACGAAATCATCGAGGTCGAAAAGCACTTTCTTGATCTACAAAAACGGGTCCCGGATATTCTCGATCAAAAGCTGATCCGGGAGGAGTTGGATATACTCGACCGCTATCAAGAGGAGTGGTTGAAGACCGCGCGCGTGATGGCTACGCAACTCGATGAGGCCCAGCAACAGTTCGCCCGCGCCTTCATAAAGCCCGACGAACGCCCCGAGGTCACAACGCCCGAGCCTGAGATAGAACAGGTCGAGCCGCGCAAGATTAGCCCTGCCGAGGCGAAGAAGGCGCAGATCAAACGGGCCTACAATGACGGTCGCGAGGAGCAGGCTTTCAGCAAGAAGGCCGACAACATACGAGTCAAGATACACAACCTCTCGAAGCAGGGCGGCGCCGCGAAACGGGGCGGAGGCAAGCGCCGGCCCAAATGAGCGGACAGGCATGATTGTTGTGGTTGGAAGCCGCCACGACCCCGTGGCCACGCGTCTAGTCGCGTCGTGGCCACGGGCCGCGCTCTGCTCGGCCGAGGACCTTGTTCGACCGGGCTGGGTGTGGCGTCACAGCAAGATTGAGTCCCGCACCTGGGTAGTCGACGCGACACCAGTCGGCGACAAGAATGTCACCGGCGTCTTTATCCGCCGGTCCGCGGTCTATGCGGAAGAGATGTTGACGACGCACCCCGCCGATAGAGCCTTCCTCGCCTCTGAATCGCATGCGTTTTTGACGTTCGTCCTCGCGACTACGTCCGCGCGCGTCGTCAACCCGGTGATTGACGGCGCGTTCGGCGAGGAAGCGATTCGGCCCGAGCGATGGGCCGCGGCCGCGCGCGAGGTGGGATTATCCGTACGCTCCGCCCGCGCGTCGAGTGAGCCTCGTCGACAATCCAGATATCGCGCATACGAAATCGAAGTCGTGGGAGGCGAGGTATTCGGGGAAGGCCCCGGGCGAGTCCTCGGGGCGGTTCGCGGTCTGGCCAATCTGATGGGGATAGACTGGGGCGTATTCCTCTTCGATTCGCGTCACAATCTGATTACCGTCACCTGCGCGCGGCAGCCGGGTGATGCGGCGACGGCCGCGCTCGGACGCCTCCTCAAAGCGGGGCGACCATGATACTCGTCTGGGGGTCGCAAACCGATCCGCCTATCGCGAGAATGCTTGAGGCGCTCGTCGCGCGAGGGGCCGATGTCTGTCACATAGATGAGAGCGCCCTGGCGACGTTGCGATACGATATCGTCTTCGATTCGCCTCCGAAAGGTTGGATTGAATCGGCCGGCCGGCGCATCGCGATAGACGATTTAGGCGGCGCCTACATTCGCCCCGCCGACCCTGTGGTGGGCCGCGCGCGAAACGCCGCCGTAGCCCTGCTCGCGCTCGCTTCCAGCATGCGGGGCAACGTCGTCAATCGTCCGGCCTCGGGTCGATCCAACGCGTCGAAGCCTTACCAGTTGGGCCTTATCGCGAGCGCGGGTTTCAAGGTGCCCGACACCCTGGTCACCACCGACCCCGGCGCTGCGCGGGCGTTTTTGGGCGAGCACCGCCGTATTGTCTACAAGTCGCTGAGCGGAATACGAAGCATCGTCGCGACCCTGGACGCGAACGACGACGCCCGGCTTGACGATGTGCGCTCCGGCCCCGTGCAATTTCAGGAGTATGTGCCTGGCCTCGACGTGCGCGTTCACGTTGTCGGCGACCGCCTGTTCGCGTGCTCGGTGCGATCGACGGCCGCCGATTATCGCTACGCCGGAGCGGCGGGCGCTACCGCGGAGCTGTCGGAGTTCGATTTGCCGGAGCATGTAGGCCGACAGCTCGTCTCGTTAACCCGCGCGATGGGTTTGCTCGTGGCGGGAGCCGACCTCCGCCATACACCCGACGGTTCATGGGTATGTTTCGAGGTCAACCCCTCGCCCGGCTTTACCTGGTACGAGGACGCTACGGGCCACCCAATCGCCGAAGCCATCGCGGACCTGCTGGTAAGCTCAAATCTTCAATCTTCCTATTAGCCCTCGCGCCCGCGCAGTCTGCATAAACCTGTTTACTCAACGACGGGTTATCGCGTTATTATATTTAAGACCACAGGCACAGCATTAAATTCAGGAGAATATCGTGCGCGTTTTAGGACTATTGATCGCTTCGCTTCTTTTCTCGCCGATTCTGATTTCCGGCGCTTCCTCGGCGTTTCAAGAGCGCATTGTCTTCGAGTGCCCGATGCACCCCGAAGTGCAGTCGTCCAAGCCCGGCAACTGCCCCAAGTGCGAGATGAAGCTTGTCGCGAAGCAGGCGGGCGATAAAAAATCTAATACCTCACAATCGGCTCCGGGAGCCAATCAGGAGACATCGCCGCCTACGCCCGCCGTTCGCAAGGAACTCATCAATCAGGTCGAAGCATTCACCTGCTCGATGCACCCCGAGATCAGGACGAGCGCGCCGGGGAAATGTCCGAAGTGCGAAATGACGCTCGTTTCCGTCACCCCCGCGGTCCCCGAGGATTTCGATTTAAGGGTAGAGTGCTCGCCCAAAGCGCCGAGGCCGAATGAGAAGGTGCGGCTTCGTTTTTCGATCTTCAACCCCAGGACCGGTCAGCAGGTCCGCCAGTTTAATATAATGCACGAGCAGTTATTTCACCTGTTCGTCGTGAGCGCCGATATGACCGAGTTTCAGCACATACATCCGGATATACAGCCCGACGGAAGCTTCGTCATCGATACGGTACTCCCGGTCGCGGGGCCTTACAAGATTTACTCGGATTTCTATCCAAACGATGGCACCCCGCAGGTGCTTCAACGCGGCATTGTCACGGCCGGGTATTCGAGCGACCTGATGGCGACGCAAGCGAGACTCACGCCCGACACCTCGCTTACAAAGGTGGTCGACGGATTAAAGGTCGAATTGAAGATTGAGCCGCAAGAGCTTATAGCGGGACAGCCCGTCGAGCTTAAATACCAGTTGACTGACGCTAAGACGGGCGAGCCAGTAAAAGACCTTGCGCCCTACCTCGGCGCGTGGGGCCACACGCTTATACTGAGCGAGGACCAGTCGGATTATGTCCACTCTCACCCGGAAGAGGACCTGCCGACCGGCGTCGACCAGTCGAAGTTGCGAGGCGGCCCCGAAGTCGTCTTTAGCGCCTTAATACCTCGCGCGGGCGCTTACCGGATATGGACACAGTTCCTCAGGGGCGACAGGCTAACGACAGTCTCGTTTACCGTCCAGGCCAAACGATTGCAATAGCGGAGACGCCCGAAGCGCGGCTCAGGCCGGGGCCTTGCCGCTCCGCACCGCTTTGCGAAACTCGCGGACGATATGGCCCGCGATCCTCGCCGATTTCTGATCATACTCTTTTATGTCGAAGCTCGTCGCAACCGCTATCTCCATCGAGGTCGAGGTGAGAAAAAGCTCGCTCGCCTCAAGCAGCCGTTGTATTGGGTAACTCCCTTCGGCGCTGTGAAGCCTCATTCTTCGTGCAATGGCAAGCACGATCCTGCGCGTCACGCCCGGCACGCACCCCGTAGCAAGCGAGGGGGTAAAAATCTCGTCGCCCTGAACCCAAAAAATGTTCGCGGCGGTCGCGGAAACAATCTCCCCGCGTTCGTTTACATAGTACGGCCTCTTTAAACCCGCGCACGCGCGCCTCTTCAAGGGCGAACAGGTGTTCGAGCATAGCGGTCTGCTTGACCCCGGTAAGCAACCCCGTCGAAAGCAGCCTGTACGGGGATATTGTGATAGGCAGCTCGCGGCGAGTGCGCGGCTTTTCGGCTGACGTGAAGATCAAAAGCTCCGCCTCGCGCCCCGAACCTGTTCGCCACGACCCGGCTTCGCTCCTGGTTACTGTCACGCGCGCCCGGCCGTCGATTACTTTATTCGCTGAGATCAATTGCTCTAAAGCGCCGAGCACCTGTTCGCGTTTAAAGGTGAATGGAACGCGCACGCGCTCGGCGTGGCGGACGAGGCGTTCCCAGTGCAGGTCGAATGCGAAGACCGAAGAATTATAAACCCGCAGCGAGGTAAATACTCCCCATCCATAAAGGAGACCCGCGACGGTCGGAGGCAGCCTTACGCTGCCCGCCTCGACGATGGAATCGTTATAAAAAACAAGCCCGTCCATGCAAACCTAATCTGATTCGTCTGCCGTCTGGCCATTTTTTAAGAAGCGAGAGGTAATGGGGCGGAATACTCGAAGGCCGGCCTTCGTCATTCATGAGGACGTGATTCGTTTCGCCCGTCGCGATCAGCGAGCCATCTTCGCGACTTATCTCATAGCCGAACTTTATGGTCCGCCGTGTCACTTCCTTCAAGCGCGTGCTGACGATGAGATCGTCCTCATACCGGGCGGGAGTCTTGTAGCGGCAGCTGGCCTCGGCCACTATCATAAACAGCCCCGTCTCTCGTTCCATGTCCCGGTAAGAGAACCCGCAATCAATACAGTACTGGCTTCGCCCGACCTCGAACCAGATAAAATAGTTCGCGTAATAAGCCACTCCCATCTGGTCGGTTTCCGCGTACCGCACGCGCACGCGAGACCGCGCGACGAGGCCCGATACTGACTCACCTGTTTTCATTCGCCTCCAACATAGGTTATTTCCGAGTTGGCGATTGTACCGAGCCACGGTTGAAGTCTCAAGCCGGGGCCGCGACGGGCCGCAATTTGACGCGTATATGTTTAGTACCTATAGTTCAAACAGAGGATTAAGGCTCTAAAGCCGCTTTTAGTATTGGGTCCATCGCCATGATCGAACGCGCCTACAGCCTGTCGACCGACCTGTACGAGATGACCATGGCGGCTGCCTATTTCGATAATGCGATAAACGACCGTGCCATCTTCGAGTTATTCGTCCGCAGGCTGCCGGATAACCGCTCCTATCTGATCGCCGCCGGGCTCGAACAGGCGCTCGATTATCTCCGGACCCTGCGTTTTAGCCCTGACCAGATCGATTACCTGCGCAATCATCCCTCTTTCAAGAACGTGTCAGCCGGGTTCTTCGATTATCTCAAAGGCTTTCGATTCACCGGCGATGTGTGGGCCATGCCCGAAGGCACCGTTGCCTTTCCCAATGAGCCGATGCTTAGAGTCACAGCGCCGATTATTGAGGCGCAGATCGTAGAGACGTTCCTTCTCGCGACAATCAATTTTCAGACGCTGATAGCAAGCAAAGCGGCGCGCGTGGTGACCGCGGCGGCCGGTCGCGGCGTTGTAGAGTTCGGAACGCGCCGCGCTCATGGAAGCGAAGCGGGATTGTTTGCGGCCCGCGCGGCATATATAGCCGGGTGCGCCGGCACCTCGAATGTCGAGGCGGGTCACTTGTTCGGAATACCGACTTTTGGAACGCTCGCCCACTCTTTCATAATGTCATTCGATACCGAGGACGAAGCCTTCAGGGCCTTCTTAAAAGTATTCCCGGACACGGCAACGGTCCTGGTCAACACATACGACACGCTGGCGGCAGTCGAGCGATTGGCTAGAGACTACGGGCCGCGCATACAGGCCGTCAGACTCGACAGCGGTGACCTCGGCGATTTGAGCATAAGTGTCAGAAAGATTCTTGACGAAGCCGGGATGAACAAGACGATCATATTCGCGAGCGGGGATTTGAACGAATACCGCATAGTCGAGCTGATTGCGCGCGGCGCAAGGATCGATTCGTTCGGCGTGGGCACGGAGCTTGCGACATCTGCCGACGCGCCTGCAATATCCGGCGTCTATAAGCTGGTCGGTCTGGAAGAAAACGGCAAGGTTTCGATGCGGATAAAATTGAGCAAGGATAAAGGGACATACCCCGGCCCAAAACAGGTTTGGCGGCTGACGGACGGCGAGGGCAAATTCGCGCGTGACCTCGTGGCGCTGGCCGATGAACCGGCTCCAGTCGAGCGAGACGCCGGCGAGTGGAGGCCGCTTCTCTCGCAGGTCCTGAAAGACGGCAAGCCGATGGGCGATCAACCAGACGCGCTAAACGACGCCCGCGAGCGCGCGGCCGAGGCGCTAAAGCTGCTCCCCGAAGGGCTGCGGTCGATTGAAGAGCCGGCGAGCTTTCAGGTCGATTTTAGCCGGAGACTCAAGCAAGAGAGGGAGCGCGTCGAGCGCGAGATTCTATCTTCGATAGGACGCGCCTGACGGATTCTTATAGTGCGTAGTGGAGGTAGCATATGAAAAACGGTTTTGAAGACGCCGCGTTTTTGCTCGTAGATATTCAGAACGATTTCTGCCCCGGCGGGGCGCTTGGTGTGCCCGAAGGCGACATGGTCGTCGAGGTGGTTAATCGCATTATGCCGCTCTTCCCGGTAGTCATATCGACGCAGGATTGGCACCCCTCCGACCACATATCTTTTAAGGAACGCGGGGGCCCCTGGCCGCCGCACTGCGTTCAAGGGACAGAAGGGGCGGAGCTTCATCCCCGGCTGAGACGCGACTTGATCTCATATTATTTCAAGAAGGCGACGACGTCCGACAAGGACGAATACTCAGAGTTTGCCGGGACCGACGAGCAGGGCCGCGGGCTCGACGAAGTGCTGCGGAGCCTCAACGTCAAGAGGGTCTTCATAGCCGGGCTTGCGACAGATTATTGCGTGCTGGCAACCGTGCTTGACGCATTGAAATATGGCTTTGAGACCTTTGTGGTAACGGACGCCTGCCGGGCAGTAAACGTCTCTCCGGGTGATGATCAAAAGGCATTTGACCAGATGAGGCAGGCGGGCGCTCGACTTCTGTCAAGCGAACAAGTTCTAAAAAGCGATGGGGCCTCAAGCGCGTTTGCGCCATGAGGCCCCGTTATTGGAACTAAATCGGAAGGCGACTTAGATCTGCTTCTGTCTGATTAAGCCGCTGTCGATAGTCTCGCCGGTCTCGCTGATGGCCTTGAACTCCATCTCTTTCTCGCTCACTTCAATTGTCATAAACTGATTGTCGCCGTCATAACTGACCGCGCGGAACGGGCTCTCCAGGTCGACTCCGCCGCGCCGGGTCTTTCCGCCCGCGCCGGTCACAAAGTACTGTATATCGTTCTGCGGCTTTGTGCGTTCGTAGAAGTGGTCGTGGCCCGAAAAAACAACCTGGACCCCGTATTGGTTCAGCGTGGGCTCAATCTTCTTTCGCAGCTTCTCGTCGGAACCATGTTTTTTGCCGGATGAATAGAGCGGGTGGTGAAGGCAGACGACCTTCCACTTTGCGTGGGACGCGCGTAGCGAATTTTCAAGCCAGTGATGTTGCGTGAGCGTCAAAGTCGGTTGAATCGAGCATGAAAAAGTCTACGAGCCCGTTGCCGCGGCCGAACATGTAATAGTTCGCGCCGCCCATGCTGAACAGCGGATATTGGGTCTGGTCCTGTCGCCCTTCCTGGACGTCATGATTGCCGAGCACGGCGTAAAATTTTACCTGATCCTTTATCAGCCCTCCGAAAGGCTCCTCGAACTTCTTGACGAAGTGACGGCCGGCGCCGTTGGGATAGATGTTGTCGCCGGCGGCGAGCACGAAATCGAATGCCGACTTTTGATGGTGCGCGACCATCTGCTTGCCGAGCCCGACCTGATCGTCGTTGCCCGTTCCCCAGTCGCCCACGACCGCAAACCTGGTCTTGTTTGCTACCGGCTCCGCGCCGAAGATTGTTGGAGGTTTGATTAATGTTCCCGCTGTGACTGTCGCGAGCGAGAGGATCGCTTCGCGTCGAGTCACCAAAAGGCCGCTGTTCTTTTTTTCCATAGTCTGTTATCCCACGTCTAATCCAGGAAGGCAGTCAATCTGCCGGGCACTCCCGAACTATCAGACCACTCCTTATTAATCTTTACGTCCTGCTGATTGTTCCTTGGACTTCCAGTATAAGTTAACCCCTATGGGTATGTCGAGACAAGATTTATGGAATACTCGCAAGAAAAAAATCATAAAATCGATCCATCCCCAGCCGGGGAAGGCGCCACGGGTTGCTTGACAGGCCGGGGCGCGGAAATTACCATCTTGAGTTATTTTAAGCGCGACATCTGCGACAATGCGCTTGAGTGATAGGAGGAGAAATTGACGACGACAAATAAGCGGCCACAGCCCGACATACGTCAAATTGCGAGACTGATACCGCCGAGCGGCAACCTTGTGCAGGGGCAAAACGAGATAGCGATCTATCCCGAGCTCGCCCGCGCGCTTAACGAAGCCGTTGCGGCCAATCTGAATTCTTATAGCTTCGCCGAAGGTACCGACGAGCTGCGTCGCGCCGTGGCCGAAAAGGTCAGGCTCTTTAACGGCGTGCCCGTAGACTCGGATAAGCGCCCCCTGGAACTGCTCATCACCCACGGCGCGACCGGCGGGCTCGTTACTTTCACGCAGAGGTTTCTTAAGGATGGGGCGGCCGTCGTATTTGAACCCTATTACCCCTATCACAAAAAGACCCTCGAAAACTTTAACGCCCGCGTCGAGGTCGTCCCGCTGCGCGGCGACGACCTCGCCCTTGATACGGATGAGCTGCGAAGAGTCTGCCGCGAAGGCGTCACACGGGCCAATCATCCGCTTCGCGCGATCATAGTCTGCTCGCCCGCGAACCCGACGGGGCGAGTCTTCACGCGTGAAGAACTCGCATCGATCATCGAGATCGCCACGGAGTTCAACCTGTTGATTTTGTCGGACGAAGTATATGAGCATTTTGCCGTCGAGAGCTCGGACCATATTGCGACGGCCTCGCTCGAAGGCGCGTGGGAGCGCACGGTGACGATCAGCTCTTTCTCGAAATCGTGGGCTATTTCCGGCTGGCGTCTCGGGTATCTTTACGGCCCGGGCGAGCTGGTCTCGCAGATCGCGCCGCTCGTCAACATCTATTACGTATGCTCGCCGACGCCGTTGCAGCATGCCCTCGCGCGCGTGCTGCTTGCGACCCCCGGCTACTATGATCGCCTCCGGACGGACTTCGCCCGCAAGCGCGCTACGCTGACGCGGGCGCTCGAAATCTCGGGGTTTAAAGTCTACCCTTCGCGCTCTTCTTTCTACGCCTGGGCGCGCATACCCGACAGGTTCGAAGACGCCGGGGAGCTGAACGAGTTCCTCATGAAAGAGGCGGGAGTCGCGGGCGTCCCCGGAAGCGCATTCATGGATGAGCCCGAGCGCGATCTTTATATGCGATTATGCTTTGCCCGCGAAGATGCCATGCTCGAAGCCGCGTCAGACCGCCTTGTTAAAGCCCTCGCGTGAAGGGCCCCGGGTCTTGATAGTCTGTGCGATTAGCGAATATTCGCTTCGGGACTTGTTCAGCGGCTCCGGTTTCGATTATTTTAGTTCTGTGGCCGCCACGAACTCATCGCAGTGGTAAGGACATATGAGAATAAAACCAAACGAGCGACAAGAGTTAACCGACATAATTCGTGAAGAGATAGACCAGGTGGCCGATAGAATCGGGGCGCGGCTCGCCCAGTACGAGTGCCAGCCCGCCGCGTCAAAATCCGATAAATTTGACTACGTCCGCAGTTTCTATATTGACCTGACTGAAAACGACTGGACCGACGCGGACGAAGAGGCGCTACAGAGTTATACCGATCTGAACGAGATAGAGATCAAGCGGCTGATGTGCGAAGGGTTTCGCCGTTCGCGGGTCCATCCGGTCCCGAATTTCAACATGCTGATGAACGTGGCGCGAAAGAAGAACGGCGAGAACCCGACTGAAGTGCCGCTCGTGTTGTCGAACCCGGACGCCATCAGCGCGGTCGAGCGCGAGCGAATAGCAAACCTGCTTCACCGCGAGCTTGACGAGGCTGCGCGCGGAATAGCATCCAGGCTCAAGCTGACCGATACGAAGCTCGACATGGTGCGCGAAGAACTGGAGGTCGTCGAAGGCGCGATAATAAGCCGCTTCACGCCGCTGGTATAAAGTTCTTATTGCGGCTAGTATTCACGTGCGAGGCACTGGCTCTGAAGGCTGTATCTTATAATCGAGCGGCTCGCATCCAGATTTTCTTATCAAGGAGAAACCAGGATGGCAGAGTACCCGGTCCACCACATAAAGGCCCTTGACGCGGTCGCGACCAAGGAAGGCATGTCGCTCGTAGTGCTTATCCTGCTCGTCATGGCCGTCGTGGTTGTCGCAACTTACATAGTAGGCATGATTGCTAACGCCATTGTCTAAAGCTTTAATACCCGCTTAGCAACTACCGGACGGAATTGGCAACGGAAACCGAAAATGGCGCGGCTCCTCCCGAACGGTTGAATTACTTCAACTATTTCACGGAGGTCGAGGAGGAGTTCGTCCGCAGGCGCGGCAAGCCTCTGCTGATTTCGCCGATGGACTGGTCGTTGATCGAGAGCTGGAAAAGCGCCGGCATCCCGCTTCACGTCGTCCTCCGGGCGATCAATCAAGCCTTCGACGCTTATGACGCCCGCCCGCGCAAATACCGCCGGGTCAATTCCGTCTTCTACTGCCAGCAGGAAGTCGAATCCACCTTTGCCGAATACTGCCTCGCGCAGGTCGGCGCTCCGCCCGATAAGTCGGCCGCGGCGTCGAAAGACGCGCCCGCTTCGTCATCCCGCAAGAAGACCGAGGCCGAGCCTGTTTTTCCCAGAGAGGTCCTGCTCGATTTCTTCGCACGCTCGGACGACGAGCTTCGAGAAGCCGAAGACCAGGGCGCAAGCCGCGGGCATAATGAATTGCTGCAGGCTATCGCGCGCGCGCGGGCTCGCCTGGCGCAGATTCGCGAAGAGGTCGAGACGGCAGCTCGTATCGATACGGAAGGGATAGAGCGCGACCTGGACGCTATTGACCGCATCATACTCGACGCCGCGACGCATATCGCGGGCGAGGAAGGCATGCGACAGATACGTAAGGAGGCAGAGTCGGGGCTTGAAGCCTACAGGAAAAAGATGGACGCCGACATATACAAACAGACGATGAAGAATTACGTACTGCGAAGACTGCGCGAGATGCACGGCCTGCCGCGCCTCAGCCTCTTTTACCTCTAATCATGAGCGGAACCGCATTAACACGCGACGACCTTATCGACGTGACCGTAGAGCGATTGGCATACGGCGGCGACGGGATCGCCCGACACGGCGGGCTGGCGCTCTTTATTCCCATGGCCGCGCCCGGCGACCGGCTTCGCGTGAGAGTGACGGAGATCAAAAAGAGTTACGGCCGCGCTGTTATAGAAGAGGTGCTGACTCCCTCCCCCGCAAGACGCGAGCCGGCCTGCCGGCACTTTGGCCAATGTGGCGGCTGCCAGCTTCAGCACATAAACTATGGCGCGCAGCTTGAGGCCAAGCGCGATTTCGTTCGTGACGCGCTCAATCGCGTGGGGCGACTCGGCTGGGCCGGTGAGATTGAAATGTTTTCGGCAGCCGAGTTCGGGTACCGCACTCGCGCGCAGCTAAAGGTTGAACGCGTCGCCGGCGGGCCACTGCTGGTCGGGTTCAACCGGCTATCGTCCCATTCGATTTGCGACGTAGTAACCTGCCCGGTTCTTGTGCCGGAGCTCGAACGTGAGCTTGGCCCCGATCAGGTCGGCGCTTGAGCAAGAAAAGAGAGCCGGCGCATACGAGATAGAGATTGCGGCCGGTGAAAACGGCGTTGCGATTGAGCCGGGCGGCTCCGCGCACGAGGCAAGACCCGTAGAACGAAGACTGCGCGGCGCGACATATCGGTTTTCGGCCTCGACCTTCTTTCAGGGAAATGCCTTCCTGCTGGATGCTTTGATCGAATCGGCCGTAAGAGATTACGCGGGCGAGCTTGCGGTCAACCTTTACGCGGGGGTGGGGTTATTCACGATCCAGCTTGCCGACAGGTTCAACAAGGTGATTGGCGTCGAAGCGGATAGGAACGCGGCGATGTTCGCTCGCGAAAACATCTCAATTAACAATCGGTCGAATATCGATTTTCGAAACACGACCGTCAAGTCCTGGCTGATGACCGCGACGAGCGGAAGCGCAAAACCGCGGCCGGACCTTTTGCTGCTCGACCCGCCAAGAGCAGGCGCGGCCGAAGCGATACCGCACATTATTGAGATGAGCCCGGCACAGATAAGCTATGTCTCTTGCGACCCGAATACCCTGGCCCGCGATCTGAGAAAGCTGATCGACGCGGGGTACGAGCTGACCAGGGTGACGGCCCTCGATCTTTTCCCCCAGACATATCACGTCGAGACGGTTGCCTCGCTCCGCCGCGTCTGAAGATTATTCTATTGCTTTCCTTTTTGGGTTCGTTTAGATTGTGCGCAGCCCCACAAGAAGAAATCCTCCAACTAAAGGTGAACAATGGTTATGCAAATAATCGGCGTTTTGATTGTATGCCTGGTCGCGGCCTTGCTGGCACTGACCATTGCGGGGGCTTCACTGGCGGTTTTTGAACGGTTTTTGAAACGGGCCGACGAAGTAAACGAGGAAGCGAATGGCAGATGATGAAGGCGTCGGCGTCGAAGCGATCCGATCAATGCGCCGCCGCATCTGCGACGTCCTTCCCTCTCAAATAAGGTCTTCGGTCGAGCAATTGAGCGACGAGCAGATATGGTGGAGGCCGAACGAAAAGGCTAATTCTGTAGGCAATCTCGTGCTTCACCTGTGCGGCTCGATCCGCCATTACCTTTGCCGAAGCATCGGCGGGCTCGATTTTACTCGCAACCGTCCGGCGGAGTTTGCCGAACGCGGGCCTCTATCACGCCACGAACTGCTTTCAATCTTTGATGAGACAATAAGCCAGGCCGCGGATTCGCTCGATAGATTCGACGCCCGGCGGCTACTGGAGCCTACCGAAGAACCCGGCTATTACCCGACCCGGCTTGACCAGATCCTCGGCGTCACTCTCCACATCGCGACCCATATGGGGCAGATAGTCTATGTGACCAAGATGCTCGAGGAAGGCTCGCTCGACGAGCTGTGGATTCGCGCGCACAAAAAACCCTCCGGATGATCCCGCGTTTATAGATCGACCACTCGCTCTGTTATCTTTATCCCGCGTTCTTCGAGCGCGGCGACGAATCGCTCCGGCGGCACGCACCTCTCTTGCGGTATCGCGCCCTTCTCTCTTATCTCGCCGCGCGCCATCATCTGCGCGATTATCGAAGCCGGAAAGGCGGTCGTCCTCATCATCGCGCTCAGCCCCGTTCGCTCGTCATAGTAATCAACGATGTCATAGGCGAGCGAGCGTCGTCTTCCTTCATTAAGCCCGCGAAATTCCACCCGGATCAAAACCACGTCGGGCTCATCGGCAGGCAGGTTCTTGATCAGCAAGTTGCTCAAAACGGCTCGGGGAGCCACTTTCACGTCTCCAACCGTTAAGGGGTCGCTCGACGCCAGTCCCAGATCGATCAAAAACTTAAATTGCTCCAGGTGGCCCGGATACCTGATCGTCTTATAATCAAGCTCCCGGACGCGGCCAAGAAAAGTTTCCGGCAGCGTGGATGTGCCGCCCGATGTCTGAAACGCCTCCATACTTTCGAACGGTGGGGGAAACGACAGTTGCTCAAGCTCCGTCATTGACTCTACTTCAACAATGCGGTTGTCGCGGATGATCCGCGCCCGCTCGACATATTCGTTGATAAGCCCCTCGACCGAAAAGACGAGCTGGTAATTGAGCGGCCCTCGCTGATTGAGGGGAAGCCCGCCGACCCGTATGTGTATCTCGTCTAGCCGTTCGAAGCGCGCCGCGCCGTGCGCCACAAGCACCGAAACCATCCCCGGCGCGAGCCCGCAGTCGGGGATGATGTTTATGCCCGCCTCGCGCGCTTCGCGGTCGAGCGCAAGCTCGGCGTCAACCACCGAGTTGTTGCCCCCGAGGTCGCAGAAATTGGCGCGTGCCTCGATGGCCGCGCGCGCAAGCGACAGGTTGTGCTTATAGACCACGCAGCTTATCGCCGAATCGTGTCCACGCATCAACTCTACGACCTGCCCAGGCTCGTTCACATCGACTTGAACGGGCGTCACCTTCCCGCTCTCGATTCTTGAAGCAGTTCGCTCGGCCAGGCCGAGATCAATATCGGCCACCGTTATGGTTTCGACCTCGCCGCTTTGCGCAAGATCGTATGTCGCGCCATGACCCATACGGCCCGCGCCCAGTACCACTATCTTCATCCGCTGTCTGTTCCTTCCCCTCAAAAGATAAGCAGAGATTCTACACGCAGCACAAGGATAGTGAAACGCTTACGCGCCCGCCCAAATAAAGAGTTGTGAACCAGGCTACCGAGACAGCAAATAGATGCATTATGGCCATTTTCTAAGGCGTCTATTTGAGCTGGGAGAAAGCGGCGGGTCTTAAAGAGTTCGCCGCAATCCTTCTCCTGATCCCAAACCTTTCAAAGGAGAAAAGAGATGAAGAGGGTAACAATCATACTGCTCGCTTTGCTTGTTTTTGCAACCGCGGGCATCGCTCAAGACGACAGCTCGAACAGTCCAAAGAAGTCCAAAAGCGCAAAGCCGGCGGCGGTCAACTGCTCCGCATTTAACGACGCGGCCATGACATCGAAGGTCAAGGAGCGGCTGGCGAATACCGCCTCGTTGAAGGAAGTGCCGATCACTGTCGAGACAAAGGATGGCGTGGTCACGCTGAGCGGGTCGGTAAAGTCCGGCGGTTTGAAGGGCGTCGCTACAATGCAATCAAGGCGCGTCCCGTGCGTTAAATCAGTAAATAACCAGTTATCTGTCGAGCAGGGCAAGCAGAATACAAAGAAGAAAGAGACGGGCGCGAGCCAGTAGGTGAGTAACCGCTAAGGAGGAACCCCGCGTAAAAAGAGGGTCGCAAAGGTTGTCCCAGAATAAGAAGAGTCCCTGAGACGCGAACGTCAAATCAGATGCTATTCGATGAGCTTCCCCTTCTCTCCCGGCATAAGCAACTGGCGATGGGCCCAGAGAGGAGCGTTCCCATTCTTGAGCAACAGGTCGTGGAACTCCTTTAAGGAAAAATCGCTTCCTTTGTACCGGCGATAGTCTTCGCGCATCTTCAATATGGCGAGTTTGCCAAGAGTATATACAAGGTAGAGCGGGTCGAAAGTCCCCCGCTCGGCTTCGATGCGCGAGGGCGTCTCGGCCATGAAGGCATTCTCCATAAAGAACCTTGTCGCCTGCTCTACGGTCATCGAGTCGGTGTGGAGCCTTATCCCTACCACGAACCTGCATAGCCTGATGAGCGCGTCGGCCAATTGTCCGAGGCGGAGCTTCGGGTCGCCGCCGCCGAAGGACTCCTCGATCATCATCTGCTCGGTGTAATGCGCCCAGCCTTCAACGAAAGACCCCGGCGCGATGGCCCAGGTCTTTCTGACCGGCGAGCGGACCTGTTTGAGGTAAGCGCCCTGAACGAAATGACCGGGGTATGCCTCGTGGATCGACGTAGTCCAGAGTTGCTGGTAATTAAACGAGGAGAGGTATTCTTCTTTCTCGCGCTCGCCCCACGCGGGGATCGACGTCCGTTATGAGATAGCGCGCCTGAAGCGGCCGAGACTCGAACGCGCCGGGCGTCCACATGCTGGCGGTCCACCAGCGCAGGAAGTCGGGCGTCGCCGCGACGAGCGGGCGCTCGTCTTCGGGCAATGTCACCACGCCCTTCTCGTTGATGAATTTCACGAGAGAGTCGAGCTGCTTTTGCGCCTCCTTAACAAGCGTTCCGGCCTTCGGGTGCTCTGATTGTATGGCCGCCCACACCTGCATGGGCTTTGTTCCGGGCTCGATCTTTGCCGCCGTCTCTCGAAACTCCTTCTGCGTTCTGGTAAGTTCCCGGAGCCCGATATAGAGCAACGTCTCGACCGGAATATCGACGCCTTCGTCATAGCGCAGCTTCGCCTCGTAATTAGCCTTGCCTATCGCAAACGTGGCTTTCGGGTCCGGCTCGGTCTGCTGGAGATGGCGTATATATCTTCTGTATGGCGTCGGCGGCCGACTTTGTAGCCTTTGAGAACTCTTTCTGAAGCTTTGCGTCGCTGCACCGAGGCAAACGCTTTCGGAAGTTCGGTCTGGACGAAGGAGAGCGTGCCTTTGAAGCTTCGATTGAGATTCTTCTGAAGACATCCGGCATGCCGCGAACATTGCTCTTCGCCGAATCCAGCAGCCGCGCCACCTGTTTCTCTTTCGAGATCACGTTGCGCAGCCGCGCGTCCATCGGCGCGTAATCGAACATCGCGATCTGTAGAAGCCCGCTTGAGATGACATCGTTATAAACCTGCGGGTTGCGTTCAAACCCGCGCACCTGCTCAAGCTCAAGCAGTCGCGATTTTATGTTGGAGGCGATGATCTGGTAATCGATCAGGTCTGAATAGCTCAACTCAAGCGGCGGTATCTTTTCGAGCCGCGACTGGAATCGCTTTAAAGCGTCAAGCTCGTCGCCTATAGCCCCGCCGCTGAAATCTTCGAGCTTGCCGTCGTGCGTATGTATGCCGCTGGAGGCAGCCAGCACCGGGTGGCGCGAGTACAGGTCGGCGAGATAATCTTCGACCATCTTTGGAAAATCCGCGGCGGCGAGCGAACTCTTATCCTGCGTGGCCTGTAAGGCGCGGGCGGTCACGGTCCCGAGCCCGGCGACCGTGAGCAGCAAGCTTAGCGCAAAGCAGAGCCCCCTTGTTCCGGACCAGTGCCCGATACCTTTTATTCGTCATCAAGTTTCAAGCAGCTCCTTCGCCCTTTGTGTTGCCTTCACGACGGCCTTTATCAGCGTCACCCGCAGCCCGCCCTCTTCGAGTTCGAGTATGCCGTCTATCGTGCAGCCGGCGGGCGTCGTAACCATATCCTTTAGCTTGGCCGGGTGCTCGGCCGTCTCTAAAACCATGGAGCCCGCGCCGACTACCGTTTGCGCGGCAAGCTCGGTAGCTACGTCGCGCGGGAGCCCGACCTTCACCCCGGCTTCGCGCGAGCGATTCTATGACGATATATATAAACGCGGGGCCGCTGGCCGAAAGCCCGGTGATCGCGTCCATGTGCTTTTCGTCGGCGATGATCGTGCGCCCGACCGAGTCGAATATGAACTTGGCAAGCTCAAGGTGCTCGCGCGACGCGTTGCGGCCCGCCGAAATGCCGGTCATCCCTTTATTGAGCAGGCACGGCGTGTTCGGCATTGCCCGAATGATCGGGACCGGCGCGGCGAGCTGTTTTTCGATAAAGGCAGTGCTCACGGACGCGGCTACGGATATGAGCAATTGCGACGGGCCTATGGCCTCTTTTATCTCCCCCAGCACCGCGGGCACGGTCTGCGGCTTTACGCTCAACAGCACGATGTCGGCCGATTCGACCGCTTCTCTGTTTGATAACGTGCCCGCCAGACGAGAACCGCTCGCGCATATGGTCGAGGCGGCGCTGATGTCCGGCGGTGACGATCAGGTTTCCGGCCTCGATGACGCGGGCGTCGAGCAGCCCCTTGACCAAAGCTTCGCCCAGCTTTCCCGCGCCCAGAACCGCTATTCGTTTATCCTTCAGCATCTATATATCCCCCAACTTCGCTGCATGACTCGGATGATAGCAGCCGCGCTCAAGCCTTGCCAGCAGGCATCTATTCAGCCCCGGAGCGCGTTTGCAAATAAAGAGCGGCTTGCAGCGCCGGGCTAATTGACCTTTCCCTATCTTGAAGGATAGTATGTGTGGCGCAGGTTGGGCATTTCAGTAGTCACAAATCAAATCAGAAGTTTCCGATAAAACCTATTACGGGCAGACAGGAGGGACGATCATATGGCGGATGTCGCCATACCTGCTAAAGACAGACCGACCGGATTTATTCGCGGGCTTGGCTTGCTCGACTCGACGATGATCGTCGCCGGATCGATGATTGGCTCCGGCATTTTTATTGTCTCCTCGATCATGGCGCGCCAGGTCGGCTCGCCCGGATGGCTGCTTGTCGCCTGGATAATTACGGGACTGCTGACGGTGATGGCGCGCTCAGCTACGGCGAGCTTGCGGCGATGATGCCGAAAGCGGGCGGGCAGTACGTCTATCTTCGCGAAGCCTTCTCGCCGATGTGGGGATTCCTCTACGGCTGGACGCTGTTTCATGGTGATTCAGACCGGCACGATTGCGGCGGTCGCCGTCGGGTTCGCAAGATACTTTGGCGTGCTATGGCCGTGCGATCTCCGAGAGCAATTACATCATCTCGCCAATTCATCTAGGCTCAGGCTATGCGCATCTCGCTTTCGACCGCGCAACTGGTCGGCGTATTGATGATCGCGCTGCTCACATGGATGAACACGCGCGGGCTGAAGCTCGGCAAGTTCGTGCAAAACATCTTCACCATCGCCAAGACCGGCGCGCTGATTGCGCTTGATCGTGCTTGGCGTGGTCATAGGCTGGAACGCGGCGGCCGTGAGCGGCAACTTTGGCGACCTCTGGACCGTGCGAGGCAACTTGCAGGAGGTCGGGCCCGGCGGGCTGACCGCGGTCGACCGCTTTCGGACTGTTCGTCGCCATATGCGTCTCGCAGACCAATTCGCTGTTTTCAGCCGACGCCTGGAATAACATCACCTTCACGGCGGGCGAAGTAAAGAACCCAAAGCGCAACATTCCGCTCTCGCTCGCGTTCGGCACGTTTCTGGTTATCGCGCTTGTACCTGCTCGCAAACGTCGCTTATCTGGTCACGCTGCCGTTTGAGACCATTCAAACCGTGCCGAGCGACCGCGTGGCTTCAGCCACCGCCGACGTCATCTTTCCCGGCCTGGGCGCGACGATTATGGCCGTCGCGATCATGGTCTCGACCTTCGGCTGCAACAACGGGTTGATTCTTGCGGGCGCGCGCGCTTACTGGGCCATGGCGCGCGACGGGTTGTTCTTCAAATCATCCGGGCCAGCTCAACGACCATCACGTTCCCGCGTGGGGTCTGGTCATTCAGGGAATCTGGGCCGCGGTGCTCGTTCTGCCGCGCACGGTCAAGACCGATGCCACGACCGGCGCGACGACCTACGGCAACCTGTACGGCAATCTTCTCGACTTATGTCATCTCTGCGGCATTGATCTTTTACATACTGACGATTGCCGGAATATTCCGGTTGCGCAAGACGCGCCCTGATGTCGAGCGGCCTTATCAAGCGCTTTCGGCTATCCGGTCATTCCCGCGCTGTACATAGTGGGCGCGTCGGTGATTCTGGTCGTGCTGTTCGATCTACCAGACGGCAACGACATGGCCCGGCTTGATCATCATCGCGACAGGCATACCTGTTTACTTCATCTGGCGGAAAGTAGGCACGCCAATGGCCGATGCTGACCCTGACGCTACTGGAAGAGTGCGGAAGCGTGAGCCTGTCGACGCGGCTTTGCTTTCAGGTATCTACAAATCCTTAGCCACAAAACTAAATTCTGTGAACTCGCGGAGGTTCGATAGATGGCAAATCAACTGTTTGCAAGAAAACCGCTCGAAGTATTGCTCGAAGAAATGAAGGGCGAGCACAGGCTGCGGCGCGTGCTCGGCCCCGTGCAGCTCACATCTCTGGGAGTCGGCGCGATCATCGGCGCCGGCATCTTCGTCGCCACCGGCGCGGCGGCTCATAACGTCGCCGGGCCCGCGCTGATGATTTCGTATGTAGTCGCCGGCATTACCTGCGTGTTCGCCGCCCTCTGTTACGCGGAGTTCGCCTCGATGGCCCCGGTCGCGGGTTCGGCATTCACCTATGCCTACGCCACGCTGGGCGAGTTGTTCGCCTGGATCATCGGCTGGGACCTGGTGCTCGAATACGCCGTCGGGTCGGCGACGGTGGCAAACGGCTGGTCGAGCTTCTTCCAGAGCCTTTTGCCCGCGGGATTTATGCCCGACGCGCTCAGGCAGGCGCCCATCGTCTACGACGCCGCCGCGGGCCATTTCGTCAGGACCAACGGCATCGTGAACCTCCCTGCCGTAATCATCGTGCTCATCGTCACGGCCGTGCTGGTCAAGGGCATACAGGAAAGCGCCAGCTTCAACGCCACGATGGTCGGCATAAAGGTCGCCGCCGTGCTGTTCGTCATCATCGTCGGCGCGTTTTACATCAACCCCGCCAACTGGGAGCCTTTCGCGCCTTACGGATGGGGAGGACTGAACCTCTTCGGTTTTACGCTGGGGAGCGAATCGGCCGGCGGCACGCCCGTGGGAATGCTCGCCGGAAGCGCAATCATCTTTTTTGCATACATCGGCTTCGACTCGGTTTCCACGCACGCCGAGGAGGCGAAGCAGCCGAACCGCGATGTGCCGATTGGCATAGTCGCCTCGCTGATCATCTGCACGATGCTTTACGTGCTGGTCGTGGTCGTGCTGACTGGAATGGTGAAATACACTCAGATAGACACGGGCGCGGGCGTCTCGACGGCTTTCAAGACCGTCGGGCTGAACTGGGCCGAGTTCATCATCGCGGCGGCGGGCGTCGCCGGCATCACGTCGGTGCTGCTGGTTATGATGCTTGTCAGCGCCGCGAGTCTTTCTCGCTATGGCGCGCGACGGGCTCGTTCCGCCGAAGTTCTTTGCCGATGTTCATCCGCGCTTCCGCACGCCGTGGAAGAGCACTATCCTCGTAGGCGCTTTTGTGGCGGTAGGCGCGGGGCTGCTGCCGATTGACGCCTTGCTCCAGATGACCAACATCGGGACGCTGTTCGCCTTCACGGTCGTCTGCATCGCCGTGCTTATCATGCGCAAGACGAACCCGAACGCGGAGCGCCCCTTCCGCTGCCCGATGGTGCCGCTCATTCCGATACTCGGCATCCTTATGTGCCTGATGCTGATGTTCTCGCTGCCGTGGGCCAACTGGGTGCGCTTGCTCGGCTGGCTTGCGCTCGGGCTGATCATCTACTTCGCCTACAGCCGACACCATAGCTTTATGAAGTCGTACCTCGCTCATGAGATCAGCAAGCACGGTGTTTCGCCCGCCGGGCAATTCATCGACGATGTCGATGATAAGGACGAAAGGCATCCCGACAGGGACAAGAACAGGAAGTAAAACCGCGGGCTGCGTCGAGTATACTTAGAATAAAATGGGCGACCCTTAACGTGGTCGCCCATTTTGTATAAACACAAGTTTTCCTCACAGGCTATAAGCTTGATAAAAGAGAGAGTAATCGCGGGTTTGATCATCTCGGGCGGCGTACTGCTCGCCACCAGGGCCGCACATGCGGCCGAAGGCACAGCACCGCAGGGCGAGCACGGACTCGATCCCTTTGTACTGCTCGGCGTAGCCGTTATCTTGATAGTGGGCAAGCTTGGCGGCGAGCTTTTCGAGCGAATAAACCAACCCGCGGTCCTTGGAGAACTCGTCGGCGGGATAGTCATAGGCAACCTCGCGCTCGTCGGCATACACGCGACGGAGCCGCTCAAGACCGAGCCCACAATCGCCGCGCTCGCGGAGATCGGCGTCATTATTCTGCTGTTTGAAGTAGGGCTTGAATCCGACCTGGGCGAGATGATGGAGGTCGGGCTCTCGTCGCTGCTCGTAGCCCTGGCCGGAGTCATCGCCCCGTTTTTTCTCGGCTGGGGTGTGGCCGCGCTTTTCATCCCCGATGAGCCGCTGCTCGTCCACATTTTTATCGGGGCGACGCTTACCGCGACGAGCGTAGGAATAACGGCGCGCGTGCTCAAGGATATGAACAGGCTTCGGACGCGCGAGGCCCGCATCATCCTCGGCGCCGCCGTCATCGACGATGTATCTGGGGCTGCTCATACTGGCGGTGGTCGCCGGAGCAATACGCGCGTCGAGCGCGGGCCAGACACTGGCTATGGGCGATGTCGCAATCATCGCCGGAAAATCCGTTGCGTTTCTGATCGGCGCGATTGCGGTCGGACACTACGTTGTGCCGCGATTATTTCGCGGGGCCGCGGCGTTGGAAAGCCGCGGCGTGCTGCTCGCGATCTCGATAGCCTTCTGCTTCCTGATGGCGTGGGTCGCGGCGCTCGTCGGGCTCGCGCCAATTGTCGGCGCGTTCGCGGCCGGGTTAGTGCTCGACGAAGCCCATTTCCATTCGGCGAGCAAGCAGAGCGAGCGACGGCTCGACGACCTCATCGCGCCGATCAGCGCGCTGCTCGTGCCGATCTTTTTTGTGTTAATGGGCTTGCGGGTGAACCTGGAGGTGTTCGGCAAGCTCGACGTGCTAGGGTTTGCCGGGCTGCTGACTCTTGTGGCGATTATCGGCAAACAGGTCTGCTCTCTTGCCGTGCTTGAGCGCGGGATCAACCGTCTGGCAATCGGCCTGGGGATGATTCCGCGCGGCGAAGTAGGATTGATCTTCGCGGGCATCGGCACGCAATTGACCGTAATCAACGCCGCGGGCGAACGTGAACCGGTTATAAACGAAGCGACGTTTGGCGCGGTCGTAATAATGGTGATTGTCACGACGCTTGTAACGCCCCCCGTCTTGAAGTGGTCGATGGCGCGCGGGCCCGCGCCAAACGACGCTGACAAGACTACTGGAAGAGTCCGCCGAGGAGAAGAGCGGTCGAACCGGGGAGTGACCCGCGCGAGGCAATCGGCCCGTGGTTGACGCTCAGAACTCACGGCCGTTAGAATGAGTTCACTCCAGAGCAGGTAAGCTTGTCTGGAATCCTTTGGGGATGTGGCGGAACTGGCAGACGCGAAGGTCTCAAAAACCTTTGAGATAACCTCTCGTGTGGGTTCGATTCCCACCATCCCCACTCTTTCAGGACTGAGTGCTGAGGACTGAGCGGTTCCATAACTCACCCGGCACTCAGCATTTTCAATGAAGAAATCCGAGATCAGCTTCGATTCCATACCTGGCTCGGCGCTGTCTGAGACGACGCTGCGCATTTGCTTGAAATGCGCCTTTGATTTCTTCACAAAACAACTCAAGCTCGCCCCGCGCACCGCATACACCGAGCTTCGAAAAACACGTGCCTGAAGAGTCCGACTTCAGCGGCGCGAGCACGGCGCGGCCTCACTTTTTTCCCGACGAATCGGTGACGCACTGTCCATACTGCAACGCGTCGAAACGGTGGTTCGCGGATTTCCGGGCCGTAAGAATTGATGCCCACCCGAAATTCGAGAAGGAAAGAAAAAAACTCTGGGCGGCGCTAAAAAAAGAGACTGACCGGTTCACGCTGTGGAGCATGGAGCGGACGCAGATGCAGATTTTTTCCCAGTGGCTTGAGCGGGTCAAGCGCGACATCGATTTCGATGACGACGGCTGGCTGCTCCGCGTAGCCATCGAGCAGATAAAGCGCGCCTCGCCCTCCAACCAGTGGGACGAAGTGCTTGCCGAGGGCGTCCGCCGCGTCCAGCTATCGCGCCAGGTCGAAGACGGCTGGCATTACGAGGACGGCTGGCTATACGTTACGCCGGAGATGTACGGCGACTCGCTGATAGTCCAGCACCTGCTGTCGCGCTCGCACATGCATGGCGGGCGAACGTTTGAAGGTAAACTGACATTTCAGGAATTCATGAAGAGGCTGCGGCGCATAGGGTATTTTGAAGCGAAGGGCATAAGCGAGGGCGATCCTTCCGAAGCCTTCGAGCTGACGATTTCGCGGATAGTCGAGGCGGGGCCCGACGCGGTCTACTACGCGGTTGACCGTGGCGATTATCTTGAGAAGCTGAAGTCTATCTACGATAAGAAACGCGAGAAATAGATGAAGATCAAGGTGACACTCTTTATTCTGACATCGGCGCTCCTGCTTTCGACCGCTATCGCGGCGCAGGACGCGCCCCAGTCAGGATTCGTAATAACGCTCAAGAACGGAAGCACGTTGCGAGGGCGGACGCTCGCGCGCGACGGGGCCGGCAATCTCCGTCTGGCCATGACCGAAAGCGGAGGCGAGGCCCGCAGCTACGCGGTCATATCGCCGGATGACGCGGCCGACATACGCTCCTCGTCAAGCGAGACCGAGTCTATAATCATAAAGCTCAGCGGCGGCAGCGAGCTGAAGTGCAAAGAGTTTACGCTGAACGGCGACACGGTGACGGTCAAGATCGGGTCCGCGACCCAGGTAGAAGTCAACTGGGCCGAGATCCTTTCAATCTCGTTCGCCCGGCAATAACAGGCAGGACTTTACTCTTCAGATCGGCGCTATTCGCGCAAGCGCCGCGTTCAATTCGTCCCATGCCATCCTGATGTGCTCCCGCGTCGTGCGAATATTACCGATGGCCAGTCGCAAGGCGAATCTGCCGTTGAGCTTCGCGTGAGATAAATATACGCGGCCCTGGCGATTAACCTCTTCAAGCAGTCGAGCGTTCAACTCCTCAAGTGCTGATTCGTCGCCGCGCATGGTCGCGCGATCTTGCCCTGAAGCAGACCAGGCTCAACGTTACCGGCGCGAGCAGCTCAAAGCTCGTGCTTTCCTCGATCAACCCGGCAAACTCTTTTGCGAGATCGAGGTGATGTCTTATGCGCGCCTCGATCCCCTCGCGGCCGAAATAGCGCAGGACGAACCAGAGCTTCAGCGCGCGGAATCGCCTTCCAAGCTGCGGGCCATAATCCATGAAGTTATGGACTTCGTCGCTGTCGGTAGTTCGCAGGAATTCCGGGACGAGGCTGAAGGCTTGCCGCAAGACGTCCATCCTTCGCGTGTAGAGCGCGCTCAGGTCTAACGGGACGAAGAGCCATTTATGCGGGTTCATTACGAGCGAGTCGGCGCGCTCGCACCCGTCCATCAAATAGCGCATCTCGGGCAGAATCGCAGCCGACCCGCCGTAGGCCGCGTCGACATGAAGCCACAACCCTTCCCGTCCACAAATGTCGGCTATCTGTGGCACCGGGTCGACGCTCGTCACGGAAGTTGTTCCGACTGTCGCGACGACGCAGAAAGGGAGCCAGCCCGTCTTCCCTGTCCTCTTCAATCGCGCGTTCCAGCGCTCGCGGGTCCATGCGAAATTCGCTGTCGGTTTCGATCTTGCGCAGGGATTCGTGGCCGAGCCCGAGCGTTATCGCGGCTTTATCGACCGAAGAATGCGCGTGCTCGTTGGCATATAGCCTCAGTCTTGGGGGCGCTGGGGCCGGAAGAGTGCGCGAGCTTTCGCGAGAGTAAGCGAGCCCTTTTTCACGAACGTCAATGCCGGATACGGCTTCGCGCGCGGCGGCAATGGCGCACAGGGTCGAGATCGAGCCCGTGTCATAAATCACCCCGGAGAAATCCTCCGGCAGCCCTATCATCTGGCGGAGCCAATCGAGCGTCACTTCTTCAAGCTCGGTTGCGGCGGGCGACGTGCGCCATAGCATCGCGTTGACATTGAAGGCGGCCGACAGCATCTCTCCCAGAATGCCCGGCCCCGACCCGCTGGTTGAGAAGTAGGCGAAGAATGACGGATGATTCCAGTGCGTAACGCCGGGAACGATCAGTCGGTCTAAATCGGCAAGGATTTCCGCCATAGGCTCACCCGTTTGCGGGGCCGATTCGGGCAAGGCGTCTTTTAAATAACCCGGATTTACCTTCGACAATACCGGGTAACGCTCCGGGTGGGCCAGGTAGTCGGCGATCCAGTCGATCAGCTCGTGCCCGAAACGGCGAAACTCTTCTACCGGCATATCACCGAGCTGTCGCCGGTCATCAGGCATCTCTTTTTCCTGCTTCATGAGGCTTGATCCCCTGTGATCTTTTCGGGCGGGATAAGAGCCCGCGCTTCGTGAAGACGCGGCGGGTACAGCTCTCACGCGGGCCTTTGAATTATGCGGGCACTTCTTCGACCCTGACGTAATCTGCCCGCCTCTTAACAGGGATGAATCCCTCGGCCGTTATCGCATCTCTCAGCATCAACTCATTCGCGCGATGGTGCGCTCCGGCCGGCGTTATGACGTTCTCTTCAATCATCGTGCTTCCGAGGTCGTTCGCGCCAAAATGCAGACCCTGTCGCCCGACATCTAGCCCCTGCGTAAGCCACGAGGCCTGCACGTTTGGGATGCTCCGGAGGTAGAGCCTGCCGATCGCGAGCCACCTGAGATACTCGTCGCCTGGCATACGGTCGGGGAATCGCTTGCCTATGGGGGTGTTGTCGGGTTGAAGCGTCCACGGAATAAAAGAGACGAATCCGGGGTTGCGCTCCTGAAGCTCGCGCAATCGCTCGAAGTGCATCAAGCGCTGGTCGCGCGTCTCGCCCATGCCGAACATCATCGTTGCCGTCGTCGGTATCCCAAGCGTGTGGGCCGCATCCATAACGGCGAGCCATTCCTCGGTATTACAATGAGTGCGGCGCTTTCGGCGAATCTCGTCAACGAGTATCTCGCCGCCGCCGCCGGGAATAGAATCCAATCCCGCCGCGCGCAATTCTTTGAGCACTCCCTCGAGGCCAAGGCCGGTTATTTTCGCCAGGTGGTCGATCTCGGGCGGCGAAAAACAGTGCAGGTGGATGCCGTACCGCGATTTAAGCTCGCGGAGCATGCCGGTGTAATAATCGAGCGGCAGATCGGGATGCAGCCCGCCCTGCATCAGCACGCCGCTCCCGCCAAGCTCGATCATCTCTTCGACCTTGCTGAATATCTCTTCGTAGCTGTGGACGTACCCTTCGTCCGAGCCCGGCTTGCGGTAGAACGCGCAGAAAGTGCATACCGACACACAGACATTCGAATAGTTCACGTTGCGGTCAACTACGTATGTGACGACGTTATCCGGGTGCAATCGCCTGCGCAGATTATCGGCCAGCCGGCCGAGCTCTTCGGTCGGGGCGAGCTCTTCTACGGCCTTCCAGTCGTCGAGTGTCAATCGCTCGCCGGCGTCTATGCGCGCGAGCAAGGTGTCAAGATCAGCATTAATGATTGTCTCTGCCATAAGGAAGCCTCGAATTGGGATTATAGCCAATGAACAACCTTCGCACTATAGCGGGCGACTTAATGAGCAAGACTTATTCCCTTCTTTAGAGGATCTATGAGCAAGTGTGAATTATCTCGCCCTGTGGCTTTCAATAATCGCGTCCGTATGATAGAAGAAATCAGCGACATGGATGTATATAACAAGGTTCAAAACTTATCATTAATTGTCCAGCCGGGCGACAGCTTCTTTCCAATCGTCAACGCGATAGACGCGGCGGCCCACAATATCAAGATGACTATATTTCGGATGAACGACCCGATCGTTCGCGACGCGATGAGCTATGCCGTTAACCGCGGGGTGAAAGTTCAGGCGCTGGTGGCCCCCGCCTCGAAGGGGTGGACCAAGAAGAATAAGAAGCTTGCCGAAGAATTAACGAAGCTTGGCGTGGAGGTTCGAATCCCCAGGGCGCGCAAAGAAAAGATCAGGCGGTACCACTACAAGATAATGATGGTCGATGAACAGATGTCTCTGATACTGACCTTCAATCCTACGCAGAAGAACCTTCATTACGCGCGCGACTTCGGGCTGCTGATCCGCGACCCGGAGATCACGACCGAGATGAACCGGCTCTTTGACGCCGACTGGCACGGAGAGGCTTTCAAGCCCAAAGAATTGCCGTTGGCCATAAGCCCATACAATAGCCGGCGCAAGATAATGGAGCTGCTCAATTCGGCCGAGCGCTCGATACGGATAATCGACGCAAAAGTTGAAGACCAGCAGGTGCTGGGGCTGCTGCTCAGGAAAGCCTCGGTCGGGTGCGACATCAAGATAATCAGCCGCGACACCTATTACAACGAGGTGGTGCCGAATTTTCATGTCAAGAAGCTCGCCCGCTACAAGCTCCATGCCAAGTGCGCGGTCGTCAACAGCAAACGCTTCTTCGTCGGGAGCCAGAACCTCCGCGCCGTCAGCCTCGACCGCCGCCGCGAAGTCGGCTTGATAGCGGAGGACGACGCGATGGCGCGAAAGATCGAACGCGTCTTTGACGAGGATTGGGAGACCGCGACTGAGATGAACGCGGCGGCAGAGGCGAACGCAGGCTAGCCGGTCACTGGCTCTCTCAGATTGCGGGCGCGCCTGAAACCGAATGACTTGTCTCAGGTGTAAGATTAAAATGATCGAGCAGAAGCGTAGCTTTCACAAACAGCGGAAGTGGATTTGCCCGAAGTGCGGGAAAGCTCGCATGCAGGCGCAGAAGCCGCGCGCGCAAAGGCAAGGGGAATAGACGATGAACAAGACTCGAACAGAATTTCGGCCTGGCGACGAGGTCTCATACGCGATGCCCTCAGGGATGCTTTACGGCACGATTACGCGACTGCTGGGCGCTGACGAGGCGGCCGCCGTCGAGATCGAATTTGAAGACGGGCGTAAAGAGATCAAGAAAGTGCGCGACCGCGCGCTTAACCTTCTGCGGCGCGCTACCGGTACCAGCGAAGAAGAAGAGCGTCATAAGGACAGAGAGCGGCTTCGTGACCCGGACATCGAGCGAATCCGCCGCGGCGAACAGCGCAAGCGATGGCATTGAAGCGAGGCATAAAGATTGATCTGACCCCTCGGCCAAATGACCTATGCTAAGAAATCCTGTATTTCATCACATAGAGCTGCCGTGCGAAGACCTTGAGGTAGCGGAGCGATTCTATTGCGTCGTCTTCGGGGCGCAGGTCTATATGCGCCGAGACGCGAAACGGCGCGCCGATGTGCCGGCTACGGGAAATATCGCCGAGCTCGAAGAGGCGGGGTTTTCAATCGACGCTACCTATATGAAGATCGGCGACAGCCTGAGAATAGGATTCCTAAAGCGACAGCAAGACCATACCCAGCGCGAGATCGATCACCTGGCATTCGTCCTCGATGAAGAGGATATGGTCTCTTTGTGGAGACGATTTACCGAGATCGGCATCGATGTCATCGAGCAGACCGATAATAAAATAGTGGTCCGCGATCCCTTCGGGCTAACACTCGAATTGTGGCCGAGTTCGTTGATGCGCAGGCTCGGATTCATTTAACGACTCAGGTCCATCGGGCGAGCGGGCAGAGCGGTAAAGGTCTGGATTAATCTTGCAAACTGCGTCGGGTATTCAAGCATCGGCAGAAAGCCGCACTCCTTCAACGTTGCCAGCCGCGCATCCCTGGCGATTGAAAAAAGCCTCCGGGCCTCGGCCATCCCTTTCTTATCCTTGTCCCCGCAAATAATCAACGAGGGGCCGCTTCGGTCGAGCAGACTGTCGAGCGAGAGCTTCGAGTCAGAGTTCAAGCCGGAGACCGCCGTCTCATAGGCGGCGCGCGGGTTGAGGTCGGAGAAGTCTTCAAACAGCTTGTCGCGAAATGGTTGCGGGGCGCGGCGGAAGCGCCATGCCACGAGGTTTCGCAACAGCGGGTAAGCGGCCAGCTCGCGCATCGCAAGCGAAGCGGGAGTATACAGCGCAAGACGCCTCACTTCCTTTTCGGATATGGGCGGGCGCGGGCTGACCGTGACCAGCGAATCGAAGCATTGCGGGTGCATTCGAGCGCAATGGGCGGCAACGACCGCGCCCATCTCGTGGCCGATGAATGTTGCGTCGAATATCTTCGTATGAGATAAGAGCGCGAAAAGGTCTTCCGCGTGATCTTCGACCGCGAACCCGGCATCGGCCCCGGCGGGTTGCGAGCGGGCGATGCCGCGCGCGTCATAGATCAGACAGCGGTGACTCGCCTTGAGTATGTTGACCGCGGGTCGCCAGCCTTCGCAAGACATGGCCCATCCGCTCACGAAGACGAGGGGCGGACCCTGTCCCCAGACCTGAAAATAGAGCGGGCCGTTTGCGGTTTCTAAAATCATTATTAAGACAGTCGAGATTCTGCACCGCCCGCTCTAGCTTTGCAACACCTTGCCGAAAGGCGCGGTGCTTGACACGTTTAGGGTCGGCGGGTAGGATGACTAATTGCGCTGACGGCCAGGTTTTTGACATGCAGCCAGGCGATGAAGAATTTATGCGAGAGGCGCTGGCCGAAGCAGAGACTCGCTCGGCAGCAAGGCGAAGTCCCGGTCGGCGCGGTGCTGGTCGTAGCCGGCCGCGTAAGAGGCAAGGGCCATAACAGGGTCATAACTCTGAGCGACCCGACGGCCCACGCCGAGATCGAAGCGCTGCGCGAGGCGGCACGCGAGGCCCGAAATTACCGGCTTGTCAGACTCGACGCTCTACACGACAATTGAGCCGTGCGCTATGTGCGCCGGAGCAATAGTCCACGCGCGAGTCGGGCGGTTGGTTTACGGCGCGCTGGACCCGAAAGCGGGTGCGGTCGAGACACATTTCGGCATTTGCTCGACAGATTTTTTGAATCACCGGGTTGAGGTCGAAGGCGGTATTCTTGAGCCGGAGTGCCGGCAGATGATACAATCCTTTTTTCGCGAGAAGAGGAAAGCCAGTTTAGCGGAGAGGTGCGAGAGTGGCTGAATCGGGCGGTCTCGAAAACCGTTGTACCCTTACGGGTACCGTGGGTTCGAATCCCACCCTCTCCGCCATCTTGATTTTGGATTTTCGATTTTGGATTTTGGATTGCTAGTCACCGGTCGGCATTGCCATATTCCTGATCCAGAATCCAAAATCGAAAATCAGGAGAGGTGCAGGAGTGGCTGAACTGGCAGCACTGGAAATGCTGTGTACGGGAAACCGTACCGTGGGTTTGAATCCCACCCTCTCCGCCACTGTTTGAAACACGGTTTCTTTTATCAGGTCTCGGACGCGGCGCAATCGCGCGGCTGCAAACCCCGCCAGGCCGGGAACGGAGCAACGGTAGCAGTACGCGGATGTGCGCCGCTTCTCCGAGACCTGACCAGACTCTCTTCCCTGTTATTATTGCCGGGCTGTCCGCTTCATTCTGTTAAGCTTCTACCGATGACAGACTCACAGGTAATTGCGCGGAAATTCAGGCCCCAGAGCTTTGAACAGGTCGTCGGGCAAGAGGCCATAACTCGCACGCTGACGCAACGCAATATCGAGCGGCCGTATTCATCACGCGTACCTGTTCACCGGCGCGCGCGGCGTCGGCAAAACGACCACGGCGCGCATACTTGCCAAATCGCTCAACTGCATAACCGGAATCACGATTGAGCCGTGCGATCAGTGCCCCTCGTGCGTAGAGATCTCGGCATCGCGTTCGATAGACGTGATGGAGATCGACGCCGCGTCCAACACCGGCGTCGACAATGTGCGCGAAGTCATCATCAACTCTATATCTATTGCGCCCGCGCGCGACCGCCACAAGATATTCATCATAGATGAAGTCCACATGCTTTCTAACGCGGCCTTCAATGCGCTGCTAAAGACGCTGGAAGAGCCGCCGCCGCGCGTGGTCTTTATCATGGCTACGACCGAGCTTCAGAAGGTCCCCGATACGATCCTCTCGCGCTGTCAGGTGTTCGAGTTTCGCACCATCACCCTAAAAAAGATCACCGACCAGCTCCGCAACATTGCCGCGGTCGAAGGTATCCAAATCGGCGACGCCGCGCTGCTCGCCATCGCGCGGGCGGGCGAAGGGTCGATGCGCGACGCCGAATCGGCGTTCGATCAGGTCATAAGCTTTTCGGGCCGCGAGATAAAAGACGAAGACGTTTCCGCCGCATTAGGCCTGGTTGACCTTGAGACTTTAAACCAGACCGTCGCAGCCGTCGCAAGCCAGGATGCCGGGCGGGCGATGCGAATAATCGATGAGGTAGTCACGCGCGGATATGACTTGCGCACCTTCTGCCGGGAATTGATCGTTCACATACGCGCGCTGCTGGTGGTCAAAGTCTCGGGCTTTGACGCCGAGCTTGTGCAGATGCCGCAAAGCGAAGGCGAGTCGCTGTCAAAACTTGCGGATGCCTTCTCTGAGCAAGACCTTGTGCGATTCTTTTCGATTCTTACGAAGACCGAACAGGATATAAGGACAGCGTCTCAGCCGCGCTTCCACCTGGAGATCGGGCTGATGAAGCTTGTTCAGGCTCGCCGTCTCTACCAGCTCGAAGAGGCGCTGAGGCGACTCGAAGAGATCGAGGCGAGACTCGGCAGCATGGCACGGCCACCGCGAGTGGTACGACCACCGCGAGTGGCACGGCCACGACGAGCGGCACGGCCACAGCGGGTAGCCCCGCAATCGCCCCGCGAGAGCAGCGAACGCCGCCGGCCGCCGCAGCCGTAAGGAAACCGCCCGCGCCGGCTACACCTAAGAGCCGGTCGTTCCAGCCCTCTTCGCAGTCATTTGAGCCGCCGCCTGGCGTGACCATTCCGCCCGCCGCGGCCGGGCCGCCCGCCGTGGCCGTGCCACCCGCAGTGGCCGTGCCGCCGCCTGTCGATGAAGAGTATGAGAGCGAGCGGGAGAGCAGCACTCCGAGTCCCAAAGTCACCGTTGATGGTGAAGCCGCGGTCAAAAAGATCATCGCGTCGATTGAGGCAAAACGCAGGATGATGCTCTCGGTTGCGCTCGAGAAGGCGCAGGTCAGGATAGACGGGGACTTCCTCAGAGTCACGCTGCTGCCTGAAAACGCAAGGGACAGGAACCAGTTCGATGCGAAGGACAAGCGACAGATCATAGAGGAGACGGCGCGTGAAGTCGTTGGACGACGGCTGCAGCTTTCAGTGTCGGTAGGCGCGGAGGCCGAGCTGCCCGAGCAGCCTGCCCAGAAGCCCAGGGCGAACCCTAAGAAGCTTGCCGAAGAGAATTCAAAGCTGCGCGCGCTCACCGACAAATTCCATGGCGAGATAATAGAGGTCATAAAGCCCGAGCAGTAATGGTTGGCTCAATTCAACATTATTGGCATTAACCATCCACAGCAGGAGGAAAGACGTATGAAGTTTCCAGGCAATCTTGATTTCAACGAGATGATGAAACAGGCCCAGCAGATGCAGGACGATATGCAGCGCGAAATGCAGAAGGTTCGCGTGGAAGCGACCGCGGGCGGCGGAGTGGTCCACGTCGCGATGAACGGGGCGAAGGAGCTCATTGAGCTTCGGATCGATCCCGAAGCCGTAAAAGCCGGAGACGTTGAGATGCTTCAGGACCTGATCCTGGCCGCGGTCAACGAGGCGTCCCGAAAAGCCGACGAATCGATGAAGGGAAAGCTTGGCTCGAAGCTCGGCGGCATGGGGCTGCCTGACGATATGTTCGGTTGAGCGGCAGCTATTGGCGCGCGGCTGGCCCGTCAAGCTGCGCGCCAGCACTACCCCCCTCGAACTGCCGGTGAGCGCTCAAGTCGCGGGCGCGGCGCGAATCTTTTCTGGTATAATTCGGGCAGAAACCCCAGGACAATCAATCGGAAAGGACGGGCCATAAATCTTAGCCGCGCGCGAGTGCGGACAATGATGCGGGCCACTGTTTAGATGCTCGATTACGCGGAACCTGTCACCAAACTCATTGACGAACTTAAACGATTGCCCGGCGTGGGCCACAAGTCGGCGCAGCGGCTTGCCTTCTATATTCTAAGGGCGGGGCGCGAGGACGCCGACCGGTTGATAGAGGCTATCAATGAAGTAAAAGAGAAGATCATCCTCTGCTCTACGTGCAACAACATCACGGACGTTGACCCGTGCCGCTACTGCTCAAGCGAATCGCGCGACCGGCGGATAATACTGGTCGTCGAGGAGCCTTTTAATCTCGTCACCGTCGAAAAGACCCGCGAGTTCAAGGGCCTATATCATGTATTGCACGGGGCTCTGTCGCCTATACGTGGTATCGGGCCGGACGAGCTGAAGATCCGGAGCTTGCTTGAACGAGTAAAAGACGGGCAGGTGGAAGAGATTATTCTCGCGACTAACCCGAACACCGAAGGCGAGGCGACCGCGAACTATATATCGAAACTGCTCAAACCTTTCGTCGCGCGCATCACTCGCATTGCGATGGGCGTCCCCGTCGGCTCCGACCTCGAATATGCCGACGAGGTGACTATGCACAAAGCGCTCTCCAACAGGCACGAGATTTGAACATGGAAAGAGAGACTGGACGCAACCGGCTTTCTAATACGTATTGTCGCCGCGCATCATGACGGGCATAGTCTTCAGCATGATCTTCATGTCGAGCCAGGGCGACCAGTTCTCGATGTAAAAGATGTCGAGCCGGACCATATCTTCGAAGTGCAGCCGGTTGCGCCCGCTCACCTGCCACAGCCCCGTGATTCCGGGCTTGACGTGAAACCGCGCGCGGTGCCAGTCCTTGTAGTGGCGCACTTCATAGGGAATCGGCGGGCGCGGCCCAACGACGCTCATCTCGCCTTTCAGCACGTTGATGATCTGCGGCAATTCGTCGATAGAGTACCGGCGCATCCAGCTGCCAATCCTCGTCAGCCGCGGATCGTCTTTGACCTTCCCATAGAGCGGCATGTCGCGCGTGCCTTGATTCGCATCCTCGCCGTTTATCGTCCTGCGCATTAACTCGCGATGAGCCTGGTCGTCAACTC
Source organism: Blastocatellia bacterium (assembly GCA_963832205.1). Lineage (GTDB taxonomy): Bacteria > Acidobacteriota > Blastocatellia > UBA7656 > UBA7656 > DATBMY01. Next base: position 57,896 of record CAWHTK010000017.1, on the reverse strand, counting down.
CGTCCAGCATAGAGCGGAATTTGATCATCAAAAACAGCTTGCCATCCCTGCCGACCCGCTCCTGCCTCAGAAAGACCGGCCCCTTCGACTCCATCTTGATCAGGATGGCGAGCGCCAGCCACAGAGGCCACGTTATGAGAAAGAGGCCGGCGACGGTCAAAACGTCCATACCGCGCTTGACCAGCTTCTGCGGGCCGCGCAACGGCTCCTCATACAGCTTGATCATAGGCAGCGAGCCTATGGTGTCTATCTCGGTCTTGCCCGGCATGCAATCGAAAAGGTTAGGGACGACCTTGTACTTGATGTGATGGTCTCTCCCGCACTCTACTAAGACTTCGAACATGCGACCGGGGTTGATGGTCGTATCGGCGATGAGCACTTCTTCGACGCCGTGCTTCTTAATAATGCCCGGCAGATCATCGAAAGTGCCGAGAACCCTTACGCTCAGATCGCTCAGTCTTGACCGGTCCTCGTCCTCGCGCGCCGCGACGGCCCCGACGAGCTTGTACCCGAGACGCGGCTTCTCCGAGATTTCCGAAATGCATACGGCCGCCATCTCGCCGCAGCCGACGACGACCGTAGGGATCAGATTCCGCTCCGCGCTGCGATAGAGAATCTGTATTACGCGCACGGCGGCGCGGGCGGCATAGATCATCAGGATCGAGAAGATCCAGTCATAGACAAAGACCATTCGCGAGTAGGTGAAGTCCAGTAAGACCACGCGGTCCTCCTGGATGGTTATTCCCTGCCTGAAGAGAAACGCGATGAGGACCATCACCAGCGAGCCTAGCGTGCAGGCTTTGAATACCTTTATGAAGTCGCCGGAAAAAGAGAATTCGCCACGCAGCTTATAAAGCCCGTACCGGCGCAGGGTGTAACACTTGACGAACGGCACGAACAGGAGCAGCGTGAGGTAGGGTTTGAACGTATCCCATATGCCGACGGGATAGAAGAACTTTCGCCTCCACTCGAATATGGGGGTCTGATTATGAATCTTGTAGGCGATCAGGAACGCCAGCGCCAGCAGCGCTATGTCGGCCAGCACCATCGCCGTGACGGGCGCGATAGCGGCAAGCAGCCCCTTCTTGCGGCGCTGCGCGTGGATGGCTTTCTCGGCTACTGTTGCTGCGTGATCAGACATGCGTCGTAGGATGGTCCTTTGCCAGATATAGGCTCAGCGCGTAAAGCATCCATGCTTGAGCCCAGCGCATGTAGGGTATCTTTATCGTGTAAAACCGATGGCGTTGGAAATAGAAGTAGCCACTTCGGTCTCTAAGGTTGTTGATGGCCCACGTAACCGCGCGGTTCGCCATCTGGTCGGCATCAGGCATGAGGTCGGTCATCTCTACAAAAGTAATAACGGCCTGTGCGGCGCTGTGAACATCCACGGGATAGAGCCTGTCATGATAGTACCTGGGTGTTGAGTCCGCAAGGAAGAATCTTTCCGAGTAATACTCATACCCGCGCGTGAGCGCGCCGACCCACTCGGGCTTTCCGAGCGTGTCGACCATGTGCTTGAGCGAAATCAGTATGAACCCCGTGTGAAAGCTGTCAATCCAGCTCTGGGAGCCGGATTCGCCGTATGGCCACGATCCATCCGGCCGCTGCCGGCCGAGCGTGTAAGCGGCCGCTCGCTCGGCCGCCTGCCCGTACTCCTCTTTTCCAGTTACCGCGTAAGCCCTCGAAAGCAACTCTGCCGCAAGCATATTGACGTTGTGTACGCGCGAGCGATCAAGTGGCGTGTAGCTGAAGCAGAAACCGCCCGCGTCCTCGCTCCTGTTTAAATGATCGAGAAGAAATCGACAACTGCTTTCGGCGACGGCTAGAGCCTCGCTGCTGCCTGTCAGCTTATGCCAATCCATATAAGCGTGAGCGGCAAAGGCGGTGCAGACGACGTTGGGCGCGCCGCGCGGCGCATAGAAGGCCCGCGATTGCCAGTCGAAGTTATAGCCCCAGCAGTAATTCTCGTAGCCGCTGCTGCGAAGCTCGGCAAGCTTGTTGAGCAGAAACCTTAAATCGGTCTCGAAGCTATCGGCCGTGGAATCGAGCGCCGAGCCCCTGTGCTCGTCATCCCCGAATAGATCGGCGGGAAGGATTGTGCCCGCGCGCGCCGCAAGCAGCATAACCGCCCTCGCGGCCAGCGCAAGCCCCTTGGGATTGAATCCCTTTCTGATGCCAAGCAGGCCGCGAATATTCACGGGGCTTCGCTTGACCACCTGGGTCAGCGCCGTGCGCGAAAGCCTGTTGCCAAGCAGGGGCGAGCGCGCAAGCGGGCTGCTGAGGCCGTCGTATGGGTCGTAACCCATCCATACCTCGCCTCGGCAGTACCTCAATAACCCCAGCACTGCTTTGTCCGCGTCTTGAGTCATACGTGTGCGGGACGCCGAGCCTGCTTATTCGACCACGATTGGAATGCTCACATCCACGGTTTGCGGCCGCAGGCACTTTTGATGATCGCATGCCTGGACCGTCAGCTTGCCCTTTATAGTGTGGCTGCCGGCCGGGAGAGAGGGCAGCGCGCGGGCAGTAAACCTCAGCGTGGTCTTTCCGTCATAGACAGAGAGAGGGGTCTCGGAGAATTCGAATTTCTGTATCTTGCCCCTCGGATATGTTACGGGTGATAGGGTGAGGCCGTTCATGCGGTCGAGCTTGAGCACGGTGGCGATAAGGTTTCTATCGCCGGGACGGTTAGAGTTGATGTGATACCCGCCGTCAATATCGAGCACGAGACTTAATTTTGCGGCGGGGCCGCGTTTGACTTTTTGTACCTGTTCGCCCGGACTGATTTTTACGACCGAGGCCGAAGTCTGCGCCGACGCATTCGCGCCAAGAAAAACGAGAGTAAGTACCAGTAATAATGCTCTATACTTTTTCATCAGCAACCTCCAAATAAAGGGTGTCCCCCGCAAGGGAGCGGATAATATGCCCGAACCGATATGATAGCTTACCGCTTCCTAAAGTTGCACGCGAGGAATCGATTCGGTCGGCGGGCCGAGCGCAAATCAGGGCGCGAGAAAGCGCCGTGGATCGACCTCAAGGGTCGCCCCGCCCGCCGCCGACTCGTTTATTGCAAACGTGCAAAGCGTGGTCGCGATAAGCGATTCGATGCTTATTGGCGAGCCCTCGCCGCGCCGCGCCGCCGCGAGAAATGCGCTTATCTCCGCCTGGTGGCCCTTGTCCTGGCCGACGCCTCCAAGTTTCTTTGTTTTTCCGCCGCTGGTGAATTGGCCCGATTTAAAATCTTCGATGGTCGCCACGCTCCTGTCGCAAAATATCTCTATCCTTTCCTTGGGCACCGACGGATCGCCCGAGGCCGCATAGATTATCGACGCGATTGAGCCATCGGTCATACCCACCGTTATCGAAACGCTATCGTCGAGAAACCCCGCGCCGCGGCTCAAGGGTACCGCTTCGGCCGATACACGCGCGGGCAACGCATCTGTCAGGAACTGCGCAAAGTCAACAAAATGGCAGACCTCCCCGATGACTCGGCCTCCGCCCTCCGATGTGTCGTGCGACCAGTGCTCGGCCGGCACCTGGCCGGCGTTGACGCGATAGACGATGGTCATCGGGCTCGTGCGCGAGGCAAGCTGCTTTTTTACTTCCCGCGCAATCGGGGCAAAGCGCCGGTTATAACCGACCATCAGAAGCCCGCCTGATTGCTTTTGGGCAGCCGCCACTTCGGCGAGTCCCTCTTCGGTTATGGCGAGCGGTTTTTCTACGAACACGGCCTTGCCGCGAAGTAACGCTTCGGCCGCGAGCTGAGCGTGATTATCGTGCCGGGTCGCTATAAAGACGACCCGCGCGTTATCGTCTTCGAGCAATTGCTCGTAGCTCGTGGAAGAGTAGGCGAACCCGAATTGAGACGCGGTATTTTTTGCGCTGATCCCGGTTGCGGTCGCGACCCCGATAAGATTGATTCGAGCTTCCCGCTTTACCGCCGGCAGCAGGACTCCTCTCGCGAAATTGCCCGCGCCAATAAAGCTGATTCCCAGATCGCCGTCGTGTCGGGGTGAAATCGGCCGCGCCGGTATGCTGGAAGAGGCGGCCTGAGCAGTCGCAGGATACTGGAGCACCACGCCGCAATACCGTTCGCTCCGGTGGAGTATCAGATTATACGCATCGGCCGCACGCTCAACTTCGTACCGGTGAGTCGTAAGCAGCTCGGTCTTAACCTTCCCCTCGGCAATAAGTCGAAGAAAGGCATCCATGTTGCGCCTCTCGGTCCAGCGGACGTAACCGATGGGATAATCATTTCCCTTCTCTTCATACTCGGGGTCGTAACGCCCCGGCCCGTAAGAGCGCGATAGTTTCAGGTCGAGTTCCTTCCCGTAATATATATGGCGAGGCACGTCCATCCCGACCAGCCCCACCACGACAACCCGCCCGCGATCTCGCGCGAGATTTCCGGCAAGCTCGACCGGCTCTGACGACTTGGTGCCGGCGGTTATGATGACAGCGTCCAGGCCGGCGCCGCCGGTCATAGCGTCGCAAGTCTTTCGCGCCTGGTCGGGGCCGGCCGAGACAAGGTCCGCGCCGGATTTTATCGCAAGCTCGCACGCCGCCGGATCAATGTCTATGCCGAGCACGCGACATCCCGCGGCCTTGAGCATCTGTACGGTGAGTTGCCCGACGAGACCGAGGCCGACTACACCTACCGATTCGCCAAGCCGTATGTCGGACTGGCGTATCCCTTGTAGCGCAATTGCGCCGACGGTCGTATAGCAGGCCGATTCCAGCGATACGGTTTCCGGCAGTTTTACGCAAAGGTTTTTCGGCACATAGATGACCTCGGCATGCGAGGCATAGCCGGCCCCGGCGCACGCGACGCGGTCGCCCACGCGGAACTCCTCCGCGCCGCTACCGACGGCGATGACCTTGCCTGCCGCGCTGTAGCCGAGCGCCTTCATCTGGTTCAGGCGAGACTTAACTTTTTCGTACGTGGAGCGAAAACCCTCGCGCCTGAAAGTATCGAGCACCTGTCGCACAAGGTCCGGCCGCCCGCGAGCTTTGCCGATTAGCGAGCTTTGGGCCGTCTCGACGATTGAACGCTCGGTGCCCGCGCTTATAAGAGAATGCGATGTCTGTACGAGCACACCGCCCGCCTTGAGCGCCGGCGGCGGAAGCTCTTCGATCTTCAATTCACCTGTTCGGAAATTCTGAACGACTTGCTTCATGATCAGGGGTCAAGGGTCAGGGGTCAGAGGTCAGGGGTAGAGAATTTGAGATTTCAAATCTCAGATTCCCCGGCCCCTGCCCCCTGACCACCGTACCCTGCTTATAGCAGAGGGTATTCGGCGCGAATCTGGTGCCTGTAGCTCTGAAGAACCTTATGGACCTGTCGGGGGCTTACCTTTGGTATCTGCCCCGCGATGCTGTAATGAAGGCCGTGATCGGGCGGCTCCGGCGAGGCAAGATAAACCCGGTACTGCTGGAGAATCTGCTCCTGGATTTCCGGCGGCGGCTCGGGGACGTTTGCAAACGACCGCTCGTCGTCGTGCAGCACGTCGAGCCATCTGAGAACCTGCCATCGCGTGACGTACCCTAGCTGCTCGGCAATCTTGTCGGGCAATTCCGTGAGCCGGTGCCGCTTCGCCTCAAGCTCGTTCCAGTATACTTTTTCGATCTCGAAGAGCTGCTGACGCGTCGGCGTCGGCGTAGGGGACTGCTCGTACTCGGCAAGCGACCACTCTCTTATGAGTTTCATCACCTGCTTATAGGGGACTCCAAGCGCAGCGCTTATCGCCCTGCGGCGGCCCCCCTCGGGCCGGTGCCCCGTCTCTACGAATCGCTTATACATCTCAATCGCGCGGGCCTTCAGCTCTTCGGTCATGACCGCGTTCGTAGTCACAAGGTCGCGAATCACGTCCGCCACGAGCTGACGCTTGATCCAGAGCTTGTTCGCAATCTGCGAATGCATCTCCTTTGTTTGAAGCGGCCTGTTCTTATACTCCGTCTCGAACGTCTCTATTATTCGCTGGCGTAGCTCGGGAGTAAGCATGCCGGCTTTAGCAGCTCGCGGAGGCGCCTGCTTGCGCGCGACCGCGATCCCCGACGAGGTTGGGACCGGGCGAGGCGCAACCCGCGTAGCCGCCACGGGAGCCTTCGCCTCCTGAGGCACATGCTTGACCACGCGCTTCTTCACGCATTTTAAACAGTAGGCCGCTTTGCGATCTGGAGAGAAAAAGGTCGCGTTGCAAACCGTACAAGTCCGACGAAATTTCATTCCGCTCATAACTGTTTTCCTAGTCTAATTACCATATCATTAAACTTCAACCCAAGATCGCTAATATGAACCTGTCGCGGCAGCCGGCTACTCTTTGAGTGCGTAAGCAAGCAACACGCTCGGTATCGAAGTGAGCGGCAGCACGACGCTTGCGCAACCGCGCTCCAGCACAGCCCTCGGCATGCCGAAGACAACCGCCGACTCGTTCGACTCGGCGATGACATGCCCGCCCGCCCTGCGCACCGCATCGGCGCCCCTCGCGCCGTCTTCACCCATACCGGTGAGCACTACGGCCAGCGTGTGACAGCCATAGACCTGAGCGGCGGACTCGAACAACTCGTCGGCGGACGGTGAATGAGTTCCGCCCGCGCCCTCCTGTTCGATGACGAGCACAGGTCTGTCGCCTTCCTGCTTGATCGATGTTTTCGCCCCGGCGGGCGCGATGTAAATGTGATTCTGCCTTAGAGGCTCGCCGTGGCGTCCCTCCTGGACCGTGTAATGCGTCAAAGAATTGAGCCGCCCGGCAAAGGGCGCGGTGAACCCGACTGGCATATGCTGGACCACCACTATCGGCACCCTCAACCCCTGAGGCAATTCCGACAAGAGCCTCTGTATGGCGGTCGGCCCGCCGGTCGAAGCCGCTATGCATATGACCTCTACTTGCGCGCCGCAGGCTTCGCGCTCAGCCGCCAGCACGGCGGCCTTGGTATCCGGGCTGACATCAGGACGTGAAATCATGCGGGCAGCGGCGGCCTCTTCCACGCGCCGGATTATCTGCTCTTCGAGCCGCGAGGCATGCTGCCCCGCCCGCGGCGTCGGCTTTAGCAAGAAATCTACCGCGCCAAGCTCGAGCGCTTTGAAGACGCGCTCGCGGTCGCTGAACGAGCTGCAAACGACAATCGGGAGCGGCCTGTTTTCCATGGCCCATCGCAGCACGCCGAACCCGTCCATCCTGGGCATCAACAGGTCCAGCAACACCACGTCCGGCGCGTTCTCAATGATCATCTTAATCGCAACATCGCCGTCGTCGGCGACCCCTACGACCTTCAGGTGTTCCGAACGCGAGAATATCCTGGAAAACCTCATCCTGTAATAGGGAGAATCGTCAACTATTAACAGGCCGTTCACATCAACTCCATCAGGATTGCGGCCGGACCATTTGAATTTTGAAATCTCAATTCTGAAATCCCAGGTTTCCTGTCCCCTATCTCTTGTACGCAAGCTCCCGGCCGAGTTGCACGGTGCGCAAACCGAGGCCGTAGGGCAAGAGTGATTCGGCGTGGCCGAGCAGCAGGTAGCCGCCCTCCCTCAAGAGCGACTGAAACATCATCAGCGCCTTCTTGACCGCCGCGTCGTCGAAATACATTAATACATTTCGGCAGAAGATCACGTCGAATCTCTCCGGCGGCCCCGCGCGCCCGTCGCGCATGCTATCGGCGAGCTTTATAAGGTTCTGCTGCTCGAACCTGAGCGACCTGCGCAATTCATCGCTCACCCGCCAGACCGTCGTCCCTTCGCGCGTGAAATACTTCTCCTTGAAATACTGATCGGTCGTGCGAAAACTCGATTGCCCATACGCGCCCTTTACGGCCGATTCAATGACGCGCCGGCTGAGGTCGGTTGCCTTTATGCTGACCTGCGCGTTCTTTAAAAGCTCCTGCTCGGAAAGCAGCATGGCTATCGTATAAGCCTCTTCCCCGCTTGAACAGCCCGCGCTCCATATCGACAGCCTTTCGCCTTTGCCGATGAGCTCGGGCAGTATCTCGCCCGTGAATGCTTTGAGCTGGCGCTCCTCCCTGAAAAAGTAAGTCTCGTGGACCGCGACCGCGTCCAGCAACGCTTCAAGCTCCTGCTCGTCGAGCGTATCTTCATAATCGACAAACGACGTGTTGCCGCGCAGGCGCAACCGTGGCGCGAGCCTTCTCTCGATTAAGAATCGCGCATTCTCATCGGCAACGATGTAGATGCCTGAAGCGGACGTGATGCGCTCCCTCAATTTCTGAAACGTCGCCTCGTCCAGCAATGGCTCTTGCGCCCTCGAACCTGTTTTCTTAACGTTTCTCATTTCAACGCTGTCTGATCAACTTTCTACCAATCGATCGACGTCAATGACCGGCACCCTGCCCTGCTCGCTCTTGAAGAAGGCCCGAACAGGCCATCCGCTCTCTTCCGGCAGATGATGCTCGCCAGGCTTTGGCTTTATCATTTTGCTCGGCCCGGCCGCGCTGACCCCTTCGACCCGATCCGCCAGAAGCCCGATCTGCGCTTCGCCCCTGATTAGAATCAATCGCCGCTTGAGTCCTTGCTGAATCGAAGGCCCGCTAAGGTCCATAACCAGCGTTATCCGCCCGCGCACGCTTGCCACTCCAATAATCCCGTCAGGGGCGCTCGGGAGCGGCGATACGCTCGGGCAATCGACCACGCCCTCGGTGTGCTCGACCCCGATCGCGAACCGCTTCCGGTTTGTCTCAAAGACGAGCAGCGAGACGCCGCCGGCCGCTTCACCACCCGGCGCAGGCATCGCCAGGTCGGCCGTGAGCGCGGCCACCGGCAGTTGCTCTTTCTTCTTATCCTTTTTCCTGATCGCCATCCGTAAAACTCAAAGCCTCATGCTCCTGAGTATTAGCAAGCTTGGCAGGTCGAGCACGAGCGCCACGTCTCCGCCTTCCAGATCGACCGCCCCCACGACGCCCTTAATACGCCGCGCGAGCGACCCGAGCGATTTTACTATTATCTCGCGCTGGGCCTCGAACCCTTCGACGGCAATAGCCACGTGGCGGTCAATCGCCCGCGTGATGAAGACCGGCACGCGCGGCAGCGGTTCTAGCGCCGGTTGTAGAAGATCCTGCACCTTGAACTGTCCCGAGGCCACGGCTCCCGGCTGGCTCAGCACCCTCGCGCCTCCGAGCCCGAGCAGATACTTCAACTCGACGAGCGGAATACCGGAGCCCCGCCATTGAATGCTTCGCTTTCCATCGCGACCCAGTATCTCGTCGGGCTTTACGTATAGAAGCTCGATTATCTGGCCGACGTTGATGGCGTATCGCCACTCGCTCGCGCGAACGATAAATGCCCCTATCATCACGAGCGTCGTCGGCACGGCCAGCTCGAAGCGCGTCGATTTGCCTTTCTCGGAGAGGATGCGGACTTCGCCGCCAAGCTCGTGAAGCGTCCGCTCGACGGCGTCGAGCCCGACACCCCGCCCCGAGACGGACGAGACATGATCGGCAGTAGAAAAACCCGGGCGCAGTATCAGCCTCAACGCTTCCTCATCGCTCAAATGCTGGTCGTCGGCTATCAGCCCGGCTTCCTGGGCGCGCAGGCGGACTGCCGCCGCGTCAATTCCGCCGCCGTCATCGGTTATGGCGATAATGGCTCGCGTGCCTTCGAGGCTCGCCTCAATCTTGATCTTCCCGCGTGCGCTCTTGCCCAGAAGCCTTCTCTCTTCGGCAGTCTCTATTCCATGATCTATGGCGTTTCTCAGCACGTGGTAGATGGAATCGGCCAGGCGGTCGACGATGGCTTTGTCTAGCTGTGTTTCGCGGCCGGCTACTTCGACGGAGACTGACTTGCCCAGCTCGCGCGCGAGGCGGCCCGCAAGTCGCGCGGCCCGCGTGAAGGTCTGCGCGAGCGAGATCATTCTAAGCTCGACAAGCCGCTCTTCCAGTTCGATAAACTCTCGCTCTATTCGGCGCGCATTGAATCTGAGTTCGAACTTTTCGCGGGCGCCCAGGCCGGCCGCGTCCAGAAAGCTCCCGGCCATCGAGACGACTCGCTCCATCTCAATCGAAAGCTCGTGCGCGAGACTCGAAAGCTCGTCGATCTGCGACATCTCGACCCGCACGCTTGGCGAAAGCGGTTGCAGCGACTCTTGCGCGAACGCCGGCGGCAAAACGTTTGCCACTGATGAATTCGATTTGGAATCCTTGCCGTCCTTCTTACGGCCGACAACCCGGAGCGCGGCCCCGGCCCTGCGCCACGTAGAGGGCCCGAGCCGGGTGACCCGGCCGTTGAACCCTTCGACCACGGTCTTGACCTCGCTCTCTTTCACCTGGGTCGCGAGCACCAGCTTGAAGGCGACTAAAGTGGGCTCGGATGCCGTTTCGGGCAGCGTCGTTATCAGCTCGCCCAGCGCGGCAAGCTTCGATGTAAGCGAGCGGTACAGCGTATCGAGGCTGCTGACTTCGATCTTGACCGTCGCGGCGTAAAAAGAGCGGCCCGCGTGCAGATTCTCGTTTATCCGGTGCTCCTCGTACTCGGTGAGCATAGCGCGCTCGCGCTGCGATAAGGCAAGCGAGTCGAGTCCGGTCTCGGCCTTCTTGCCCCGGCCGCGCCGGCGATCGGCTATCGTCGCAAGCAACTGTCTGAGCCGCTCGAAGTCCTCCTCGCTCGCCTTGCCGTGGGCCGCGCCGCCGAAGAGCGCGGCAAGCCCCGCTCCCGCCTCTTGCAGCCCGGCCGTCGTCCTTTCTTCAAGCCTGAGCTGGCCGAGCCTGAGGTCATCCAGGATGTCTTCAAATTCGTGGGCGAGCGCCTGCACCTCGGCGAGCCCCATCATACCCGACAGCCCCTTTAAAGAATGGACGGTTCGAAAGACACGATTGACGAGGTTTATATCGGGCGAGTCGCCCTGCGTAGCGGCAAGCGAGTCGAGGTCGGCCAGAAGAGAGTCGAGCAGTTCTTCCGACTCGGAGAGGTACTCACTCAAAAGCGCCTTGTCTTCAATCATACGAAAGCAACTGGTAACAGCGAACGTCGGTCCTGTGAAATTTGATTATACCCGTTTGCGCGGAGGCTTTAAAAATGGCTGAAGGTCCGGTCGATGCCGCACAGAGCGCGGCTGCCTTCAACCGTGCGAGTGAGGAGGGCGGGCCGCTTGTAAGATCCATCTTCAGCAGGTCGCGAGGCAGACATTCGTCTCGCGCTTCGGAGATTACAACCTTACGCGATCTACTGCTGGTTCGTAGTCGCTATTGAAGCATTCTGCCCGGCTTCGAGGTCGCGCTTGATTGCGTCGAGAATCCCGTTGATAAACTGCGTCGCTTCAAAGGTCGAAAACCGCCTGGCGATCTCCAGCGCCTCGTTTATCACGACGGTCCTGGGCGTGTCGGTCTGGTAAAGAAATTCGTATATCGCAAGGCGCAGGATGTTGCGGTTAACTACCGGCCATGCGGTTTATGCGCCAGTTCTCGGCCCTGCGTTTTATCCAGTCGTCGATCTCTTCGAGATGATCGATCGCGCCCAACACCAGGTCGTTGGCGAAGTCATGCGGGGCGTCGGCGCTTTCCTCTCCGAACGCGGCCCAGTATATGCTGATAAGCTCGTCTATGCGCGGTCGTGCTAAATCGTATTGAAAGAGCATTTGTAAGGCGCATATCCTAGCCTTACGCCTGGCACCCATAATAAATCCTGCTTATCAAACTAGAAGATTACCCCAACACGTCCACGGTCAGAATTCTCTGTACAGGTTCGCAAGCTCGACGGCCGACATCGCGGCCTCGAACCCCTTGTTCCCACTCTTGGCCCCGGCGCGATCTATCGCCTGTTCAAGGCTGTCGGCGGTTATAACTCCGAGCGCAATCGGGATGTTCGTCTCAAGCGATACATGGGCGATCCCTTTGAAGACTTCGGATGCTATGTAATCGTTGTGAGACGTCTCTCCTCGAATGATCGAGCCGAGACAGACTATCGCGTCGTAGTTATTGGTTGTTGCCACGCGCCGCGCGGCGAAAGGGAGTTCGAATGAGCCAGGCACCCGGACGATTGTTATAGAGTCGCTAGACGCGCCAAGCCGCTCAAGCCCATCGACTGCGCCGCTTATGAGCCGGCTGACGACAAAATCGTTCCAGCGACTCGCCACTATAGCGACGCGAAGCCCCTCCGCGCTTAACCGGCCCTGGATCGTCTTTGCCAATCTTCAAACTCTCCTTACGGTGAATTGAAATCGCTCCCGTCCGAGCAAGTGAATTAGTTTATCAATCATCAACTGAGGACGAGTATAGGTTGCACATTCTTCTATGTCAAGCAACCTACTTTTTGACATCCGCGCTCTATTCTCAAATAATCTCGCGCTCGTTTCCCGCGAGATTGACAAAGAGTTTTTTGATGCTAACATTGTCACCCCGCTCAAAGGTTATTTACTTATGACATCATCACAGACGGGATCAAACAGCACTCCGGTTGCGCGGCCGAGGAGGGCGCGCCTGCTCGTGCTCGATACGGTCAAGTACCAGAGGTTATTCGACGCGCTCCTGGGCACAGAGTACGAATTGCTGGTTACGGATAAGCCCGAAGAGGCGCTGCTGATTGCCTCCACGAAAAACCCCGACCTGATCCTGCTCGGCCATTCGGACGACGTGGCCGACGGCATAGAGGTCGCAAGAATGATCCGGGCGACGGTCGCGGCGCCCGCGCCGATTCTACTCATGCTGACCGCCGACAGACCGAGCCTTCGTCGCGAAGCCGAGAAGGCCGGTTGCGCGGGATTGCTCATCAAGCCCGTCGACAGGGATAGGCTCAAGTCCAGAATAGAAGAACACCTCAGGTAATAAGCCAGCCAAACTCCGTCTCGCCGTAGCCTAAATTGCCTCATCTTTGTCCGGGGTGGTATGATCTATAATTCGCTAAATATCATTTGGATGGACATGTGGCCCTAGACATGAAGAACAAGCAGGGGATGATGCCAGAAGACGTAATAAGCGTGCGGGGCGCACGCGTGCATAACCTGAAGAACATCAGCGTAGAGATCCCGCTCGACAAGCTGACGGTCGTAACCGGCGTCAGCGGGTCAGGGAAATCGAGCCTCGCCTTTGACACCATATACGCGGAAGGCCAGCGGCGCTACGTCGAATCGCTGTCGGCTTACGCGCGCCAGTTCCTCGAGCGCATGGACAAGCCGGATGTCGATGAAGTGATCGGCATCTGCCCGGCCATCTCTATAAGACAGAAGAACTCGACCCGCAACCCGCGCTCGACCGTGGCCACGCAGACCGAGATATACGATTATCTGAGGCTCCTGTTTGCGCGGGTCGGCATCACCTATTGCGCCAATTGCCACGAGGAGGTTCGCCGAGACACGCCAGAATCGATTGCCGACGAGATAACCCTGCTGCCCGAAGGCACACGTTTTTTCGTCATGTTTCCGGCGGCGGCGGGGATGGAAGAGCAGCACGCGAAGACGAACGGCGACGGCAAAGAGAAGCGCCGCGCAACGCGCCAGACCTCCGTCTCTCAGCAGACGCGCATCAAGGCGCACCTGATGAGCCTTATGCAGCGCGGCTTCACTCGATTGTACAAAGACGGACAGGTCATCGAGCTTGCCACGCCCGATAGCTTCACCGGCAGCAACTTTGACAACACGTTCGTGCTCGTCGACCGGCTGGTCGTCAGACCCGACGTGCGCGCGAGGCTCGTAGACTCGGTCGAGGTCTGTTACCAGGAAGGGCACGGCCAGGCGATAATGGAGCTTGCCGACGAGTCGCACACCCGCATGAGGTTTTCCGAAGGCTTCGAGTGCAAGCGTTGCAATTTGCAGTATGCCGCGCCCGAGCCTCGATTGTTCAGCTTTAATAACCCGTTCGGCGCGTGTCCGACCTGTCAGGGTTTCGGCAACACTATAGGACTCGACCTCGACCTGGTGATACCGAACCGCGAGTTGAGCCTCTCTCAGGGCGCGGTCGAGCCCTGGATGAAGCCACAGTACGAATGGGCGCAAAAAGAGATGCTCCGCTATTGCAAGCAGACGGGGATTCCGACAAACGTCCCCTTCCGCCAGCTCACCCGCGAGCAGCAGAGGTCAATCGTTAAGGGCGGGAACGAATTCGGCGGGGTCACAGGTTTTTTCGATTGGCTCGAAACCAAGAAATACAAGCTGCACGTTCGCGTCTTCCTGTCCAAGTACCGCGGCTACGCGCTCTGCCCCGACTGCGGCGGGGCGCGACTGAAGACCGAGGCGCGACTCGTGCGCGTGGGGGGCAAATCGCTCTCCGAGATTTGCGCCATGACGGCCGAGGGGGCGGCCAGATTTTTTGACTCGATTGCGCTCAGCCAAGCCGAGCAGGAGATCGCCGACCGATTGCTGCTCGAGATACGAAACCGCCTGAAGTTCTTGATCGATGTGGGACTTCAATACCTCACGCTTGACCGCCTCGCTTCTACGCTATCGGGCGGAGAAGCGCAGCGCATACAGCTTGCGACAAACCTCGGCTCGTCGCTCGTCGGCGCGCTGTACGTGCTCGACGAGCCATCAATAGGACTCCACCCGCGCGACAACGAGCGGCTTATCAGAATCCTTGAAAACCTCCGTGACATCGGCAATACGGTGCTCGTGGTCGAGCACGAGCCGGAGATGATGAATGCTGCCGACAAGATCATCGACATAGGGCCGGGCGCGGGCGAGCTTGGCGGCGAGGTAGTCTTTTCGGGAACCCCCGAAGAGTTGAACACCAGAGGGCAATCGCTCACGGCAAAGTACATGCGCGGCGAGCTTGAGATCAAAGCGCCGAAGGCGCGCCGCGCGCCAGGACCGAACGCGCTCCAGATTCGCGGGGCGACCGAGCATAACCTGAAGGGCATAGACCTTCGCATACCGCTCGGCGTGACCACCTGCATCACCGGCGTGTCGGGCTCGGGCAAGTCGACGCTCGTGCATGACATCATATACGCCGGCATAAAGAAGCAGCGCGGCGAGTGGACGGGCCACGTCGGTTCGTTCGCGAAGATCGAGGGCGGGCACTTGATAGACGACGTGGTGCTCGTGGACCAATCGCCAATCGGGCGGACGCCGCGTTCAAACCCCGTCACCTACATAAAGGTCTATGACGCAATCCGCGACCTGTTCGCCTCTACGCGCGAGGCGCAGGCGCACGGGTTCGACTCGTCGCACTTCAGCTTCAATGTTCCGGGCGGGCGCTGCGAGCGGTGCGAAGGGAACGGCGTCGAGATCAAAGAGATGCAGTTTCTCGCCGACGTTGAGCTTACGTGCGAGGAGTGCAAGGGGATGCGATTCAAGCAGTCGCTTCTCGACGTAAAATACAAAGGCCGCTCGATCCACGACGTTCTTAATATGACGGTGCGCGAGGCGCTGCTCTTTTTCGGAAGCGTCAATCGAATAGCATCGCGGCTTCGCGTGCTGGATGACGTGGGGCTGGGGTATCTTCGACTCGGCCAGTCGGCGACGACGCTTTCGGGGGGCGAGGCGCAGCGCGTAAAGCTCGCGGCGTATCTATCAAAGCGCACGAGCGAGCGCACGCTTTACATATTTGACGAGCCGACCACGGGGCTTCATTTCGACGACATAAACCGGTTGCTCGCGGCATTCAGACAATTGATCGAAGCGGGCGGTTCAATCATAATTATCGAGCATAACCTGGACGTTATTAAGTGCGCCGACTGGGTGATTGACCTCGGCCCGGAAGGCGGCGACGGCGGCGGCAGGGTCGTCGTCGGAAGGACCGCCCCCGGTCATTATGGCTTGCGCGCGGTCGCACACTGGCCGCTTTTTACGAAATGTCTTGAATCAGGAATAGCTACGATGAGAAAAGCTTTTGTCGCGCTCGCACTAGCCCTGCTTATCGGCTCATCCGCCGCGCGGGTCATGGCCCAGCAGATCCCGTATCTGCAAGAGATGATGTCGCGCTACGAAGAATTCAACCGCCTATATAAAGAGAAGCAGCGCGCCGGGGGCAACCTTGCGCAATTCGCGCCGCTGATCGAACGGGGCGAAAAAGCATTCCGCAGCGGCAATCTCCAGGCCATTCTCGAAATGGAGGGCGAGGCCCTGGCAGTCTTGCAGGGCAGGCAGTGGGACGAGCGCGAAAAGTTTATCTCTTCGCTCACGCTACATACGGACCGGCTCGTCATCGAGCCGAACGCGGAGCTTGAAATATCGCTCAAGCGAATGTTCCCGGCAGACATGGATAAGGCATTCCCCGACACGCCGACGGTATCATTTGAGATCGTCTCGGTCGGGACGGCGGTCAATGATCCGCTCGTGCTCGCCAATAAGTTAAAGGTTACCGAGATGGCGACGAGCATCAGGCGCAAGGTGACGCTCGACGACGGCACTTATTTCATAGCCGCGAGGATAGAAGCCGGCGGGAAGAAGCTCGCCGAATCGCTCAGGCCCGTCTTCGCGGTTAAAGGGTATGCCGACACTCTCGCGCAGATGAAGCGCACGACGAGCGAGCTAAAACAGTCGGGCGACGCGAAGGTCAAAGCGATAGCCGAGGAGCTTACGACAATCGACTTCAAGCTCGAACGGCTCGCGACCCTCACGCGCGAGATGGGCGAGGACGAGATAAACCCCATCGAGGAGTTGAATCAAATAACGGAGTGGCTCTCCGCTTTTGCAAAGGGGGAGAACCCGCTTGTGGCGGAGCGCGGCGAGGTCGAGCGGGCCTATCGCGCCAGCGACGGCAAGCTCGTCCCTTACCGCCTCTACATCCCCGAAAGTTATGATGGCAAGAGCGCGCGGCCGCTCGTCGTGCTTCTGCACGGAGTCATGGGGGATGAGAAGTATTATTTTAGCGGGCTCTTCGACCCGGAGGTCATTCAAAGCGAAGCCGAGCGGCGCGGCTACATACTGGCTTCGGTCCGTGGCGGCGGGCGCTTCGGCGGGTACGCCGGGCGCGGGCAGGAAGACGCGCTGGAAGTCATCAAGGCCGTCACGCGCGGATACCAGATTGACCCCAATCGAGTCTTTCTCACGGGCCATTCGATGGGCGCGGCCGGCGTGTGGCTAATCGCCTCAGACAAACCCGACACCTTCGCCGCGATAGCCCCTGTGTCGGGAGGCGTGCCGGGAAAAAGTGACCAGCAGTCAGCTTTGCTTGCAAAGCTGAAAGATATGCCCGCGCTCGTCATTCATGGAGCGAAGGACGGCATCGTCCCCGTTGAATCGTCGCGCAAGGCGGTAGAGGCGGCAAAGAAAGCGGGGGTGAAAGTCTCCTACCAGGAAGTGGCGGACGCGAACCACCTGACGATTGTGGCCTCGACATTCTCCGCGGTGCTCGATTTTTTTGATAAGAACGGCAGACAGCCGGCGGAAAAATGAGCGCTGCCTGACCGGACTTTAGCCACCCTCTACAACCGGGAAACCACTCTGGTATAATCACGACTGCAAGTATCAGGTCGGCGGGCGCATCCCTCAGGAGCGCCTGTTTGCGATCCGTTTTTCGTCTCTCGTTTAAAAGGCAATTGCGCTCGGTTGGAGGTATTACATGAACGATAGAAATCAGCCCGACTTTACGGCATTACTCAAGCAAGGCTGGTTAATGCGCCGCACGAGAATTGTGGTAATAGCTGTGGCCCTGTGCTCGCTTTCGATGGGGATAGCCATCGGCGCGATAGTCCGCGGCACATCGAGTGCGACGGGCGACGATCACAGACTCTCGATCACAAACGGGACGGCGAGCGCGGATTCTCTTTCGGCTACCTTCGCGAGAGTGGCCGAGCAGGTAGAGCCTTCGGTCGTTCACATTAAAGTCTATGAGAGCGAAGTATTCGCCCGCGAGGGCACCGGGTCCGGGGTCATCGTCAACGCCAGCGGGTACATACTGACGAACCAGCACGTCATCGAGCGCGCCGTAAAAATAAAGGTCCGCCTGGCCAGCGGGTTGGAGTTCGACGCCAAGGTCATTGGCCAGGACATCGATACCGATATGGCGGTGCTCAAGATCGAATCGCGCGAGCCGCTCGCGGTCGCGCGGCTCGGCAATTCAGACAAGCTACGCGTCGGCGATTGGGTGCTGGCCATGGGTCGCCTTTCGGGCTTGAACAGACGGTGACGGCAGGCATCATAAGCGCGAAGGACCGCGTTGCCGACCCGAACAAGCAATCTCCTTTCCAGCAGTTTCTACAGACCGACGCGGCAATAAACCCGGGGAACTCCGGCGGCCCGCTCGTAAATCTCGCCGGCGAGGTTATAGGGATCAACACCCAGATTGCGACAAACAGCGGTTTCAATAATGGCATAGGGCTCGCGCTCCCCTCCTCATCCGTCGTGGAAGTCTATAATCAGATCGTCACAAACGGGCGCGTGCGCCGCGGGTTCCTCGGCATCAACCCTCAAGAGATGTCACCCCAGATCGCCCGCCTGAATAAGATCATCGATGGATACGGAGTGGTCATAAAGGACCTCACGAGCCAGACCGGGCCGGCGGCGAAAGCGGGCCTCAAGAGCGGCGACGTAATCACGCGCATAAACGGTCAGCCGGTCAAGAACGTGCGAGAGCTGATTCGAGTGATCGCCTCGCTGCCGGTCGGCGGCAACGCCGACATATCGTATGTCCGCGCGGGCGATCCAAAAGACAATAATCGTCCGGCTCGAAGAACGGGAAGCGGATGACGAAGATAAATCGATCAAGCAGCAGCCGTTGTTTGACCCTCGCAATCCGCGGAACGGCGAGAAAGGCAAAGAGGAGAAACAGAAGCCCAAGCCCACGCTCGGAATAAACGCGAAGACGCTGACGGCGGAGATAGCGCGGCTGCAGGGACTCGAAGGCGCGCGCGGCGCATACATCGCAAGCATCGAACCCGATAGCATCGCCGACGAGTATAACCTGATCGCCGACGACTTGATCGTAGAGATGAACAACAAGCCGATCCAGTCGCTCGAAGATTTCCTGAAGATTACAAAGGAGCTCAAGCCCGGGACTGATGTCGTGATAAGAGTGCTGCGCAGGGGGCGCGATGCGCTTCACAGGTCCTGGATCGTGTCGTTCACCATGCCATGAACAGGATAAGCGCAACGCCGGCGGTTTCGATTATATCGACCTTAAAAGCAAATCGCCGGCGGCAGGGCCTGGACCAGAATTGATTGCGATTATGTTACGAGGCAACCCTTTTAGAATCTCTCCTTGACCCTTTTGTTTTCGCTATTGTAAACTCGGACTTGCGAACAGGTGAACAACGGGAAAAGGGCAAGCTCGGCGATTCAAAAATCGTTCTTGCCCGCCGGACCAAACAAACCCTCCGACAGACGAGTCAAGTTCGCAGCTCGTTGTCACTGAGAATCATTTATGTCAAAGGGTAGTTCAACCCGGAATACCATTATTCTGAGGGACGATTTCGCTCAAAGGTCATCAAGGAGGTCCCTGTGAGCTTCAAAATTGGCGAGAAAGTAGTCTATCCGAACCACGGAATAGGCGTCATTGAGAAAATCACAACAACCGAGATCGGGGGCGCACCGAATAGTTTCTACCTGCTAAGGCTGAAAGCTACGGAATCGACCGTCATGGTCCCGATAGCTAACGCCTCGGAAATAGGATTGAGGGCTCCAATCAACAACAACCAGTGCGATAAGCTTCTGAAAGCCCTTTCGGAAGACTTCACCAATCCGCCCATTGATTGGAAAGATCGCTATAAAGACTTTCTCGATAGGATGAAGACCGGCGACATATTCCACGTCGCCGAGGTACTGAAAATTCTCACTTTTCTTTCAATGAGCAAGCCCCTCTCGTTCCGCGAGAAGAGGATGCTCGAACGCGCGCGCTATCTCGTCATAAGCGAGCTCGCCACGGTTTGTCGTAAGAACGAATGCATGGTGGAGCCGATGGTTGACGAAGCATTAGGTAAGTCCTGTTCTAAGCACACGCGCTCGGTCACGCTTACGAAGGCGGTAAACAAATCCGTGTCGAAGCCGACCAGCGTCGTGACTGCGCACTAAGTCGTTCTCACAGGGACAGCAGCAGTGGCCCGCTTCTGTCCTCCGTTTTAAAGAATCTAATCTTTTCTTTTCGCCAAAGGGCGGCCGAGTAAGTTGAGGTGTGCGCGGGCGCGGTTCTTCCCGCCGCAAGCCTATCCGAAAACTGCGCGGCCCGCGCATCAGGCGAGCAGATATTTTTGTGCCTTGATTCACCGCGGAGACATCTAGAACACAAAGAGATACGAACCATTCTTTGTTCGACTCTGTGTCTTCGCGGTGGATAAAACATACCCCCGCCTGCTGCTAGCTTTCTACATACCGCCCGCCAAGCTATAATCCATAGTCAAAGTTTAAGACTCGGAGAGTATAAAGCACTGGTAATGAAAACCGCCTTACAGGGTAAGACAGCCGGGCTATTCCTGGCGGCAGACGCTGACCAGACGCGCGGGCGGTCCTGGACGGTTAATTCTTCTTATAAGTTTTGCGAGCAAGTGGCGAAGTCTCATTACGAGAACTTCCCGGTAGCCTCTTTCCTTGTTCCTAAAAGAATCCGCAAGCACTTTTATGCTATTTACGCGTTCGCGCGGCTGGCCGATGACATGGCCGACGAAGACGCGGGTGATGCGATCTCGCCCGACGGCCGTCTTGAGATGCTCGGGCAGTGGCGCGAAATGTTGATGCAATCATTTGATTCCTCGGCGACCCACCCGGTCTTTATCGCGCTCGGCAAGACGGCCACGGAGTTCAACCTGCCCGTTGCGCTCTTCGAAGATCTGTTATCGGCCTTTGCGCAGGATGTGACTACCGACCGGTACGCCACATTCGGAGACTTGCTCGATTATTGCCGTCGCTCGGCAAACCCCGTCGGCAGGCTGATACTCCTGCTTTTCGGCTACCGCGATAGTAAGCTGCACGAGTGGTCCGATCATATATGCACGGCGCTCCAGCTTGCTAATCACTGGCAGGATGTCTCGGTCGATCTGGCGAAAGACCGAATATACATTCCGACCGAAGATATGGCGCGCTTTATGGTGACCGAGCTTGATCTCACAAGCCGCCCTGCCGCTCCCGCATTTCGAGACTTGATGAAGTTCGAGGTCGAGCGCGCACGCGAGCTTTTTCTACTCGGCCAACCGCTCTGCTCATCCGTGAGCGGCCGGCTCGCCGTAGAACTGCGCGTGATATGGCTTGCCGGAATGAAAGTCTTGAAGCGCATAGAAGAGAGCGGCTACGACGTGTTGACGAGCAGACCCGTCATAAGCGGGTCCGAGCGGCTGCGGTTGATCTGGCCCGCGATCAGGAAAGGGGCCTTCTTAAAACAAGGGTGAGCTCAAGCGAATCAACAAATTTTGCCCGCGTACTGGGCCTGCAGAAGAGACTGTCTCAGGCGGCCGGCTCGAATTTCTATTACTCATTCCTGCTGCTCCCCAGCAACAAGCGAAAGGCCATCGGCAACGTCTATGAGTTCTGCCGCATGCTCGACGACATAGTGGATGAAGACCACGCGGGCCGCGACCCTGGAGCGGAGCTTCAGAAATGGCGCGACGAAGTCGAGGCCTGCTATGAGGGTCTCCCGACCACCGATTTTGGCGAGAGCCTGACGGACTCGATAGAAGAGTTTGCCCTGCCCCGGCAGGCATTCATCGACCTCATAGACGGCATGCAGATGGACCTGGAATGGCACAGCTATCAAACATTCGCGGACCTTCGCGAGTACTGCTACCGCGCCGCTTCAACCGTCGGTCTTATATGCATAGAGATATTCGGCTATGAATCTCCCAGGACGCGCGAGTATGCCGTCAACCTCGGCCTTGCGCTCCAGCTTACGAACATACTCCGCGACCTGAAGGAAGACGTAGCGCGCGGTCGCATATACATACCGCTCGAAGATTTGGACCGGTTCGGTTATTCGGTTGACGACCTTAAGGCGAACCTCTATAACAGGCCGTTTATCGAGTTGATCAGGCACCAGCAGACCCGCGCCCGTTCCTACTTCGATAAGGCCGCCGCCTCGCTCCCCGCCCAGGATAGGAAGAGCGTATTTGCGGCCGAAATAATGAGCGCGATCTACCGCGAGATGCTCGACCAGATTTCGAAGGTGAAATACGACGTTTATCGCAATCGACTATCGGTGCCGCGCTGGCGCAGGCTCCAGGTCGCGCTCAACATCTGGCTCGACAGCAGGTTCAAGAGACGCCAGTGAGTAAACGCGTAGTAATAATCGGGGGCGGGTTCGCCGGGCTTTCAGCGGGCGTGCGCCTCAGCGAGAGAGGGTTCAGCGTCTTGCTCCTGGAGCGCGGCCGGCGGCTAGGCGGCCGGGCCTCCTCTTTCACCGACCCGTTGACCGGCACGGTCGTCGACAACGGCCAGCACCTTTTCATGCGGTGCTACCGTCACACAATCGCATTCCTCGACAAAATCAACTCGCTCGATAAGATCAAATTCCAGCGACGGCCGCGAGTAGATTTCCTCGACCGCTCGCACGGCTTCACGAGCTTCGACTGCCCGAATCTGCCCGCCCCGGCCAATATTATCGCGGGGCTGCTAAGAATGAAGGGCATCAAGATTGCCGATAAGCTCGCCGCCGAATTGGGAGATGCCTGCCCCCGCATAGATGGTGACCAGCCGGGACCGTAAATAGTCCTTCACGCTGGCAGTCGGGTAGTCTGCAGGCAGCGCTGTTTCAAAGATACCGGATGAGATTGCCTGGGTGTGAACGGTAGCCTGTTCCAGCGACCATCCCGGTTTTAGACGACCAGTGACCCTCAGCCACCACTGAGTTCCGGATTCGAGCCACCGGACTCGGCCGGTTAACGCGGTTGCGCAGATAGGCAGGGCAAGATCGAACGACCTACCCACCTCCATTCCAAAAAAGTTCGCGGGCGTGACACCGATGATCTCAAATGACTGATCGCCCAGAGTGAGGCTGCGACCGATGACCTTGGCGTCGCCGCCGTACTCGCGCTGCCAGAACTCGTGACTGAGAACCACGCCTGGCGCACAGCCGCGCTTGTCGTCTGTTGCAGTAAACAAGCTGCCAAGCACGGGTTCAACACCAAGCGTGTTGAAACAGTCTCCGCTAACGTAGAGCATCCGGGCTGATCGCACTTCCCCGCCCTGGGCAAGATTAACGGTGTCTGTTCCCCACGCAAATATGCCGGAGAATGCCTCTTGCCGATCCCTGATCAACTCCCATATCGGATTAGTGAGGGTCGGGAACGGCGAGTTTGCAAACCCTCCGCGGACCCCTTTCGTATCGGCCAGGCGAACTTCACCCAATTCCTGCGGGTCCGCAACCGGGAGGGTCCGCAGTCGAACGGCGTCAAGCAACTGAAAGATCGCCGTGTTCGCCCCAATACCGAGCGCCAGCGAAAGAACCGCCACCGCGGTGAAACCTTTATTCTTGAGCAACATTCGCACGCCAAAACGCAAATCCTGAATCATTGCATCCTCCCATCGATAGGTCTGCATCCAGATGGCATCCCAGAATGCGCTGGTGCTGCGCCAAAAGAGATCGAGCTTGCTGCGCCACTCGAGTCGATCCCAATCCGCAAGCATTGCTTCGCGATGGTGTAACTCCGCTTCCCACTCGTGACGCCAATCCGAGCGGAGTCGCCGCGGCACGATCACACCAATAAGTGCAATCAGCCACAACCAAAAACGAGGCCGAGTTGTCTGCGAAACACGAGTCATTTGTTCACTCTTGTCGGAGAGCAATCATCGGATCGATCTTTGTCGCGTGCTGCGCCGGTCCCAATATGGCTGCCAGCGAAGCTTCCCAGAATCGAGACCGTGTCGTCCGCCTGGAACCAAACATTGCGTCAATCGTGCCGGAGCGCCATCATTGGATCAACCTTCGTCGCGCGCCGCGCGGGCAGGTAGCAAGCCAACCACGCCACCAGAGCCAGCAACAAAGCCCCTCCGAACAACGTCAATGGATCGGTTGCGCTGACGCCGAAGAGCAGCGGTTCCATTAATCGTGTGATTGCGTAAGCCGAGAATAAGCCAATCGCAATCCCCATCAGCGTCAGCCGCATCCCCTGTCCCAGCGCCAGCCGCAACACGTCGCGCGAGGTCGCGCCCAACGCCATCCGTACGCCGATCTCGTGTGTGCGCGCGGCGACCGTGTACGAGAGGACGCTGTAAATCCCCACGCTGGCGAGCAGCAGCGCCAACATCGCCAGCAGACCGAGCAGCGCGAGCGCAAACCGATCCGGCGCGATGGAACGCTCGATCAACCGTTCCATCGTGTTGACCTGACTGACCGGTTGCGCCGCATCCAGGCCGCGCGCCACCTGCCGCACTGCGCCGACCAATTGCAATGGATCAGCGGCGGTGCGCACGACGACGTTCATCGGCAGATAAGTGTTTTGCGCGTGCGGGATGAAGACTTCGGGCTGCGGCTGGCTCTTCAGGCCGTAATAACGGATGTCGCGCGTGACGCCGACGACTTCGTAGGCATACTTGCCGCGCGTGTAATCGAGCATCAGTTGGTTGCCGACAGCCGATGCGCCGGGCCAGACTTTATTGGCGAAGCTTTCGCTGACGATGATGACGGCGGGCGTTTCGGCGCGATCCTGCGCGGTGAAATTACGGCCGGCGAGCAAGGGGATGCCCAGCGTCGGAAAGTATTCCGGCGTCGCCATGCGAATAGAGACTTTGTCAGCCGCCGCGCTCGGTTCCGGTTCGCCCGCGCGCCAATACGGACGCTCGAAATCCGTCCCTACGCTGCTCATCGGCAAGGTCGTCACCGCCGCCGCCGACACAACGCCGGGCAAAGCGCGCAGCCGTTCCAGCAATTGTTGATAGTAAAGCCCGGCTTTTCCCTGCCCATAAGCTTGCCCATTGAGCGAGATGTGCATCGTCAGCAGATTGCGCGTATCGAAGCCCGGCTCGACTGAGATCAGGCGCGCGAAACTGCGCGTCAACAATCCCGCGCCGACCAGCAAGCACCAGCGCCAACGCAATCTCCGCGACGACCAATGCGTGGCGGAAGCGTTGCGAGGCGAGCGCCCACCGCGCCCTTTTCGCCGCCCTCTTTCAACGTCGTCGCCAACTCCGTCCGCGCGTTGCGCCACGCCGGGAACAAACCGGTCAACAAGCCGGTCAACGCCGTCACCGCCAGCGTGAAGAGCAACACGCGGCGGTCAATCGCCACTTCGTCCAACCGCGGAATGCCCGCGGGCGCGAGCGCGAGCAGCGCGGTCAATCCATAGCGCGCCAGCGCAAGTCCAGCCGCCCCGCCCAACACCGCGAGCAACAGGCTTTCCGTCAGCCACTGGCGCACGAGCCGCGCTTGCGTTGCGCCGAGCGCGGCGCGGACGGCGGCCTCGCGCTGACGGACGGCGGCGCGCGTCAGCCACAAACTCGCCACGTTGGCGCAGGCGATCAACAACACCAGCGCCACCGCCGAGAGCAACAACAGCAACAACGGGCGCGTCTTGCCGACCTGCTCTTCCAACATTGGCGTGAGTTGCAATTGCCAGCCTTTATTTTCTTTCGGATGCCGTTCGGCCAGAGCCGGCGGAGAAGGCCGTCAATTGCGCCTGCGCCTGTTCCGGCGTCAAGCCCGGCTGCAAGCGCGCGATGATCTTCAAAAAGCGGGAATCACGCGGCGGCCCAGCCGCAAAGCGCGGCGCGTAAGTGCGCGCCAGATCCCACGGCATCCACAAATCCACTTCGCGGTCGGGCAGCGCGAACTGCGGCGGCATAATCCCCTGGACGCGCCAATCCGTGCCGTTGATCGTGAGCGTGCCGCCGACCGCGTCGGGAGACGCGCCGAAACGCCTGCGCCACAGCGCATCGCTGATGACGACCAGGCGGTCGCCCGCGGCATACTGCGTCGCATGCGCCATCGCCACGCCCGGTGTTTCCGCCGCTGAAAAGACGTGCCCGCTCGCCGCCTGCACGCGCAAGGTCGTGAAGAAGTCGGGCGTCACCAGTGCGCATTGCACCTGCTCGGCATCCTGTTCGCCGGTCAGCGTGAGCGCCGTCACGTACCAGGCCGCGCTGGCCTCAAAAACGCCGGGCGCGTTCCGCAGATCTTGATAATTGCCGGGCGAAGGGCCCTCGTGTTGCCGGCCGAGCTCAGCGTTGTTGTCCCACACCATCACCAGGCGGTCGGCTTGCTCGTAGGGCAACGGATTGAGCAACACGCTGTTGACTACGCTGAAAATGGCCGTATTCGCGCCGATGCCCAGCGCCAGCGTGAAGATCGCGATCAATGTGAAGCCGGGATTCTTCAGCAACAGTCGCACGCCATAACGCAAGTCTTGAATCATTTCGTCCTCCCATCTTGTAGGTTTGCATCCACAGCGCATCCCAAAAGGCGCTGGTGCTTCGCCACAGCAAGTTTAGCTTGTTGGGCCAGTCGAGCCGGTCCCATTCGGCGAGCAGCAGTTCGCGATAGTTCAATTCGGCTTCCCATTCCTGACGCCAGTCCGCGCGCAAACGTCGCGGCACGATCACGCCGATCAGTCGGATCAGCCATAGGTATGCACGAAACGTGTAGTCCTGTTCAGACATTCACGCCCTCCCGTCAGTCGTGACGGATCGCCTCCATCGGATCAACTTTGGTTGCCCGGCGGGCGGGGATGAAACAGGCCGCCGCGGCGACCACGCTGAGCAGCACCGCCACACCCAGGAAAGAGAGCGGGTCGGTGTTGGTGACCTGGAACAGATTCAACTCGCTACCCACCAGGCGCGCCGCCGCCAAACTGGCGAGCACGCCAATTACCATGCCCACCGCAACCAGCTTGCCGCCCGTCCGAAGAATCAGCCGCAGAATGTCACCGGGCTGCGCACCCAGCGCAATACGCACGCCCAGCTCGCGCGTCCGCAGCGAGACCAGATAAGACAGCACGCTGTAGACGCCGGCCAGCGCCAGCCCCAGTCCGAGCGCGGCAAATAGACTGAACAGCGCCATCATAAAGCGGGGCTGCTCGGTCCAGCGGCCTAGCACTTCTTCGAACGTCATCGGGTTGAAGAGCGGTTGTTCGCTGTCTAGCTGGCGCACTTGCTCGCGCAGGGCGTTGAGGAGTTGTCGCGGATCCTGCTGCGCGCGAAATGGCGAGGGTGCGCGCCGTCTGCGCGAGCTTAGTGTAGGGAACAAACACCGCGGGTTTGGCTGAGTCGCGCAGGTTATCGCTGCGCGTGTTGCCGATCACGCCCACCACGGTGACGTAGGGCGACGCTTCGGGCGGCGTCAGGATATCCGCCTGGCGCGGCTTGCTGAGTTCGTGCAACTGGATGCGCCGGCCCAAAGGACTCTCGCCTGACGGCCAAAGCTGTGCCGCCGCTTCGTTGATGACCGCCACCGGATCGGCGTTAGCCACTTCCGGTTCAGTCAACATCCGTCCTTGCCGGAGCGGAATGCCCAGCGTGCGCAGGTAGTCGGCGCCCACCGTGTTCAGCGTGATCCGGCCGGTCTCGGCGCCCGCTTGTCCATCAATCGTGTAGCCGGATTCCGGCCCGCCGAAGGGCAGACCACCATTGCCCATCGTGGCGGCCTCGATGCCGGGCAGATTCCTCACGCGTTCAAGCAAATCTTGAGCAAAGCGATTGCGTTTTTCCCAAGTGGCGTAACGCTGGGGCGGCAGCAGCAGTGCCACGCGCATCAGTCGTTCAGGCTCGAAACCCAACTCGATTTTTTGCAGAGCTGCAAAGCTGCGCACTGTCAGACTGGCGCTCACCAGCAGCACTACCGCCAGCGCGACCTCGACGATCACCAGCGTAGCGCGCGAGCTTGCCGCCCGCTGCGGTGGTGGCTGCGCGCCCTTCGTCTTTCAAAGACTCGACCAGATTCTGACGCGACGATTGGAGCGCCGGCATCAACCCAAAAAGAATCCCGGTCAGCACCGAGATGCCCAGGCAAAAGAAGAGCACGTGGCGGTTGACCTCTATGCGCGCTTCGTTGGGCACCAAGCTGCGGGGCATTAACGTCGCCATCAAGTGCGTGATCCAATAGGCGAACAGCAACCCCAACGCGCCGCCGAGCAAAGAAAGCAGCACGCTCTCCGTCAGCAACTGCCGCACTAACTGCACGCGCCCTGCGCCCAGCGCCAACCGGATACACATCTCACGCGCGCGTGCCGTGGCCTTGGCCAGTTGCAAGTTGGCGACATTGGCGCAGGCGATCAGCAACAGCAAGCCCACCGCGCCGAAGAGCAATTGCAAGGCTCCGCTCCATCTCGCCGCTGGCCTGGGTGATGTCCAGATAGTTGGTCAATTTGGTGGTGAACTCTTCTTTCGGAATCCTGGACGCCGGGTCCTTGGCCACTTCCTGGTGCAGCGCGTGCAGTTGCCCTTCAGCCGCCGCCGTCGTCACGCCCGGTTTCAAGCGCACGATGGGAAAGACCATCTGCGCGTCGCGGGCGACGTGCCCAGCGGCAGCCAGACGCCGTTATCGCGTCCACCACCCGAAGCGCGGCGGCATCACGCCGATGATCGTGTAGACCTCATTGTTCAACCGCAGCGTCTTGCCCACCGCGTTGGGATCGCCGTTAAACAACTTCTGCCACCGGTGAAAACTCAGCACCGTAACCAGTTCCGGCTCACCACCGGCGCGAATGTCTGAAGGCTGAATCGTGCGCCCCACGAGCGGCGGCACGCCCAAAAACTGAAACGCATTGCCCGACACCCGAATGCCGCCGAAGTTTTCGGGCGCGTATTCGCCCGTCAACAGCACGGTCCCAGGGCTGGTCGCCATCACCTCAGCAAAGGCCGGCAGCTTCGCCATCTCCTGATAAGCCGTCAGCGGGTAAGGCCGCATCGTCTGCGTTCGATTTGACGCTGACCAAACCGGGCGTCCAGATTTCGTGCGGCTCGCATAAGGGTAAGGGCTGATCAACACGCCATAGATCACGCTGAACAAGGCCGTCGTCGCGCCGATGCCCAGCGCCAGCGTAAGCACCGCGACGGCAGTAAAGCCTTTGTGCTTGAGCAGCATTCGCACGCCAAAACGCAAGTCTTGAATCATCTCGTCCTCCGAGCGGTTGATGCATCCACAGCATCATAGGTCGCTTTGCAACCAGAGCGCATCCCAAAAGGCGCTGGTGCTGCGCCACAGCAAGATCAAGCTTGTGTCGCCAGTCAAGCCGATCCCACTCGGCCAGCAGCTTCGCGGTAGCGCAGTTCGGCCTCCCACTCCTGCCGCCAATCGGCGCGCAACCGGCGCGGCACGATCACGCCGATCAATAGCACCAGCCATAGATGTGGTTTCAGCCCACTCCCTTCATCACTCGTGCCGGAGCGCAAGCATCGGATCAACCTTGGTCGCCCGGCGCGCCGGCAGGTAGCACGCCAGCAAAGCCACCAGCAGCAGTAACAATGGGACCGCAATAAATGTCGTTGGGTCAGTGGCTGTCACGCCAAACAACAAACCGGCCAAAACTCGCGTTAAGCCAAAGGCGGCCAGCAAGCCAATCCCGATGCCGCAAAGAGCCAGGCTCATTCCTTGACCGATCACCAACCGCAGCACATCGCGCGGTTGTGCGCCGAGCGCCAGGCGCGTCCCAATCTCGCGGGTACGCAGGGCGACTGATTGATGGATCAGACCGTAGATGCCGACGGCGGCCAGCAGCAGCGCCAGCGCGGAAAACAGCGTCAGCAGCCAGGTTTGAAAGCGCCTTTGGGCCACGTTTCTGGCGAGCAGGCTCTCCAACGTCGAGACGCCGTTGACCAGGACGGTTTTATCAATCGCGCGAATCTCATTGCGCACGAGCGGCGCGAGTTGGGTCGGCTCCCCCGTTGTGCGGATCAATAAAATCAATCTGCGCTGCGAGCTTTGCAGGTAGGGCCGGAAAATTTGCGCGATGGGTTGGCGTTCCAGACTCTGGCGGCGCATATCACCAACGACTCCGACTACGGTCAACCACGGACTATCTGACTGTGCCGGTCCTAGTTTGAATCGCTTACCCAGCGCCTCTTCGCCGGGCCAGAACCGGCGTGCCATCGTTTCATTGATGATTGTTACCGGAACCGCTCCTTGATTGTCCTGCGCGTTAAAGAAGCGCCCCTTGCGCAAGGGAACGCGCAGGGTTTGAAAGAAACCCTCGCTGATCACATCTCGTCTAAATGGAATGCGCGCCTGTTGCTGAACTATCCGGTGAAGCCCCTTCAACGGTGATCAGCCCGTCAGGATTACCGCTGATGAAAATCTCACTGGTCAGGCCGACTGCCTCAACGCCCGGCAGCGCGGCGATCCGTTCGCTCACCTGTTGATAAAAGACGCGCCATTGATCGGCCGTGCTATTGCGCGCAGGGGTAAGCTGAACGAGTCAGCACCCGTGCTGGATCAAACCCAGGGTCAACCGCTTGCAGCTTGCTGAAGCTGCGCAGGAGCAGGCCCGCGCCTGCAAGCAGCAGCACCGCCAGGCCGAACTCAGTGATGACCAATAGCCCGCGCAGGCGGCGGCCACTGATTCCGCCGCTCGCACTCCGGCCCTCTTTCAACGCCGCGCCGGGCTGAGTCTGCGAAATCTTCAAAGCCGGCGCCAGGCCGAACAGCAGGCCGGTCAGTAATGAAACGACGGTGGTGAAGGCCAGCACTTTGGCATCAATCGCAACGCCGTCCAAACGGGGAATGTTCGGCGGGCTAAAGCTCAGGACGGCCCGGATGCCCCAGCTTGCTATTAAAAGACCGACCGCCCCGGCGAGCAAAACCAGCAGCGCGCTTTCCGTGAGCAGTTGTCGAATGAGCCGCATGCGGCCCGCGCCGAGCGCCATGCGAATGGCCATCTCACGTTCTCGCGCAATGCCGCGCGCCAGCATTAAATTGGCGACATTCGTGCAGGCAATGAGCAGCACCAAAACAACCGCGCCAAATAACATCCAGAGGGCTAAGCGCACATTGCTGCCAGTGTAGCTGAAGCTGGAACGGAACTAAATTGACCCCCAGACCTTTGTTGGCGTCCGGATAAGCTTGCTCCAGCCGCTGCGCAATGGTGTTCATTTCCGTCTGCGCCTGTGCGAGCGAGACCTGCGCGCTTGAGTCGTCCGACCACCTGCCACGAGCCAGTACCGCGCTGCGCCTTTTGTGCCTCCCAATCGGGAAATAGCGTATGCGGCTCCCAGATGCGAGTTTCTTCATCGGGAATCGAAAGTGCTTCGGCATCACGCCGATCACCTGCGAACTCACGCCGTCAATTTCGAGCGTCTGCCCCAGGACGTTTGGCGACGCGCCAAACCGGCGTTGCCATAAGCCGTGGCTCAAGACCACGACCCGCACCTTCTGTTGCTCTTCGTCAGCCGTGAAAGTGCGGCCGAGCATTGGCGCCACGCCTAAGAGCGGAAAAAGATTCGCCGAGGCGCGCACACTCTGACCTGTTCCGGCTCAGCCCCGCCGGTCAAAGTCACCACAGTCGGGATCAGAGACGGCGATGTCTTCAAACGATTTGTTCTGCTCCCGCCAATCCGCCATATTGGCGTAAGCGGAAGCCCTCTCGCGGATATTCTGCGCTGGCGCTTCCGACCAGAGAAAGACCAATCGCTCCGCATCCGGGTAAGGCAGCGGGCGCAACAGAACAGCATTGACCACACTAAAGATCGTGATGTTGGCGCCAATGCCTAAGGCTAAGGTGAGCACGGCAACGGCCGTAAAGCTCGGATGCTTGATGAGCATTCGCACGCCTAGTCGCAAATCTTGAAACATCTCGTCCTCCAATCTTTGGGGCTGCAGCCAGAGCGCATCCCAGAACGCGCTGGTGCTGCGCCAGAGCAAGTCCAAGTTTGTTCCGCCAATCGAGCCGGTCCCACTGCGCCAGCAGCGCTTCGCGGTAGCGCAACTCAGCCTCCCACTCCTGCCGCCAGTCCGCGCGCAAACGGCGCGGCACGATCACGCCGATCGATGCGGATCAGCCAGAGCCAGAAACGAAACCGTGTTGTGCGGGTCGCATCACCCATCAATCTCACTCGCACCGCAGCGCCACCATCGGGTCAACCTTTGTCGCCCGCCGCGCCGGAATCCAACAGGCCAGCAGGGCAACGAGCGACAGCAGCAGCGCAATCGCAGCAAACGTCGCCGGATCGGTGGCGCTCACGCCGAAGAGAAGATTCTCGATTGCTCGACTCAGTGCCACTGACGCAACCAGGCCAAGCAAGACGCCGGCGAGCACAAGCTTCATCCCCTGTCCAATCACCAGTCTGAGCACATTGCCGCTTTGCGCGCCGAGCGCCATCCGCAAGCCGATTTCGCGCGCGCGCTGTGCAACGGCATAGGACATCAAACCGTAAATCCCGATGCTGGCCAGCGCGAGCGCGACGATGGCGAAGACGGTCAGCAACAGCATCGAGAAACGCCGGGGGGCGACCGATTGCGCCACGATCTGTTCCATCGTGCGCACGTTGAAGACCGCCTGATCTTTATTCAAGGCCGCAATCTGACCGCGCACCGCTGAGGCCAGGCTCGCTGGTTCGACCTCGGTACGCGTCAGCAGATTGATGCGCCGGACAGTGCCTGGCAGCCGGTCCGCGGGAATCTGATTGAAGTTGAGATAAAACTGCGCCGGGCCTGGCGATTGTGCGTCCAGACTGTTCGGTTCAACGTGCCGGACGATGCCCACGATCTCTAACGCTGGCGAGGTGGGAGACTGCTTCAAGCGCTTGCCTATCGGTGCTTCGTTTGGAAAATATTTTTGGGCGAGTACTTCATCAACGATGACGACCGTCGGCGTGTCAGGCGTGTCCTGCGCGGTGAAGACGCGGCCTTTGATCAACTCAATGCCGAGCGTCTGGAAATAATCGGGACTCACGGTGTAGCGAATGCCGGACGGTTTATTCTCGGTTTCCGGCCGACCTTCAATGATGAAAGTCGGGAAGTTCGCCATGCCAAATGGAAGCCCGTTCGACACCGCGAACGCTTTGACGCCGGGCAGGTTGCGGACTTTTTGCTGCAACTGCTCGAAGAAGTTCGCCACTTGTTGACCGTCGGGGTTGTTGACTGAAACCTGCATCGTGAGCAGGTTCTGCGCCTTGAAACCCGGGTCAACCTGTAGCACACGCCGGAAACTCTGCAGGAGCAATCCCGCGCCCACGAGCAGCGTCAGCGTCAGGGCGACTTCGCCTACGACCAGTACGCTGCGCAGCCGCTGGCGACCTCCGGATGAACCACGGTCTCCTTCCTTCAACCCTTCCGTCAGATTCGGGCGTGAAGCCTGCAATGCGGGAGCTAAACCGAAGAGCAAACCAGTCAGCAGGGAGACGACAAGGGTGAAGACCAACACCGGCGCGTCAACCTGGGCGTCCTGCAAGCGCGGGATGCCGTCAGGCAATTGCGATGCGATAAAACGCGTGCCCCAGAACGCGAGCATGATTCCCAACGCGGTTCCCAAAGCGGCCAGCACGATGCTCTCAGTCAGCAGTTGACGAATGATGCGTCCTCGGTCAGCGCCGAGCGCGACACGCACCGCCATTTCCTTTTGCCGGGTGGACGAACGGACCAGCAAGAGATTCGCGACGTTTGCGCAGGCGATCAATAAAACCAGGCCGACCGCGCCTAGCAAAATCAACAGCGGTTGTCGCACGTTGCCGACAAAGCTTTCGTGCAGCGGGGTCAGCAGCACGCGCCTGCCCTTGTTGCTCTCTGGATATTGTTGTTCCAGACCCGCGGCGATCAGATTCAATTCCGTCTCCGCTTGTCGCTGCGACAAGTCTGGCTTTATACGCGCGACGACGCCGGTTCCCGGATCGCTGCCGCGTGCCCGGAAGCGTTCCGCAGAGAGACCGATGGGCACAGAGACATCGGCTTCCGCCCCGAACTGAAAGTCCGCCGGAGTAATACCGATTACTGTGAAGCTTTGACTATTGAGCGTGAGGTGTTTCCCGATGATGCTCTCATCAGCGCCAAACCTGCGCTGCCAGAATCCGTAACTCAGGATCGCTGCCGGAGCCGCGCCCGGACGGTCATCTTCGGCCAGAAAGTCACGCCCGAGCAGCGGCTGGATTCCCAGTGTGGAAAAGAACTCCGCCGAGACGAGCCGCCCTTGCAAGCGTTCCGGTTCGCCTGCGCCTGTGAAGTTGAAACTCTCGTTGCCACGCACCGCTGCTATTGAATCGAAGGCGGTGTTCTGCGCGCGCCAATCGACAAAGTTGGGATATGACGGCGAAAAGCCCGGCCCGGAGACACGCTCCTGAACGATCACCAGGCGCTCAGGCGCCTGGTACGGAAACGGGCGCAGGAGCACAGCATTGACAATGCTGAAGATCGCCGTGTTCGCGCCGATGCCCAGGCTGAGCGTGAGCACAGCGATAAAGGTAAAGCCCGGATGTTTCAGGAGCATCCGCACGCCGTAACGAAAGTCTTGAAACATTTCGTCCTCCAATCTTTTCGGTTGTAACCAGAGCGCATCCCAGAAGGCGCTCGTGCTACGCCAGAGAAGGTCAAGCTTGTTCCGCCAATTGAGCCGGTTCCAATTCTCGAGAAGCAGTTCGCGGTGTTGTAACTCGGCTTTCCATTCCTGTCGCCAGTCGGCGCGCAACCGACGCGGGACGATCACACCGATCAAGCGGATCAGCCAGAGCCAGAATCGAAAGCGGCTTGTTCTCTTTCGTAGCATCACGTTTCGAGTAAGAGCCGAACGCCGGCAATCTGACAACTCTTCATCTCTGGCACATTTTGCCGCTTCTCCACCGTCACACTTGTTACTCACACCGCAATGCCAACATCGGGTCGACCTTTGTCGCTCGGCGCGCGGGGAAATAGCAGGCGGCTAACGCAATCACAAAAAGACCGAAGCCGACCGGAATAAACGTCACCGGGTCGGTCGGCTGCACTTCGTACAGCTGGCTCGTCAGCAGCCGCATTAGTCCCAATGCCCCAACCAGGCCGACGCACAATCCCATCAGCGCCGGTTGCATACCTTGCCGAATTGCCAGGGCAAGAACGTTCGTCCGTTTGGCGCCCAGCGCCATTCGAATACCGATCTCCCGCGTTCGCTGATTCACTCCATAAGCCACCACGCCGTAGAGGCCGACCGCGGTCAACAGCAGCGCGGTCGCCCCGAACAGCCCTCTCAGCAGCGTGTTGAAGCGCGGCTTCGCCAACGCGGTAGCAACCCGTTCCGTCATCGCGCGGACGTTAGCAACCGGAAGCGCCGGATCGAGTTGCTTCAGCTCCTGTTGGATCGCGCTTCGGAGCGATGACAACTCCGCCGCATCTGCGCGCACTACCATTGCCATAGCGTCTTCATTTGGGCTTTGAGCGTGAGGATTCTTGAACAACATGCGCCAACCGTAGCGTAGATCCTGAAACATCTCGTCCTCCCATCGGTATGTTTGCAGCCAGAGCGCATCCCAAAAGGCGCTGATGCTGCGCCACAGCAGGTCAAGCTTGTTGCGCCAGTTTAGCCGGTCCCACTCGGCGAGCATTTCCTCGCGATGGCGCAACTCGGCTTCCCACTCCTGCCGCCAGTCGGCGCGCAAACCGCGAGGGACAATCACGCCGATCAAGCGAAGCAGCCAGAGCCAGAAACGAAAGCGGGTTGTGGACGTGGAAGCGTTCATCCTCTACACGCTCAGTCTTGCATCATCCGTCCATCTCACTGATTGGCTCCCCAGCGCGCTCATCGGGTCTACTCACGACGCTCGCTGACCTCACCAACCAAGATAGAGCTACCGCTTTTTAATCTTTTCCGCAGCCATCTTTTTTGCCACGTCCAGCGCCTCGCTGGCGGGAACCTTGATGTCGGGTTCGACTCCGGTTCCTTCCCAGTTGGTTTTGCTGATGGGGTTGATTGCGCGCGCGAACGGGACGCCGATGCTGAAGTGATCGTCAATACGATGGCCAGAAACCGGATGTGCGCCTCCCCCGGTTGTCTCGCCGATAATCGTCGCCCGCTTCAGGTTCTTGAGGTTATAGGTAAACTCCTCTGCGCCGGAAAATGTCCGCTTGGAGGTCAGCACGAAGACCGGCTGTTTGGTGAGTCGCGGGCCGGGCACATCCCTGGTCCAAAACTCGGTGGTCTTGTCCTCTTTGCGATTGTACAAGTCGTTCAAGTGCGTCCGCTCAGCGAAGAGATATGAGCAGATATAGGCAACCATTTCGGGGCTGCCGCCGCCGTTACTGCGCAGGTCAATGATCAGGGCGTCCACGTTGGCCAGAAAGTTCATTACGGTGGTGACGGTCGGGCCGCATAACTCTGGGCCTGCGAAGCCGTTAAACTTTAGGTAGCCGATGTTTGATGGCAACCACTCCACCTTTTCGAAGGCGCAATTGTTGCGTCGCAGCACCTGGGCTGCGCCTTTGCTCCTGGGTTGCGGGGTCAGGCGGGGGATTCGCGCCAGGCTCCCTATTCGGTATCACCTGCGCTGAAAAGTTCACGCCCAGATGCTTATCGTGACTTACTGCCCGCAGGTCTTCGGTGAGTTTGGCCGCAAAGTCGTCGCCGTCGGTGATCGCGTCGTAGCCGCCGCCTTTCAACCGCGCTTGCACAGCCTCGGCCATCTTCTTGGCGGTTTCCGGAAACACGTAAAATTCGTTGAGCTTCGCCACGACGCCGTCAATCACGCGCGCGCGTGTGGCAGCGTCTATCTTCATACTCATATCCGCCGCAGTCATGCCGGGCGGGATAGCGCGCAGACTGAAGCGGACAACCACCGCCGGATCGGCATCCTTCACTTCCATCTTCCCCACCGCGTTGGTCGGGCCGGCCTTCTCTTTGACTTGGAATTCAATGCGCAGCCGGTCGCTGTTGGCGATCCTGACCAATTCGAATCCGCCAGTTTGGTTGCGGAAGTTTAGTTCAGAGTCCACAGACTTCGTCGGCTCATATTTCGTGAGATAGGCTTCGAGCCGTCCCCGGTCGCCGCTATTGAAGCCATCGAGCCAGGCTTGCAAGGTGCGGCCCGCAGGCGTGTCGGGAATCGCAGGCGTCTGAGCCGCTACAGAGAATGTCAGGCAGATCAGCGCCAAGAATAAAGTTGCGAGTGAAGCTTTGAGAAAGTGTTTCATTTTGATTACCTCAACGGTGTTAAATTGTTCCGTAGATAGTTTTGCCTAACAATCATCCATACCGTCAATCATTCATCTATCAACCTGAACCCGCTCCGGGACTGCGATGCGCTGTCGCGCCGATCACTTTTGCATATTCACTCATTCCTGTCGCCAATCGGCGCGAAGTCTTCGCGGCACGATCACCCCGATCAGGCGAATGAGCCAGAGCCAGAAGCGAAAACGCGTTACTTCTCTCATCTCTATTTATTGTTCTCAGTCGTGACGAAGCGCAGTGAGCGGATCAACCTTCGCCGCGCGACGCGCAGGGATCCAACAAGCGAGTAACGACACCATCACCAGGATCAACGCGCTTGCGGCGAAGGTCAGCGGGTCCGCCGCACTCACGCCAAACAGAAGACTCTTCATCACTCGCATCAACACAAAACTTGTTGCCAATCCGATGAATAAACCGGCAAACGCCAATTTGAGTCCTTGTCCGATCACCAGGCGCAGCACGTCCCGCGAGGTCGCGCCCACCGCCAACCGAATCCCGAGTTCGTGCGTGCGCTGGCTCACTGCATAAGAGATCAAACCGAACAACCCAACTGTCGCTAGAAGCAAAGCCACGCCACCAAAGATCAACATGACGCTGGTCATCATTCGCTGGCTAAAAAGCGATCGCGACACAACCTGCTCCATAGTTTGTACGTTGTATAGCGGCAGGTTTGGGTCGAGACTGCTCAGCGTCTCACGAACTGTCGCCACCAATCCGGTTTGCATGCCGTGTGTCCGCACAGCCAGTGTTAATGACGAGCTGGGGCTTTGCTCGAGTGGTACGTAGCTTTCGGCGCGAGCGGCCGTTGTCAAGTCCAGATGCCGAACGTCACTCACGATGCCAACGATCAAAAGCCACGGACTAACCGTCAAAGGAGTACTTGGCACACCGAAGCGTATGCGTTTGCCGAGCGCTTCCTCGCCGGGAAAGTGCTGACTCACAAATGCCTGATTGACGATTGTCACCGGCTGCGCTTGCTGACTATCCCGTATGTCGAACGGTCGTCCTCGTTCGAGACGCATTCCGAGCGCGCGAAAGTAATCCGGATTGATGACGCGAAAATCAGTGTTTGGTTCGGCGCCCGGTGTAGGCGGCGGCTGGCCTTCAATCAAGAACCGGCCACCGGAATTGCTTGTGCTGAGCGGAAGTGTATTAACCGCTCCAACGGATTCCACCCCTGGTACGCCGGCGAGACGAGATAGTGCTTCGCGGAAAAAGATTGTTTGTTGTTCAGGCTGCGCGTAGCGGGTGCTCGGCAGCGAAATGTCCAAAACCAGCAGATTGCCGGCCTCAAAACCGGGATTGACGTTGATCAGAGCCCACAAGCTGCGCAGCGTCAAGCCAGCCCCAACCAACAGCAGCACCGACAGAGCAACTTCGGCGACGACCAATACATTCCCGGCGCGGCGGCGTGGTCTTGAACCGGCAGACCTCCCGCCTTCCTTCAAGTCCGAGACCAGATCGTGTCGTGCCAGCCGCATTGCCGGGGCGAGACCGAATGCAACGCTGGTAATCAGCGCGACGGCAAAGGCAAAAAGCAAGACCTGCGTATTTATTCCAATCTCTAACAACGCCGGCACTGTGTTACTAACGTGTTCCGGCACAATGGAGCGAATGGCTGCCAGAAGCCAATGTCCTAACACCACGCCCACGACTCCGCCCATCAGGGCCAGCAACAGACTCTCGGTGAGCATTTGTCGCGCGATACGCCAGGGGGTTGCTCCCAATGCCGCGCGTACCGCCATCTCTTTCAAGCGCGTCTGAGCTCGAGCGAGCAACAGGTTCGCCACATTGGCGCACGCAATTAACAAAAGGAACGCAGCTGCCGCCAGCAGCGCCAGTAACGGGCCACGTGTGTCTCGGGTCAACATTTCATGCATGGGAGATAGTTGAATCCCGATGCTGGAGTTGGTTTCAGGATATTGCTCCGCCAATCGGCGGTAGATACCATCCATTTCCGCCTGCGCCTGTGCGAGCGTCCGCTCAGGAAGCAAACGCGCGACTGCCACCATGGAAAAATTTGTGCTGCGATCCGTGCGTAGTCGCGCTGGGTCATGATTGAATGGGGCCCACAGATCGCCTTTGAAGTTTAGTTGCGGGAATTCAAACTTCGGCGGCATCACACCGATGATAGTGTAGCTCTGGTCGTTGAGTGTCACTGTCTGGCCGATCACGCTGCGGTCGGCGCCAAACCGTCGCTGCCACAATGCGTGGCTGAGTACCGCTACCTTCGGTGCCCCCGGTTGATCTTCGTCCGTTCGAAACGCTCGACCAAACATCGGCTCGACACCTAGCAGCGTGAATAGATTAGACGTCACAAAGTAGCCTTGAATACGTTCTGGCTCGCCCGCGCCTGTCAGATTAACGCTCCAGTACCGATAACCCGCCGCCTGCTCGAATGCGGTGCATTGCGAACGCCAATCCTGGAAATCAGCCGCCGACACCTGGAACCGCATCTGATCGCGCCGCACATCCCACCCCATCGCAAATAACACCTGTCCGGCGTCTCGATAGGGCAAAGGTTGAATCAACAAGGTGTGAATCAAACTGAAGATCGCCGCATTCGCACCTATCCCCATCGCAAGGGTTAGCACTGCAACCAAGGTGAAGCCTGGTTGTTTTAATAACATTCGCGCGCCATAACGCAGGTCTTGAAACATCTCATCCTCCAATCTTTTTGGTTGAAGCCAGAGCGCATCCCAAAAGGCGCTGGTGCTGCGCCAGAGAAGGTTAAGCTTGTGGCGCCAATCGAGCCGGTCCCACTCCGCTAGCAGCGCTTCGCGGTGCTGCAACTCGGCCTCCCACTCTTGACGCCAATCGGCGCGCAATCGGCGCGGGACGATTACGCCAATCAAGCGAATCAGCCACAGCCAGAAACGAAAGCGAGTTGTCATAGTCGCACCGTTTAGCCGTTAATCGTGTCGCAATGCCAGTTGAACTTGTGAGACCAATCAAGGCGGTCCCAGTCGGCCAGCAGCGCTGCGCGATAGCGCAACTCGGCTTCCCACTCCTGGCGCCAATCGGCACGCAGTCGGCGAGGTACTATCACGCCGATTACTCGAATTACCGCGATGGGTATCGTCGAGAACAAGTTCCGCATTGCAGCCTTTACCTCACACTGCGTGAACAGTCCCTTTCGTCCTTTCGGTCCCTTCTGTCCCTTTCGTCCTTCGGTTTTCAGCGTAACCACTTGCACCTCACTCGTATCGCAACGCCTCTAACGGATCCACCCGCGCGGCTTTGCGTGCTGGCAGCCAGCAAGCTACCAACGCAACGAGAGACAGAGTTGCCGCGACGACGAGAACGATTAAAGGACCGGTCCCCTTAACTTCGTAAAGTTGGTCGGCCAACTGTTGTTGCCAGCTCTTGCTCCCGAAATATTGGCTCGCAAACAAACGCTGCAACGCGTAACCACCCAGCGCGCCCAAGGCCAGTCCAAGGAACACAAGCTTCATCCCTTGCCACAGCACCAACCGCAGAACGTTTGTTGGTTGTGCGCCCAGCGCCATGCGGATACCGATCTCATTGGTACGTTGCGCTACAGAATAGGCAAGCACTCCCGAAAGACCGATCGCCGCCAGCAGCAGCGCCAATCCGCCAAAGAAACTCAATAGCCGGCTATACAAACGCTCCTGCCCCAACGTGGCTTGCGACCGAGATGTTTGACTGCCCAATTCAGTGACCGCCAGATTGGCGTCAAGTTCGCGGACCACTTCGCGCACCGTGCTCGCAAGCTCGGTCGGTTGACCGGTCGTTCGCAAAGCGAAGCTCATCTCGCCGATCACCGCGCCGTCCTGCTGCCACGGCGTGTAAAGGAGCGGTTGAAGGTCTTCGCGCTGGCTCATGTACTTGGTGTCGGCCGTCACGCCAACAATCTCGATCTCCCGCTTGCTATTTCTAATCCTTACGCGCTTGCCAAGCGCATCTTCATTGGGAAAGAACTGGTGTTCGAATTCTTGATTGACAACTCCGACCGTGGGCGCACGCTCGTCATCCTGGGCGGTAAAATCGCGACCACGCAGCAGCGGAATTTCCATCGTCGCGAAATAGTTATCGCGGATCATCTGACGGTTGGTGCGGTGCTGTCCAGCAGTCAGATCCGTCTCCCCCGGCAACAATATGGCGGTGACCCAATTGTCCTGCGCGATCAGCGGAATGCGCCCGAACGTCGCGGCGCGCACGCCCGGCAGGTTGTCCAGCCGCGTAAAAAGTTGGTGATAGAACCGCACCAGACGTTCGTCCTTGTACCCGCCCTGTTGCGGCCGCAGCTTGAAAAGCAATAGGTTTTCCTGGTTGAAGCCAAGGTTGACGTGCTGCAGGTTG
This sequence comes from Blastocatellia bacterium, assembly GCA_963832205.1. GTDB lineage: Bacteria > Acidobacteriota > Blastocatellia > UBA7656 > UBA7656 > DATBMY01. Next base: position 16,723 of record CAWHTK010000017.1, on the reverse strand, counting down.
TAAAGGGTGCGGATGAATAAACCCGCGCCCACCAACAACAACAATGAGAGCCCGACCTGCGCGACGATCAGCCCTTTGCTCAACCGTGAAACTGCCCCGGTTGTTCGCCGGCTCTGTTTGAGCGCGGTCGCCAAATCCACCTTCGTCGCACGCCACGCGGGCACAAGGCCGAACACCACACCAGTCAGCAACGAGACCACCAGCGTGAATACCAGGACCCGCCAATTCAGGCTGAGGTTAACCTCGCTGGGCAAGATTCCGGTTTCTTTGTCAGTCAGCGTAAGTAGCGCGCGCTTGCCCCAGAATGCGAAGAGCACGCCGACCGCGCCCCCCAACGCCGCGAGCAAGACGCTCTCCGTGAGCAGCTGCCTCACCAGGCGCCAACGTTTCGCGCCGACCGCCAGCCGCACGCTGATCTCCGGTCCGCGCAACGCCGAGCGCGCCAGCAGCAGGTTTGCAACGTTGGCACACGCAATTAGCAGCACGAGAGCAACAACAATGAACAGGCCGTATATGGTTGGTGAATAACGCCTGCGCCTGTCCAGCATCCCGCGGCTGCCGGATTCGGCGATCAACCGCGGTTGATCTTTCGGCTCGATCTGTGCCGGTTCATTCGGAGTGCGCGGCGGCGGCATGATCTCCAAGGCGGCGGACTGAAAGGCGCTGTTCAAACTGTCGCGTGCCTGTTCATAGGTCGCGCTCTGTTTAAGCCGACCCATTACATTCAGCCACCAGACGCCTGGTTGTTTAAGAGTGCCCAATCGGCTTCGCTCGCCTTGCAACAGCGGCTCGCTGGCAAGCGGTACGGTTACCGCTGGGCGATAATCCACCTGTAACGTTCCGATAAAAGAAGGTGGCGAGACACCGATGATTGTGAAGGACTGCTTGTTTAGTCTGAGCGGCTGTCCGATGACCGCAGGATTCGCGCCGAATCGATCCCGCCAAAAGTGATGGCTGAGCACGACTACCGGTGAGGCGCCTGACTGGTCATCGTCCTCGGTGATCGCGCGCCCCAGGCTGGGTTGTACTCCTAGACCGGCGTAGTAGCCGCCTGTTACTGCCTGCCCGTTTATCACCTCCGCCTGCTCCCCGGTCATCGCAGTTAATTCCCCTGTCGGACCGAAGGCGAAGAAATCGCTGAGCGGACTGTCCGGCTCAAAAGCGCGGGCCTGTCGCATCTTTTCATACACGTCGTACCGAAACAGCGAAAGACCTTTAACGTCCGGCGGCCCGGGCCTGTACGATGTTCCGCTCATCCCACCGCCAGTTCGGAAAGCGAGACCGGACTGCCATTCAAACAACACCAGGCGTTCCGGCTCAGCAACCGGCAGTGTTTTCAGCAGCACCGCATCCACCACGCTGAATAACGCGGTGTTCGCTCCGATCCCCAACGCCAGCGAAAGCACCGCAACAAACGTAAACCCTTTGTGCTTGAGCAGCATTCGCACGCCAAAACGCAAGTCTTGAATCATCGCGTCCTCCCATCTGTAGCTTTGCATCCATAGCGCATCCCAAAACGCGCTGGTGCTGCGTCTCAGCAGGTTCAGCTTGGTCCGCCAGTTCAGCCGGTCCCAGTCCTCAAGAAGCGCTTCGCGATACTTCAATTCGGCCTCCCACTCCAGCCGCCAATCCACACGCAACCGGCGGGGGACAATTACGCCAATCAGGCGAATCAGCCACAGCCAGAAACGAAACCGGGCCGTTTTTAGGTTACAGCCATCCGTTTCCCTCGCGTTAATCCGTTCTTTCATTTCGAGACTCGAAGATCGGCGAAGTGCGCGACCGTTCCGGGTCCAATCCACAGGGCGATCTGGCCCTGGCTCTGGCCCAGCTTGAGATCATTGACCACCAATACAGGTTGCGGGCGCCATGAACGTATAAGCGCGCCTTGTCGCCTTGAACTTCGATCTTCACTTTTGTCCACTCGCCGGGAACGAGATCAACATAGCTCTCGTATTTTTCCGGAAACTCCTTCCTCAACCGTTGCCATGGGAACTCGGGGTAAGAGATGTACTGGGTCGAATGGTTTCGACGCACCTGATCATCAGCACGTCCATTGGTCGGGCGAAGGTAGAAGCATTCGTACTTTGGGGCGTCTTTTCCAGCGCCAGGAGAGAAGCGAAATGCCACGCCGACGAATCCGCGCGCCCCTTGACCCGCACTGGCGGCGGGTTCGCCCGTCAACTCTGTTTCGATGACACCATCGCGAAAGTCAGTCTTACTCAAGATGACGTATCGATCTCCGTCGACGACGGTTGCCGGCGCGGTGTCGGTAACCCGCAACGCTTTTCGGCCCTTGTAGGTCACCAGTTCCGTTTTTACGTTGCGGGCCTGCATCTCGTTGAGGGCATCCAGCGAGATTGTTCCGGTCGTGCCCTGTGTGAAACCCGTGCCGAACGCCAGCGGCGAAATTGCGATCAGAAGGACGAAAGGTTTTTCATCAATCCGCGCGCACGGAAGTAGCAGGTCTTGCCAACAGTCTTTGCATAATTCCATCCTTGTTTCACTCGTCTCTTAAGCGCCACCATCGGGTCAACACGTGCGGCGCGGTCGCGCCGGCAGATAACCTGCCAATGCCGCGACCACAATCAGCAGCAACGTCGCCAGCGTCAGTGTCAGCGGGTCGTTCGGCTTCAAACCGAACAGCAAGCGCCGACGGCCGTCTGCGTCGCCACCACGAAGCGGCCAGCAATCCGATGACGACGCCGACCAGCACCAGCGTCAACGCTCTCGCGCAACACCAGCCAGAGCACATCGCGGCTTTGCGCGCCGAGCGCCATACGGATGCCGATTTCATTGGTGCGCCGCGCGACGGCGTAGGACAGGACGCCGTACAGCCCGACACAGGCGAGCAGCAACGCCAGCAGTCCGAAGAAGGACGGCGAGCCGCGCCACCAGTTTCTGCTGGAGCGAGCGAGCGGCCGATGTGTTCGGACAAGCTCACGACTTCATCAATCGGCAGATTGCGATTGACTTCCTTGATCGCCTGCCGAACTTGCGGGACGATCGCTTCCGGCGCGCCGGAGAAACGCACGACAAAGTTGTTGAGCGGTTGAGGGCGCTGCGCATGCGGGTAATAGGCCATTGGTCGCAATTGCTCGGTCACGGCTCCCATACTTGGCATCTTTCACGACGCCGATGATTTCGAACTCGCTCGCGGTTCCCTGCCATACGTGCCAAAGCGCTTGCCGAGCGGAGAGCCATTCGGGAAAGAACCGCTCGCGCCATCGCTTCACTGATGACCGCGACTTTCTGGGATTTGTCGGTGTCCTGCGGGCCAAAGCCCCGACCAGCTACCAGCGGGATGCCCATCGTGGTGAAATAGTCCGGGCCGACGATGTTTTGCCTGACGCTCCGCTGTCCTTCCGGCTGGTTCTGGCTCGCCGGTGAATACTCGGCTCGTCCATTGGCCCTGATTGAAGATGAAAGATGAAAATGAAGCCGCCTGTACGCCCGGCACGCGCCTTCACCTTCTCTTCCACCTCGCGCATCAGCGGAGCGAATTGCGCGCCTTTGTAACCGGTCGTAGCCGTGTCAATCCGAAAGAGCATGACGTTCTGTTGATTGAACCCGGTGGGCACGTTTTGCAGATTGATCAGTGTGCGAACAAACAAGCCCGCCCCAACCAGCAGCAGCAGCGAGAGCGCGACCTGCGCGACCACGAGCGCCTTGCCAAGCGGACTCTGCGAGGTCGCCTGCGCCGCGCCTTTCCCGCCTTTGAGCGCAGAGTTCGGTTCGATCCGGGCCGCACGCAAGGCCGGGGCCGTGCCAAAGATCACGGCCGAAAGCAACGAAGCCAGCAGTGTGAAGCCCAGGATGCGGGCATTCGGCGTGACATCGAGCGGCAGCGGCTCCGCACCGGCCGAGGCCATCAGGACGAGCAAGCGACTGCCCCACCAGGCCAGCATGACTCCGGCAATCCCACCGAGGCTGGCGAGCAACACGCTTTCGGTGAGCAACTGACGGATGAGGCGCGTGCGGCCTGCACCGACGCCAGACGCACGGCAAACTCTTTCTGCCGGGCGGCGGCGCGCGCCAGCAACAGGTTGGCGACGTTGGCGCAGGCAATCAGCAGCACGACCCCGACCACCGCCATCAGGATTCGCAGCGAGAGTGAGAACTCCCGGCGAAGTGCCGAAAGCCCCCGCCCCGCCGGCGTCAATTCAATGCTGGCCCGCTGAATGTCCTGCAACCGCTCCGCCGAAGGCTGCGCGCCCGACCTGCTCCTGCAAGGATTGTTTGAAGAGCAAATTGACGGCGGCGCTCGCCTGCTCGGCGCTCACGCCATTTTTCAACCGGGCGATGAGATAGAGCGATTGAGATAACTTGTTATTACGCCCATTCCAGTGAGCAGGCGGCAACTGTGCCTCCATCGCCAGCGGCACCCAGATGTCCGGCGCTTGCCCAACCGTCGTGCCGAAAAACTCTTTGGGCGCGACGCCGATGATGGTGTAAGCCGTCTGGTCTATCGTGATGGTTTTGCCGACCGCCGCCGGGTCACCGCCCAACCGGCGTTCCCACCAGGCGTAGCTGACGACAGCGACCGGATGCCCGCCCGGAGTCTGATCATCCGCTTCGGTGAAAGTGCGTCCCAAGACTGGCATTCACGCCCAAGCACCGAGAAATAAGTGCCGGAGACCAGTTGGACATTCAGCTTTTCCGATCTCGCCGCTCGCTCCATTTGTGTTGACCATGCCGTGGACGCCCCAGGGGATGCTCAGGAGCGCCGCCACGTCGGAAAAGACTTCATTGCGCTGCCGCACCTCTTGATAAAAAGGATAGGAGAAGAGATCCCAGCTTTTGTTCGGGAAACCATTGGTCAGGCCCGTCTCTTCGCCTTTGCCGAAGAGCACTAACTTCTCCGGCTCCTGCACCGGCAGCGATTTGAGCAGCACGGCATCCAGCAGACTGAAGATCGCCGTATTGGCGCCGATGCCGAGTGCCAGCGAAAGCACGGCAATCAGAGTAAAGCCGGGTTCTTTGAGCAACATTCGCACGCCGTAACGCAAGTCCTGAAACATCTCGTCCTCCCATCGTTTAGTCTGCAACCAGAGCGCATCCCAGAACGCGCTCGTGCTGCGCCAAAGCAAATCAAGTTTGTTGCGCCAGTTGAGCCGGTCCCACTCGGCCAGCATCGTTTCGCGGTAGCGCAACTCGGCTTCCCACTCCTGCCGCCAATCGGCGCGCAAGCGGCGCGGCACAATCACGCCGATGAACGCGGATCAGCCAGAGCCAAAAACGGTAGCGTGGTGTTTGCGGTCTATGAGCCATTCGCAAAAACTCCAGAGCAGAGCTCGGGGCATTAGGCGCGAGATGGGTTTGGGTCGCGTTTTTTGATTGGCTGTGAATGTTCCAACAATCGATAGCGTTTTATTGCTTCGGCTAGTGCGTCGCGCCCGGCGCGGGTCAATTCATAATACTTGCGTTGGGGGCGCGGTTCGGTTTGGGAGATGCTTTGCTTTTCCCACTTAGAAATGAGAAATCCGGCTTCTTCGAGACGACGAAGAGCGGGGTAGACAGTGCCGCCTGGAACGCCGGTAATGTCGATGATGTCGAATCCGTACAGGTAACCGTTTGACACGGCTTGCAGGATGACCGCCGATGAATAGGTAAGAAACCCCATGACGAGCTCCTTTTGTATCAGATCTGGATAGCTCCCTATCTAGAAAGGATCTATCTAGAGAGGATGCTATCTAGAGAGGATTCTATCTAGCCAGCATTCTACATAGGGTCGGTTAGCGAAGCAAGAACTTTGTGAACTATTTTTTGGGCGGGTGAAATGGTTAGCAGTTCTAGCGGGTCTTTTGCGTCTTAGCGGACCTTTGTGTCTTTGCGCGAAACCTATCCGAATTTCTCAACATTGAGGATAGGTTTCGCGCAAAGACGCAAAGGATCCGCTAAGACGCAAAGTTTTTAACGCAAGTATCTCTACTTTCCCGGATGATACTGCCGCTCGGTGTGTCCCTTTAGTTGCGACGGATAGAAATAAACTTCTCTCAGATCTCCCGGTGCTGTACCTCTTTGCCTGATCGTTGAAATGCGGCGAGGATGGGTTGCCGCTCTGCCCTCCGGCCGTTATGGCCTTCGCCCGCACAGTCTTGCCAAACTCGACCACCGCCACAAAGCTGTTGCCGCTCGTGCCGTAGATCTTCTTTGACCCTTTGTATGGACGCGCCCCAAACGAGGCCAGCGAGCCCCAGTTCCCTGATGTAAAACCAACCGGAATGCTCGGGCCCGCGTCGCTAAATGGATGCACGATGTCGTTCGTCAGGCGCTGAAAGCGATTGATATCGCCCCACGGCTGTCTTCCAGGTTCCGAAATCTGCCGCAATCTTATCCGATGCCACTGATAGTGACTCTAAGAGTTGATTCGCCGGAGCCTTGGCGCTGATATAGTCTGGTGCGGACATGCCCGCTCGTCTGGCATCGCCGGCCACCTTCCGGCTTATGTCGTCGGCCCAGAATATCGCAAGCGAGGTTGGAATCGATGTCACAGACCATCGCAGATCCCACGCGCGAAGTTGCGCAATCTGATCGGCGAGCTTTCCCTTGAGCGGATCGGTCGCGGGTGTTTGATCCCACGCCTTTACCAGTGCCGGAATAGGTTTCTCAAACCACGGCAAATAGCTGTCATAGGCCGCGGCAATTAGAGAATCAAGTGTGAAATCTTTCTTGTTCTCGAGCACCCTTATCGCGTGTACTCCTCGCGCGTTCTCGCTGCCTGAGTCTACATAAGCCGGATAGTCGGCTTTTTTCGGACTGCTCGGACCCGCCGCCGACCACGGATAGTTGTTGCTGTTATAGAGCCAGCCGCTGGCTGGGTTTAGCAACATCGGCGATTCATCGACGGAGAGCAACTCTTTCCACTCCGTTTCAGGGTCGCTGCCGTCCACCGGTTTGGTCCAATCAAACTTAGGATTACGCCGTCGGGATGAAATTGGCATGAAAATAAGCGATGTTGCCTTCAGCATCCGCGAAGATCGTGTTGTTCGACGAATTTGTGTGCAGCTCCATTGTCTGTTTGAACTCTTTGAAGTTCCTTGCTTTGGTGCGCGAGTACGACTGGGTAAGAGCTTTCACCGGCTCGTGCATCAGCCGTATGCTCACCCATTTATCTCCAGCCGAGGCGATGACCGGACCATGATGTGTGCGATAAATTGTAAACGTCTTGACGGCCATGCTCTTATCCGTCTTGTAGGGTACTTTGATTACCGACGCTATCACCGGGCGCTCCGTGGTCCCGTACTTGTAGAAGTAACGATCGCCTTTTTTCACGATCGTTTCGTGATAGCCGTCAATAGCATCAACCGCGCTGGACGTGTGCATCCAACCGGCTCGTTCGTTGAAACCCTGATATATAAAAAACTGTCCCCAGGTCACCGCACCATACGCGTTCAGTCCTTGTTGGCTGGTCATCTGCAGCTCAGACCGGAAGAAAAAAGACGTGTGGGGATTTATGAGAAGCAGCGCCTGCCGCCCGGCCGTGTTCGAAGGTGCGATGGCGAATCCGTTTGATCCGGTCGGTTCCGCTAGCAGATCGATTTCGTCTTTTGGAATTGCCGCGATCTTTTCCTTTTCGTAGAAAGCCTGAAGGTCCGCGAGATTAATCGTTTCGATGTCCCCGCCGATGCTGCCCTCGGTGAAGGAGAGCGCCATCCAGGGTTCGAAGCGCTTGATTACTTTAGGAGTGACTTTTGGGTTTTTCGCAAGGAAATAGTTGAGACCATCGGCCCAGGCATCCATCAGGGCTTTCAACCACGCCGGACTCGCTGTGTATTGGGCCTTTAATTCGGCTGGATCGATAAACAACTTCATACGCAGATCCCGCCACACAGCGGTCTGGCCCTCTGCCTCTGCGAGTCGCCCCATCGAGTTCAGGTAGTTCGTCTCAACGCGATTGAAATCGTCTTCGGCCTGAGCATAGATTGCCCCGAACACTGCATCGGCATCGGTCTTGCCGGAGATGTGCGCGATACCCCAGTCGTCACGGGTAATCGTGACGTTTTGGGCTCGTTGCTCCCAACGTTTGAGTTCCTGGGTTTGCGCGCTTGCTGAAGTAGCGGCGCCGAATGCAAACGCGAGAGCGAGAACAAAACCGAGAACGAGTTTTTTCATTGGACACAGTCTCCCCTGAGTTACCGGCTTCATACTAAACAACAACACGCGCTTGTTGGCTAGTGACGACAACATCCGTCCCTCCGCGTTTCCGGCGTCCTCGCGATTAAAGTTCATTGCCGCCGGACTTTTGAGTTACCAGGATTGTCGTGGTCAATCTCTGAGCTGGAAACTAAGGCCACGGCCTCACGGATCGCGCTATCCGTTCACGAATGATCTTTCGTCCAAGCTTGAGAAACGATTCGTCCTCTAGCCATATCGTCCACCACGAGAATCAAACGGTGATCGTGATCGCTGTAGAGCAATTCGATGTTGACACCGGCTTCGGCCATTCTGCGTGAGATCTTCCCAAGCTGACCTGGTTCAGTTTGGTTCAAACGCTGAACTAGCACCTCACGCTCTTCCAAAACCTGAATGCCTGCCGCTTCGAGCGCCCTCCGCGCTGCTTCGCCATCCTCAAAAAGAAAGTGAGCAACTCCCTGACCTTCCACAACGAACGCGCCTCCACCTTCGATGCTGACGCCGGCGCGGCCTAGAGCGTCACCCATCTCCGCCAACGCGCCGGGTCGGTTCTCAAGCGCAATTTTCAAGTCCTTCATCAGTGTCCTTACTCGACGTCAACGATCTTCAACTTTGTCTTTCACCAAGACAGTAACAAAGCCCATCCGGCGCCACTACAAAAAAGACCTTAAACGATTTATCTCCGTAGTGATCGATTCGGTAACCAGGGTCCTCTTTTTCAAAACCATTTGCCTTGAGTTCAGCAAAGGCCGCTTCGGCGTTATCAACTTCGAAAAAACACCCTTCTTGCGACGGGTCACCGCCGTTCTCGGCTAAGCCTATTTGAATTCCATCTCTCGCCAGAACAGCAGACTTCACTGGAGAATCGTTACGAGCTTCAACTCGGAAGCCCATTATCGTTTCATAGAAAGGGATCGCCGCTTCGACATCCGCAACCGGAAGATTCATTGCGTCGTCTGCATACGGCGAGGCGGTCTTAAACACTGCTTTCATTTGTTCATCTCCTCACACGATAATTCAGTGATACTGGTCCGAGAATTCTGTGTCTTCAGGAACATCCGTGTAACTTTCGAAGTCGATTCTGTAACCGTCGGGATCGGTCAAAGATGTGACCCACATTCCGTTACCAACGAAAGGGTTTGAAGCCTCGATGCTCCCTGAAGTAACTTCGCGATAAATGGCGAGTGCGTCTTCACAAATAAAACAAATTGAAACGCCTTCGCCCAATTTGCCCCGCGCGTTGGCTTGATTCCCTTCCTTCCAGAACTCCTGCAACATGATCGCAACGTCCCCAAGTTCAAGCCAGCACCAGCGCAATTTGCCTTCGTCAATCCATTTCTTGGTCATCACGAAGCCAAGACCCTCGACATAGTATCGAACCGACGCCTCAATATCGGTCACCAGAAAGAAAGGCACGGCCTGTTTGACGTTGGTGGTTGTGCTCATCGCTGTTCCCCTATCCGGCCTCTGAGTACTCAACAAAAATCAAAACAGAGAGCCCTGCCTCGGTTTGTCGTCAAAAACGGAACGGCCGTCAAGCGATCGAGAGATCGCATTTTCGTGAACGATCACCTCGTCAAAGTTCGCTTCAGGCTCAACCGTGGTTTCGATATGGCGCACGAAACGTTCAAGGCGGCTAAAGCCCTCCAGTTTTTCTTTGTCGCCGAGCTTTGCGCGGTCGAGCGAGCTTCGCAGAAAATCGAGCGATTCGTCATAAGTCTTCAACGGCACCGGGAATGGATGACGATCTTTCCCGCCGTGAGCGAATGAAAACCGCGCGGGATCCGAGAAGCGGCTCGGTGCGCCGTGGACAACTTCGGCAACCAGCGCAAGCGACTGTAGTGTGCGCGGCCCAAGTTTTTCCAGCAGCAGGAGCTCGGCGAAATCGTGAAAGTCGCGCTCGTAGGCAACTGCGAGCACGGCACCGAGCCGCTTCAGATCGACGTTTTGCGCGCGTACCTCGTGATGGCTGGGCATTCGCAGGTGTCGCGCGGCGCTCAGAGTCGTCTCCGGATTCTCATGAGCGATGTCAAGCATCGCGTGTCTGCGCCGGTTTGGCCTGAGCATCAACAAGATTCATGATGGTGCCCTGATTCTCCCCAACGATTGCCGTATGCGGCTCGGCAACAAAATCGCTCACCGACGACGAGTGCCAGTGATATCGGCGAGCCATTCCGCTGCGATCATTCAGACCCTGCTGCACGACTGCCCACTCGCCATTAGAAGTGACCACAAAACTGTGCAGGTAAATCTGGAAACCGTCGGCGATCGCATTGTTGTCGATGCGTGCGGTAAGCCGGCTGGTGCGGACCAGTTCTTCGCCGTCGAATCCGCGCCGCTCGGAGATCGCTCGCAACTCGTGCGGCGTGTTTCGCGAGAACCTTCCTCGTCCGCCGCAGATATAAATGCCGAGTTCATCAGCTCGCGACGCAAGTCCTCGCTTCAGCGCACCCATCACCGATGTGGTGATGCCCGAAGAGTGCCAGTCCATCCCCATCACCGATCCGAACGCCTGAAACCAGAACGGATCGCTGAGACGCGAAAGAAAAGCCGAAGTACCGTAGTCGTGAATGATTGTCTCGGTGATCGCGGTACCGAGTTTGGTCATCCGTTCGGCCAGCCAATGCGGAACGCGGCCGCCGTGGAGAGGAAGGTCTGCGACGCCGGAGCGTTTCATGCTTCGATTCTAGGCTAAGTGTGATTCAGTTTTCCAATTCTCTTCTTTAGTAGGGCATGGATCGCGGCGTTATCGATCGGTGAACGCTACGCTGCCCGGGCCGCTTGCACTCGTCCCCTTCAACAATCCTTCCATTTCCCTCTTCATCTGATTGAGCGCTTTTCGGGAGCCCGGCTGATCAATCAGATTTGTCATCTCATATGGATCGGTTTTGAGATCGTAGAGCTCATCCATCCCTTCAAGCTCGAGATAATGGATGTACTTCCATCGCCCGTTGCGGACGGCCTTGTAACCCATCTTCAATACTCGCGGAAAGACTTTGTCGGAGTAGTATTCGATCAGGAACGAGTTGCGCCATGCAGGTCTTTCACCTTTCAGCAGCGGCACGAGCGAACGCCCTTGCATCGCGCCCGGAACAGCTACGCCCGCCAGTTCGAGTAACGTCGGCGCAAGATCAATATTCAGCGCGAACTCGTTTCGAACCGTGCCCGGCCTGATCTGCTTTCGGATATCGCACAAGCAACGGCATGCGAATGGACTCTTCATAGGCCAGCCGCCGCTCGACGCTCAGACCGTGTTCGCCGTAAAAGTAGCCGTTGTCGCTGGTGAAGACGATTACCGTATTGTCGAGCTGGCCGGTCTCTTTTAGCGCCTTCAGGATTTCGCCGACGCCGTCCTCGATCGCCATCAACGAACGCTGCCGTCCGAGGATGGCTTCATCGCGAGTGCCGGTTGCGGCTCCGAGCGGCGGCAGGCTGCCGATCGGGCGTTGCAAGGCGGGTTTGCCTTCTGGCGCGCTGCCGTAGTTGGGCCTGCGCGGGATGGCCTTGCCGCGCATACAGCATCCCGATGCCGCTCGGCGGGGATGAAGCGTTCCGCGTCGGTGAGATCGACGCTGCCATCGTTGTTCTGGGTCACCTCGGGATGAATCGCCTTGTGCGCCAGATAGACCAGAAACGGCTTGTCGTGCCGCCGCTTGATGAACTCCACCGCATATCCGTTGAGAATATCGGTGATGTAGCCGGTAGGCCTTTACCGACTTGCCGTCTTCGTTGATTTCCGGATCGAGATACGTGCCTTGTCCTTTGAAGCTCACCCAGCGATCAAAGCCCGGGCGCGGCGATGTCGTCGTTGCCCATGTGCCATTTGCCGACAAACGCGGTTTCGTAGCCCGATTGATGCAGCAGCAGGGGAAAGGTCACCAGCTTATGGCTGGCGGCGGAGCGGTCTACGTTGTCGGTGATGCCGTGAGTATGCGCATATTGCCCAGTCAGAAAGCTGGCGCGCGAGGGCGAGCACAGCGGCGTGGTCATGAATGCGTTGCGAAACAACGCGCCTTCCCTGGCGATGCGGTCGATGTGAGGCGTCTTGATGAAGGGATGCCCGGCTATGCCCAGCTCGTCCCAGCGCAGATCGTCTATCAGGATGAAGACGATGTTAGGCCTGGAGTTGCTCGCTGCGCTCGAAGAAAGCTGGCAAATCCCTGTTGATGGAATGATCAGGAACAGGGAAAGCAGAATGGTACGAAACCACAAGGTTCTGGATGCTCGAGGGAGAAGCAACTGTTTCATTGATTCCGTTTGATTTGACCGGAGGAGGTTAGTCATAAGCCGAGCTGGCGGTCATAATCAGAGCTGTCAAAGTGGCCGCGTGAATTAGCGATGAGACCGTCCGCACTAATCTGCCACTCCTCGTAACCGCTTATGAGCACTGCGCGGCCCGTGCCTCCGGGGCCGGTGTTTGTCCCAGTGAGCGTCCAGTGATAGATCGGGCTGTCACCTTCCAGGAGCAGATCATCCATAAAGACTTGCAAGTCAGGGAGGGCCGTCATGAAGCCTTGAGCCACTGCCGTGATTGCCTCACGTCCTACGGCTGGGGCGTCGTTGTTGACGCTCAACGAGCCGTTCTCCTCAAAGAAGCTGGCTACGCGAGCGGGATCGTGACTGCACCAGGCATCGGTGTACGCTTGGGCAAACGTGCGTAGCCGGACCAAATCTTCTGCTGAACTCATAGTCTGATCCTCTTTCGCATGAATCGACCGTACTACGCCTGGAGCGCTTGGTGCACTTTCAGGGTGTCTGTGTATTGCACAAACTTTACGGCTTTACCCTCTCGCACCATCCACACATGAGCGAAGTGTGCGACAAATCTCTTGCCTGTAGCTTTGTACGTTCCGCTGTACTTACCTAAGACGACGACGATGTCACCCGCGTCGATGAATTCATCGGGTATGGCAGAGTAACCATCCCACTCTGTTCCCAACCTCATGAAAACGCCGTCGAGGACGGCGTTTGGTCCCTTGTAAGTTCCCCCGTATGGAAATCCTTCGGCTTCGGTCCATTCAATATCCGGCGACAAGAATCCCAGCACTCCGGGTACGTCGCCTTTGGCGAATGCTTCATAAACGCCTCGAACTCCATCGACATTTTGATTGCTCATATGTTTTCCCTTTTCTATTCAATTCGATTTCGAAACGCGGCTTTCGGCGCAGCTCGTCAGCTTGCTCCGTCTTTCGCGACCTTCCGGAATGAAAGTGTTTTCAGCGCTTGGGCGTGATCTTGCCGGCGAACGATTGCGCCAGGATCTTGCCGTCCCGCACGACGAACGTGTCCGTGCCAACCTCGTACACGTTGTCGGCAGTCTCTGCCGTCCACAGAATGTAAGCATAGTCGCGTCGACGGACTCCTGCTGCATACTGAACACGGCGCCGGGTTTGCCAAATTCTGCAAACATCCTCTGAAACAATGGCGAAATCGCGTCCACTCCCCTGAGCGGTCCATCCGGCGTGAACAGGACGGCGTCGTGCGCATAGTCAGATAGGATTCCCTTGAGATCACCCTCTCCAAAACACTTTTTGTGGTGATCCAGTGCGTCTTTCGTCGAAGCCATTCCTGCTCCTCGGTCTCAACATCATCACCATTACAGCGCACGTTCGATCGCGCGATGGATTACTGCTTGTTGGTGGCGGCTTCTTCCCGCTTTCGGAAACACTCAAACACCGCGGGCAGTTCGTGCTGGCCATGGCCCGCAGCGAGTGCTTTTGTAAAATACTCCGACAGGCAGTCTATTAAGGCTCGGTCCACTCCTATCTCTTGAATGAGTTGACCGATGTGCGCAACCGCTGCCCCGTGGGTTACCAGCGTCGCTTCAGACCCTTCGTAGTTCCCTTTCTGAATCATGGCTACGCTCGACTGCATCGTATCGGAGACCACCGGAAGAATGGCCAGCGCGCTAGCCAGATAGTCGTCCAGCGACACGTCTTCCGCCTTACAAAGGGCGGCTCCCTGTAGGAAGCCCATGGCGGTTCCGTAGTAAAACGATAAGAGACTGCTGTCAAGGACGCAGGCCGTGCTGATGCGCTCGCCGACCCATACCATATTACCTCCGAGGCTTAGGAGTAAGTCTTTGTGCGCCTCAAACACCTTTTCGGGTCCCGCGTAGAGAATCGTGCAATCCGGCGTGCCGATACCCTTCGGATAGCTCATGATCGCGCCGTCGAGATAGCCAATCCCGTGCTGATTAGCCCAGGTTTCACCCTCACGCGCTTCGCGCGGAGTTCCCGTCGCGACTTGTATGACCGTTTTGCCTCTTAGCTTGGCAGTCACATCCGGTTGGTGTAGAAGCGCGTTACTGGTCGAGTAGTTGAGCAAACAAACGACGATTACTTGACTCGCGTCAACCGCCGCTGCCAGAGAAGGCGCGACCTGCGCGCCAGCCTGGGCGAGGGGCTCAGACTTCCCGGCCGAGCGGTTCCAGACCGTGACGCTGTGATTATTCGCCAGAAACGCCTTCGCTAACGCCGAGCCCATTAAGCCAAGCCCAATTACCGAAACACTCCCACCTGTTGATGAATCTGTCATTTGTCCCCCTCATCAATTCACTGAATGATCAAAGCCTCGTTATTGTCCCGGTAAGCCTTCCGACGTTGTCCACTCGATCTCGCGACCCGGGTGGGCAACATTCTTGAAAGGCTATTTTGTTTTCGATCTATCGTCTTTCCGTTTTTACAAGAATACTAGCGAGTCCTTTATCGAACTCGCTCTTTCTTACCCAAAAATAAGCTTCGGCGCCATGCTCGCCCCTCGTTGTGGAATAGTTGTACAGATACCCCGACAAGTCGTTTCGGACCGGTTCACCACGTTATCAGCGCCAGCCAAGATCGATCAGTCCTTGTTCGAGCGTCAGGTCTTCAGCGGGCCAGGCTGACTGCGGGCCAAACACGCCCCGCAGGTTGTCAATGCTCGTCATGACCCGCGTCATAATCCTTCACCACGTCGTTGACTGTCAACATCCGAAGACGGAATTTTCGAGTCTCCAGCATGGCGGCTCGAAATAGTGATCCCGATAGCCTCATCACTAAGGATCATCTTGATAAGTGCAGTTAAAGACCTTTAGGAATGCAAGTAATTGCGATTAGCGATTCCGTTGCTGCTGGTTTCCTGGTTTCCAATTGACTCCAGTGAGTGCTTTATCTATAGTCGGGCCTGTAGCACACTCATCTGGGGATATCGAGCAAGCTCAGTTCTAATGTTTGCAGCCTACTTTCGATTATCCCGTCGTCGTCGGCGTAGTCAATGACCCGCTAAGATCAGTTTTCCGTTCTTTGCCATCCCAGCGCACTAGGATTCCTGGAGATAGCGCGGTCCAGTGCTGTTTTGAAACAGCACTGAAAGGGGAATATAGAATGTCATTTTTGAATTCAAGAGCAGTCCGATTAGCACTTATGTTGTCATGTCTTGTGGCCGCTTTTCGGTATTCAATTGACGTACCCTATATCATCTCGGCCAGCTTTGAATCACCACAGCCGCACCGCAATCAATCCGGCGAGCCGCAAGAGCCTCTTGCTCCTGCTGACAGCGGCTGCATTGCCGACTCGCTAACCATCCTACCCGCCCCCGGCTCACGGACTTTCAATAGACCCGCTGTAACAAAGCTCGGGAACGGGCGTACAGAGTCCTTGCTTTTTAACGCGGGGACATCGGTGCGTTATAATGTCTATCAATTCAATCTGACGGGCTGCGCGACGTTTCCGGCCGAGGTGACAATAACCACTTGTGGCGCCGTTTCCCGGGCAGCGGATGTACCACAGCGGCCATGCTTGATACAGTCATATACATCTACAGGTCGGGAGGATCGCTTACAGCCGGGACCGGCACGATCAATCCATTCAATCCAGCCGTTCCCCCTGCACCAATGTAGTGGCTGCAAATAATGACCTGAATGGCCCGGTGGGGCTTCAAATCCTGGCGGCTCAACCTGCAACCGCTTAACACCAGTAGTTGCCTCGGGGGCTGCCCAGGAGGCAACCCCGCTGTTTCAGGGCTGAAAAGGTCTTTAGGCCCGGGCTTCTTTCAAGTGGTTGTCAGCGGATCTGGTCCCGCGGACACTGGGCCCTACAATCTCTTTGCGAGTGTTACCGCTGCAGGCTGTACTCTCAATGCACCAACAGCAGTCAAATTAGAGTTAGTTAGCGCTACAAGCTACGAGAACGGTGTGGCGATTGATTGGAAGACCGGACAGGAAGTAGATAATCTCGGGTTCAACGTATACCGCGACGAGCGCGGCAAGCGCACACAAATCACCCCGCAGATAGTTGCGGGGTCAGCATTGCTCGCAGGACCGGGAACAACCCTCGGAGCCGGACAATCATACTCATGGCTCGACTCGCCACTCCGAACCAAAGATACGAAATACTGGGTCGAAGATATTGACCTCAACGGCCAGAGCACCTGGCACGGTCCTGTAGGCATCACCGAATCCGGCGGCAGAAACAGCTCTCGACCAAACCGCGGGCGCAATACCCCCTTGAGCCTGCTCGGCATAGCCAACAACGAGCAGAGCTCGTCAAAGCCTGTAGAATCGCGCGCCACTCTGCCTGAAATAACAGAGGCGAAATTGCAGGTTCATTCG
>CAWHTK010000016.1:0-18165 GCA_963832205.1 Blastocatellia bacterium | reverse complement strand
GCGATGAGTTTTTACTCGATGGCCTGGAACGCCTCGCGGACTCCGACGAGCATCTTCGCCCGCGCTATACGCCCGTCCTATTCCCGACTCTCACACGCATACACGGAGAGCAGGACCGGGTCGAGCGCGGACTCCGCGAGTGCTTGCAGCACTCTTACCTGCTGCTGACCCCGGTGTGTGCCGTGCTCTTTGTCTGCGCCCCGATCTGGTGTCGATAGTGCTCGGCGAAAAGTGGCTGCCGGTAGCTCCGGTGCTTCGCGTCATGTGCGTCACGGGGCTCATAGCGCCCCTGCTCGAAGCCGCCAACGCATTGCTCATAAGCGCCGGCCGCGCTCACCTGACCGGCATAGCGACGCTCGCTCATCTGGCGGCGCTCATCGCCTTTGTGCCGGTCCTGGCGTGGCGCTGGGACGTAACCGGCGCGGCTTTCGGCGACCTGATCGCCGGGCTGGCATTGACCGTGACTCATGCTCGGTCGCGGGCCGCTCTATAAAGAGTGTCCGCTGGTCGCTCGCCTCTTCGATCCTTCCGCCGGTGACTGCCGCCGTTTGCGCGGGGTTGCTCGCGTGGGCCGTCGGCAATCTCCGACGCCTGGCGCGGCGCGGCTGATCGCTCAAATCGGACTTACCGCATCCTCATACGTGTTGTTTATCCTCCTGCTCACCGGGAGGAAACAGGTCCTGGCCCTTACGGTTCTGTTGCGGGGCGTACTGCGCGGCGAGGCAATCGTAACACAGACACAAAGCTAGGAGATTTTCGGAGTTGAGTAAACTTATGTGCGAACCTGCATCTGCTAAAAGCATTGATTTCGACATTGCGGCTAGAGATCGCTTCGTTTCCCTCATCACAGAGTTCCTCTCCGCGCCCGAGGCGGACGTAAGCGCGCGGGTCGAGTTCGAGCTTAAAGAGCCGGGCCAGACTGTTGCGAAGGAATGGACCGCTGCAAACCCGCAGACCGACCAGGAGGTGGTGAGCTTCTATAAAACCGACAGCTATATCTTCGATCTGGCGGCCGACCACTGCCGCCCGCATCGCCTTCAGACCTGGAACGCGGTGGTGGAACGCATAAAGCGCCGTGGCCCCGATCAGAGAATACTGATATATGGGGATGGTATAGGAACAGATTCGCTCGCGCTGGCGCGCCTGGGTCATCGAGTAACCTATTTTGATCTTCCTGGCAGAACATCCGACTTCGCACGCTTCCGATTCAGGCGGGAGGGCTTTGACGACCGCATATCTGTCATCACAAATGCGGATGATTTGCCGGCGGGAGAATTCGACGCGGTAGTCTGCATAGATCTGCCGACCATGTGCCCGACCCGCCCGGCACGATGCGGGCTATCTATTCCGCTCTCAGGAGCGGCGGCATCGGGCTTATAACCGAAAGCTTTGAAAGCATAGGTCCGGAATACCCGTCTCACCTGCCGGGCAATTACAGGTATGCCGGGCGGACCCACCGGCTGATGGAAGGGCTTGGATTCGCCAACACGTATTACAACTCCGATCCAATTAACCGCCCGATGGAATTCACGAAGATCAGCCCGAGCATCGGGGGCAAACTCCTTCAGCTTAATGGCCGCCTTCGCCGCGCGCTGCAAACTCGTATGCGCCGCATAACCGATTGACCATGCGTCTTCTTCAGATAGCTGAAACTTATCCGCCGGATTACGGCGGGGGTGCGGCGGTCTATATACAGGACATCTGCCGCTTTCTCGCCGCCCGCGGGCACGAGGTCCGCGTGCTCTGTACCGAAAGTGCGGAGCGCGAGCCGTACACTATGCGCGTCGACTATGACGGCCGCGTGCGGGTCGAGCGCATAAACCTCCCTTACTTCAAGTCAAAAGACCCTGACGGCCGGCAGTTGAACATCCTGCGATGGAAGAAACACGAGCGACGAATAGGGGGGTAATAGATCAACTGCTCGCCGACTGGAGGCCGGACCTTGTGCATTACAACACGGCGCGCCCTCGGTGAAGAATGTCTCTTCGCCGTGGCGCGCAATAATCTTCCGGCCGTCGCCATGCTCCACGAGGCGTGGCTCATATGCGCGCAGATGATGCTTCTGAGGTCGCCGCAATCTGACGCTTGCTCCGGGCCTTCCCCCGCGCGGTGTCTCGAATGCGTTTACAGCTATTACGACGGCTCGCACCTGCGCGCGATGCTAAAACTTCCGTGGCGGCTCGCAAAACTCGGTGCGTACCCGGCCTATCGCCTCCGGCGGCGCGCGCTGGCCAGACGGACACTTGCGGGAGCGACGGGCTATTCGCAATTTATTACTGATGCTCACTCGGCGCACCTTGCCGGGAGAGTGGAATTCATCCCGCTAGGCATTAACCTGTCCGGCCACGCCGGACAGGAGTCGCCGGGGCGGCGAAAGACGCCCAGGTTTGGCTTTGTAGCCGGGTTTCAACAGACCAAAGGCATCTGGCACGTGCTGGATGCGGCCAGGGCGTTAAAGCGGGAAGGCTTCGATTTCGAGTTGCACATCTGGGGGCCGGAGCAGGAAAGCGGGCGCGGCGACATAGAGTCGCGCGACTTGACCGACCGCGTCTTTTTGCGCGGGATGTATCAGCCCGAAGATATCTGGGACGTTTACGCCGACGTGGATGTCGTCAGAATGGCCACCACCGTTGCGAGCCGTTCGGCAGGGTGCCGCTCGAAGCGGCGGCCGTTAAAGTCCCTACGATTGCGCCGGCGATAGGTGGGATAACCGAGAGCATACGCGACGGCGTTGACGGGTTGCTTTACGAATTTCGCAACCCGGATGACCTGAAGCGAAAGATGCGCCGCGTGCTTGAAGAGGATGGTCTGATCGAGGAGTTCAGGGAAAACCTGCGGCCCGTGCTCGACACGATGGAGGCGGCCGCGGGCATCGAGAACTTCTATCTCTCGATTCTCGCTGGCGCGCCGCAGTCCGGGCCGGCGGCGGTAGTGCGAGCATGAGCCAACTTGTGATCAGGGAAAATCGATGAAAGTCGTAATCCTTTGTGGAGGCCAAGGCACAAGGTTGCGCGAAGAGACCGAAGTGCGACCCAAGCCGCTGGTGGAGATCGGCGGCCGCCCCATACTCTGGCACATAATGAAGCTCTACGCCGAGCACGGCATAGATGAATTCGTGCTGTGCCTCGGCTACAAGGGTTATCTCATTAAGGACTTCTTCCTCAATTACGAAGCGCGCATGAAGGACTTCACGGTAAGGTTGGGCAAGCGCGGTTCGGTTGAGTTCCATAACGGGCATGCGGAAAACGGCTGGACCATCACCCTGGCGGAAACGGGAGAGACCGCGCAGACCGGCGCGCGGCTGCACCGGGTGCGCCGCTACCTCAACAGGGAGACTTTCTGTCTCACCTACGGCGATGGGCTCGGGGACGTGAACCTCGCCGAGCTTATACGCTTCCATAAATCGCACGGAAAGATCGGCACAATCACGGGCGTGCGACCGCCGGGCTGCTTCGGCGAGTTGAGAGTCGAAGAAGCGCAGGTCACGTCATTTGCCGAAAAGCCACAGGTCACCGAAGGTTTGATCAACGGCGGATTCTTTATCTTCGAGCCCGCGTTTCTTGATCGCTACCTTGACGACAGCGACGACCTGGTGCTCGAACGCGAGCCGCTCCAGCGCCTCGCCGCCGACGGTCAGTTGATGATCTACCAGCACGAGGGCTTCTGGCAGCCGATGGACACGTACCGCGAGTGGAAGCTGCTCGATGACTTATGGAAGACGGGTCGCGCGCCCTGGAAAACATGGGATTGATCGAAGAGTCAAAAGCATTCTGGAACGAGCGCCCCGTTCTGGTGACGGGCGGCACCGGCCTGCTGGGGGGCTGGCTTGTCGGCGCGCTCCTCGAGCGAGGCGCACAGGTCGTCGCGCTGATACGAGACTGGGTGCCGGAAAACGAGCTGTTCCGCTCGGGCGCGCTCGCCCGCGTGACCGTGGTGCGGGGCGACATGTGCGACCAGCAGTCGATGGAGCGCGCGCTCGGCGAGTACGAGATTGACACCCTGTTTCATCTCGCGGCCCAGACAATCGTAGGCATCGCCAATCGCAATCCGCTCTCGACCTTCGAATCGAATATCAAGGGCACGTGGACGGCGCTCGAAGCATGCCGCCGCTCGCCCGCCGTGCGCCAGATCGTCGTCGCCTCTTCCGACAAAGCTTACGGCACGCACGAGCATCTGCCGTATTCCGAAAGCGCGGCGCTTCAAGGGCGCCATCCGTATGACGTGAGCAAATCTTGCGCGGACCTTATAGCGCAGAGCTACGCCGTAACCTACGGCCTTCCGGTCGCGGTCACGCGGTGCGGCAATCTCTACGGCGGCGGCGACCTTAATTGGAACCGCATAGTGCCGGGCACGATCCGCTCGGCGCTTCAGGGCAAGCGCCCGGTCATAAGAAGCGACGGCAGTAATGTCCGCGACTATTTTTACGTGGAGGACGGTGCGCTCGCTTATATCTCGCTTGCCGAGCGACTCGCCGCTCACCCGGAGCTGGCGGGCGAGGCTTTCAATTTCAGCAACGAGATTCAGATGCCAGTGCTCGACATTGCTCGCTTGATCTTAAGATTGATCGGGCGCGAAGATCTGGAACTCGACGTGCGCGGCGAGGCCAGCAACGAGATACCTCATCAGTATCTCGACGCGACGAAGGCGCGCGAGGTGCTGGGCTGGCGGCCGAGATACGACCTCGAAGAAGGGCTGACGAGGACCATACTGTGGTATCAGGATTTTCTTGGCCTGGAGTTGAATGATGCAAGACCGGCCCTTCCTTGAGCCCGTTCTCGTCACCGGGGCGAACGGTTTTATCGGGGGCCACGTTGTTCGCGCGCTCGTCCTGTCGGGTTGCCGGCCGGTGCTTGCGGCCCGATGGCCG
The DNA here is from genome assembly GCA_963832205.1 of Blastocatellia bacterium. Taxonomy (GTDB): domain Bacteria; phylum Acidobacteriota; class Blastocatellia; order UBA7656; family UBA7656; genus DATBMY01. The sequence goes on along the minus strand of CAWHTK010000016.1, from coordinate 13,298 downwards.
AAAGAGGCCGGCGATCAAACCGTTTCGTCGCTCAAGCGCGCGCACTTCGATCTGACGGATGATTATTCGCTAAAAAAACTCGTTGATGACGAGAGGCCGGCGACCCTCATCCACCTGGCCGGAACTCGCGGGTTGACGGCCGCGGAAATAAATTTTTATGCGACGGGCAGACTGCTTGAATATGCGACACGAGCCGGCGTGAAAAGAATAGTCACCCTCGGCTCGGCCGAAGAATACGGGGATCAGCCGGGGCCGCTAGCCGAAAGTCTTCAGTCCAGCCCGACGACCGCATACGGAATATCGAAAGCCCTGGCGACTGGCCACGCGTTGATGCTGCACGAGCGCGATGCTTGCCCCGTGGCAGTGCTCAGACCCTTCAGCGTCTATGGGCCGGGCCAGCCCCGCGCGATGTTTATTGCGCAGGCCATCTCGGCCGCATTAGATAACAGTCCGTTTGAGATGTCGCGGGGCGAACAGATGCGCGACCTGATTTTTGTTGACGACGTGGCGCGCGGCATACTCGCGGCCGCGCGCGAGCCGGACGTTGAAGGCAAAGTGATAAACCTCGGCAGCGGCCGCCCGAGAAAGTTGAAAGACGTGGCTGCGCTTATCTGGGAGCTGACCGGCGCGCAATCGCCGCTGCTCGTCGGCGCGCGCTCGGCCCCGCCCGAAGAGCTTTACGACACCTGGGCCGATACCGCGACCGCGCGCCGGCTGCTCAAATGGGAAGCGTCGGTAAATTTAGAAGAAGGGCTGCGGCGCACCATTGAATTCTCCCGCAAGGCAACGATAAAGGCTCAACAATGTCGGGCAATGTGATCGTGCTGGGCGCGGGGCTCGCGGGCCTGAGCGCGGCTTATCACCTCGGCAGCCGCGCCGAAGTCTTCGAAAAACACGACTACGTCGGGGGGCACTGCCGCACGAAGCGCGTCGACGGGTTCAACTTCGACGAGGGCGCGCATGTTTTTTTCGGCAAGGATGACTGCTCGCAGGAGTTCGTCTTGAAGCCGCTGGCGGGCGAGATGACCGAGCACCGCGCGCACATATGGAACAACTATGGCGGCGATCACATAGGCCGTTACCCGGTTCAGGCGAACGCAAACGCGCTGGGGCCCGAGCTGGCAACAAAGTGCGTGAATGATTTTGTAGAGGCGACCCGGCAGCCCGACCGCGACGTGCGCAGTTACGAAGAGTGGTGCTACGCGTCGTTCGGCAAGACCTTCTCCGATCAGTTTATGCTGCGCTACGCGCGAAAGGTGTGGACCGTCGAGCCCGCGGAAATGAATACCGAATGGCTCGGCTCTAAAGTCGGCGGCCGCATATCGCGCCCGTCGCTTGAGCAGGTCCTTCGGGGGGCAATAGACCCGGAGCCGCAGGAGCTTAATTACCTCACCGAGTTTTCTTATCCTTCGAGCGGCGGCTTTGCGCGCATAGCCGACCCGCTCGCAAGCGGCGTCGGAAATATTCGCCTGGGATGCGGCGTCACAAGTATAGAAACCGAGAGACGGCAAATAACATTTACGGACGGCAGCCATCGCGGCTACGACGTGGCGATTTCGACCATCCCGCTGCCGGCGCTCGTCAAGCTCGCCGTCGATGCGCCGGATTACGTGCGCGCGGCGGCCGACCGGTTGATGTGGACATCGGTCAGGTGCGTCAACATCGGCATCAATCGCTCGGACGTGGGGCCGGGCCACTGGGTCTATTTTTACGATCACGACGTGCCGTTTTTCCGCGCGAGCTTCCCGTCGAAATTCGCGGCCGGCAACGCGCCCCAGGGGCACGGCTCGATCTCGTGCGAGATTGCATATTCTTGCCGCAAGCCGCTCGAAGAGGAAGGGCTGGTCGAGCGGACGGTTGACGCGCTCAGGCGAGCGGGCATACTTCGAACCTCCGACCGTATAGTCGTCGAAGACCAGATTGATATCCCTTACGCCTATGTCGTCTTTGATTTCAACCGCCAGGAGAGCCTGCGCGTCATTCACTCATGGATGCAAAGCGTCGGGCTGTACCCGTGCGGCCGCTTCGGCGAGTGGGGCTACCACTGGAGCTTTGAGGCTATTGAGAGCGGGCGTCGCGTAGCCGCGGACGTGGCCGACAAACTCGACCTCATGGCCACGGCTTAAATCATCTATGCCAAAAGTAAGCGTCTGCATCCCGACTTATAACACCGCGCGGTACTTGCTCGAAGCCATCGAGAGCGTCCTCGCGCAGGAGTTTGATGATTACGAGCTGGTGATCTGTGACAACGCCTCTACAGACGAGACGCCTGAGATTTGCCGAAGCTATACGGACCCGCGCATCCGCTATTGCAGGTTCGAAGAGCTTGTAAACCAGGCGGGGAATTTCAACCGTTGTCTTAAAGAGGCGTGCGGCGAGTTTATCACGCTGCTGCATTCGGACGACCTGTTGCTGCCAGGGTTTCTCGCGGATCGGGTGAGCAGGCTTGAACGTAATCCGGGTCCCGGCTTTGTGTTTGGCGCAGTCGAGATCATCGACGAAAAGGGCGAGCGTATCTCGATCAGTAAGAGGTGGGCCGAGGACCGCCGACTCGACAGCGAAGAGCTTGTCGGGTCGCTGCTGATGGCCTGCATAGTCTCGCCGCCGTCGCTGATGGTCAAAAAGAGCGTCGCCGACAAGGCGGGCCCGTTTCGCACGGACCTGACCTGGGGACACGATTGGGAGTGGACGATTCGGCTGGCGGGCATCGCGGCGGCCGAGTACAGCGCAGCGCCCATGGCTGCCTACCGCGTGCATGGCGCAAGCGGGACGGCGGATATACTCGCGGCGGCAAGAAACGGTCATCAGGAGAGACGGATACTGCGAGAGACGTTTGCCCGGATCGGCGGCGATGAAAAGCGGCTCGGCCATCTGCGCCGGGAAGCGTTTGTCGCGCTCGGTCGTCGCCATATGTATTTTGCCGAGCAGGCGCTATTCGAAGGCCAACGGGCGGTCGTGCGCAATAATCTCAGGTACGCGGCGATGGCCGACCCTCGCTTGATGACGCGGCCGACCTACTGGGCTTTACTCGCCGGATCAATCGGCTCGATCAAGTGGTACGCGCGTTACCGCGCGATGCGCAACAACGCCGCCGAACAGAAAGTTGACTATGAGCGCGCCTAAGCTTAGCGTCGTCATCCCAACTCGTAACCGCCCCGAAAAACTGTCGGAGACGCTGGCCTGCCTGATGCGACAGGATATTGAGGCCGCGGATTATGAAGTGATCGTAGTCAACGATAACTCGCAGCCGCCGGTCGTCCTGCCCGAGAGCAATGATGGGGTGGAGCTGCGGCTGGTGAGGCTCGGTGATTCAGAAAGGTCGACCGCCCGCAATACCGGCGCGTCTGTCGCAAGAGGCGATGCTTCTAGCGTTCGTCAACGACGATATGAGCGTGGAGAGAGAGTTTCCTCTCTCAGCATTTCCGCGCGCAACGCGAGTGGCCCGGCTGCCTCGCCGTGGGACGGGTGCTGCTGCCCGGCGCCGAGCACAGCCCGTTCGTCCGCTTTCGCCAGAAGCTCGAAGACAGCTCGCTCCCCGAAGGGAGAGGCCCGACGGCTATACGAAATTTTTGCACCGCGCAGAATATGTCTATCCCGCGCGATCTGTTCCGCGAGATAGGCGGCTTCGACACGAGCATAGTCAGCAGTGAGGACCAGGACCTCGCGCTGCGGCATACGGCGCCTGGCGGCAAGATAGTTTTCCTGCCCGAAGCCAGAGCGATTCATCGCGACAGCTCGCTTGACATACGCAGCTACTGCGGCCGATCGGAGTGGGGGATGGAGAATATGATCGCTTTCTGCGTGCGCCACCCCAACTGGCCGGAGAACGTCGAACGCCATAGGGTCAACGGGCCCATTAACCTGGGCCGCGAGCCGCTCTGGCTGAGCGCCCGCAAGATGCTCAAGTCCTTGATGACACTCAGGCCGTTAGTGTCAGTGCTATTAGGCGCCGCTTCGTTGCTCGAACGTGTCGCGCCCGACGGCGCGGCGCTGGATCGGCTATACAGGCTTTTGCTCGGCATTCATATATTCAAAGGTTATAGGAGAGGACTGAAGCGGCACCACGCAAGCATCGCCCGTGAAGGGCTATCGGCACAGGCCGCGGTGGCCGGCGAGGCCACGCCGCTGGACGTTTAATCTCTCTTTCACGAGTCAAATGCAACCGAACAAAAACGAGATCAGAGTGGGCATAGTAGGATGCGGCGCAATAGCGGGCATACATCTGCGCGCGCTCAATCAGATACCCGGCGCTCGCTGCACGGCGCTCTACGATATAGATCGCGGGCGGGCCGAGTCGCTGCGGGCGTCACACGGATTAAAGGCCGAAGTGTTGGGCGATCTGAGTCAGATGGCGGTAGTGGCCGACGCGGTCATCCTTGCCCTCCCAAACGCTTTTCATGCCGAATACGCCGTGCGGCTGTTAAAGTCGGGGCTTCACGTATTATGCGAAAAGCCGCTGGCGACTACGCTGGCTGACGCCGAGCATATGGCGAAGGTGGCCAGGCAGGAAGAGCGCACGTTGATGTGCGGGCTGATCAGGCGTTTCTACGCTTCGACCGAGCTGGCGGCGGAGGCGATTCGCCGCGAAATCGTCGGCCGGCCCGTTCATTGCGACATACGCGAATCGTCCTGGGGTTGGCCGTTCAGCCGCGCCTTTTTCGACCCGCAGATTTCCGGCGGGGGAGTGTTGATCGATACGGGGCCGCACACGCTCGATCTCCTGTCGCATCTGCTAGGTCCGCTCGAACTTATCTCATATGAAGACGATGCCGAGGGCGGCGTCGAAGCAAACGCATTCATGAAATTAGAGTGCTCCGCGTGCTTTCGGCCCAGTGACGGCCGACCTCCACCTCACGCGCGCCGCCGCCGTAAAAAGCAGATGGCGGATCATCTGCACGCGGGGCGCTATAGAGATCGATTCGCATATACCCGACGCCATAACGGTCTCGTTCGAGGGCGGGCAGAGAGCTTATTCGATGAGCGCGCCGCCGCCTTCAACCGACCCTTTCGTTAAAGAGCTGGAGAATTTCGTGGCTGCCTGCTCGACGCGGCGAGCGGCCGGCAGTGCCCGCGGATGAAACTCTCCCGACTATCGCGCTGATTGAGACGTGCTACAGATCACGCGGCGAGCGCGCGTACGCGCCGGCGGTTGTAGTAAAAAGCCCTGAGCCACAAAAGATCCTGGTGACCGGGGCGGCGGGGATGGTAGGGTCGCGCCTGGTTGAAATGTGGGCCGCCGAGGGGCGACTCTCTCAGCTCCGGTGCATGGTGCGGAGCTATCATACTGCCGCGCGCATAATGCGATTCCCGGTCGATATTGTCGAAGCCGATCTTCTGGACGCGAGCGCGGTAAGGCGCGCGGTGCAGGGCACGGACGCGATAATTCATCTGGGAGTCGGGGAGAAGGCGGGGCGCGAGACTACCGTCCTCGCCGACGCCGCGCGAGAATTCAAAGTCCGGCGATTCGTCCACCTCAGCTCGGCTTGCGTATATGGCCTCGGGCTGCCGGCTCACATCGAGGAGCGCCAGGAGGAGACGAGGCTTAAAAAGACCGGGGAGCTTTACGCCGACGGCAAAGTGAGCGCCGAGCGCGCCGTCTTAAAGGCGGCCGGGGCCGGGTTGCCCGCGGTGATGCTCCGCCCACAGGTCGTCTATGGGCCTGGGATGCGCTGGAGCCTGGAGCTTATGCAGCTGCTTGCCCGCGACGAGGTATGTATCCTCGAAGATGGAGGCTTGGCCAACCTGATCTATATCGACGACCTGATCCGGGCAATTACCTGCGCGCTCGACTCCAATGTCAGCGACGGCGAAGCATTCTTCATATCCGACGGCAACCCGATTCGCTGGAGTCGGTACATTGCCGAACACGCTCGCTTGATTAACCGCAGACCCCGCGAGAGTATCGCGGGCAGAGGTCTTGCCGCCGCAGGGCGGTTTCAAGAACTGGGCCAGGGCTTCATATAAGCCATTGATGCCTGTGCTCCGCAGCCAGGAGTTCCGGTCGTTCATCTTGAAAAGCCCGCTGATGCAAGCGACCGTGTTCAAAACTTACCTGGCGCTGCGTGGCCGCCCGTGGGGAAAGGTCAGATTAGAGCGACTAAAGAATGGCGTGGGCGCCGGCGCCCGGCACGGCCGTGGAGAGTGGAACGAGCACTGGATAAGGTTGCAACTGTCGGAAGCCGGGCTGAGCACCGCGCGAGCGAGCGAGAAGATCGGGTTTAATCCCGAGGTCGATTTTGTCGAGGGGCTTAAAAGGAGCGCCTCGTGGTTCGAGCAGTACGGGTTGATTTCGCCCGATGATAACGCTCAGGTCCTGGCCGCCGAGCAGGGCTGCTTTGAAGCCAAATTTACTTAATTGCGCCGGGAAGGACATGAAGAATTCGATCTGCCATTTTTTAGATAACGACACTAATCTCTACACGCCATACTTTCGGTCGATAGCGCGTCAGCACGACCGGGACCGCTTTCCGGTGATGTTTTGCACTACTGCCACGGCGGGACTCCCGGCATGCCTTCTTTGAAGAGTTCGGCACCCCGCAATTCTCGCTCGGTGTCGCCGGGCGCTCGCAGTATCATATGGCGATTTTACGCCTTGCGCGGCTGCTTCGACGCCAGAAGGTCTCGATAGTTCACGGTCATTTTTTCGACCCCACTTTTGTGGGGCTGGTCGCGGCGCGACTGGCCGGGGTGAAGTTCGTGTTCACTCGCCATCATTCGGATCATCACTCCAGGATCGGAAAGAAGTGGCACACCCGCATAGACGCCTGGTGTGGCCGCAACGCGAGTCGCGTGATCGCGGTGTCGGAAGCGACGCGACGCATAATGATCGACGACGAGCGGGTGCCTGAGCATAAGATCACGACCGTATATAACGGCATGAACCCGCTCACTGCTCCGACGCGCGAAGCCGTCGAAGCAGTGCGGCAGGAGCTGGAGATCAAGAACGAGCCCGTCCTTCTGATGCTGGCCCGCCTGCACGAGGAGAAAGGCCACAGATTTCTCTTTGAAGCGCTCCCAAGAGTTTTGTCGGAAGTCGGGCCGGTAACCGTTCTTCTGGGCGGCGACGGAACACACGCCGCGGATTTGCAGTCGGAGGTTCGCAGCCGGGGGCTGGAAAAAGTTGTTCGATTTCTCGGGCGGCGGAGTGACGTGGCGGAACTGATTTCGCTCTCTTCTTTGCTTGTGCTTCCGAGTCTCGCAGAGTCCTTCGGCTTCGTGCTGGTGGAAGCGATGAGCCTGGGCAAGCCAGTGGTCGCGAGCATCACCGGTGGCATACCCGAACTTGTGTCGGACGGCGAGAACGGCCTGCTTGTTGCGAAGGCTGATTCTGCCGCGCTCGCTGAGGCCCTGTGTCGAATCCTGAAGAACCCCGAGATGGGCCGGTCGCTGGGCGAGGCGGGGCGGCAACGCGCGACATTTTTTAATTTCGACCGTATGATGCGCGGCTACGAAGCCGTGTATGAACAGACTCTTTCTCCGGCGTCCGTTGTCAAAGCCGCGAGATCCAATAGCGGCGCGTGGTGAGTTGCGACCGGGCGCGGCATCAGTCGGAAATAAAGACGCGTTAGTCATTTTGCAAGGTCATATGACGCCTCTCGTATCCGTTGTCATCCCGACCTATAACTCCGCAATTTATCTGATCGAAGCCGTCGAGAGCGTCCTCGGGCAAACTTTCAAGGACGTGGAAGTGATCGTTATAGACGACGGCTCGACGGATAATACGGCGGACGCTGATAGCAGGCTACCGGTCAAAGGTGCGCTACATCCACCAGCCGAACAGCGGAGTGGCGGCGGCGCGCAACCGCGGCATAAAAGAGAGCCGCGGCCGCTACGTCGCGTTCCTTGACGCCGATGACATATGGCTATCCGATAAGCTTGAGCGGCAGCTTGCGGCTCTCGCCGAGAGCCCGAACCACAGGGCTTGTTACACCGCTTTTACTGTCGTAAATTCCGACCTCTTGCCTATGGCCGTGGTGCGCAGCCATCGCGAGGGGCGTACTCTTGAGGATTTGCTGCGCATAGGGAATGTTGTCGCAACGCCATCTACAGTCCTGTGTGAACGTTTGATCTTAGAGGCAACAGGCGGATTTGATTTGATGCTCAGCCAGTGCGCGGACTGGGATATGTGGCTGAGGCTTGCGGTGCATACAGATTTTCTATACATAGACGAGCCTCTTATCAGATACCGCCAGCACGACTTGAATATGAGCCGCAATCCAGCCCTGCTTGAGCGCGACAGCCTCCGCGTGCTTGAGAAGGGATTCGAGATGGCTGAAATTGCCGGGCAACTCAAGGCGCAGCGTCGCCGGGCCTTCGCTCGTAATTATATGGTGCTGGCCGGAACATATTTTCATGCGCGCTGCTACGCGGATTTCGCGCGATGCGCCGCGCGCGCTCTCTCGATGGACATCCGGCAGGTCCGATACCTTGCCGCTTTCCCCTCGCGCGCAATCAAGAGGTTATTACCGCGCCCGGCGCTCTGGTAATTCTATGCTATCCGAACGCGGACCGAGAGTGCTGTACATAGCCTATTGGGGGGCCGCCGAGCCGCTGGGCCAATCGCTCGTGCTGCCGGCCGTCGAAAGGCTCGCCTCGCTGGGCGCTGAGATAACTCTCGTCACTTTCGAGAAGCCCGCGGACCTTGAACGCCGAGATCAGATCGATCAGATAAGAGAATCGCTCGACAGTTGCGGAGTGCGGTGGCTGCCGCTGCGCTATCACAAGCGGCCGAAAGCTGCCGGCCACCGCGTTCGACATAGCTCACGCGTCGACCCGCGCCTTACGTCGCGCACCTCGGATCGCGCTTCGACATAATTCACGCGCGGACTTTCATCGGCGGATTGGTGGGGCTAGCCCTCGCGCCGCTGTTAGGCGCAAAGCTCATATACCATAACGAAGGCTTCTACCCGGACGAGCAGGTGGACGCCGGCGTGTGGGCGAAGAATTCAAGACCGCATCGCGTGGCGAAGTCCTTGGAGCAGAGAATGTATTCGCGCTCCGACGCCATCATCGCCCTGTCGAACCGGGCCAAGAATTTGATCGAAGAGATCGACGACGTTCGGCGCAAACAGACGCCGGTCATCGTCGTGCCGAGCTGCGTTGACCTGGACCTCTTCAGCTCGGGCGCAGCGCGATCACTTGCGCCTCGACGCGATGATGCGGCTCATCTATGTCGGCAGCGTAGGCGGGCGCTACAGGCTGGACCGGGCGGGGGTTTCGTGGACGCGGCCCGGTCGTATGACGGCGGCGTCGCGACTGCAGCGTGCTCACGCGCATGGACGCGGGGCTTGTAAACTCGACCCTCGGGAGCGGCCGGCTTGCCCGAAGGTTCTGGACGGTGGAAAGCGCCGAGCACAAAGATGTGCCCGGACGCCTGGCCGGCCACGACGCCGGGCTCCATTTTCTTAACACCGGTATCAGCGAGCACGGCGGGTCGCCGACCAAGATCGGCGAGTACTGGGCGGCAGGGCTCCCCGTGGTGACAAGCCCTAATGTCAGCGACGTCGACGAGATCATACGCCGCGAGCGCGTCGGCGTCGTGGTTGATGGCGACACCGACGCCGCATACCTTCGGGCGGTCAAAGAGCTGCGCGCGCTGCTCTCGGACGAACATCTGAGCCAGCGATGTCGCCGCGCCGCGGAAAAATATTACGCGCTCGACGCGGCATGCGAGCGGCAGATCGACCTTTATCGCAACCTGATTTCCAAAAATGCTCGGGCCGCCGCCCCTCAGCAGGTAGTGTGAAGACCGAAATGTCGAGAAAGGGCCTCGCGAACGCTCACCGCATAAATGTTGCCGTGGGAGTAACGGAGACGGAGTCCCGCGGGCCCGGTCTTGCGCGAGCGTATCACGGGTCTGAGTCGTTGAATTATCTTTTCGCAACGCTCGACCGTGATAGAGCGGCTATGCTTTAATCCGCCAAATTACTAATGCGACACGGTGCACAAATTGCCGAGACTAACATTGAACGAGTTACTCGATCGCAAAGCGAATGCCCTGCCTGTCGCAGCGGCACGCCCCGGCCACTCGGCGTCAAGGATGGCTACACGATGTCTGCGTGCGGGCAGTGCGGCACCATCTTTACCAGTGTCCCGGAAGGCGATGCCAACGTCGCGTCGATCTATAACCACTACTACGACCGGGCGAACTTTGAGCTGCACCCGACCGTTGAGGATTCGCTCGAACGGCTCGTCGCCTCCTTCGGGCAATACCGGAATAGCGGCCGTCTGCTCGATATCGGATACGGGGAAGGGGGGCTGCTGACGATAGCCGGGCGCCACGGCTGGCAATGCTACGGCACGGAGATTTCCCCGAGCGCGCTCGAGTATGGGAAGCAGCGTGGCTGGACGGTGACGGCGGAACCGAGGACCGACCCGCGCATACCGAAGGCGGGGTTTGATTGTATTACTATGATCGAATTTATCGAGCACGTTTCCGACCCGGGACAGTTTCTGCTCGACGCGGCTCGGCTGCTTCGCCCCGGCGGCTTGCTCTACATAACAACGCCGAACGCGAAGAGCATCAACCGCCGAGTGTTGGGGTTGCAATGGAGCGTATTCAGCCCTCCCGAGCACGTCACGATATGGACCGCACGGGGGTTGGGCCATGCTCTTGCTCAAGCAGGATTCCGCACGCACAGGGTTCGCACCGACGGTCTAAATCCATGCGAGGTGATTGCGCGACTTCGGCCTCGCGACCAGCCGCAAGCAGTGAGCCGGAATCAGAGCGGGCTGGCCTTAAACAGCGCCTTTTCAAGCAGCCCTGCGCGGCGAGCGCTCAAGACCAGCATTAATCATTGCCTGACCGCGCTCCGCATCGGCGACAGCCTTAAGGTCTGGGCGATCAAGAACGGGGGCGCACATCAAAGGGTATGAACCGGAATATGTCTCGCGATGAACAGTTATCGGTCTGCGCTCTGGTGCCCTACCAGCTCAATACCGCCCCGTGTCAGCGGTACCGACTGGAGCAATGGCAGCCATACCTTGAGCAGGAAGGCATCAGGCTCGATTTTCTCCCGTTCGCCGATCAGCGACTCTCGGGCTTGCTTCATAAACGTGGCAAGACGCCTGCGAAATCTTTGGCGATCTTGTCGGCGTTCGCCCGGCGCGTCGGACACGTAATCTCGGCGCGCAGCTATGATGCTGTCGTCATACACCGCGCGGCCTGTCTGGCGGGCCCGGCGCTGTTCGAGCGAATGATCCCCCTGCTCGGCAAGCCGGTCATATACGATTTTGACGACGCCATATTCATGCTGCACACGACCGAAGCGAACCGGCGGTTCGGGTGGCCGAAATTTCCCGGCAAGACGGCTTCGATATGTCGCCTGAGCAGGCATGTGGTGGTGGGAAACTCCTTTTTGGCCGATTACGCCCGCCAGTACAACGAGCGTGTGACGATAATTCCGCCGAGCGTTGACACGAACAGCCCACATGCCGTCTAGAAAGACCGCGGCGAGTAAGTGTGTCACCGTCGGCTGGACAGGCAAGCTCGACTTCGCAGACTCACCTTGAGATGTTCGCGCCGGTGCTGCGGAGTTTCGTAGCCCGGCGACCGGATGTTGAGATTTGCGTGATCTCGGACCAGGCGCCGGTGCTGCCCGGTGTCCCTTACTTGTGGCGACGCTGGTCGGCCGCCACCGAAACGGAGGACATCAGCCAGATCGACATAGGGATTATGCCGATGCCTGATGATCGGTGGTCGCGCGGCAAGTGCTCGATGAAGGCACTGCAATACATGGCCATGGGGGTCCCGGCGGTCTGCTCGGCCGTAGGGGCGAACCGCGAGGTGATAGATCATGGCAGGAATGGGTTTCTGGCAAGTACGCCCGAGCAATGGATAAATTGCCTGGAAAAGCTAGTAGATGACCCGGGGCTCAGGTCGAGGCTGGGCGAGCAAGCGCGCAAGACGGTTGAGGAGAGGTATTCCATGCGCGTATGCGCCGGGCTGTTTGCCGGCGTTGTGCGCGAAGCGGTGCGCCCAAGCCCCTGCCGGCTACCGGGGCCGCGGCCCCGGTAGCCGCCCGCATGGCTGTTCAGAAAACAGAATTGAAGCCTGTCTCGACGGCGGAAAAACAAGGGGGTTAGTAATTTAATAAAATGGTAGAAGCGCAAAAACAACTCGCTATAGAGCAACATTCCGTTCAGGCCGGCGATTTCGCGCGCCGCTATGAAACATCCGACGAGTACGCCTCGTGTTTTTCCTATAGCCGCCGCCGTCTCGACGCGCTCCTGGAGAGCTATCTCCCGGCACAGGGAGCGGGCCTCCGCCTCCTGGACGTGGGGTGCGGTACTGGCAATCACATGGCGCGCTACCGCAATCGAGGATTTGAGGTCGCCGGGATCCATGGTCGGAGAAGATGCTCGAGCACGCCCGCGCGTATTAACCCGGCGCACACGTTCGTCGCGCTGACGTCGAGACGATCCCTTTCCCCGACGCGAGCTTCGACTTCGTGCTCTGCGTGGAAGTGCTGCGCTATCTGCCTGCTTCCGACAGGTGCATAGCGGAGATGGCAAGGGTGCTCAAGCCGGGCGGGATATGTCTCGCTACGGCTACGCCATTGCTGAACCTGAACGGCTACTGGCTGATTAACCGCATTGCAAGCTCGGTGCGCGTGGGCGATCTCGTCAGGTTGAAACAGTTCTTCACAACCGCCGGGCGGCTCAGGCGCGAGTTCCTCGCCGCCGGGTTTAATAAGCCGGACGTACATGGCGTATATATCGGGCCGGTCAACTGGGTCGAGCGACTCGCGCCGAAGATGCTGTCGCGGGCGCTCAAGACATGGGAGCCGGCAGACGCGGCGCTTGCGGGCCTGCCACTTCTGCGGCAGTTCTCGAATATGTTTCTGGTGCACGCGATTCGCAATCGCGCCGGTACTCGATAAAGAATGAAATATCAGGAAGCAATTGGCCTCGAACGAGGCGCCTTTGTGTTAAGCCTGGACTTCGAGTCGATATGGGGAACGCTCGATCTGTTCGGCCCCGGGCGTTTCGGCGAGGCTTGCCGCATTGAGCGGGAAGTTGTGATTGATCGCCTGCTCGACCTGCTTGTTGAATTTGATGTGCCGGCCACCTGGTTTGTGGTCGGTCACCTGTTGCTCGACAGCTGCGACGGCGAGCACGCCGACCTGCGCCGACCGTCACACGAGTGGTGCGATGGCGACTGGTTCACTCATGACGCGGGCGGTACGGAGCAGAGCGCCCCTCTCTTCTTCGGGCGCAGCCTTGTAGAAAAGATCCGCGCCTGCGCGGTGCGCCAGGAGATCGGGTGCCATTCCTTTTCGCATGTCATTTTTGGCGAC
>CAWHTK010000015.1:0-109337 GCA_963832205.1 Blastocatellia bacterium | reverse complement strand
CTGAGGCTGTGGAGTTTCTTGTTAAAGAGGGCAGGTAGGCCCGGTTTAACTATCCGGGCCTTTGCCTGACTATTTCAGCTGATTGGCTCAGGGCTTGCCAAATGGATCAATGCAGGGCCTATTTTTGAGATAACTTCTAAAAATGCGCCACATGTAGCGCCTGCTCAGGCAACAGATATGGCGGAGAAAGGGCGACGCATACTCGTGTATCTTGCCTGATGTGAAGGCCAATATTTCGGCCTTTGGCCTACTTCTTCTCTTTGCCTTTTTTAGGAAGACTCGTTAGTGCCGGCTGCTCATAGCAATCAATTGGCCTGTTCAACCCTCCTCCACAGGGATTAAAGTAATAGCAGCTGCAAGAATCCTGATTCCAGCTTCCCCCACTGTAAATACAATCCTGCTGCTGTGAGCCATCGGGGTCGCATACCGGCGGCTGCGGCGGCGGGTCCCAAGAGAAGAGCCCCCCTTGTGGCAGGTAACACGGCGCACCATGATAAGCAAAACCATACGAGTAGGGATAACCTATTGGTACTTCACTACCAACAGTATAAAAGTACCCGCGACTCTGACTGTAAAAAGCTTGGAGTGGGATTCCTCCGAACGAACCGTCCCCAGGCAAGACATATCCCGCTATTCCCTGGAAGGTGTAGCCTGAGCCTGAAGCAAATCCGTTGAAAAAGCCGTAGTAAATTCTCCCATTCTGAGTGATGTGAAAACGATACAATGGGATGAGCCCTTGACCCGGTGTTGGTGTCCAACCTGGGGCTGGAGGAACGGCGATTTTTGCTACTTCGGGGAAGGGGTAGGATGCAAAATTCAGGTTCACTCCTTCCTGAAAGTTTGTAGTAAGCAAGGTGCCAAGCTCAGTGTTATTTACAATGAACCTGTGGAAATCAACCGGAGCTACAAGTTGAGATTGGGTTTGAGCTTTAGTTGCAGTTGGAAAGTTTACCCCTAAAAAAGCTAGGAGCAACAGTAAGTAAGCAGCGACTCGTAATGACAATCGTTTCTTCATTAGACTCCCCTATAAATGTTCTTAATGAACAAAGAATGGTAAACAGTTTTACCCACTGCGATCATAACCGAGCGGCTTATAGCGTCGGTTAACCGCATGGCCTTGAGTACGCAGGAGTGATACCAGTACTTAATCGGTGAGATGAATTCAATGAGAGTACTGAATCCGGCTAACCCCAAATAAGTTCAGGGCGCATCAGTGAGGACAACGCAACAAGAAACCCCTCATAAGGAGAATGAGCTTACCTGCCGCTAGAGTTATTAGTTTCGGTCAAAAAACTGACAGTAATCGAATCGGGACATCTGAGCTTGGGCAGAGACTTATAGATTCAAATTACGTTGATGGGACAGCGAGAAGATACAGTAATATTAGTTACCTGTCAAGACCTTAGTCATAAAGTACTGAAACTGTATTGTTGAAGGCGCTGACCTACTAAACCAGAATGCAGAAGCTTGGTACACTGCACATCGAGAATAAGCCCTGTTTATCGGCATTCTTGCAATATCGAGTGTGCCAATGTCTTGATTTCTGGTTTAGAGAGTGTCTGAGAAGCCCTTTCTAACCTGTTTTGGCTAGCGCTTGAGCAAGCCGCTTGAGCATCAGCCGAATCATCGCTGCATTATTGTTTGCGTTAAACCATAGGAGATACAGAAACAAGATCGTTCCTTTACTTTACAAAAACTGTAAATATGAACGGCTCTCCTGGACACTTTCAAACTTTCAAATGGTAGATTTCAGGGAATCAATCGAAGATGGCTACCGTGACCTCCTGAGAGTCTGGGGATTGGGTTACAAGCCCAAGAAAGAGTACAAGCGTAAAGCATCTAGAAAGTAGCGGTGCGAATCGGACAGACTTTAATTCGTTCCTGTCACCTTTTGCTCGAAGAATTCGGCGAGGAAGTGATCGACCTGTAGAAGCCCGCGGCGGGTCAGCTCTATATTTCCGTCGTTGCGCTTGAGGAGTTCTTCTCGCTCCAATCGCTCGTAAACAGGCTGAAACTCTCTCCATATATCGACGCCGAACTTGTGATAAAAATAGTCTGTTTCAATCGAGCCCGTCTTTAGCTGGAGCACCATCTCGCGTATAAGCCTCTGCATCCGCGTTAAAGGCAGCGCGCGCCATAACTGTAGCTGCTCGGTGTCGAGCAGGCGAACGTACTCTTCAAGGTTGCGGGCGTTCTGGTAATTCACGCCGCCAAAATGCGAGAACGACGAGACGCCGAGCCCTATCATATCGCCGCCGTGCCACAGCGCGTCGGTGTATATGAACCGGCAAGGCTTTCTCGTAGTGGCAAGCGTGTACGCGCTTGCCACCGCGTAGCCCTTCTGCTGGAACTCGTCGAATGCGTAATCGACCCAGCGCCGCTTCGTCGGCCAATCGGCGACGGGCGACTCGATTCCATTACTAATCATCTCTTGCGATATTAGCGTGTTAAAGGGAAGCTCCATCTGGTATATGGTCACCGAATCGGGCTCCAATTCGACGGCGCGGCGGACTGTTTCGCGCCACCTGCTTTCGGATTCGCCCATCATACCCGCGATGAGGTCGATGTTGACCTGGGCGAAATCTACTTCCCTGGCCCAATCGTAGGCGCGATATATTTCCGGCGACAGATGGGCGCGGCCGTTCGCCTTCAGAATATCGTCGTCGAAATGCTCTACGCCCAGGCTCAACCGGGTGACGCCGATCTGCTTGAGCATTTCGAGCTTCGATTTGTGAAGGGTGCCCGGCTCGCATTCGAACGTTACCTCTTCGGCCGACTCCCAGCTCGACGTGCCGGTTAAGCCCCTCGACGAGTCTGTGTAGCTGGTGCTCGCTTATGTAGGAAGGCGTTCCGCCGCCGAAATACGCGAACCTTAGCTTTCGGCCCCGCAGCGCGTTTGCGCGGCTATAAATCTCATTCTCTTTTATGAGCGCGTTGAGGTATAGCTCGATCTCCGAAGCGTTTTTGTCCGTGTAGACTTTAAAGTAACAGAATTTGCAGCGTTTGCGGCAGAAGGGGATGTGAAGGTAAAGGCCGAGCGGGTCCGCCGTGCGCGGCCTCTCGCTTAACGCTTCTGTGGCGCGCGGTATATATTCCGGCTTCCATTCGGAGAACGGGGGGTATGTGGAGACAAAATAATTGCCGACCTCGGTTTTGGAAGTGGGAAGCCCCGTCGTCATAATCCGAGTATAGTTTATACGCTCTCGGCTCGCGTTGCCGCAACTTCGGTCTTTGTCCTGTGAGTAACTTACTAAGGCGAGGGGTGGTCGGCGGGAGAAACGATTGAAATGTTTTTGAGATTGGTTGTGAGAGTCCGAGGGATGCCGGAGCATCCCTCGGAGTTGAGGCTAGAACCTAGCTGCTTTTCTTTTTGACCCTGGTGGCTTCAAACGACCCGTCCAGGCGGAAAAAGCCTTCGACCTTCGCTTTCACTCCGAGACGCAGGTTGCCCTGGAGCCTCGTCGAGAGAGTAACGACGACCGTGCGCCCATCAATTATCCAGGTCCCGATTACCTGATTCGGCATGAACTGGATACGGCCTTTGAAATCGTCGGTGGAACCGGGGCGGTTACTATTTCCATTCCCGTTTCCGTTTCCATTACCATTCCCGTTTCCATTGCCGTTGCCGTTTCCGTTATTGTTGCCGTTACCGTTGCCGTTATTGTTGCCGTTTGCGTTGCCGTTGTTATTCCTGTTGCCGTTTCCGTTGCCATTCCCGTTGCCGTTCCCATTACCGTTTCCGTTGCCATTCCCGTTGCGGTTTCCGTTCCCGTTTCCATTGCTGTTGTCGTCGTCGTCGTCGTCATCGTCGTCGTCGCCTCCGCCCCTTCCAGAATCCTGTGGGCTGAAGCCGCCTTCGCTATTATCGTTTATACCGTCGCCATCGGCATCCCCGTCATTGATGTCCGCGACGCCGTCTCCATCCTTATCGTCATCCGATTCGTTTGATATGCCGTCGGCGTCTATGTCGGCGTCATCGTAATTGGCGATCAGGTCTCCGTCCGCGTCGTCATCCGACCCGTTGCCCATGCCGTCGCCGTCCACGTCCTCGTCCGCGCCGTTGAGCGCCCCGTCGCCGTCGATGTCCTGATCTTCCTGATTGAGCAGCTTATCGTTGTCAACGTCCGGGTCCATCGCGTTCGCGAGCCCGTCGCCATCCGAGTCAAGGGCCAGGTTCTCAGCGTTCCCGCGGTTGTTGCGCGCGCCAATAATGGCCGAACGCATCAGCCTGGAGGCTTCCTCCTCGTCGCCCTTCGAGTCGAGTAACAGCTTTTCGATAGTGGCGCCCGACGCCAGGAATCCGCTCACATACTCAAGGTCCTGGCCCGTGATCCTCGCTGCCATCGCGGCCGTGCTTAGATCTTTCATCTTCACGCCGCGCGCCAATAACTCGTATGCGGGGACTTTGCTGTGGACTGACAGCACGTGCGCCGCAAGCTCGAAGCCGCCCCTCTTTTCCAGTTTTCCGATTTCCCGCGAGAGTTGCCCGGCTATCTGAGACAGATGCCTTCCCTCGCCAAGGCTGTCAGCCTTTACCCCCTGCGCAGATGATAAGAACCAATAAAGCCCCCCTAAGGGCAAAACCATCAGTGCCAGCGCAACGGCCAGTCCCCAGCGGTTCATTGTCTGTTGTTTATTCATGATAACTATTCTCCTTAACCCTACTTGCTCAACCTTTTCAACTTCGGCGGCCTAGCTACTCACAAGCAATTGAAATGCCTTAACTCGGCACCACTTATAAGCAAAAAGCCTCGGAATTTACGAATTCACTATCAAAGAAGAGGCATTAAGAAATGAAAAAATACATAACAGTACAATTTTGTATGGCTCTGTCCGTGGCCGGACACGCCGAGGCGTGCCCGGATGATACCGGGAAGGTAAAGGTCTGGTTGGGCGTACCGCTAAAAACCGCTATTTTGCTTCGACGGCCGGCTTAACCTTTTCATCGGGCGCATAGCGCTCGTGCAGATCGACCGGGTCTCGTTTTTTGCGGAGGCGTAGATTGAGCATCTCGACGAAGACCGAAAAGCCCATCGCAAAATAGACGTAGCCCTTCGGGATGTGTATCTCGAAGGCTTCGACGATAAGCGTCAGCCCTATGAGCAGCAGGAAGCTTAAAGCCAGCATCTTGACCGTAGGGTGGCGCTGGACGAAACTGCCGACCGGGCCGGCAAACGCCATCATGAAAATGATCGATACGACGACCGCCGAAATCATGATCCCGATCTGGTCTACCATGCCGACCGCGGTGATTACCGAATCGAGCGAGAAGACGGCGTCGAGCAGAAATATCTGTATGAGAACGCTGACAAAAGTCGGCTGAACTTTCGCGGATGCGTGGCCCTGCTCGCCTTCGAGACTATCGTGAATCTCGAAGGTAGCCTTGCCGAGCAAAAAGAGCCCGCCGAGGATCAAGATCAGATCGCGTCCGGAAATCTCTTGCCCCAAGACGGCGAATAGCGGCGAAGTCAACCCGATGACCCACGACAGCGAAAGGAGCAGTATTATTCGCATCAGCATCGCGAGCCCGAGTCCCATGTAGCGAGCCCGCGCCTGCTGTTCGGCGGGCAGTTTCCCCGATAGGATCGATATGAAGATGATGTTGTCAACGCCGAGCACGATTTCCAGGCTGAACAGCGTCAAGAAGGCGATCCACGCTTGCGGGTCAGAGATCCAGTCCATGTATTAGTTCTTTCCTCCGCGCATTGTCTAGCGATCCAACTTATAAAGAATGGTTATCATAGCCATAGAACGGCCTCCGGCAAAGTCGGTTTTTGAACCCGCGGCTCCCGCGCGTAAGTCACACCTGTTTTGCGAGGTGCTCTTTCTTCCCTCGCAACGGCGCAATGTGCCAGCCCCACGCCGCGGCGACTGCCAGTAAGCCGCCTGCCAGAACCAGTACCGCTCTTACGCCGGCGAGCTCTGTTGAAATGCCCGCCGCAAGCAGACCGAGCGGGCCCGCGCCAAACCTTATTGCGCTCAGCGACGTAAAGACCTGCCCCGCGAGTTTTTTGGGCGTCTCTTCTTGCAGGATAGTCTGCTCCAGCGGATTGCCCGCCCCCAGCAGCAAGCCCGCCAGTACGGCCGACAGCACGACACCATACCCGGTTGTAAGAATTCCACAAAGGGCAATCGCAAAAGCGGTCAGCAACAATCCGCCATAATATATGACCGACCGCGAATATAACCGGGTGAGCTTTGAAAATGATAAAGCGCCGAGCGTTGCGCTGGCTCCAAACGCCGACAGGCATATGCCGAGCAAAGCGGTGTCGTCAAAGACCTGGATAGCCAGCACGGGCAGCAGTAACCCTAGAAAAGGTATGATCACGAAGCTTGCGATCACCCCCATCGCCGCGAGCGGTCTGAGTCGCGGCTGTCGAAAGATGAAACGCGCGCCTAATAAGAGATCGCCGCCGTGGCTTTCCGTTGATCTGTTACGTTTTCTTGGAACCGCCAGAGCGAATATGACGGCGCAGAGGAGGAAGCTTGCGGCATTCGCGAAAAAGGTATTGATAATGCCGATTGAGCCGATCAAACCGACGCCGATAATCGGCCCGATGAAATCGGCGCCGTTTTCGAGCCCTCCGCGAAGCGTGTTTACTCTTTCCAGAGGTTTGCCGGCGAGTCTTGCCAGACCGGGCACAAGCGTCTGACGGGCGGCAACCCCGGTCGGGTCGAACAACGCGCCGACAAAGACCAGGAAAAAGATCAAGGCGGGAGAGATATTGCCGATATACAAAAAAGCCAGCGGCAGGGCGAGGACCGAAATAGAGCTCAACAGATCGGCTAACACGCTGAGCGTCCATGCGCCAAACCTGTCGATGGCCCTCCCGCCCAGGAATGCGGCTGCCACAATCGGAACGACGTTGGCCGAGCCGGCGATGGCCGTAACCAGAGGAGAGCCGGTGTATTGCAATACCAGTATGGGGACGGCCACCACGGCAATCTGATTACCGAGTAATGACAAGAACTCGGCGAAGGCCAGACCGGCGATTGGTATCGTAAAGAGTCTGACCTTCATCTAATCCAATAATCCAAGCTCGCGCCTTATCACTTGATCGGAGGCCAGATTATCAGTTCCTGCGATAATTTCCCGTTAGAATTTCTTATCTGTATCGTGGTGGCGGGGTCCTTCTTGATCTTCTTTCCTCCCTTCTTGCTTATAAGAAGGAAGGCAGGCTCTGTCTCATCGTTCTTTGTCTTCTGCTCTTGACCATTGAGCAGTATCACCGCTTTCTCGTCAAAGTACTGGCCGCGAATCACGAGCTTTTTGCCGTCGATAAAGAGCGTGTTGATCCATGGCGCGTCGGATGGCCGCACCCCGCCCGACGTGCCGGCGTAAATCGTCTCTGGCGATTGACGGTCTATCGCGAGCACGTTGACAAATTGACTTGTGATGCCGTTGTTGACAGCGGCCCAGGTAGCGCCCTGATCCGTAACGAATGGGCCGACCCGAATCGGGTCGGGGGAGCCTTGCTGGCCGGATGCTTTACCTGTATTGCATAAGATCATGAAAGAGAGGCAGCAGAGAGTTAAGGCTAAGAGTGCGCCCCGGTGATTTCTATGCGCGATTCGCTTTCTCATAATCCCGCCTCCTTGAGAAGGACCATCCGAGGTAAAGCCAGGATCATTCTACGTCCGTTCAGCATAGCTATTCAATTACGCGCTGGAAAAATATCGGTGATAAAGATTCGCGACGTCAGATTATGGGCTGATCGTCGGACTTTTTTGACTTCGTGGGTTAACCCGCGGGTATCACTGAGGCCCCGTCGCCGAGGCCGGTGTGGCTTTCAATCTTTTTCTGTATATCCTCTTTGTGGACAAATTCGTCTATATTCTCGGGTAAGTGATGGAAACAACAAAGCGAGCAAAACGATTCGTTATCGTTTCCATAAAAACAATTCGTTTTACAAGCCGGGAGCGGAGGGTTATAAGAGTACTTAAGGCTCTGAAAGGTATATTGATGTACGCAGAAGAAGAGCAGTCACCCGCTACGCTCAGCGAGATTTACAACCAGCCGCGCTCGTCGAAGGCTACCATGGAACGCGCGCCGGGCCGCCTCGCCGTTTTTCGCCAGTTGCTGCCGCTCGACCAGTACTCCGACATAATAATCACCGGCTGCGGCTCGTCTCATAATCTCGCCGCGTGCGCCTCGTTCGCCTGGAGCGAGATGCTTGATCGGCCCGTCGCGGCCGTGCCTTCGTCTGAGCTGTTGCACTTCCCCGATCACTATCTCAGGCCGGCGGCACGCCCGCTAGTCATCGCCATATCGCGCAGCGGCGGCACGACCGAAGTGCGGCTCGCCGTAGAGCGTTTGAAGCGCGACTATAGCGCCCGCGCGCTCGCCATCACGGGCGAGCAGGGCGGCACGGTCGCCGAAGTGTGCGACGCCGAGCTTGCGTTTGATGAATGCTACGAGCGCTCGGTCGTCATGACTCAAGCTTTCACCTCGATGCTCATCGGGCTCTACCTGCTCGCCGACGGCGCGAGCGGCTCCCGGCATTACGGCGAGATCGCGCGATTGCCGGAATTGATAAACGAATCGCTCAGATTGTCCGAAGAGGTCTTTCGCGCGATGGCCGAGCGCGGCCCGATAGGCCGCTTCTTCTTCCTCGGGTCCGGCCCCATGAAGGGGCTCGCCGACGAATGCGCTTTAAAGCTAACCGAGATGGCGGTGGAAACCGCCGTGAGCCATCGCACGCTCGAATTCCGCCACGGCCCGAAGGCGACGCTCATAGAGACCGATCAGGTGATCATCTTTCCGGTAGCGGCCGAGCGCCAGCACGCGCAGCGGCTGCTTGCGGAGATAGAGGAGACCGGCGCTGCCGCCCTCACGGTTTCGAGCGAAGAAGACGCGCCGGAATCCCCGCGCGAATCTCACGCTGAAAGATATGTTCTCCCCGGCGACGGGGTTGCGGAGATGTTTCGGCCCGCGCTTTATGCGCACACCGGTCAGCTTCTGGCTTACTGGCGGGCCACAAGCCGCGACATGAACCCTGACGCGCCGCCTCATCTGGCGCGCACGGTCCTTCTTGATGTTTAAGAGGCGCGGCAAAAAGCGCCCCAGAAAGTTGTGAGTATTATGTCTAAATCTCTTACGCGAACCTCCGCCGAGCCCCCGCGGATGTCACCCCGCAGAATGGGATTCAATCACGGGTCCGATACGCGAGAAGTCTTCTTCCTCGGCATAGACGGCGGCGGCACCAAGACCCACGCCGTAATAACCGATTCGTCGTACCGCGTCTGTGGAGAAGCCATAAGCGGCGCGTCCAACCCTCTGCGCGTCGGGCTCGAACAGGCCGTCTCCAACGTAGAGCACGCGGTGGCGGAAGCATCAATGCGCGCGGGCTTGAAATATAGCCAGCTCACTTCCGCCTGCGCCGCCATAGCCGGCATCAACCACCCGATACATCACGACACGATGAAGGATGCGCTCGACCATGCGCTCGGGCTGGCGAACCTCGAGCTGGTCAGCGACGCGCGGGCCGCGCTCGAAGGCGCGCTCGACGGCCGCCCAGGCGTCATCGTCATCGCGGGCACCGGCTCGATTGCAATGGGGATAAGCGAGGCGGGAGAGATCGTGCGTTCGGGCGGCTGGGGGCCGACCATGAGCGACGAGGGGTCGGGCTACGACATTGCCCGCCGCGCGCTCAAGGCCGTCGTGTCGTCGTTCGACGGCCGCTCACCTCAGACGCTCCTCACCCAGGCCGTCTGCAAGCGGCTCGGGGTGACGAACGCGAGCGACCTGCCCGGCGTCATATACAATTCCGACTCCGAGCCGGTGGAGATCGCCTCGCTAGCCGAGCTGGTCGCCGAAGCGGCGCGCGCGGGCGACCGCGTGGCGTGCGACATACTTGAGGGCGCGGGGCGCGAGCTTGCCGAGATGGCCGCGTCCGTCATCAGGCGGTTAGGATTCCAGTCGCGCCGGTTCCGCGTCGCGTGCATCGGCAGCGTCTTCAAATCGGGCGAGCTCGTCTTAAATAGTTTTCGTTCGTCAATGCTCGATGTTGCTCCTCAATCCGAGATCGGCGCTCCGCTCTTCCCGCCGACCATCGGCGCAGTAAAGCTGGCTCAAAAAAGATGTCAGATGTCCGAGGTAAGATGTTAGTAGTTTCAGCACTCGCGGCGTTATTATCATAGCGCGGCGGCCCCGACGCCTGATATCTAGCATCTTTCTATGCAACTTCACGCGCTTGATCTGATTATCATCATCGCGTACATGGCCGGTGTGGTCCTGCTCGGCTGGGCCTTCAGCCGCCGCCAGCGTGACCTGCGCGATTACTTCCTCTCGGACCGCGATGTCCCGTGGTGGGCGATCTCCGCATCTATCGTCGCGACCGAAACGTCGGTCGTCACCTTTATAAGCGTCCCGGCCTTCGCCTTCGCGGCCACGGGCGGCGTAGGCGGCAACTTCACTTTCCTCCAACTGGTCATCGGCTACATGGTGGGCCGCCTCATCATCGTGGCGCTCTTCATCCCGCTCTATTTCCGAGGCGAGCTCTTTACGGTCTATCAGATACTCGACCGGCGCTTCGGCGGCTCGGTCAAGCGCGCGGCCGCGTCGCTGTTTATCGTGACGCGCTCGCTTTCCGACGGCGTGCGCATATACGCGACGGCCATTCCGCTGGCGGTGCTGACGGGGCTCGCCGATTGGAAGTCGATCCTCATAATCGGCGCGGTGATGATCGTCTTCACATACCTCGGCGGCATAACGGCGGTCATCTGGGTAGAGGTCATACAGCTTTTCATATACGTGCTGGGGGCGGTGGTTGCGGCCGTCATACTGCTCGACCGCATACAGGGCGGCTGGGGCGAAGTCGTCGCGCTGGGCGAGGCCGCGGGCAAGTTCCAGGTCTTCGATTTCACGTGGGACCTTTCGCGCAGCTATACGTTCTGGGCGGGGGTAATCGGCGGCGCGTTCTTGACGACCTCCACTCACGGGACCGATCAATACATGGTGCAGCGCTACCTGTGCAGCAAGGGACCGCGCCAGGCCGCGGCCGCGCTGCTTGTGAGCGGCGCGATAGTCTTCGCGCAGTTCGTGATGTTTCTATTGATCGGGGTGATGCTGTTCGCCTTTTATCAACAGCAACCGCTCCCGCCCGACATCACCCCCGACCGGGTCTTTTCGCATTTTATCGTCACGCAACTGCCGACCGGAGTCGTAGGGCTTGTGATCGCGGCGATGCTCGCGGCGGCGATGTCGTCGTCGCTCAACGCGCTCGCTTCGACCGCGCTAAAGGATTTTTATCAACCGCTCGTCGCGCCCGACCGCACCGAGCAGCATTACCTGAAAGTCTCGCACGGGTTCACGGCGCTTTGGGGCGTAGTGCAGATCGGGGCCGCGCTTTACGCCATCGGGCGCGACCGCCGCATAGTAGACACGGTCCTCTCGATAGCCTCGTTTACAAACGGGCCGATACTCGGACTCTTCTTTCTGGGAACGCTCACGCGGAGAGTGAGGCAATCGGCGGCGCTCGTCGGCGTCCTCGCGGGCGTCGCTACGATGGTATATGTCTGGGCGCGCGTGAGCGTGTCGTGGCAGTGGTACGTGCTCATAGGCTCGGCGGTGACTTTCGGCGTCGGGTACGCGACGAGTTTGCTCTTCGAGCGCGCGCCGGAGGCGGCCGGGCAGGCCGGAGATTAATTAAAGGACAAGATCATAAAAAAAACTCACACACTTTTACTCAGGTCAACAGCCGCGGTTGTTGCGATCAACTTTTTGCTGCCGCTCTACGGACTCGCGCAACGCGCCGCGAACCGGACAGCCGAAAAGCCCGCTGCCCGGCTCGTCGAGGCTTCGCCCGAATCGGTCGGCATGTCTTCGGAGCGGCTGGCGAGAATCGACGTGGCGGTTCGCGATTCAATCGACCGCAAAGAGACGCCCGGCGCGGTAGTGGTCGTCGGCCGCAAGGGGCGCATCGTCTATAGAAAAGCCTTTGGCGACCGCGCGCTCATCCCGAAACGCGAGCCGATGACGCTCGACACCATTTTCGACCTTGCGTCACTTACGAAGGTCGTCGCGACCGCGACTTCAATAATGATACTGGTCGAGCGCGGGAAGCTCTCGCTTGCGGACCCCGTGGCGCTCCACATCCCCGAATTCGGCAAGCGCGGCAAAGAGCGCGTCACCATAGAGCAACTGCTGACGCACCGCGCCGGGTTCGTCCCCGACAACGACATTTCGGATTACATAGGCAACGTCAATCCGCTCGAAAAGATTTATGAGCTTCAGCCGATCTACGACCCCGGCGCGCGGTTCCTCTATTCCGACGTGGGCTATATTGTCGCGGCCGAAATCGTCCGCCGCGTATCGGGCAGGCCGACGGATGAATTCGCGCGCGAAAACATATTCGCGCCGCTCGGCATGGCTGATACAAGCTTCAGCCCGGCGTCGAGCGGTGCGCAACGCGGCCCGCAAACCCGGCGCTCGCCTATCGCTCCGACCGAATCGCGCGAAGGGCGCTTTATGCGCGGCGAAGTCCACGACCCGCGCGCTTACGCGATGGGCGGAATAGCGGGGCACGCGGGGCTGTTTTCGACGGCCGACGATCTCGCGATCTTTTGCCAGATGATCCTTAATAAAGGAGAGTACGCGGGCAGGCGCGTGCTCGCGCCCTACACGGTCGAGCGGATGGTCAGGGCCGCATCGCTCCCCTCGGCGCAGATGCGAGGGATTGGCTGGGACGTCAACACATCTTTTTCCGCAAACCGGGGCGACCTGTTCCCCGTCGGCTCATTCGGCCATACGGGCTACACCGGCACGAGCCTGTGGATCGACCCCGCGAGCCAGAGCTTCGTCGTGCTGCTGACGAACCGCGTTCACCCGGCCGATAAGACGAGCGTCACAAGGCTCCGTTCGGCGGTCGCGACCATCACCGCGGGCTCCATCGTCCGGCCGCCTTACGCGCAGGTCTTCGATTACATCATCGCGCCGCCTTATGCCGAGACTCAGCGCGCGCCGCTCAACCGGACCGCGCCGCAGGGATTGCTCCACCCGGTGCTTACTGGTATCGATGTGCTGGAGCGCGATAATTTCAAACAACTGGAAGGCCGCCGCGTCGGGCTGATCACGAACCACACCGGGCGCAACCGCGCGGGCCGCTCGACGATTGACGTGCTCGCGGGGGCAAAGAACCTGAAACTTGTCGCGCTCTTCTCGCCCGAGCACGGGCTTCGCGGCATGGAAGACGCAAACGTCGCGAGCGCCCGCGACGAAAAGACCGGGCTCCCGATTTATAGCCTCTATGACAAGGACCGCCGCCGGCCCACGCGCGAGATGCTCGCGGGGCTAGACACGATAGTCTTCGACATACAGGACATCGGCGCGCGGTTTTACACATACATAACGACGTGCGGCTACGCGATGGAAGAGGCGGCGCGAAACGGTATAAAGTTCGTCGTGCTCGACCGGCCGAACCCGATTGGCGGCTACGAAATCGAAGGCCCGGTGGCCGAGCGCGAGCTTACGGACCAGCCGCAATTTACTTTCACCTCTTATCACCCGATCCCCGTGCGCCACGCGATGACGGTCGGCGAGCTGGCGATGCTCTTTAACGCCGAGCGCAAGATCGGCGCGGAGCTTCAGGTGATAAAGATGGAGGGCTGGCGGCGCGCGGATTATTTCGACATGACAAGCCTGACGTGGGTGAACCCGTCGCCGAACATGCGTAGCCTCACCGAGGCGGTGCTTTATCCGGGCGTCGGGTTGCTTGAGACGACGAACCTGTCGGTCGGGCGCGGCACCGATACGCCGTTTGAGGTGATCGGCGCGCCGTGGCTCGACGGCCTGAGGCTGTCGGAGGCGCTCAACCTGGCGGGGCTGGCCGGGGTGCGATTCGTGCCGGTGCGCTTCACCCCGCGCGCGTCGAAATTCGCGGGCGAAGAGTGCGGCGGCGTGAACATAATAGTCACTAACCGCGACGCGTTCCGGCCCGTGGCGACCGGCATCGAGATAGCTTACCAGTTGCGCCGGCTGCACGCGGGCGACTGGAAGATTGACGATTATTTAAGGTTGCTTGTGAACCGCGAGGTGCTTGCCGCGCTAAAGGGAGGCAAGACGCCCGCGGATGTAACAGCGCTATGGCAGGCGGGCCTTTCGGATTTTGCCGCCACGAGAAAGAAGTACTTGATCTACTGAGACGGTTGCCTATGGTCAGTAATCAGTTATCAGGAGTCGGTGAAATGGCATCTGAGATTTCATATAGCGAATTTGGGGTACAAACCGACCGGCCACTGGCTACTGATATAGGCGTGTGATAATCTTCCCAGACCGCAGATAAACGCCGGCAGGCTGGAAGTAAATAATGGCCGCGACAAGAGTAATAATCTGTGGTTGAGACTAACCATTCTGCATCAATCGGATTTGGAGGAGCTAAAATGGAAAGAGCTAAGAAGCTGCTTGCGTCCTTTGCGGCTGCGCTCCTTTTGTTCAGCGCGGTGAGCGTTAAAGCACAGGAGACGACCGGCACTATAACCGGGCAGGTGACCGACCAGTCCGGCGCAGTCGTAGCCGGCGCCGACCTGACGCTCAAGCATCTGCGCACGGGCGAAGAGCGCAAGACACTATCTAATGAAGAGGGGTATTATTCGCTTACCCTCGTTCCGCCCGGCGTCTATGACCTTTCGGTCAAGGCCACCGGGTTCAAAGAGTTCATAAACAAAGAGGTCGAGCTTTTCGTCAACGATAGAAAGCTCCTTAACGTGCAGCTCGAAACCGGCGCGGTGACCGAAACGGTTACCGTCACGGCCGACGCGCCGATCATTCAATCATCCCCGACCGTGGGCGACGTGGTCGAGAACAGGAAGATAGTCGAGATACCGCTCAACAACCGCAGCTTCCTGCAACTGCTCACGCTCGTGCCGGGCGTCACGAGCGACGACGCGGCCGAACAGGGAATCGGCGGGCTGGCGATCACAAGCATCAGCATCGCGGGCAATCGCCGCAACTCCACAAACTATCTCGTAGACGGCGTGGGGAACGTTGACGTGGGGTCGAACATCACGCTGCTTTCGACGCCCACCGTTCAACTCGATTCAAGAATTCAGGATCATCACCTCGGTGCCGACGGCGGAGTTCGGCCGCGCCTCGGGCGGCGTCGTAAATGTCATCACCCGCGGCGGCGGGCGCGATTTTCACGGCAGCGCCTATGAATTCTTCCGCAATGACAGGCTGAACGCCAACAGCTTTCTAAGCAACGCGGCGGGCCGCTATCTGCGATGACGGCCTCCCGCCCGCGCTCGGAAAAGAGTGCGGCGACCAGCGCGCCCCGCGCTCGACGCTTCGCTACAACAACTTCGGCTATACCTTCAGCGGCCCGGTATGGATTCCAAAGGTCTATCCGCGAGGCGGAGAGCGAACGTTCTTCTTCTGGTCGCACGAGTTTCGTCGCATCATTCGCCAGCCGGCCGAAGCCTTCCTGACGGTGCCGTCGCTGAGAGAGCGCCGGGGCGATTTCTCGCAGACCCCCGCCAGCGTGATCGTGGACCCGAATACCGGGTTGCCGTTCCCCGGAAACATAATACCGAGCGGCCGAATCGATCCACTGGCGCTCGCCATACTGAATCTGTATCCCGAGCCGACCATCGCGGCAACGACACCGGGTCGCGACCCTAACCGCATATTCGCGACCGCGCCCGGATTGCAGAACACGCGCCAGGAGACCTTGCGCATAGATCACACCATCAACGACGACCACCGCCTGATGGGGCGCTATACGCACGACCTGAGCCAGAGCCGCGAGCAGGGAGGGCTCTTCAATCCTCTCGGCGCCGCTCCGGTTTTCCCCAACATCGCGACGACCAGGACGAATACTCCGGGGCAGATCTTTTCGGTCAACCTCACGAGCACCTTCTCGCCAACAGTCGTCAACGAGCTGTCGTTCAACATGTCGGGGAACCGCATTTCGAGCGACCTCATAGGGCAGTGGAGGCGCGATGTTATCGACATCCCCAACACCGAGCTATTCCCTCAGAACAACTCGAACCTGCCGCCTTTTATAGCGATCACCGGGTTCCCGACTCTGGGCGCGAACCAGCTCATCGACATCGAGTACAAGAATTTCAACCCGAGGAATAACCTGACGTGGGTGACCGGGGCGCACACGTTCAAGTTCGGGGCGGACATAAGCTGGGAGCAGAAGAACGAGAATGCCGCGAATAATACTCAGGGCACTTTCAGCTTCACCGGGCTCCAGACGCGAAGGACCGGCGTAGGAAACGGCCTCGGCCTCGCGGACTTCCTGCTCAGCCGGGCTTCGAGCTACACCGAATCCGAAGTTGACATCACGAACCACCTGAGGTTCGGCCGCACCGAGTTCTACGCGCAGGATACATGGAAAGCCCGCCCGAATCTTCAGATAGATTACGGCATGCGTTACCAGTACTTCCGCATGCCTTACGATAGAGATAACGTCTTCACGGCGTTCTTACCCGAAAGGTTTGACCCGACGAGGGCGTTGCAATGCGCGAACGCGACCTGCACGGCGTTCACTCGCGGCTCAGGCGATCCGCTAAACGGCATCGTGATCGGGGGCTCGACCTCTCCGTTCGGCCGCCGCGTACAGAAAGTCGATAAGAACAACCTGGGGCCGCGCTTCGGCTTTGCGTGGAGCCCCGGCGCGGATGGCGGCGTGGTTGGCGCGCTTACGGGCGGGCCGGAGCAGACCGTCATACGCGGCGGCTACGGCATATACTACGACCAGGTGCTGATCGGCATCCTCGAACAGAACACCTTCGTCAATCCGCCTTTCGCCAATACGGTAACCTTGACCGGCACCGCCACAACGCCCATCCTCTACAACAACCCGTCGGCGGGCACGCCTCCGGGAACGCTGGCGGCGCGGTCGCTGATCACCACTTCCGACCCGTTCATCACCCCGATCACGCAGCAGTGGAACCTGACCATACAGAGGCAGGTCGGGCGCAACGCCGGTTTTGAGATCGGCTACCTCGGGTCGGCCGGTAATCACCAGACCCGCCCGGTAGATTTAAACGCGCCGACGCCGCAGGAGATACTCAACGCGGCAAGGGGCGTTGCGGGCTGCGACCCGGCGCTCAACGCGGCCAACAACCCGAACAACTGCATAAATCTGGCGCGGCCTTTCCGCGGCTACACCACGATCACCGACCGGCAGACGACCGCTACCTTCCGCTATCACGCGCTGATAAGCGCGCTGAAGGTGCAGAGATTTCATGGACTGTCGG
Source organism: Blastocatellia bacterium (assembly GCA_963832205.1). Classification (GTDB taxonomy): domain Bacteria; phylum Acidobacteriota; class Blastocatellia; order UBA7656; family UBA7656; genus DATBMY01. Next base: position 92,132 of record CAWHTK010000015.1, on the reverse strand, counting down.
CCCAGTTTTCTTACACCTGGTCGAAGAACCTGACCGACTCGACCAACGACCGCGACGCGATTGACCTGCCGCAAATTCGCACGGATTTCGCTATCGAGCGCGCGGTATCTCGCTATGATCGCACTCACGTCTTCAAGGCGAGCTACGTTTACGAAGTGCCGTATCCGACCGACGGCTTTATGTCCACGTCGGCGCTGCGTCACGTACTGGGCGGATGGGAAGTCGCGGGCATAACGACCGCGATGACCGGCCTGCCTTTGAATCGCGTCGTTCAGGGAACGCTGCCCGGACCGCGAGGCACGCGCCCCGACCAGGTTTCGGACCCGTTTGAAAACGTCCCAACCGGCGTGAGCCGCATTCCCTACTACATCAACCCTCTGGCCTTCGTCCCGACGGCTGTGGGCGAGATAGGGACTTCGGGCCGCGCGCCGTTCCGCTTCCAGACCGTCTATGAGACCGACCTGAATCTTTCGAAGAACTGGCGATGGAAAGAGAATTACCGCATACAGCTTCGCGCGGAGTTCTTCAACATCTTCAACAAGACGACGGTCAACGATATATTCCAGACCGTCCCGAACCTGTTGCCGACCGACCCGGCATTCACGAGCATCGAGAATTTCCAGGCTACCGGCTCGCAGTTCGGGCAGGTATTCAGCACCCGCCGTCCCCGCGAGATACAGCTCGCCTTGAAGTTCAGCTTCTAGTCCTCGTGCTCGCGGGCTAAAATAAAAATAGCAGCCTCGAAGTTTGAGGCTGCTATTTTTTTGTAAACCGCCATCGAGCAAAGCTGCGGTTTGCGTCGCGAATTTGCGACAAAGTGAGATATACTTCGTCGTGTAACCCTGGAATAGCTTCTTGCTAGAGGTTCATTATGACTGACGATGCGGTGACGAAGCCCACCCTTGATACCGTGTTGGAGAAGATTAAGGAGGGACTTGCGTGATGAATCATTTAAGTGATCGCATGGAAAGCCGAGTTTTCTCAACTGCGACAAGATGTTAATACAGGGATTCCGCAAGGTCGAGCGAAAGATAGAGATACTTAACGACAACCTGCTGACCATACAAGCTAACCATCGAGACTTGTTGGTGCGCGTGGAAGACCTCGAATCAAAAGCGTCCTGAAAAATCCCAATCCAAATTATATAACCTGACACGCTACCGCGCTGAGTAGAGATCGATGACCCGCTCGACGGCGCGGCGGCAGACGCGACAGAAATCCTTGCTGCGCGTAAACATTATGCAGTCCACTTCCGGGCGATAATAACCTTTCGCTTCGTAGTTCGCCCCCTCGAAAGCGCCGACCTTGCCGCGATACTTCTCTCGCGCAAAAAGCGAGACTTCAAAAACCCGATTCTCGCGAAAGAGCTGCTCCATCTCTTCTTCCGGGCGATTGTTGGCCCGAATCGCCGCGCGCTTTTTCTGATACTCAATCGAGTGGCGCTCGTACTCCTCTTTCTGCCACGGCGTGGGGATGGGAGTCCCCGGCTCGACCAGGTCTTTCCACTTCAGGTTCTCCGGCTCCAACAGCGCCGTGACATTCGGCTCCCAGGGCTCGGTCCTTATCGCCGAAGGCAGGTAGGCGACCGACGAGGTGTAATACTCGTCGGCGAGCCCCGCGAAATGATGGCCGAATTCGTGGACGAATATGTAAGGCCCCTGATCGCTGTCGGCGGCCACGGTGCCGTACAGGCCGAATATCCCGCCCCCGCCGTACGTGCGAGTGTTCGTCAATATCTCTACGAACTCGTAGGGCGCGAACTGCGCGACAGAGCGAAGGGCGCGGTTATCGAATGTCAGTATGTATCGCTCCGAGCCGAACGCGTCATACGTCGTCCCTATGGGCGACGCGCGGTGAATGCCCGTTGACGGGCGCGATATGCCCGACTCGGCCGAGGGCGGGCAAAGCCCCCACACGTTGAAATCTCTTCGCCTCTCCTTAAACGGCGATGTCGCCCAAAGAACGTCGAGCAGCCTTCGCGCGTCGCGCTGGAACTTGTCGCGCTCGCGCGCCGTGTAGCCATCGCCCAATATCAGAAAATCTACTTTGACGGCCGGGTCGCCGTTCTTTTCGATCTCGATGAGCGGGGCGGGCGCGGGCAACTGGGAGCGGTTGACGAACATGTCTTTCGGGTCGATGACGAAGGTCCAGACCTCGCGCAGCGCGTTCACCGAATCGCGCTTCTTTAATATCACCTGCGCGGGCGAGGCGGGCGCGGGAAACCGGAGCGATTCATGAAAAGTGCGGTTCATGTTTCTCGCTTCATCGGTAAGCTCCCATTCGCCGTAGATCGAAGCGAACCCGCGCGAATAGACCAGGCGATTTGTGGCGCGGTCGCGCACCTCGAATACGTACTTGCCGAGGTTTGTGTCGTCTACGGTCTTGCGAGGGTTGCCGGGCCAGGCGAGCGGCTCTATCGAGACGCGGTCGAGGCTGAACATCTCGTGAGTGGCGTTGCCCGTATGATAGTAATCGATGCGCATGGTGCGCGGCGTCTGAGAGTAGCCGGTCGTAACCAGCGCCGCGAGAACGAGGCCGAGCGAGAGGGAGGCTCTTAGAATCATACGGCAGATTCTAGCAGCAAGGCGCGCTTTGCACAAAAAGCCGTAGTTGGAGATATGGCAGCGAGAGTCTCATAGCGGCGGAATTTTATTATCCCGCCGCTACAAGACTATTATTGATCGGCTGAAGCCGGTTACCACCCGCGATAGCGGGCGTATTCGCGGAAACCCTGCCGGTAACCATTGGCGAAGCCCTGGCGATAGGCTGAGTTGCCGTCCCTGAAGCTGCTATGCCTGCTAGGGTTGAACGAGTCGCGGTCCTGGGCGTCATCGCGCCCCTCTTTTAACCCGTTGCGGAAGCCCCTCTGCAATTCAGCCTGGGCGTATCCGCGAGTGGGGTAGTTGTTCCTCGAATTGCCCCACCAGCCCGAGTTGCGGTTTCGGCGGTTCCAATCGTCGTCACGATCCCAATCGCGATCGCGGTCTCCCCCTCTTCGCCAGGGACCATAGCGCTCGTCCCTGTTCCTATCCCTGCCCCAGTCACGGCCACGGTTCTGAGCCTCGGCCGTAGTCACCATAAGTCCGCTGCCGAGCAGCAGTGCGACGACGAGCGCCGCCCCTGTCATTGCTTTTTTTAGTCTCTGTATGTTCATATTGAATACACCTTCCGAATATCCCATCTGCTCATTCTCTAAACACCTCTGACTTATGATTATCGAAATAATGCCCGGGGTTGCCTGAGCGGTATTTTCTGACCTGAGCCGGCGTGTTATATTTAGGGCAGCTCGAACAACGGGCAAATCGATTCACCTCACCGGATCGAACGAATTCTTGATCTCTTCACCCAGGCGCGGTGGCCTTAACGCCTCAGGAGCAGGTTTTATGAGCGGCTCTCTCTCGACAGCACAACAGTATCTCGACAAGGGCCTTGTCTTTTATAACAAAGGTTGGCTCGACGAAGCTATAAGCAGCTACCGCATGGCGATTCAGATGCGGCAGGGCAATTTCCCGCGAGCGCACTATCAGCTCGCGCGGGCGCTCCTGGACGTGGGCGACCTGGACGCGGCGGTCGAGGCGCTGCAAGCCTCAATCGAACAGCAGCCCGATAACCCCGATGCCTACTACAGCCTCGGACTCACGCTCGCGCGGCGCGGCCAGTACCGCGAAGCCGTCGAGGCTTACCGCAAGGCTATAGAACAGCGCGGCGGCAATCACCCGTGGGCCTTCCACAACCTTGGGATAGCGCTTCTCAGGCGAGGCGATTTCGACGAAGCGATAGAAGCATTGAACCGCGCCATAGAACAGCGCCAGGGCGAATTCCCCAAAGCGTGGCACCATATCGGTGTCGCCTATGCGCGGCGCGGCGACCTGGACCAGGCGGCGGCGGCGCTGCGCAAGGCGCTCGACCAGCGGCACGGCACCTACCCCGACACCCAGTTCGAGCTCGGCCGCGTGCTGCTTGAAAGGGGAGACCTCACGGGCGCGGCCGACTCTTTCACGGCCGCCATATCCCAGCGCCGGGCGCGATTTCCGCAGGCACACTTCGAGCTGAGCCGCGCCCTTTTCGGCATGGGCCGCCTCACCGACGCCGCCAGCGAAGCCCGCGCGGCGATAGACGAGCAGCCCGCTTACCCGGAAGCATACTACCAGCTCGGCCGGGCGCTCTCGCGGCAAGGCAATATTCAGGAAGGCATGGATGCGTACCGCAAAGCCATAGAGCAGCGGCCACACTTCCCCTGGGCCTACCACGACCTGGGCGTCGCGGCCGCCCGCCAGGGCAACATGCAAGAGGCGGTTGAAGCTTATCAAAAGGCCATAGAGCAGAACCCGCGCTTCCCGCGCGCGCATTACGACCTGGGTGTGGCGCTCTACAGCCTGGGCGATGCGGCCGAGGCGACAAAGTGTTTCGACGAAGCGGTAGAGCTGCGCGGCGGCAATTACCCGGACGCGCATTACGAGCTTGGGCGCATATACGCGGCCGAACAGCGGCTCGAACCCGCGATAGCCTCGTTCCGCACGGCGATCGCGCAGAACCCGAAATTCCCGGAAGCCCATCACGACCTCGGGGTCGCGCTTTACGAAGCGGGCCGCCTTACGGACGCCGTGTCGTCATACCGCGCGGCTATATCGCAGCGCGGCGGGGAATTCGCCAGCGCGCATCATAATCTAGGGCTCGCGCTGTGTGACCTCGCGGGCTTTGACGAAGCGATCACCGAATTTCGCGAGGCGATAAAGCAGCAGCCGCTCTTCTCGCGCGCTTATCGCGATCTGGGGCGGACGCTTTATCGAGTCGGCGATCTCGACGGCGCCATCCTCGCTCTGAGGACGGCAATCGATCAGCGCGACGGCGAATACGCCGACGCTTACCACGATCTCGGCCTCGCCTACTTCAGCAAGGGGCAGCTCGACGAAGCCATAGGCGCGCAGCGCAAGGCCATCGAACAGTCCAAGGAGTTTCCGGAGGCATATTTCTGGCTCGGCACCGCTTACAACGCCAAGGGCGAAGTGCCGAGCGCGATAGAATCCTACCGCGGGGCCATCGAGAGCCGCGGCGGGCCGTACCCGGAGGCGCACTACAGCCTCGGGCTCGCGCACGCGCGCATAGGCGAGCTTGACCGCGCGATAGAGGCATACCGAAAGGCGCTATCGGAAAACGAGAGCTTCCCCGCCGCCCATTACAGCCTGGGCGCGGCGCTTCTTGAAACCGGCCAGCTCGACGAAGCGGTAACCCAGTTGCGGCGCTCGCTGGCTTTGAATGACGAGCTGCCGTGGGCGCACCATCGGCTGGGCGTGGCGCTCTATCAGACGGGCGACCTCGAAGGGTCTATCGCGGAGTTGCGACGCGCCGTCCAGCAGCAGCCGGTATTCCCGGACGCGCGACTCAACCTCGCCCGCTCGCTTTATGATTATGGGGATCTGAGCGGGGTCGTCGAGACCTGCGAGGCGGTGATTGCCGAGCACGGCGACGAATTCCCGGAAGCCCATCACTTCCTTGGACGCGCGCTTTACGAGTTCGGCGATCTGGACGGCGCGGTGATGGCTTTCGGCTCGGCCATCCGCGCCAACCCGCGACTGGCCGAGGCGCACCGCGACCTCGGGCGCGTGCTCTACGACCTGGGCGACCTGGGCGGGGCCATACAGGCGTACCGGACGGCCATCGAGCAGAAGCCCGATTATCCGCTGGCCAATCATGACCTCGGGCTCGCGCTCTACGAGGGCGGGAGCCTCGAAGACGCGGTAATAAGTCTTCGCCGCGCGACAGGCGGGGCCGAGCACTTCCCGCTGGCGTGGCACAACCTGGGCGTGGCGCTCTACGACATGGGCGAGATCGATGACGCGATAACCGCCTACCGAACCGCGATCGAGCAGCGGGGCGGGCGCTACGCGGAGGCGCACTATAACCTCGGCAACGCGCTTTACGCCCGCGGCGCCATAGAAGAATCCGTCCGCGCATACGAGACGGCCCTGGAGCAGCAGCGCGGCAACTTCCCCGACGCGCATCGCAATCTGGGCAATGCGCTCGCGCGGCTTGGCAATCTGGAGCGCGCGGCCGAGTCGCTAAGCCATGCCATCGCTCAGGGCGATACGGCGGCCGACGCGCACCTCGACCTCGGGCTGATACTCTACGGGCAAGGCCAGCTCGACGACGCGATAGGCGAGTTCCGCACCGCGCTCGAAATGCGGCGAGGGTTCGACCCCGACGCGCATCGCAACCTCGGCCGCGTGCTTTATGACACGGGCTCGCTTGAAAACGCCCGCGATGAATTGGAGACAGCCATCGCCCAGCGCGAGCTGGGCGCCAGCGCCTGGGAGATGGGGTCCGAGGTGCCTGCCGTAACGATGACCGAGGAAGAGATGGCGCAGGTCGCGGAGGGCGGCACACGCCCGCTCACGAGTCCTCCCACCACGGGCCCGATTTCGTCGGACGCCGGGCGCGGGCCCGCGCCGGGGCCGTACCCGGAGGCGCACCTCGATCTCGGCCGCGTGCTTTACGACATGGGCGAGAGCGAGCGAGCGATTGCGGAGTTCCGCGCGGCCATCAACCAGCGCAGCGTCTTCCCGCGCGCCCATTACGAGCTAGGCCGCGCGCTCAGCCGCGCGGGTCGCCACGCGGAGGCGATGGCGGAGCTGGGCATCGCCGTCGAGCAGCAGGGCGACGTATTCCCGGAGGCGCACTTCCAGACGGGTCTGCTTTTAATAAGACAGGGAGATGCGGCGTCGGCAATAGAGGCATTTCAGACGGCGATAAAACAGTCGGGCGGGACCTACCCCGAAGCGTTTTACAACCTCGGGCTCGCGCACGCGCGAAGCCGCAACACGGAATCGGCCGTGGAAGCCTATCGCGCGGCAATAGCCCAGCGAGGCGGGCATTACCCGGAGGCTCATCAAGACCTCGGCCGCGCGCTTTACTCTATGGGGAATATCGAGGCTGCAAACGAAGAGTACTCAATCGCCGTCCGCCAGCGCTCGCCGCGGCTGACAACCGCAGGGTCGGCGCCCCTGGAGTATAAGGTGACCGCGCCGATGCGGCGAACGGATGAATTGACCGGCGAGCTCGAAAATGGACTGCGCCAGGCCCCGGCCGCCGCCGACTCGGGGAAGCGCGCGGGCGCCGCGCCCGAATCTACGCGCTCGCTTGTAAGCCCGGATAGCGAAGCATAACGATTTTGGATTTTAGATTTTGGATTTTGGATTCGGAACAGGTTTGAATTAGCCAGATGTCTTTCCAAGTATCCGGCAATCCAAAATCTAAAATCTAAATCATTGTTTCTTCTTGGCGGTCCAGGTGCCTTCGCCCAGGTCGCCGAAAGCGGCCTTCCCTTTCATCGTATCGGCGCTTTCAATCTTGCCCGTATAGACTATGGTCAGGTCCTGCCCCTGCACGTTCAGTTTTACGCTGAACTTCACGTCCGCGCCCTGTACGCTGCCCGTGACCGGGCCTTCGCCGAGCTGACCTTTATAGGTGCCCGTGAGCGCCCCGCCATCCTGCTTGAAAGTGAAGACCGGCGTGCCCGTGCCGTTCGGCGTCTCGACGGCGAAATTCCATACGCCGCTTATATCAATCGCGCCCGCGGGTTTCGCCGGGCCGGGATCGACCGCCGCGCCTTCTTTCTGGCGCATCGCCGACCAGGTGCCCTGCGCCAGTCCACCGAAATCGGCGTCGCCCTTCATCGCGTCTTTTTCGACCTTGCCCGTGTAGGTGATCTCCATCTGGTCGCCCTGAAACGGTATGACCATGACCATCTTGATGTCGTCGCCTTTCAACTCGATGCTTTTAAGCGCGCGCTCGCCCTGAGGCGACTTCATCGCCGCGACAGCCTTGCCGCCTTCCTCGCGGATCACGAGCACCGCCTTGCGGACTCCCATCGGCGTTTCGGTCGTCATATCCCATGTGCCGATTGCGGCGGGGGTTTGCGCCGAAGCGAGCGCGGCCGGACATAGAAACAACGCTGCCATAAATATACTGAAGAGCTTTCTCATAATCTTTCTCCTTCGGATTAGCTGCGACAACAGGTGAGTCGTATCAATCAGTCTTAATGCCTTCAGCATTGTATTGCTGAAGCTTACGGTAAAGCGTCTTGCGGCCGATGCCGAGTATCTGCGCCGCGCGCGTGCGGTCGCCATGCGTGTAGGCGAGCGTCTGCAAGATCATGCGCTTTTCGGCCTCGCCGATTGTCGCGCCGACTTCAAGCTCGATGCTGCGGCTCGCCTCGGCCCCGCGCACCGCGTCGGGCAGGTCGTCGAGCGCGATCATTCGCCCCTGCGCGATTACCACGGCGCGCTCTAAAGCGTTTTCGAGCTCGCGCACGTTGCCCGGCCAGTCGTACCGGCGCAGGTAGGTGAGCGCCTTCTTGGTTATCCCGGTTATGCTCTTGCCCGCGCGCTTCTTATAGAACTCCAGAAAGTGCATGGCGAGCAGCGGTATGTCTTCGCGGTGCTCGCGGAGCGGCGGGAGTTTTATGGGATAGACGTTCAGGCGATAGAACAGGTCGCGGCGGAATCGGCCCTGCCGCACCGCCTCTTCCAGGTCGACGTTTGAGGCGGCGATGACCCGCACGTCAGCCTTCACGACTTCGTTCCCGCCCACGCGGGTGAACTCGCCGTTTTGAAGCACGCGCAGCAACCGCACCTGCGCCTGGAGCGACATCTCGGCTATCTCGTCTAAAAAGAGCGTCCCGCCGTTGGCCTCTTCGAACTTGCCTATGCGGCGCGAGCGCGCGTCGGTGAATGCGCCGCGCTCGTGACCGAACAGCTCGGACTCCAGCAGCGTCTCGGGTATGGCGCCGCAGTTTATTTTTATGTAGGCCCGCGCGGCGCGCGACGAGCGCGATTGTATGAGGTCGGCCATCAGCTCTTTGCCCGTGCCCGACTCGCCTTGCAGCAGCACCGTGGTATAGCTATCGGCCACGTAAAAGGCCATCTGCACCGAGCGCATGATAAGTTCGCTTTTGCCGACAAAGCCCGCGCCGCTGTTTTCGGTGTGCGCGTGCTCAAGCTCGCGGCTCAGCCTCAAGACCTCGGCCGAAAGCTTCGCCTTTGACGCGGCGATGGCCAACTGGTCGGCTATGCCGAGCGCGAGCGCCGTCTGCTCTTTGGCGAACGATTCCTGCGGCTCGGCCCACAGCAGTATGAGCGCGCCGAATATCTTGTCCTCGATCAGTATCGGCGCGACGATTGCCGCCCCGGCCGAGAACACATCTCTCAAAAACGAGCGCGCATACTCGTGCTGTTCGGGTCCGAGCACCTTTAGCATCTGCCCGCGCCCCACGGTCTTCGGCAGCAGTTCGAGGATCGGGAATTTCAGCGAGTGGCGCTTGAGCACGTCGGGCGGCGCGCCCTCGGCCGCGCGCAGGTTCGTAAAATGTATCTCGCTGTTGGTGGAGTCGAGCACCGCCAGGCACGCGGCCTGTATGTTTAGCAGGTCGAGCGCGCGGTCGAGTATTCGCTCGGTGACATCCGAAAAATCGGACCCGGTGTTGATGTCGTTGGCGATTTCGAGCAGCGTCTTGTTTATGCGGGCCTCGCGCTCCTTCTCGCTGTATATGTGCGTGTAGCGGTAGCCTATGGCGATCTGCTGCGCGAGGTTGCGTATGAGGTTTATCTCTTCTTCTTTCCAGTGGTACGCGTGGCGGCTGTAATGCAGCCCGATCATGCCGAGCAGTTGCAGGTTGAAGGTTATCGGCATGATCAGGACGGATTTGCTGTTGAGCCGCTCGACAAGCTTCTGCATTATCACGGGGAGGTCCGCCGCGCCCGTATCCTCGATGACCTGCGGGCTGTAAAGGTCGAGGCTCTCCTGCAGGCGCTCGACGTCGAGGCGTACTTCGAGGCCCAGAAGCGAAGGGATTAGCGGGTCATCCTCGGCAAGATATTCGTGCGTTATCCGCAGGCAGTTTTCGGGCGCGAGCGTCCATACGTCGGAGCGGTCAACGCCCATCATCTTGCCGACTTCGGTGACCGTAGTTTGCAGGAAGTGGTCGAGATTGATGACCGAGAACGTCTCCGAGACTATGCGGCTGAGGATAGTCTCGCGAGCCTCGTGCATCCTCAGCTTGCGCTCAAGCGCTGCTACGTCCGAGGTGTCTCTCATAATCGGTAAGCTGCGGGAGCGATCAGTCTGCCGAAACCGCTGACCCCTCTATCTGGTAAATCTTAAAGTCTGGCTTTCGCCGCCGTCCGCGTTGACAAGCCTTATATCAATCGCCACGCCGCGCGGGAGTTCCGTCTTGGGCACGCGAGCGAGCCACGAGTCGCCCTTGAGTTCGGCCGCGTAGCCCTTCTTCCCTACGATGACCCTGACGCCGGGCAGTATGCCGTTTCCGAATAAAAGCATCTTGCCGCCGCCAGCCTTGAACTTGATTCGCGTGAGCGTGGGGTGGCTGACCACGGGCTGGACCGCCAGCGCGCCGGCCGCGCTGAGTCGGCCGCCGCGGATCACGTATTGCTCAAGCGTGGGCACTACCTCGACGCCTTCGAGTATGCGGCGCTTTATCAATATGCCGGTGTCGTTGGGGTGGACCGATTTTATCAGCGCCGCCACGCCCGAGACCGTGGCCGCGGAGACGGACGTGCCGTCAGCACGCACGTACCAGTCTTCGGGGTCCTGGGAATCTACGCACGAATCGCAGTTGCCGCGCGCGGCGGTCGTAAGCACCGACACGCCCGGCGCCGCCAGGTGGACCGTGGTCGGGCCGAACCCGCTCAGCACCTGGTACGGGTAATATTGCTCGTGCCATATCAAATCGCCGTAATCGGAAGCGGCCACTACGATCTGATTCGGCAACCCGTAGGCCGCCGGATAGACTTTGCTGTAGTCGAGTATGAAGCCGTTGTTGCCGGCTATGCAGACGAGCAGCGCCCCCGCGTCGGCCGTGGCGCCGACCGCGTCTTGAAGCGTGCGAATGGCGTCCTCCGGCACGACATCCGGGTCGAGCAACGTCTGCCAGCTTGCGTTTATTATCTTTGCCCCTGCCGCTATCGAATAGAGCAGCGCGCGCGCGGCGTCAATGACCGTCGCGTCGTACTCGCTGGGCGTCGGGCCGTTGCGCTTGAAGAAGCGGACCGGCATGATTTTGCACTGCGCGACCCCGGCGATCCCTATATTGTTATTCATCTCGGCGGCGATGACTCCGGCCATCTGTGTGCCGTGGCCGACAATGTCGGTCGTGTCGGAATTATTCTCGGCAACGTTGTAGCCATGCACGTCGTTGACATAGCCGTTGTGGTCGTCATCAAGGCCGTTGTCCGCGATCTCGCCCGGGTTGGTATAGATGTTTCTGGCAAGGTCGGGATGCCCGAAGTCTACGCCCGTATCGGTGAGCGCCACGACCACGTCCGAGCTGCCCGTGGTGACCGACCACGCGTCGTAGGCTTTGATGTCCGCGTTCTGAGATGAAAGAAATCCGTCTATGGGAAATCCCTCGTTGCGCAGCGCCCACTGCGCAAAGAATCGCGGATCGTTAGGGATGACCGTGCCGACCTTTATCCGGTAATTAGGCTCGGCGTATTCGACTTCGCCGCTCGCCTCAAGCTCGCTTATAACCGAATCGATCTGCGCGTCGGGCGAAAGCTTCAGCACGAACGAGCGGTCGAGCCCGTGCTTTTCAACGAGGCTTCTTACGGGCGCGGCCTGTTCGCCCGAAATGAGCGGCTCCGCCCCACCCGCATCGCGTGCGCCGGTCGCGCGGGCGATGCGCCGGGCGGCGGTGAGATATTGTTCCGCCCCTTCGGCCGAAAGCCGGTCGTGCGCGCGCGGCTTGAGCCTTATTATGATTTCGCCCGGAGCGTAGTCAGTCTTCACGCCCGCCGGCCGGGTTGAGGCCCGAGGCGCGGGAAAGGCCGCGGCGATACATAGAAGCATTGCGAGCAGGGTGAGGAAGAATTTTCGCATACGGTTAATGCAAGCCGGTCCTTTTAAAATCAACCATTTGCTTATAACCGAACACGGCCGCTTTTTCAACGGTATTAATAGTGTTGGCGGCAGGGGGTATCTCTTAACTCGACGCCGCGGGCTAGCTCGCCGCGCTTAGAGTGAGGCCAGCTCTTGCTCTATTTCGCGGCGCAATTGCTGTATGTGTAAAAGGTGAGGCGGCGCGGCGCGGTCCTGACACTGCTCCGGCGTTAGCCGGCATCGCTCGCAAGTGCCATCTATGTTGAGCCGCGTAATCAGCGGATCGGTCGAGAACCGGACCGTCCGCTCGAAGTTGTCATCGATGCGGAAGCCGAGCGAGACCGATGAAGTGGCCGACGGGTTGAGCGCGAGCCGCCGAGCGAGTGCTATACAAAGGAAGCGCGCGTCGGTATCGACGAAGCGAGAAAGCTGCGCGTCAACTACAGGTTCGTCCGGGCCGCCGAGCCCGTCGAGCCTGAGCTTTTCCAGTATGCGTATGGCGATCCACCGGCGGCAGTAATGCTCGTTTACGCCCGTCCCGCCCGGCATCAGGACCTGAGACATGTTGAGGTGCTTGACGAGCCGGAACGTGTCGCCCTCGTGGTTAAAGCGCAGGAAGTGCAGTTTTATGCCGAAGTACTGCGGCAGTATCTCCGTCAGGCGGTACATGAAAATCTCCGGCGTCACCTCGTACTGGCCGAGGAAGGCGCGGAATATTTCGGGCCGCCATCGGTCGAGCGCGAAGAACTCGCCCATGTCGCGGAGCAGCCGTTCCCTGTTGATCAAAAGCGCCCCCGCGAAATAGGACGCCTTGAAATCGTTGAGCACCTGCTCGAAGGAATCTACCCGCTCGGGCGCGCTCGCCATCGCGCGCTCCTTGAGCCCGAGCACCTGATAGCCTATCTCGCGCGCGAGTATGAATTTTTTCTGTAGCTCCGACAGCAGCGGGTTGACGAGCAGCTCGGGCGAAGAGTTCTTTTTCGTGACCAGCACCGAGCGGAAATGGCGCAACCGAGCTTGCCCGGCCAGTCGGCTTTCGTCGAGCCTGTAAGCGAACCTCTTTTCGACGACGCCAAGAAGGTCCGCGTATCCCGGCGTCGGGTCCGACAAAAGCTCGCTCTCGCGCGCGAAATCGTCGACCGCGCGCTCGATGTCGGGGAAGTAATTCTCGTTCAGCTCCTGGTAAGAGCGGAGCGCCGAGCGAAACAGGTGCTCGACGCTGATGTTGTACTGCTCGGCTATCCCGACCAGCGCGTTGACCAGGGCGCTCGCTTCGGCCGGCTGGCGAGTTATCAACTCCACGACCTGCGAAGGCGCGATGCCGAACAGGTGATAAGGGAAGTTGTGCAGAACGGGGGAGGCGAGAAAACCCGCGAGCGGGCTCAGGTGCTCGTCCAGGCGTATCGACACGAGGTCGTCGTAGCTGCGGCCGAGGACTTCGGCCATCCGGGCGATCTTCTCGGCTTTCGGGTATTTTTTGCCGTGCTCGATCTCGGTCAGATAAGAGGTCGACAGCCCGGTCCGCACGCCGAGGTCCGTGAGCGACAGCCCGGCCCGCTCGCGGAATTTGCGCAGCTTCATCCCGAAAATTACCTTATGATTGAGACCCGTAGAACTCCCTTGCATGAACATCCTTCGGTAGTCGCCCGGCCAATGAGAGATCCCCCTCGATAAATTTGAAACTAACAATTGTAATATGAAAAGTCAACGAAGCCCTTCCGCGCGTCGGCTAAGCTTTAGTTGCCGCCTTCGCCCTTTCTGCTTCGGTGGCGAGGCCGAGGAAAGCCCGCGCCGCGTGCGACAGATGACGCTGCTTGTTATAGATGAGGCCGAGACGGCGGTGGAACCGAGAGTTTCTGATTTCGAGCGCGCACAGACTGCGGTCGTCAAGCTCCCGCGCGATGCAGAGCCGCGGCACTATCGATATGCCCATGCCTATCGAGACGAACCGCTTTATCGTCTCGATAGACGCAAGCTCCATCGTAACCCGCAACTCGACCCCGGCGTCTGAAAACTGCTTTACGAGCCGCTCGCGCGTCGTGGTGCCTACCTTGTGAAGAATGAAGGGCTCGTCTTCGAGCTCCGCCATCTGCACGAGCTTTCGCGAGGCGAGCCGGTGCTGCGGGCTCACGATCAGCATGAGCTTGTCCCGGTGTATAGTGATCGTCTCCAGCCTGTCGCTGTTTATCGGCAGCGTGACTATGCCGAAATCGAGCGAGCCCTCGATGACCTTCCTGGTTATCACGCGAGTGATGGCGCGCTGTATCTCTACCTGCACCCGCGGGTAGGCTTTATTGAAGGCCGCGAGCACTTCGGGCAGTACGTACAGACAGGTGGTCTCGTTGGCGCCGAGGCTCAGCCGCCCGCGCCCCACGCCGCGCAGCTCGCCTATGGCTTCGAGCGCTTCCGAGCGAATCCTCAGCATCCTCCTGGCAAACCCCGTGAGCGTTTCGCCCGCCGAGGTGAGCCTGACGGTCTTGCCTATGCGGTCGAACAACAGGTCGCCAAGCTCGCCTTCGAGCGACTTTATGGCTGAGCTTATGGCGGGCTGCGTCCGGCCGAGCCGCTGCCCGGCGCGCGAAAAGCTCCGCTCCTCGGCGACCGCTAAAAAGACTTCGAGCTGCCATAACTCCATTTGAACCAGCACTCCGCGTGGATAAATTATCCTTATAGGTAGCATAAAAATAATAGATTTTACAAATCAGTGCCGTAGTAGTAGAACATGCGGGTGACACGCGTTTGCTTTTACGAGATCACACCCATCCGGCAAGCCAACACCTTAACCACGGAGGAAAAATATGAGCGCTGAAGCGGCACTGAAATTTGCGGCCGAGCAGGGGGCGGAGTTCGTTAACGTAAGGTTCACGGACCTGCTCGGCCAGTGGCATCACCTGACCGTACCCGTTGAGGAGTTCAGCGCGGACTCCTTTGAAAACGGCATAGGGTTCGACGCGTCGAGCCTTCGCGGCTGGGCCGCGATAAACGAATCCGACATGCTGCTGATACCCGACGCGTCACGCTACTGGATCGACCCGTTCATGAAGCCGAAGACGCTGTGCCTGATTTCGAGCGTATTCGAGCCCATGTCAAAAGACGGTTACTGGCTGGACCCGCGGGCGGTCGCCGAGCGGGCAGAGAATTACCTGCGATTCACCGGCCTGGGCGACACAATCTATTTCGGCCCCGAGGCGGAATTCTTCGTATTCGACAAGGTCTCATTTCATAACGAAGGCCACACGGCCGGCTATGAAGTCAACTCTATGGAAGGCCCCTGGAACACGTCATCCGAACGCGGCGGCTCAAACGGGCACGGCTATCACATACGCCCGAAGGAGGGCTACGTGCCGCTCCCGCCTCTCGATTCAATATCGGATTTGCGGTCGGAGATAGCCACGCTGCTCAGGCACGCCGGCATTTCCGTCGAATGCCATCACCACGAAGTGGCCACGGGCGGGCAGTGTGAAATAGACTTTCGCTACAACACGCTGCACATCACTGCCGACAACCTGATGATATTCAAGTACACGGTAAAGAACGCGGCGCTCCGCGCGGGCAAGGCGGCGACCTTTATGCCGAAGCCGATCTACGGCGACAACGGCAACGGCATGCACTGTCACCAGTCGATATGGAAGGGCGCTCAGCCGCTTTTCGCGGGCGACGGCTACGCGGGGCTGTCGGAGATGGCGCTCTACTATATCGGCGGGCTTCTGAAACACGCGCGGGCGATAGCCGCCTTTGCCGCGCCCACGACCAACAGCTACAAGCGGCTCGTTCCGGGGTTTGAAGCGCCGGTCAATCTGGCCTACTCGGCGCGCAACCGCTCGGCGGCGGTGCGCATACCGATGTTTTCGCAGAACCCGAAGGCGAAGCGGCTGGAGTTTCGCCCGCCCGACCCTTCGTGCAACCCGTACCTGGCCTTTTCGGCGATGCTTATGGCGGGCATGGACGGGATACTCAACCGCATAGACCCGGGCGAGCCGCTCGACAAAGACATATACGATCTTTCGCCCGAAGAGCTAAAGAACGTGCCATCGATGCCGGGCTCGCTCGACGAATCTTTGCGCGCGCTCGAAGAGGACTACGAGTTCTTGCTGCCGAACGACGTATTCAGCGAAGGGCTCATCGAACGATGGATCAGCTACAAGCGAGGTAACGAGATCAACCCGGTACGCATGCGCCCGCACCCCATAGAGTTCTCGATGTATTTCGACATCTAACTCGATCGCGGATTTTCGATTGCGGATTGCGGATTGACTATATAAGTTGTTAATCCGCAATCTGACATCCGCAATCGAAAATGGAAGCTACACACGAAGACGCCGACAGCGGCATTGAAAAGAATCAACATCTCGCGGGAGAGCTGCGCCGCTTCGCGACAATAGCCGAGCTGCGCCGCTCCGAATTTTTTCGCGCGCATAAGCGGGAGCTTTCGCGCCTGCTCGACGAGCCGAAGATATACAGATCGCCCGAAGCCCGGCCAAGGCTCCGATCCTTTCTGCGCATAGTCGAATGGAATATCGAGCGCGGCGCGAGACTCGAAGCCATAATCGACGTCCTGAATCATCACCCGGTGCTCGGTTACGCCGACTTGCTTTTGCTAAACGAGCTGGATTCGGGGATGGTGCGCTCCGGCAATCGAAACATTCCGCTCGAACTCGGGCGCGCTATTTCGGCGCACGCGATCTATGCGGCCGAATACCTCGAATTGACAAAGGGCGTGGGCGAAGAGCTGAACCTTCCGGGTGAAAACCAGGAGGCGCTGCACGGCAACGCCGTATTGACCAGGCATGCTTTCGCTAACGTCGAAGTCGCCCGCCTGCCGCGCTGCGAAGACAATTTCTCGAGCCGCGAGAAGCGGCTTGGCGGCCGCAAGGGGATACTTATCGAGATCGATGTGAACGGCCGCGGGCTGCTTGTAGCCAACGCCCACCTGGACGTGGTGAACTCACCGCGCTGCCGCGGACGTCAGCTCCGGGCGTTGCTTCAGGCCATAGAGTCACGCGCTCAAACGGAGCCGGCACGGCCCGTAATTGTCGGCGGCGATTTTAACACTCACACCTTCGCGCGGGGCGGCCGGCTGCGGACCTTGAAGAACACGGCCATAATACTCGGAAGCAACCGCGAAAGACTCGCCCGGCGACTGAGCCGCCCCCGCGACAAAGAGCACGCGCTCAAGCACCTTGCGGAGTTCGGATACTCGATTGACGAATTCAACGACCGGCTCTCGACTGCGCGGACTATGGTCTCGAACCTCGAAGACTCGAATCGTCTGCCCGGCCCCGTCAGGTGGTGGGCCAATCGCCGCATCGGGCCTGCCGGCCTTCTGCTGGAGTTCCGCCTGGACTGGCTCGCCGCGCGCGGAGTCACCCCGCTCGCGGAGGGCGAGGTCGTCAACGAAGGGGCGGGCGTCGCAAGCGTCGCCCCGCGGACCATCCGAGGGCTCACTCAAAACGGCGCGCCGCTTTCAGACCACGACCCGATAGTCGTAGACGTAGTGGTCATCTGAACTTCGAAATAACAGATTTGAAATTCCCTATGCCCTCGCGCCTGTCCCCGGCAACCGGGCCCTACTCACGCCGGAGCGCGATCATCGGGTCGAGCCGCGCGGCTCGACGCGCCGGTATAAAGCATGCCGCCAGCGCCACCGCCATCAGCAGCAGTGAGGTCGCCGCAAAGGTCAGGAAATCGGTCGCGCTGACTCCGAGCAATATCGAAGACATCAGCCTGGTCAGCGCGAACGCGGCGACGAGTCCGCCGGCCACGCCTATGAGCGCGAGGCTCATACCCTGACCGAGCACGAGCCCGAGCACACTCCTGTAACTGGCTCCCAGAGCCATTCTTATGCCTATCTCCTGCGTCCGCTGGTTCACGGCATTGGCCATCACGCCGTACAGGCCCACCGAGGCGAGCGCGAGAGCGAGCGCCCCGAACAGCCCTAACATCATGGCGGCTATGCGCTGCGGGATCATAGAAAGGCTTACGTGCTCGTCGAGCGTTTTCACGTCGAACAGGGGCAGCCTCGGGTCCATCGCCGCCGAGGTTTGCCTGACGGCCTCGATCAGCGAGAGCGGGCCCGCGCCGGCCCTGACCTGTAGCGTGACGTCGGGCCGGTAGTTTTGAAACAGCGGGAAGTAAAGGTGAGGCTGAGGCGCTTCGCCGAGCGTTCTGTACTTGATGTCGCGAGCGACGCCGGCGACCACGTAAGTGTCCCCGCCCCGGCGGAGGCGGCGGCCCACGGGGTCTTCGCCTCGCCAGTAGCGCTTCGCCATTGTCTCGTTTATGACGACCACTTTCTGCGACTGATCATTGTCCTCGGCGGCGAACTCGCGCCCCGAGAGGACGGGAATCTTAAGCGTGCGAAAATAACCGGGCGAGACCAGGTTGTATTCTATGCTGATCTCTTCGCCCTCGCGCAGTTCGTACCCATCGATGGCGAAGCTTGAGGAACTCGACCCGCTGAGACCCATAGGAACGCGGCGCGCGAGGCTTGCCGATTCAACGCCGGGCAGCGCGCCAACGCGCTCGACGAACTGCTGCTGAAAGAGCTTTCCTCCCTCCGCGGTATAGCCGTTCGCGAACAGGTCTATCGAGACGAGCAGCACGCCGTGCGTGTCGAACCCGGGGTCCATTGTTTGGGCGCGGCCGAGGCTTTTGAGAAACAGCCCGGCGCATATGAGCAGCAACAAAGATAGAGATACCTGGGCGACGACGAGCGCGCCTCGCAGCCGGGCCCGCCCGCGCCCGCCCGTCGATTTCGCCGTCTCCTCTTTCAAAGTGGCGACAAGATCGGGCCTCGACGCCTGGAGCGCGGGCGCGAGCCCGAATATCACGCCCGTCAAGACCGACACGATGAGCGTGAAGGCGAGCGCGGCCGAGTCAACGCCGAGCGAGAGCTTGACCGGCACGTCCATGGCGGGGGTGATGGCCATCAGCAGCCCGGTGCTCCAGTAAGCTATCAGCAATCCGCCCGCCCCTCCGAGAAGCGCGAGCAGTATGCTTTCGGTGAGGAGCTGGCGGATGAGCCGGGCGCGGCTCGCGCCCATCGAAAGGCGAATGGCGATCTCCTTGCGCCTGGCAAACGCGCGCGCGAGTAAAAGATTCGCGACGTTCGCGCAGGCGATGAGCAGCACCAGGCTCACCACCGCGAACAGAATAAAGAGCACCGGCCTGAGGACTACGCTCGCGCCCCAGGGCGATTGCCATAGCGGGAACAGCGCCGCCGTTCTCCCCTCGTTCGTGCGCGGATGCTCCTCGGCAAGTCGCCGCGCGACCGCGTCAATACCGGCTTCGGCCTGAGTGATGCTTACGCCGGGCTTCAAGCGGCCCATTACCTGAAGCCACCGGTCGCCCCGCCTGTCGAGCCTGCTGCCGCCCGTCAGTATGCGCTCCTGCATCATCATCGGCACCCATAAATCTAGAGAGAGGCCGACAAACGTGCCCGTGAAATCTTCGGGCGCGACGCCTATTATGGTGAACGGCTGATTGTTCAGGCTGATGATCTTTCCGGAGACATTCTGGTCCGAGCCGAAGGCGCGATGCCACAGCCCGTGGCTTATGACCACCACCGGATTCGCGTTGGGAGTCTTGTCCTCGTCCGCCGTAAACGTCCTGCCGAGCGCGGCCCTGATCCCGAGCACGTCGAAATAGTTGCCCGTTACTATAGACCCATAGACGCGCCGCGCCTCGCGGCCATCGCTCATGCTCATGGGGCTCATCTCGAAAGCGATCAGCCCATCGAGCCCCTCGCTCGCGTCGCGCATGTCGAGGTAATCGGGATACGACGTGCTCGTGTATGAGCCCGAAAGGCTGCGCGAGGCTACGACCACAAGCTGCTCGCTTGCTTCGACGGCGGGCAGCGGCCGAAAAAGTATCCCCTTCATCCAGCTAAAGACCGTCGTGTTCGCGCCTATGCCGAGCGCGAGCGACGCGACGGCTATCGCAGTGAAGGTCGGGTTCTTCAACAGCACTCTAACGGCGTACCTGATGTCATTCAGTATGGTGTCCATAGCTATTGCCTCGCAGACTTGAGCAAGTCCATCGGTTTTCTGTTTGCTTATTACTACGGTTTTCTACTTATTGGCGGGCGCAATAGTTCATAAAAAATCGCGCATTGGTGCCGCGCCCTTCGCGCCGGCCGTGGCTTGAAATTCGCAAGTCTTCCCTTTTTGGTGGCCGGGTGCTAAACTTCAGACCCTTATTTGGACAGGCGGGGTTCTATTCATGAAGAAGATTCTAATAGTCGAAGATGATTTCGACACTCGCTACGTACTCTCGTTAATACTAAAAGATGAAGGCTATGAGGTCATCACGGCCGGCGATGGCGAGTGCGCGCTGGCGGTGACGGCCGAGCAGAAGCCCGATCTAATAATCACCGACATCAGCATGCCTCGCCTGAACGGAATAGAGCTGACGCGCACGATAAGGCGACAGCAAGAGACCTCGGCAATGCCTATAGTGGCAATCACCGCCTACGGGATGACGACCATGAGAAACGCGATAGCGGCCGGGGCATCCGCCTGCGCCAGAAAGCCAATCGAGGTAAAAGAATTCCTGCCGATGATAAGAAATCTGCTCGCCTGATCTGGCGGTCTCTAGCGTGCCCATCGAGCGCATACATTTCCCGAACTCAATGAGTATCTATCTGCTTATGCCACAACCCGTTAGATCAATATGACCGAACTGCGTCTTCAAGCTGACCGAACCCACCGCACGCTTTCCCTCCCGCTTTAACCGCCCTCATATTTAAGTCGTTTTGCTGCCGGGTTTTGCGATGATCGCGTCCCGCTTGCGAGTTATGGCACCGGGCTTGAATATCCAGACGGCGCGCTGGATTCGGGTTATAAGTGGTCCCCACATAAACAGTGCTGAAAATAAATAAAGAGATAAACGGAGAGAACCTACATGTTTGTTAGAAGATTGGCGCCTATATTTGGACTGCTCCTCACGCTAGTCCTGTGTGTCAATCTAATAGTTCCGCAGGCCGCGGCCTCGACCGATTCCGAATCGGAGTCGGCCCAACCGCAATCGACGCGAGAATCGATCCTGCAAAAGATTTCGCCCGAGCTTGAGTCTTTCGCCTTCTCGACGGCCAGCGCCGCAGGCGAGACGGTGCGCGTCATCGTGCAGACGCGCGACGGCCTTTCGACGTTTGACGAAATGATAGCGGGGCGCGGCGGTCGCCTGAGAAATTCGCTTCCGCTCATCGGCGGCTTTGTCGCCGAACTGCCCGCCGCCGCCATCGCAGACCTCGCCTCCGATGCGAACACCTCTTACATATCGCTCGACCGCAAGACTTCGCTTATGCAGGCGGGCCGCTATGATTACAACCTGCTGCGCGTCACCACCGGCGCCCAGACCGTGATCGGCAAAGACGGCATATCAGGCGGCGACCGCGTGACGGCAGATCATTTGAACAGCATGCAGGCCGGACCCAACGGCACGGGCGTCACCATCGCGGTCCTCGATTCCGGCATATATGACAACGGGTCGCTGCACGAAGACCTGCGCTCGGTGCGCGATGTGAACAGGAGCCGGGTGCTCGTCCATCGCGATTTCGTCACGGGCGAGGACCCCTCGGACGAGCAGACGGCCCGCGGGTACGACCCCTACGGGCACGGCACGCATGTGGCCGGCATAGCCGCGGGCAGCGGGCGCGAGGGCCTCGAAGCTCAGGGGCAGATCGGAAACTTTTACGGCGGCATCGCCTTCAACGCCAACATACTCGACCTCCGCGTCGTAGGCTCGGACGGAACCGGATACATCAGCGACACCATAGCGGGCGTCGAGTGGATGATCGCGAACCGCAATCTATACAACATACGGGTCGCGAACTTTTCCATAGGCGCGGCGGTCACGCAAAGCTACCGCACGGACCCGCTCTGCCAGGCCGTTGAGCGCGCCGTGAGCGCGGGCATCACCTGTGTGGTGGCGGCCGGCAACTTCGGCAAAGACGATCAGGGCCGGGCCGTTTACGGCTCGATACTCGCGCCGGGCAACCACCCGATGGTCATAACCGTCGGCGCAACGAACACCTGGGGCTCCGCCGCTCGCTCTGACGATACGATAGCCAGCTACAGCTCGCTCGGCCCTTCGCTCGTCGATTTTGTCTCCAAACCGGACCTGGTCGCGCCGGGCACGATGCTGCGCTCGATAGCCGCCGACGGCAATTACCTCACGGCTGCTCACGGTCTTACGGTTCACAGCCAGGCCGGCCGCGACGTCTATATGTGGCTGAGCGGAACGTCGATGGCGGCGCCGGTAGTTTCGGGCGCGGCCGCGCTGATGATACACGCGAACCCCGGTCTGACGCCGGCCATGATCAAGTCTATCCTTCAGTTCAGCGCCCAGCCGATGGCCTCGCTTTCGGGACAAGACCCGCTCATAAGCATGCTCAAGCAGGGTGCGGGACTGATCAACATTGACGGCGCGGTTCGCATGGCGAAGGCTTTCATCAAAGACCCGGCCAACGCCCCCAACGGGTCGCGGCTGCTTATAAAAGACGGCCCCCCGCTCGACCGCCTGCTTTACAACTCGCGCGACCCCCGGACTCAAGCCTTTACGAGCACGATAGCCGAAGAGTTGATTAAGTGGGGCGACAACATATTCTTCTCGCACGGGCTCGTTTACTTATACGACCTCGCCGCGGGCCGCCGGTTCAAGGTGCTCAAGAGCGCGGGCTGGCAAGTGACCGATGACTTCCTGTTGTTTTACGGCTATCTATCGACCAACAGTCGGGTGCTCGCGGATTCGAGAGTGCTCGTCGACTCGCGCGTGCTTACGGATTCGAGAGTGCTTACCGATTCGAGAGTGCTTACCGATTCGAGAGTGCTTACCGACGGATGGCTCTGGGACAGCGGCGCGAATGCGTTGACCAACCCTTCGGCCGTGCAGTCGACCTGGTCTGCCAACCTTCTCGATCAAGGATTGATGCTCGGAGACGAGGTCTCGCCCGGCAGCCGCGTAATGGCCGACACAGCCCTCGAACAGATACTCGCCTGGGGCGATGACGCCGCCGGGTTTCGTGTAACGAAGATCGAAAACAAGAGACACCCGCTCTATCCGCGCGGGAAAAGAATCAAAAATAGAAAGGAGTAAGACAATGAATATACCAGGTGAATGCAAGGGAGTTATCTGGGACACCGACTTCTAAACAACCGGTGATGCTCGTCCCGCGTACGTTTTATCCAGGCATGTCGGAAGGCGTGATGGGGATGAGTAGAAGAGATGTACGGCCCCCCGTTTTAGGTGACAGGTCTTAAGGCAGGTGCGGCCCCGCCCTGCGAGCTGAAAAAGTATGGACTCGATAAAGGCGCTCAAAATTTATTTGCAGGGGCATGGCGTAAAAGGCGTGAGCCTTTTCATCGCCCTCGTGCTCATCGCGAGCGGCCTGCTTGTGGCGTCGGCGGCCGAGCTAATCCAGAGTGGGCTACAATCGCTCATCATCTGGACGGCGCTCGCGCTGATTACGGCGTTCACCTTCGCCCGCCATCCGATCGGGTTCCCTGGCACTCACATGGGCGTTTCGGTGTCGGAGGCCCTGGTCTTTCTGGCCACGATAATGTTGAGCCCGTATCACGGGGTATGGATAGCCGCGGTCGAAGTTGTAGTGGCCGGGCGCAGCCTCGGCATGAGCCTCGGCTCTTGTCTGTTCAACCTGTCAAACGTCACCATATCGCTTTTCGCCGCGGGCAAGATTTACTACTCGCTCCACGACCTGCTTGCGCGCGAGTCGGTCGGGGGGTGGGGCAATCGGTCATAACCTTCGCGCTGCCGCTGGCGGCGCTCGCCCTCGCGCATTACCTTATTCACATCATGGTGCTGGTGATGATGTCGCTTGCGCGCGGCCGCAAGGCGACGCAGGCCGTCAGCGGCACGCTGCCCTGGGAGCCCGTCACATACCTGGCGTGCGCGAGCGTGGCCGGCTTCGTCAATTACGCCTTCATCAATCAGGACTTGCTGTCAACGCTGGCCATCCTGCTGCTCGTCGCCCCAATCCCGATCATCATCTATTACACGTTCAAGACCTATCACGACAAGCTGGGCGAGCAAGAGAAGCATTACAGCGAGCTGACGAGCATATACGACTCGATATTGGAGATGCTGGCGATGGCCATTGACGCCAAAGACGACGTCACGCACGACCACATCCAGCGAGTGAAACTGTTCGCGCGCCGCATGGGCGAGAAGGTAGGGCTGTCGAATCTGGAGATCGAGGCCCTCAAGGCGGGCGCGCTGCTCCACGATATAGGAAAGATCGGCGTGCCGGCTTATATCCTCAACAAGCCGGGCAAGCTCACCGAGCACGAGTTCGAGCAGATGAAGATGCACACGATCATCGGCGCGGACATGCTCTCGAACGTAGACTTCCGGTACCCGGTGGTGCCCATCGTGCGCCACCACCACGAGCGATGGGATGGCCGCGGTTACCCCGACGGGCTCAAGGGAGAAGATATACCTATCACGGCCCGCATACTGACGCTCGTCGACAACTACGACGCGCTGCGCTCGGACCGGCCCTACAAGACCGGGATGACGCGCGAGGAAGCGCTCGCCTACATCGAGCAGAACGCGGGGACGTTCTTCGACCCGAAGCTGGTCGAGATATTCCTGTCGATAGTCGATAAGCTCGAACAGGAAGCGGCCACCGCGAGCTTCAAGGCGCCGCAGCCGAACAAGAGCGCGAAGACCGAGTCTGCCGCGATGGCCCAGGCCAAGCCCGCGGCGGGCTTTGCCGCCGCGCCGCAGGTCGATCGGGCCGCCGCCGCGCTCAACTCGATTGCCGAAACCAATCAGCGAGTGACGGCACTCTATGAATTATCGAGGACGCTTTCGAGCATTCTTTCGCTTGAAGACACGGTCGCCATACTCGCCAACCGGCTGTCGAAGCTCATACCATTTACGACCTGCGCGATATCGCTATACGACGGCACCCGCTCCGAGTTTGAGATAGTCCACGCGGTCGGGTTGCACGCCGACAAGTTCATCAAGCGCCGCATGCAGGCCGAGGCCGGCATCACCGGCTACGTCATAACCAACCAGCGCCCCATGTACAACACCAACCCCGTGCTCGATCTCGGGTTCTTAGGGGTCGAAGAGGCGAGCAGGTACCGCGGCGTGATCGTCTTCCCGCTCGTCAAGAACCAGGAGGCGCTCGGGGCCATCGCGCTCTACTCGACCGAGATGACCGCCTACGGCAGCGAGCACATACAACTTATGGAATCGGTAAGCCAGCCGGCGAGCGACGCGGTTTATAACGCGCTCACGTTCGAAGAGGCGCAGCGCTCCACCTTCCACGACCCGGCGACGGGGTTCGCAAGCAAGCGCGGGCTGGCAACGCACTTCGACCGCGAGTTCGCGCGGAGCCAGCGGCTCGGCACGCCTATATCGCTGATCACCGCGAGCATAAACAATCTTGAAGAGGCCGCCGCCGAAAAGGGCGTGAGCGTCGAGCAGATGGTCGCGCACCTGGGAAGGTTGATGAAGCAACAGGTGCGCGAGACGGACGTGCTGGCGCACCACACGGGCAACCTGCTCGTCGCGCTGCTCCCCGACAGCGGGCAGGCAGAAGCCACGGAAGCGCGCGCCCGCATGCGCGGCGCCGTACAGACGGGGGAGTTTCTCGTCTCCATAAGCTTCGGCTCCGCGACAAGCCCCGGCGACGGCGACAGCTTCGATACGCTGCTTGAGGCGGCGCTGCTCGACTGTAACGCCAGCCGCGAAAGCCTGGAGATGCTACCGGCCGCTATGACCGGTGCTCTGGACCACAAAAGGCTCATCTAAACCCGCCGGCTGATCTACTCAGGGGCGGCACGGTCCGGTTGCCAGACCGCGCCGCCCCTATTGCTTCTCTTTAACCCACCTCACGCGCAAGCATTGACGCTCTAATCTTCTTACAGCTTGATTTTAATTCCACCGTTGAAAACTCGCCCTTCCGTGTGCGTATAGATTTCGCTGAAGGTTGGGTTTTGATGCGGCGGAAAAACGACCCTTTCGAAACGGCCTTGCCGAACGTCAGTGATATTTTCGGCATTGATGAAAAGGCTTAATTTGCCGAAGGTCTTTTCAGCGAAAAGCCCGACTTCCCAAAAAGGCTCTGTTTTGAATCTGGTGCTCAAGAATTGACTGCTCGTGTAATAGGCTTCAATGCCGGTCTTGAAGTTCTCCTCTTTTTCAAACAGCAGAGCCGAGTTCAATTTGCTTCTCGCAACTAAGGGCAAGGTTTGATTGCCAGTTAAGTATCTCGCTTTTGTGTCCGTGAACGTGTAACCGGCAAATAGCTTTACGAAATCGAATATAAACCGCGCGTTTGTTTCAAAGCCCGTGCTCCTGACTGGCTGGCTGGCATTGGTGAAACTGAACAGGTCGCCGGCGCCAGACGCCAATAAAAGCGGATCTTCGATCCTGGTGTAAAAGAACATCTGGTTGAGCGAATATGAAATCTTTTCGCCAATCGTGTTCCTATAATTGACATCGAAAGTTCCCCCGCGACTGCGTTCAGCTTTCAGGCCGTTGCCAATCGGCAGGACATTCTGAAAAAGCAGCGTCTCAGCTTCTTCCGTGAAAATGCTCGGCGCTTTGTAGCCTAAACCGAGACTCAAGCGGCTGCTTAAATGGTCATTGAACCTGTACAGCATCGACACGCGAGGCAATGCGAAAGTCCCGTAGTCTTTCAAGTAGTCAAGGCGAAAACCCGCCTCTAAAGATAGTCTGTTGGTAACGGCAAAATTATCTTGCACGTACCCGCCAAAGGTCGTTCTGGTTTCATTGCGCCTGATTAAACCGCTGCTATTTGGATTCTCCCTGAATCGGTCATACACGGCATTAACCCCGAACACAAGCGCGTGATCCTCGACAGGCATAAAGTATGTGATGTCGGTGTAAGAGTTAGTCTGCCTGCCCTTTGAACAAGTAATTTGGAATCTCTATCTGCCGGCTGAAAAAAGCGAGACTCTGCTTGGCAACAATCTTTCTGCCGCCCGCCAGTTCGCGGTCAAACTGCAAAGTGGTGATGTTGCGAACTGAGTTGTTCTTTTCAAAATACTGGTGGAAGCCGTCAGCTCTGGCCGCGTATGACAAACAGATCGCCGCCTTTGCGATTCTGGTACGACGTTGAGTTGCCGACGGCAAGGCGGGTCCTATCATCAAGATAAAAGAACAGTCGCGGGTTCAGGCTGAATGAATGTGTCCTCGGCAGTTCGGTAAAATCGTCATCATCAACATCATACTGCTTCTGGTAATTGACCGAGCCGAGAAATGTATAGCCGAAGCGCCTGAACTTCTGCGAATCAAACAACGAGAAGTCGGTTCCAAGAGCCGATGTCTGGTTAAAGATCATTGAGGTTACGCGCTTATCCTGTGGCTCTTTGCTGATGAAGTTGACAACCCCGGCAATCGCGCCGCCGCCATAAAAAGTGGCCGAGGGGCCTTTGATAATTTCAACCTGTTTCAGGTCGAGCGGCGGAATGTCGAGAATGCTCAAGCTACCAGAGAACCCACCGAAAGCGGGAAATCCGTCTTTAAGAATCTGAGTGTACCTGCCGTCAAGGCCCTGAATGCGGATGCTCTGTGTATTAGACGTGGCGGAAGTCTGTTGCACCTGAATGCCCGTGCTTTCGTGCAACACCATCGAAACATTCGCCGAGCGCATATTGCTTTTCTCATCCACTTCTTCTTCGTTAATCGCTTCGATGCGCGTCGGCACATCATCAATCTCACGGCTGATGCGCGTTGTTGACGTGATGGTTACTTCGCCCAGCTCATTATTGACCATGATAAAGATTTCTTGCTCATTCTGGTTGGCAAGCGGGAAGCTCAATTTCAATTCTTTCGTCTCATAACCCGGTGAGAAAATCTCGATAATTTGTTCGCCGCCAGGAATGCCGGTTAATTCTGCTCTGCCCTTGACATCGGTTTTTGCCGCGATGTTCGGTATCTTTTACGGAAACGGTCGCACCCGCCACCGGCTGTTTACTCTCTTCGTTTTTGACCGTGACTTTGAAAGTATGTTGCGCAAATGTAACTGGCGCTATTAAGAAAACAGCAAGAAATAAAAAGACTGATCTCATCGAAAGCGCTCCTCAAGCAAATAGCAAATAACATCGCCCACGCTTCCGAGTAGCTGAAGCGCGGATTTATTCAGAGGCTATATGAATGAGAAGGTTCTTAAATGCGCAGGGTGCACAACCGCTCAAGCGGCGGATCAGCAAAGGGCGGCAGAGGCGAGGTATGCGTGTAAGCTGACAGGTCGGCCAGGGGTAGTTCTGTAGCCAGGACAGTTAAGAGCGGGATTATCGCCGCTGACTTCAGGAGCCGTTAAGCGCCTATCTGGAAGCCTGCTCACTTCGGATGGGCTGATTGGACAACAATATGTACATTGGGAAAGCCCTGCTTCATTCACTGACCAAACGCTGTATTCACGTTGCTCTTCCGCAGCGTGATCCGTGCAGATTATTATGCACGCTACGAAGGTCCATATAAAACAGAGGGGTAGTATTATTGCCAAGGGTCGCTTAAATCTGAATTGCGACGAAAACATCACCAGAGACTATAACTGACATACTAAAAGAGCTACAACGGTAAAAGGTATCAGGGGAATGGTTCCCTCATTCGCAAACTCTTCTCTGTTTGCTTTACTGGTGGAACAAAATAGTTATACTGTTCAATTCAAAACGGCTCTGAAGTGAAAGATTCCCGCTACCCACTCGCTTTCACGGGTGGCAACTTTGACTCTCATATTGGCGAAAGCGAGATTGGACCTGATGAACATAAGCGAATTGAAAGTCTCTCTGATAGGCGGGACCGGCGAAGAGGGGCGCGGCCTCGCGCTCAGGTGGGCCAGGGCCGGCGCGGAGGTCATTTTAGGCTCCCGCTCAAAAGAGCGCGCCGTGGCGACCGTCGAGGAATTGAACCGCGAGCTTCGAGAGGGTCGCATAAAGGCGGCCGAGAACGGCGAGGCGATACGCGCGGGGGAGCTTGTGCTGCTGACCGTCCCGTTCGAGCATGCCGCCTCGACTATCCAGGCGCATCAATCGGATTTCAGCCCCTCAGCGGTCCTCATCGACATCACCGTTCCCGTCTCGTTCGAGAAAGGGCGCGTGCGCTACGTCGAGCTGCCCGAAGGATCGGCAAGCGAGCACCTCCGCGCGCGGCTGCCCGAAAGCATACCTCTTGTCGCCGCGTTCAAGACCGAGCCCGCGCACCTGCTCGCCGAGATAGACGAGCCGCTCGATTGCGACACTTTCGTCGCGGGCGATTCAAAGGAAGCAAAATCGCGCGTGATAGAGGCGATAAAGTTTATAGAAGGACTGCGGCCCATAGACGCGGGCGTGCTCGAACATGCGCGAACAATCGAGCGGATGACGGTCCTCGCCATAGGCATAAATCGCCGCAACAAGATCAAGACCGCGCGCTATCGCATCATAGGGTTGTAGCCGGCGGTTCTCATATATCCTTTCTACTGTTACCGATTTCAAATGGAATCTCACCAACCAACAATCACCGGCCAACGGACTTTGAAGGTTGTGGCGCTCGCGGGCGGCGTCGGCGCGGCGAAGTTCCTTACGGGGCTCGCGGGCGTGATTGCTCACGAAGACATAACCATAATTTCAAACACCGGCGACGATATAGAGATGCTCGGGCTTCGCATCTCGCCCGACATAGATACGGTCATGTACACGCTCGCGGGGGTGATCAACGAAACGACGGGCTGGGGATTGGCGGGCGACACTTTCGAATGCTTAAAGATGATAGAACGCCTCGGCGGCCCGGCCTGGTTCAAGCTCGGCGACCGCGACCTGGCCACTCACATACGCCGAACCGAGATGCTCAAGCTCGGGCGCACGCTTACGGAGGCGACGGACATAATCAGCCGCTCGCTCGGCGTAAAATCGACCATACTGCCGATGACCGACTCTTACACGCCGACGCGCGTCTCGACCGATGAAGGCGAGATGCACTTCCAGGACTACTTCGTCCGGCGCAGGTGCGAGCCGCGCGTGCGCGCCATCAGCTTCGACCGGATCGAATCCGCGCGTCCCGCGCCCGGCGCTATCGAGGCGATAGGCGGGGCCGACGCCGTTGTGATATGCCCGAGCAATCCGTTTATAAGCATAGGCCCTATACTTGCCGTGCCCGGCATGCGCGAGGCGCTAAAAGAGACCGCCGCGACCATTATTGCGATAAGCCCGGTCATCGCGGGCCGCGCCTTGAAGGGCCCGGCCGCCGACATGCTGCGCGATCTGGGGTATGAGGTTTCGGCCCGCGGCGTAGCCCAGATTTACCGCGATCTGGTCGATGTTTTTATCATCGACGAGCAAGACGCTCGAATCCGAACGAGCATTGAAGAATTCGGAATAGCCGGTGCGCGAGGCGAACACGCTTATGATCACACTCGAAGATAAGCAACGGCTGGCCGGGCAGGTCATGAAAATAGTAAAGCAGCAAAGAGAAAGGAGTGAGGAGTAAATACACTCCGGAACCCGTGAGAACTACCTAATCTTTGCTGCTATTTTATTATTACTTCATGAAGGCACTTTTAGTTCCAATTAAAGATAGCGCGCGCGCGAAGACGCGACTGGCCGACGTGCTTTCAGCGGACGAGCGGCGGCGGCTGGCGTGGGCGATGTTCGAAGACGTGGCGCGCGCGGTCGCGGAGGCAGCCGCGCCCGACCGTGTCTTTGTGGTGACGAGCCTGAGTGCAGCCATTGACCGCGCGCGCTCGCTCGGCTGGGGCGTGATAACCGAAGAGTCGCAGATATCCGAGAGCGACTCTGTTGACAGGGCTTCGCGCGCGCTCGCCGGCGAAGGCTTCACAACCGTCATGAGACTCCCGGCCGATCTGCCGATTGTGCGCGGTCAGGATATTGATGAGCTTTTATCAATAGAGATGCCCGCGCCGGGAGCATTGCTCGTCCCCTCGCGCGAAGGGACGGGCACGAACGCGATAGTCCGCACGCCGCCCGCGCTCTTCCCCTCGCGCTTCGGGCCGAACTCGCTCGCGCTGCACAAAGAGGAAGCCGCGCGCGTCGGCGTTGATTGCCGGGTGGTGACGAATCCGCGAATCGCGCTCGACATCGACGAGCCGGCCGACATCAAAGAGCTCTGGAGGCTCGGACGCCACACGCGCGCGTGCGAAGCGCTTGTCCGGATGGGTATCGAAGCCCGCATGTCCGATCTCGCGTTAATAAAGATATGAGAGTCGAAAAATGTTCATGTGTCCTGAGATTAAAATAATAGGACTGACGGGGATTCCCGAAATCATGGCCGGCGACGACCTCGGCCGACTTATCGCGGAGGCGGCGCGCGGCCGCGGCGTAGAACTATCTGATAAGGACGTCATAGTAATCGCGCAAAAAATCGTATCGAAGGCCGAAGGCCGAGCGGTGCGGCTCGACACTGTGACCCCTTCCGAGATGGCGCGTGAGTGGGCCATGCGCTATGACAAAGACCCTCGAATGGTCGAGGTGGTGCTCGGACAATCGCGCCGCATCGTGCGCATGGACCGCGGCGTCATTATCGCGGAGACCCATCACGGTTTCGTCTGCGCAAACGCCGGGGTCGATGCCTCGAACGTGGCCGAAGACGTGGTCACGCTGCTGCCGGAAAATCCCGACAAATCGGCCCGGCGCATAAAAGATAGAATCGACCGGGAGTTCGGCGCGCGAGTCGCGGTGATCATCTCCGACACTTTCGGCCGCCCGTGGCGCGAGGGGATAACGAATATTGCGATTGGCGTAGCCGGCATAGCGCCGCTGGTCGATTATCGAGGGCAGGCCGACTCGCACGGCCGCCCGCTTCGCGTGACGGTCATCGCCGTCGCCGACGAGCTTGCGTCGGCCGCCGAACTGGTCATGCAAAAGACCGCCGGGGTGCCCGTGGCGATCATCCGCGGGTTCGACTACGACGCGCGCGAGGCATCGAGCCGCGAGCTGGTACGCCCGCCCGAAAACGACCTGTTCCGCTAATAGGGCGTGTGATAGAATCGCGCAAAATTTGCGGCAGCCGTCCCGTACATCTTACAGCGAAGGCGAGGTAAAAATATATGCTCACGCGACGCACCTTTATCAGATCAGCCACTGGAGCGGCCGCAGCCGCGGCTTCGTTTAACGAAAGAGGTATTGAGCGCGTGCTCGCGGCAACGCGCGGGCTTACGGAGCGCGCGGAAAATCTCGCCGCGGACGAGAACTTCTGGCGCGAAATACAGCACGCCTTTACCGTCAACCGCACGCTCATAAACTTAAACAACGGCGGCGTGAGCCCGTCGCCCCGGGTCGTGCAGGATGCGCTGCGCCGCTACCTGGAGTTCTCCAACGAAGCGCCGGTCCATACGATGTGGCGAGTGCTTGAGCCGCAGATAGAAAGCGTGCGCCGGGGGCTCGCCGCGGAGTTCGGCTGCGACCCGGAAGAGATGGCCATAACGCGCAACGCCAGCGAGTCGCTTGAGATATGCATATTCGGGCTCGACCTGAAGCCGGGCGACGAGGTGTTGACGACAAACCAGGACTACCCGCGAATGCTGACCGCCTGGCGTCAGCGCGAGCGGCGCGAGGGCATAAAGATAAAGTACATATCGTTCCCGGTCCCGCCCCCGTCGATGGATCACCTTTTCCAGATGTTCGAGCGCGCGATAACGCCGCGCACCCGCGTGATACACTTCTGCCACATCACGAACCTCACGGGGCAGATATTTCCCGTAAAGCGCATATGCCAGATGGGGCGCGAGCGCGGGATCGAAGTCATCGTCGACGGCGCGCATGCCTTCGCGCACTTTCCATTCAAGCACGCGGACCTCGACTGCGATTATTACGGGACGAGCCTGCACAAGTGGCTGCTCGCGCCGCACGGCACCGGGTTCCTGTACGTGCGAAAGTCGAAGATCAAGGGGCTCTGGCCGCTCATGGCCGCCGAGAAGACCCAGGATGAAAACATCCGAAAGTTTGAAGAGATCGGCACGCACCCGGCCGCTAACCACAACGCCATAGCCGAGGCGCTCACCTTCCATCAGGGGATAGGGGCCGAGCGAAAGGCGGCGCGGCTGCGCTATCTGAAAGAGCGTTGGGCGCGCCGGCTCGAAGCCCAGAAGGGCGTGCGGGTGCTTACGCCCTACGACGCCCAGCAATCGTGCGGGCTTGCGCTTGTCACCTTCGACGGTGTTGACCCGGGCAAGCTCGGAGCATACCTCTGGGACCGCCACCGCATAATAGTCACGCCGATTGCCCACGAAGAATTCAGCGGCATAAGAGTGACGCCGAACGTCTATACGACGCTCGGCGAAATAGACGCCTTCAGCGATGCCGTCGAGAAGGTGCTGCGCACCGGGCTCGCATCAGTATGAATGATCTCTGGTACTAATCGGGGCATTGCACAAAAAGTGATTCGATAAGAGTCCCGTAGGGACGAAATATTTATAGAAGACAGGCTGCTGATGAAATCCTGAGCCCCGGAGGGGCGGCATATTACATTCTCGCTCCTGACGGAGCTCGAAATACTCACTCAACCAGTTCCTATAAACATCTCGCCCCTCCGGGGCTCAAGATTCCAGAGACTCAGTCAGACTTTTTGTGCAAAGCCACTAATCGGGCTGATACCCCGCGGTCTGTTTGAGCGTGATCGTGTGATTGTCGAGTTCGTGGGTCACGTCATATATATTCTTTAAAGCGGAGTAGGTATCGGGGCGGAAAAACAGGTTTCCATTAATGCCGAAAATGAAGTTGCGTTTATAAACGAGCGTGCGTTTATCCTTCGTGATTCCTACTGTCGCCTCGTACTTACCTACATTGCTGAGCGGGAACGAGCCTACCGATTCGGCATTATCCAGCTCGAATCCGGCAGGCAATTCAATCTCTACCGTATCCCCTTCCGACCACGGGTAGTGAAAATAGACCGGGTGCGTCCGGTTGCTGGACGCGAAGCGCGGGGGAAGACCTTTTTGAAAGAAGGCTGGCTGAAAGAAAAGCCGCTTGCCTGTCCGCTGCGCGTAACCGGGCACGCGCACGTGAAAGCTATAGACTAAAGGCCTGGTCGGGTCGGTGAGGTTTTCTATCTTTATGTCTGAAAGCTCGGCCGTGCTCAGTCGGCGTCCTTTTCGACCAGGGGCGTTTTCATCGAAAGGTGAGCAGGGTCTATAGGCTTCCATAACTTATCCTGCGCCACGGCGGGCACCACCAGGGTCATCAAGAAAGCGGCTGCCAGTAGTATCTTCATCCCATAATCTCCTTTTGAATAGATAGACGAGAAATGGAGGCGATCTTTGGCGTGTAAGCGGCCTCTGCTTTATTGATTCATATCTGGGACAATCGCTTCCCACATGCGAACAAAGAAGTTTCGGATTTTGGATTTTAGATTTTGGACTTTGGATCGGAGACAAGCTCTCTATAGCGCTGTATCTGGATTGATTCGAGGATTTAAGACCGCGGCGGAAGGCCCTCGATTAATCCAAAATCCAAAATCTAAAATCCAAAATGCCCCCTGGCACGCCGATTCCCTATAAACCCGCTCTTGAAGTGTCCCTTCTGATGATTACAAGCAAGGAGTGAGAAAATGGAAAGCCTTTTGCAAGACGTTCGCTTCGGTTTCCGAATGCTGTTTAAGCGGCCGGCCTTTACCGCGATCGTCGTCGTTGTGCTGGCGCTCGGCATCGGCGCAAGCACCGCGATATTCAGCGTGGTAAACGCCGTGCTGCTCAGGCCCTTGCCGTATAAGAATGCCGACCGGCTGACATGGATATGGGAGACGAACCCGCAAGCGGAAATCGAGCACGAGCCGCTTTCGACGCCGAATTACCTCGACTACAAGACTCAGAACCAGAGCTTCGAGGATATGGGCGCGTTCGCCCCTTCCAGCATTACGCTGACGGCCGCCGACGGCGAACCCGAGCGCATACCTTGTGCTTACGTGACCGACGGCTTCTTCTCGACTCTCGGCGCCGAAGCGGTTGCCGGACGCACTTTCACGCCGGAAGAGGACAAACCTAACAACACTCGCTTCGTGGTGCTCAGTCACGGACTGTGGCAACGCCGTTTTAATTCGGACCCCGCCCTCATCAGCAAAGCGATCACGCTCAACGGCAACCCGTTCACCGTAGTGGGCGTGATGCCCGCGGACTTTCAGACCCCGACGCCCGGCGCGCGCCGCCCTCCGCAGATGTGGATGCCGCTCGGGGCCGACTACGCGAAGGATGCGCGCCGCGGTGACTTCCTCGGCGTCATAGCAAGGCTCAAGCCCGACGTGTCGCTCGAACAGGCGCGCACCGACATGAACGTCATCGCCGCGAGGCTCGCCGAGCAGTACCCGCAAGAGAACGCCGGCTTCTCGATAATCGCGCTGTCGCTGCACGAGCGGTTCGTCGGCGACGTGCGGCCTACGCTCATAGTCCTGTTCGGCGCGGTGGGCTTTCTGCTGTTGATCGCCTGCGTAAACGTCGCGAACCTCCTGCTCGCGCGCTCGGCCTCGCGTCAAAAAGAGATCGCCATACGCACGGCTCTCGGCGCGAAGCGCTGGCGCGTTGCCCAGCAACTGCTAACCGAAAGCGTGATCCTGTCGCTGGCGGGCGGGGCGCTCGGTTTGATAGTCGGCATCTGGGGCGTCGAGCTTTTGATCGCGCTTGCGCCTACAAGTATTCCGCGCCTCGCCGAGGTTACAGTAGACGGCCGCGTGCTCGGCTTTGCGCTCCTGGTTTCGGTAGTGACCGGCATCCTGTTCGGGCTCGCCCCGGCTTTGCAGGCGTCCAACCCGAATTTGAACGAGACTCTGAAGGAAGGCGGCCGCGGCGGCGCGGAAGGCGTGCGCGGCGGCCGACTCAGGCGCGTTCTGGTGGCGGCCGAAGTCGCGCTCGCGCTCGTCCCGCTCATCGGCGCCGGGCTTATGGTCAGGAGCTTCATGAAGCTCCAGGACGTGAACCCCGGTTTTAACCCCGACCGCATGCTCACGGTCAACCTTTTGCTTCCTGGCAGCAAGTACAAAGAGAACGCGCAGGTGAATACGTTTTACCAGCAGCTTCTCGGCGAAGTTAAAGCGATGCCGGGCGTCGAGGCCACGTCGGCAATCGACACGATCCCGCTGAGCGGCGGCGGGAACGTCCTTGCCTTTCAGATAGAGAATCGCCCTGTCGAAAGCATTGACAAGACGCCCGACGCCGAGGTCCGCGTAGTGACCCACGACTACTTCAACACCATGAACATCCCGCTCGTACGCGGGCGGCTGCTGTTGGATCAGGACAACGATAAAGCGCCCGTAGCGATTGTCATCAACGAGGCGCTCGCGCGGCGCTATTTTCCCGACGAAGACCCCGTAGGCAAGCGCGTCAACTTTGGCGACCCGCAGAGAACGCCCTGGGTCACGATAGTCGGGCTGGTCCGCGATACGCGCCAGTCGGACATGAGCAAAGAGCCCTACGCTCAGGTGTACCGCTCGCACACGCAGTTCCCGCGCCGCGCCATGTCGCTGCTTGTCCGCACGGGCAACGATCCGCTCAATCTGGTCCCGGCCATACGCAGCCAGATCACGCAGATGGACGCGAGTCTGCCGCTTTACAACATCCGCACCATGGAGCAGATACTGGCCGACTCCATAGCGACGCCCCGGTTCAACATGCTTTTGATGGGGGTATTCGCGGTCGTCGCGCTGCTGCTTGCCGCAATCGGCATCTACGGCGTCATGTCTTACGCGGTCACGCAGCGGACGCACGAGATCGGCATAAGAATGGCTCTGGGAGCCAGTTCCGGGGATGTATTGGGGATGATAGTCAGGCAAGGCATGGTGCTTACGCTCGTCGGCGTTGCGGCCGGGCTCGCCATGTCGTTCGGTCTCGCGTGGTGGATTTCAACCCTGCTTTCGGAGCTGCTGTACGAAGTGGGCGGCACGGACCCCATCACGTTCGGTATTATCGCGCTCATACTTTCGGCGGTCGCGCTCGTGGCCTGTTTTGTTCCCGCGCGCCGCGCGACGAGAGTTGACCCGATGGTCGCGCTCCGCTACGAGTAGAAGACTCATCTAATCTCCTCCGGCAACGGGCACGCCCGGCCGCAGGATTGTGGCTCGCGCTCGATAAGCGCGAGCCCATTTTTTTTATCTAACTGGCAGGAAAGTCTTCGGCCTTTTTTATGCGCCGAATCTGCGCGGCGTGCCGCCCTTCGTGGCGGCCCGAAATCACTATCCACTGATAGCCGTTGAGCGAGCCGAGCAGCGGGTGTGGGTATGCGACCTGGCTCAGGTCATACTGGCCGATCTGTTTGACCTTATCGATCACCGCCGCGAGCGCCGCTTCAAGCCGGCCGAGCGAATCGGTTACGGGAGCGTGCTCTTTGGGCGCGACAAAATCGGGCGCGGTGGCCTTTGTGTTATGGAGCTTCTCGGCAAACGAATCGAGGCAATCGAGCACCGACTGGTCGGGCGAGGGGTCCTGGGCGAGGCTCCCGGCGTCGGCCTGCTTGAGCAGTCTCGACATGAACTTGGCGTTGGCTTCTTCCGTCAGCGCCAGGTGATGAAGTATATCGCTTATGGACCAGAGTCCATCGCCGGGGCGGTGCTCAAGCTGCGCGGGGCTCAAGCCGCTCACGGCATCCAAAACTTTCTGCCTCTCGGAAGAGAGCAAGTCCACCAGCTCTTGAATCTTCTTCGACATTTTTCCTCCGTAAAAGAAAGCGCGGGCCAATTTAATAATAATCGCTCATAGCATAACGCCGCGCCCAAGCGCTTGCAAACCGCCGCTTATTCCGGAAACCGGCGCGGCTCAGCGACGCTTGCTCTTCTTATTCTGCCTGGGGGCTATCTCCGAAAAGCTGATGTCGAGGATGGGGTACTCTTTCCAGTCCACATAGTCGTAGTGCCACCATTCCGGCTCATAAACGATGAAGGCTTCTGACTCCATCGCCTCGCGCAGCATCTGGCGAAGCAAGCGCTCGCGCGCGGTCCCGCCCTCATAGTTTATGTGCGCGCGCGGGCTGAATTCATCATAAGCCGATGGCATCTGGACCTCGCGGCCGGTCTTTACCTCGAACATCGAAAGGTTGACGGCGCAGCCCCGGTTATGGCGCGAGCCCTTGGCGGGGTCGGCCACGAACTCTTTCTTATCTTCGGGCGTAGAGTCCCAGAAGAGCTTCGTCACCTGCCACGGGCGGTAGCCGTCAAAGACGACGAGGCCATACCCATGCTTGCGAAGCGCGCGGTTGACCCGAACGAGCGCCTCGGCCGCCGGCCGTTGCAGAAACGCCCGCGCCTCACGATAGACCGGCCGGCCTAGAAAGTTGTTCGCGGTCGCGTAGCGTATGTCGAGCTTTATTGTCGAGTCGAGCCTTCTTATCTCCACGAGGTCCGGCTTTCGAAACTCGCCTTCTTCCACGGGCGGACGGGCGGGCGGCTCCTGCCGCGCGTAAAAAGGCGAGACCATCGCCAGAAGGATCGCTACCGAAAGCAGCCTGTTGACTCTGATCACCGCGTACCTCTGTAAGTATTTCTCGGTATCTTTGAGGGTAATGTAGCGCGAGCGATACGCGCGGCGCCAGCCCTTGAGGTCAGAGCACCGCTTGAATGTGGCGCAGTATCTCTTGCTTGGGTACGGCGCCGACCAGCCGGTTGACTTCCCGCCCGCCTTTAAAGATGAGCAGTTGGGGAATGGATTGAACGCCGAAGCGCGAAGCGGTCAGTGGATTGCGGTCGACGTCGAGCTTCGCCACCCTTACGCGGCCGGAAAGCTCCCCCGCGAGTTGCTCAACGACGGGCGCGATCATACGGCAGGGGCCACACCAGGCGGCCCAGAAGTTGACGAGCACAGGCAGGCTCGATTGCTCGACCACCGAAGTAAAGCTGGCGTCGGTGACCGTGACCGGGCCGCCGGTCTCGACAAGAGGGGTCTTACACCGGCCGCAGACCGGCTGCGCGCCCGCGCGCAATCTTTCACCCGCCACGCGATTTGTCGCGCCGCACTGCCGGCACGTGATTAATTGTGAATCTGCGGACGAACTCATACTCTGCTGCTTTCCGCCCTCTTTAAGCTACCCTCTTACTGCCTTTGCGCCCGGCGTTGTTGACAATATCTTTTGCCGTATCTTCGGCGACATCCTCGGCCACTTCCTTTGCCGTATCTTTGGCGACATCCTCGGCCGTCTCCTGGGCAATGGCCTCTACTACGTCCGTGTCGAGCTCTTCCTTCTTCTTTCTATAGTAATCGGCGATTCGCTCGAGCTGCTCGTCGTCGAGCGTTTCAATGTTAATCATCTCGTTGCGCGCGCGCTTGACCGAGACTATAAGCTCGTCGAGCTTCAGGTGCATGGCTTTCGCGTCGCGGTTCTGCGTGTTTTGAATCAAGAAGACCATCAGGAAGGTGACGATAGTGGTGCCGGTGTTTATTATGAGCTGCCACGTGTCGGAGTAATTGAACATCGGGCCGGTGATGGCCCATATAATGATTATGGAAAGCGCAATAAGAAAGGCCCAGTAT
Source organism: Blastocatellia bacterium (assembly GCA_963832205.1). Classification (GTDB taxonomy): domain Bacteria; phylum Acidobacteriota; class Blastocatellia; order UBA7656; family UBA7656; genus DATBMY01. The sequence continues at coordinate 52,807 of CAWHTK010000015.1, read as the reverse complement.
GTGCCCGCCGCTTGAGATATCTTCGCAGATAGAGCCGTGAAGAACTGCCGCATATACCCCCTCCCGTATTAGCCGCGCTGTCTTTTTTCTTTACAACAGCGGCGAGGCATACGTCTCGCTAGCATCCAAAAATGCCCACCAAACGGCCCTTTCTTTCAAAGGAGCAACACAGGTGCCACTCAGGGTACTGCCCGGAACGAGAGGCGCAAAAGGACGATTGAGGGGGTTTACTCTTTTTTTGCGCTTTAGTCTGCAGAGAGATTATGCGGTTACGGCTTTCATTCCCGCCCAACAATATGGTGACGCGGCGCGCTCCCCTCTACTCGCCCCGCCTATTGTTGCTTACCCCGCGGGGCGCGTGCCACGCCTCACGCCCCGCGGGGTATTCTCGCCCTATTTGTCTTTGTACTTCTTATCGTACTCTTCTTTTGTAAGCAGCTTTATCTGGTCGAGTTTTTTCTCGGCAAGTTTGGAGTTGAGCGGGCCTAACTCTTTGGCGACAATCGCCTGGAACTGGCCGTTGGCGCCCTCCATATCCTTTTCGAGAATCGGTATGCGCGAAAGCACCGATTCCGTAGGCCGCCCGCCGTACTGGCTTATCCATCCGTAAAGCTCGACAATTCGCTCGCGCAACTGCTCTTCGCCCGTAATCGCTCCTTCTCTGGTCGCGATTATGGTCTTGCGCAGCGCGTCGAGCCTGTCGGCGAACGCTTCAAGCTCGCGCACGAGCGCGTCCTTCGGATCGAGCTTCTTCGCGCGATCCCTCGCCTTGTCGCGCGCGTCGGTGATGCTTTCGGCGATAAAAGCGAGCCGCTCCTGCATCTCGTAAAGCTTCCACACGGTCTTCTGCTGCAACGCGCGGTCGGCGGGGGTGTGCGGCGATTTCGGGTCCGCGATGACTTTCACCTGCCCGGTAAAAGTGTCCTTATCTTTTATGAGCTTCACCGTATAGACGCCTTCCGGCACCATCGGGCCGAACAGACCCGCGCCCGTCAGGCTCGGCGAGGGCGGCACGCGCGGCGGCTTCTGCCTCATGACCCAGGTCACACGGTTTATCCCTTTGCGCTTGCCCGCGGGCAGCGTCGCCATCAGCTTGCCTTCCGCGTTATAGATTTCAATCTTCAGGTCGCCGAATACGTGACGGTCCTTCAGGTAATAAGTGATCGTCGCGTTCTCGGTGGGGTTCGCTCCGACAAAGTCGCCGTCGCCGGGGAAATCCTGCGTAAAGACGGGAATGCCGATGACCGACGGGCGCGACTCGAATATGTGCGCCGCCGCGTCAAGCGTCTGCGGCGTGATCTGCCTGATCGGCGTTATGTCGTTAACGATGAGCACGCCGCGGCCGTGCGTGGCGAGTATCAGGTCGTGCTCGCGCGGGTGTATGGCGACGTCGCGCACGGCTACCTGCGGGAGGTTGCCCGAAAACTGCGCCCAGGTGTCGCCGCCGTCTATCGAGACGAAGAGCCCCATCTCGGTCCCCACGAAAAGCAGGTTGCGGTTGACGAGGTCTTCGCGGGCGACGTGGACGTACCCCTTTATATCGTCGGTCGCCATCGCGCGCCACGTCTTGCCGAAGTCGGCGGTCTTAAAAACGTAGGGCTTCATGTCGCCGGTCATATGGCCGTCGAACGTGGCGTAAGCCGTCCCGCGGTCGAACCGGCTGGCCTGCACGCTTGAGCACCAGGTGCCTTTCGGCAGGCCCTCAATATTGCCAACGACGTTCGTCCATGTCTTGCCGCCGTCGCGGGTGACCTGAAGGTTCCCGTCGTCGGTGCCCGCCCAGATGACCTTCTCGTCCATGGGCGATTCGCTTATCGCGAATATCGTGCAGTGATTCTCGGCCGAAGAGTTATCAATCGTCAGCCCGCCCGACTCTTCCTGCTTCTGTTTCGCGGGGTCGTTCGTCGTAAGGTCTGGCGATATTCGCTCCCACGATTCGCCCCGGTTCATCGAGCGCAGGAGAAACTGCGAGCCGACATACATCGCCTTCGGGTTTACCTGGCTGATGTGAATCGGCGAATTCCAATTGAACCGGTAGGGCGGCTCGCCCTCTTTCGGGAGCGGCTTGATCCATTTTATCTCGCCCGTCGATTTGTGAAAGCGCAGTATCTGCCCGCCCTGAGATTCGCTATAGACGACATCCTTATCGAGCGGGTCGGGGAATACGTAAAAGCCGTCGCCGAACCCGACGGTGCGCCAGTCCTTGTTCTCTATGCCGCCGGGGCTGCTCGACGGGCCCATCCACGAGCCGTTGTCCTGAAGCCCGCCGTACACGTTATAGGGCAGCTCCATGTCGTAGCTGATGTGATAGAACTGCGCTACCGGCAGGCTCGACGCGAACTTGAAGGTATTGGCCTTGTCGTTTGAAACGTATATGCCGCCGTCGGTGCCGACAAAGACCTGAAATGGATTGGCCGGGTTCACCCACACGGCGTGAAAGTCGCTGTGAGCGCGCCCGCCGCGCGGGGCGAACGATTGCCCCCCGTCCGTGCTCATGGCGAGCGTGAAATCGGTCTTGTAGATCAGGTTGTAATCCTTCGGGTTGACAATCATATTCGCGAAATAAAACGGGCGGCCCGTCGCCGTGGGTGAAGCGGTCACGCGGGTCCAGGTCTCGCCCATGTCGTCGGAACGATAGACGCCGCTCTTCTTCGCCTCGACCATGGCATAGACGCGGTTGGGGCGCGAGGCGGCGACGGCGATGGCGATGCGGCCAAGCTCGCCTTCGGGCATCCCGGTCGTGAGCTTCTTCCAGTTCTTGCCGCCGTCGGTGCTCTTGTAAAGCCCGCTGCCCGGCCCGCCCGACGAGAAGAAGTAGGGCTTGCGGCGGAACTGCCACATCGCCGCATAAACCGTCCCGCTCTCCTGCGGATCAATCGCAAGGTCGGCGCAGCCCGTATCCTTATCGATAAACAGTACGCGCTGCCACGTCTTGCCGCCGTCGGTCGTCTTATAAACGCCGCGCTCATCGTTGCCGTCCCACAGGTGCCCGGTCGCCGCGACATAGACCGTATCGCTGTTTTTTGGGTTGACGACGATGCGGGCGATGCGCTCCGATTTCTCAAGCCCGACCATCTTCCACGAATCGCCGCCGTCGGTGCTCTTGTAAAGCCCGTTGCCGACCGACACGCTGTTGCGGACCCAGGTTTCGCCCGTGCCGACCCAGACCGTATCCGGGTTCGCCTGATCGACGGTGACGGCCCCGATTGATTGGATCTGTTTATCAAAGACCGGCTTGAAAGTAGTGCCGCCGTTTATCGATTTCCAAACGCCGCCGCCGGCAGCCCCGGCGTAGATGATGCGCGGGTCGCGCGCGACGCCGTCTATTGCGGCGATGCGCCCGGATGTTACGGCCGGGCCGATGTGGCGGGCTTCGATCGCGCCGAAGCTGTTTGAATCGAGCTTGACCTTACCGTTTTGAGCCGGGCCGTTTTGGGCCGGCGCGGCCGTGGCCAAAAAAGCGGTGATCAGCAGATATATGGAGGCTATTCGCAAAGAGTGAGCGCGCATAACTGTATCCCTCTCGAATCGAGTCAACTTCACGACAAAGACACAACGGAGGCAAAGAGGCACAAAGAATAATTCTCTCTGTGCCTCTTTCTATATCTCGCGTCTTCGCGGTGAAGCGCGGTTTTATTTATTTGCCCTACAGGTTTGAGGGCGGCTTGGTTTCGGTCTTGGGCTTTTCTTCTTTTGCGGGCATCTTGAACAGAGAGTCTTCGACCGGAACGTCCAGCTCCATCTTCTCGATGATGATATTTTGAATCACCTGCCCGCCCGCCTTCGCCTCTATCGAGAAGGGAAATATGACGCCGTTGACCGGCTTGTAGTTTCCAGGGTAGGTGTCTATCTCGATTTCGCCGCCGGGAGTCTTCCGCTTCGAGGTCGCTTTAATCTCAAGGTAGTTTGCGGCATCGATAAAGACATGGCTGATGTCGCCGCCTTTTTTCGTGAGCTTCAGATGATAGGCGGGCGTGCCTTCGATATCTTCCTTGCCGACGAGTTCCAGCGCGTGCCCCTTTTCTTTATAGTCGATGAGCGAGCCGTCCATGTCGGACTGCTCGATCACATCTTTTTCTTCCGCGCCCGCCGCCTTCTCGGGCTCGCTCGTCCCCTGGAACGGGTCTATCTTCCAGGCGGTCGTGCCGTCGTAGGCCTGCACCAGCGTCTTACCCTGGAATGTCGCGTCCAGGCGCATCTTGTTGGGCCGCTTCTGCTGAATAGTCACGGGAATCTCGAGGCCCTGCATGACAAGTTTGCCGGTGACCTTGGCCGATTTTATGGCTTTTATTTTTTCGATCCCGCCGCGCGCTTTAAGGTGGCTGGCGATTATCTCGTCAACGGTTTGAGCCGAAGCATTTAATGAGAACAAGAAAGTAATGGCGAACAGTAGAGCTATAGCTCGTCGGATCATAGCACCCTCCTTAACAGGTCAAATTACTCAATATAGTGGAGCCGTAGGTTTTTATACGGTTACTAAACAGGATCGGTTCGGGCAAAACCGGTAAGAAAGAAGCCTACACGCTTTTGGATCCTCTGGCCAGATTAAAAAAAGCGCGACCCGCCGTAACCACGCGGTCAGGGCTTTATGACCGCTTCGATAAGCTCGATGCGCTCAAGCGGAGTCTCGCCGTTGCGCGCCACTTTCGCGATCCTCTCAAGCACGTCGAACCCGCCGATGACTTTGCCGAAGACGCTGTATTTGCGGTCGAGGTGAGGGGCGGGGCCGAGCATGATGAAGAACGAGGTGGTGGCGGAGTTCGGGTCCGATGTGCGCGCCATAGAGAGCGTGCCGCGTATGTGCAGCGTGTTGGTGAACTCTCCCTTGAGCGGGCGGACGTAACGGTCGGCCCAGTGCCCGACCGCGCCCGCGCGGGTCTCGCCCGCGCCCCCCTGTATGACGAAGCCCGGAACTATGCGATGAAAGGCCGTCCGGTCGTACCAGCCCGACTCGACGAGCTTCAAAAAGTTTCTTACGTGCTCGGGCGCAAGCTCGGGGTCCATCTGGACGGTTATCTCTCCGAAGCTGGTCCGCAGCAGAACATCCTTTCTCATCTGGTCGAGGGTCGCCTCTTTAAACGGTTCTACGCGCCGCGGCTCGATTGTCACCCGCCTGATCTTTACGGGCGTCAGGGCGAGCCCGCTCGCGTCGGTCTGCACGAGCGATATGCGGTCGGCCACGTCGATGCCTTCGGTGACCTGCCCGAATATGGTCTGGCGGCCGTCCATATCGGCGCGCGGCGCGGTAGATATAAAAAATTGCGCGCCGCCGCTCACGCTGCCGCGGGTGTGCTTGAGGTCGTTCGTCTCATCGGGCGGGGCGGCAGGGTTCTTAAGCATCGAATCGCCGCCCTGTATCATCGTCTGCTGCGATACGTGGAAAAAGGCGAGGCCGTCGTAAGAACCGGCTCGCGCCTGCTTGATGAAGTGCTCGACCAGCCGCGGCGCTTTATCCGGAAAGAACTCGAAGCGGATCACCCCGAGGTCGGTAGTGACGACGGCTTCGAGCCGCGTGACATCTTCTGCCGCCGAGGTCGCGCCCGTGTTTTTTTGAAGGTCGCGCTTCTTCTGCTGCGCGGTCGTCAATTGCGGCGCGGCGATTGTCAGGGCAAGCGCAAAAAGGATCGCCACTCGTGATCGAGCCAACCGCTTTGTAGGGCGCGGGCGTCGGACTATAGCTTCTCCCCGTGCTTCCTTGCACGTTTCAGCGGACGCTAAAAATCTTCCCATAAGGTTCTGCCTTGTGTATGAAGTATCGCTATATTCGCCGGAATATTTCCAGGACCCCTCTATTTACATTAAGACATGCGGCTACGCAAGGTATGGCTGTTCGCTGCCGTAACGGAAGCAGGCGATCTCGCGGTCTTCCGAGTCTTCATATATCTTTGCCACGCCGTGACGCATCGACAGGTGCGCCGCTTCGAGCATGGCAAGGTCGCGATTGTCGGTCTCGACGCGCATGACTTCTTGAGCAACTATGGGGTTGGTAACTATTATGATGTATGTGGCCATGACGGATTCTCCAGATGAATAGCGAACAGATTATAATCCATACGATCGGGCACGGCCGACATTCCATAGAGCATTTCCTGGAACTGCTCGCGCGGCACCGTATTAATCTCGTCTGCGACGTGCGCAGCATCGCGCGCTCGCGCTGGCCGCAGTACAACTCCAAGGCTCTCGCGGCGCACCTCGCGGCAAGCGGCATCGGCTACGAGCACCTGCCCGAGTGCGGCGGCAAGGTCGTCGCCCCGACCGAAGAGCTTGCGCGCGGGCTCGACCGCATAGTCGAACTCGGCTCGGACGCCCGCGTCGCCATTTTGTGTTCGGAGTCGAAACCTTTGACAACGCACTTGAGGAATCCGCGCGCCAACTGCCATCGCGTAGGATTGCTGTCGGTGCCGCTCCGCGAGCGCGGCGCTAGAATCATACACATACTCCCCGACGGCGAGACGCTCGAAATTGATGAATCGACGATCCCTTCGGCCTGGTGAGCCGGCGTCAAAAAAACATCGCCCGCTCTGTTAACACTTCCCCGTCCGGGCGCGTCTTTATGAACGGACAGGGAGAAAGGATGTACGAGATCGAAAGCGACGGCCTGTTGCTCGTGGCAAGACAGACTCAACCGGCGGTAGCGACCGAACGAGATCGGTCCGGCGAGCAGTCGCGGCTGATCGAGGCCGTGCGCCAGGGCGACCAGGATGCCTTCGGGCGACTTTACGATCTGTACGCGCCGATGGTGCACGGGATTATGCTAGCGCGGGTGCCGGTTTCCGACGTTGACGATCTGGTTCAGGACGTTTTCCTCGTAGCGATCAGAAAGCTTTCGACGCTACGCGACGAGAATGCGTTCGGGGGCTGGCTGGCGATGATAGCTCGCAACCGCGCCATGGACTTTCACCGCAAGCACCGCGAGACCGAAGAGTTAAAAGAATCGGTCGCCGCAAAAGCGGAACCCGGCTCTGACGCGGAAGCCCGGCGGGTGCTCGAAGCCATAAGGGAGTTGCCCGAGAGCTATTCCGAGACATTGATACTGCGGCTGGTCGAAGGCATGACCGGGCCTGAGATAGCGCTGCGCACGGGGCTGACACCGGCGTCGGTCCGAGTCAACCTGCATCGGGGCATGAAATTACTCCGCGAGAAGTTGGGGCTGGAGGGGTAGAAGATGAACGACGATTATCTGTGGGACGGATCGGGCGACATAGACCCGGATGTAGAACACCTCGAAAACCTGCTCGGCCGCTATCGTCACGCCGGCACACCCCCAAGGATGCCGGTAACCACGCGCCGTTTTGACTGGTCGCGGGCGGCCATCGCCGCCGCGCTCTTGCTCACGCTCGCGGGCGCGCTATTGCTCGCCCTGAACAACCGCGCGGGTGATCCGGATAAGGTGATTATCTCGGAAAATAAGATAGAAGCGCAGCCCGCACCGGCCACGCCTGAAAATCAACCGCCCGTCGTTCCTGGGCTTAACGAACAGCCGGCGGCGACAGGGCAGCGCTCGACCGTAGCAGGCAAGCCGGCTCTGGCAGTCAACAAGACAGCGCCGCGCGCGCCAAAGAGCAAGCCCGAACGGGTTGCTTCGCCCGCAAACGACGCGTGGCAGCTATCTTCGACCGCGGCCATCGCGGATTTAGAGACTGCCCGTTATCTGGAGCAGGCCGAGGTGCTGCTCAGGTCCTTTAGAAACGTCGGCGACGCGGGCGAAGATATTGACGTATCGCTCGAAAAAGAGCAGTCGAGAGATTTGCTCTACAAGAACATATCGTTGAGGCGGACCGCCGAGGCGAGCGGCAATCTACAGGTCAGCGATCTTCTGGGCTCGCTTGAGCCGATACTGATCGACATAGCTAACCTGCCCGAGAGCCCGTCGCGCCAAGAGGTGCAGTTAATAAAAGATTTCATACAACAGAAAGAGATGGTGGCAACCATACAGGTCTATTCATCGACAGCAATCAGTATGGTCACCAGGTAGGAGAGATCATGTTTCGCACTACATACACAATTCATCGCGACAAGAGCCCCGGCAAGGGCTACTTCCTCACCCTCATCCTCGCCAGCATCCTCGCGGTGCTCGTCAGCGCCGCCGCCACGAATGCCGCGCCGCAAAACATCGAGCGTCTCAACCGCCTCGTGCAGGAGCCGGGGGCTACGGACGCCGCGGCCAAAACCTTTCGCGAGGGGCGCGAGCTTATCAACGCCGCCAAGTGGTTAAAGGCGGCCGAGCGCTTCAACCAGTTCGTAAACGAGTACCCGAACGACAAGAATCTCGACGCGGCGCTCTACTGGATGGCTTACGCGCGCTACAAGCTGGGCAAGGCGCAGGAATCGCTCGCGGCCGTCGATCGGCTTATGAGCGAGTATCCGCAGTCCGGCTGGAAGAAAGAGGCCGAGTCCTTAAGGCTAATGCTCGCGCCCCAGCTCAACGATCAGAAGCCGATAAACGACGTCCTCGGCGCGAAGGATGATAAAGAGAAAGAAGATGCCGAGATCAGAATTGTCGCGCTCCAGAGCCTCTTTCAATCGAACCGCGCGAGCGCCGTGGCGATAGCCGCCAACTGGCTCAAGGCCGACTCGACGCAGGAGCCATGAAGAGAAAGAGGCCGCCATAAACCTGCTGGGCCATCATGGCGGCGAAGAAGGAGCGCGGATACTCGCCGACGTGGCGCGCAACATCAAAGACTCGGACCTCAGAGTGACGGCCCTCCAGTGGGTCCTGCGCCGCGGGCCGCAATCGCTCGGCAGCCTATCGCAGCTCTACGACTCGGAGCGCGACGAAGAGGTCAAGCAGGTGATACTCAACATGATCTCTCGCCTGCCGGGCCCCGACGCGACGAACAAGATTGTGCAGGTGGCAAAGAGCGACCCATCTAGCGAGCTACGGCAAATGGCCATACACGTCCTCTCGCGCCGCGAGGACGCGCAGACGGTAGAGGCGATAATTCAGCTTTACGACACCGAGCGCACGCAGGAGGTCAGGGAGTCGATACTGATGCTGCTCTACCGCCGCGCCGAGAGTAAGAAGGACGGGCAGCCGAGCCCCGGCGCGGACGCGGCGCTCAGGAAGCTGCTGGCCATAGCGCGAACCGAGCCTGACGCAGACACGCGCCAGTCGGCCATACACTTCATCTCGCGCCGCAGCGGGCCGGAGGCTCTCGCCACGCTCATACAGATCTACGACGCGGAGAAGAGCGACGATGTCAAAGAGAACATACTCCACATGCTGTCGCGCAGGAGCGAGCCCGAGGCCAAAGCGAAGCTCCAGGCCATCGCCAAGAGCGACCCCAACCCCGACCGACGCCGCTCGGCCATACACTTTATGTACCGGGACGCCAACATAAATACCCTGTCCGATATTTATGACGCGGAGAAGACCGAGGACATACGCCAGACGATCCTACATTTAATCGGGCGCGCGGCGACATCCGACAAGCCCGCGCAGCCCGAGTCGCAGAAGACAGCGCTGAGAAAGCTTATGCAGATCGCCAAAAACGACCCGGCGGTTGAAACGAGGCGCGAAGCGCTGCGCTGGCTGGGACGCAGTAAAGACCCGGAGGCGACGAAGTTTATAGAAGATTTCTTGAAGTGAACCGCTATAAGGGCGGCATCGAGGCCGGGCCGCCCTTTTTTTTGAAACCTGCGCCAAGAAACTGTCACTAACAAGCGATTCGTTAAGCCCAGAACTCTACTGAAGCCTTGAACCGCTCGAGGTGTGCCCAGAGAAAGAGCGCATAGTCGCTCGACCATAGCACGATACGGGAGAGATCAAATGAGCGCGACTGATCAACCGTTGCTTCGCCTGGAAGGCGTAACGAAGGTGTTTCTAACCGACGAAGTAGAGACGCACGCTTTATCGGGAATCCACCTCGAAATAAAGAAGGGCGAATTCGTATCCATCTCCGGCCCGTCGGGCTGCGGCAAATCTACGCTGCTGTCGATACTCGGGCTGCTCGACACGCCTTCCGACGGCACCTACCTGCTCGGCGACAAGGCCGTATCCGACCTCGCGCTGGCCGAGAGGGCGAGGATCAGGAACCGCGAGGTGGGCTTTATATTCCAGAGCTTCAACCTGATAGGCGACCTCAACGTCTATGAGAACGTGGAACTCCCGCTCACCTACCGCGGCATGCGCGCCTCTGAAAGAAAAGAGAGAGCGATAGCCGCGCTAGAGCGCGTAGGCATGTCGCATCGCGAGCGGCACCTGCCGAGCCAGCTATCGGGCGGGCAGCAGCAGAGGGTGGCGGTGGCGCGAGCCGTGGCGGGCGACCCGCTCATTCTGCTTGCCGACGAGCCGACGGGCAACCTCGATTCGGCGCACGGCGAAGCGGTGATGGATCTGCTTGAGGAGCTACACCAGCAGGGGGCGACCATCTGCATGGTCACTCACGACCCGAGGTACGCCGCTCATGCTGACCGCACAATCAATCTCTTCGACGGACGTGTTGTGGAAGAGCGGTTATCCCCGGCCCGCGCTAACCAGCACGCCTGACGCGCAGAAGTCCGCGGACGGGCCCAGCATTTAGGATTCAGGTAGCAGGCTCGTTTCCTCTGTTCCGCCTCACAAGGAGCGAAAAGCCGATCATCTGAATCCTAGATCCTGGGCCCCGTCAATAGGAGGATCACGCATGGAAAGGCTCGCACAAGATTTCAAGTATGCGTTGCGGATGCTTATAAAGCGGCCGGCGTTCACCCTCATGGCGGTCGTCGCGCTCGCGCTCGGCATCGGCGCGAACACCGCCATCTTCAGCGTCGTCAACGCCGTGCTGCTGCGGTCGCTGCCCTTCGACGACCCCGACCGGCTGATGTGGATATGGGACACCCAGCCGAAGCTCGAACAGGCCCCCGCCTCTATGGGCGATTTTCTCGAATGGCGCGAGCAGAACCAGTCTTTCGAGCACATAACCGCCTACCAGAGCGGGAACATGTTTTTAGATCAAGGCGACGGCGCGCGCGAGATAAACGTGGGTCTCGTCACGCCCGATTTCTTCGCCGTCTTTCGGCAGACTCCCCAGATTGGCCGCACGTTCACCGAAGATGAGACCGCCCCCGGCAGGTTCCGCGTCGCAATCCTGAGCAACCGGTTATGGCGCGAAGGCTTCGGCTCTGACCCCGCGGTCACTTCAAAGACGCTAAAGCTCAACGGCTACAGTTATGAGATCGTCGGCGTGATGCCCGAGGGTTTCGACTATCCGAACAATGCCGAGATGTGGCGGCCGCTGCCCATCGACCCCGCCACTACAAATCACAACACGCATTACCTGCAAGTAGTCGGGCGGCTGAAGCCCGGCGTCACCCCTCAGTCGGCGCAGGCGGACATGTCGGTGGTCGCCGCGCGGCTCACCGAAGAGTACAAGCAGTTCAACGCCGGCCACGGCGTCAGCCTTGAACCGCTGCACGAGGTGATGGTCGGCAACATACGGTTGATGCTCTACGTGCTGCTCGGCGCGGTGGCCTTCGTGCTGCTGATAGCCTGCGCCAACGTCGCCAACCTGCTGCTCGCCCGCGCCGCCACGCGCCACAGGGAGATCGCCATAAGAACGGCTCTGGGAGCCGGTCGTGGGCGAATCATCCGCCAGCTCCTCACCGAAAGCCTGCTGCTCGCCCTGCTGGGCGGAGCGGCGGGGCTGCTTCTGGCTTACTGGGGGGTCGGCGCGCTGACCTCCTTAATCGGGCGAGACCTGCCGCGGGCCGAAACTATCGGGCTCGACTTCGGCGTGCTCGCCTTTACGCTCGCGGTGACGATAGCGACGGGCGCGCTCTTTGGGCTCGCCCCGGCCGTTGCAACTTTCGAAGACCGACCTGAACCAGTCGTTAAAAGAGGGCTCGCGCGGGTCGAGCGGGGCGCGGGGGCGGCTGCGCGGCATGTTCGTTATCGTCGAAATAGCGCTCGCGCTCGTTCTGCTCGCCGGGGCGGGGCTGATGATAAAAAGCTTCATCCGGTTGAACGACGTGGAGCCGGGATTCAACCCCGACAGCGTGCTGACGATGGGTGTTGTCTTTTTGAGGACCACGCACCCGAAGGACGAAAACGTCGCCGCCATCCATCGCCAGATACTCGACCGGCTGGCCGCGACCCCGGGCGTAAAAGAGCTCGGCGCGATAAGTGACTTACCTTTGAGCGGGAGCAACACCAGCGACTCGTTCGTCGTAGAGGGCGCGCCGGCGCTGCCAAGGGAACAGCACCCGTCCACAGAATACCACGTCGTATCGCCGAACTATTTCAAGGCCATGCAGATTCCCTTGATCGCGGGCCGCGACATTGAATGGACGGACACGAAAGAGTCCCCCAACGTCGCCGTCATAAACGACACGTTCGCCCGCCGCCACTTCCCCGATGAAAGCCCGCTGGGACACCGCATCATTCTTCAGGGGCAGGAGCGCGACCCGCTTGTGATAGTAGGCGTCGTGGGCGACGTAAAACAGTTCGGGCTGGACCAGAAAGAGATGGTCGCTGAATGCTTTGTGCCGTACCTGCAAGACCCGCTCAGCCAGAATCTGCCGCGCTCGACGACCATAGTGGCCCGAACGCAATCCGACCCCGGCCAGCTTGCCGCGGTGCTGCGTGAAGAGGCGCTCGCGCTCGATAAGACGCTTCCCATATATAATGTCAGGACCATGCACGAGCAGATGCGCGAATCGCTCACGCGCCGCCGCTTCAACCTCATGTTGCTGTCGGTATTCGCGGCCGTCGCCCTGCTGCTTGCGGCCGTGGGCATCTACGGCGTGATCAGTTATTCGGTCACCGAGCGCACGCACGAGATAGGCATACGCCAGGCGCTCGGCGCTCGCCCGCGCGACATACTCAAAATGGTCCTCGGCCAGGGGCTCGGGCTTGCGCTCGCGGGAGTCGCGGTGGGCCTGGGGGCGGCCTACGCGCTCACGCGGTTTGCGGAAAGCATGCTCTACGGGGTGAGCGCCACAGACACAGTGACGTTCCTTGTAATATCCGCGGTAGTCCTGGGAGTGGCTCTGGCAGCCTGTTTCATCCCCGCTCGCCGCGCAACAAAGACTGACCCCATGGTCGCTCTCAGATACGAATGAAAAAGGAGACAGCGATGATTAAGAGGATTTCAACCATTTTCCTGATGGCGCTGCTTGTGGCGCTTGGCGCTTACGCCCCCGGCTCCGAGGCCCAGCGCAATCGCGACCGGGATACGGACCGCAACCGCGACCGGGAGACGGAGCGATACTCGGAGGAAGACGATTGCCAGCGGCAATTCAACAATTCGTTCAACGGGCATAACGCGCGGGCCATGGACGAAGAGAAGGTGACGCTCACGCGCGCCGAGGTCCAGGCGCTTTCCGTAGAGGGGAGCCGCAACGGCGGCGTTTCGATACGCGGGTGGGACAGCCAGGAGATAGTCGTCCGCGCCTGCAAGTTTGCCTACGCGGATACGGAAGAGGAAGCGCAGGCGATTCTCAAGCAGCTTTCGGTCACGACCGCCGGCGGCAAGGTCTCCGCGCGCGGCCCCGAAAAAGAGCTTTCAGGACGCGGCGGATGGGTCGTCCAGTTCCGCATATCCGTCCCGCGCGATCTTGCGGTAGAGGCCAGCGTGCATAACGGCGGCGTGGCGCTCCGCGGCCTGACCGGCAAGGTCAACGCCCGCTCGCAAAACGGCGGCGTGGCCATAAGCGAGAGCGGCGGCGCTGAGTCGATTATCGATCTGTACGCCCAGAACGGCGGCATCGCGATGAGCGACGTGCAGGGGCAGGTCGTCGCGAAGACCGCCAACGGGGGCATCACGCTCAGGGGCGGCAGCGGCTCGGTCGTGCTCAACAGCCAGAACGGCGGCCTGGTCATCAAGCTGCCCGAAGGCAGTTGGCAGGGGGAGAAGCTCGAAGCCCGCTCGGAAAACGGCGGCCTTATTCTACAGGTGCCCTCCGGGTTCACCTCGGGGATAGCGGCCGAGACCTCTTCGCACGCGCCGCTCGATTGCAAGGTTCCCGAATGCGGCGAAGTCGTCCAGGCGAACAGCCGCGGGCCGAAGCGCATACAACTCGGCGGCACGCCCGTCGTCCACGTCTCGACGCGCAACGGCAACCTCCAGATAGTGCCCGCCAGGTGATTGAAGCCGGGCACAGTGCTTAGGTGCGATGACTTGTCGTCGCTTTTGATTTTACTTGAAAGCGGCGACAGGTCGTCTTACCGCGAGGGAGATCGAGATGGGCAGTCTGTGGCAAGACGTTCAATATGGCTTTCGCGTGCTGCGCAAGAGTCCCGGCTTCAGCCTGATCGCGGTGCTCGCGCTTGCGCTCGGCATAGGGGCCAACAGCGCGATATTCAGCTTCGTAAACGGCATACTTCTTCGCCCGCTGCCGTTCGCGGACCCGGACCGGCTCGTCGTAATCCGCGAGCGATCCAGGGTGCTCGAAGCGATGTCCGTCTCTTACCCGAACTTTCTCGACTGGCGCGAGCAGAACCAGTCATTCGAGCATATAGCCGCCGCGCGGAACGCGGGCTACAACCTTACTTATGAGAGCAATGCCGAGCGCGTGCAGGGCGCGCAGGTTTCGGCCGACTTCTTCCCCGCCCTCGGAGCGCAGCCCGCGCTCGGCCGCGCGTTTTCGGCCGACGAAGACAGGGTCGGCGGCGACCGCGTAGTGATGCTAAGCCATGCGCTTTGGCAGCGGCTGTTCGCCGGAGATACGGGAGTGATCGACCGCACGCTTACGCTCAACGGCCAGTCTTTTACCGTCATCGGCGTAATGCCAGACTCTTTCCAGTTCTTGGGACGCGCCGAGTTGTGGGTGCCGATAGGCATCTTTTCCGAAAGGATGATGGAACGCGGCAATCACCCCGGAATATACTCGGTCGCAAAGCTCAAGCCCGGCGTGTCGCTCGAACAGGCGGCAACCGACATGGACGCCGTCGCCGTCCGGCTCGAAGAACAATACCCGCAGTCGAACACCGGAAACCGCGTGAGCATAACGCCGATGTTCGAGCAGATCGTCGGCCCCGTCCAGTCATACCTGTGGTTCTTGCTCGGCGCGGTCGGCTTCGTCCTGCTGATAGCCTGCGCCAACGTCGCAAACCTCCTGCTCGCGCGCGCCGCCACGCGCCAGAAAGAGATCGCCCTGAGAACGGCTCTGGGAGCCCCTCGCGGGCGAATCGTCCGGCAGTTGCTGACCGAGAGCGCGCTGCTTTCGCTCGCGGGAGGCGCGGCCGGGCTCGCCATCGCATACGCGGGGATGCGAGCGCTTGTGGCGATAAGCCCGGCCAACACCCCGCGCCTGAGCGAGGTGGGAATAGACCCGCGGGTTGTGGGTTTTAATTTCGCGGTGGCGCTTGCGACCGGCATTCTCTTCGGGCTCGTCCCGGCGCTCCAGGCCTCGCGCACCGACCTGAATGAGACGCTGAAAGAGGGCGGACGCAGCAGCGCAGGGTCAGGCCGCCACCGGCTGCGAAGCCTTCTGGTCGTTGCCGAGACGGCCATCGCGCTCGTGCTGCTGATAGGGGCCGGACTCATCATACGCAGCTTTATACAGGTGCTCGACGTCAAGCCGGGCTTCGACCCGAACGGCGTAGTGGCCGCTCAGGTCAGCCCGCCCGACGTGAGCTATCCGCAACCCGGCGACCGCCCGGCCTTCTACCGCCGCGTGCTGGAGCAGCTTTCAAGCACGCCCGGCGTCGAAGCGGCCGCCGCCGTGACCCCGCTGCCCATGAGCGGCGACGGGTGGCAGACCTCTTACACCGTCGAAGGCGAGCCGCCGCCCGCCGCCGGCGAAGCGCCGCTCACGGATTACGCGATGATCAGCGCGGATTATTTCCGCGTCTTAGGGATACCGCTCATCGAAGGCCGCTTCTTCGACTCCCGCGACGTGAAGGGCTCTTCGGAGGTCGCCATAATCGACGAGACGTTCGCCCGCCGCCACTTCCCGGATCAGTCGCCCATCGGCAAGCGCGTAAGGACCGGCGGCACGGGCTCTCAAGCGCCTTACCGCGAGATTATCGGCGTGGTGGGGCATGTGAAGAACTACGGGCTGGCCGAGCAGTCGCGCGTCGAGATGTACGTCCACTTCGAGCAGAACCCGGCGTCTTACACGAACATCGTCGTCCGCACGCCGAACGATACGGCCGCGGCCACGGCCGCCGTGCAATCGGCGGTCAAATCCGTTGACAAGGATATTCCGGTTTACTCCGTGCGGACCATGGGGCAACTGCTCTCGGACTCGGTCGCGGGGCGCAGGCAGTTTATGACGTTGCTGTCGGTATTCGCGGCCGTCGCCCTGCTGCTCGCCGCCGTGGGCATCTACGGCGTGATGAGCTATTCGGTCACCCAGCGCCGGCACGAGATAGGCATAAGAATGGCTCTGGGGGCCGGTTCCAGCGATGTGCTAAGGCTCGTCATATGGAACGGCATGCGGCTCACCACGGCAGGCATCGCCATCGGGCTTGCCGGGACTTACGCGCTGACGCGGTTGCTGGCAACCGCCGTATCGGGCCTGTTGTACGAGGTGGACGCGAGCGACCCGCTCACGTTCGGCGCGATAGCGCTGGTCCTGACGGCGGTGGCGTTCGCCGCCTGCTACATACCGGCGCGCAAGGCGACCAGGACCGACCCCATGATCGCGCTCAGGTATGAATAAACGAAAACAAAGATAGACGTTCTTACACCGAAGGAGAATCGACAATGAAGCTAAGAATAATAATATTGATCGCGCTTTCTTTAGCAGCCAGCAGTCAAAGCCCTGTCGCCGTCCGTACTGGCGACGGCGAACTCAAACGCGCAGGCGGGCGCAAACCAGACGGCGAAATTCACCCCGGTCGAGGGCAATGACCTCGCGTCGAAGATCTCCGCGGCCACAAAGCTGGCGCGCGCGGGCTCGCGGTCTGCTTCCTACTGGACGGCCTACTCGTTCGACGTGCGGCCGGGCATAGCCGTTGACGCCGACATAAACTCCTTTAGCGGCTCGATAATCAACAACGGCGGCACGAGCATACTGATGGGCACGTCGAACGGCGTGCGAGTCGAGACACGCAACCTCGCCGTGTTCGCGCTACACGGCGCGGACAACAAGGTCGCGCGGCTCGAAATCTATAACCTCGAACGGCAGCGCGAATACGGCGGCTACCAGGTCTATTGGGCCGGGCGCGCTTCGAATCAGGAGAGCCTCGCCTATCTAAAATCGCTCGCGGAATCGGGCGACGCGAAGCGCGTAGCCGAAAACGCGACGGCGGCCATCGGCATGCACGACGATCAGGGCGCGGCGGCGACGCTAAAAGACCTCGCGCGCCGACAGCTCCCGACCGAGGTGCGCGCGACCGCGGTATTCTGGGTCGGCTTTATAGGAGGCGAGCAGGCATTTCTCACCGACATCATCCGAAACGAGCAGGAGAACGTCGAGGTGAGAGAGTCTGCCGCGGCCGCCCTGGGGCGCTCGCGCGAGCGCGCGGCGCTTGCCACTCTGCGCGGGCTTTACGAGTCGGTCGGCAACCGGCAGGTGAAAGAGACGCTGCTTTATTCGATCTCGAAAAACGAAGACCAGAAGGGCGCGCTCGAATTCCTCTCGCGGGTCATTAAGAGCGAGCCCGACCGCGAGCTTAAAGAGGCTGCGATCCATCAGCTCGCGCGCATACCGGGAACGCAATCGATGCTCGTAGAGGTGGCGCGCAACGAACAGGAATCTAAAGAAGTGCGTGAAGCGGCCATCCACGCGCTCGGCAAGGGCGAGGACCCCTCGACGATTTCGACGCTTGAGAGCCTGTACCGCTCGGTCAGCGACGCCGGGGTCAGAGAGAGCGTCATACACGCCGTGGGCAGGAAACACGACCAGAAGGCCGCAATAAACTTCCTGGTGCAGGTCGCGAAGAATGACTCGAACCTCAACTTGAGAGAGAACGCCATTCACCGGCTGGGCAAGATCGAAGGCACGCAACCGCTGCTGTTGGATATCGCGCGCAACGAGCAGGAAGCGGCGGGCGTGCGCGAGGCCGCGATCCACTCGATCTCTAGAAGCCAGGGGCCGGCCTCGCTCTCGACTCTGCAAGAGCTCTATTCGACGATCAGCAACAGCGACGTAAAGCAGAACATACTGCACGCAATCGCCAGGAATCAGGACAAGGAAGCATCCTTCACTTTTCTCATAAAAGTCGCCGAGGGCGATTCGCACCGCGAGCTGAGAGAGCAGGCCCTCCACCAGATAGCTCGATCCACTTCGCCGCGCGCGCTCCAGACCCTCGCGCGGGTGGCCAACGACGCGAACGTCGACGCCGAGATGCAAGAGCAGGCCGTCTATGCTATCAGCCGCAGGTCGGGCGACGAGGCGGTGCCGGCTCTCATACAGATCGCGCGCTCGCACCCGCGTGCGCAGGTGCGCGAAACGGCGGTCCGTCGCCTCAGCAAGACTACAGACCCAAGGGCTGTAGAGTTCTTGAAAGAGCTACTATCGAAATAGCGAACAGGGGTCAGGGTATTTGAGATTTCAAATCTCAAATAAACCCTGATACGGAGGGTGCGATGGGAAGACTTATACAAGATATTCGATATGCATTTCGCATGTTCGTTAAGAGCCCCGGCTTCACGCTAATCGCCGTCGCGTCGCTCGCGCTCGGCATCGGCGCGAATACCGCCGTCTTCAGCGTAGTCGACAAGGCGTTGCTCAGACAGTTGCCGGTCGCCGAGCCCGAGCGGCTCGTCACATTTATGAGCCGGGACGATTCGAAACCCGACAGGGACGAAAACAGCAGCTTCTCTTACCCGCTCTATAAAGATTATCGAGATCAAAACGACGCGCTCGACGGGCTCATCGCCTCTTTCAGCGCGTCGGTCAATTTGAGCGACGGCGGGCAGACCGAGCGAGTCTCGGGCGAGCTGGTAACGGGAAATTACTTCCCGGTGCTGGGATTGCAGCCGGCCGTCGGGCGGCTGATCACGCCCGAAGACGACCAGACGCCGGACGCGCACCCGGTGACCGTGCTCGGCTACGGGCTGTGGAAGCGAAGGTTCGGCTCCGACCCGTCGATAGTAGATAAGACGGTCAACATAAACGGGCACACTTATACGGTCATCGGCGTAGCGCCGTCGGAATTCACCGGGGTGGAGCGCGGGTCAACAGTCGATCTTTACCTGCCGATAATGATGACCAACCAGGCGATGCCCTCGTGGCGCGACGATAACGGCGAGAGCCCGCTCGACATGCGGACCATGTCGTGGATCGAGGTGATGGGGCGACTCAAGCCCGGCGTAACGAAAGAGCAGGCCGCCGCCTCGCTCTCTCACCTGGCCGGGCAGCTCAAGGCGCAGGGGCTTGTAAACGTTGACCCGCAGATAGTGCTCAACGACGGCAGCAAGGGGACCGACTGGCGCGTGCGGGACATGTCGAGCTGGCTCTTTCTGCTGCTCATAGCCGTCGGGCTCGTGCTGCTGATCGCCTGCGCGAACGTGGCGAACCTGCTGCTCGCGCGCGCGACCGCCCGGCGCAAGGAGATCGCCATAAGATTGGCCGTGGGGGCCGGTCGTGGCCGGCTCATCCGCCAACTGCTTACGGAAAGCCTGGTGCTCGCCGGGGTGGGCGGCACGCTCGGCGTGCTCATCGCCGTTTGGCTCATAGACGTGCTGGAAGGCTTCAAGCCGGCGGCCAGTTTTTCGCTCGACATACAACTCGACGCGCGGGTGCTGGCATTCTCAATCGCCGTGTCGCTCGTGACTGGAATACTCTTTGGCATCGCGCCCGCCCTCCAGGCGTCAAGGCCCGACCTGGTGACGGCCCTCAAGGAAGACTCGGGCAAGACCTCGCGGGGCCTGCGCCGCCTGAGCCTCCGCAACGTGCTGGTGACGGTGCAGGTCGCGCTGTCGCTGCTCGTGCTCGTGCTCGCGGGCTTGTGCGTCAGAAGCCTCCAGAACCTCCAGGCGATTGACGCGGGGTTCGACCCGGCAAAGATACTGGTCACCTCGCTCAACGTCTCTTTGAACGGGTACGAAGAGGAGCGGGGAAAACAGTTTTACTCTCAACTGGTCGAGCGCGTGTCGGCGCTGCCCGGCGTCGAATCGGCGGGCGTGGCGGTTATCGTGCCGCTCGGCGGCGGCGGCATGCGGCGCAGCGTCCAGATACCGGGCCAGGAGCAGCCGGAAGGCGCGCCGCCGATTAACTTCAACATGAACATCGTCGACCACAACTATCTTCGCACCATGGGCATATCGCTCGTCGAGGGGCGCGACTTCACCCCGCAGGACGCCGAAGGGTCCGAGAAGGTGGTCATAGTAAACGAAGCGGTGGCGCGGCGTTATTGGCCCGGCGAATCGGCTGTCGGCAAGTTCCTGGAATTTGGCGGCCGCGATAAGCCGCAAGCCGATCCATATTATCGGCGTCGCAAAAGACAGCAAGTACCGCCGGCTGACCGAAGACCCGCAGCCGGGCATGTACATACCTCTCAAACAGACCTACGAGCCGGGCCTCGCCCTGCACGTTCGAACGGCCGTGGACGCGAGCGCTATGCACACGGCGATCAGGAGCGTGGTGCAGGAGATGGACCCGAACCTGCCGGTCTATAACTTCCGCTCGCTCGCCGAACAGAAGGCATATTCGCTATACACCTCGCGGATGGCGGCGACCCTGTTGAGCGGCTACGGCCTGCTCGCGCTGCTGCTTTCGGCGGTGGGTCTGTACGGCGTGATGAGCTACAGCGTCGGCCGCCGCCGGCACGAGATCGGCATAAGAATGGCTCTGGGAGCCGGTCCCAGGGACATTCTCAGGATGGTGCTCGGCGAGGGGATGGCCGTCGTCGCCGTCGGGCTCGTCGTGGGGCTCGGGATCACGTTCCTGGTGATAAAGCTGGGGATCGCGGTCTTCATATCGCAGATCACGGCGAACCTGCTTTACGGCATAACGGCGACCGACCCCCTGACTTACGCGCTGATCGGCGGGGTGCTCGCGGCGGTGGCGTTCGCCGCCTGCTACTTGCCGGCGCGCAGGGCAACAAAGGTTGATCCGATGATCGCTCTGCGGAGCGAATAAAAATGTGGAGACGGTACTTCACACTGGGAGAATCTAGTCATGCATAAAAGACTCATACGCATATCGGCGGCGCTCGTAGCCTACTTCTTTCTGACGGGCGCAATCCCGGTCCAGCGCGACCGCTTTATCACGGTCGAGGGGCCGGACCTCAAGACGAAGATCGAAGCGGCGGTCAAACAGGGCCGCGCGCGCTCCGCGCCTTTCTTCGTAGCTTATGGCTTCGACGTTCGGCCGGGCGTCGCCGTTGACGCCGACATAAACGAGTTCCGCGGCACGACGAACACGTTTTCGGGCGCGAGCGTCTCTATAGGCACATCCAGGGGCGCGACGGTCGAGACGCGCAACCTCGGAATATTCATGCTCTATGACGCGGAAGGCCGCCAGGTCACACGGCTCGAAGTCTATAACCTCGAACGGCAGCGCGAATACGGCGGCTACCAGGTCTATTGGGCCGGGCGCGCTTCGAATCAAGAGAGCCTCGGCCTGATGAAGTCGCTCGCCGAATCGAACCAGTCAAAGACGGTCGAGCGCGCGGTGATGGCCATAGGGCTGCACGACGACCAGCGCGTCGGGCCGCTGCTAAAAGAGCTGTTCCGGAGCGCGACGGACGAGAAGGGGCGCTCGGGCGCCATCTTCTGGCTCGGGCAGATAGGAAGCGAGCAGTCGTTTTTAGTCGAGGTGGCGCGCGATGAAAACGAGAGCGTGAAGGTTCGAAAAGAGGCGATCTTTTCAATCGGCGTCAGCAAAGATGAGGGGTCGCTTGCCGCGCTCAAGAACCTTTACGGAGTGGCCACGAATCGCGAGATAAAGAAGCAGATCATATTTGCCGCATCGATAAATCAGAAGAGCGACGAGGCGGTAGATTTTCTGATCAAGATCACGCAGTCGGACACGGATCTCGAGGCGCGAAAGCAGGCGCTGTTCTGGCTAGGGCAGAAGGCGGGCGAGCGCAGTCTCAAGGTGCTGGGCGACACGGTCAACAATGACGCCGACGTCGAGCTTCAGAAGGAGGCGGTCTTCGCCATAAGCCGGAGGCCGGCCGAGCAATCCATACCGGCGCTCATAAACATAGCGCGCACGCACAAGAGCGCGGAGGTTCGCAAACAGGCGATCTTCTGGCTGAGCCGAACGAACGACCCGCGCGCGGCAGAGTTTTTTCAGGAACTGCTTTCCAAGTAAGCCCCCGCCTCTAGTAAATGACGCGCCGCTCGTGTGGCAGGTCGAAACTGTTACCTGCCACACGAGCGGCGTCATTGACCTCTCGGGTTCGCGCCGGGCGAATTTCTCTCTTACTCGTTGGGCTGCGGCACGACGCGCAGGTAGGGTTTTACGGTCTTCCACCCGCCGGGGAATTTCTTCGCCGCGTCTTCGTCGGAAAGCGACGGCACGATTATGCAATCGTCGCCCGCTTTCCAGTTTACCGGAGTCGCCACGCTGTGCTTGGCCGTCAGTTGCAGCGAATCGACGACCCTGAGTATCTCGTCGAAATTGCGGCCGGTGCTCGGCGGATAGGTGATCATCAGCTTGATCTTCTTGTCCGCGCCTATGACGAAGACCGACCTGACCGTAAACATATCGCTCGCGTTCGGGTGGATCATGTCATAAAGCTCGGCGATTTTGTGATCGGGGTCGGCGATCACGGGGAAATTCAGGGCCGTGCCTTGAGTCTCCTCGATGTCGGCGGCCCACTCCTTGTGCGAGTTTACGGGATCCACGCTCAGTCCGATCACCTTGACGCCCCGCTTGTCGAATTCGGGCTTGATCCTCGCGACCTCGCCCAGCTCTGTCGTGCAGACGGGGGTGAAGTCTCTCGGATGCGAAAACAGTATCGCCCAGCTATCGCCAAGCCAATCGTGAAAACTAATCGGGCCTTCGGTGGTATCCGCCTTGAAATCGGGTGCTACGTCTCCTAAACGAACTGCCATAATAAAATCCCTTTCTTAACGTGAGATTCCTCACTGTCGAGGGGCCTGATCGGTTACGGCCGGCAGTTGTTTTGACGCTCGCCCCTGCCGGGTGGTCCGTCAGTGCCTCATAGGCGTAAATCATACGCCTCATTTCAGGGACGCGCCAACGCGATGAAGCCCTCCGCGGCTTTCCAGTTTTATGCACCCTCCGCACTTCGCGTCTCGTATTAATTAATGCTTGCACCGGTCCCGTCGCTTCAAAGGAGAGATATTGAATATGATGAGCATGAAGATAAGCATTAAGGCCGTGATCTTTCTCTTCTGCCTTTCGGCAATCGCCTATGCGCGACAAAGCGCGCCCGCCGAAGCGCCGCGCAAGCCGGGCGACCTGAGGGTCGCGCCTTTCAAGCTCCAGGCCGGGAACGAATCGGTCGAGGCCGAGCTTGGCCACCTGGTAGTAAAAGAGAACCGCGAGGAATCGAAGTCGAATCTCATAGAGATCGCCTTCGTGCGCATAAAGAGCACCGCCGAAAGACCCGGCCCGCCCGTCATATATCTCGACGGCGGGCCGGGCTCTTCGGCCATAAACCTTGCCCGCGCCCCGGAGTACTTCCGGGCCTTCATGAAACTGCGCGAGGTGGGCGACGTCATCCTGCTCGACCAGCGCGGCGTAGGCCGCTCGCAGCCCACCCTGATGCGCATCTCCGCCAATCCGCTCCCGCTCGACTTTTTCTCGGACAGCCGGGTAGCCCATCGCGTCTTTGAAGAGCGCGTCCGCGAGGCGGTCGACTTCTTCCGCGGCAAGGGCATCGACCTGCTGGCCTACAACACGCGAGAGAGCGCGCACGACGTGGATGACCTGAGAAAGGCTCTGGGAGCCGATCGTGTGAATCTCGTAGGGTTCAGCTACGGCACGCACCTGGGGCTTGCCGCCATACGCTATCACGGCGACCGGCTGAACCGCGTCGCCCTGATCGGGACCGAAGGGCAGAACCACACTCACAAGCTGCCGAGCACGTCCGACGGCATGCTCAGACAACTGGCGAAGCTCGTCGCCGCCGACCCGACGGTCGGGCCGAAGATGCCGGACATGATAGGGGTGCTCAAGCGCATACTCGACCGGCTCGATAAAGAACCGATCAGCGTGCGAATCACCGATCCGAGGACGCGCCAGCCGGTCGATCTAAAGGTCGGAAAGTTCGGGCTCCAGTTCATAATCAGGATGGACCTCGGCGACGCAAGCGACCTGCCGATCTTCCCCGCCCTCTTTCACACGATTGACCGGGGCGATTACTCGATCTTCGCGCGCTTCCTTGAAAAGCGATACGCGCAGTTCGGCGGCGGCGTCCCCATAATGTCGTTCGTCATGGACGCGGCGTCGGGCGCGACCCCCGACAGGTACGCCCGCATAGAGCGCGAGGCAAAGACGGCGATCTTAAGCGACGTGATGAACTTTCCTTTCCCGCACCTCGGCAGGGTCATGCTGAACCCTGACCTCGGCGACGAGTTCCGCTCGCCGATCAAGACGACGGTGCATACGCTTTTCATCAGCGGCACGCTCGACAATAACACTCCTCCTTTTCAGGCCGACGAAGTGCGCCGCTCGTTTCGACACAGCACCCACCTTGTCATAGAGAACGCCGGCCACGAGAGCATGCTCGTCGAGCCGCGCGTGCAGCAGATTTTAGTCGACTTCTTGAAGGGCATGGACGTGAGCGCCGTAAAGCTTGCTCTGCCGCCGGTGAAATTCCTGCCTCTGCCCGAGCCGAAGGCCGGTGAAAAATAGACCCGGCTTACGCGGGGATTTACTCGGAATCGGTCTGCTCTCGGCGACGCACCTGATTTATCCTGTCGCGGACATCTTCGATGCGCGGCCTCTTCGACATAAGTATGAAGGATTTGATAAAGGCTTTGGCGCGCTCCGTCTGAAACCTGTAGCCGCTCTCCCATATCAATTTCATAATCGACCATGACTTCTTGTCCCGCTGCCGCGGCGGCTCGAAATAATAGCCCATGTCGCGCATCTCTTCCCCGCACTTCGTGCAGAGCCGCGCCGCCTGTTGTAGATACTTAAAGCTCTTTCGGCAGTTGAAACAGGCCCAGTGCGTATAAGGTTTCATCACCTTTTCTCACGCGCAGACGGGCGGGCGTCTCCGCCCATGTACAGGCCGGCGCGGCGCTCGCCTCGCTCGAGTTGATTTATCGGCCTTCGGGGAATATGTTCTTTCTGGATAAGCGTTCATCTTAAGATAAGGGAGCGGCAGTCAATGGAAAAAAGTTTCAAGCGCATAGAGACTAAAGTTATTCACGCGGGCGAGCCCCGGCCGCGCATTCTCGGCTCGGTCGCCATGCCGATATTTCAATCGGCCATGTTCGAGTACGCCGGCGAGACGAGCTATCATGACATAAAATATATACGCCTGAACAACACGCCCAACCACGAGGCGCTGCACAAAAAGCTCGCCGCGCTCGAATCGGCCGAAGCCGCGCTCGTCACGGCATCCGGCATGGCGGCCATCTCGACGGCGCTGCTCGCGGTGCTCGGCGCGGGCGATCACCTGCTCGCCCAGAGCTGTCTCTACGGCGGCACCTACGATCTGCTGACGAACGACTTCGCCGGCTTCGGGCTGTCGTTCGATTTCATCGACGGCGACGACCCCGCTTCGTGGGAAGAGAGGCTGCGGCCGACGACGAAAGCCATATACGTCGAAGCGATGACGAACCCGATGCTCGAAGTCGCCGATCTTCGCGCGGTCGTAGAGTTCGCCCGCGGTCATAATCTCGTCTCCATTATTGATAACACTTTCGCGAGCCCGATAAATTTCCGACCCGTCGAGCTCGGGTTCGACATATCGATACACAGCGGCACCAAGTATCTTAACGGCCATTCGGACATTGTCGCGGGCGCCTGCATAGGCCGCGCCGATCTCATAGAGAAGATCACGCACAAGCTCAACCACCTGGGCGGGTCGATGGACCCGCACGCCGCTTTCCTGTTGCACCGCGGGATGAAGACGCTCGCCCTGCGGGTAAGGCATCAGAACGAGAGCGCGCTCAAGGTGGCCCAGTTTCTTGAAGGCCACGCGAAGGTTGCGCGCGTCAATTATCCGGGGCTCGAAAGCCATCCGCGTCACCGGCGGGCGCGCGAGCTTTTCGAAGGTTTCGGCGGGGTCTTCAGCTTCGAGCTTGTGGGGGGACTCGCGGAGGCCGAAGCCTTTATAGAGAGAACGCGGCTGCCGATCATCGCCCCGAGCCTCGGCGGAATAGAGACGCTCAGTCACCCGGCCCGCGACGACATCGCACGCGGGGCTCGCGCCCGAAGAGCGCCGCCGCATCGGGATAAGCGACTCTCTGATACGCGTCTCCATCGGCATTGAGGCGACCGAAGAGATTATCGAAGATTTCGAGCAAGCGCTGAATGCTTGAGACATGCTTGATATAGGGCTTGATACAGGGAGGATTTATTATGAGGCGACACGTAAAGCTGCTCGCGGTGATGCTACTCTTTATCGCGCCGGCCGCCGCTGCGCAGAGCGCCGCCGATAAGCGCGCCTTCAGCGTCGAAGACCTCGGTCGCATCAAATCACTATCCGACATATCGGTTTCGCCCGACGGCAAGTCGATCCTTTACGTGGTGACGGAATCCGACCTGCCGCGCGCCAAACGGACGAGCCAGATATGGCGCATGGATATTGACGGCCGCAATGCGCGCCAGGTGACCTCGCCCGACAGCAACGCGTCGGGGCCACGGTGGTCGCCCGACGGGAGATCGATTCTCTTCATCAGCGCGAAAGAGGGCAGCTCTAACCTGTACCTTATGCCCGCGTCGGGCGGCGTGGCGCGTCAATTGACCAACATCTCGACCGGAGTCTCAGACCCGCTATGGTCGCCCGACGGCCGTTGGATAGCCTTTGCGACGGACGTCTATCCGGAGTGCGGCGCGGACGACGCCTGCAATAAAAAGATCGCCGAGACCTGGACGGGCGGGCCGCTCAAAGCGCACATGGCCGACACGCTGCTCTCGCGCCACTGGACGGCGTGGAAGGACGGGACGCGCACGCACATATTCCTCGCAAACGCCGAGACCGGGCAGGTGCGCGACCTCACGCCGGGCGATTACGATTCGCCGCCGTTTCAGCTCGGGGGGCCGCTACAGTATGACTTCTCGCCCGACGCGAGAGAGTTCGTCTTTGTGTCGAAGCGAGTCAAAGACGAGGCAAGCTCGACCAATAACGACCTGTGGCTTATCTCCCTGGGCGAAGCTCGAAGCGAGCCGCGAAACATCACGGCGGGGAACCCCGCTTATGACGGCGGCCCGAAGTATTCGCCCGACGGCCGCTACATCGCATACCGCATGCAGCGGCAACCCGGCTACGAATCCGATCTTTTCCGCCTCGCGCTTTACGACCGCGCCACGGGCAGAAGCGAAGTGCTCACGGAACCGTTCCGCGACTGGGTCGAGGACTATGAATGGGCGGGTGATTCAAAGACGGTATACTTTTCAGCCCCGGTCAAAGGGCAGACGCCGATCTACAGACTCGACATTCAGTCGAAGTCGATCAGCCAGGTGCTTGCCGATAGGACCATCCTCGGCTTTGACGTTGATTCAGCCCGCAATCGCATAGTCTATGCGCGCAGCGCGGTCGGCGACCCGGTTGAAATGTTCAGCGTCGACCTTGCGGGCGCTCGCGCGGCAAGCCCGGCAAAACTCACGCGAGTCAACGAAGAGGTAGCGCGCGAAGTAGACATTCGCCCGGCCGAGCAGATGTGGGTTGACGGGGCGGGCGGCAAGAAGGTGCACGTCTTCATAGTCAAGCCGCACAACTTCGACCCGTCGAAGAAGTACCCTCTGATACTGAACGTTCACGGCGGGCCGCAATCGCAATGGAGCGACGCCTTTCGCGGCGACTGGCAAGTCTATCCGGGCGCGGGCTACGTAGTCGCTTTCCCCAATCCGCACGGATCGGTAGGGTACGGACAGGATTATACCGAGGCGATATCGGGCGACTGGGCCGGCAAGATCATGGAAGACGTTTTAAAGGTGACCGACTCTCTGGCGAGGCTTCCATACGTTGACTCGAATCGCATGGGGGCGATGGGGTGGTCATACGGCGGATACGCGATGATGTGGCTCGAAGGCCATACGGACAGGTTTAAAGCGCTCGCCTCGATGATGGGGTTATATGATCTGAGGTCGTTTTACGGCGCGACCGAAGAGCTGTGGTTTCCCGAATGGGACCTCAAGGGCGCGCCCTGGAATTCAGATTTATATGAAAGGCTCTCGCCGTCTAATTCGGTAAGGAACTTCAAGACGCCTTGTCTTGTCATAACCGGCGAGCGCGATTATCGCGTGCCTTACACGCAGTCGCTTCAGTTCTTCACCGCGCTGCAAAAGATGGGCGTGCCTTCGCGGCTGATCGTCTATTCAGAAGCGGGGCACTGGCCGAGCTGGTACGAGATGATTCTCTATTACACGGCCCACCTCGAATGGTTTCATAAATACCTTGGCGGCGGCCCGCCGCCGTGGAGCACCGAATCGTTCCTGCGCAACGCCGTCTTTGACCGCGAAAGCGGCAAGCGTTTAATCAACGATAGCGCCGGGTCGAACAGGCAGCCGCGCCCGGCCGAGCAGGAGAAACAGCCCGGCAAAGATAAGCCGCCCGCAAACATGCAGGGCAAGCCGGATAAAAAACCATAAAGAGAAACATATGAGGACTGAAGTTACTGATGAAGGGCTGGTCATTCCGAAGAAGTTTTTGGTAGGGGTTAAAGAGGTAGAGATTCGCAAGGAAAACAACGTTATCCTCATAATCCCGATTGTTTCAGAAGACCCTATTTTTCAACTCGGTCGGGACCCGATCACCGATGATATAACTGATGCTTCGATAAACCACGACAAATACATTTATAAGAAATGAGCAAGGCGCTATCGCTCAGAAAGACTCGCTAGGGCGAAAACGAATGGAAGCTAAAGAGGAGTTTGTAAGGGCTGGGGCGCGGGTCTAATGGTTAGGTTGACCGGGCGCTGGTGGCGGCAGGGATAATATGAAGTTTGCATGCGCGCTCCGCAGCACGCGTATGTTAGACGGCCTTAGCTGGTATTAGTGTTTGTGTTTTCAAGTCGCTCAAATTCGATAAGAAATGATCTACCTATTGCTTCAATTACATTGAGGGAAAAAACATTCCCATATTTGTCTTCTACTTTTAATGGCTCATTAAGCCTGAAAGTAACTGGTTGTTGTATTCCATCTGCTATAGCAATATTCTGTGCATAGAGATATAACCGATTTAAGTGATCAAGTATTGGATTCAAACGCCCCTCTAATCCTGGAACATATCCAGTCCCGTTAGGACAAATAATAGACCCTGTGTTTTGTCTTTGGCTTAGCTTTATTTTTAAGCTATCGCCCTCGAAATCCCGAAGTAAAAATGCTTGATAATCATTGTGCGCGCAAAATACCGTAAGAGGCTGCTTCTTTACATCAGAAAAGCTAGTGCTTCCATCGATGCCACTCATCCCTTCCAAAAATGTTTTATTTTGGTAAATAAGCAAGACCTGTGCGCCTTTAATAGGAGTTCCATTGTCATCTTCAACAGAAAGAATAACAGATCCTTGATGTGGCCTCTGCGGAATGATTCTATGATCCAAGTCATTTATATACCTTTCGGTCTGCATCTGTTGAGACTTGCTAGGCGACCTGCCAAGAGAGGTATCTGATTTGTGTTTCTCTGAATCTAAGCTGACTGTTTGCAATGTCTTTACTATCTTATCACAACCATCAGATTGCCAATGACTTCTTGCGTGGTGTAAATAATTGCTCTGAAATCGCGATAGTAAAATGGAATGTCATCTACAGTCTGGGAAATTATAACGACGGGTTTCCGAAAGGCATCGAGCAATACCCATACTCGTAGTTGACATTCGGGTTCTTCTCTGTCACATCCGCAACAAGGGCTACTGCATCATGAATTTCTTTAATTACATCATCCATAATGACGCCTGTCCGATAAATCTCATCTGCCCTGATAGGGTTGAAACCAGCGGCTTGAATTGCAGATGCAAGAATATATTTGTAGTAAGAATCAAAAGGTTCCTTAAATGGCATCAATACAAAGCACTTATGGGGCATATCATTTTTCTCCATGTAAATTATGGCGCGAGTTGATTGAGGCCGCCTAACGCCGCGCCAGACTGTGTGAAAACTCGGCTAATTGAAAATGGCAAAAAATCCGTGCTCCACATTTGGCCTGTAACGGATTTTTGAGGCTTCGGTAATGATCTTTCATCCCTCTCATTTTCAAAATCAGAGTTTTCACACAGTCTGGCGCATCAGGGGGCGCGGCGCAGAAGCTGGTGGAACTATAAGAATCGCTCGCCGTGCACCACTGATGCGCGGCGGTTAGGCGGAGGTTAGGACCGCAACGGCATAGCTCGAATGGCATCATCTACAGTTACGATGGTTAAACCATGCTCCATTGCTTGAGAAATAAGCATACGATCAAAGGGATCGCGGTGAATAGGTCGAAGATTTGCGAGTTGGATAACACTAGTTTCATTTAGGTCTAAGCTAGAAATCATATGTCGTTCTCGCTGCATAGGTATATACGTCTCTGGGGTTTGTCGTATTTAGCTTGCCAAGATTATACTTATCGATTGCTTCCCAGATGATACAACGCTCAAGTAAACTTCATTATTGCGATCAATGGCGGCGCCCATAATCTCTGGGAAGTGTTTATTCTGCACTGATAAACCACAGAAAGACGCGCGTACCCAAGAGAGTCTCATCTACCCTCGAACTCATGAACGATTTCTTCTGGGAGCGGTTCATCAAAGTTTTCAGGTACAATGAACTCACCTTCACAGAGTCCCATTGGCCTTAAAAGCATTGAATCCGGTATTGTGGATTTACTCTGTGTATCCGGTTCTATTTTTTTCAGATATTTCTTAAATGCCCATCCATATTTAGGTACACCTTCCAGATAATCGAAGAATTCAATATAAATCCATTTATGCTTCCTTTTTACTAGACGAACCTTTTGATTAGGAAATAGGAGTGCCAATACATTTGAGTTTGTATTCGGCTTCAGTTGTAAGCTCACAGTTCTTTCTACTATATAATATGTGTTCCGATCCTGTTTCGGTACGAGTCGTTCAGTATTAGCAGCAACTTCCTGAGTAGTTTCAATCAACTGTTTAAAATACTCTATCTCTTTCTTGGATGAGGTATCGGCCTCCCTTATTTGATAGAGAATCAGCCCTGTCTGGGTAAGCCCAATTAAAAGCGCGAGGATTTGAATGAATATTTGCCAAAGTCCTTCTGCAGATATCCGGCTTGCCGGCAAGCTCTCAACTCTTGCTCTAATCATTTCTTCAACCGGCTCAAAAGCATTCGGGTCTTCGGCAGGCGTTCTGCTTAGCTATCGCGTCGGGCGCGCTTACCGCTGAAGAAGATCCGAGCATCGCTATTTGGTCCGATGAGATTTCAGGACTTGCATACTTAAGAGCAGCGAAGATCTGGCTACCTGCTAAAGCTCCTAGTTTTTGTATATCAATATTCGTTGCATTTAGTGCAGTCTTGCTTAAAAGATTTAATTGCTGTTGATCTTTAAAACGGGACGCGGAGTAAAGCGATTCTTTGACTGCATCAAGCTGGGCAAAGGAAAAGGACTTGAGATGTTTTGACGCAGGCTCTCCAAAAGTTGTTGATTAACACCCGATGACAAAGTGCTACTATCGGCCAGAAGCTGCTGCCGATCAACCTGGCTTGGGAAAATATGCTGTATAGCATCCAACTGCCGGACCATGCAAGACAGAGGCTGATGCGAAGCAATTCCGGGTATGGATGACGCTAAAGATGAAAAGTCTATCTTTGGGATTTGCTCGGATATCCTTTGGGCTGATAAAAGCGACTGTGCAACCTCTCTCAACTGAATACTCTGACTTGTGAGATGCTGAGTCATTGAGCTTACTGCTCGATTCAGCATCTCTCGTCTGGATTCCTCCAGTTCTCTTAATTGCCTCGCTATAATGTCAGAGAAGTTATACATAGTAATAGTTTATTTCGACATCCGGTCACAAAGCAACCATCATCTTTTTCTACAGTTTGATCCGTATTGAGCCATTGCCAATTCCTACGCCTAACATATTTCTAGACCGCGACTTCCGAAACGACGCGGCCGTCTTTGAGGTTGATGACGCGGTGCGCGAGGCGGGCGTTTTCCGGGTTGTGCGTGACCATAAAGACGGTCTGCCCCTGCGAGTTGAGGCTTAATAATACTTCCATCACTTCGCGCCCGGTCTGGCTGTCGAGCGCTCCCGTAGGCTCGTCGGCGAGCACCAGCGGCGGCTCGTTGACTATGGCGCGGGCAATCGCCAGGCGGCCCTGCTCGCCTCCCGATAGCTGGCCCGGCAGCCGCGCCGCCTTATCCGATAGCCCTACCTTTTCGAGGACCGTCAGGGCCTTATCGCGCTTCTCGCGCGCGCTCGCCGGCCCGGTCGCCAGCGGAAGCATCACGTTTTCAATCGCGTCGAGGTAAGGCAACAGGTGATGTTGCTGAAAGACGAACCCGAGGTACTCGCGGCGAAAGTCGGCCCGCTTCTCATCCTTGAGCCCGTATATATCGATCCCGTCTATGATAACGCGGCCCTCGCTCGGGTGGTTCATCGCGCCGACTATCGTGAGCAGGGTGCTCTTGCCGGACCCGGAAGGCCCCATGAGACAGACGAACTCGCCTTCGCTTATACCGGCGCTGACCTCCGACAGCACGCGCACGGCCGCGCCTCCGCCGTCCGCGCTATAAACTTTCCCGACGTTTTCTATCTCAAGAAAAGACAAGCGCTCGTCCTCCTCAGACATAGCGGACGGCTTCCGAAGGGTCGAGCTTTGACGCGCGAATTATCGGGTAGAGGCTGCTGGAGCATGCCGACCGCAAGCCCCGCGAAGACGGCCGCGACCCCGATCAGGGGCTCGACATGCACCTGGACGTTCGTCTCCGCGAAATAAGGGAGCGCGACAAAGCTTGCGGCCATCCCGGCGGCCCAGCCGACCAGCCCCCCCAGCAGGCTGATCACCGCAACCTCTATCATAAGCTCTTTGACTATGTGAGCCTTGCGAAAGCCTATCGCCCTGAGCACGCCTATCTCTTTCGTGCGCTCGACCACCGCTCCCATCATCGTCGTGAATATCATCAGCGCGCCCACCGCGAGCACTATCCCTGAGACGATGGCAAAAAACCTCGTCAGCCGGTCGATGGTCTCGGCGCGCGCGCGGACCGATTGCTGGATGGCGGATACGCGCGCGTGCGGCAACTGCTCGTTTATCTGCGCCACGATATCTTCCACGGGGCAGTCCTTACAAAGCGCGCTCACTTCGATGAGACTGAGCGAAGAGGGCTTTCCGAAAAGCTCCTGCGCGTGCGCGAGCGACCCGAAGATCATGCGGTCCTCCTGGCGGCCCGTCTCGACAAGCACCCCCGCAACGCGGTGCTCGCGCCCGTCGATGTCAACGCGGTCGCGCACGATCTCGAACGGAGGGTGGTCCTCGCCCTCGTGGTGCGAGTGATCCATGTCGGGCGGCATCTCCGTCATGGGCGCGAGCGGTTCTACGAGCGAGAGCACCCGCGCCACCTCATATCCGAGTATCAACTCCTGATCCGTGTCGGGCGCGCGGCCGATGATGCGCCACCAGCGATTCAGCGCCAGCTCGCTTTTGAAATCGACGCCCGCAAGCAGCGCCTCGCGCCCGTCCGCGCGAACGCGTCCCAGAAGCTTCGGCGCGATTACGCTCAGCCGGCTGCGGTAAGGAATATCGAGTATGCGACTGGCGTCCTCTTCTTTAAGCTGCTGGTCGTCGAGCGACAGGCTGAAGACCCCGCCGTAATCGAGGCTGTTCGACCGCGGCGCGACCACGATGTTTGCGCCGAACTGGTCGAGCTGGCTCCCTATCTCTTCTTTGATCGAGCTGCTCAAGCTCATCAAAGCGACCGCCGTGCCGATCCCTATCGCTATGCCTACGGCCAGGAACACGGCCTTGCCTTTGCGCCGCTTCAAATTTGCCCATGCTATGGTGCTGATTCTCATATCGCGTCAAGCGTCAAAAATACTGTTTATTCTTCTCGAGGTCCGCGGCCCTGATGACCAGGTTATCGCCCTCGACCGTGCGCGGCAGCCCCACGGGGTTGCACCCGCCCGACACCTCGCCAATCTTCGAGCACTCGAAAGGCAGGCTGCAATTGTTACATATCATCTTATCGCCATCCTGGCTGTAGCCTTTCTTCGACTTAAAGCACACGTCGCACGCGTCGAGCGCCGCGCGATACTGGCCGTCGGCGGTCTTTAAGACAAAGAACCGCACGCGCGAATTATCGCTGAGGCGGTGGTCGATGAACCTGGCCTGCCCGTTCAACTCCGCGACAGGTATCCGCACGTCGCCTCCCTCAGAGACGCGGGGCGACAGGATCAGGTAAGCCGCGACGCCCGCAAGCGCGATGATGAATATCATAAGAACTCGCGCGGTCTTCTTCTTCGGTTGGGGGCGTTCGGCAAATTGCGCCCGCTTCTTCTCGCGCCCTCCGCCTGTTTGACTGCTCATAAAAAGTATTCCTCCGTATCTGCGCGCTTCGCCTTTACGTTTATAAGGAGATGACGCCGGGGTGGCCGCTGGTTTCCGATTATCAATCCGAGATTATATCAACTGGGCCGAAGCGCGCACCAGCAAAGGCTCGCCCCGCGCGCCCGCCGGAGCGCGACCCGCCGACTACGTGAAAGGGCGCGGGGTTGAGTCTAATCGTTGCGCTTCGGGTGAGTTTGCCAGAGCACGTTTACGATCATCCACTTGCCTTCGTACTTCGCCAGGTGCATATAGTCTATGCCCCAGACGGCCGTCAGCTTTATGGTCGCGGTCTGGTCCAGCACGTCGTATATGACGATCTCTTTCGGCGCGTCTTTGGGCACGCGCCCCGACTTGTTGTAGGTCTTGGCAAGCTCGACGAGCTGCGCGAAAGTCATCTGGCTTGAGCTGTAGGCGGTTTCGCCCTTCTTTACGAAGAAGCCGCGCTTGGCCATCTCCGGATGGACGCTGCGCTCTATGCGCGAGTGGTTGACTTCGTAAATGCCTTCGACGTAATCGAGGACGGCCTGTCTCACGGCTTCGCGATCATCTTTCGCCTGGGCGTGAGCGGCCTGCGCCGGGATAATTAACAGTATGGCGATCAGCAACAATCTTTTCACTGCTTTTACTCCTGAAGAGCTATTCTAGATGCGGGCACAAGAAGAATCCGGCTAAGTATAGCGGTTCGAGGCGCGGGCCGCAAAACCTCGACGCGGGCCCTCGCGACGTTTGAAAGATGCCGCGGCGTGGGTAGTATATTTATAGCCGCCCGCTCTTTTGGGGCGCCTCAATAAACATGACGGAGGCAAGCCATTGCTATTCCAGGAACCGGAAGCGTCCTCGCCCACGCGTTTGGAAGCCGTAGTCAAGAGAGTAATCGACACGCTCAACACGCCCTTCATAAGACAGGAAGGGAGCTTCGCCGTCTCGATCATGAGCCTGATCCTTTTCGTGGTCATAATCCTGATCGCCGTGCTGGTGTCGCGTTACATAAGGGGATTCCTGCAAAAACGAGTGATGCCCCGGTTCATTCACATGGACACGGGGCTGCGCTACACGCTGCTCAGGGTAGTCCATTATTCGATCATGGCGCATGGCGCTGCTGTGGGCGGTAAGGGTCGGCTTTTCGGTCGACCTCACGGGCGTGGCCGTCATACTCGGCTTTCTGTCGGTCGGCATAGGCTTCGGCTTGCAATACCTTGCCGCGGACGTCGCGTCGGGGTTCATACTGCTGTTCGAGCGACCGCTCAGAGTGGGCGACCGGCTGAAGATCGAAGACATGATCGAGGGGCGGGTCGAGAATATACGGCTGCGCTCGACGGTCATCATAACCAACGAGAACCTCGCGGTCATCGTGCCGAACTCGAAGCTCACCCAAAACCACGTCATCAATTATTCATACGGGCATAGCCAGACCGTGCGAATAAACATCTCGGTGGGCGTAGCCTACGGCAGCGACGTGAAGACCGTGGCCAAGGCGCTGGTCGAGGCCGCTTCGTCCGTCAAAGAAGTACTGCCCGACCCGCCGCCCAGGCCGCACTTTCAGGAGTTCGGCGATTCGTCGCTCAATTTTCAGGTGAGAGTCTGGATAAATCAGCCCCACAAACACCCGCAGATCCGGAGCAAGATAAACTTCGCGATAGACGAGGCGTTTCGCAAATACAATATCGAGATACCCTTCCCGCAGCGCGACCTGCACCTGCGGTCGGGCCGCGTACGCATATCGGGCGGCGGAGAATCCGAAAGGGAGATTCAGGTAGTCGCCGACGCGGTCGAGTGAAGGGATTGGCCTATTCCGCGGCGTGCGATTCTTGCAGCAGCGCCATGCGGCGCAGCAATTTGGTATAGCGGGGGTCTTCGCGCACGTTATCGAATATCGGCTCCACCTTCAGATATACGAGAATGCCGTGTCGCTCCTGGTAAGCCTTTTCGAGCCACTCGAAGGCTTCCTCGATCTGTCCGAGGCCAAGGTATATTCGGGCATAACTGTACGGGGATACGTACTCTCTTTCGGAGAGCTCGGCCAGGTCTTCGAGCACGCGCCGCGCCTCATCGGTCCGCCCCCAGACGGAGTAATTGTAGCCGAGCGCCGAGATGGTCTCGGAGTTGTCGGGCGAAAGCTCTAGCGAGCGTTTAAGCTGCGATTTCGGCGTCGGCGTACATGCGCTTTTCCGTATAAATCATCCCCAGTCGCCGATAGCCCAAAAAGAAGTTCGGGTATATTTCGAGGGTCTTCAAACACTGGCGCTCGGCCTCGTCGTACTGGCGCGAGAAGTATAGTATCCGGCCGACGTTGAAGTTTATTACGAGCGACAGCGGCTCCGCCTCTTCGGCCCTGGCTATCTCGGCGAAGGCTTCGTCGAACCGCTCCATTGCCGCAAGCAGCAGCGAGTACCACAGGTGCGCGGTGGCGTACTCCGGGTTCAACTCTATCGACCGGCGGAAGCCGCGCTCCGCGCCTTCCCAATCCCACTCGTACCAGTAGCGCACGTGCGCGAGCGACGCGTGGGCTTCGGCAAGGTTCTCATCCAAAGAGAGCGCCTTGAGCGCCGTCGCCTTCGCGCGCAGAAAGGCGGTGCGAGGCGGCATCGAGCCGTAACCGGCCAGCAGGTTGTACGCGTCGGCGAGGCCCGCGTAGGCAAGCGTGTACTTCGAGTCGAGCTGAATCGCCCGCTCGAAATAAGTGATGCTCTTTTTTATCCCCTCCTCGGTGCGCTTGTTCCAGTGGTAGCGCCCCTTCAGGTAAAGCTGATAGGCCTCGGTGTTTTCGGGGTAGCGGCGCGCCAGCCCTTCCTTTTGCGCGCCGGTGAGTCGCAACCTCAGCGCGTCCGAGATTTCGCTGGCGATCTCTTCTTCCACTTCGAATATGTCCGAGATGCTGCGGTTGAACTGGCCGCCCCACAGGTGCGACCCGTCGTCGGTGTCAACAAGCTCGGTCTTTATGATGAGCGTATCCGCCCTGTGGAGGACTCGCCCGACGACGATGGCCCGGACGCCCAGCTCGGTGCCGACCGCCTGCGGGTCGAGCGGCTCTTCCTGGTGCGGCAGCGACCCCGTGGGCACGCGCTTGTAGCGGAAGACCGTGCTCCGCGCCATCACGCGAAGCCGAGGGACGCGCGAAAGATTTATGATCAGCGATTCGGTTATTCCGTCCGACAGGTACTCCATTTCTGCCTCGCCGCTGAGGTTGACGAAAGGGAGTATGGCGAGCGAATCAAGCCGTCGGCGCGAGCGGCCGCGGCGCACGACCTGCGTCGGGCGGTTGAGACTCATCGTGGGCCTCGACCCGGTGTCGCCGTCGCGCTGGAGGTTACGAAGGTCGACGGCGATCTCGCGCGCCGATTGATAGCGACGGGCGGGGTCTTTTTCGAGGCACTTTCGGACTATGCGCTCAAGCTCGGCCGGCACGCCGTAGTTGAACCGCGAGATCGAAGGCGGCTCCTCGTGTATTATGCGGTCCATCAGCTCCACGAGGTTTTCGCCCTCGAACGGCAGCCGCCCGGCAAGCATCTCGTATATGACCACGCCGAGCGAGAATATGTCCGAGCGCTGGTCCAGCTCGCGACCAAGCGCCTGCTCGGGCGACATGTAAGAGACCGTGCCCTCGACGACGTTCAACGAGGTCTGCCGGCCGATCTCGCGCGTTATGTCCGGGGGCTCCTTATCTTCAGGCTCGCAGCTCCGCGATATTCCGAAATCGAGTATCTTGACGAGCCCCCGGTCGTTGACCACGACGTTCGAGCTTTTGATGTCGCAGTGAATGATCTCCAGCTTGTGCGCGTCCGTCAGCGCGTCGGCGATCTGCGCGGCGATTTCCAACACGTCCGCGGGCGCGAGCTGCCCCCGCGCGATCCTCGTCGAGAGCGCTTCGCCCTCGACGAATTCCATAACTATGAACATCGCCCCTTCGTGTTCGCCTATGTCGTATATGGCGGCGATGTGGGGCGAGCGCAGCGCGGATGTCGCCCGCGCCTCGGCCATAAAGCGCGTCCGCCGGTCGGGGTCGTACTGGTAAGAGGCCGGCAGGAACTTGATGGCGACCTGTCGCTGTAGGCGGGTGTCTTCGGCCAGGTAAACTTCGCCCATGCCGCCAGCGCCGAGCTGATTGATGATGCGGTAATGAGAGATCATCTCCTGGCTCAAACGAGTCACCTCAGACCTGCCGGGCCCGTCGCCCTCACAGACACACGCTTACAGACAGTATCGGTTCGGTTTTTCTAGCTTCAACTTGGGTTTGACGCGCGCCTATTATTTTTACCACATCGACGCGGAACGAAGAAGAGAATGATAAAGACTCATCCGCGATACCTCAGGCCATATAGAAAACTTGATAATACTATAGGTAGAAAAGCGGGCGGATCGAGAGCAATATCAGGGCCTCGGCCCGGTTCAATTTCCCGGTTTCGCGCACTTCGGCTTCAATATCTCGCGCCGGAACGTAACCGCGGCGCGGCGGTCCGCTTCTACTATATGAAAGGGCGTCACGGGAATCCCTACATCCGCGCAGTGGCGAGCCGGCTCCGTCTCCAGGATCTCGACCCTGACATAGTTCTTTACGCGCGATATTCTCTCCACCCTGATCTGGTGATTCGGGCCGGGCTGGGTGCCCATGGATGTCAAGATTATCATCTTCTCTGAAAAATCTATTTGCGGCAGCGGCGGGGGAGACGAAATACCGGCATGCAACTCGGTCCAGAAATCTTGCCATGCGGACTCGGTATAAAAGACCCGATCAACGCTATAATCGAGAACGTAACTGACGCCCTTGAGGATAGTCTTGAATTGAATCGTATCGTCATTCTCCTGCGCCGGGGCGGGCGAGAAAAGAGCGAGCATAAGAGCAATTGCGAAGAGTGCGCGTATAAATCTCACGTTCATAATCTCCAGCGGGTGCGCGTATTTTTCATACGGGGAAACCGCAAATCGAGATTACTACTAAGGCGGGTGCGATGGCAATAAATTGGAGGGCGTCCGCCCTTCCCCTTCGGCCGGGCTTGATTTTTTATCGGGAAAGATCGGTTTTTTTTGATCGGCCGGTTGTGATTTCCAACGAGCGCGCCAGCTCTTCGGGCGTCATGTACGCGGTTCGGTAGTCGATCTCTTGAAAGATCGTGTCGCGCGATTCGACGTCGGCGAGCCACTCCGGGTCGATCTCGCCCTTGCGGATCATCTCATACAATCGGGTGAAGCGGTGTATGTGGTCGCGGAACCGTTTTACGGCGTACTGCACGCTTGTGGCGGTGGTGATGATGAAGGCCCAGTCGGAGGATTCGGCCAGCAAGAGCTCGCGCGCGGCCTGGTTGAGCGCTCGCTTAAGTATGCCCTCGGCGTTCGGGTATAACCTGGCAAGCTCTATCATGCGGTCTTCGGCCACGTGCTGGTGCAGGTATATCCACTCGGTCTCGCTATTGATCCAGACGCGGTAATACCCTTCGGCGCCCCACGACGACGTGCTCACTTGCTGGCGCTGATTCTCCTGATACTCGTCGAGGTAATCGAGGGGCGTCGCGAGCCTCACCTCCGACTGGTCGAAGTGAACCTTGCGGATAAGATAGTTCAAAAACTGCGGCCCCTCGAACCACCAGTGGCCGAACAGCTCGGCGTCGTAAGGCGAAACGACGAGCGGCTTGCGCCCCAGCGCCCCTCTCAGGTGGCGCGCCTGCGCCTGCCGGTTAAGTAAAAAGTGGCCCGCGTGCATCGCCGCCTTCTTGTTCGCCCATTCGGGCACGTAGAGCTGTTTCGCCCCCAGGTCAACCTTGCCCGTGACGCGGAAGTATTTGACGCCGATGTTGCGCCGCACACCGTCGCTATGAAGATAAGGCTTGATGTAATCGTAGTCGGCGTCGAACCCGAGATCGCGGTAGAATTCGCGGTAGTCGGGGTCGCCGGGGTAGCCAGTGTCGGAGCTCCACACCTGCTCGCTCGTCTCGATGTCGCGGGCGAACGCCGCCACGCCCGCGGGCGTTATGGTCGGAGCGTATATGCCGCGACGCGGCTGCGGCGCGCCGAACATAACGGCGTGCGCGTTGACGATGAAGAACTTGATGCCGGCCTCGCGAAGCAGGTCATCCACGCCGGGCACGTAGGCGCATTCCGGGAGCCATATGCCGCGGGGGGCGCGGCCGAAGTGTTTTATGTAGTTGCGGCGGCCCACTTCTATCTGCGCCCGCCGCGCCTCCGGCCGCGTCATAAGCGGGAGGAATCCGTGCGTGGCGCCGCAGGTGATTATCTCGATGACGCCCGCGTCCTGTAGCGCGCGAAACCCGTTGAGCAGGTTGCGGCCGTAGCGGTTCACGAACATGTCGCGCGAGGCGGTGAAGTGGCGCAGGTACATCTCGGCCGTGTTGTTGAGGGGCCATTGCCCGCGCGTGCGCTCGACCTCTTTTTCGCAAAGCTCGACGAGATTGTTGACGTGGCGCAGGTACCGGTCCTGAAGCAGCGGGTCCGAGAGCATCTCGCACAGCGGCGGCGTGAGCCCCATCGTAACCCGGACCGGTATGCCGTCGAGCGCGCAGTTTTCAAAGACGCTCAACAGCGGGAGGTACGTTTCGCTTATGGCCTCGTAGAGCCAGTCCTCTTCCAGAAATTCCGGGTATTCGGGGTGACGCACAAAGGGAAGATGCGCGTGAAGAATTATGGCGAGGAGTCCTTGTTCCATGAACTATTTTTGGCGCTGCTTTTCACTTTCCGAGCATCCAGCTTGATTTCGGCGACCACGAGCCCGGCGCTCTTCGCGTGGGCAACCCGGGCACGCGTATCTCCCCGCCGGGCCAGGATTGTATCTCCGACCCGCCGCCAAAGAACCGCGGGCCGATGTGCAGCGGATGGACGTGGTCGCCTATGAACTCGCGCTCATCTTCGAGGGCGTCGCGAAGCACCTCGGGGAGGTAGTGGACCAGGCCTACGGCGGCGACTTTTCCGCCCGCCTCGCGCAGCAACCGCATGAGCTCGCTTCTGATCTGCTCGGGCAGCTCCGCCACCATCTCTTCGGTCAGCTCCCCGCCCGCGCCCGCAATCATCACGGCCGTGCGAAGCGCCTCGGGCAGCCTGTAGATGACCTCGGCAATCTTGTCGGTCCCGGTCTCGGTCCCGGGCATCGCGGCGACGGTTATGTCGAGCGACTTGTTGACGGCAAAGCCCGACGTCTCGACCACCTCCATGAACTCGGACGGGCTGAGCCGGTACCGCGGCTCCTGGTCGGTCACCGGGGAGACGGTCCCGCTCGGCGTTCGCACCCGGTTCGACCGCACGAGCGGGATGAAGCCATGATCGTGCGAGCGCACGCCTATCTCGAATTCGTACTCCCGGTCCGGGAAGACCATCATCCAGTATCGGCCGCGCCGGTCCACGTCGAAGTAAGCCTCGTGGCCGCCGTCGATTTCGTTCAGCTTGAGCGTGACCACGAAGCGCGCCGCCTCTTCGGGCGAAAAGTATTGCGTGAGCGACTTGAGGCTCTCTTCGCGCACCTCCCAGTATATGAATACGCGAAAAGGGTCCTGAAGCATCGCGCGGCATATGTCAACTTCATAGGCTTCGGGCACCGGAAGCCCCCGGTCTATATAAGGCTCGGAAGAGACCGGGATCGCCTTTACCTCTTCGATCTCGGCCGCGCGCTCCGGCTCGGCGGGCCTTTCGGCGGGCATCCGGAACGATGACGGTCTCAGGATAAACATGTTCTATGACCTCTCTCGCAGAGTGAAACTTACACGGTAAGTGATGGGCCCGTGGGTGTCAAGCAAGGCGGGTTTGCGCGCCGGGACGTCTCCGGGCGCAAACGCTTGCCCGCGTTGACTTAATTATGTTAGTTTCAATCACCCTTAATACATTTTGCCTTGGGGGAGTCAAGCAATGGAAAAACAATCACAACAAAATACGATCCAGGATAGCTTTCTCAACAGTGCCCGCAAAGACCGGTCCAACGTAACGATTTATCTGATGAGCGGCGTGAAGCTCACAGGGAGGATAAAGAGCTTCGATAAATACTCGGTGATCCTGGAGGCAGGGTCGCAGGAGCAGTTGATCTTCAAGCACGCAATCTCTACTGTTTCACTACCGCGCGGGGGCGGACGCGATTATCACCATGTTAGCAGGGATCGACAGATGGATCGCGAGCACCAGGGCGAACAACC
The DNA here is from genome assembly GCA_963832205.1 of Blastocatellia bacterium. GTDB lineage: Bacteria > Acidobacteriota > Blastocatellia > UBA7656 > UBA7656 > DATBMY01. The sequence goes on along the minus strand of CAWHTK010000015.1, from coordinate 10,207 downwards.
CGCCCCGCCGGCCGCGGGGTCGGCCGCCGGCCAGGAGAAGCCCTGAACCCGATCACTCGACACGGGAAAGCTTAGACATTGCGGGCTGCCCTTGCTGGCAGCCCATATAGTTTGGGCTTAAGGCATGCGCGGACTCTTCATCACAATGGAAGGCATGGACGGCTGCGGCAAGAGCACGCAGCTCAGGCGCCTCGCGCGCGCGCTCACAGAACAGGGCTTGAGCGTCACCGTCACGCGCGAGCCCGGAGGCACGCCCGCGGGCGAGGCGGTGCGGGCCCTGCTCAGCTCGGAAGCCAGCCTCGGCATAACGCCGCTCACGGAACTCTTTTTGATAGTCGGCGCGCGCGCCGAGCACGTCGCCTCGTTTATCAAGCCGGCGCTCGCCGAAGGGAGCATCATCATATCGGACCGCTACGTCGACTCGACCGTGGCCTTTCAAGGCTACGGGAGGGGGCTCGATCTCGACTTGATCGACGAGATGAATCTTGCGGCGACGGGCGGGTTGATGCCCGACCTGACGATACTTCTCGACCTCGACCCGCGGCTCGCCCGCTCGCGCACCAGCGCCAGGCCCATAGGCGGTCTGCTCGGCGCGTTCGACGAAGAGAAGCTCGACTTTCACAAGCGCGTCCGCCGGGGCTACCTTGAGCTAGCCGCCCGGCTCCCGAGAATAAAAGTCATTGAAGCATCAGGCTCGTCCGACGAAACGCTCGCCAGGGTCATGGAAGCGGTCCTCCCGCTGCTATCGAGTTTCAAATCTCAAACTTGAAATCAGCCGCGCGTCAGGTGGCGGTACTTGATGCGGTGAGGCTGATCGGCCACCGCGCCGAGCCGCGCCCGCCGGTCGGCTTCGTACTCCGAGTAGTTGCCGTCGAACCACACGACGCGGCTGTCGCCTTCGAACGCCAGTATGTGCGTCGCCACGCGGTCCAAAAACCACCGGTCGTGGCTTATGACCACGGCGCAGCCCGCGAAATTTTCAAGCGCCTCTTCGAGCGCCCGCAGCGTGTTTACGTCCAGGTCGTTCGTCGGCTCGTCGAGCAGTATGACGTTTGCGCCCGACTTGAGCATCTTCGCGAGGTGAACGCGGTTGCGCTCGCCCCCGGAAAGCATACCGACTTTCTTCTGCTGGTCCGTGCCCGAAAAGTTGAACCGCGCAACGTACGCGCGCGAATTTACCTCGCGCGAGCCGAGCTTGATCGTCTCTTCGCCCCCGGATATCTCCTGCCAGATGCTCTTGTCGGCGGCGAGCGCGTCGCGGCTCTGATCCATGTAAGCGAGCTTGACCGTCTCTCCCAGCCTGAACGAGCCCGAATCGGGCTGCTCCTGTTCGGTGATCATCCTGAAGAGCGTGGTCTTGCCCGCGCCGTTCGGCCCGATGACGCCGATTATCCCGCCCGGCGGCAGCGCAAAACTCAGGTCTTCAATCAATATGCGGTCGCCGAACGCTTTGCCGACCCCGCGCGCCTCGATGACCACGTCGCCAAGCCGCGGGCCCGGCGGGATGTATAACTCGAGGTCGCGCGCGCGCCGCTCGCTCTCCTCGGCGAGCAGCGACTCGTAGGCGTTTATGCGCGCCTTCGATTTTGCGTGCCTGCCCTTGGGCGACATGCGTATCCATTCAAGCTCTCGCTCGAGCGTCTTCTGCCGCTGGCTTTCGGCCTTCTCTTCATTCGCCAGCCGCGCCTTCTTCTGTTCGAGCCACGACGAGTAGTTGCCTTCCCACGGTATGCCGCGCCCCTGGTCAAGCTCGAGTATCCACCCGGCGACGTTATCAAGAAAATAGCGGTCGTGAGTGACGGCGATGACCGTCCCCTCGTACTTTTGCAGGTGTTGTTCGAGCCACGCCACGGTTTCGGCGTCGAGGTGATTGGTGGGCTCGTCGAGCAGGAGTATGTCGGGCTTTTTCAGAAGCAGCCGGCACAGCGCCACCCTCCGGCGCTCGCCGCCCGAAAGCACGCTTATCAAGGTTTCGCCCGGCGGGCACCTTAAAGCATCCATCGCCATCTCCAGCCGGCTGTCGAGGTCCCACCCGCCCAGCGCGTCGAGCTTCTCCTGCACCGCGCCCTGCCGCTCCAGAAGCTCGGTCATCTGGTCGTCGTCCATCGGCTCGGCGAATTTATCGTTTATCTGGTCGTACTCTTTTAGCAATCCGACTACCTCCTCGACGCCCTCCTCGACCGTCTCGCGCACGGTCTTCGATTCGTCGAGCCGCGGCTCCTGCTCAAGGTAGCCGATGCTGTGACCGGGCGATAGCACCGTCTCGCCTACGAACTCTTTATCCTCGCCCGCGATGATGCGAAGCAGGCTCGATTTGCCCGAGCCGTTCAGGCCGAGCACGCCGATCTTCGCGCCGTAAAAATACGAAAGGTATATGTCCTTGAGCACGGGCTTCTTGTCGTAGTACTTCCCGACGCCCACCATCGAGTAAATGATCTTGTTAGGGGTAGCTGTCATGAATGATAGGTTTCCTTTAGCAAATAGTAAGTTTTCTACTTTAGTGTAGTCTGCTTTGGTCTAGCAACCGGCGGCGCTCATGATAAAATCGCATCAACGTTTTAGTTGCCGGGAGGCTACAGCCATGTCAACCGAGAAAAAGGCCCGAATGACGATAGAAGAATATATCGAGCTGGATAAGAATTCCGAAGAGAAGTTTGAATATTTCGACGGCGAAGTATTCAACATGACGGGCGTCCATCCAAATCACCGCGCTGAATTCAGAATGCGTCTGATTACGTCCCTAAACAATCAGACCGCCGGACGCGGGTGCTTTAGTTTTCCCTTCCGACTTGCGAGTGAAAGTCCCGAGCATGCCGCCGTATCGCTATCCTGACCTGTCGGTGGTCTGCGGCAAGCCCGAGTTTGAAGAGATCACCGGGCTGTTGAGCCTGACAAATCCTGTGCTGCTCATAGAAATCCTCTCCCCATCGACCGAGGCGTTCGACAGGGGCGAAAAATTCACCCACTATAAATCGATCCCGAGCTTCCGCGAATACCTGCTCGTCGCCGCAAACAAGAAGCACATAACTCAATATGTGCGGCAATCGGAGCGGGCGTGGCTGCAAACGGAATACGGCGAGGGCGAATCTTTGCCCCTCACGACGCTCGAATGCGATTTGGACGTTGACGAGATATACAGCGGAATCAACTTCGAGTCAGAGACAGGCTTTTAAACCACTACGCTCACCTTGGCAGGCCGATGCGGGCCGTAAGCTCTCTATAGCGAGGGTCCGCGCGCAGCACGTCCAAAAGCGGCTCGGTTATTACAAAGATCAACCGGTCGTCGCGCATGGCATACGCTTTTTCAAACCACTCGAACGCCAGGTCCGGCTCGCCCAGCCCCGCGTGCAGCATAGCCATGTAAGACGGATGAATATACTGCTGGCCTGATAGCTCTCTTAATTGCTCAAGCACGCGTCGCGCCTCTTCCTGCTCGCCCGCCGCCGCGTAGGCGTGCCCCAGTATCGTCTTATAGACCGAAGCCGTCGGCGCTATCTCGACCGCCGCGCGGGCCGCGGCCTTGGCCTCCGGGTGCTCTCCCTTTTTCTGATGAGCCGCGCACAGAAATACATATGCCGGCCCGAAGCGCGGGTCCATCTCTATGGTCTTCTTAAGCTCGACTATGGCCTCGTCATACCGGCGCGCGCAGTACAACACGCGCCCCACGACCGCGTTTATGATCAGCGACAGCGGGTCGAGCTGCTGCGCCCGCCTGACCTCGGCTATGGCCTCTTCGTGGCGGCCCACCGCCGACAGGTACTCGCCGTACCACTGGTGCGCCGTCGCGTAATTCGGGTTCAGCTCTATCGCCCGCTTGAATTCCTGCTCGGCCTGGGCGAAATCCCATTCGTAGATCGCCAGTATGTTCGCCAGCGAAGTGTGCGCTTCGGCCAGTCGATTATCTATGCTGAGCGCTTTTGCCGCGGCGGCCTTCGCCTTTGGGAAGCCTTCGCCCGGCGCGAGCATCCCGTAGGTGCTCAGCAGCGCGTAAGAGTCGGCAATGCCAGCGTAGGCCAGCCCGTACCGCGGGTCGTTCTCCGCCGCCTGGCCGAAAAACTCAATCGCCTTTTGAAAGCCTTCGTGGCTTCTCTTGTTCAGCCAGAACAGCCCCTTGAGATAAGATTGATACGCGTCGCGGTTTTCCGTCGAGTGCTTCGTCACGAGGCTTTCCGACCCGCCCGCCAGACTCGGCATCAGCTTTTCGGATATCTCTTTGGAGATCTCCTGCTGGATTGAAAGCACGTCGTCTCTGCGGCGGTTGAATTGCTGGCCCCACATGACGCGATTCTCCGTCGCGTCGACAAGCTCGACGCTTATCACAAGCTCCCCGCCCGGCTGAGACAACCGGCCCGTCAGCACTGCCTTTACTCCAAGCTCGCGCGCCACCGCCTGCGCGTCGACCTGTTGCCCCTTGTAGCGAAAGACCGACCCGCGCGGGATGACTCGCAGCTCCGGCACCTGTGACAGGTTGAAGATTATGCTTTCGGTTATCCCGTCCGAGAGGTATTCGGCGTCGGGGTCGTTGCTGGCATTGAGGATCGGGAGAATCGCCACCGAATCAATCGTCTTGCCCCCCCGCGTGAAGTAGTACAGAGCGCCGGCCGCGAGCGCGAGCGCGACAAAGGCGACCGCAATCAGCTTGCCGCGCCCGATCCTAATCTCGCCTCTCGCCTCGCCTCTGTCGCGCGTCGAACCGGCCGACGAACTGCGGCCTCGGGGGCCCGCCTCTCGTATGAGGCCGCCGAGCGCGACGCGGCCGAAGAGATCCCGCTCGTCAAACCGGTCGCGAGCATGTACTCGGACCTGGATTCAAATTCCAGAGCCTGTTTCAAGCTCTTGAGGTCGACGAGCATGTCCTTCATCGTCTGGTATCGCTCTTCTTTATCCTTGCGCAGCGCCTTGCTGATTATGCGCTGTAGCTCGGTGGGGGCTTCAGGTAAAAAAAACGAGATCGGCTGCGGCTCGCTCCGGAGGATCGACGCGATGATGTCGCTCGTCGTCTCGCCCTCAAAAGGCGAGCGGCCCGTTACGGCTTCATAAAGCAGAACGCCGAAGCTGAAAACGTCGGTGCGCGCGTCCACTTCTTTGCCGCGCGCCTGCTCCGGCGACATGTACCCGAGCGTGCCGAGCAGCAACCCCGGCTCCGTGGCGGTCCTCGCGATTGTAGGCGCCTGCGTGTCGGCGCTCGTCGAGGTCGAGGTCGGCTCGACGAGCTTTGCCAGCCCGAAGTCGAGGACTTTCACATACCCGTCGGGCCTGATCATTATATTCTCGGGCTTTATGTCGCGGTGGACTATCCCGGCCTGGTGCGCCGCGTTAAGCGCCGAGGCCGTCTGGACGGCGACATCGAGCAGTTCGCCCACGGTCATGGCGGAGCGTTTCATATGCTGGCGCAGCGTGTGGCCTTCGATGAATTCGGTCGCTATGAAATGCGACGCGCCGGCCTGCCCGATGTCGTATATGGTGATGATGTTCGGGTGGTTGAGCGCCGAGGCCGAGCGCGCCTCCTGCGTAAAGCGGCGCAGACGGTCTTCGCTCCTGGTGAACTCTTCGGGCAATAGCTTCAGCGCGACCTTGCGGTCGAGGCGGGTGTCTTCCGCGAGATAGACCTCACCCATTCCGCCGGCGCCGATTTTGGAGATGATGCGATAGTGAGAGATTAACTCCGAGGTCATTTGCGCGCCACCAGGCGTTCCTCTGACTATTAATTAATCGGTTCATCTGTTCCGCCCCCGATCAATTATAGAATGCGCCTCCGGCAAAGACATGCGCAATCCTTATTGGTGGATGGCCTTCTTTAACATGGCTATCTGTCCCGCGTGATAAACGTCGTGCTGGATAACACCGTAGAGCATAAAGCGGTTCGAGTAATCTGCGCCCGCCGCTATCTCGTCGAGCCGCTCCTCAATCAAATGCGCGACCTCGTCGGCAAGCGCGGCGTGTACGTCGTCCGTATCCCGGAGCGCGGCCTGCCACGCCTCCTCGCTTTCATACGGGGCCGGCGGAAAGTTCTCTTCGTCCGGGATGGTCTCTACGCTTTCGCCCCTGAGGCGACGGAGCACGACCCGCTCCCACGCGGCTATGTGGAGCGTGATCTCCCAGATAGTGTGCGCGCTTGCTATCGCGCGCTGCGCGGCCTGCCGCGCCGTAACGTCGGCGAGCGCTTCGCGCACGGATGGGCCGTGCCACGCCTTGCCGTAATATGCCCGCCGCAGTTGTGAGCTTATTCTTCGGACTTCGCTCATCCATCCCCCGCTTTCATCGTCAAATGAAAAAGGCGCGGCCGAACTGTTCGGCTCTGCGCCTCTCTATAATGTGACTTTCGAAGATAAGTTACAAGTGAGTGGCCTTCTGCTCGGCCTCGCTCGCTTCGTCTTCTCCGCCCAGGAGCCGGCCAAAGACTCCGTTCCAGGGCGGGACGACTACGGTCACGGCGCCGAAAGCCTGTGCCTGACAGGCGAGCCTTATGATCGGCTTGCGATCCTCGGTGTCAATATAGCCGAACTCTTTCATACGGCGGTTTTCAAGCGCGGCGACCTCAGAGAGCTTTTCGGCTCCGCCCAGCACTCCGACCCAGCAGGTGCCGCATGCGGCCGAGCGGCACTCGACCGGGATGGGGCCTTCGCCCGGAACGCACCTGGAATCCCTCGAAGTGTGATCGCGTTTATCCAGGGCTGCGGCCGTCGTTATGTGCTGCGAGTTGATGAGCTTGAATTTCGCGTTACGGTCGCTCTCGTCAAAGGTGATCGTAAAGACTTTCACCTCGCCGCGCAGGAAACCGAGCGGCCCCTGCGAATCGTCCCTGGCGCGGTCGCGAACGATTTGATCCGGCGATTTGCGCGAAGGCTTAACCGCGCGGCCCGCCGCCGCCTTGAACACATTTGAGCCTACCTGTTGCAGCGTCATAAAGGCCACGGCCGTGATGCCCAGCACGAGCGACGTATCGACGCCGAGCTTTTTCGCCACGCGCCCGGCAACTTCTTTTATCTGCGCCGCCAGATCGAGGCTCGAAGGCGAGCTTGCCGCCTGCTCGGCCACGGCCGCCTTGACCTCCGGCCAGTAGCGGTGGCCGTATAGAAATCTGTGCGACGAATCCACCTGGTCCTTCAGGCGATAGCTGCCCTGCAGCAATAGCTTGCGGGCGAGCGCGTCGGGGTCTTCGGCCCGGTTGAGCGCGCCCAGCAGCGCGAGCGGATAAAAATAGAACCATATCTGGGTCGCGTTCTTGTCGACCTCGTGGATCGACGGCACGAGCGTCCAGAGGATTTCGCGCCACGCTTCGTCATCGTGCCGATTGAGAAATGCTTCGAAAAGAGGTTCACCGTTTATACTCATAGCTACACCTTGATTGCTGATTATTTCCCATATTAGGGAAGCGGGGATTTTAGCAGCATACGCCGCGCGGCTCAAACGCTATTTGCAATAGATCGGGGCCTATCAGGGCTCTCTCAGCGGGTAAAGCAGATTGTCCTCCACGCGGTAGATCATCGGCGCGATCTTGACCTTCGGGTAGCGCAGCGTGAGCCGCTCCGCTTCGCTCATCACGAAATCGACCTCGTCGCTGATCTCGAACATCGGCGCAAAGCTCATAAAATGACGCTCGGCCTGCTCCCGGTCCCACCCCCCGTTTTCGACCAGGCCCGCGATGAACTGCTCTTTGCGTGACATCAGGTTCACCATGCCGCAGCCCGTGTGCCCGATCAGCGCAATCGACCCCACCCCGCCCACGCCAATCGCGTATGAGATTTTGAACTCGCTATAGCGCAGGTTCGCGCCGCCCGCGCGGATTATGTAAGCGAAGTTGTCGGGCACGCGCAGGTGCTTGCGGTGATCCATACACATGCCTATGAGCATATCGGCGCGAGTATATTGTCGGAACTCGCGGCCGAGGTTGTGATACTCCAGCAGGTCGCCGACCGGCGTGCCCCGGTATTTTTCCGGAATCTCTTCCGCGGAATGAATTGCTATTAATCGGTCCATATCATTTCGTCACCGAAAACATCGTGGCAAGCATTGTTGCGATAGGCTTCTCGCGACCTTCGCCCTTAGCGACCATCTCGCCCGCGCAGACCGTCACCGCGCGCCCCGGTCTTACGACCCGCCCCCGCGCAAGAAAGCTCGCGCCCGAGGCGGGCGACATCAAGTTGATCTTGTACTCGATGGTAAGTATCTCCGTCCCGGCGGGCGTCAGCGTCATCGCGGCGTACCCGCAGGCGCTGTCTATGACGGTTGCGACTATCCCGCCATGCAGGTATCCGTGTTGCTGGGTGAGATCGTCGCGGAGCGAAATCTCTATCTCAACCGAACCGGCCGAGACGCGATTGAGGCGCGCGCCTATGAGCTTCATAACCTGCTGACGCGCGAAGCTTGCTCGCACTCTCTGTTCAAAGTCAGGGTCTGTGAGCTCAAATTCCGTCATGCGAGATTTATGACTTGCTCCGCTCGCGGACCTCTTCGCTCGTGAGCCCGTAGATGGGCGGGGTCACTACGTCGAGCATGCCGAGATACAGGTAAAGCTGGCCGCGGTGATGCGCTTCGTGCTCGACCATCGCGCGCAGCCATTTCCAGACGCTTATCTCGACGCCGCCCGGCGTGACGCATCTCCTCTTTAAATCCTCATCGCTCAGGGAAGCCAGTATCTGCATCGACTCCCGGTGCATGCTGTCAAAGAAGGCTATGACTTCGTCGTAGCCGTCGGCCAGCTCTTTGCCGTGCCCCGGATAGCGGCTCGGTTTAGGCGAGCGTTTTCGGCATACATAAAACGCTCTATGGCCCCGAGGTGGCGCACCACGTCGGCGAAAGTAAATTTGCCTTCCCTGTAGGTCCAATCAATCCGCTCGCGCGGTATCGCGCGGACGACCTTGAGCGTCCGTTCGCGCACCCGCTCGAAGTAATCGAGGAATGGTCCTACGGTGATGATCTCCATAATCGCGCCCCCTCGCTATTTGATATTCACTTCGAGCTTATAGGAGGCGTTGCCCCTGGTCGGCCCTACGACTATATGATAGTCGCCCGAAGCCGGCAGCTCGCCGCTCCAGCTTGTCGCGTCATCCGTCTCGCCCGCGCCTTCGAGCGTCTTCTTGCCGCCGGGCTGGTATATCTGAAAAACGGCGTTATCTTCAACCGACGTTATGCGCACCGTCATGCGCTGATGGGCGCGCGCGCCGAGCAAGTACGTGTCGCGCTCGCCGCGTATGACGCTGCCTTCAATCGCCGCCGCTGTTTCGCCTCGCGGGAAACGCACGCGCTTTTTTACGCCTTCGGCCTCGGTATAAACCGAAAGCGTCACCAGCGCGACCGCGACGGCCCAGACGCGCCCCCTCGCAATAAAGCTCAAGCAAATCATCTCTCTTCCAATCCTTTTATGGCCCGCCTCGAAAGATACTACATTCAACTCGGCCGAGCGACAACGCGACCGCCCCCAGGCTTCCTTTGACGGGTATCATAAACGGGCGAGACCGGAAAGCAGCCTGAGCAGAGAGTTGTTTTCGAGCGCGGGTGGTTCAAGAAAGTACAAAAGCATTATTCGCGTCAACCCGAACAGCACAAAGGCCGCAAGGGAAAACCACAGGAGCCTGGGTCGCGTAAAAAAACCGTCAACCGCGCGGAAGGCGCCGCGCCAATCGAGAATGGTCGCAAGTGACCTGAACCATACTATGATCGAAAAAAGGAAGAGCGGCGGGCCGAGCAAGTGGTAAGAGAAGGCATTTGAGAGGTCGCCTTTGCCAATCGAGCAGAAGGAATGGGTCAACCCGCAACCGGGGCAGGGCAGGCCCGTAAGATACTTGAACCCGCATATGGAGAAATACTCTCCGCCCGCTCGCGCTTCGGGGGTATAAAAAACGCTGACTAGATAAACGACGTAAGCCCGGCAAACATAATCGCGGCAAGTCCCCCGCGAGGCGAAGATATTTCGGGCTTCTGCGCTTCATAGGAGCAATCATACGCGACCGGCGAGGTCCTTACGAGCCCGCCAAAACCGCCAGCCGGCGAGTATTACATTCCGCTCCTGACGGAACTCCGATTTTATCCGCGACGGTTTCTATAGACATCTCGCCCCTCCGGGGCTCCGAACTTTATGAGCATGATGTTTTCTATATAGGGTTACGAAGAGCCCCGTAGGAGCGGGATGTAAAAACATTCCGCTCCTACGGGGCTCAGAAAAAGCCGGCCGGGTTCTATAAGAATCTCGCACCTGCCGGGCTTG
>CAWHTK010000014.1:0-141180 GCA_963832205.1 Blastocatellia bacterium | reverse complement strand
GAGAGTTCGCCAACCATGTTCCCGGCATCTCTCTTGCCGTCATCAAGGATGGCAAGATCATCAAGGCTGAGGGCTACGGCCTGGCGAATGTCGAGCTCAACGTCGCCGCCAGGCCCGAGACCGTCTATAAAATCGGCTCGGTCAGCAAGCAGTTTATTGCCGCCGGCATCATGCTCCTCGTCCAGGAAGGCAAGATCAGCCTCGACGACCGTGTCAGCAAGTTTCTTGAGGGGACGCCCGACACGTGGAAAGAGATTACCGTCCGGCATCTCCTGACCCACACGTCGGGCACTCGTCCGCGAGGCTCCCGGCTTCGACCCGCTCAAGGTCCAGAATGACGCTGACGTAATCAAGACCGCCTACCCGTTGCCGCTCCGCTTCGCGCCGGGAGAGAAGTGGGAGTATTGCAATGTCGGATACTTTACGCTGGCCGAGATCATTCGCAAAGTTACCGACAAGCCCTGGGGCGATTACCTGAGCGAGCGCCTCTTTCTGCCGCTCGAAATGAACGCCACTCGCACCACCACCGTGACCGATATTGTTCAGAATCGCGCGAACGGGTATGGCTGGAGAGAAGGCAAGTTCCAAAACGCCGCTATCTTACTTGCCTTGCGCCCGAGCGGCGCATTTCTCTCCAGTGTTCTTGACCTGGCGAAGTGGGATGCGGCGCTCTACACGGACAGAATCTTCAAGCCGTCTGTCCGAGACCAGATGTGGCAGGATGTCAAACTTAACAACGGCACAAGCCATGACTACGGCTTCGGCTGGGACCTGGACACGGTCGGAGGCCACAAGATGGTGCATCACGGGGGTACGCTTCCGGGATTTCGCGCCCAGCTCTCGCGATTCGTGGACGACAAGCTGACAGTCGTTGTCTTGACGAACGGCAATAATGCGGAGCCGCATTCTATTGCGCTCGAGGTCGCAGCGTTTTACATACCCGGTCTTCTTCCAGAGCGCACCGCCGCCAGGGTCGACCCAAAAGTCTTTGATGCTTACGTGGGGCAATACCAGCCGAATCCGTCTGTTGTAGTAACGGTCGCGCGCGAAGGCGACAAGCTGATGATGCAGCAGGGGTCCGGCGCCCAAAAACTAGAGCTGCTGCCGGAAAACGAAGCCAGCTTCTTCACCAAAGAAAACCGCCGCGCAACCTATACCTTCGTCAAAGATGAAAAGGGACAAGTGACTCATCTTCTCGTTCAGGTTGAAGGGCGGGAAGTAGGGAGGGCGAAGAAGATCAAGTAACCCGCGCCAGGCAAGCCGCTCCAGCCGAGCCGCCGAAGCGAATCTTATATGGTTCCTTCGCGAGGCGCGGCTTGTCTTATAGAGACAACGCAATGAAAATAATTCTATGACGTGGGTTAGAATAAAGGCGATAGGGTGACGGTTGTCCTTTTCAAGGAGGCGGCGATGTTCTGTCCAAACTGCGGCGCGAAACCCATAGAGAGCCAGCGATTCTGTAAACAATGCGGCACGAACCTGGACCTCGTGTCAGACGCGTTGAAGGAAGGGGGCGACTCCCTCGGCCAGTTGCGCGTCGATATGGAATCGCTGAAGAAGAATTTTGATATTTCTAAATGGTTCGACGACACCCCTAGCGTAAAGATAAAAGCTCAGCACGAGAAGCATCAGGAGATGCCCAAGCAAAAAGAGTGGCTCTCCTACACCCGACAGCATAGCTTGAAAAACGGCCTGATCAGTCTTTTTTCGGGCCTCGGCCTTGGAGCGGTGCTCTATTACTTCGGACGCATTGCCGTAAACGAAGGGGTGCTAAGAGAGATCGATAAGCTGGCGAATAAAAATATCCACGGCCTCGAACAGTTCTTACTGTGGGCATGGCTGTTCGCGTTAATCCCGGTTCTCAAAGGGATCGGCCAGATTATATACGGCATTGCTTTCGCCGAACCGATGTCCGTGCTCGCCGAGAGGTTCGCCCCTAAACAGCACGCTACCCCAGCCCGTTACCTCTCCTATCAATCCCGCCCTCGACGGGCCGCCGCCCAGCGTCACCGAACATACGACCAACATCATAGGCGACGCCCCGCGGCCCGCCGGGCGCGATACGCAATAGCTAGGACTTGCTATAGATGGGCTCGAAACTATAGCGGCTCTGGGCGAACTCTTTTACTCGCGCGTATATTCCGTCGGCGTCCAGCCCGTACTTAGCAAGCAGCAGGCTCTGGCTGCCATGCTCGATCAGTTTATCGGGGAAGGCGAGCCGCAGCACGCGCACTTCGCTGAGCCCGTGCTCTTCGAGCAGCTCGAGCACCGCGCTGCCAAACCCGCCCATCAGGTAGTGATCCTCGACCGTCACTATCGAGCCGTGCGAGCGCGCAAGAGCGAGAATCAACTCGGCATCGAGAGGTTTGACAAATCTTGCGTTCACCACGGTCGCGTTTATCCCGTCCGCGGCGAGCCGCTCGGCCGCCTGCGCGCAGTAGCCGACCTGGGTGCCTATTCCGAGTATCGCCACATCCGTGCCCTCGCGCAGAAGCTCGGCCTTGCCGATCTCAAGCGCGCGAATCTCTTCGTCCATCGCCACCCCGTGCCCGTTGCCGCGCGGATAGCGAACCGACGCCGGCCCGTTATAGTCGACGGCCGTCTTTAACATGTGCCGAAGCTCGTTTTCGTCCTTCGGGGCCATGATGACAAAGCCGGGCATCGGGCGCAGGTAGGCGAAATCCATCAGCCCGTGATGGGTCGGGCCGTCAGCCCCGGCCACCCCCGCGCGGTCGAGCGCGAATGTCACGTCGAGATTCATGAGAACGACGTCGTGAAATATCTGGTCGAAGGCGCGCTGGAGGAAGGTCGAGTAGATCGCCGCAATCGGCTTTAGCCCCTCGGTCGCCATCCCGGCGGCGAAGGTGACCGCGTGCTGCTCGGCTATCGCCACGTCAAAGCTGCGGTCGGGGAACTCCTTCATGACTTTGCTGAGACCCGTCCCGTCAGGCATGGCAGCCGTTATAGCTATGACGCGGTCATCCTTCTTCATCAGGTCAATCGTCGCGTCGGCGAATACGGCGGTGTAGCTCGGCCCCGTCGTCGGCTCTTTGATGAACTTGCCGCTGCTGATCTCGAACGGCGACGTGCCGTGCCAGGCGGCCTTGTCGCGCTCAGCCGGGTCATAGCCCTTGCCCTTCACCGTGAGCGCGTGGATTATGACCGGGTGAGTCTCGGCCTTTGCCTGTTCGAGCGTTTGAAGAATCGAGTTTATATCGTGGCCGTTGATCGGGCCCATGTAGCGCAATCCGAGTTCTTCCCACAGCGCGCCGGGTATAAAGGCCCGCGCCAGCGTGTCCTTGAGCGCCTTCGCCCCCGACAGCATCATCTCGCCCACGGCCGGGATCGCCTTGAGCCATTCTTCGACCTCGTGCTTGAACTCGTTGTAAGGCCGCGCGCCGCGTATTCGATTGAGGTAGCCCGCGAGCGCCCCCACGTTGGGCGATATGGACATCTCGTTATCGTTAAGCAGGATTATCATGCGCTTCTTCAGATGTCCCGCCTGGTTTATCCCCTCAAGCGCCATGCCCGCCGTCAACCCCGCGTCGCCGATGAAGGCGACGACATGAAAGTCCTCTTCCTTAATATCGCGGGCGGTGGCCATGCCGAGCGCGGCCGAGATGCTGGTCCCCGCGTGCGCCGCGTTGAATACGTCATAATCCGATTCTTCCCGGCGCAAGAACCCGCTCAGCCCGTTGTACTGCCGGATGGTCGGGAACTGGTCGCGGCGGCCGGTTAGTATCTTGTGCGCATAAGCCTGATGGCCGATGTCGAAAACGAGCCGGTCGCGGGGCGTGTCAAACGCGTAATGAAGCGCTGTTATTAGCTCTACGGGTCCGAGGCTCGCCCCCGTGTGCCCGCCGATCTTCGAAAGCACTTCGATCATGTATTCGCGTATCTCGTCCGCGAGCGGTTGCAGCTTCGACACCGGGAGCTTGCGCAGGTCAGCCGGGTCGTTGATCTGAGAAAGAATCTTCATGTTTATAATCGCTTCTCCTAACAGGTTTCTTCCGAGCGTCGCTTAGATGCAAAAAACCGCGGTCGCGTCTAGGACGACTTTCATGCAGCTTGATGAACTTAAAAGAATATCTTCATCAAGACTTTCTGGCAATGATGAGCCGCGCGATGGCCCTCAAGAATCTCTCCGTCTATTTCGAGTGCGGAAACTATCTCGACCGCCTCCGCCACCAGTTGCCGCGCGCGCGCCTCCGAGGCTTCCAGGCCGAAGACCGCCGGGTATGTTGCCTTGTGCGCGGCGGCGTCTTTGCCCGCGGTCTTGCCCAGTTGCTCGCTGGTCGAGGTTACGTCCAGAATGTCGTCGGCTATCTGGAACGCGAGCCCTATTCGCTCTCCGTATGCGCGGAGTTGTTCGATCTGATGATTGGTTGCGCCCGCGATTATTCCTCCCACGACCGCGGAGGCCGAGATCATCGCGCCGGTCTTCGAGCGATGAATATAATCGAGTGTATCGGCCGAGACCTGCTTGCCTTCGTTTTCAATGTCCGCGGCCTGACCGCCTATCAGCGCGTTGACGGTCCCGGCGGCGGAAGCGACTTCGGCTATGACCCGCACCTGCCGGGCCGCATCCCCCGCAAGCGTCGCGCTGGCGAGCACCCGAAAGGCTTCCGTCAGCAGCGCGTCGCCTGCGAGTATGGCGATGGCTTCGCCGAATACTTTGTGGCAGGTGGGTCGGCCGCGGCGCAGGTCGTCGTCGTCCATCGCCGGCAGGTCGTCGTGTATAAGCGAGTAGCAGTGGATCATCTCTATGGCGCAGGCCGCGGGCATCAACTCGTCGGTCGCCGCGCCAAGGGCCTCGCCCGCCGCGAGAGTCAGTACGGGGCGGATGCGCTTGCCGCCGCCGAGCAGGCTGTAGCGCATCGCGCGGTGAATCTGTTCCGGCGGCACAGTCTCGGCCGGGACGAGGCGGTCAAGCCAGGCGTTTATATCGCCCGACCGCCTCGACAGGTATTTAGGGATTGTCTCGGCGTGGCTCATTCTTCAGGCTCATCCGGCTCTTCAAACGCCTCGGTCGTGTAAGCGCCGTTGCTCCCTTTCATGAGAACTTCGACCTTTCGCTCGGCCGTGTCGAGTCGTTTTTGGCACTCCCTCGAAAGCTTCACCCCCTGCTCGAAAAGCTCAAGCGAGCGCTCAAGCGGCAGGTCGCCCGCCTCAAGCTGCTCGACAATCCCTTCAAGCTCCGCGAGCGATGCTTCAAAACTTTTCTCGGCTGTCATATCAAACCTCCGCCTGGCATCTCTTCCCGCTACTTCGTCGCCAGTATCAGCGGCGACGGCCCCGGCGCGTCAATCGTTTTGATCGAGCGAAAGCCCGCGTCCTTGAGCCACCCACGGTACTCGCGCATAGTGAATACGTCGCCCTGCTCGGTGTGGACGATCATATTGAGCCCGAACAGCAGGGGCATCACCGGGCCGGTCCTCGTATCGTTCGGGATGAACTCGCCGATCAAAAGCTGCCCGCCATCACTGAGCGCGCGATGGCATCTTTTTATAAGCTTCTTGCCCCACTTCTCGCCCTCGGAATGAATGATGTGGCCGAGTATGACAAGGTCATACCGGTTGCGGCCGAAATCGATCTCGCGAAGATTTCCTTCGACGTAATCGAACCTGTCGGCGACGCCGAACCTGTGAGCGAACTGCCGGGCAACGGGGGTGACCTCAGGGTAATCAACGACCGTCACTCGCGCATCAGGATTCGCTTCGGCGAACGGTATCGACCACGCGGCGGAGCCCGCGGCAACGTCGAGAATGCTCTTTATCTGCGCCCGCCGCTTCGCCGGGATTGCGGCGAGGGCCGCGCGCGCCGCCGCGTAGCTCATAGGAAAAATAGCTTCGACGAGCTTAGGAAAGAACTCGCGGGCGTCCGAATCGCTGTCGACGGCCTGCACCGGCTTGCCCGACCTTATGACCTCCGCGAGCTGAGCCCACCCCGCCCAGGTCATCTTTGCCTCAAGCGCGAAACCGCCGACGTATGTCGGCTTGCCCTTTAAGAGAAACTGCTCCGATACCGCGTCGAGTCCGTACCGGTCACCTTTCTTGGTGAGAAAACCGAGCCCCACCAGCGCGTCGAGCAACCGCTCGGTCGCGCGGGGCGAAGTGCGCCCCGCGCGCGAAATCTCTTTCGCCGTGCGTTTGCCGGAACCAATATGATCAAAGACATCCAGCTCTATGCCCGTGACAAGGGCCTGGGTTGCTCTTGATGCCCAGAGCAGGCTCATGATTTTATCGGGCGTTACACCCTGTTCGTTACCGTTCATACTGAGATCATCCCCCCGGTATAAAGAATAAGAGCGGTCAATCCTTCACACAATCAATCTCGCCTTCGGCCACGCGCACGCGGACGCGGTCGCCGCGTCTGACGCTTGCCGCTCGCTTGATGATCTGGCCGCGCTCGTCGAAGGCTATAGCGTATCCGCGCGCGAGCACCGCGAGCGGCGAAAGCGAATGGAGCTTGCCGGCCGCGACCGAAAGCCTCTCCCCCTGGCGTTCCGTCTGAACGCGCATCGCCGCCGCGAGCTTCGCGCCCAGCAGGGAAAGTCGCCCGCGCTTATAAACCAGATCGCTCCTGATGTCGGCGTCGCGGAGCCTCAAAACAATCCTGCCAAGCCGAGCGCGGTCCCGTTTGATAAGCTCCTTCGCGGCCGATTGCATCGAATAGGTCGCTTCATCGAACGCCTGCGCGGTCGTCTTTACTCGGAGCGGCACCCGGTCGAACGCCCGGCTTGATTCAAGCTCTGAGAGCCTGTTTCGCGTCTCGATCAGTCTATATCTCATGGCGTTCGACAGGTCTTCGGTCAGCCCCGCCACGCGCGCGGAAAGCTCGTCGCGCACCATCGTCACTATCTCCGCCGCGGCCGACGGGGTCGAGGCGCGCAGGTCGGCGACGAAGTCAGCTATGGTGAAATCGGTTTCGTGCCCGACGGCCGAGATCACGGGTTTGCTGGAGTTGAAGATGGCGCGCGCGACCGCTTCCTCGTTAAAGCACCAGAGGTCTTCAATCGAGCCTCCGCCCCGGCCGACTATTATCACGTCGACATCGTCGCGCTCGCCTAGCAGTTCAATCGCCCGGGCAATCTCCCCGCCCGCCCCGTCGCCCTGAACGCGGGCCGGCGCGAGTATTATGCTGACGCCCTCGTTCCGCCGCCGGATGACGCGGATTATGTCGTGTATGGCCGCGCCCGTCGGCGAGGTCACCACCCCGATGCAGCGCGGCAGCAGCGGCAGTTGCCGCTTGCGCTCCAGGTCGAAGAGCCCTTCGTCGGCGAGCCTGCGTTTGAGCTGCTCGAAGGCGAGCTGGAGCGACCCTATTCCGACGGGCTCCATGAACTCGACGATGAGCTGGTACTCGCCCCGCGCTTCGTAAAGAGAGAGCCTGCCGTGCGCCCTCACCGATAGACCGTCTTCCGGGTGGAAGCGTATAAAGCGATTCTGCATGCGAAAGCTGGCGCAGCGCAGCATCGCGCCTTCGTCTTTAAGCGTGAAGTACCAGTGGCCGGAGCCGTGGCGGCGAAAGTTGGAGACCTCGCCCTCGACCATCACCTCGCCGAACTCGCCCTCGAGGCTGATCTTGACGCGGGCGGTCAGCTCCGACACCGAGAGCGCCCGCCGCTCCTGCATTAGCCTTTCGAGGAAGTTGAATTGTGACATCAGTCTTTCGTGTGGCGACCGGCAGACCAGGGCGGCCTGCGGGTCGTGTGGCGGCAGCGCGCGCCTCTTCCGGGGCGGGAACAGAAGAAGCCTTCGTCGCGCAAAAGCGTCATTCTTCTTCAACCCCGAGACGTTCAAGCTCCTTTTGAAGTTTCTTCCAATCGAACGGCTTCAGGCTGAAGACGGTTCCGTCTATGTCAAAAGTAGGCACTATGCGCCGCCCGCCGTTTGCCTTTTCCACAATGCGGGCGCTTTCGGGCGAATCTTCTATGTCGATCTCCTCGTAAAAAATCCCTTCGTCGTCGAGGAACTGTTTGGCGCTATCGCAGTCCCCGCTCCACTGCGTGGTATAGACTTTGACGTCGGCCATTGCGATCCTCCGAAAACTTACCTGTGCGTTAAACTATTCTTCCAAATCCGGCCCGATTCTACTACGAAGCGAGGACACTTTAAAGATTTGCTAAACCGGCGGCACACAGTTTTGCCCGCCGGGCCTACTCGGCGCGAAGCCGCATGTCCGTAGAAGCCTTCGTCGTGCTCTTGAGCGGGCGGGGCGCGCCCGGCAGGCTCATCTCTCCCGATACTTCGATATCGCTCTTGCTCGTCACTACGCGTGCCCGTCCGAGGTCATAAGAGAGTGTGCCCGAGCCGGGGCCTTCTCCGCTCATCGTGCCGGTGATCTGCACCTTGAATTGATACTCCACCTGCGCCTCATTGTTCGAAACTCCGGTGAGTTTTCCCGAGCCGGTAATCACCTGGGTTGAACGTGCCGCCGGCCGGGTTCGGCAACTCCTGTCTCATCTCGAACGGCCAGCTCTCGCCCACTCTGATGGGCTTTTTCGGCAGCATCGCCGATACGTTAATCTGTGAAAACATCTGGTCGAGATTTATGCCGCCCGCGAGGTCGCTCTCGCTCGTCCTGACAATCTGGCCGGTGCGGTCCATGGTCGTCGTGAAGGATTTTCCTTCGATCATCGAGGTCGGCATCTGGACCCGGTTGCCGTTCTGGGTCGCGTCAAGCGAAACGTTTGAAAAACTGTTCTTCATGCTCCACGTGCCGTCCGGATTGCTCGCCGTCACTTCGGTAGCGAAATCCGTACTCATCTTGAAATTGACGGCCTGCGGCCCGGAGGGCGTATCGTTGGTGGCGCTCGTATCGATTATCATCGTATAGAGGCTCTTCTGCCCGACCGGTTGCACGAAGTTAAAAACAATTTCGCCGCTTGCCGTCTGAGACGATTGCGCTCCGGCCGACGAGTTTGAGGTCGTCGAGGTGCCGGGATTGTTCGAGCAGGCGAGCGCGAGCCCGCACGCGAGGATAATGAGTATTTTTCTTATCAAATCAACTTTCCTCCATAGAAGTCTTCAAAGCCTGGATGAGTCGCCGGGATTATAGACCAGATGAAGCGCTTTAATCCAAACGAGCTGAATCGGCTTGATACAGGCGGGCGGCCCGCACGCGAGCAACCCCCGTAAAACCGCCGAAATCCGGGGAACCCGTGAGAGCCCCCTCCCGGTACGCGCGTTGCACATCTGACCATCCGAGGGGGTCATAATGCGGCGTGTAGCCATAACAATTCTGATGCTCTTGGCGCTATCGGCGGCCCCGGCGTGCTCATCTCGGCAAACGACCGATCAGGCAAGGCCGGCCGAAGCCGCGGGCTCTTCTCGCTAAGGCGACTCTTCGGCGCGCTGGTCGCCAAGGTCATACAGATAGGCCGACGCGCCGTGGCTCTTGTGATAACTTAGCTGCTTGCCTATCGAGTCCAGATAGGCGACAAACGCATCTTCCTCATTCACCCCGCCCGGAGAACGCACGTGCGAGAACATGACCCAGACCCTGCTCTTGCCGCGGAGCTGGTCGAGGTCTGTGCGGTAAAGCTCTTTTATTAGCCGCTTCTTTTCGTTGCGCGGATCGATGCCGATAACGTATTCGCCCTCGCCGTAACCGTGCCCCTTCGCGTAGTACAGAAACGATTCCCTCTGGTGGTAATAGACATAGACCGCGTCGCCGGGCTGCCGGTTCTCGGCAACGTACTTCATGATGGGTTTTATATTCTGCCGGGCGCGCTGGTTGAACATATGACGGGTCGCGCCCGCGGCAGGCTGAAACAGGAGCAGGAGCCCGATCATTGCGCCGGCCATAAAACCGTATCTCATGTAATCGCGTTTTGCTATAAGCCAGAGAGCCGCGCTAATGATCACGACCGTCACCGCGACGAACGCGGCCAGCCTTTTCATCGAAGGGAAGCTCGCCCCGCCGCCCGAAGCTATCTGAAATAGGATAAGCTCCAGTATCAAAACAGCGGCAATAAGCGACAGCTTGCTGCGCTCTTCTACAAGGAATTGCACGCCGGCAATAATCACAAGCAAGCCGAGCGGGACCATAAAGAGCAGAAGCCTTCGCCCGAACGGATACTTGTGCGCGGCCGAACCAAGCAGCGTGAAGAGTATCGGCGCGGTGAGAATAAGCAAATGTGTCTTCCGGCGAAGCAGCGCCGCGCAGCCTATTATAAAGACAAGCCCCGCCGCGATGGGGAAGGGCGACCCAATCGGGTTCGAGAACATGCTGAAGAACGCGTCCGGGAACCATCCGAGATCTTTAAGCGAGGTGGGCGGCAGCGGCATGAAAGTGCCTTTGCGATTCCACGAGCTTTCGAGCGTCTGGTTCGCGCCCAGCTTGCTTAACGAGAGCGCGTAAAAAAGCGCGAAGCTCACCAGCCACACGCCGATTGCTGCCGCGAGCAGCCTGAGCGCGGGCCAGTCCTTGCGCTTTATGGCCGATAGAAGGAGCGCGGTCCCGACTCCCGCCAGCACAAAGACCGACGGGTGAGATAACCAGACAATCGCCGCCCCGGCGACCGCGAATACGGCCGCGCGCCGCGGGGTGAGCTTCTTCTCCGCGATCCGAAGACCCATAAGCACGACGAGCAATGTGGCCGCGGTGTCGCTTGAATACTGCTTGATCTGCGCGGCGTAATAGATCATGTGATCGGAGACGGCAAACAGCGCGAGCGCGATGGGGGCCGCCCATCCGGCCAGCACGCGCCGGGCCACTTCGTAGAACAGAAAGAGCGCGGCTATCGAGGCGAGGAAGGGAAGAAGCCTCAACGCGTATTCGCTCTGCCCGAACGCCAGGAACGCAATGCGCTCGAGCGCGAGAAAGCCGAACGGCGCGGCCTGGTTGTAGTCGAGTGAATGGAGCAACCCCGCGAGGGGCCGATTTATAATATTGAGCGCGAGCGATCCTTCGTTGAACGTAGAGCGCGGGGTTAAATAGATAGCGGGCCGCGCGCAGTATTATGCCGTATGAGATTATTAAGAGCGGGAGCCACTTTGATGTGAGGAGCGCTGTTGCTTTCTCCTCCGCGATTTCAAACGGCCCGCTCATCCTGGCAATTGCAGTCTCCATAAACTTTCCTGGTCCTTCTAAAACTCCCGCTCTATCTTCAGCGGCTCGCCCGGGGCAAGACTTCTAACTTTTGATGTCAGATCGGTCCACCCCTGCAACTGCCCGGCTTGATACGTCCGGCTCATCACTACGTAGATGGATGTTTGATCGCAGCCGAACCCGACTTCCTCCACTCCCTCCCAAGAGCGAGCCGACAGCTCATCGCTCACTTTCAACCGGTCGCCTTGCCAACTGAGCGTTCTCTTAAATGTGAAAGGCGCATCCTCTTTACCGGTGATCAGCATCTTTTGCAGCAGCTTTCTCACAAGATTGGGAAAAAATCGCCCGCCCGCGAGCATCATCACCCTCAACGCCAGGAGTTTCATTGTAGTCATGCGCGCCTGTTTAGCCCAGCCCAGCGAGCCGCGGACAGAAATCAGATCATCCTCTACTCGCGAGTCGTACCGCCCGACAAGGTGCGCGACGGCGTTCCTGACTTTGCCGCCCGCGCGGGCGCGCACGGATATTTGCGTGTCGGAAGCGATGAGCCTGTCACCGCGAAATACTTTGAAGACTCCCCCCTTGTTGAGCGCGATGTAGGCCTCGCTCTCCTCGCGGCGCTCTATCAATATGCCCGCCTCTTTCAGCCACACTCGGCCGCGTGGGCGTACGGTCGCGGCGGGCCGCGTCGGTACGAAATCGCGCCACGCGAGTAAGTAGCTCCACGCGTGATGGCCGATTATGTGATCGTCGCCGTAGCATGGCGCTAACCCCGCGACGATGCCTTTTAGAAACCGGTCGTTTATCGAGAGCGCTTCGCTCATCCAACGGCCCGCCGTCTCGAACCCGTGCGGGAAGAAGTTGTAGGTGTTTCGGCTGCCGTACTCGCCGCCGAAAGAACCGTCCGGGTGTATGAACTCGGCGGCCAGCCGCACGGCGCGTTCTATGGACTGCTTCAGCTCGACTGATGGATTCAGCTCGTAGAGCCTGGCGAGCGTCGCAAGTGTCAGGGTGTGATAACCGGGGTCGCATCCCTCGTACTCCTGAAACCACCCTTCTTCGCTTTGCCACGCGAGCACCCGCTCGATCCGCTCGCGTTTTGCTTCCTCCCACCTCGACGTGTTGAGCCTCCGAGACAGCAGTTCGAGGCATAAGGCGATCAGCGCTTGATGATTTGCCAGACGGCCGCTTTCGTGATGAGAGGCGAGCCAGTCGGCGCGCTTTTGAAAAAAGTCATTCGTTTCGTTATCGCCAAATTTGAGCAGCTCCGCGCTTTCGACGCAGGCGAGCAGCGAAAATGCCGTCGCGCCGCCCGCCCGCTCGTATGGAAAGTAATCGTCCGAAGAGCCGTCTTTGTGCGCGGCGCGGGCGGCGAACCGTATGGCCGCCCGAACCCACTCTCTGACCGCGCGGTTTTGATAAAACGGGTTGCCGGGGATGTCGAGCGCGCAGGCGAGCGCAAGCGGGTAAGCGAACTCCTGGGCCATGCCGCTCGGAAAATCTATTATGCGGTAGTGCCAGTAGTTTCTGTCGAAGCAGCCATAAGTGGGACTGTGCGGATTGCGGTCGAGCAAGGTCAGCAGCTTCGGAATCTGGGCCAGCCCCTCGCGGGCGAAAATGTCTTTACTCATTCGCGGGTCCAGGCTCGTTATTTCTTCTCCTCGAACTCGACGCCCGAGTAGGCGGAGCGCGGATACTCTTGCCGCGCTCCGGGGTCGTATTCGGAGCGGCGAATCCTCAACTGAATATCTTCGAGCATCTTTCGATTCACGCCGAGCAGGTCGGCCACGAGCCCGAATATCCACAACTGCACGCCTATCAAAATCAACAGCGACGCGAGTATCAGGCTCGGCACATGCGCCCGCGTCGTGCCGCTCCAGTAGAGCACCAGCCAGCGCACCCCGAGCAGGAATCCGAGAGTGAAGGGGACTGTGCCCGCAAGCAAAAAGAACCTGAGCGGCTTGTAGGTCATGAATATGCGCAGGATCGTAAAGAGCGATTGCGCGATATAAGAGGGGATTCCTTTTATGAGCCGCGAAGGTCTGAGGTACTGGTTTGTCCGTATGGGGACCGAAGTGACGACGAGCCCGTTCTGCCCGGCCTGAATTATTGTCTCAAGCGTATAGGTATATTCGTTGAACACGTTGAGGCGAAGACTTGCCTCGCGGCTCATGGCGCGAAATCCGCTCGGCGCGTCCTCGACATCGGTGTTGCTTGCGGCGCGCACGACGCGGCTGCCGAGTTTTTGCAGCAGCTTTTTTGTGGGCGAGAAATGTTCTATGTCGCTGATGGGGCGCGCGCCGATGACTATATCGGCCTTGCCCCGCAGGATCGGCTCGACGAGCAGCGGGATGTCGTCGGCGCAGTACTGGTTATCGGCGTCGGTGTTGACGATGATGTCGGCCCCCGCGCGGAGCGACGCTTCGATGCCGGCCTTAAAGGCTTTGGCAAGCCCCTGGTTGTGAGAGAAGCTGACGACATGCTCTACGCCGAACTGGCGCGCGACTTCGACCGTAGCGTCCTGGCTGCCGTCGTCGATGATCAGCCACTCGACGACGTCTATGCCGGGCACCTGGCGCGGCAGCGCCGCCAGCGTTACCGGAAGAGACTTCTCTTCGTTGTAACAGGGAATCTGTATAACGAGCTTCGTCATCGGAAAGAAAAAAGTAGCAGATTATAAAACCATTTGCGAATCCCCGTGGCGGGCTTCTCAAGCACTTTGGCATCCGACTACTGTTTGGCTAATATGAAAGCGATGAAGCTTGCGAGAGCAAAACTGATTCTAGGTCGCGGGTTGCGGTTGCGCTGTCCGAAGTGCGGCGAAGGCCGGCTCTTTAGGAGAGTCATTAACATGAATCGGCAGTGCCAGGTGTGCGGTATGCAGTTCTGGCGGGAGCAAGGCTATTACGTCGGCGCGATATACTTCAACGTGATCGCGACCGAAGGGCTGATCTTTTTGTCTTACCTCGTGCTGATACTCTTCTTCCCGGCCGCCGACCGCAAGATCTTTACCATACTCTTCATAATGGCGGTGCTGCTCCCGATACTCTTTTATCGTCACGCGCGGAGCCTCTGGCTGAGCTTTGACTACCTCATGGACCCGCCCGACAAAAAACCCGACCTCCGCCCGGCTGATTGAGCCTTACCCGTATTTTAGCCGACGCGAGACTTTACCTGGCTCCGAATTCTACATTATAATGCGACCACTACAGGCCCAAGAATCAGGCGAACTAGCAGGTGAATTGTTTTGCCCCTTTGCTTAACGCCGGGGAGTGTGTGTTTGCCGGCCCCTGGGTACTTTCTTGTAAAACGGAGAGAGGTTGTTATGTATTTCGTATCCGGTCCCTTGCTCAGGCTATCAAGACTGCGAGCATTTTCGTTCATCGCAATTTTATTTGCATTCATTTCTATAAATCTGTTTCCGATAGCGAGCGCGTCGCTAACTGCCGGCCGCGGCCAATCGGATTTTTCCGCCGCGGCAGCCGATACATGCGCGGAGGCGACCGTGATCAATCCCGCGTCGCTCCCTTTTTCAGAGAACGCCACAACCGTGGGGGCCGCAAACGACATTGACCCCGGCCAGGGATGCGCGCCGGGGCTTGGGCCGGACGTGGTCTACTCGTTCACCCCTTCGGCGAGCGACACCTATACCATCGGCGCGACGCCGCTCGATCTGGTATTCGACATAAGCCTGTACATCGTGACCGACTGCGCGAACCCCGCCGGGACGTGTGTCGCGGGCTCGAACACGCGAGATTTCGGCAGAGGCGAGTCTATCTCGACGGCTCTGAATGCTGGCACGCGCTACTTCATCGTAGTCGACAGTCCTCAATCGACACTTCAGGGCGGATTTAGTTTCTCGATAAGGCGCGGAGTCCCGGCCAACGATACCTGCGCCGCGCCCGCAATCATCGAAGCCAATCGCCTGCCGTTCTCCGCTACCGGAAGCACCTTTGGCGCGGCAAACGATCTCGTCCCTACTCCGCCTTGCATCCGCTCGGCGCAATCGGGTACGGGGCCCGACGTCGTATATCAGTTCACCTCACCCGATAGCCAGAACTATGACATAACCGTCACGCCGGTCGGCAACTTCAACCTGTCGGTCTATATCGTTACCAACTGCGCGACCCTGTCTGGTTGTTCGGGCGCGGATATTGGCGGGACCGGCGAATCTGAAAGCATTCGTAGAAACCTGACCGAGGGCGTCACCTATTTTATTGTAGTCGATGGCTTCCAGGGCGACGCCGGCAACTTCTCTATATCGCTCGTGCCCACGCTCATTCGCACGCCGGCCGCCCCGACCGAATTATCGGCCCGCGCTATCTCTACGACGCAGATAGACCTGGCGTGGACAGATAATGCCGATAACGAGCAGGGCTTCAGGATTGAACGCAGCCTCGACGGTCAGAACTTCGCGGAAATAGCCTCGGTCGGCCCTAACGTCACTACGTTCAGCGACACGACCGTTTCGGCGGGCACGACATTCTTTTATCGTGTGTTTGCGTTCAACGCTTTCGGCAACTCGGCCGCGTCGAACGTAGCGGCCGATACTACGCCGGGTAATCCCATCCCGACTTTCCCCGTGATTTCGCTCGACCCGGCGTCGCTCGACTTCGGCTCGGTGCGCGCCACTCAGACCTCGACAAGAACAATAACGATCAGGAACGCGGGCGGGTCCGATCTGGTGATCTCCGCCATAAGCGATCCGGCAAGCCCGTTCTCCATCGTTGACAAGCCTGCGTTGCCGCTGACGATACCGCCGGGCGAAACGCGCGAGCTTATGGTGCGGTTCGCGCCGCAGTTAGTGATCAGGTCGGTTAGCTCGTTCTCTATTCAAAGCAACGACCCGACGAACCCGTTTGTGATCGTCAACCTCGAAGGCACGGGCACAGGGGCCCCGGTGTCGAATCTCGAAATCACGCCGGCGCTAGTCGATTTTCAGAGCGGGTCTTCGGCCACCCCGCTCGAAATAAAGAATACGGGCGATGCCGACCTGATCGTGTCGAGCATAACGAGGCCCGTTGCTCCGTTCACTCTTTCGGGCGTGCCCGCGCTGCCGACTATCATAAGGCCGGGCGAGAGGATCGTCCTTACGCTCAGCTTTTCCCCGTCGCAGCCCGGAGTCTTTTCAAGCTCTATCACCGTCGTAAGCAACGACCCCGACGCCTTGCTCTTCTTCGTCCCGGTGCGCGGCACGAGCACGCCGCAGACCGAGTTGTTGAAGCTCCGCGCGCCGACGCAGTTTACGGCGATAATCGGGCAGACAAGCACGATGAATGTCATCGCGGTCAACGGGACTAACACCGACATAACACTTTCGGCCACGCCGGTACAGGGCGGGGTCTTTACTAATCGAGGCAATGGCCGCGGCGATCTCGTGCTCACGCCGCAGGCGACTTCGCGAACCACGTTGCAGGTGATGTTTACGGCTACCGATTCGGCCAATCGCGTGAAGACGCTCCAGAGCTTTATTACGGTCATTCCGTCAGGCGACACCTGGCGCGTGCAGGTGCGCTGGGTCGCTCCCGAAGTTGCCTCGAACGCGCCGACCGACGTCGTGGCCGTCAATCAAAACTTCCCGGCCCTTAACGCCGCGCCCGAATCTTTTGAGACGGAAGGGTTCAACCCCGCGGTTGCGCCCGGGCTGGTCGGCTACGTCATATACCGCTCCGACACGCGAGGGGCCGCGCCTTCGCTCGGCAACATCGTCGGCGTAGCGCCCGCGACGGCGACGTCATTCAACGACGCGATACCTACGCCCGGCGGCAATTCGCTCGCTCAGCCTTTCTTCTACCGTGTCACCGCGCTTTACCAGACGGGCACCGAAAGCGCGGGCTCGAACGAAAGCTCGACTGAGCCCAGACTCGTCGGGGTCCAGTTCAGCAGCAAGCGCCTACGCTTCCGCGCGGCCGACTCGAATGTCGAGGCAGGCGCTGTGCTCATAGTCGATGGCCGCGAGACGTTTGTGCTCGTGCGCAGCGGCGACTTCATACAGGTTGCCAAGAATGCCCGCAGCACTCCGGGCAACCTGCGCATCCGGGACGTCCTGACGCGCGGGGCGGCGCACACCCTTCAGGTGCGCAACCCGCACGGGCCGCCCTCGCAGGTCGTCTCCTTCACCCGCTAAAGAAAAAGGCGCGCGGTATATATACCGCGCGCCTTTCTTTTGAGCCTCGTAGAAACTCTTAGCGATCATCTTTTTCGGCCGCGCGATTTCGCTCGTAGATCATCCTCAAGCCTTCGAGCGTAAGGTCGGCGTCAACTGCCTCTATGATGCGCGAGCCGCGGCTGATGAGCGGGGCCAGCCCGCCCGTCGCTATCACGCGAGTGCCCGCGCCAAGCTCGTCGAGCATCTTTTCGAGCACCCCGTCGACGAGCCCCACGTTGCCGTAATAAAGACCCGATTGAATGCTGCCGTTCGGATTGGTGCCGATCACTCTGTCGGGGCGTCGAATCTCTGTTTTGCGAAGTCTCGCCGCGCGCTGGAAGAGAGCTTCGGCCGCTATCTGTATGCCGGGACAGATCACCCCGCCCAGATATTCGCCCGACTTCGATATGGCGTCGAAGGTCGTCGCCGTTCCGAAATCGACCGCGATGCACGGCCCCCCGTATTTGGCGAATGCCGCGACCGCGTTTACTATCCTGTCGGCGCCGACCTCCGAGGGGTCTTCATACAAGCACGGGCATCCCGGCGTTGGCCGCATTGACGAACAGCGGCTTCAGCCCGAAATAGGTCTCCGCCATCTTGTTGAGCGTGAAGTCGAGCGGCGGGACGACCGACGAGATGGCTATGTCGGTTATCGAGGAAGACTCAAGCCCCGCGAGCAGCAGAAGCGTTCGGCACATGATGCCGTACTCGTCGACCGTGCGCTGTCGCTCGCTTGTGAGCCGCCAGCTGTGGCGCAGCTCGCCGCCGTCATAAACGCCGAGCGTCGTGTTTGTGTTGCCTACGTCGAGGACCAGTAACATATCTAGATCTTCCCGCCCGGATTTTATCAGCCCTCGCGCGCGCGCAGGCTGACCTCGCCAGATACTATCTCGCGCCGCTCGCCGTTGCCAAGCTCAAGCACGAGAGCGCCGTCGCGAGTTATCCCGCGTGTTGTGCCCTCGATCTCCTCGTCGCCCGAAATGACGCGGACCTCGCGGCCGCGCGCGTAGCTTGAAAGCTGCTCCCATCTCGCCAGGACTTCCGCGGGCCTCGCGACCGCGGCCGCGTACCACGCGTCTAGTCGTCCGAGTAGCGGCCCGGCGAACTCGTCCGGGGTGACGCGCCGGTCCGCTCTCGAGAAACAGCGAAGTCGCGATATCTTTTATAGCTTCCGGGAAGTCACGCTGGCCGAGGTTTACGCCTATGCCCATGACGGCGTAAGAAATCTCGCCGCCTTCGATGGAGGATTCGACGAGTATGCCGCAGATCTTTCTCCCCGCAACCATCACGTCGTTGGGCCACTTGATATCGGCCTCGACCTGAAAATCGAGCTTCAATGTCTCGGCGACGGCGACCGCCGCGGCGAGCGTGATGACCGGAGCGGCAGCGGGGGCTACCTTCGGCCTGAGTATGACGGAGAGGTAGAGCCCTTCCATCGAGGGCGACGACCAGGACCGGCCCTGCCGCCCGCGCCCGGCGGTCTGCTCGTAGGCGATCACCGCGACGCCTTCGTCGCGCGCCGCCCGCGGCCATCTCGCGCGCAAGGTCGTTTGTCGAAGGGAGTATGTCGTATCTGAATAAGGTCGATCCAAGCATCTTTATCCAGGGTGCGGATAACAGGTTAGAGGTGATACAGGCAGGCGCACGGTTGTCATATTGCGCGTAAATCTAGAGTCTGCCGCGTGTGACTTAATCTCGCATCGCGAGTTCGAAGAACCGGTTGGTGGCGTTGAGCGCCGATTTGACCGCCGAGTCAAGCTCGCTCACGGCTATCTGGCAACTGCCGAATACCTGGACTTCGCGCCCTTCGAAGTCAATGTCGACGAGCACGGCGATCAGATTTTTGCCGAGCGCGTTTACGTGATCGATGTCGGCCAGCACGCACCTGAACCGGTTGTCAACGGCGCGCTCTATCGCCTTCAAAGTGGCTTCGGCAGCCGCTTTCATGGCGCCCCGGCCCTTTCCCCGGTGTAAGCGGCGCTCTCTTCGATGACCTGGTCGCCAATGCTGAAGGTCAAGCGCAAGAGGTGCGCCCCGCCTGGCTCGTCGGACTCTTCGACGTTGTCGAACCGGAGTCTCTTTTGAGAAGTAGTCATATGGTGTTCATCTTCTGTTCTCTTTTCGGCGTACTCCGGAGACAAGAAAAACTTATAGGGGCGCGATCTTCAGGCTTATGTCGACGGCGGTCGCCGAATGCGTCAGCGCGCCGACCGAGATCATATCGACCCCTGTTTCGGCAAAACCGCGAACCGTCTCAAGCGTTATCCCGCCGGATACCTCGATCAATACTCCGGGGGCCTGCCGCCTTATCAAGCTCGACCGAGCTTTTTATTTCCTCAACCGTCATGTTGTCGAGCATTATAACATCGGCGCGCGCGGCGATGGCCTCATTAAGTTGCGCCTGGTTCGACACCTCGACTTCTATCTTCATCAGGTGCGGGGCCGATTGTCTCGCAAGCTCCACCGCGCGCCTGACGCCGCCGGCAAGCGCGATGTGATTATCCTTAATCAATACTCCGTCATCCAGCCCGAATCGATGGTTGTGCGCGCCGCCCACGGCGACCGCGTACTTTTCGAGCGAGCGCAGCCCCGGCGTAGTCTTGCGCGTATCGACTATGCGCGCCTCGGTCCCGCTCGTCAGATCGACAAATCGCTTGGTTAAAGTCGCGACGCCCGACAGCCTCTGGAGCACGTTGAGCGCGACGCGCTCGCCCATCAGCAACACGGCCGCCGGCCCTTCGATGCGGGCAAACTCGGTCCCGGCCTGTATCAGCTCGCCGTCGTAAACGCGCGATTCGAGCTGTATGTTTGAATCGAGCGCGGCGAACACCGCCTCCGCCATCTCGAGGCCGCAAAGCACGAGCTCCTGTTTTGCGAGGAACCGCCCGCGCCCGCGCGCCCCGCCTCGGACGGTCGCCGCTGTCGTGACATCGCCGCGCCCGAGGTCTTCCTTCAGGAAGTCGGACGCGTACGCGTAGATCATTCCGGGATCAAGCTCCATAGATCATTGCGCCCCCAGCGAGCCGAATGTCTCCCTCAGCTTTTCGATCTCGCCCTTGAGTTCCGCGTGGCGCTGCGCGGGTCTGCTCCACGACTTCCCGCGGGGCCCGGTCGGCAAAAGAAGGGTTGTCGAGCCGCGACGCGAGGCCGCGCGCCTCGTTCTCTTTGCGCTCGATCTCTTTGGTAATTCGCTCGCGCTCTTTCCCGAAATCGATCAAGCCTTCGAGCGGCACGCCTATCTCGATGCCCGGCGGCGATGTCGCGCGCCGCCGACTTCATCTCGGGCAGCGCGTCGAGGATCGTTATCTCTTCCACGCGCGCGAGTCGTTTTATCTGGTCCGCGTTTTCGTTTATCAGCCTTCGCGCGCCTTCGTCCGTCGTGCCGAGGTGCAGCCGCAGACGGCTCTGCGGGGGGATGTTCATCTCCGAGCGAATATTGCGCACCTTCGTTATGACCGAGATCAGCGTCTGCATCTCGTCGCGCGCCTGCCGGTCTTCGCGCGACCGGTCGGCTTCGGGCCACGCCGCTACCATTATCGATTCGCCCTCGTGCGGGAGCCGCTGCCATATCTCTTCAGTGATGTAAGGCATCAGCGGGTGCAGCAGTCTCAGGCTCGTCTCCAGGATATAGACGATGCGGCTTCGGGCGGCCCGCGTCTCCGCCGTCTCCTCTTTCGACGAGACGACCGCTTTCGTGAGTTCTATGTACCAGTCGCAGAAGTTGTCCCAGAAGAATCTGTAAAGCGTCTGCGCCACCTCGTTCATCCGATACTCTTCGAGCGCGCGAGTGACCTCATCGATGGTGTCGTTAAGCTCGGCCAGTATCCAGCGGTCGGCCAGTCGCTTCTGATTGACCCACTCGGAGCGCACGCCTTCGGCTTCGCCGAGGTTCATCATGACAAAGCGCGACGCGTTCCAAATCTTGTTGGCGAAGTTGCGGGCCTCTTCGACCTGCGGCTGCCGCTTCTCTCTTATCGGCGCGAAGCGTATGTCCTGGCCGCGGGCGGCGCGTATCGAGCAGCGAAAACCTGAGCGCGTCGGTCCCGTAAAGATCGATCACGTCGAGCGGGTCGACGCCCGTGCCGAGCGATTTGCTCTGCGCGCTTGCCCTGCTCGTCGAGCACCGTCGCGTAAATGTAAACGTCGGAGAAGGGAATCTCTTCTTTGAAGTAAATCCCGGTCATGATCATTCGCGACACCCAGAGGTATATGATGTCGCGCGCGGTGATGAGCACCGACGTCGGGTAGTAGTGTTCGAGGTCGTCGGCTGCGTTCGGGCCACCCCAGTACCGCGTGCGGCCAGAGCGCCGACGAAAACCACGTGTCTAAAACGTCTTCATCCTGTTTGATCGGGCGGCCGCCCGCCTTCTCGCGGGCCTCCTCTTCCGAGCGCGCGACGATGTATTCGCCGTCCTCGGTCGTCCAGACCGGAATGCGGTGGCCCCACCACAGTTGGCGCGAGATGGTCCAGTCGCGGATGTTCTCCATCCAGTCGAGGTATGTTCGCTCGTAGCGTTCGGGCACGAACTTGACGCGCCCTTCCTTCACTACATCAATCGCGGGTTGCGCAAGCTCTTTCATCCGCACGAACCACTGCTCGGACAGCAGCGGCTCGATGACCGTGTGGCACCGCGCGCAGGTCGCGGTCGGCACGGTATAATCCTCGATCTTTTCGACGACCCCTTCGGCTTCGAGATCGGCTACTATCCGCTCGCGCGCCTCGAAACGGTCGAGACCGCGTATAAGGCGGGCCCGCCTGCTTATTCATCCTGCCGTCAGGGTCGATGACGATTATCTGCGGCAGGTTGTGGCGCAACCCCGCCTCGAAATCGTTCGCGTCGTGCGCCGGAGTCACCTTGACCGCGCCGCTGCCGAATTCGGGCTGAGCGTATTCGTCGGCAATAAGCGGTATCTCGCTTCCCACCAGAGGCAATATCAGCGTCTTGCCGAAGGATTCCTTATACCGCTCGTCGGAGGGGTTCGCCGCGACAGCCGTATCGCCGAGCATGGTCTCCGGCCTCGTGGTCGCCACGACGACGATGCCCCGATCCGTCTTTGAACGGGTAGCGCAGGTGATAGAGTTTTCGCCTTACGATCTTCGTGCTCGACCTCGATGTCGGAGATGGCTGTCAGGCAGCGCGGGCACCAGTTGATGACGCGCATGCCGCGATAAATCATAGTCCTGCTTCCCACCATCGGACGAAGCATTCCATCACCGCTTTGACGTACCCTTCGTCCATCGTGAAGCGCGTGCGGTCCCAGTCGAAACGAGCAGCCCAGCCGTTGCAACTGATTCGAGTATCATGCCGCCATATTCGTGCACGAACTGCCATGTCCGCTCGAAAAACTTCTCGCGGCCGAGGTCGTGGCTGCTGAGGCCTTCTTTGCGCAGATGTTTTTCGACCACGTTCTGCGTGGCTATCCCGGCGTGGTCCGTTCCGGGTACGCATAGCGTGTCATACCCCTGCATGCGCTTCCAGCGGATCAGCACGTCCTGGATCGTGTAACAGAGCGCGTGGCCGATATGAAGCGAACCGGTCACGTTAGGCGGAGGGATCGTTATCGAATAGATCGGGCCGTCGCCGCTCGGTTTGAAGTATCCGCGCGAATCCCAGGTCGTATACCATTTTTGCTCGACGCTATGAGGCTCGTATGCTTTTGGAATTTCGGTCATAAAAAAGGTCAATACCCTCTTCTTTCGAGAGACTGCCGGAGAAACAATTAAAAGGGATGAGAATGCTGCGGTCAACCTCCAGGCAGGGACCGCATGGAAAAGCAGCGACCGCCATTGGGCATTCTAAGAAAATGCCCGATGGCGGTCTTTATACTTCGTCGATTATTTTGATCGCTACATTCGGCGCGATACGCCCTCGCGAGTCAATCGTTCGACGACGCGCTCCACGCAATCGGGCACGACTTCCCAGGCAATCTCTCTAACCACCGAATCGCTCATCTCGGCCACCACGCGGCGGACTATCTCTTCGATGACTTCCGGCGGAAATTGAGCCGCGGCATCGGCCGCCCGGCCTGCTCGACCGGCACGGCCAGCCCGCCAGTCTGATGCCTCCCCCGAATCGGCCGGCGCGGTTGCCTCAGCCTGTCGCCGATTCCGCAACAGCCGCGGGCGCGTCCGTGGCGAGTTGCTCGGCTTCGACCGGCGCGATCTCAGACGATAAATCGAATCCCGTTTCCGGCGCGCTTGCCTCGCCGGTTGTGTTTGCTTCCTCAACCGCGACCGCTTCGATATCGATGGCCGCAAACTGCGTCTCCGGCTCTGACCACATATCCGACGCCGTAAACTCATCTTCGATGTGCGCCGCTTGCTCGGGCAAAATCGTCTCGACTTCAGCCGCGCCGGTCTCGGCGTGCTCCGCGGCGTCAAATGCCGCCTCCGCCGAACTGCTTTCGGGCGCCATCTCAAAGTCAAACTCGCCGGCGGCCTCTTGCGGGGCACCCACCGACACCTGCTCGCTCGAAGCCGACTCTTCGACGGGCATGTGGCTCAGAGCCTCAGGCTCGACGCTGGTCTCGGCCGCGGGCGCTGGCTCCTGGGCTTCGAATGGCTGCTCGGTCAACTCAGCCGTCTCTATAGATTCGACGGGCTGCGTTTTTGCGGCCTGCCCGGTCTGGCTAGCCTCTTGATCGGGTATGAACTCTATGGAGAACATCCCGCCGGTGATGTCGAAGTCCGATTCGGCGGCGGGTAACTCGGTAACGGGTTTTGCTTCGTAGGCCCGGCCCGTCGCTTCATCCATCAAAACATCGCCGAGCGGGTCGTCAACGGTCAGCACCGCGGAGACTTCGGCGGCATCCATTCTCGCGTGCGAGGCTTCACTCGAATGCGAGGACCTGGCGTAATCCGAATGATCATAATAATCATATCGCGCGGACGAACCGCCCTGACCGTCGTTCCAGGAGGGACGATACGAAGGGGGCGGCTCGAGCATCCGAGTCTTAAAGGCATCCTCCTCTTCGCCGTCGGCCGATTCCGATTCATCCTCAAACGTCGCTCGGCTAACCTCTGAGTCGAGGAGCGGCGCCGCTTCCATGTCGAACGGTATCTCGCTTGAGAGCCCCGGCTGGGAGGGCGGCTCGGTCTTTTCAAAATCGAGTATGAACTCTTCCGCTTCATACCCGAAGCGCGACGGCACTTCGGAGCCCTGCGCTTCGTTATAGTCTCGCGCTTCCGCCAAGTCTGTCGAAAAAATTATGGGGTCGGCTTCAACCGGCGGCGCGACTGCTCCGACATTATCGCCCGCCGGCGTGGCGCCGGTCTCAAGACTGTTGATCGGGTTTTCTTCGTCAGGGATCGAGGCCAGCTCATCGGTGCGCCCGACCCAAATATCGGAGGCGGCGCCGTAACGGACTTCGCCCTGGCGCTCTTCCACCATCTCCAGCTCTGTTGCCCCCGACGCCCCCGCGCTCTCGTATGGCGCGTCGTCGATGTCTAGAGGCGCGCTCTCATTAAATGAGATTGCATCGCTTGAATCATTCGCCGACCCCTCCTGTTCTACAGGGTCGCTCATCGCCGCAAGGTCTATTTTAAACGGCGGCGGCGTAAAAGCGGCCGCGGACATAGGATTCGTTGACCGCGGAGTCGATTGATCGGGTTGCTCTTCCGGCGGCGGCATCTGCGCGGGCGCGTCCGCTTGCGGCTGGGCGCTCTGGCTCATCAGCCTGCGGACCGTGTCGACGAGCGTGCGAAACTCGAAAGGCTTCGTCAGGTGGTCGTCTGCGCCCACCCTCCTTGCTTCGGCCTGATCAAACGGCTCGAACGCCCCGACAAGCAGGACTACCGGTATGTGGCGGAATTGAGGAGTCTGCTTTATGAATTCGCACAGCTCGTAGCCATTCTTGCCCGGCATGAAAATATCGGCCAGCACCAGGTCGGGGTTTACTTCCGCCATCTGGCGCTCCGCGTGATCTCCGTTACTGACAGCGACAACCTCTATGCCTTCGTCGGCGAAAGCGCGGTTCACGACCTTTTGGATAGTTATGCTGTCATCGGCGAGTAAGATTCTGCTTGCCATCGGGTTCTCTCCTCAATACCTATCGGCCTGCGCGTCAGTTCAAGAGTCGTTGGACATATCTCAGTGCAATTTGCCTCAGTTTGGGCGAGTCTAGCTCACCTCTTCTCGCGAGCGCAAGGCTGACCTCAATTGCCGCGGGACTTCAGCAGCCAGGGCGGTCCGACAAGTTTTGCAGGGGCTTTCTAGTTTAGAAGAGCAAGTGTTTTGAGGGCGTCCGGCAAGGCCGGACCAAGCATTAAACTTTCCCAGGCCGGGATATTAACATAAAACCACAGGTCTGTCTCTAATAAGTTCAGGGCCGAAAAAGGCCGCGTCTAAACAACTCCGGCGCGCCTTGTAAGGGCCGAAAAAATCTATCGCGACCGCGCTGATCTCACTTGAGACTTATCTGCAAACGTAGT
Organism: Blastocatellia bacterium; assembly: GCA_963832205.1. GTDB lineage: Bacteria > Acidobacteriota > Blastocatellia > UBA7656 > UBA7656 > DATBMY01. The sequence continues at coordinate 115,546 of CAWHTK010000014.1, read as the reverse complement.
TGTTGGTCGTTATTCGAACATCGTCTACGAACCAGCCGGTGAAGCCTTCGCGCCAGCCGATATGAGGGTCGAACCCGGCCCTGAACCTGATGCGTATTTTCTTGCCGGCGAAGTCGTCCAGGTTTATTACTACCGGGGTGAAGACTCCGGACCGCCCGCGCGATGTCCATGCCAGGCGCGGGCCGAGCGGGTTGTCCGAGACTTCGCCTATTTTCCCGTCGTAGCCGCCCGTGATTATGCGCGAGCCGAGGTCTTCCCATGTCTGCCCGTCGGTCGAGATTTCAAGCACGCCGCCGTCATAGCCGCGCTCGAAATCGAATATGTGAAAGAACGACAGCCGCACCTGCCCGGCGCTTTCCGGTATCTGCACGCCCTTCTTTAATGTGAGCGTCGAAGTCTGCACGTTGTCGTCCGGGTCGCCGGGGTCTACGGCGCGGTAGGACTCAAGCCCGCTGTTGCCGACGCTCGCCGTCAACTGGAAGCCTTTCTTCGCTTTCCATTTGATCCTGTGGCTATCGACGTTGTCGTCGAGCAGCGTCCTTGTGCCCGTGCCGTCCGGTCGTCCTACGCGGACGCGAACCGGCAGCAGTATCTGGCCGTTCGTCGTTTCGAGCTTGAGCAGTAGCTGGGCGACACGGCCGCAGACAAGGTCGCTCGGCACGCGCAGGCGAAAAGGAGTCGGGTTAGACAAAGACCCGCCCGGCGCGACCGTCCCATACTCTGCCGTGCCGCTCGCCCCGCCCGGCATAATCAGCGTAGCCGACGCGATTGCGCCCGCGCTCGAAGCCGATTCATTCTTCACCGCGACGCTTATGTCGGCCGTCTCTCCCGGCAACAGGAAGCTGTCCGTGGTCGTGTCCGCGTGAGTGACGCTGACTCCGTCCGATACGTCGTCGCCCTCTTCGATTGCGAGCACCGGCAGCGGCCTTTCGAGGGCGTTGCTTACGACGAGCGCGAAGTCTTGATCGAGATCGTTGAAGTTGCCGGGCACCCCGTCGCCCGCAATCACCACCGGCTTGATGCGAATGACGAACGGACCGGTCACGCCCGCGGGCAAGCGCACACCCTGGACGTTGTTGAAGATGTCGTCGCGGCGGCCCGCGATTGAATATTGGCCGTTGAAATTATTGCCGCTATAGGTGACGCCGCCGACGATCACTTCGATATTCAGATGATTAACGCTCGGCGCGTTGGAGGCCGGCGAGCCGGGCGCGTCGGTCCACACGAGCATCGCGCGGAACTCTTTTGACGAATCAGAGATGATGCCGGTTATCTCGAAAGGCTCGCCGCCGCTTTCAATGAAGGTGCGCGAGGGCGATTGATCATAGAAGATTCTGTTCGTGGAATCGAACATACCCGCGAGGTTCAGCAGGCCCCATCCCTGTTTCGCGCCCGGCAGGCTGTCGTTCGCGTTGTTGCCGGTCACGTACTTGGTCGAATTCAGCAACAGCCCCTTTACAAGCGCGGGGCTGGGGTCCTGTCCGAGCTTTGTTCTCAACCACTGGTACGAGAGCGCGGCCGCGCCCGCGACTATGGGAGCCGCGTGGCTTGTGCCTGAAGAAAGCGTGTAACGGGTCTGCCCCGCCGGAAAGAACCTGTCGCAGACATGGAGTTCTTCAATTGGCTTGCTCGCGAAGAAACGGTCCTGAGTTGCGGCCCCGGTTATGTGCGTGCCGGGAGCGACGATGTCGGGTTTTGCCCGGCCGTCAAAGAGCGGCCCGCCAGAAGAGAAGGCCGGGATGTCGAACGAATTGTCCGCGCCCGCGCTGCCTACGCCGCAGCCGTCCGTAATAGCGCTGCCATCATCTGTCGTCGCCCGGAAGCCCTCGCTCGCGCCCACGGTGATGATGTTCTTGGCCGTGCCCGGCACGACTATCGCCTGGCTGCCCGCGTTGCCCGAAGAGAAGATCGTGACCATCTCCTGGTTGCCGGGCGCAAACGGCTCCACGTCGCGGACCATCCTGTCATAAATCTGCGCGAGCGTATCGTACTGGTTGCACAGCGAGAACGCGCAGTCGCCGCCCCAGCTATTAGAGGTCACTCTCGCCCCGTCGCGGTAAGCCTCATAAAGAATCTGATCGAACAATATGCCGTTTGGTAGAAAGCTGCCGTTGTCGTCAAAGAGCTTTGACACGCCTATCCGGACGAAAGGCGCGACCCCCAGCCCGTAGCGATACCCCTGGGCGTCGGCCACGGCGCTGCCCGTACCTCCGCCGAGGCCTCCGATTATCGAAGCGTCGATCGTGCCGTGACCCAGCGTGTCGTGCGCCGGGAGTATGGTCGGGTCGCCGCCGTGAAAATCGCCCGAATAATCGCGCGTGTAAGCTATGCGCGAATTGCCGGCCGAGTCGAGGAAATCGGGTTGCACCATGTTCGACTCGTACCCGCCAAGGTCCAGCCCCGTGTCGCCGACGTTGACCGCAAAATCCATCGGCTGATCGAGCCCGACGGAAGCGAGAAAACTCAGGTAACCGGGCGAGGAAGGCCGCCCTATGATCTTGTTGTTTATAGATTCGAGCGAAACCGCGCCGGCGACTATCTGGTTAGCCCTCTCGTCCATCGGGCGGATCTCGGGCCGCGGCTCGACGATCAGAACATCAGTTATGCGCGCCACGTCGGCCAGCCTGTTTGCGGCAAGCGTCGCCTGCGCGTAGAGCATCTGTGGCTTGCCGAACCTCGGGACCTTGACTTCATAGCAGAGGGCCTTGAGCCGCTTTATGGACTCATCCACATTTTCAGAGGCAAGCAACTGAATCGTAACCTTAACGCTGTCGGTGGTATCGAGCCTGAGCCGCGGGTCGAGCCTGTACGCCGGATGATACGGGCCGTTCCATTGAACGACATCGCTCAAACGTGCCAGCGCGCGAACCTCAGTGCCGCTGGCGCGCACCAGATAAGCATTGCTCGGAACGTATGAGATTATCTTCGCGCCCGTCTTCTTTAACGCGGCCACCGCGTCGGGCGTCGGGGGGCCGAAGAGCTGAACGAGGTGGAGTGAGTGAGACGCGCTCTCCTGATCACGCAACTCCGCGGGGACGACCGGCTCCGGTCCAGTGGTATCGACCTGACCCTGCCTGAGCTGTATAAGATTAAGGTCGTCGCGCAGGGTCGCGCGAGCGAGTAATTCGGGCGCAAGCCTGTTGAGCGCGTCGTCGCTTACTTCAACGATGCTGTAGGCTCCGAGCCTGCGGACCTTCGTCGCGCCCTGACCGAATGAGCGCTTCTTCGATTGCGGGGCTGCGACTATCGATTACGAGTTTATGGCGAGAGCCCGGGCTGCGGTAGGATATTGGCCCGGTTTTTTGAGCGGCGAATCTTTTGGTGGAGCGGGCGTCCGTGGCGCCATCGGACGGCTTTTTTCGCGCGTCGTCGGACCTCGTTTGATCCGCCCCGACGACGAGCAGGCCGAAAAGCATTATAAAAACAGTCGCGACCCTGACCCTTGACGCTACGTTCACAAAGATTCCTCGCTCAAAGATGAAAATAATAAACGGCTTCACCCAGGGGCGACGAGTGAACTGCCGAAAACCTGAGCAATAACTTTATAGCAATAGCCGGGGGTGTCAAGTAAATCGCCCGGCTTGACGCGCCGCGAAATGCGAGCGTGTTGCAGCGACGAACTCCGTGGTTTATCTTCGAGGGCAGGTAGATGAGCTATGCGATATTGGATATTACTCGTGCTGGCCGGGTTGCTTGAGATCGGCTGGGCCGTCGGGCTCAAGTACAGCGAAGGTTTTAAAAAATTCTGGCCGTCGGTTGGAACAATCTCCGCGATGGTGGTGAGCATGTACCTGCTGGCGCTGGCGACGCGCGGCCTTCCCATCGGCACGGCCTACGCCGTATGGACCGGGATTGGCGCGGCGGGCACGGCCATACTCGGAATGCTGCTTTTTGACGAGCCGCGCGAGTGGCTTCGCGTCATGTGCATCGGGTTGATCGTCGCGGGCGTTCTGGGTTTGAAGTTCCTGACGAAGTAAGCTGCCCAAATTGACAAACGTCCGCACGCGACTTAGAATCGGCACGCCGTTATGATCAAGACCGGGCGACTAAATCTCACGCTTCTTCTGCTGGCTCTGCTTCTCACGTGCGCGGGCGCATACGCGCAACAGCGGCCGCTACTGACCGAAGACGTTGACATTATAAAGCCGGGCGTCATCCGCATAGAGACGGGTTTCGAGTTTCTTCAAAACCAGACCTTCACGGTTTCGGGGCTTCGCGGAGACCTGACAAAAATAGGCGACACGCGATTGAGTTTCGGGCTCGGGCCGAACGTCGAGTTTCAGATCGAATGGACGCTCCAGAATTTTCTGTCGATTGATCGACGCGGCCCGTCGGCGGTCCCGCTCCGGCTCGGCGCGAATTCCGCCGACACGAATGACGTAGGCGACGTGACGCTGTGGATGAAGATGAAGCTGCGGAACGAGACGCGCCGCGCGCCCTCGCTCGGCTTCCGGTTCGGGGCCCAGCTGCCGAACACGAACGAGACTCGCGGCATCGGCACTAACACCACGAATTTCTTCGCGACTATAAACGCGGGCAAAAAATTCGCCGATGACAGGCTGAACGTCTTCGGGAATATCGGGCTGGGGATACTTCAATCTCCGACCGCGACCTTTTCGCAAAACGACGTGCTCTTATACGGGCTCGCCGGTATATACGCGCTCTCGGACCGCGTGAATATTCTCGGGGAAGTAAACGGGTTCCATTCGACCAGGCGGCGCGCTCCGCTCGGCACCGAGGATTTCTCGCAAGCGCGATTGGGCGCTCAGGTAAATGCGCTCGGCGTTCGCTGGTTCGCCGCCGCGATTGCCGGACTCTCAAAGCGCGCGCCGAAGACGGGCATCTCGTTAGGTATCACCTACGATTGGCAGGCGTTCGAGCCCGTCAAGTAAGACTCACCCGCCGGGGGCCTCAGCGCGGGTAGACGACTATACGCCGCGTCGGCTCATCCCCAACACTCTTTGAATCCATGCCGCTGCGCTCGATGTACAGGTGCTGCAGCCGCCTTATATGCTTCGGCTGCGGCGTAAGCTCGACGGGGCGGTGCTTTTCGATTGCTTCGATTATAGCGTTCTCGACCTCTTCCATCGCCTCGTCTTCGGTCATCGGCCGGTTCGCCACTCCGAGCATCTCCCGCAAAAAATTCTCCATCTGCGTGAGCGTGTTGGCGCGCACTATCGCTACGTCGACGTTTCGCCCGCGCGCCTCTCTGAGCCTCTGTGACTGCCGCTTGGCATGAGACTTCAGCGTGAGCAGTATGTCGGCTTCGCCAAGCTCGTTTACTATCTTCGCGGGCGCCCCCAGGTCTTCAATCGCCCGTTGCAAACGCTCGCGACTGACCGCGTAAGGGTATATGCGCAGTATCCTCTGTTTTTTGCCGCGCTGATCCTGGTCTACTATGCGCCTCGCGGGCGGCTCATGACCTCTGGCGGGCTGCGGCGTCTCCTGCAAGCTCTGGTCGGGCTCGATGATCTTGACCTCGCCATCCGCGGCGCGCTCGCGCACCTCGGTGCTGGGCAAGAAGCCGCGCAGCATCACGTTGACGGCGTCGGCCACGTCTTTGTGGATCACCAGGCGGTCCTTGTCCTGAATCTCGATCAGCACGTCGAAGGTCGGCGGGGCCTTGCGTTCGAGGACGGTCTTTTGCGTCCCGCGACGGCGCGCCTCTTCATCCGAGAGCGTGACGGGCTGTATGCCGCCTACGAGGTCCGACAGCGTCGGGTTGATCATCAGGTTTTCGAGCGTGTTGCCGTGGACCGTGGCTATGAGCTGAACGCCGCGCTCGGCGATCGTGCGCGCGGCAAGGGCTTCCTGCGATGTACCTATCTCGTCGATGACGATGACCTCGGGCATGTGGTTCTCGACCGCTTCGATCATCACCTGATGCTGCTGCTCCGGGTCGGGGACCTGCATGCGGCGGGCGCGCCCGATACCCGGGTGCGGCACGTCGCCGTCGCCCGCGATCTCGTTAGAGGTATTGACGACGATAACGCGCTTTTGCAGGTCGTCGGCCAGCACGCGCGCGGCTTCGCGCAAAAGAGTCGTCTTGCCCACCCCGGGGCGTCCCATAAGAAGTATGCTTTTGCCCGATTCGACAAAGTCGCGGATTATATCGACCGTGCCGTAGATGGCGCGGCCGACGCGGCAGGTGAGGCCGACGATTTCGCCTATGCGATTACGCATGGCCGATATGCGGTGGAGCGTGCGCTCTATCCCCGCGCGGTTGTCGCGCGTGAAATGACCGACCCGGCTCTCGACGTAGTGTATGTCTTCGTGCGTGATCAGCGTATCGTTGAGGTAGGCGGCTTCTCCCGGATAGCGCGCCTCCGGCAGCCGGCCCAGATCGAGCACTACTTCGATCAGGTTCTCTAGTCCGCCGCGCCGCGCCAGGGCTTCTCGAATGTGCGGCGGCAGCACCGCCAGCATTAGATCGAGGTTATCGGTGGAGACGTACTCTGTTTCACTCAATGTCGTGACCATCCCATCTCCAGCGTAAGGGATTAAAAGAACTCGCTTGTTCAAGGCGCGCCACTGCTAGGAGTTTACTACCAGCATTCCTCATTTGTCATTCGCCATTCGCGGGTCGGAAGGCCCTCGTGGAAAGCGGAATAGCGATTGCCTCATCGATAGGCGGTTTCTTACGGTCGTTTCTACCGTCCCCCTTAATTGCCCTCAAATAACTTACTGCAGGGGCCCAATGCGCGTGGCTTTGTGGCGTCAGACTATCTGAAAGTGCCAAGAAGTGTAAGTCGCGGGTTGCCATAATTTGTAACCATATGTTTCGGCCAGAGACTAAACCACAGCTTACAGCGCGGCGCGGCGAACGCGGCTTCAGCCTCATCGAGATGGTGGTCGTGCTGCTGGTGATCGCGGTCCTCTCGGCGGTGCTCGTCCCGCAGATTATTTCGCACATGCGGCTGTACAGGCTCGGCGTCGTGGGCCGCAACGTAGCCACGGCGCTCCAACGCGCGCGCTTTCTTGCGACCTCGAATAACACCCGCGCCGGGATTCGCGTAGCCGAGCTGCACCGCCTGAACATAGAGCAGTATGACCCGCAGGGAGTTGCCGAGCCGCAGAACAAAGGGATCGTCACCCTGCCGGCGGGAATAACCATCGCGCCGGATGCCCCTACGGAGATCGCCTTCGACGGACGAGGAATCGTCACCCCGATGCCGAATGAGAACCAGGTGATTCGCATCAACGGCCAGCGCGGCTATTACATGCTGGTCACGATTTCCCCGACCGGGCAGGTGACCTTGTCGGAGGCGAAGCTGGATGATGAGGCGTAACGAGTCCTCATAGCGCCGGTCAACGAAGAGTCGAGGGCCGCGCGGCGGATATAAGAATGACGCTACCAATACCTGCTATTTCAGCATGCGAGCGCGCGCACGCGAGCGACCGGAATGAAGAAGGCTTCACCCTGATCGAGGCGGTCATCGCGATGCTTGTGACCGTGGTCGGGCTGGTGAGTCTCGCGGGGATGTTCGGCCTCGCCATGAAGACGAACGCCAGCTCGCGCAACTTCACGACCGCGACGACCTTTGCGCAGGACAAGCTCGAACAGCTCGGGGCGGTCTCTTTTCAGCGACTGGTCGACCCGGCGAGGATGCTCCCGAACCCGGAACGGACGAGCACCGAAGATGCTTTGATCGCGGGCGATCTGGATAACGACGCGATGGGGCCCGACGGGTCCCACTATTTCGACAAGATCATCATCGCCGGCCGCAACGATGTCGAGCCGGAAGGGACGGTGACCGTGGTTGCGCCAAACGGCGCGGCCGAGACTCGCAGACCGGACGGGACGGTGGCGCCCGGCAACCCGTTCGGCGAAGACCGCGTCACCTACACCCGGCGATGGATGATCATGTCGAGCGGCGAAGAGAACGCCGCCGACAGGCGTTTGACCATCGCCGTCAGGGTGAAAAGCGAGAACGCTTCTGTAGGCAAGACGCCCGAGCTGGTCGATCTTTACACGATCATCACAAACCAGTAGTCGCGGCGAAAGGGGGCATTCGGATGAAGGCTGAAGAGAGGGGCGGCAGTCGACTTTCCACGATAAACAATCACGCGGCTTCCGAACGCGGGTTCACGCTCGCGGAGTTGCTGGTCGCGATGGTTGTCTTCACGCTCGTCATCGGGTCGGTCGTGCTTCTGCTCGGCAAGAGCCAGAACATCTTCCGCACCGAGCAGGGCGTGAGCGAGATGGATCAGAACGCGCGGTTATTGATGGACTTTCTCACGCGCGACATACAGCAATCGAAAGAGAACTCGCTTGGGCTCGGCCAGCGCTTCCGCTCGATCTACTCTTACAACGGGCCGGAAGGAAAGACCGACGAAGTGACGATTGTCTCGTCCGACACCCAGACGAAGGTCCCGTCCGACGCGCTGCCGTTCATACCGGCCGCGGCGGTCGATTTTTCGACGGCCAACCGGTACGTCGAGGTGATGCCAAACAGCGCCGCCCGCAGACAATCGGCCGATGTGTCGAACACCCTACAGCCTGACGAAGAGTTCATCGTAAGCGGCACCCGGCAGGACGGCTCTGTTCAATTCGACTTCATAAAGATCAAGGCCGTGAAGGTCACCCAGGAAGGCGCGCTCGGAATAAGCTTCGAGCCGGTCACGCATAAAGGCGTCCAGCCTGAAGTGCCCTTCGGGCAGGAGTACACCGGCGGCGCCTTCTCCATGCGCCCGGTGACGATCAAGCGATACTACATAGACCGGGGCGAGGACGAGCACCCGACATTCTCCCTGAGCGTCAACGACGGCCCGTCGATAGCCATAGCGCGCAACGTGGTCGCCTTTCAGCTGCGGTACCTTGAGCTGCGGGAAGGCGAGGTGGAAGGTCAGTGGGCAATCGAGCAGAACATATCGCGCGAGTACAAGACGCTGGCAATCGAGATAACGGCGACCGCAAGGACCGAAGTCAATGTGGACCCGCAGGCCGAGCGTTTCATCACGCTCGCGAGCGTCGTCCGGCCGAGGATAGTGCCCGGGGGCGGATACGGCTCTTCGCCTGAAGGGGGCGGCGCGACTAATCCGGGCGTGCCGGGCGAGGGAGGTCCGGGCGGGCCAGGCGGTTCGGGTGGACCGGGCAGGCCCGGCGGCGGGTTTGACGACGGCGGCCCCGGAGGACCGGGCGAGGGCTTCGGGCCAGGCGACGGCGGATACGGCTCAGGCGATGGCCCGGGCTCTGGCGGCGGCAACGGCGGAGCATTCGGCAAGGGCGGTTATAACAATCGCACCCGTTACATAGGCAAGAAGCCGAAGCTCGGCGAGCGATTGAATCCGAGACCTTGAAGCAGGCGGAGCACTCGCCTGTAATTCATCACCGTGACCCGTTCGGGAGGTGAAACTGATGCGGTTGAATAAGTCCGTAGAGAGGGTAGCGATGGTATCTGGGTCAAAGACCCTGAATATTCTTAAGCGCGGGGCTGCGAGGGGAGTCTGCTGGGGCGATCATCTCGCTCAGCGCGGTCGCGAGGAGCGGGGCATGGCGCTTGTCGGCGTGCTGCTCATCATGTCGCTGATGTTGATGCTCGGTCTTGCCGTGACCTTCACCGCCGTTTCCGATAAAGCAATAACCTCAAACTTCCAGAACCTCACAAGCGGTTTCTATGCGGCGGAGGCGGGTCTGAATAACCTTCACAGGTTGCTCAGAAGCGACAAGTTCATAACCTCAAGCCTCCCGAGCCCGCCGGTCATCACTCCCGGCACGCCGACGCTCACGCCGGGTGATTTCATCGCGACGGCCGAAGAGCTTCTTAACAAGAAAGAGAACTTTCCGAACCTGGCGGCCTATAAGACCAAGCTCAAAGTAAAAGAGTTCAGGATGCCCTACTCGGCGAGCGACAATGACCCGGCGCACGCGGGCGACAGGGTGCAGTACATCAACCCGCTCTACCCGAGGCTTGGCCAGATAGAGCCTTATTCGGTAACCTACCAGCTCGAATCCCTCGGCGAAGGCATCGAAGGTCTCAACGGCGCGGTCACGCTCGTGGAAGAAGGCGTCATCAATTTCAAGCTGATGGTCAGGGCCGACGGCGGAGGCGTGCGCGTCGGGACCTTCGCGGAATTCGCGCTCTTCCTCGATAAATTTGACCCGTACAACCCCGAAGGCCCGTTCATATACCAGGGGCTCGGGCCGGGCGACCGCTTCGCCGGTCGTGTGCACACGAATGAGAGGTTCGGCTTCTGGACGACCGCCGCCGGCGCGGACGCTCCAACCTTCCGCGGCTATGTGACTCAATCCTTCAGGACCGCGAGCTATTACCGTTATGGCGCGTGGGTCCCGCCTCCGCCGGTCGACGCCGACTCGGACATAGTTGACGGAGTGCTCGTAGCCCCGAAGTTCCTCGCGGGATTTGACCGCGGCGTCGATCCGATTCCGCCCGCGGGCAACGCCTTTGACCAGGCGCGCGCCGTGCTCGATGGGGGATACGAATTGTCGGCCGGGCCGCCGACCGACGGCGAGCTGCGCTCCGGGCTGCGCTCGGCCGATGACCTCAACACCCCGCTCGAAGAATCGAAAAACCCGGACTCAACAACCCCGACGCTTGAGCCGGGTGTCTATCTGCCGTCCGACGGCGAGACGTTTCAGGGGAGCGGCATTTATGTGATGGGCAGCGTCAACGACGTGCTTTTGAGCGCCGACCCTTCGGGCAATCGCCAGGTGATGAAGATCAAGCAGGGGAATAAGACTACGACCATCGTCGTTGATATCGACGCGCAGACGACGACTATAGATGCGGGCAAGGGGACCCGGACGCTTCGCGGCGTCCCCCGCGACCGCTCCATAGTCCAGAAGGGTAATCGCTCCGCCGCGTCGCTGTATGTTCGAGGCGACATCGGCTCGCTTCACGGGCCGGGACGAAACGGCGACCAGCAGCCGATACCCGCGATCGATTCGAGCTTCGCCGTGACCGTGACGGCGGGCGGCGTTGCGAGCGGCGATGCGCGAAAGCCCGTCACGGGCGGGAGCATGACGATCACCGGCGATCTGGTTTATGAAACGCCGGTCGTCGATCAGGCTGGCAACCCCATCAACCAGGACGCGGCCAACGTGCTCGGTCTGTTCGCTTCGGGCGGCAACATCGAAATCCCTGGCGATGGGCGCGCGCCTGACAACTTGACGGTAAACGCTTCGATGGCGGCCTTCGAGCTTAAGACCGAATCGGGAGACCCGGTGCTCGGCCCGAACGGGCGTCCCTTCGGAGGTCGAGTAAGGTCCGACGTGCTGAACTGGCGCGGGCGACCCTTCAGAGGCAATTTCACGCTCGTGGGCGGAATGCAGTCGAGCAATTATGACAACCTCGGCGTGTATGACGGGGAGTTCCACGGCTATATGTACAAGGGGCGCTGGGACCCTCGCTACGACAATGGACAGTCGCCGCCGTTTTATCCGGGCTATGTCGTAGATAGCGGCGGGCCGACGGGCGAGCCTACGGTGAAAGCGCAGGCCAACCAGCCTGTTGTTCTTTCGCTCAAGCGAATCTATTACGGCGCGGTCAAGGCCGATAACCGGCAAGAGTAGCGACAGGGCAAATCCAATATAAAAAGGGAGGGCGTGAAAACCGCTCTCCCTTTTTTATTTCGATTGCGCGTCACGGGCCGCTCGGCTCAGCTTTTGGGAGGGAGCGTCTCTTCCGCGTCGTCAACGAGGTCCAAACTGACATCTTCCGGAATGCCCGGGTCGCGGGGGATCGTCTCGGCCCCCCAGCGTTCTAGCCCGGGACCCGCCGGAAGCGGCGCGGTGCTCGCGGGGTCGTTTGCCAGCGCCTCCAGTTTGCCTCCGCCGACCTGGGCCACCAGGACCGTGATGTTGTCTTCGCCGCCGCGCTCGTTGGCGAGCTTGATCATCTGCTCGCAGGCTTCCTTTAGAGTCGGGGCGCGATCGGTTATCTCTTTCAATTCTTCGCCGCGGACTTTGTTCGAGAGCCCGTCGCTGCACATTATGACGGTGTCGAGATTTCGTAGCGGGATGCGGTTCGACGACGACGTTGATTCTCGGCGACGCGCCGAGAGCTTGAAGGATGACGTTCTTATAAGTGTGGCGCTCGGCCTCTTCCTCGGTTATGTGGCCGGCTTCGACGAGCTGGCCCACAAGCGACTGGTCGCGCGTGATCAAGCGAATCTGGCCGTCGCGAATCAGGTATGCGCGGCTGTCGCCGACCTGAGCAAAATATGCCGTGGTGCCGTTGAGCCCGACGGCCGTGAAGGTCGCGCCCATGCCGGCATATTCGGTATGCTTCGAGCTCTTCTGAAATATGTAGAGGTTGGCAAGCTCGACGGCCAGCCGCAGCCGCTCGTGAAACGGTATCCTGGCGTAGGTAGGGCTCGCCTGCAATTCGAGCATACGGTCGCGCACGCACTCGACGGCGAAGCTGCTCGCCACCTCGCCCGCGAGCGCCCCGCCCATGCCGTCGGTGACGGCGAGCAGCGAGCCGAAATGGCCCTGGTTGAAGGTGGTCAGGTGCTCGGGCGGATCGACCGTAAAACTTTCGGGTGTCCAGGTATCGGCCGTCGAGAGGTTGAGGACAAGAAAATTATCCTCGTTGCCGGGACGGACCATCCCCTGATTGGTCATCGCGTATACGGAAATGCTGAATGCGACCTCCGTCGGCATATGTCAATCTTTGCGGCTCACCTTGGCGGGGTGCTCAGGCGACGCAGCCAGTTCTTTCTCTAAACTTTGCATTAATGCAATATTCTTCCCAGTTGGCCGAGATTATGCTTCATTTTTTTCTTTATCGCAACCACGGGAGTTATCAATACGTGCGCGCGGCGGCGCAAAGAATACCTGCGTCAGGCAATCTCGCCCAGCGCCCGGTCCAAATCGCTAATAATATCCTCAACATCCTCGATGCCCACCGAAATCCGCACCAGCCCGTCGGTAATCCCAAGGCGATTGCGCTCCACTTCGGGCACCGAGGCGTGCGTCATCGTGGCCGGGTGCGAAATCAGCGACTCGACGCCGCCGAGCGATTCGCCGAGCGTGCAGAGCCTGACGCCTTCGAGCACGCGGCGCGCATTTTCGAGCGAGCCGGTCTCGAAGGCTATCATCCCGCCAAATCCGGTCATCTGCCGCCGGGCCAGTTCATACTGCGGGTGAGACTTGAGCCCGGGGTAATAGACGATCTGGACGGCCGGGTGCTCGGATAAAAACTCCGCGACCTTGCGGCCGTTCTCGTCGTGCTGGCGCATGCGCACGGCCAGCGTCTTCGTGCCGCGCATAACGAGGAACGAGTCCATCGGCGAGAGGATCGCGCCCGCGGCGTTTTGAATGAACGCGATGGCCTGGGCGTCCTCTTCATCGTTGAGCACGACCGCGCCGCCAACGCTGTCGCTGTGGCCGTTGAGGTATTTAGTAGTCGAGTGGACGACGATGTCCGCGCCCAGATCGAGCGGGCGCTGGAAGTACGGGCTCATGAAAGTATTGTCGACGACGAGGCGGAGCCCGCGCCTGCGAGTGATCTCTGATACGGCCGCTATATCGACGAGCGACATGACGGGATTGGTCGGCGTCTCTATAAAGACCATTCGAGTCTCGGTTCGCACGGCTTCTTCGACCGTCTGCGGGTCGCGCGCGTCAACGTAGCTGAAATCGAGCCCGAACTTCCTCCACACCTTGTCAAAAAGGCGGAAGGTGCCGCCGTAGGTGTTGTCGCTGACTATGACGTGATCGCCCGCGCGAAGAAGGGTTACGACGGCGTTTGTCGCGGCCATCCCCGACGCAAAGGCGAACCCGAATTTGCCGTTTTCGAGAGCGGAGAGGTTGCGCTCAAGCGCGAGCCTCGTCGGGTTCTGAGTCCGCGCGTACTCGAACCCCTTATGCTTGCCGAGCCCATCCTGGGCGTAGGTGGAGGTCTGGTATATGGGGATTGAGACCGAGCCTGTGGCCGGGTCGGGGTCCTGCCCCGCGTGTATAGCTTTGGTAGAAAATTTCATCAGTCCGTCTCCGTTTATAACTATAACGCTCATAATCTAGCACAACCAGTGGGCAGTGGGCAGTAAACAGATACGGGGTGAAGGGGTGAAAGGGTGAATCGGAACTTTGCCCATCTCGAATCGTATGTGAAAATGACTTTTGATCCGCGCCTGACAAAGACGGACGGAGACTCCTATAAAACATATGCTAAAGTTCAAACCTTTTTCTGTCGGCTTTGCGCTTCTGTTGGCGCTCTTGCTCGCATCCTTTCTGCCATTCATAAACGGCGTTGCCGCGCAGAACGAAGGTAACGGCAACGCCGAGACTGGTGTCTTTCGCAGCGAGAACCTTGAGATGACGGTCAAGGCGGGATTCGGCAAGCTGGTCGTCACCACGTGGAATGGGACCTGGGCCCCCTTTCGGATTACGCTGGTCAATCAAGGGCCGCCAATAACCGGCAAGCTCATCGTGAGGACCGAATCGAACCCGAATCCGAGTTCTCAGGTACGCGAATATGTCAAAGAGGTGCAGCTCGCGACCGGCTCCAGGCAGTTGCACGAGATTTCGGCATTCGTCAATTCGGGCGAGAGCCCCTCGGTCCGGCTCGAGGCCAACGGCGAGACAATAGCCATGGCAGCGGTGCAGGCCGACCGCTCGCAGGGCGGAAACAACCAGCTTGAGATACTCGTCATCGATACGGAGGCGACCGCGCTCAACAGCATCACCTCGGCCGAGATAAACGTATCCGTCCCGCGCAGACCTTTTACCTCGCCGAACGCCCGCCCTCAGCCCCCCGCTCAGCAAGGCGGGCAGGCGACACAGCCGGGCGCTCCGACGGCGCAACCCGCTAACCAGAACGCCGCCGCTCAGCCCGCAACGCCTTCCGGCCCGCAACGCCAGCAGCGCGGCTCGTCCGGTTATCAGCGCATCTTTCAGGCGCACCCCGTCGTGATACTGCCTGAAGAGATGCCGCGCGATTTCATCTCATACGATCCGGTTGACGCAATCGTTATAGGCGAAGCGCCGCTCAGCCAGCTCTCGGAAGATCAATCGCGCGCGCTGCGCCTCTGGGTCGCCTCGGGCGGGATGCTCATAGTTACGGGCGGGGCCGACATGGCGGGTTTGAGACTGACCGGCCTCCAGGACATTCTGCCCATAGAGGCTTCCACGGCCAGTTCTGTGTCATCGGGCGGGCTCGCCGAGCTGACCGACATCTACGGCCAGTTCGATACGAGCGACACGGTGCTTTACACGTCGGCCCAGGCTAGGACGGACGCCCGCGTGCTTATCGGGTCGGCCGCAAAGCCGGTAGTTGTGGAGCGGAACTACGGAGGGGGGCTCGTCCGCTTTGTCGCGATCAACCCCAGGCTCAACCCTTATCGAGCGTGGACGGCGGCAAGAGAGCTGTGGCTGGACCTCATCTATCCGGCCGCCGAAACAAAGCCGAGGAATACGAACTGGGTCACGTTCGGACGCCGCGGCAATAGCCAGTCGAGCAACTGGGGGGTGCAGGGTCTGTTGTTTCGCCTCGCCGAAATCAAGCCGCCGTCGGAGAGCTATTTTCTGCTCTTCCTGCTGGCCTATCTCTTATGCGTCGGCCCGCTCAATTATTTCTTCCTGAAATGGAAGCGGAAGACGGACCTCGCTTGGATGACTATCCCGGCCGTAGTCATCGTCTTTACTCTCGTGAGCGTGACCGTCGCGCAGCTCAGCCGCGGCAGTACCACGGTCGTTGCGGACGCCTCGCTCGTAGAGCTTCACCAGCGCGACCGCATCAGCCGCGTCAAGAGCGGACTGCTCGTCATGCCGGGGCACAAGGGGACGCAGGAGCTGACCTTCGACGGGCGCGAGACATTCGTCAACGACGCTTATGATTCGAATAATTCGTCGAGCGCGTCGGCCACGGGCGTGCTGGTTTCCGAGCGCTCGCCCCAATCTCTCAAGATGCAGCTGCCGATGACGACATGGACGTCGGGGCTTTTTCAGATGCGTTCGGTCAGGGATTCGGTCGAGCCTATGATCGCGGCGTCTGAAACACCGGCGGCAGGCGCGGTGACGGTGAAGAATAACGGTAATAGTAAAATCACGAAAGCGGTCTATCTGAGTCGCGCCGGCATATCCGACATTTTTGATATTGAGTCGGGCGCGGAGGTCCGCTCGACCTTGAACAAGCCGCAACAGTCACAGACGTTCAATAGCTGGTACACAGACCAGTTGAGCGGCCAGGATAGTGAAGAGTCGGACCTGTTTATCGAGCTTGCGACGCTGCTCGACCGCGAGATCGGGGGCAGCGGGATTTCATTGGGCTTCTTTGATGTGCAGATGATGATCGACGCCCTCGCGCGGCTTGAGCGTCCCGTCGTAATAGGCTTCAGCGAGCACACGCCGTCGGAAATAACCGCGGACGGGTCGGCCCGAAGGCGAAGCCGGGCGCTCTACGTGATACACCTTTGAAGGGCGCTACCGAAATCTTTCGAGCAGCTCGCGGAACTCTTTTGACATCCACCGATCCGCGAATATCTCCGTCTCGCGGGCCGACACTTCGGGCGGCACCTGGCAGTTGAGCCTTGCAACTTCCAGCATCGCGGCAATCGCGCCGGGCGGGTTTTGGCATAACGAACCGGCAAGCGCATAAGCCTCCCGGTCGAGTTCTTCCGGCTCGACAACCCGGTTCACGAACCCCGATGCGGAGGGCGTGCGGCGCGTCGAAAGGGTCGGCCGTGAGCAAGAGCGAGAGCGCGTTTGCGCGGCCCACAAGTTGAAAGAGTCGCGCCCCGCCGCCCCAGCCCGTGGTTATGCCGTTGGCCGCCTGTACGAAGCGAAACGTCGCCGTAGATGCGGCGATGCGAAAATGGCAGGCGGTTAAGATTTCGCAGCCCCCGCCGAGAGCCCGGCCGTTTATGGCGGCGATCACCGCCCGCGGCCCTGAAGAGAGGCGGTTGAGAATCCGCTGCATGCGAATTGACATCGCCACCACCTTTTCTCTCGTATCGAGCGTGGCGAAGTATTTGATGTCGCCGCCCGAGCAGAAGCTCTCGGTCCCGCGGGCGGTCAAAACGATGACCGTTGTATCGGCCGCCCTCTCAAGCTCGTCGATAATCTCTTCGAGCCCGCGCATGACGGCTTCGTCGATTGCGTTGTGTACCGCGGGTCGGTTGAGGCGGATTGTGGCGACCCTTCCGCGGGTATCAAACTCTACGACCTGATTCGGCATCAAAGACTCCCGAGATAGACTGGCCAGGAAGTCGGATGGTCACAGAAAAGCGTGGAGAGATCAAGGCGGCGCGAGATTCCGTTGAAACCGGCGTGCCGCTATAATCGTTGACATAAGCGATACTTCATAACATGTTCATCACCGGCGAAAGTTGGAAAGAGGAGAAAGGGCCGAGGCGGGCGGGCGTTTAGATCCGCTGAAGCTTTCGACAGAGTATGGAAAATACCGACCAGCCTTCATCAAGCATGATAAAGCTTGAGCACGTTTATAAATACTACAAGAGTTTTCTGGCCGTTAATGATCTGAACTTCGAGCTGGGGCGCGGCGAAGTCTTCGGCTTTATAGGCCCCAACGGCGCGGGCAAGACCACGACGATCAAGATGCTCTCGACGCTGATGCTGCCCACGCAGGGCGATTTGACCGTGGGCGGATACGACGTTGTGAAGGAGCCATACGAAGTCCGCCGCCTGATCGGTTATATGCCCGACAGCTTCGGCGTGTATGAAGACCTCCTGGCGTGGGAGTACCTGGATTACTTCGCCGCGCTTTACAAGATGGGGCCCGCCGAGCGCAAGCGGGCCATATCCGATGTGCTGGAGCTGACCGATCTGACCGCGAAGCACGACGCGCAGGTGATGAGCCTGTCGCGCGGCATGAAGCAGCGGCTATGTTTAGCAAAGACCCTGCTGCACGACCCGTCCGTGCTGTTGCTGGACGAGCCTGCCTCGGGGCTCGACCCGCACGCTCGCATAGAGATACGCGAGCTGATACGCGAGCTTTGCCGCATGGGGAAAACGGTCCTCGTCTCTTCGCACATCCTCACGGAGCTGGCGGACTTCTGCACCTCGATAGGGATAATCGAAGCCGGGCGCATGCTCGTCGCGGGTCGCATCGACGAGATTACGGCCCAGCTGACCGGCAACGTGATGATCGAGATCCTCGTCAAAGGCGACCCGGCGCTCGCGATGGACGCGCTTGCGGAGCGCCCCGAAGTAAAGCGCACCACGTGCGATGGGCGCACGATACACGCCGAGTGCAGTTGCCACCCGGATGACGCCGACGAATTGCTCGAATACCTTGTCACGCGAGGCGTTCGCGTGCTCAGCTTCACGCGAACCGAAGCCGATCTCGAAGACATATTCCTCAAGATCACGCGCGGAGTCGTGGCCTGAACGGGACCAGGAAAGCTATGAACCTTTGGAACCCAATTCTGATAAAAGAGATGCGAACGAGGATGCGCGGCAAGCGGGCATTTCTCGTCCTCACGGGCTACGTGATGGTGCTCAGCCTGATACTGGGCGGCTTTTACGTCGCGATAAACCGCGCCGCCCCCGCGACAATCGTCAATCAAGCGGGCGGGATGCTCACGCCCGTCTTGATATACGTCCAGATGGCGCTGATATGTCTTATAGCCCCGACCTTTTCGGCGAGCGCGATCTCGTCGGAAAGAGAGCAGCAGACCTTTGATCTGCTCATCGCGTCACTTGCCAGACCGGGGACGATACTTGTCGGCAAGGTGGGCGCGGCGCTCTCTTATCTGCTGCTGACGCTGTTCGGCTCGCTCCCGCTTATCGCCCTCACTTATTCGCTGGGCGGGATCGCGCTGCGCGACATCGCGATAGCGTACCTGGTCATGATCGTGGCGGGCGTGGCGTTCTGTTCGATGAGCTTCCTGTGGTTGACGCTCATCAGGCGCGGCGTGCTGGCGCAACTCGTGAGCATCGGGACGGTCATCGTGCTGGTCGCGGGTTTGCCGGCAATATCTCTTTTCTTGTCGGCGCTCGCCAATAATTTCAGCGGGAATCAGTCCCAGTCGGCTATGAACATAGTCTTTCTGCTGCTCAGGACGAATCCTTTCGCGGCCATCGCCACGCAGATACACGGCATACCGTTGCCCAGCTTCGTCTGGCTGCGCGACATTCCTTTCTGGATAACTCAGGTGCTATTCTATCTGGTGGTGACAGTGCTGTGCCTCTACCTGAGTGTAAAGCGTCTTGAACGCGTCAGGAACTGGATATGATCGAAGGTCTGGACAGGATTCGCAGTCTTCAACGTGAAGTAACGCGCCGGTTGCGCGCGATTGAGCTTCAGGACTCGCTCGTGCTTTCGGCGGCTGTCGGGGCCATCGTCTCGGCGGCCGTGATGCTGATAGTGAGGCTTCGCCCGCTACAGATTCCGGTATGGCCCGTGGTCCTGGCCCTGATGGTCGCGGCAATCGCGGCGGGCCTGGCCGCATGGTTTTACAGGCGGACTGGCGAGCGTGGCGGCCGTGTTTATGATAGACGGGGCGCTCGGCCTGGACGACCGGCTTATAACCGCGGCGGCTATCGATTCAAGCGGCGGCCCCCGCCAGCCCATGGAACATGCCTTGATAGAGGACGCGGCCGGGCGAATTGCCGACGCGCAGCCCTCTTCGATAGTGCCGTACCGCCGCCCGCGCCACGTCTCTTATGCGTTGATAGGGCTTGTGGCGCTGACCGTGGCGGTCGCCATCCCGCAGAAGGCGCTGCCGCAGAGCGAGGAGGCCGTGATCGCTCGCGCCGATATTCAATCGGCGGGCGAGCTGCTCGCGCAGTCGGCCGAGCAGATAGGAGAAGCGATTGAGCCGGGCACGACGACCGCGCAGCTTGCGAAGGAGCAGGCTGATCTGGGGCGCATGCTGAAGGCTTCGGGCGAAGATCGCACCGATGCGCTGAAAAAACTGAGCGCGCTCGGAGACCGCATTCAACAAAGGCATCGCGAATTGGAAGCGACGCGCGCGGACGAGATTGTCAGCCTCGCCGACCAGAAGCTGCGCGCGGCTCTTGAACCCGGATCAAACAACCAGCGCGCCGGGAAAAAACCGACGACCGAAAGCGACGCGGGAGAAGGCTTAAAAGACGCGCCGGAGATGGCGGGGACGAAAAAAGATTCGGGCGAGCAGCAGGGAACTAAACAGGCGTCCGCCGAGGCTGCCGGAAAAACTCCGACTCCGCAGGAGACGGCCGGGCGGCAAAAAGAATCGGACGTGGCCTCTAAGACCTCAGCCGACAGGCGAAACGGTAACGTGGCCGGAGAGAACCCGGCCGCCGCGCGGACAGGGACCGAGGCTCAGAACAAGCCACAGCAGCCAGTTCCAGGCGAGGCGGGTCAACCGTCAACGCCTCAGCAGTCAACGCCTCAAGCGGGCGGCGCTCAGGGCCAGC
Source organism: Blastocatellia bacterium (assembly GCA_963832205.1). GTDB lineage: Bacteria > Acidobacteriota > Blastocatellia > UBA7656 > UBA7656 > DATBMY01. Next base: position 95,220 of record CAWHTK010000014.1, on the reverse strand, counting down.
CCGCCCAGCAGCAAACTCCCGAACAGGCCGGCGGGCAGGGCGAGCAGAATAAGCAGAGCGATTCGCAAAGCGAGTCGGGCGATCTTGCGGGCGCGCTCGCCGGGCAGGCCGCCAAAGCGCTGCCGAGCCTCTCCGAGCAACTTTTACAGAAGGCTGGAGAGCTAAGGGCAAATCAGCTCGACCCCGCGACCATAGCCGCGCTTTCAAATGCGGCGGCGTCTCTGGCCAAAGACCTTTCGAGCATCGCCCAATCTAAAGATTTTCAGCAGGCGCTTGAGCAGATGGCGCGACAGATCAACCCGGAGCAGCTCGAACAGGTCGCGCGCGAGCTGATGAAGAACGAGCAGCTTATGCGCGAGCTTCAGGCGGCGGCCAAGCTGCTTTCGGAGAATCAACAGGCCAAGGATATGGTCGCGGGACTCGCGCGAAGCCTCGGCGGTGACGCTCGACGCGCGGGAGAAGAGGCCGCGAGGAGGGCCGGGCAACAGGCCGGCGGAGAAGGGCAGCATCCGGCCAGGGTCAAGGCAACGGGGAGTCAATCGGGGCGGGGCAAACGGTCAGGGGCTATCCGGCCGGGGAGCGGGGCGCGGCTCGGCGATTTCGCAAGGCGCAAACCTGTCGGAAGCAATGGCCGGTCGCGGACGCGACGTAAAGGTTAGCGGCGCGGCCCGGCGCGGGTCGAGCGGCGAATATCTTTACCTGCCCTCGCAGGCGAGCACGGGCTCGGCGCGCGCGCCCTATTCGACCGCTTACCCGCAGTACCGCCGCGAGGCCGAGAGGGCCGTGCGCCGCAGCCAGGTGCCGCCGCATCTCAGGTCGGTCGTGCGGAGCTATTTCGACGCCATCAACCCGGATGGCAAAAAGAATGAATATATTTCGATTACCAGGAGCGAGGAATGGACCAGAGAGACAAAGATCGAATTGTTTGGAATTTGAAGTCGCTTCCCAATGAGCTTGAAGATTTATTAAGCGGCATAGACGACGACACTTTTCGGTGGAAGCCGATACCGAACAAGTGGTCGCTCAAAGAGATAATGTGTCACCTGCGCGATATGGAGGAGATGGCTTACCTCAACCGCTATCAAAGAATACTGGCGGAGGATACTCCTCAGTTGCCCAACATCGATCAAGACCGGCTTGCTTACGAGCGGGACTACATAAATCAGGACGCGCGCGCGGCGCTCGAAGATTTCAAACGGTTTCGCGCCGAGACTATCCGGACGCTCGAAGCCGCGCCGCCCGATGCCTGGTCGCGCGCCGGCATCCACGAACAGGACGGCCCGATGACAATCGAGCAGCTTGTCGTGCGCCAGATCAAGGGCAACGACCTCAATCACCTCGTCCAGATGAAAGACATCATACGGCTGAAGAATGCCCTGGTAAGGCGGCGGCCGGCCACCATAAAAAATGATGGAGAACTCACAAACGCTTGGCGATATAAAGCGCAGGGTGGAAGCCTACGTCGGCAAGTTCGGCGTGCTCACAAACGAGATAGGCCGGGTCATCGTGGGGCAGCAGGAGATAGTTGAAGGCACGCTGCTCGCCCTTATGGCCGGCGGACACGTTCTTCTTGAAGGCGTGCCGGGACTGGGCAAGACGCTGCTTGTTCGCACGCTCGCCGAATCGATGGGGCTCGCTTTCGCGAGGGTACAGTTCACCCCCGATCTGATGCCGGCCGATATCGTCGGCACGAATATAATTGTCGAGGGCGAGGGCGGCGATAAAGTATTTCAGTTTCAACGCGGCCCTGTCTTTACAAACCTGCTGCTCGCCGACGAAATAAACCGGGCCACTCCAAAGACTCAATCGGCCTTGCTTGAGGCAATGCAGGAGCAACAGGTAACCGTGGGCGGCAACACCTATCGGCTCGAGGGAACGTTCTTTGTCATGGCGACGCAGAACCCGCTCGAAATGGAAGGCACATACCCCCTGCCCGAAGCACAGCTAGACCGCTTCATATACAAACTCCTGATCAACTACCCGACGCGGGCGGACCTTATCGAAGTTATGCGCCGCACGACTACGGACGCCGCGCCCCACGCCGAGAGCGTAGTCTCGCCCGAAGACCTCGCCGAAATGCGGGCGCTCGTCCGCGAGGTACTCATCGCGCCTCACGTCGAAGAGCTGGCCGCCGATCTGTTATTGAGGACTCACCCGACGACCGAAGGGTGCGCCCGACCTCGTGAGGCGGTACGTTCGTTTTGGGGCGAGCCCCCGCGGGCTTCAGGCCATACTGCTAACGGCGAAGGCGCGAGCGCTGCTCGCGGGCCGCTACAACGTCAGCACCAGCGACGTATTAGCCGTGGCGAAGCCCTCGCTTAGACACCGGGTGATCTTGAACTTTGAAGGCGAGGCCGACAACGTCAGCACGGACGCCGTGATCGACGAAATTATCGACTCGCTCGCCGGCGCGCAGAAGAATGCGCGGCAGCGCGAGGCCACCCAACCGACCGCCTGACGCCGATCATAAAATGACGGAAAAGAAGAGATCGCTACTCGACCCCGCCTTTCTCAGGAGATTGGAGCGGCTGAGGATTCAAGCGCGGCGGGCATTCCCCGGTGTTATGCGCGGCGAGCGGCGCTCGACCCGGCGCGGGGCATCGGTCGAGTTTGCGGACTTCAGAAAGTATGAGGCCGGCGATGATTTCCGCCACGTTGACTGGAACATTTACGCGCGGCTCGAACGGCTGATCCTGCGCCAGTTCGTGGAAGAAGAAGACGTCCGCATAGACATACTCCTGGACCAGAGCCGCTCGATGCATTTCGGCGAGCCGGTATCAAAATTCGATTTCGCCCGCCGCGCCGCCGCCGCCCTCTCGTTTATCGCCGTCGGAAGTTTGGACCGCTTCAGCGTCGCCACATTCGATTCCGCCCTGAAGGCGAGATTGCGCGCGCTGCGCGGGCGCGGCCATCTGCTTTCGGTAATCTCGTTTCTTGAAGGGCTCGAAGGCCCTGCCGGAAACGCGCAGCCGGGCGATGCGGATGACGCGCAGGCCGATGAGGCCGCGACGGCCGGTAGCAGTGAAGGCGCAACGAACCTCGCCGCCACGCTCAAGGCATACCGGCGGACAAATCTTCGCCCCGGCATACTTTTCATCCTGTCGGATTTTCTCGACGCCGCCGATTACCGTCAGGACCTCCGGCTGCTGGCGCACGGCGGCTACGACGTAAACCTCATACAGGTGCTCGCCCCGCAGGAGATGAGGCCGGACCTTGCGGGCGACCTCATGCTGGTCGACGCCGAAACGGGCGAGCCTCGCGAGGTGACGATCAACGAACGGATGATGGCCGCCTATCGCGTCGCGCTTGACCGGTATGTCGGCTCGCTCGAATCCTTCTGCCGGACAAATGGTATAGGCTACCTTCTCGTGACCTCGGATACTTCATTCGAAGACCTGCTGTTAAAGAACCTCATCGAGAGCAAGATGGCGGGGTAAAGAGCGGGCGGAAAAAAATCCGGGCAGTCGGATGACTACCCGGACCAGGATGGGAAAACTTTACGAGTCAGAGGAAATGAATCTTTTACAGGAGGCGTGCCGGACGGCTACGCCAGATTACTCAAGGGCGGCTTCGACATCTGTCAGGCCGAACTCTACGCGAGCCTGCGCGGGCGGAAGGACCGGGTGATAGGTCTTGCCGTAATTCCGGGTTATCTTCGCGACGTAATTCTTCGTCTCTTTATAATCAGGGATCTGGTTGCCGTTGCGCTCGACCGCGCCTTCGCCCGCGTTGTAACCCGCAAGCGCCAGGTTGACGTTGCCGTCAAATCGCTTTAGCAGCCACCTGAGATACTTCACGCCGCCTTCTATGTTCTGCGCCGGGTCGTATATGTCGGTTACTTTAAACCTCTCGGCGGTGGCCGGGATCATCTGCATCAATCCCTGGGCGTTCTTGCCGGACTTGGCCGTCACCTTGAATCGGGACTCCTGCTGGATGACGTAGTAAATAAGCTTCGGATCAACCCCGTGCTTGACGCCCGCTTCTAGGATCATTCTATCAATCTCTTCATTGCCACTCGTCATGCCGAGGACTTCGGCGGGGGTCTGGACATCTTCGGTCTCCGTGGCAAGGACTTCCGGCGCAAGCGCCCGACCGTGTAATATGACGGCCGAGAAAATCGCAAGGGCCAGAAGTGAAACCCTAAAAATACCCTTCATTCGCACAACTCTCAGGCTCGAAACAGTATTAAATTTCATTATGCTTAATAATCCCCTTGTCCCGTTTTTCATTAATCCTGAGTTGGCTTGAATCGTTTACCAACTACAACCCTGGGCAACGTTATAATCATAAACATTGCTCGCGGATATAACAAGATATCTCCTTTGATTACAACCATTTCGCAAGATTCTTTGCAATATATTCGCAAGACTTCCATCTGGGTTAAAGGAGGCGGAAAGCAAAGGATCGGCGCGCATAGAAAGTGGTTGCCAGTCCGGCCGACCGCTCATATAATCTCGTGGCCGCAATGAAAAGCATTAAAACCAAAGGTTACGCGGGTGAGCCGGCTATGGCCCCAGCCGGTGAACGCTTGTTGACCCTGCCCAATATCTTGACGCTTTCGAGAATCGCGCTCACGGTTCCGTTCTTGATTTTTATCAATCGGGCATGGTTCGGGTCGGCATTATTGATCTTTTTTATTGCGAGCGTAACCGATTTTGTTGACGGTTATATCGCGCGCAGGTTCAACCAGCAGTCCTCGTTTGGCCGTCTGCTCGACCCTCTGGCCGACAAGCTGCTCACGACCGCCTCATTTATCGTGATGGCGATCCCGAACGGGAATTTCCCCCAGATTCCCTTATGGCTTGCGGTTGCCGTCGTGGGCAGGGATGTTGTAATACTTCTGGGCTCACTTGCGGTCTATATGTTGACGGGCTACAAACAGTTCAAGCCGACCCTGCTCGGCAAGGTGAATACCTTCCTTGAGCTGGGGCTTATAGTGGTCTTTCTGGCGTTCAACCATTTTGATTTCTGGCAGGTTCTTCTGCCGCTCTGTTACGCGATAGTGATAACTTCGGTAGTGGCATCGGGCGCGGAATACGTTTATCAGGGCGTGAAGATCATGAAGGGGCGCGCCGAAAGCCGTACGGCGGGCATCTCTTAAGCGGAAGTTTTCGGGTAAAAACTTGGCCTTTAAATCTCTGATCCTTACCTTGCTCTGCGGTCTGCTCGTGGCAATGGGCGTATTCGCGATGCGCCCGCGCTACGAAGGCGTGCGGGCGGGGCTGACGGATGAGAATTACATCTCTTCAAAGACATGCGTTTCTTGCCACGACGACCACTACGCATCGTGGGCGCGCACCTACCACAGCCGGATGACGCAGGACGCGCGGCCCGAATCGGTGCAGGGCGATTTCGAGCGCGATAACACCCTGGAATACCTCGGCGTGCGCGCGCGAATGACTAAATCGGGCGGGGCATTCTATATGACGCTTTCGATGCCCGACGGGAGCACGCGCCAGTATAAGATCGACCGGACGGTCGGCTCGCGCCGCATCGAGCAGTACGTCTCCAAACAGGGCGACAGGTATGTACGCCTCCCGCTCGCCTACGACCTCGTAAACCGCCGCTGGATGAGCCTGAACGGATCGTTTTTTCGCCCCGATGGAGATAATTACTTCCAGCAGGTTGCCGAATGGGATAACAATTGCGTCTTCTGCCACAACGTAAAGGCCCAGCCGAGGTTCGATTTCGCGTCGCGCACTTTTAAGTCGGAGACCGAAGTGGCGGAGCTTGGGATTGCCTGCGGCGCGTGTCACGGAGCGGCCGCCGAGCATGCCCAGGCCGCGCTCTCGCCCTTTACGCGGACCCTCTGGCGTATGTCAGACAGCCGGCCAAAGCAGATAGTGAACCCGTCAAAAATAGACTCTGACCGCGCGCTTATGGTCTGCGGCCACTGCCACGGGCAGCGGGTCCCACAGCCTTTTGACCGCATTGAAGAACTCCTGACCCGCGGCGACCCCTTCAACGCGGGCGAAGACCTCTTTCACTATTACAAGCCCGTGGGCAAAGATACCACGCTCAAGTATATGAGAGGGAACCAGCCTGTCGAGGTGTCGTTCGCGAGCCGCTTCTGGGCAAACGGGTCACCCAGGCTCACGGCTTACGAGCTACAGGGCGTGCTGCGGTCGAAATGCTTTACCGCCGGGGAGCCCGGCAATCGAATAAGCTGTATCACCTGCCACACGATGCACGGCGGCGACCCGAAAGGGCAGATCACGGAAGAGAACCGCACGAACCGCCCCTGTCTTGCCTGCCACCAGGAGTTCGAGCCGGCCGCCAAACTCGAAGCCCATACAAAACACAAAGCCGATTCCGTGGGGAGCAGTTGCTACTCGTGCCACATGCCGCGCGTGGTTTATGGCGTGATGTCAATCCACCCGACCCACGACATAACCGTCCCCGACCCGCAACTGACCGCTACGCAATCGGTCCCGAACGCCTGTAACCAGTGCCATCTCGATAAATCGGTCAACTGGGCCATCAATGAATCTAAACGGCTGTGGCCGCACAGATATGCTCTATGCCCGCGCAGCCCGCACAAGACCCGATCTTTGATATGGCCGAAGGCCCGCGCTCGCTCTTTTCCGGGGATGCGCTCGTGCGAGCCCTCGCCGCGGAGGCGATGGGCGGCGGCGGGCCTATGAAGGTCGATCCGATGTGGGCAGGGCCGTTTTTGACCGAGGCGCTGATGGACAACTACCCGATAGTCCGTTTCTTCGCGGCAAACGGGCTTGCGCGCGGCCCCTGGCGTCTTCAAAAGCCCGACTACCTGGTCCCGCCCGCCGCGGGGCAGCAGACGCTTATACGCTGGCGGGCAGCCTTCACACCCGAGGCGAGAGAGAAGGCCGCGCAGTTTGCCGAGTTCCTCCGCTCAAGGCGGAAGGATGTCGATATTGAAGTAGGCGAATAGAGAAACTGGAAGGCTGACGGTCGTTAATGGCAAAGAGTAAAACAGGCCCATCCGCGGCACCCGCGGAGCCCGCAACCGCCGATACAGACTGGCAGAGCCGCATGGTATTTCAAGGATGGGTGAGCGTCGCGGTCTGGATGGCCGTAGGGCTGCTTCTCGAAGGACTGCTCGGATACAAGATCCCGGCTTACCTCGATGACCCGCAGCGGCGGGAACTGTTCAGGCTTGCGCATACACACGGCACATTCCTCGGCCTGGTCGTGATTGTATTCGCCTTGAGCGCGGGCAGACCCGGCAAGCGACTGCCCGCATCGGCCAGACGCGCCCTGCGCCTGGGTGCCGTAGCGATGCCGCTGGGCTTCTTTTTTGCGGGCGTCTGGCACCCGGAGGGCGACCCCGGCCCGGCGATATGGCTTGTGCCGCCGGCGGCCCTCCTTATGATCTACGGCGTCATTTCAGCGGCGCTGGCCTACTCCCGGCGATCCTCATAAACTCACACCCGCCTGATCCCGTAGCCTTTCTGCTCACAAGGCAGTCATAGGCCTCTTTATAGGTTTTTATTATGTAAATCTGCCGCGATCAATAACATAAAACTTGACAGTATCGCACTCAGATATTACTATGAAAAAGGAGTTTTTGACCTGGAGGGAAGAAGAAAAATGAGTAAGATAATAGGAATCGATTTAGGGACCACAAACTCGGTGGTTGCGGTGATGGAAGGGGGAGAGCCGGTTGTCATCCCGAACGCGGAGGGCGCGCGGACGACGCCTTCGGTAGTAGCGTTCACAAAGGATGGCAATCGCCTGGTCGGGCAGGTTGCGAAGCGGCAATCGGTGACGAACCCCGAAAACACCATTTACTCGATCAAGCGGTTTATGGGACGCCGTTTCGACGAGGTATCGGAAGAGCTAAAGATGGTCCCTTACAAGGTAACGGCGGCCGGCAACGACGTTCGCATCCTTGCTGGCGGGAAGGAGTGGTCTCCGCCTGAGATATCGGCAATGATCCTCCAGAAGCTCAAGCAATCGGCGGAAGATTACCTTGGACAGAAAGTCACGCAGGCGGTCATAACCGTCCCGGCCTATTTCAACGACTCGCAGCGGCAGGCCACAAAAGACGCCGGCAAGATTGCGGGCCTCGAAGTGCTCAGGATAGTCAACGAGCCCACGGCGGCGGCGCTCGCCTACGGTCTCGACAAGAAGAAGGACGAGACGATTGCGGTCTTCGATTTTGGCGGCGGCACCTTCGACATATCGATCCTCGAAGTGGGCGAAGGGATAGTCGAAGTGAAGGCCACCAACGGCGACACGCACCTGGGCGGCGACAACATCGACCAGCGGCTGATCGATTGGATCATAGACGAATTCAAGAAGGACCAGGGCATCGACCTGTCTAACGACAAGATGGCGCTCCAGCGTTTGAAGGAGGCTGCCGAAAAGGCAAAGATCGAGCTATCCTCGACGATGGAGTCGGAGATAAACCTGCCCTTCATCACGGCCGACCAGTCGGGGCCGAAGCACCTGGTTATGCGATTGTCGCGGGCCAAGTTTGAGCAGTTAGTCGAAGACCTGCTGCAGCGCACGCTCGCGCCTTGCCAGGCCGCGCTAAACGATTCGGGTCTCAAGCCGAACCAGATTGACGAAGTTGTGCTCGTCGGCGGCTCGACGCGAATTCCAAAGGTGCAGCAGATGGTCAAGGAGTTCTTTGGCAAGGAGCCGCACAAGGGCGTGAACCCGGACGAGGTTGTGGCGGTCGGCGCCGCCATACAGGCGGGAGTGCTCGGCGGCGAAGTCAAGGATTTGTTGCTGCTCGACGTAACCCCGTTGAGCTTAGGGATTGAAACGCTTGGCGGCGTGTTCACCAAGCTCATCGACCGGAACACGACGATCCCGACGCGCAAGTCGGAGATATTCTCGACGGCGTCCGACAGTCAGACTTCGGTCGAGGTTCACGTGTTACAGGGCGAGCGGCCGATGGCGCGCGATAACCGCACGCTTGGCAAGTTCCACCTTGTCGGGATACCGCCCGCGCCGCGCGGGGTGCCGCAGGTAGAGGTGACGTTTGACATCGACGCCAACGGCATAGTCAATGTCTCGGCCAAAGACCTCGGCACGGGCCGCGAGCAGAAGATCACCATCACGGCTTCTTCAGGGCTGGCCAAGGACGAGATCGACCGCATGATGAGAGAGGCCGAATCGCACGCCGACGAGGACCGTCGCACGCGCGAGAGCGTCGAGGCGCGCAACAAGCTCGACGGGCTGATCTACTCTACGGAGAAGACGCTCTCCGAGCATCGCGACAAGATTGACGCTACGACCGCAACCGACATCGAGGCCGCGGTGGCGAGCGCGAAGGCGAAGCTCGATTCTAACGACGCGGCCGAGATCAACGCGGCCTATGACAACCTCGTCAAGAGCTCGCACAAGCTTGCCGAAATCATGTATCAGCAGGCTTCGCAGCAGGGCGGCGGGCCCACGGGCGGCGACACGGGCGCATCGGGCGCGGCCGCTGGCAGCGGCGCGGGCGGCGACGACGTGATCGACGCGGACTTCGTCGACGTCAACGACAAGAAGTAAGAGCGTCAGGCGGTGTGCGGTTGACGGCGAGTCCGCGGATTTCAAGCCTGATATTCCGGACTTGCCGCAACCGCGCGCTGGCCGGTGACGACCGACCACTGCTATGCCGGGAGCCGATTACTACAAAGTACTGGGGGTTTCGCGCGGGGCGAAGGCCGAGGATATAAAGAAGGCTTATCGCCGGCTGGCGCGCCGCCACCACCCCGACTTCAATCCGGGAAACAAAGAATCCGAAGAGCGCTTTAAGGCGGTCTCCGAGGCGTTCGACGTCTTGTCCGACCCCAAGAAGCGCGAAATTTACGACCGGCTCGGTTATTACAACGAGCACGCCGCCTCAAGCTACGGCGCGCCGGGCTTCGACTTTTCGAGCTTCGGCGCGGGCAACTTTAAGGACATATTCTCGGACATATTCAGCAGCATTCGTGGACAGGGGCAGCAGCGACGGCAGCCTTCGCGCGGGGCCGATATAGAGGTCGCGCTGCCGATAGGTTTTGAAGACGCCATGCGCGGGCTCACGACAAGCATCGGGGTAGAGCGGACCGATAGCTGCGCCGATTGCAAAGGGCTGGGCGAGACCGCGCAGAAGGACGTGACCTGTCCCGCCTGTAACGGCAGCGGACAGGTTGCGAGCCGCTTCATGGGGGCGTCCCGTTGCGGGCAGTGCGGAGGGACGGGAAAGATGCCGCGGCCGTGTCCGTCCTGCAGGGGAACCGGGGTCACCTCGACGAGCGAGAGGATACAGGTCAAGCTGCCGGCCGGGGCTGACACCGGGTCGCGCATACGAATCGCCGGCAAAGGGCATGCGGGTAGTTACGGCGGCCCCACCGGCGATCTCTACGTCGTGCCCAACGTAGAGGCTCACGGGTTCTTCAAGCGGCAGGGAGACAATATATATTGCACGGTCCCGATCACGGTGCCGGAAGCGGCGCTCGGCGCGAGGATCGAGGTCCCGACCGTCGACGGCAAGGCGCTGCTGAGGATTCCGCCGGGGACGCAATCGGGTCAGAAATTCAGGCTGAGGGAGCGAGGGGCCCCGAGCCTGAGGGCCAACGGGCTGCGCGGCGATCAGTTCGTCGAGGTGCGGATTACCCTGCCCAGGGTCATAAGCGAAGAGACTAAGAACCTGCTCCACCAGTTCGCCCGCCATAACCCTGAAAACCCGCGGGTCGAGCAGGGGCTTGAGTAAGGATTATGAAAGAGGCGCTTCTCTGGCTAATCGTGATCGCGGTGATAGGGCTGATGTTTTGGGCCGTAGCTCGTGAAAACACACGGAAGCGGAACCGGTCCGCCGAAGAGTTCGAGCGCGACCTGGCCGAGTCGCGCAATTCGATGTTGCGGGCGGGACTGGTAGAGCTGGACAAGTTTGTCGGCGATGTGAGCGGAAAGCGGGCCGCCGTCGAGTACATAAAAGACGAAGAAGAGGGGCAGACGAAATGGGGCGGCAAGAGCGATGACCCCGACCGCACGGCTGAAAAGTAGGCATGGTCAATAACAAGAAGACAAAGAAATATACTATCAGCGTCGTGGCCGAGCAGTACGGCATCCACCCGCAGACGCTCAGGCTTTATGAGCGCGAAGGTTTGATCAAGCCGTCGCGCTCGGCCAAGGGGACCCGCTATTACACCGAAGAAGATATCGAGCAGCTAGAGCTTGTCTTAAACCTCACGCGCGACCTGGGAGTCAACCTGGCCGGCGTAGAGATAATCCTGAACATGCGAGAGAAGATGAAGGAGATGCAGCACGAGTTCGAGCGCTTCCTTCAATACATCCACGACCACATCGGCGAAGAGTTTCTCAGCAACACCCAGCAGGGAGGCAGCGCGCTCGTGCCGCGCCGCCGGATCGAGCTGGTCGTAAGACACGGCATGCGCGTCACCGACCGCGACGAGAAAAAATAACCCTTGCATTATCGCCCGCCCCTTTCGCGTCATGGGTAATTGACCGGGCTTCCCTGGACCCACCTGAAAAATAAATCAACCAGCGAGGTGCCTTGCCATGTTCAGCCGAGGAACTGTCAGGTGCGCGCTTCGGGCTATCCTCATCATGCTTGTTGTCCCAGGCATGATTGATAAGGCCCATGGGGACGATCTCGATAACATCACTTTTCAAGGGACGGCCTTTGACTCCGCGGGGGCTGTCATACCTGACGCGACAATACTGGCGCTTCACCTGCAAACGGGAACGCGGCGAGAAGCAAAGACCGATGCGCGGGGCCGGTTCAGATTGATGGTGACGCTCAGCGGCGCTTACAAAGTGAGCGCGGCGGCGAGCGGGTTTCAAGAATCGAGCACGGAGCTTGAGGCCCTGTCCGGCCGCGCCATAACGCTCGACTTCAAGCTCGCGCCCGCGGTCGTCTCGGAACAGATCGAAATCAGCGCATCGAGCGCCCCGCTCGTCAACACCACCCGGACCGTTCTCGGTGATACGATCAATCGCCGCGAGCTTGAAGAGTTACCCATAGTCAACAGGGATGTTTTGCAACTGGTCCTGTTGCTCGGGGGAGCGACCGACGCGCCGCTTTCGACCCAATCGCTTGCCGATGAAGGCAGGGGCGCTTTCTTTCGCAACTCGCCGGAAGAAGCCGGGACGTTCTCGATAACCGGAGCGCCCGCGACATCAAACAACATCACCATCGACGGGCTCGACAACAACGACGACCGCCAGGCCCGCGAGAGAATCACGCCAAATCCCGAATCCATCGAAGAGGTCCAGGTAATAACGAATCAATATGCGGCCGAGTACGGCAGGGCGTCGGGAGGGCGGATAAACATCCGCACTCGAAGCGGCGGGAATCATTATAAGCGGAGACGCTTATCTATTCTTCGGCGACGAATCATTAAACGCGAACACATACTTTCGAAACGCTCGCGGGTTGAAGCGAATACCTCAGCAGAATCGTAGAGTCGGTTTCGCGATTTCAGGGCCGATTAAAAGAGACCGCGCGCACCTGTTTTCGAGCTACGAGCGTTTGGACATAACCGACTCCGCCGAATTGAGCGCGTTTCTTCCCGTAAGAATAAACCCGCGATTCCCGCTCCCGTTGCCCGACGGGCCGGTTGAGCCGGGCGCGGAGGTGGGCCTCTTTTCCGGCGAGATTCAGACTCCCGAAAACAGGAACCTGATAAACATTCGCGGGGATGCGAGCACGAGCAGTTCTCATAACGTGGCCGTAAGATCCGACCTGTCGAAGGGCGCAAACAGACGCGGTTTTCCGGGCGGCGGCCGATTGCCTGAGACGATGCTCATCGAAGGGCGCGATTCCTATTCGATAAGCGTCTCGGATAATCTCATTTTCAGCAGGCTGATAAACCAGGCGCGGGTCCAGTTCTCGCGTCTGCTCCCGCGGAGCAGCGCACGGCTTGATTCTGTCGGCGTTCTCATCAACGAGCCGGGCAGAGTAGTCGCGGGCAATTTCACCGGCTCGGAGTCGGGCCCGGCCTTCAGCAGGCAAGAGCGGCGCACGCAGTTTCAGGAGAATCTTTCACTGCTCCTGGGGCGGCACGTCATAAAGACAGGCGCGGACGCTCAATTGATCGATTCGACCTTTACCGATCTTTTCGCCACGACCGGCCAGTACACTTTTGACGGGGTCGAAGATTTCTTATCGAATAACCCTTCACGCTTCATTCAACGATTTGGCACGGCGAGCCTACTTTCAAATAATGTGACGGGCTTATTCATTCAAGACGATTGGCGAATAGGTAAAAACCTTTCGCTCTCTTTCGGGGTCCGCTGGGACAACGAGTCTATTCTCGAAGATCGAGACAATGTCAGCCCGCGATTGGCAATCGCGTGGGACCCTTTTGGAGGAAGGCTCGCCGGAAAGGGCGGCGGCATCAGGACGCCGGGCGTAACGGTTCTCCGCGCGGGGTTCGGCATATTTTATAACCGCGCGCTGTTAAGGACTCTCGACGACTTTTCGCTCGGCGCGTCGAAGATCATTCTCGATTCCGACATAAAGCCCGCGCTGCTTGAAGAGGTCGTCTTTCCGCGGCCCGTAACGGATGCGCAAACGATAGCGCGACACGGCGTGAGCGAAAGAGATTTCCTGCGACGGGTAAGTGACGAGCTGGAGATTCCTTACACCATTCAGACCGGGCTTGGCCTTGAGCGTCAGATAGGTCGGGGTCTTGTAATAACCGCCGACTACATATTCACGCGCGGCGCGCACCTGTGGCGAGAATCTAATATTAACGCGCCGCGCGTGCCGGAGGGGTTCTCAAATCTCACCGATTTTCTCTTAAGCCGGGACTTCGACAATCGGCCGGCGGACGACGGGCGTCGCCCGATCTCGGCCGCAAACGCCGAGGTCGTCAGATTCGATTTGGGAGTCAACACGACGACGACCAGGGGCGCGATCACAAACGAGCATGGCTTGCGAGTGCTGACGCTCGGATTGAACGCGCCGCGTTCGTCGAACATTACGGCCGCCTTAAACGCCGTAAGATTTCTCAGACCCGACCCGTCGCTCACCCAGATAGAGTTGCTCGAATCGACCGGCAATTCCTTTTATCACGCCGGCATATTCTCGGCGCGCTACTCGCAGGGCAGGCGGTTGAGTTTCAGGGCTACGTACACCGTGTCGAAGTTTATAGATGAAGGCACCACCAATACCGCATCGCCCCAGGATTTGCTCGACCGAAGGGCCGAGCGCGGGCTGTCGCTACAGGATCAACGACACAGGATTGGCTTCAGCAGCCACTTTCGCGTTCCTTACATTTTATTCGATCTTGCCGCGATCATTTCGGCCGGATCTTCCCGCCCTTTTAACATCGGGTCGGGCGTTGACCGCAACCTCAACGACATAGAGAATGACAGGCCCGCATTGAAGGCCGAAGTCGGGCGGCCGCGTTGGAGAAGGCCCGGCGATCAGCCGTCCGCCATAAAGTCTATGCTGGAGCTTGCGCCGATAGGGTCGAATGGGAATCTGCCGCGCAATTTCGGAATAGGGCCGGGCAGCCAATCGATAAGCCTTAGAGTTTCAAGAACGATTATGCTCGGAGACCGCATCAAGGCGCGGCCCGCGGTGGATCTTTATAACCCGTTCAACTCGACATTTTTCAGTTTTGGCGCGGAGTTCATAAACCGCGATGACGCGGATTTCCTGCTGGCCCGAAGGACAGGGCGGCCGAGGACCGTCGAGCTTAGTCTAAGGCTGAGCTTCTAGGCGCGTCGCTTCACCAGTGCAGCTTCAGCTCTTTGAGGTCTTTTGACTTTGCAGGGGTGGGCGGTTTATCCGAGAGCGGCTTTTTCGCCTTAGGCCGGCTTTCGACCGCCCTTCTGGCCTTCTCGACCCCGGATTGAATACGGGCCGTATATGATGATTGCGGCCCCATACTCTCGGCCGCCGAGAAGAGTCGCAGCGCCCGGTCGTAATCGCTGGCGGCGAAGGCGGCCTCGCCTCCCTGTACCGCCGCGCGCATGGAAACCGGGTCCTGTGGCCAGGCCGTCACCAGCCGCTCGTACTCAACCGATGCCTCCTTCAACATCTCGGCCTCACGCAGGTACTCGCATATGACCATCCAGTCCCTGGCGGGGATGCGCGCGTTGACTGACCCGTCCGGGAAGCACTGCAACAGGTTGTCATACGCGTAGAGCGCGGCCTCCTTATCCTGATTCGAAAGGTGGTGTCGTATGAGCCGGCCATACACAGCGTTGAGCTTATCGAGATCATTCATGCGCTGATAGACCTGTATCAGCGCGAGCGTCCCTTCCAGATTATCCGGGTTCTTGAACGAGAAATCCCTGAGCTTGCGCTCGGCCATAAGCAGGTCGCCGCGATCGAGTATTTCGAGCGCCTGGGTGACACTCGTAGGCGCTTCGAAAGATACCTTGGCTTCGATCTTCGGATTTATGTGGGTCTCTTCGTATTTCGTGAGTCGCATTATGCCGGCGAAGACCGCGCCGAATACGAACCCGGCAATGTGGACCGAATAACCTACGGTTGAGACTGCTTCATCTTTACTGACCAGATAAAGGCTCGCCAGCTGGCCGCAAAAATATGCCACCAGGTATATATAGCCCGGTATGAAGAAAGTGAGTTTCAGCCCCAGCACCAGCCGCAAAAACCAGGCGGGGGTCACGAAGAGCTTAACTTTGGCCTTCGGCAACCTGACTAGAAATGCTCCCATGGTGGCCGAGACTGCGCCCGACGCGCCGATGCCGATCAACGGCTCGGGGGAAGCAATCGAGGGTATGCAGGAGGCGGCGGCCCCCATCAAATAGAAAGTCAGGAAGGTCGAGCGCCCCCACAGGTCCTCAAGCGTGAAGGCTACGGCGAAGAAGAATGAGCATGTTGAAAAGCAGGTGCTCGAAGCCGCCGTGTATGAACGCGGCGGTGACAAGCTGGTGCAATTTCCATTCGCCGTTCGGCGCAAACCCGAATCTGTACCAGATGGTTGACTGGTAGGAATTCTTCAGCGCCAGGAGCTTCTTATCAAACTCCTCGCGGACAAAGTCATCATCCGATGACTGGAATGATTCGCGGTATTCTTCGGCGTATTCCTTATAGGGCGCGAGCGCTTCTTCTATTTTTTTCGCCTCGCCCTTGCTCATCAGTCCGGCGTCGACGAGCTTGGTGCGCGTCTTATCGTCAAACCATAATTCAGGGTGTTCGAGCATGAACTCGCCAAGCTTCTTTTGCTTCTCCATGACATCTTCCATCTGCTTTCCCACGACCGGGAGCGTCATGTAGAAGATGAGTACGTTCATGCCTATGAGGACAAAAGTCACCCACGGCAGCCGGCGCACGGTCGACTTGTCGTTACCAATCGGAATAAAGAAGCCGAGTATGATGAGGAATATTATTATTAATATGCGGACGATTGATGAGTCCATACGCCTGAAACCTCGCGACGATTCCTTTAGGGGGAGGGGCAGGGCCATGGTTAGAGAGGCGGGGCCGACAGGGTAAAGCAATAAAGTCTAATAGCGGCCCGATGATAACAAAGGGCCTTTCCATGGGCAATAGTATTTAACGCGGGCGCTCGGTAAAGGCTCAGTCGTTGCGGGTCGCCGAGGGCTGGCCGTCCAGCTCGGTGTTTACGGCAAGCGAGGCGGGCACGCGGAGCGGGTGCTTGCCCGGCGGAGTCACGCCGCGCTGCAACTCGGGGTTCAGCTCCAGAAGCGTGCTGTAGGAGAGTTTCAACCTCTTTGCCAGCGGGCGAAGGTCCGTCTGCCCCGCGATCATGCGGGTTTCATACTTGTACGGGTAAGCGGTCGGCAGCTCGAACCCGTATTTGCTCGGGCTCTTCGCGATCGATACGACCGCGAGGATGGCCGGAACATAGTTGCGTGTCTCCTGGGCGATGTAGCCGCCGCGGTGGATGCGCCAGAAATCGCGCGAGCCCGACCGCGAGATAGCCGAATCGATATTGCCCTCGCCCGTGTTGTATGCGGCGAGCGCAAGCATCCAGTCGCCGTTATAACGCTTCGCCAGCCACTTGAGGTATCGGGCGGCGGCGCGCGTCGATTTTTCCGGATGCGACCTCTCGTCAACCCAGTAATTCTGCACCAGCCCAAAGCGCGAGCCGGTAGCGGGAATAAACTGCCAGATGCCCTTGGCCGCGGCCGACGAGTAGGCGTAAGGGTTCCAGCTCGATTCGATCTGCGCCAGCCATATGAGGTCGGTCGGAATCTGCTCTTCCTTAAAGATTCGCTCGGCCATCTCGCGATAGCGGACCGAGCGCAAAAGACCCGCCTCCATAGTCGCGCGGCCGCGCCCCTTCGTGAAATAGCTTATGAACTGCCGGACCGATTGCGACATGGTGAACTTGAAATTGAAGCGGGGCTCGGCCTCCACGCTCACGTCCGGGTCGGCGGCAACCTCTTCAAGCTCGGCCTCCGAAAGCGACGCGATCTTGTCGAGCGGCGAAGGCTCGTAGCGCTGCTCGCTGAATCCGCCGTCTTTCTGTTCGAGCGAGGCCACCTGATAGCGGTTTATCTTTTCTATAAGCTCGCGGTAATAGATGCGCAGCTCGTCATCGCTCTTTACGTCGATTGAGCCGAAGAGTATCTCGTCAACGGCCATATCGAACTCGCGGCGCGCAAGGTCGTATTCGCCGTTGGTATAGGCTTGCTGGCCTTTCTGATAATGCATCTCGGCGCGGACTTTGATCTGCCCTACTTCGCGCTGCTTTACTTCCAGAGGGGAGAGCTCCGCCGCGTTCGCCGGAAGCGACACGAAGGGCGCGCTTAAAACGGCTGCCAGCAGCAAACAGATTGTTTTTATCGCTTTCTTCATCGCCCTCATCAAACGCCCGCTCGACCTGTCTTACTAACGCCCGCGTGCGGTTGTTAGTTCAAGTATTATACCAATTCGCGGGCCTCGCGGCAGGAGGTTTTTTCGCATAGAAGATATTCGCAACAAGCGGAAGACGCGCCGATCTCGCAAGGATCGGCGCGTCTTTTATAGGTGAAAAAAAAGCGAAAAAAGGCCGAAAAACCGCCCTTACTCGTACCTGAGCGCTTCGATCGGGTCGAGCGCGGCCGCCTTTCGCGCGGGGTAATAGCCGAAGACCACGCCGACGACCACCGAAAAGACTACCGAGCCGATAATCGAGAGCGGCGAGATAAGCGTCGGCCACTCCAAAGTGTTCGATATCAGGATCGACGCCCCGATGCCGAAACCTACGCCCAGCATGCCCCCGACCAGCGAAAGCGTCATCGATTCGATAAGGAACTGGCGGCGGATGACGCCGCTGCGCGCGCCGATCGCCATGCGGATGCCTATCTCGCGCGTGCGCTCGGTGACGCTGACGAGCATGATGTTCATGATGCCTATGCCGCCTACGAGCAGCGACACCCCGGCTATCGACGCCAGCAGGTTCGTCATAATGCCGCTGGTTTGCTGGGCAGCGTCGGCCACGTCCGTCATATTTCGCAAGGAGAAATCATTCTCCTGGTTCGGGCCGATGCGGTGGCGCTGGCGCAAGAGGTCGGTTATCTGTTTTTCGGCCGTCACGGTCGCCGCCGGGCTTGTGGCCGACACCATCGCGAAATGTATGTGCTGGATCGTCAGCATCTTCTTCTGCGCGGTGGTGAAGGGCACAATCACCGTATCGTCCTGGTCCTGCCCGCCCATGTTCTGTCCCTTGGAGCTTAAAACGCCGATCACGCGAAACGGCAGATTTCGTATGCGAAGCGTCTGTCCGATGGGATCGGTCCCGGCGAAGAGATTTTCGGATACCGTCTTGCCGATGACGCAGACGCGATTAGAAGTCCGCACGTCGCCCTCGGTGAAGAAATCGCCGCTCGTCACGGGCCAGGCTCGTATGGCAGGGAATTTATGATTCGCGCCGACGATGCCGCTCGACGCGACCCAGTTCTGATTGCCGAATACGAGCTGGCCGTTAGCGCGTACGCCAGGGCTAGCCGCGGCGACCGACGGGCATTCACCCTCGATTGCGAGCACGTCCTCGGGCGTGAGCGTATTGCTCGATCCCATCCCGCCGCGCATCCCGCCGGTGTTGGTCGAACCTGACCATACGAAGAGCATGTTATTGCCGAGCTGAGCTATCTGGTTTTGTATGGACGCGGACGCGCCTTGCCCTATGCCGACCATCGCTATGACGGAGCCGACGCCGATGATGATGCCGAGCATCGTCAGCATCGAGCGCATCTTGTTGCGGGCAAGAGCGCGAAGGGCGATCTTAAAAATCTGTAACAGGCTCATTCGTCATCCTCCTCGTCATCATCCTTGAGCGGCGGCAGGCTCTCAAGCTCTTCCCGCGCCGAGCGCCAGTTATCTACCATATGATCGCTCTTTATCCGGCCGTCTTTGAATACGATAATCCGGCGGGCGTATTGGGCGATGTCGGGCTCGTGGGTGACGAGCGCGATGGTGATGTTGCGCTCCTGGTTCAGCCTTTGAAAAACATCCATAACCTCGACCGCGGTGCGGCTGTCGAGGTTGCCCGTGGGCTCGTCGGCAAGGATTATCGCCGGGTGATTGACTAGCGAGCGCGCGATTGCCACGCGCTGCTGCTGGCCGCCCGATAGCTGATTCGGCATGTTGTGCATCCGCTGGCCGAGGCCGACTATCTCAAGCGCCTCCGTAGCGCGCTCGATCCTCTCTTTAGCCTTCAGCCCGAGGTAAAGCATGGGCAGCTCGACATTCTCGATTGCCGACGTGCGCGATAAAAGATTGAACCCTTGAAATACGAACCCGATCTTTCGATTGCGAATGTCGGCAAGCTCGTCTTTTGAGAGCTGGGAGACATCCTGCCCGTCGAGAAAGTAGTGGCCGCGCGACGGCTTATCGAGGCAGCCGAGTATGTTCATCGTCGTCGATTTGCCCGATCCGCTCGCCCCCATGATGGCGACGAATTCGCCCCGGTCTATCTGGAGCGACACGCCGCGCAGGGCGTGAATCTCAACGTCGCCCATCTGGTAAGTCTTATGTATGTGGTCGAGCGAGATGAGCGCGGGGCCTATAAGCGGGTCGCTCGCTCCGCCAACTTTATCTATTACTTTCGCCTCCAAAACAGAGAACCTCAACTTTTAACGGAATAATATAACGAGTCCGGGGCCTGCTCTTTCACCTGAGCAGGCCCCGGTTCAAGGCGTTTATCTAGGACCGCGCTGGCCGCCGCCGCCGCCCGGGCCCCGCTGCTGGAAGGGGTTCTGCCCCTGTGGCCGATTACCATTTTGCTCATTCTGCCCGATGATGACCACGTCGTTCTCTTGTAACTCGCCGCCGATGATTTCGGTGACGCGCCCGTTAGTCAGCCCGGTGCGGACGAAGCGGGGCTCCACGTTGTTTTCACCAATTAGAACCCACACAACCTGCCCCTGTCTCCGCTGGCCCTGCTCGCCGCCCTGCTCGCCGCCCTGCTGCCCGCCACCCTGTTGGCCGCCACCTCGTTGGCCGCCGCCCTGTTGACCGGCTTGCGGCTGTGCGGCCTGTTGTCCGCCCTGACCTCCGCCTTGCGGCTGTCCCTGCTGATCCTGTTGCGGCTGTCCCTCGCGCTCGCCCTGTCGTTGCGCGCGGCGGGCCTCTATCTTCTCGCGAATCTCTTGATCCGAGATATTAGGCCTGAATCGCAGCGCCGAGTTCGGCACCACAAGCACGTTCTCGCGCTTCGCGACCGGGATAGTGATATTGGTCGTCATGCCGGGGCGCAGCTTCAAATCCGGGTTGGCCACCTCTATGACGGCGCTGTATGTAACGACGTTCTGCAAAGTCTGCGCGTTGAGTCTCAACTGAGTGATCTCGCCGGTGAAGGTTTCGCCGGGGAAAGCATCAACCGTGAAATTAGCCTTTATGCCCTGCTTGATCTGCCCCACGTCGGCCTCGTCTACGGAGGCGAGCACCTGCATCTTCGTCAGGTCGTTTGCTATGGTAAAAAGCGTCGGGGCCTGGAGGCTTGCAGCCACGGTCTGGCCCACATCGACGTTGCGCGAGACGACCACCCCGTCTATCGGCGACGTGATTACGCTGTGCTGGAGGTTTATGGCCGAGCGCTGTCGCTGAGCTATGGCTGACTGGAGATTTGCTTTCGCCTGAGCCAGCGCCGCTTCGGCAGATTTGATAGACGCCTGCACGCGGTTAATATCCGCCGCGGCCTGCTTATAACGAGCGGCGGCGCTCGCCGCATCGGCCTGAGCCTTTTCAAGGTCGCGGCCGGCAATCACCTTTGCGCGGCTCAATTCTTGATAACGATTGACCAGGGCAATCGCGTCATCGCGCAGCACGCGCGTGACTTCCACGTTGGCCCTTGAGGCTTCCAGGTTGGCCTTCGCCGTATCAATCTGCGTCTCCGCGTCGCGGACGGCGGCTTCATTCCTAACGATGTTCGCCTGTGCGTTGTTAACTTCGGACTGGAAAAGCGCGGGATCGAGGCGCGCTATAATGTCGCCGCGCTTTACATTCGAATTAAAATCAGCGCCGAGCCAGTCGACGGTCCCGGATACCTGAGACCCTACCTGAACAGTCGTCACCGCCTGGACGGTGCCGGTCGCCGAAACGGCTACCTCAACATTGCTCCGCTCAACGCGACCCGTTATATAGTCGCTCGCCTTCGCCCCCTGCCCAAAATAAAAGATAGCGAAGATACCGGCGGCAGCTACGGCAAGAAGCAGCGCTATCGGCGTGCGGCGTCTTTTTATTACCGTTATGATCTTTTTGGTTTTCTCTCCCATTCCATCCTCATTGCGAAATCAATAATTATAGTTATCCTGAAAAATACTACCTGGATAATTATGTCACAGACCATAGACGGCATGCACCCGCAAGCGGTTACAGTGATTCTATAAATGGCACGAAGATTGTTGTAGATTGGGTCGCGACCCCGTGGATAAGGAGAAGTGTTGTTATGAAAGGACAAACAGTATTGTTGGTGGACGACAACCCGGACATTCTTGATACAGTCCGACTCTTATTAGAACGCGAAGGGTATAAAGTCATCACGGTCGAGAACTGCGCTCTTGCCTTCGATCAGATAACGCGGCACAGGCCCGACGCCATATTAACCGACCTGATGACTCCCGAAATGACAGGCTTAGAATTCATCCATCAGATAAGACGCGCTACCAATTATGACCGGATGCCAATAATCGCGATGTCGGCCTATGACCAGACCTACCTGGCGGCAGCCATAGTGGCAGGGGCGGATGCGGCTATTCACAAACCGGAAGATATGGATATAGTGGCCGAGACGGTCAAGCAGGCGCTCGAAAAGAATAACGGACGAGCATCGGCCAAATCGGAGATAAAGAAAAGGGCCGCGCAAATGGAGCCGAGCCGATAACAGTGAGAAGCAGAAAAAACGGCATCGTTATCTGGCCTAAACTTGACAGTCGAGCAAAGTGGCGGGTATATTCAAGCTTCGCCACGAGGGGCGGTTAGCTCAGCGGTAGAGCATCGGTCTTACAAACCGGGGGTCACAGGTTCGAATCCCGTACCGCCCACCAAGGTTTCCGGTGCTTTTGAAGGCGAAAAAGTTGATTGAATTGCTAGCGCGGAGTCGTAGTTCAGTTGGTTAGAACGCCGGCCTGTCACGTCGGAGGTCGCGGGTTCGAGTCCCGTCGGCTCCGCCATTATTACCAATAAGTTAGAGCCAGTGTATGCTGGCTCTTTCTTTTTCTAAATGCCAATGTGATGCGCATTGTGATACTTAAACCCTGCAAGTGCTTGAAAGAAATGGCATTTGTAGGCTTTAGAGGGACTAGACCTTCGACTTGCTGGCCGAAGTCCATTGTTGCTTGATGTCGGGTTGTGACGGTTGATGGTGGTTTGAGTCTATGTTCAGCAGAGAGCGGTAGCAGAGGCTGTTCATCTAAATCAGGATTCTCATATTGAGATAATTCCTTCTTGAGCTTAAATACAGAAGCACCATCGCATTCCTGTAAAGTCTTCTGCATCCCCTTCCTTATTTCCTGCCGACCCTCAGCTTCCTCAAACCAGATATATCCGGCCAGGGCCAAATAAAAGAGAGGTGAAACAGCTATTCCATCAATAGTCAATCTAGTTGCAGCCAATGCCTTTGCTGGCTTGTCCACAGAAAATACAGACTCCAGACCCGCGCTCTGGTCAAACCGTTGTTAGACCCCGCATCAGGACGGCCTTAGGTGTTCCTCACTCTCTTCGCAGTGGCATCTAAGAACTCGGTGATGATATTCATCAGCTTGTGGATAGCATCGCTGCCGCCACCAATAATCCCGCCACTGATGAGCACATCCAAAACATGAAATGTTCCTGCCTGCGCCTTATCCCAGAATGTTGTGAGGTTGGGCTGGGCCTCGACGACGAATATGTTGAACGACCTGACGCCGACAGCCGCGATCAGGATTCCGAGTACGAGGCCAGATCGGAGGGCAATCGCCTGGGTTTCGCACTTGTATCCAGTCAGCCAGTCCGTCTTATCCTTTATCTTTTCTTGTAGCGTGGTATCCGCCGGGTCCTGGACTGGCGCTTGTTTCACCGCCTGGAGTTCGTTTTCTCGTTTGACTGTTTCCCCGCCTCGCCATGCAGTGATGAAGACTTCGAGCGTCCGCTCGACAAACAGGGAGAGCACAAAGAACGTTGTCAGTAGCTTGGTCACATCTCCAGCCCCAAATGGTTTTAAGGTGAGATGGCCTACCATAGACGCTAGGAACAGCCCGCCAGCCAATAAGACTGCTAAGATCAGCCAGAGAACAATGAGTTTTTTTTTGCTTTTCGTCCATAATTTCCTCCGGATAGAAGCGTGAGAAAGAACTGAGTTCGCTTGAACTTCTGAACCACTAGAGATGTTGATCAGGTCGCCAAACTAAACCCTATCGCTGAGTCGCGGCGGCGTTACGATTTGGAGCCACCGAGTTCAGAGTGCTACATAATTCTTTTCACTAACGTGTCGAGGCTAATCGCCTGGCAGACAATTCGGAGCCTTTGCCGTTCTCGCTTTTTTCTAGTTCATCGCTTAAAGCGAGAATTTCAGCCGAATCGCATCATCCGCGCGAAATTTCCTTTTCTGTGAACACTGGTAATTATGGTAAAAGAACATTCTCGGAGGCCCCGTTTGGAGCGCAGCAGCGACGCCGCACTCCAAGATTACCGCCATGGCAACTCTACCAAATGAAGTGACTCAACTCTTAATCAACTGGAGCAAAGGCGACCAGGCCGCTTTAGATGAGTTGATTCCGCTAGTACACGATGAACTGCGGCGGCTGGCCAGGCATTACATGGCCCGCGAGAATCCCGGTCACACCCTGCAAACCTCGGCGCTCATCAACGAGGCATACATTCGCCTAGTCGATCAGCAGGACATGCCGTGGCAGAATCGTGCGCACTTTTTTGGAGTGGCAGCCCAGGTGATGCGACACATTTTGATAGACCATGCGCGCAGCTACGCATACGCGAAACGAGGTGGAGGGGCGCGCAAAGTTCCGCTCGATGAGGCGATGGTAGTCAACGACAAGCGCGCCGAGGAGCTGGTTGCTCTCGACGACGCGCTGAAAGCCCTTGCGGCTATCGATCCACGCAAGAGCCGGATCATCGAATTACGATTCTTTGGCGGCCTGAGCATCGCGGAGACTGCCGAGGTGCTGAAGATTTCGCCTATTACCGTCACACGCGAGTGGCGCTCAGCCAAGGCCTGGTTGCGTCGTGAAATGAACAAGACATGATGTTTTGCATTTGAAATTCTCGCTTATGGGAGATAGGGACGGAGAATATCGGCGACGGCGTGAGTTATGACTCCTGAACGTTGGCAACGGGTTGACGAAATATTCCAGGTCGCCATTGGGCTGAAGGCCGAAGAACGCCCTGTCTTCGTCGAGAGCGCGTGCGCCGGCGATGAGGAACTGCGACAAGAGGTTGAATCGCTAATTACAGCCGACGAGCAAGGGTTGAGCTTCGTCGAAGAACCTGCGTTTCAGATGGCTGCGAGCCTCCTGGCGGCTGGCGAGCCTGAACTGACGGAAGGCCAATCCATCGGTCACTTCGAAATCGTCGGGCCGATTGGCCGAGGCGGCATGGGTGAGGTCTACCTCGCCAAAGACGAGCTGCTCAATCGCCGTGTCGCGCTCAAGCTCTTGCCCGCGGATTACACCAGAAACGAAGACCGCCTGCGACGCTTTCGGCAAGAGGCGCGGGCTGCATCTGTGCTTAACCATCCAAACATCCTGACTATTTATGAACTCGGCCAAGTGAACGGAAAGCAGTTCATAGCTACCGAGTTCATCGAAGGCGAAACGCTCCATCAGCGGCTGAAGCGCGCGCCGCTAAACTTACCTGAAACGCTCAATATCGCAATCCAAATCAGCAGCGCTCTGTTGACGGCGCACAATGCCGGAATCGTCCATCGCGACATTAAGCCGGAAAACATCATGTTGCGCCGCGACGGCTACGTCAAAGTCCTGGACTTCGGGCTGGCCAAGCTCACTGAACAGCACGAGCCTAAGACTCGGGCGCAAGATGCCAGGAATGTAAACATCTCTTCCGGCCTGGTGATGGGTACTATGAAGTATATGTCGCCTGAGCAAGCGCGGGGCGAGCAAGTAAACCCGCGCAGCGACATTTTCAGCTTTGGCGTTGTGCTTTATGAGATGCTCGTCGGCCGCACGCCATTCGAAGGAGAAACCTCAGGCGAACTGATTGCCGCCATACTGAAAAAGAAGCCCGCACCAATCTCAGAGGCCTTGCCTGACATACCCTCCGACCTGGAGCGGGTTATAAATAAAGCTTTGCGCAAAGATACAGCGACTCGGTATCAAACCATCACTGACTTGATGGCAGATATGAAAAGTCTCCGGCAGCAGCTAGAGACGGAAGTGCGTTCCGCTCACGAACCGAAAGACAAGAAAACAGTTGATTCTTTTTCCGGCATCGGAAGCGCGGATGCTTCGGCTAAACTGGCATCCTCTACCGTCCTCGAATTGAAAAAGAGTAGAAAGCCTATCGCGATTCTTTCGATAGCCGGCCTAACACTTATCGCGCTCGCCTTGGCCGGCTTATGGCTGAAAGCGAATCCGGAAAACGGCAAGACCCTATCGGTTAATTCACTCGCTGTGCTGCCGTTCAAATTGATAAACGAAGAGGACAAGGACCACCTCGGAGTGGGAATGGCTGACGGATTGATCACGCGGCTCAGCGCACTCAAACAGATCGATGTGCGCCCTACGAGCGCCATTCTCAAATACCAGGAGCAGGAGGCAGACCCCGCATCAATTGGCCGTAAACAACAGGTCGATGCTGTGCTGCATGGTCGGATACAGAAGATCGGCGAACGCTGGCACCTCGCAGTGCAACTGACAGACGCGCGTGACGGCTCGCTGCTGTGGAAAGCAGAGTTCGACGAAGATTCGAGCAGGCTTTATGCGGTTGAGGGCCCAATCGCCCAGGGTCTAGCCGAAGCCCTGAAAGTCAATCTCGGAGCGAACGAAAAACAACAGTTCGCCAAACATTACACGGAGAATGCCGAAGCACATCGCCTTTATAGAGAAGGCCGTCACTACTGGAACAAACGCGACCAGGAAGGGTGTCGCAAAGCAATCATACGCTTTCAACAGGCGACTGACATCGACCCGACTTACGCGCTTGCCTGGGCGGGCCTGGCCGACACGTATTCTTTTCTCGCCTCTGCTTATTTCGACCCCCTCCCGCCCCGCGAAGACATGGAAAAAGCGAAAGCCGCCGCAGCTAAAGCACTGGAATATGATGATACGCTCGCCGAAGCTCATTGCGCCATGGCGTCCATCAAAGGGTGGTACGAGTTTGATTGGAAGGGCACAGAGGAAGGGCTTAAACGCGCATTGGAGTTGAAGCCGAATTACGCGACTGCTCATCAAGAATACGCATGGTGTTTATTAGCTATGGGACGGATGGATGAAGCCCTCGGGGAGATGAGACAGGCGAAGAAATCGGACCCGCTCTCGCCGGCCATCAACAGCAACATCGGGGCGTTTCTTTATTTCCAAGGCCGCTACGACGAATCGCTGGCGCAATTTCAAATGATGTCCGAGCGCGACCCGACCTTCAGGAGGAATCACCCCTGGATAGGCTGGGTCCATTTGGAGAAGGGCGACTTCAGGAAGGCAATCGAGGAGTTCAAATACGAGAAGCTGCCTTACGAGCAGGGCCGTTGGGGGCTTGCCGTGGCTTATGCGCGAACGGGCAAGACCGGCGAGGCGCGAAAGATTCTCAATCAGTTTTATCAACTCGCCCGAGAGCGGTACGTTTCGCCTACAGCCTTTATCTTGATTCATCTATCTTTGGGTGAGAAAGACAAGGCGTTCGAGTGGCTCGAACGGGCTTATGAGGCGCGCGATTTCGATCTGTGCGAAATCAAGGTGGACCCGAGACTCAAACCCTTACGCTCAGACCCGCGCTTTTCAGACTTGTTGAAACGGATGAATCTGCTTCCATAGTCCACAAACCTATAGTCCAACCAGATTCTCCCAAGATTTTCTTATGAACAATTTATGATACTGCAGGGTGCTGATAAGGGACTTTTCAAGTCATTTGATGTCATTATGTGTCGAACAAAACTCTTGAAAAGAGGGGTGAGTAGTTGGCAGAGAATATCCGGGACTTGAATCTGTCACGTCGGAGGGCGCGGGTTCGAGTCCCGTCGGCTCCGCCAGTAAGACCTGAGCAATCAGGGGAAGAAAGCCATCATTCGGGGTGGCTTTCTTCTCTTTCGGCCTGTGTAGCCAGATTTGTAACCAACCTGTGAGAAAGTGGGCCAGCAATCAGTTCAACCGTTTGCTGTTTGAAGGTATGCGGGTCCCTACAATAAAGACATGCCGGGCCATCAGAGTGCTTTGCTTCAATGTCGTAGTAGGGGAAATATCCGTCTTTTACTATCCATACCTTGAATCCCTGTCCCATTTGTTTATCAGCCACATACTCCTGTGCGGGCCACGTTCTCCTGCGGTCTTGGATGAATTGCTCTGAGGACATACTCCTCATTCCATCCTTTGACTGGAATGAGGGTAGGTTTGAGGTTCCCAGTTATAGACTGAGAAGTATGCCTGCAAGGTGCTGGCGGGATCTTCCAAACTAGCGATGTGATCTATTCATAGACGGATACTAAGTACAGGACAAAAGATGAATAACTTGTCGAAATGCAATTTGTTGAGTCGCACTCGCCAAGTTGCATAATATGCGCCGCAAATGATCAAAACCATATCGGAAGATACTCCTTGCCTTTCGCCCATGCGTTTTGATCTTCAATGGTTTATGCTCTATCAGCCACTCGCCAATTATGTGAGCCCAGCAAAAGGCGAGCGCAATCAGCGCGATCAGCTTCCTCAACCGCTCTGGATGAGTAAGGTGAGTCTGTTCCAAACAAAAACCACGACTCTTCATGCATCCGAACAACGTTTCTATCTCCCATCTTCTGCCATAGTCTGCTATGGCTGTATCAGCACGGCTCGCACTGGCCACAATCAGATACTCTCCGGCTTTGAGTTTCATTCCGCTGATGTGAAGCGACAAGCCCAATACGCGGCGAGCCCCTTTAAGCACAACGGGCTGACCAATGCGGTAACTCGAAAACAAGCGACGGGCCGAGACTGCTCGCCCGTGCCCATTGGTTATCAGTGTGTTGGCTCGCATACGGATGCGAAAATCAATCCCTTTGTTGACCAAGTAAGCCAACCACGTTTTGCCAACAAACTCACGGTCCGCGCACAAATAATCAATAGCAGCAAAGCCAAACAAGCGATCAAACTCTTCGAGAAGACTGATGCGTTCAGCCGTGTCGGAGCAGCCTTTCTTTTCAAGTATGCTCCACAGCAACGGGAATGCTATCCCTTTATAGCAGATGCCAAGCGTCATCACATTAAGGGGAGTATTGCCCAAGTACCAATCTGTGCGATCCAAAGTAATGGCCCAGGGTGCGGGCAATCCGACGAGTTTGACGACGAAGCAAGCAATCTGAGCATAGCTGATCTCAAACAAGCGCAAGAATCGCTGCACCCGTTTATAGCTAGAAGCGGGTTGCGCTGGTCCAGAGAAAGCGTTCGCCACTTGAACGAGGTTGATGGTCTTGACCTGGATGAGCGCGACGAGGAACTTAGCCAGGAAGTTGATGCGGGCTTTATTCCAGGCTACATTATTGGCAAGCGTTCGCTCCAAAAGGCGAATGTGGGCCATTGTGTTGTGTCCTTTCAAGATTCATTTGGTGATGATCTCGATAAGGATAGCGGCACGATGGCCTTTTATGCATTTTCAAAGATCGATTTTTGTCCTGTACTTAGAGACGGATATTAAAAGGATTCAAGAATACCCCAATCATAAGCAAAGAACTAATAATGAAGAAACCAGTTGCCGCCACTAATAAACCTTTCTTTATTTTGATTATTCTATCTATATCATTGCACCATTCTCTGATAGCTGTTTCCAGGCTTTCACCACGTTTAATGTTGAATAATTTCTCTGCCTGCATTTTAGGCTGGGGGACACAAACCATTGCCGCAGAGAAGTAAAAAGCTATCAAAAAGAAAAAAACTAATACTATTATTGTTCTCATCTGCGAGGTGTTAACGAAAGCATTCGGCTCCTTAAGCATCAAAGCATAAACAGCAGCAAGAACCGTCTGTAAGAAACCACCAATCGTTATTAAGAGCTTCGCAACATCATCATACCGAGCTACTGCTTGCATTGGCCAATCAAGCCGCGCCTTGGCCCAATGTTCATACAACGCCTTGAGACACTGCTGATTCTCTGGGGATATGGGGGGATCACCATTTTCTGCCATTTTGTTTATCTCCTTTTCTGCAAGAAATTGAACAGCCCATTAGACCATTCCGAGTATCCTATATCACCTTATTGTACTCCCTGTATATTGTGGGTCAATGGTCAGTTATACACAGGCTGTGGTATAATTAGCCCGTTTTTAGGAGGTTCAATCATGAGTGCTACGAAAAAGGAGGAGTTCAAAGAGCAACTTAGAAAACAGATACGCTTTCTCCAAACTTCTTGCAGAGAATATGATGCAGGCAATAAAGACGAAGGCATAAGAATAGCCGGTGCTATAAGAACCTTGTTCCATAGTAAGGGCAGGATCACATCCGTCCTTGCACACTTGAAGCAGCCAGGAGTCAAACTGCTTTCTACAGGCAATGATGTTCCTCCGGGTGCTAAGTTCTACCCAAACTTGACAGTCATAAAGTTGTCACCAGTCCTTGAGATGGCCGAATATGCTCCAAAGCTTGAAACAGCTCAGACAAAACGATTGGTGGCCTTAAGCCGGTGGTGGTGGGATGAAATCGTTTATATCGTTGACGGGCTTGTAATAACGCGGAGGGACCTGATTCTTGCAGCAGCCGAGAAAGATGGTTATTCGCACGTAGACGCGAAGTTTGATCCATACTATGAACTTCTATTAAATGGCGCAGGATGGAAAATGACATTGAACCCGGCGAGTGGAGGAAGTAAAGAACTGTCTTTTAAGTATGGCCACTTGGCTGCACTGCGACAAATGGGATATGAAGTCTTAAACAGCCCAGACATCACAAGATTGGCAGAATAAGGAGGAAATACTATGCCGAGTAATAAAGGATCTGGCAAAAGAGGACGGAGCGCCATATCAGGTAAATTTGTAAAACAGTCAACGGTCAAATCGAAACGCAAAACGACGGTGAATGAAAGCGTTAAACCTCGTAAGCGGAGTAGCAAGAAGAAGTAAGGCGACTCTACGATCTTAATAGTTTCTTCAGCAGGGCCGATTACTATTCTGGCGCAACAGGCTAGTCTCAAAATACCGCCACCTACTTGCTTTATGCGGGTTAAAAGGCCGGCGGTGTTTTATTCTGAAAGCCAGGCTCGATCGTGAAAAGACAGAGAAGTAAAGAACAACGGGTCGCCCCAAATTGCTATATGTGTGACCGTCGCAGTGTAACTGGTGAACACGTACCTCCTAAATGCTTCTTTTCCTGACGACCGGCGCTTTAACCTAATTACTGTCCCATCTTGCTGGGTACACAATGAGTCTAATAGCAAAGATGTGGAGTACGTTCGTAACGTGATTAGCGGAAGTTGGGGAGTCAATGCCCTAGGGGAGCAAGTCCAACAAAAAGCATTTCGCTCTTTTGATAAAAGCCCAAAACTGCTGCGACAAACATTTAGAGATATAACACCTGTAATGAAGGACGGTGAAGAAACTGGAGCTTTCACGGTCAACCTAAGCCGGTTACAGAAAGTAATGCGTTGCATTGCCTATGCGCTGTATTTCCACGACTTCAAAGAAACCTATCCATTCGATTGGTGGATTCTATGGCGGTTCCCTTGTGACTAAGCAGTCACTTTCAAACATACCGGATCACATCAATGAAAAGGTGCGAGCAGCGTTCGGTAAACTCGTGATCAGCGACCGAAATACAAATCAGCCAGAAGTTTTCAAGTACGGGATCTACCAAGACGACGAACACCACACTGTTTATAGGTTGGAATTCTATGAGGCAGTTCTTATCTATGTTCTACGGAACACCCAGCGTAAAGCTATTCAAACCTAAAATCTATGTGCCAAATAAACTAATGTGATTTGTAGCGAGACATAGTATCTAACGAAGGGAGCAAAAATGCGTAGAGAAGAAATGGAACTTTTGAGCCAGCCCTATACTCAACCAAAGGATGCTGGAAGGGACCGCAGATTTGGTTCTTCCATTGGAGCAGATATTCCTAGCGCAAACGGGTTGGTGACTGAAATATTCAGCGACCTTGATACCGACTCTTTTGGGATCTCTTGGTGGACCTCTTTGCCCGTTCAAGAAAGGATATTAATCAGTGACTACTTATACCAATGCGCTGATGGTATCGAAACAAATTTAGCGGAAGCCAAACTTCATTACTGGGAAATCCTGGATGCAAGAGAGAAGGAAAACAAAAGGACCATAGATATGCTCCAATGGGATCAACATGGCAACGTCAGGCCGAACATGCCGCCGTCTAAAGCGCCAATTGATGATCTGTATAAACACCTTGAAGGACTGCATATCTGCGGGTTTTTCCGCGCGATAGGTTCATCGTTAGACTGTTTAGGAGGAGCGATATTAGGTGTATTGGCCCTGCCATTTTCATTACGTTGGAATGATTTAGACAAAGCTCAAAAGACTTTGAAAAAGATTACTGCACCCCAGAATCCAGGAGAAGAACTCCAGGTCGAATTTCGTGATTTCTTCCAGGAAGTTAAAACATCAAGTGGCCCGGAAGACTGGCTAGAGTGGGCGACTCAATACCGAAATATGTACATCCACCGTGGCCGGCGCAGCACATTCAATAACATTATTGGAAATGACGCCGGTAGACTTGACGCAGATGGTTATCTAATTCCCAGAGTAATTACTACTCTGCACCTTGCTAAGTATCCCGATAAGTCTGATGCCGAAGCGATGGTACTGGGTGATGTAACTTTAAACGAAGACGCTAATGTTACTTTAAAAGGTCTGTTCAAGAGTTGTAGAGACCTAGAAGAAATCATCTGCGAGCGCCTAATTTCTATATGGGTTAAAAGGCGTAGCAATCCATCACTTCTTGAACAGCCGCTATCACAATGGAGCAAGGAAAGTAAATCCTGCACATTTGATGGCTATGAACCAGATACGCCAGAATTGAGATACGATATGAGAGTGAGCCATCCAATTCTTCACCGACGGGCTTTAGCAGCATCGGTATTAACTGATGCTCACCGCCGGTTGTGGGATAAATCAAAATGGAATGAATAAAGCTGGGATATTTTGAGCTTCCCTGATAAACCCTAAAAGCCTGTGGCTCGATGCTGTTGATCCGTTGTTTCCCGGCAACATCTATCCCTAACTCTCCGCTCGGTCCATATCGGCCGATTGGGTAATCTTATAGCGCAAAGGGATTACGCATAACGCTATAAGCAGTCTTCATCGAGCTATCCCGTCAGTGATTATCTTCGCTTCACTGCAAGCTCATCTATGAAGTCCTACGCATTTAACTTGGTATCCAACCGGGGGCATTGTAGGTTCGCCTGACCACACCGTTCAGTATTTGAGGATCAAGTGTTTTTCACTTGCCCGAGGAGGTGTGTACCAGAGAGACTGACGAGCCTTTCTGCAAAGTGGCTGCTCTCACACCCTGCCTGCCGAGTCGAACAGCGGACATACCCTCTACAGGCAAACAACAAACCGCCTATGGTGAGTTGCTTATTCAATGATAAAGGGACTGACAATCTACTATAAGGACTACAAATGTCAGCATCCAGTAGATAGAGATTGCACACTTATCCTTTCAACAGTCAAAAGGCGTGATACAATTATCGATCTGAGGGGGATAAATGATTAAAGAAACGAAGAAGGAATGGATTGCTCTCTGCCGAACCTGTCATTGGAGCGGAAAAAGGTGTTCAATCGAGGCCGAAGCCGAAGAGGCAGTGAAGAATCACCTCAAGACGCATTCTCAGCACCAGGCGCGTGTTCTGGTAACCGGAGGGAAAACTACCTCCGCCCCTCCCCAGCCGCCAGGTACTACTAAATCAGAATAGAGTCGCTGCCTCGTCGCTTTGCCCGGTCGTCCTTCAGCCGATGCTTGATCGATTCTTCCATGGGCCGAATTATACTCAAATTCCATCTAAGGGAAATCAGAGCCGTATGCTATCATCAAAACTTCGATGAAGGCTGTGCCCAAAATACCTGGCCTAAATCACGCGGGGAATTTTGATTATGTTTAGCGCCTTTTTAAGAGTGGGAATCCCGCTCTGTAATCGATCAGGACCGGGCAAAGAGTATTAAATATCCTGATCCTCCTTGCCGGGTTCTTTGTACTTTTGGCCGAACCAGTCTTCTTCCCAAAGCTCTTATCCGAATAGATTATGATTAGCGTTGATCAAGCGCTCGCGATCGTGCTCGACAATGTCGCCTCGCTGGGCGTAGAGACCGTCGCGCTTGAAGACGCCTTCGGGCGCGTTCTCGGCGAAGAAATAATTGCCGATATCGACCTGCCTCCATTTGATCGCGCTCGCATGGACGGATATGCGCTTCGCGCCTCCGACACCAATCGCCCGCCCGCTCGATTGCGAGTCATCGGCGAGACGGCCGCCGGGGAAAGGTTCGAAGGCGAAATCAAACAGGGCGAGGCCGTCAAGATATTCACCGGCGCTCCGGTGCCCGCCGGAGCAGACGCCGTTCAGAAAATCGAAGTTACCCGCCAGGACGGCGATTGGGTCGAGATACTTGAGCCGGTGACCGCCGCCCAGTTCATCACCGCCCGCGCGAGCGAAGCTAGAGCCGGAGAGTCGATTGCTCGCGACCGGCGTACCATAGGCGCAGCGGAGATGGCGGCGCTCGCCTCTTTCGGTTATGCGCGCGTAAAGGTCGGCCGCCGCCCGCGCGTCGCCGCCCTATCGACCGGGAGCGAGCTGGTCGCCGTATCCGCGAAGCCGATTGCCGCCGAGATCAGAAACTCGAATGCCTATTCGATAGCCGCCTACTCCAAAAGCGCGGGAGCCGTCGTCGAAATACTGGACACGGTCAAAGACTCGCTTGAGGCGACGCGCGAGGCGCTGCTCGATGCCGCCGTCTCTCGCGACGTAGTGATTACGTCGGGCGGGGTTTCGATGGGCGATTACGATCTGGTCAAGGCCGCGCTCATGGATATAGGCGCCCAAATATTCTTTGATAAAGTTGTCATCAGGCCGGGCAAGCCCATAGTCTTCGCGCGCCTCGGCTCGACCTTTTTCTTCGGGCTGCCGGGCAATCCCGTGTTCGACTTCGGTCACGTTCAACGTATTTGTGCGCCCGGCGCTCCGGCGCATGCAGGGCGACGCGAACCCGGTATTGCCGACCGCGCGCGTACTCTTGTCGCGCGGCTTGAAGGATTCATCAAACAGGCGAAGCTACCTGCCCGCTCGCATGATACTTTCAGACGGCCGGGCGATGGCGGAGCCTTTGAAATGGGGGGGCTCTTCTGATCTCGTCGCTTTCATGAATGCCGACGCCCTGATCGTAGTCCCCGAACATACGCACGAAATTGCCGAGGGCGAGCTTGCGGAAGCGCTGCTGCTCGGCACGCGTATCCGGTAACGCGTCTTCGAGGAAGCTTATGGAGGAGGCTTATGGCGCTGACGCACATTGACGATGAAGGGCGCGCCCGTATGGTCGACGTTGGCGACAAGCCGGTCACTACGCGGACGGCCGTGGCGAGCGGGTTTGTACGCATGTCGGAGGCGACGCTTGAAGCCATACGCGGGCAACGCACGCCGAAGGGCGACCCGTTTGAAGTTGCGAGAGTAGCCGGGGTGATGGCCGCCAAGCGCACGTCCGAGCTGATACCACTTTGTCACCCGCTGCCGCTCAGTTTTGTTGACGTCAAGCTGGAACTCCAGGCGGAAGGCGTCCGCATACTTGCCACGGCGCGGACCGACGGCAAGACCGGCGTCGAGATGGAGGCGCTCGCGGCCGCATCAATCGCCGCCCTGACCATCTACGATATGTGCAAGGCGATTGATAAAGGAATGGTCATCTCCGACATACAGGCTCGAATCGAAGACCGGCGGACGGTCGGGAGATTATCATCGAAGCCCGAAAGATGAATGACCGAATACATATTCTTATCTGAGTCTCAAATCTGATATACGTTGCTCGTCTTATGGCCGCTGCCAAAAACAACAACCCGCACATAAAGCCGCTCGAACAGGCGCTCGCCACGAGGTTCGGCTGGCAGACCGGAGCGATCTCGCGCGACAAGCTGCTTTCGGCGATAGAAAGAAAAGCCTTGAGGCTGGGGCTCGACGAGCTGTCCTATTCCAGAATGGCGATAAGTTCGGCGGGCGAGCTTGAGGTGCTGGCGGACCTGATCTGCAATAACGAAACGCGCTTCTTTCGAGAGCCCGAACAGTTCGAAGCGCTGCGCGATCATGTATTGCCGGAGCTGATCGACCGGCGAAGGCCGGAGCGCAGATTAAGAGTCTGGAGCGCCGCCTGCTCGACCGGCGAAGAGCCCTATTCGCTCGCGATACTCTTGCGCGAGCTGTTGCCCGAGCGCGAGGACTGGAAGGCCGGGGTCTTTGCGACCGACCTTCGCGGCGCGGCGATCATATCGGCGAGCCGGGGTTCGTACCCGACATCGTCGCTGCGGGTCATAGACTCCGGCGTCCGCGACCGTTACTTTGTCGGGGGAGAGGCCAGCGGGCGCGAGCCTATGTACGAGGTCGCGCCGGCCCTCCGTAACCTTGTCACCTTCAGACGCGCGAACGTCTATGATCAGGGTTTCTGGAAAAACCTCAACACGAGCTTTGACCTGATCACCTGTAACAATCTCCTGCTATATTTTCATGCGCTGGCGGCGAAGCAGACCGTAGATCGCGTGGCGGCCGTGCTCAGGCCCGGCGGGGTGCTTATGGTCATGAAGAACGAGGCCGGCTACATCAATCACCCCCAGCTCAAACGCGACCCCGCGCTGCCCGGCGCATTCTTTAGAAAGGTCTGAAACAAGCCATAACGAGACGGCGTATGAGGTTGTAACTATGCAAAGCCAATCGGAAGTAAATCGTTCATTTAAGGTTTTGCTCTTCGCCTCGGCGCTGACGCTCGCGCTCTGGTTTATCCCTTTCGCGGGCGTGCTGACCTATCCGATCAGGCTATTTGTGACCTTTCTCCACGAGACGGGCCACGCGCTGGCGGCGCTCGCGACCTTCGGCGGCGTCAACCGGGTTGACCTGTTCTGGGATGGAAGCGGGAGGATGCAATTTCAGGGCGGGTGGCAGTGGGTAGTGTGGACGGCCGGCTATCTCAGCACGACGCTTTACGGGTCGGCGCTTCTGCTGGCGCTCAGGCGCGAGCGAAACGCGAAGAGGGCCGCCGCCGTCACCGCGTGCCTGCTGATCGGCATCACGGCGCTTTTTGCCGGGAATCTCCTCGCCGTTCTCGTCGGCGTGGGCGTGGGCGCGGGTCTGCTGGCGCTTTCGCGTTACGCGAAGCCTCGCCTTACCCATTTCCTGATGAGCTTCCTCGCGGTCCAGTGCCTGCTAAACGCTTTTTACGACGTGAGGACGCTGCTTTTTATCTCGGCATTCGATTCTACCCTCGACACGGATGCCCGCTACATGGAGCAGGCGACAGGCGTCCCCTCATTAATCTGGGCGTCGACATGGGCGATACTGTCGGCCATCATGCTCGGCGTGACGCTTTTCGTTTATTACCGCAGCCTCCGGAAGCGGGCCGCCATTGCCGAAGAGCCGAACGGGCTGCTTCTGCCGGATTTCCCTTCGCTACCCGCCGAGAGACGCTTTTAATTTCAGATAAAATCGACAATAATTTACAAGCCCTAACGGTATTTGCTAGAATCATCTACGCCTTAATAATTAAGGTGTCCGTGGCAGGGTTACATAATTAATCAAGAGGGCAGGGTAGTTCACATTTTACGCATGGCTTGTTTAAGAATCTTCGGTCTCCTATTAATCTCAATCATTACGTCAGTCGCCGCGGCGACTCCTGTTGTCGCGCAGTCGGGCGGAAACGCGAAGCCGACTGAGGCGCTCGCGCAGGCCGAGGCCCACGTCCAGAAGGGCGAAGCGTGTCTCGCTTCGGGCAACCCCGAGTGCGCGCGGCGCGAGTTCGATCTGGCCGTTGACCGCATACTCGAACTGGGCGTTGACGTGCGCGCGGACGAGCAATTGCGCGTCGCCTATCGCGCGCTCGTCGAGCGCATAAGCCGGCACGAAACGACGTCCGCCCAATCCGGCGGCATGCTCTCCTGGAAGACGCAGGAATACGAAGGCAGGCTCGAAAAGGCGGCAACCCCGCAGCCCGAAATCGCCGAATCCTTCGCGATGGTTGACGGGCCGCTCACGGTCGTGGAGTTTCAGAAGCGATTCGCGGTGCTCCGCGACGCCTTCAAGGAACAATACAATCGCGACATCACGCTTACGGGGGCCGATCACGGCGAGCACCGCAGGCTGTATGGGCGCGGGGCCGCCTACGACATTAGAACTCGCGACCTCACCCGCGAGCAGGTCAGTTTCATAATCGCCAGGGGGGCGAAACTCGGATTGCGCATTAAGGACTTCTCGACCTGGCAGAAGGTCGCGGCCCATAACGCCCGGACCTACCAGCTAGGCCGGCCTCTGGACACACTTGCGACGGGCGTCCATCTACACATAGACCGCATGGCCCCGTCGAAAAAAGGACGCTGGACCTCACAGACAGCAGCCAGCAATAGGGTAAGAAAAAAATAGAGGACAGGAAATGACCTGGGATGGGACCGACAGAAGAACAGGCAAAGACCGAAGGGAATGCGAGCGCCGACGAACAATGAGATACAATGTGCAGACGCTGCTCGTCATCGACGGCATAACATGGATAGACGCCGAAGGCGGCGAGCGACGCCAGAGTATCCGCCGCGAGCAAGACCGGCTGTCGCTGGCTAAAAGAATTGTCCTTTACGCTCGCCCTTAAAAATGTCGTCCCTCTATCTAAGCCTAATCAAACTTAACAAACTTTCTTGCTGGTTATGACGAACATGGTCATTCACAAAGTAAAGTTTGATGAGCGCGGTCTTATCCCCGCCATACTTCAGAACGCTTCGACCAACGAGGTTATCGCGCTTTGCTACATGGATAACGCCAGCCTCATAAAGACGCTTCAGACCGGAAAAACCGAGTATCTGATGAGCGGGCAGGGATCTCCCATCTCGCGGAGCCCGCACCGCCTGATCGATGTTCGCGTCAATTCCGACGGCGACTCTATCACGGTCATCGTCGAGCCCGAGGGCTCGTCCCCGGAGCCAAAGCCCGTAAGCCTGCTTGAGGACCTCAAGGACGCCCGTCCCCCCGCGGGCGGGGAAGTGTCGCTCGTCGATGTCGGCTCGATGGAGCTTGGGCTCGCGCTCCACACCCTCTACTCGCTTATCTCCGAGCGCAAGGCGAAGCGGCCGGAAGGCTCGTACACAACCTACCTGTTCAACAGCGGGCTTGATAAGATTCTAAAGAAAATTGCCGAAGAGTCGGGCGAGGTGATAATAGCCGCGAAGAACAAAGTCGCGCGGGAAATAACTTCGGAGCTGGCCGACCTGTTTTACCACCTCCTTGTCCTTATGGTCGAGCTCGACATAAAGCTCAGCGATGTTCGAGACGAATTGTCCCGGAGGGCCGCGCCCAAAAAGTAGTAAGCCATTAGCGAGACACCGCCCGCCGATTACGGGGATAATGCAGGATATCACGCCGCGAACATACGAAGATTTCTTGAAGCTTGCCGCCGAAGGCACTGTCGTGCCGGTCGTCAAACGCGTCCTGGCGGACCTGCTCACGCCGGTCGCGTCTTACCTGAAGGTCGAACGCCTCAGCCCATATTCGTTCCTGCTCGAATCGATTGAAGGGGGAGAAAAGGTCGCCCGCTACTCGTTCATAGGCTTCCGCCCGGAGACGGTCGTGACCGCCCACGGGCGCGAGGTCACGGTCGAAGGCCCCGCGGGGGTCGAGCGGCACGACCAGCCGATGCTCGATGTGCTCAGGGAAATATCTGGCCAGCACATCCCCGTGAGATTCGCCGACCTCCCGCCGTTCGTCTGCGGCGCGGTCGGCTATATAGGCTATGACGCCGTCCGGTGGTTCGAGAAGATTCCCGATACGCACGAACCCGACCCCGTCACCCCCGACGGCGTGATGATGTTCTTCTCGCGCCTCATGGCCTTCGATCACGTGCGGCACCAGATCCACATAATCGCGAACGTCTTCACCGGCGGAAAGACGGAAGGGCTAGAGGACGAATACCGGAAAGCGCTCGACGACATAGAGGCCATAGAGGCCACGCTCGAAGACCCGGTCGAGCCCCTCGCTCGCCGCCCGAAGTCGGACCTGCTGCCGCTCAGATCGAACCTCACAAAGCAGCAGTATGAGAGCAGCGTCGAGCAGGCCAAGCAGTACATCGAGGCGGGCGACATTTTTCAGGTCGTCCTCTCGCAGCGTTTCGAGGTGGGCGTGTCGGCTCACCCGTTCGAGGTCTATCGCGCTCTGCGGGTCGTAAACCCGTCGCCCTACATGTTTTATTTGAAGATGGGGGAAGCTCGATAATAGGCGCGTCGCCTGAGATGCTCGTGCGCGCTACGGGCAGGCGGCTTGAGTACAGGCCCATAGCCGGGACTCGCCCGCGCGGCTCGACCGAGA
The DNA here is from genome assembly GCA_963832205.1 of Blastocatellia bacterium. Taxonomy (GTDB): domain Bacteria; phylum Acidobacteriota; class Blastocatellia; order UBA7656; family UBA7656; genus DATBMY01. The sequence continues at coordinate 55,186 of CAWHTK010000014.1, read as the reverse complement.
CCGAAGACCTGCTGCTCGGCGAAGAGATGCGAGCCGACGACAAGGAAGTGGCCGAGCACGTCATGCTCGTTGACCTAGGCCGCAACGACCTCGGCCGCGTGGCCGATTACGGCTCGGTCGAGGTGACCAACCTCATGGAGGTCGAGCGCTATTCGCATGTCATGCACCTGGTCTCTTCGATCAAGGGGCGGCTCAGGTCGGGCAAAGATCGCTTCGACGCGCTCGCGGCATGCTTTCCCGCCGGCACCGTCACCGGCGCGCCGAAAGTCCGGGCCATGGAGATTATCGAAGAGCTTGAGCCGACGCGGCGCGGCATATACGCGGGCACGGTCATGTACCTCGATTATTCGGGGAACCTCGATTCGTGCATCGCGATAAGGACCGTGCTTATACGCGACGGGCGGGCGTACATACAATCGGGCGCCGGGATAGTCGCCGATTCCATCCCCGAGCGCGAATACATGGAGACGGTAAACAAGGCCCGCGCCATCTTGCAGGCAATAGAGACGGCGGAGCGGCGCGGCGAGTGATCGACCCGCTCACCTGGCGAAGTAGCCGCGTTTGGAACGCGCCTTCACCCCCTCGCGGTTCACCCCCACCGATATCTTCTTCCACTTTCCATCGCGCGCGCTATTGCCGGGGTAGTAGGCGATGCTGTAGAGAGAGTGCAGCTCCATCGCCACTCGCTGATAGACGCCTTCGAGGTCTTCGATGCGGTCGGCGCGAAAAAGGGTAGCGCCGGTCTGATCCGCGATCTCGTTGAGCTGCTTGCGCGCCTCGACGTATGCGTCGTGGCCGCCACGCGCGTTGCGGCCCAGCACTTCATACTCCGTATCGAGGTATATCGGATAGACTGTCGCATCGGCTTCCGAAAGCCTGCTCATCAGCTCATCGTATGGATGCTTCGGGTCGTAATCTCTATCGTCCGGGTGGTCGAGCGAGTTGTCTACGCCGTCGGTCATCACTACCACCGCCTTGCGCGTCGCCGCGGCCTCGTCAAAAAGATCGAGCGTCGCCCACATCGCGTCATAGAAGGCCGTCCCGGAGTGCCGGTTCTTCATGTCATCTATGCGATCCTTCAATAAATTCCTGTCGGTAGTGAAATTAGAAATTATGAAGAACCGGCGCGTGAAGCCGGCGATTGCGACCTGATCGTTCGGCTTGAGCGCTTCGACAAACTTCTTGGCCGCCTTCTTGATCGTCTTCATCTTGTCGCTCGTGCTCCCGCTCAGGTCCAGCAGCAGCACTATGTGCAAGGGCGCGGTCACCGGCTCGAAGTGAGAAATCTCTTGCCCCACGCCGTCTTCGGCGACCACGAAGTCCTCTTTCCTCAGGTTGGGCAGCGTCTTGCCCGCGGCGTCAGCCACCTTGACGTTGAGACTCACAAGCCGTGACTCCAGCTTTACCACGTCCTCACCCGGCCGCGACGAAAATGACGCCTCCTTGAGCGCGGGTTCGCTTGCGTTTGAGCTGCTCCGAAATCCGTTCGCGGCATTGGCGAGAATACGGCTGCCGACCGCGTCGCCGCTACTGCCCGCCGCCGGGATGCCAAGCAACTGCTCGGCGCTGGCAAGCTGATTTATGCGTGAAGGTGAATCAGGCAGGAACTCTATGCTGGCCTTCGACGCGCGAACGATGGCCGGTGATCCGCCCTCGCCCGACCTGGCGTCGAGCGCGCGAACATCTTCCGCCCCGAATCTTGTGAGCGGCAGTTTCGAAGTGATGGCGCCTTCCATGGTCCGCGCGGATATATCCACGTCAGCCCGTTCGGGCAGGTGAATCGCAATCGCGCCTGAACCCGATTCGACACTCAAGGCGGCGAGGCTCCCTCTGATAGTCACCTTTCCCGTGCCGCCTTTTATCGCGACGCGCATGGTGACCGGGACATAAAGAGTAATGCTTATGGGGCAGGCGCAGTCGCGCTTTTCGACCGAGACGCGCAAGACTGCCGCGCCCGCGTGTTTGAACGAGACGGACGAGTCTATTTTCTCAATTGCCGGCGCGGAATCATAAGAGGCCAGAATGCCGACAGACGTTTCGGCCCAGGTCTGCACTTCCACGGCGCCATCCGGGTTCTCGACCCGCACGCCGCTAATGGGTTCGGTGAAGAGGCGAGCGATACGCTTACTTTCCGGCGCGGCCGTCGAAACAGTCGAAAGGCTCGAAGGTATAAGGTTGAAGAATAATACGAAGCTGAGCAGCGCCGACACCATCATAAAAAGCCTCCAGACCGGATTGATAATAGCTTATACGCATCGGCCCAGGCCTTCGGGTGCAGAAGAAAATGTGCCGGCGGCACCCGGCGTGGCCCGCGATGTTGACCGACTGCCTTGCTTTAAAGATTCGGTCCCGAGGGAACTCTCCGGTTTATTGACGATTTAAAGCTTGATTTTGATCTGAACGGTTGGTTAAATAGCGACCGCTTGGATATAGCCCTTCTATAGAATCAGGTTGGTAACTAAAGATGAACCGCTTTTTATCGTTTCTCGCGATAAGCTTAACCGTACTTGTGGGCGCGCGCATTGTATCGCCGAGCGGCCCGATCACTCCATATGTGCCCGCAAAATCGGTTAAGAATGTCGAACAGCATGTATCTCTGGGCGACCGCGTACTGGTACGGGCAGACGGCCGCGGGTTTCCATGGGTTACGCTGCGAGACGGGCGTGATCTGCCGGCAGCCTATACCGGCGGCACGCCCGCGGCAGACCAGTTATCATCCGGGGGCGTGACGCCGGTCTCGCTTGCGACGGCCGACTTTGATGAAGACGGGGTGGCGGACCTCGCCTGTGGTTACGCCGGGACGAAGGGCGGCCTCTTAAGCCTGCACAGGGGCGATGCCTTCTCAATTTATCCGAACTCCGCTGAAGCGGTCAGAAGCGGGGCGGCGTTGCCCGACGGGACCCTCTCGCCGTTTTTGTTGACGGCCGCGGCGTTCGAGACTCCGCGCGTTCCTTCTTTTCTCGCGGCGGGGGACTTTAACCGGGACGGCCATTTTGATCTGGCCTCGGCGCAATCGGGCGGAAACGAGATTCATCTCTTCTATGGCGACGGGCGAGCCCGGTTCGGTCCTCCCCGCGTAGTCGCTATTGCCGGCAGGGTGACGGCGTTTGCATCGGCGGACGTAAATAGACGTGACGGCATGGACGATCTGGTCGTCGGAGCGGTCGATTCTAAGGGAGCGCGATTGCTCATCTATGAGACTCCGAGCCTCGCCGTCTCGGCGCAGCCCGAGAGCATATCGCTCCCGGCCGAAGCCCGCGCGATAGCCGTCGCGCAGATTGGCGATGACTACCTGATCGACATCGTCGTAGCCGCCGGAAGCGAGCTTCTAATCATCAACGGCATAGATAAGAGAGCGCTTGCGGCCGGGAGGGCGGCACCCCCTCGCCCGAGCGTAAACCTTCGCGTCGCTCTGCCGGCGCAGGCCATCGCGGTAGCCGCGGGCGATTTTACCGGCGGTCACCCGGTTGAGATCGCCTCTTTGACTACGGACGGCACGCTTCGCATACACGAGCGCGCGGGGCTTGATTTTACGACGGTTCAGCATTTAAAGCTCCCGCAATTCAATGTGGGCAAATCATCCCCGAGCGCGCCGATGCTGGTCAGCGCGCGCCTCTCTTGCTCGCCGCACGCGGACCTCCTGGCCATTGACTCCCTCAACAAGCAGATACACGTTTTTATCAACGAAAGCGCTAAGACATCCGGCATCGCTACGCCCAAGCCCGCGGCCTCATCTCCGCTAGCTCCGACCGCGACGCTCGACGTTGAAGGCGCTCCGCTCGGACTAATGCCAATGCGATTGAACGGGGACTCGCTTTCCGACCTCGTGATTCTCACCGACGCCATAAGCACGCCGGTCATCGCGGTCACGACGAGCGCGTTGACCTTTACCGTTACGACGACCGACGACAACGGCGATAACGAAAACCCCACGCCGGGCTCGCTACGAAAAGCCATACTCGACGCAAACGCAAGCCCCGGCGCTGACGCTATAGATTTCAGCATTCCCGGTGAAGGAACAAAAATCATCACGCCGCCGATCGCTGCTGCCCACGATAACCGGCGCCGTATCGCTCGACGCTACGACACAGAGCCCCGGCGCGACCGTCCCCGCCGTCGAGGTAAACGGAATAAAACGCGGGTGAGGAGACCAAGGGGATTCGCTCGATAGTCGGCAACAACACCGTGCGAGGACTCGCCGTTTACAGTTTTGGCGGCAACGGCATCGAGCTTGCCGGCAGCGGTAATACTATCGAAGGAAACTTTATAGGGATAAATGCATCAAGCGCGCCGAACCTGGGCAACGGCGAAACCGGCGTGGTGATAAGCGGAGGCTCGGGCAACACGCTCGGCGGCACTACGGCCGCGGCGCGCAATTGCATCTCCTCCAACATCGCGCACGGGGTGTTGTTGCTTGGGCCGGCATCAGGCAACAACGTGCGCGGCAATTTTATCGGGACCGACGCGGCTGGCGCGATCAGTTTCGGCAACATAAGCGACGGCATCTCGATGGTGAGCGGAGCGAACAACGTCAACAATAATGTGATTGGAGGCGCGACCGCCGGCGCGGGCAATCTCATATCGGGCAACCAGGGCGCGGGCGTAAGATTGCTGTCGGCCGGGACATCGAACCTTGTGCAGGGCAATCTTATCGGGACCGATGCGACCGGATTAGGAGACATTGGAAATCTAGGGAGCGGGGTCGAGATTATCGAAGCGGCCAACAACACTGTCGGCGGCTCCTCGGTTGCGGCGCGCAATGTTCTGTCGGGCAATTTATCAAACGCCGTCCGTATAAACGGCGTGCCCGCGACGGGCAATCTGATAGAAGGCAATTACATCGGCGTGGGCGTGGACGGCGCGCAACCGCTCAGCAATAAGCAGGGCGGCATCTTCTTCTTAAACTCGGCATCGTTAAACACGGTGGGCGGTGTCGAGGCCGAGCAAGCCAATATCATCGCCTTTAACGGCGTGGGCGGCGTCATTGTCGAAACAGGGAATCGAAATCAGATATTGTCCAATTCAATATTCTCGAACAGCGGGCTGGGCATTGACCTGAGCCCGGCAGGCGTAACGGCGAATGACGCCACGGATGGGGACTGCGGGCCCGAACGGCCTGCAAAACTTCCCCGTGCTCACTTCGGCATCGGGCGCGGCCGGAGGGATAAATCTGCAGGGGTCGCTTACGAGCGCGCCTTCTACCGCATTCACCATTCAATTCTTTTCGAGTTCCGAGTGCGACCCGGCCGGACACGGCGAGGGGCGGACTTTGCTGGGGTCGGCCAGTGTGACGACCGGCGCGAACGGAGTTGCGGCAATCAACGTCAATTTCGCGACTTCGCCCGCCGCCGGTGAGTCAGTAACCGCTACGGCGACCGATCCGCTGGGAAATACTTCGGAGTTCTCCGCGTGCATAACATTTGGTCAAGCCGACCTGGCGGTCACCAAGACAGCATCCTCGCCCACGGTAACGGTCACCGACGAGTTTAGCTATGAGATCACTGTACGGAACAACGGGCCCGATACGGCGATAAACGTGACGGCGACGGACAACCTGCCGGCGACGCTCAGTTTCGTGTCGTGCAGCTCGACGGGAGGCGGCGTCTGCGGCGGGTCGGGCAATAATCGCACCGTGACGTTCGCCTCACTGGCCGCCGGCTCGGATGCGCGCATCACTATAGTGGCAAGGCTCGGCTGCTCTGTCGCGAGCGGCGCGGTGATAACTAACTCGGCGACCGCAAGCTCGCCGATACCCGACCTGGTCGCGGGCAACAATACCGGGGAGGTCAATATAACCGCTTCAAACCCGCCGGCCGTCATCTCACCAACGTCGTTTGATTTTGATCTCAGCGGCGGCGATGAACTCGTGACCGTGACCACGCTGCCGTGTCCCTGGACCGCGCAAAGCAACGTGCCGTGGATAACCTTTCCGTCAGGCTCAAGCGGTATGGGGACCAGCCAGATAACCATCTCGGTCGCGCAGAACGATTCGGGGGCCGCGCGAGTAGGGACCGCAACAATCGCCGGGCAGACCCTGACGGTTAATCAATCAAACATAGCCTGTAACTACAGCATCGCGCCGCCCGGCGCGTCCTTCACGCACGAAGGAGGGAATGGTCAGATAAGCATCACAACCCTTGGCGGATGCACGTGGAAGGCCCTGAGCGATAGCGATTGGATAACTATGAACGCGGACACGGGAACCGGCAGCGGCACGGCGACCTTCACCGTGGCGCCCAATCCGGGCGCGGCGCGGACGGGAACGATTACGACAAGGGGACTGGCCTTTACAGTGACGCAGGGACAGGCGCCGTGCAGTTTCTCTATCTCCCCGCCAAGCGCCTTTATAAATCTCTCGGGCGGCGACGGCAACATTGAGATCACGGCCCGCGCGGATTGCGAGTGGACGGCCGAGGTGAGCGCCAGTTGGATCGAGATAGATTCCGAAGTCTCGGGCACAGGCAGCGGGTTGATAACCTATCTGGTCAGGGACAACGGGACGGGCGCGCCGCGACAGGGAAGCATAACTATCGGCAACGCGGTATTCACCGTCGTGCAGAATAGCTCGCCAAATTCAAACTGTAGCTTTACGACGAGTCCGCAAGGGAAGAGCTTCACGGCGGCAGGGGGGTCGGGCTCATTCTCGCTTCAGACCGGCTCGCTTTGCGCCTGGCGCGCGTTGACCAACGTCAACTGGATCACCTTCACGTCGGTTGATGTCGGCATAGGCCAGACCATCATCACCTACCAGGTGAAGCTTAACGAGAACGTCCGTATCGCGAAGAGGCGAGATAAAGATCGGCTCAACGACATACATCGTAAAGCAAAAAGGCGGGTGAGGTTTTAATCTGGAGCGCGGCAACAGGTCGCCGCGCTCCAAAAATCCTGGCGCGCAGCCGTCTAGCTAGTGCTTGCGGATTCGTCCGACTCTTTAGGCTTTGCTACCGGCTGATAGCCTTTGTCTCCGGTCCATGTCGCAACGTCATCGCCTTCGTATTTCACCAGCACGCGGACGCTTCCGCCGCTGTTGGCCGACGACCAGAGCTTAAACCATTTGCCGAGCGCCTGCTCGCGCATACCGTGGCCGGATGAAACCCAGGAGTTATTGACGTTGACGACGAGCGTGCCGCCGTCGGTTTCAAAGCTCTCTACCCGCGCGTCACCCTTCAATTCGTCATCGATATTTTTATACGATGTCGCGTAATCGATTGCCGCGCGGCGCGGCGCGTCATCACCTCCGCACGCGAAGGCAAACAGGCTTAGCGTAACCAATATCAACGATAATACCGCTCGCGTCTTTCCGGTCGCGAATATAACTTTTCGGTCCGCTCTCATCGGTGTCCCTCGATCTATTGCCGGTGGATTTTACAACTTGGTAGGTGGACATTATCACCATGGCGCCCGGCCTAGTCAACACGCGAAATACGAGTCGCGGGGTCTTAATCGGTTTTTAAAGGCATGGTATGATTCGCCGCATGAAGAGAAAGGCGTGGCGGGAATTAATCCTAGTCGTCCTCTGCGTCTGTGCGGGCCAGAGCGTTCTTGCGCAGTCGGGCGGAGGCCACACGGTATTCGGCGATTTCAAAGTCGATGACAGTCGCACCGCCAGCCCGAAACCGCAAACCTTTCACGTCATTCTTTACAGCCGCGGCGGCAGCGTCATCGCGCGCCAGCCTGTGACGATAAACGGCCGCTTCCGTTTTAACGATGTCCGCAACGGCGAATACGTAATCATAGTCGAGATGGAAAACCAGGAAGTCGCGCGGATGCCGATAATCCTGAGCAGCCCGCTGAAGACCGATTTCCGCCACGACATACTGCTCGAGTGGAAGGATGACGGCGGCAAGAAGGCCCCGGCGGCAGGCTCCATATCGGCGGCCGACTTTTACAGACGCTCTCCCGAAAACCAGAAGCTATATGATATGGCGCAGGACGCGCTCAAGAAGAAAGACCTCGACCATGCCATCACCTTCTTCAAGCAGATAGTCGAGCGAGACGAGCAAGACTTCGAATCCTGGACCGAGCTTGGCACGGCCCACTTCAGGAAAGAAGAGGCGCAAGAGGCCGAGCGGGCCTACGCGCGCGCGCTTGAGAAACGCCCCGGCTTCTTTATCGCCCTGTTGAACCTTGGCAAAGTTAGGATGATGCAAAAGCGCTATGAGCCGGCCATCGAGGCGCTTGAAAGCGCCGTCAAGGCGCAGCCCGCATCGGCCGACGCGAATCACTTTCTGGGCGAATCCTATTTGCAGATAAAGAAAGGCTCACGGGCGGTCGGGTACCTTTACGAAGCCATACGGCTCGACCCGCAGGGGAAAGCCGACGTGCATCTGCGCATTGCCGCCCTTTACCATGGCGCGGGTATGAAAGAGAAGGCCGCCTCCGAGTACGAACAGTTCCTCGCCAAGCGGCCCGATTATCCGGATAAGAAAAAGCTCCAACAGTACATCGCCGAAAACAAGAAGTAAGGTCATTCGATTATGTCTACGTCTCGCAGAAGATTCATGAGCAAACTTGCCGCGGGAGCGGCCGGGTCAGTTTTATCGCTCGGCGGCGCGAATAAATCATTTGCAGCCGACCCTGACTCGGCATTTGTGAAGCTCGATTCCTTACTGGTCACCTACATGCACATGCCGCCGCGCGGTGTGGGAGAGTTCTTCTGGACAATGACGGGAAGGTGGACAATCGCGTTTCGGCTCCGGGCGCTTGAAGATGAAGAGATAGTTTTTGTCCCCGATATTCCGCGCGAAGGGAAGTCCTTTGACTTGCATCAACTGGTCAGCACTCAATTCCCGAACGCCATGGTATTTCGCGGTTACGGTGGGGGAAGTGGAAGAGGCAGCCTCAGCGCCTCACACGAAGACACGCTGATTTGTGGCGTCGGGTTTCCGACTATGCACCTGGGCGGGATTCCCAGCCAGCTTCATTTCTACTTCTCGGACCAGGATTTCGTATTCACAGATACCGTGGGGAATGTTCAGAATTGCAATGACGACTGTTTTGACGCGGAGACGGGCCTTTCCTGGCTAAAAAGAATTCCGGACGATCCGGCCCGAATCGTCGAGCCTCGCTTCAGGCTCCTAACGGTCTTATCGATCCCGAACACGGCTACAAATGATTATATGATTAACGGGCCGGGCGACGATCCTGACCCGGTTATCAAAAAGGCCACGACAATCGCGAAGATCGTAGAACAACGCGGCTTCACCTCAAGGAGATTCCAGCGCGCGTTTGCGGAAGGAAAAAAACTGGAGGTGATTTACGGATCGACCCAGGAGCGAACCGGCACGTTCATACGAATGCGCGCAAGATTCAGCCGCCCTGAGCCCGGAGCGTATAAGATTTATTGGGACCGCATTTTCAAAGCGCTCTACTTTGTTGAACGCCGGACCTGTCGTCAGATCGGGGCAGCCTGTCGTCCAGGGCAGAGTCGCGGACGGCGGCGGAGCCGCGGTTGCCGGCGCGCTGGTCAGGATAAGGCAGTTTGGAATTCACCATGCGACGCTGACGAATGAAGACGGGTTTTACGCGATAGCCACTCCGCCGGGCGAGCCGCTTGCGAGCGGGACGTGGACAATCGAGTGCGGCAATTCGATTCAAAGCATTCGGGTTGACGATAGAATCACACAGGTGGACCTCACGGGCGTTGACCCTGAAGCGGCAAGACGTCATAGAGCTTTGACCAATAAAAAAGGGCCGGGGATGACCCGGCCCTGGTGCTTCACGCGTCTAACAATCCTCAGAACGAATACCTGAACCCGAACTGCATAACGCGCGGCGTGCCCTGTATTGTGTCGAGCTTGCCGAACGCCGGCGCAGGCGTGCCGAGGTGCGGGTCGATGTCCAGCCCGAAGCTATCGCGCGTGATGTTGACGACCGTCAGGCGTTGAGTGTTCGTGACGTTAAAGACCTCCCAGCGGAACGTCAGCTTGTGGTTCTCGTTGAAAGGCATTCTGAAAGACTTGCTCAGATTCATGTCCAGCGTGACGAAGCCTGGAAGCCTGAGCACGTTGCGATCTCCGACCTCTCCGGGCCTCGCATTGCGGAAGCTGTTGTAGGCCGCCTGCGGGTCTTCAAACAGGTTCGGGTCGTCGGCCCCGCCTCGCGTCGGCGACGACTCGATGGGCATGCGGCGCACGCCGTTGCTCTGCACGTTCCAGTTCGTCGCCCACTGCGCGGCGTCGAACGGGGTCTGGACCGGCAGCCCCGTATTCCAGCGGAATATCCCGCCAAGCTGCCACCCGCCTATGATCGCATCGACGATGCCCGGCGAGTCGGACAGGAAAGCCTTGTTGCGCCCGATAGGAAGCTCCCACAGCGCGTTCGCGTTGATGATCTGGCGGATGTCGAAATCCGACTCGGCCCGGTTCTGACGCAGGTCGAGCGGGTTGATGAGAAATGCGCCGCCGAAGGCCCCGCTCGATTGCAGGCCCGAGGCGTTGTCAAGCGACTTCGACCAGGTGTAGTTGAAATCCCACGAGAGCGCGTTGCGGTAACGCTGGCGGATGGTCAGCGTCCCGGCGTGATAATCCGACTCGCCGATAGTGCTGAACGCCGAGAGCGCCGCGTATTGCGGGTGGAAGAAGAGATTGGGCGTGATGCCCTCGTCGTCGATGAGCGCCTGGATGAAAGTCCAGTCGAGGAAATTGCGGCCCCCGACTTCTTCGCGCGCCACCAGGCGATAGACGGTCTGCGTCGGCGTCAAAAGCACCCCGCCCACGTTCCTTCGGAAATTCGGAAACAGGTTCTCGAAGTAAGCGATCCTCGGCACGCCCGTGAGCGGCGTATTCCGCTCGCGGAAGTCGTTTAGCATGTTGGCCGCCGTGTACCAGTCCATGCCCGAACCCGGATCGACGAGGTTGTTGAGGTGCATTATGTCGCGAGTGACGAGCAGGTTCCTTGCCGAGCGGCCTATATAGGACGCCTCGAAGAAAACGCCCGCCGGCAGCTCGCGCCCGAAAGAGACGTTCCAGCTATAGTTGATCGGCGAGACTATCGTATCGTCGAGCGACGACTCGATCCTCTGCGCTTCGTCGGCCGGCGTAATCAGCGGGAAGGTGAGGCTGGTGGGGACATCTATGCCGGGAAGCGACCTGACGTCCTGGCCAAAGCCCGTGAAGCGCGGGGCCGGCCGGTCGGTGACGTTGAAAGTATTCGCGGCGATTGTCGTCGTCGAAGAGAAACCGAGCGTGCTGTTGAGGTCGAACTGCACGGCGAGCTGCTGGCCTATGTAGTCGTTGGTGATGGCGAAGCCGCCGCGGAAAACCGACCTGCCGTCCGCGCCGAACAGCTTGCCAAGAAATCCCTCGCGAAAGTCGGGCGACCATGCGAGAGATATTCGCGGCTGGAAATTGTTCTTGTCCCAATCGTAGTAGCCGGCTGCGCCCGTTCTTCGGGCCCGCCAGGTCTACCGTAATGAGATCGTTTACGGGCGTGCCGTTTCTTGCGCCCTCGACTCGCCTGTCGAAGAAATCGCCGAGGCTGACCGTCGGCTTGACCTGAAGCCCCGTCGCCTCATACACCGGCCGGCTCAGTCCATAACGCAGCCCGGCCTTAAGCGTCAGGTTATGGCGAATCTTCCATTCGTCCTGCGCGTAAAAGTCATACTCCTCGGTGGCGAACTCGCGCCCGACGCCTACGCCCACCGGGAGCAGGCTCCCGTCGCGAGCGAAGTTGAAATTGCCGGAGTACTGCGAGAACCGCCCCACGACCGCCGAAATCGCGTTCTTGACCGGCGAGTCGAAACCGTCGGCGATGTCGGTTATAGGGTCTGACAGCACCGCGCCCGACGCATCGTAGAAGGACGGGTTTGCAATCGCGCTATCGAATGCGTTGGCAAACGTAGTCCGCCGGTTGCGGATTACGCGAATGTTGGTCCCGAATTGCCAGTTGTGATCGCCCCTGAGCCACGAAACATCGTCGGTGAAGTTGTGGACCGGCGTGATGCGGCTAAGCTCGCGGACAAAGCGGCGTGGCGAGAATACGAACCGGAAAGATATGGAGTTTTCGGCCGAGTCGCCGCCGCTTGTGAATGCTTCGCGGGTGAATCCATAGCGGAAGCTATTGACCAGCGTATTGCTTATCGTCCACGTGTGGCCCGCGGCCACTCCCCAGGGGTGATTCCAAAAATCGGGCGCCGGGGTGTCCGGGAATTGAGGAATGCCCCCGATAACATCCTGCTGGTAATTGCCGCGGAAGAAGAACAGGTGGTTTCCCGTCTCGCTCGGCTTGTAGTCGAATCGGGCGATATGCGTATTCCACCTGAGCGGAGTCTTCGCATTGAAGCGGAATCCGGCGGTGTTAAGCTGCACATCGCGCGAGCTGTCGCCTACTGTAAAATCGTTTGCCGGGTAGCGGCGGGCGGCGTCGGCAAGGGCCGCGAGCCCCACCGGGTTTACGCCAACGTCGGGGAAGAGCGCGTTAATGTCACCAGCCGTGAGCGTTTTGATGCGCCCCGTCGTATCGACGTAGCGAACTTCGCCGCGGCCGAGGCTCGCAAGCGGCACGGTCCTTACGACCGTCTGCTCGCTTGAGTCGCGCCTGCCTTCGTAGTTATAAAAAAAGAAGGCGCGGTCTTTCTTTATCGGCCCGCCAAGCGCGCCTCCATAGAGGTTGCGCAATAGCTTAGGCGTATCGATCCCGGCCCGGTTGTTAAAGAAATCGTTCGCGCTCGTTATGGTGTTCCGGTGGAACCAGTAGAGCGACCCGCTGAACTCGTTTGTGCCGGCCTTCGTTATAAGCGAGACCTGCGCGCCGGACGACCGGCCTTGCGAGGCGTTCGGGTTCGAGGTGATGACGCGAAACTCTTCGACCGAATCAGGCGTCACTCGAAGGACGCTCGCGAACGCCTCGTCGGTTCGCGGGTCGAGCCCGAGCTGCTGTTCGTTGACATCAACGCCGTCGAGCGTGATGTTGGCCTGGTCAGCGCGCGAGCCGGTGACATAGCCGCCGGGCGTCACACCGGGTTGGAGGCTGAGCAGCTCTACGACGTTTCGCGATTGGAGCGGGAGCTGCGTGATCTGCTCGCTGACGAAATTGTTGCCGATGCTCGCGTCCTGGGTGTTGGCGAGCACTTCGCCGGCCCCGGCCGATACTGTCACGGATTCGGTGATGCTGCCGATCTCTAATTCCAAGTCGACCGTGCCGGGCTTGTCGACAAGCGCGCGCACGTCGTTTTTAACCGCTTTCTTGAAACCCTGCGCCTCGGCCTCGATACGGTACGTGCCGGGCTGTATCAAATCAAAAGCGTAGGTGCCGTTATCCCTCGTGTGCTGCGTGCGGACGGAATTCGTCTCCACGCTGGTCAGGGTGACCAGCGCGCCGGGGATCACTTTACCCTCGGCGTCAGAGACGGTGCCGCGCACCGAAGATGTGCCGCTTTGAGCAGGGACAGTTCCTAATAGCAGCAAGACTGTCAGGACCGCGCTAAGCGACGATTTAATCCGCCCGCTTAGCAAAAAATTCTTCCGCCTCCTTCTTTTGTCCATTTCTTTTCCTCCATTTGTGGGTTGACAGGTAAACGGTCACCGCACGATTCGCTCTGCGCCTGAGCTTGCCCTAAAGACACGGCGACCTGAGTGGCCCGATAGCAAACCGCTACCGGGCCGTCAATTCCTAATAGATGGCTGAAACTGTTAGTATGCGAGTCTTGCCGCTCGCTCCTGTGAGGCACTCCTTAGAACTTCTTGAGAACTGCTCATCCAGATCTGGATTTTTGTATGATTGCTTATGTAGGCGTGCCGTATGTTATATCTCGGAGGCTTCTAAGTCAACAGCGCGAGCGGATGAAAGACTACACGCGAAGGACGCCGGTACCATGGGGCGATGATACCGGCGTCCGCACTGAAGCCTGAGAGTAAGTATCGGGCGCGAAAGCAAGCTATCTCTCGGTCGCCTTGCTCACCACCCTCGAGCTGAGCACCTTGCCCGCGGAATCGAGCGTCAGCTCTATAATCGCGCCGGACGTATCGCGGACCCGTCGCACGAGCTGGCCCGCCGCGTTGGTCGTTTCCGTCAGCGTCGTCAGGTCGAGCAGGCGGCCCACATTCCTCTCGCCCAACAGCTTGCCTGTATTGTCCAGCGTTCGCTCGATTATGTTGCCGGTCTGGTCAATCGTGCGCTGCACTGTCTGCCCGAGAGTATTGACGGTCTGGCTCAACAGCCCGCCCGGCTGGGTCACGTTTTCGAGCGTACGCCCAACCGTCCCGACGGCCGTATCGACGCTTTGCAGCAACCGCTCAAGCAATTGAGGATTGCGGTCTATTGTAGTCAGCGTGCGGTCTATTATCGCCGCGACATTATCGAGTCTTACCTTGAGCAGCGCCTCCGCGCGAACTCCTTTAATCGTCAGTTTCACCTTGTCTATGCTCGCGTCCACGCCGGCCGTGAGCTTCAGCAGGTTTGCGAGCCGCGCGTCCAGGGAAAGGTTTGCGCGAAGGTTGTCGACTTCAAGAGTTATCTCTTCGACGGAGACGTTAGGAATATCAAGAAGCACGTCCGGGTCGCCGGTGGCGGCCTCGCGCTCGCGTCGCTGACTGGACGCCTGCTGGCGCCTGCGCTCCTCTTCCGACAGCGGCCTGACCGGCGTCACCTGTGGGACTCCCTGCCGCTGTGTGCCCGGTTGCTGCGCGGTTTGCTGTTGAGATGGGACCGACCTTGTCACATTCGTGTTGTCTTGCGCCGAGACCCCGCGGATGTATGAGGCCAGGAGCAAGGCCAAAAGGGCGAAAGCAAATCGTCTTGTCACTTGAATCTCCTCTGTTTATTGACGAGTATGCACAGCTTTGATTGAGTGTTGGAAATTGTTTTTGCGCGCCACACATCATCGGCAGTGAAACTACTATTTTGCTTTTTGAGTCCTTGCGGCAATGCGCTCCAGCAGCGGCTCAAGGGTCGCGCGGAAACGCACGCGCCCCGTGACGTTTCTCAGCATCACGTTTATGCTTTCCGCGGCGACGGCGACGCCCACCCTGATCGAGAGTCCTGCCCCAAGATCGAAGTCCGCTTCGACCGCGGTCGAGTTCTTGTAGTTGCGCTCGACAATCCTTCGCTCGATGATGTTGAGGTCGAAGGTTTCATCCCGGCTTGTTTGCCGAGTCGTTTGAGCGGGCGTGCTTGAGGCGCAGGCCGAAATTAAGAGCATCGCGAGAGGGTATAAGAATAAGCTTGAGTTTCATCGCTTGCCGCCCCCAGTCGATCTTTTTTGCTTCTTCTTTGCGGCCGAAGCGATCTTTGAAGCCTCCGCGAGTTCATCCCTTCCGACATTCTCGTTCTCTATGCGAGATTCGCCGAGTAATTCCTTTACTATGCTCTCCGCATCGGGAAAGAAGCTGACTATGACGAGGCGGACCCCGATGTTTCGATACGTCACCCGCGGCTGGACCGGTTCAGGCAGGTTTTCGCGCTCGGCCACCGACCGGGTCAAGCGATCATCGATAGTCCCGGTCAGCTCTACCTTTGCGTTTGGGACTGCCTCGAAATAAAGCTCGCGGGCTTCGACCGTAGCGGTAAAAGAGATGTCGGCTTTGTCGGGCGAAGCTGCCTGGGCGGCTGCTTGCGCGCGGGCCGCTTGTTTCTTGATCCTCGTTTTCGTCTGTGCAGCCGCTATGTTTGCCGACGCGGTAGTGATGATTATGAGAACGAGCGAGATGAATAGGTGCTTGATGCGGGATCGAGTGGCTATCATCCGTCCTCCGGATGGTGATTCTTTGCTCTCGCAAGACGACCACTTACTTCAATAATAGTACTCGTCCACTATAAGTCAATGATTAAGCTAATAACCGTCCTCAATCATCCTCGCCCGCCATTCTCGCAGCGAGCGCGGGTTAAAGCTCTTGCCAACGGGCTCATACTTTAATCCGCGCTCGCTGTTTTTTGGGCGAAGGGCTTAACCCAGCTCGTCTTCGGAATAGACCGAGCCGGTGAGCGCGGAGTCATACTCAAAGAGTTCCGAGTCGCTGAAAAAGCGCGTCACTTCCGTCTTCGCGGTGTCGATGGAATCGGAGGCGTGAACAAGATTGGCCTGCACGCTCATGGCCCAATCGCCGCGAATCGTTCCGGGGGCCGCTTCGCGCGCCTTCGTTATGCCGCAGAGCCTGCGCACCGTCTCTACGGCGTCGAGCCCTTCCAGGCAGATGGCGACGACCGGAGTCTGAGTCATAAATCGCTTCGTGCCGGGAAAGAAGGGTTTGTCTGCCAGGTGGCTGTAATGATCGTTCAATAGCGCATCGGTAAGCTTCATCAATTTCATCCCGGCGACCTTCAATCCCTTATCCTCAAATCGCGAAAGTATTCGCCCCGCCAGCCCGCGATTAATGGCGTCGGGCTTGATTAATACGAGAGTACGTTCCATATTGTCTCCTTTTGAAAGAATGTCAGAACCAAAAATCATAGCCGACGCCGCGCCGCGCAGACAAGCTCGGCCAATTGCGGCGCACCCCTCGCGCGGTATAATTGATGGCGCACGGATGACACGGGAGGGTTTGATGGCAGAACAATTGAGCGAGGGCGATTTTCAGCAGAAAGCCGAAGAGGCCATCGGCGGTCTCGAAGAATCATTTGGAGCGCTCGCCGAGGACCGCGACATTGACGTGGAGCTTCAAGGCGGCGTGCTTACCGTCACCTTTGAAGAGGGCGAGCCCGGCAAGTTCGTCGTCAGCCCAAATTCTAGCGCGCGACAGATCTGGGTATCGGCTCGCGTCTCGAGTTATAAATTCGACTGGTCGGCGGCGACCGAATCGTTTGTCCTTCACTCGTCGGGCGAGCCGCTCGAACAGATAATGGCGCGGCTCACGCGCGAACAGCTTGGCGATGAGACAGTCAGCCTCTAGCCCCAAAGGATTGGAGGTCGCCGAGGCGCGCGAGCTTATGGGGCGGGCCGCCGGCATCAAAGACCTCGCGGCGCGGATCGATTTTTTCTCGAATGCGTTTATCGGGCGGCCCTATATTGATTGCTCGCTGGGCGGCGGCCCCGCGCTCGACGAAGTCTTCAGCGCCACCCTCGGCGCTTTCGATTGCGTCACCTATTTAGAGACTGTTCTCGCGCTATCGGTTTCGAGCAGCCTTTCTCGGTTTGCCGAAGAGCTGAGACAGATGCGGTACGACAGCGGGCTTATCGATTGGCGTCATCGGAATCACTACATGCTGGACTGGGTGAGAATCAACAAAGAACGCGGCCGCATCCTCGATATTACGAATGGCCCGTTGACTTTGGAAAGGCGGCGCACGCTTAGCGTTGTCGAGGGGATTTCGGCGCGCGAGACGACGTTTCGCTTCTTCCCGAAGCGGGTCTTTCGCCGGGCGAGCGCCCTTGCGCAGACGGGAGATATTATTCTATTCGTCTCGAACAGGAAGAACCTCGATGTGTTCCACACCGGATTTCTGGTCGCTGCCGAAGGCGAGCTGTTATTGCGCCACGCCACGCGCAGCGTCGGGCTGGTCATCGAACAAAAAACGACAGATTTTCTCAAGCAACATCGCATGCCCGGATTCATACTCTTAAGACCTTTATGCAAAGACTGACTGTGGCAACCTTCTATAGTCCTGAAACGCTCCCTCTCGTCGATGCGCTCGCCGCTCATCCCATGGTCGAGAAGGTACTTCTACTTTCTCAAAGCAATCTTCCCGGAGCGGCCCCGGTCGGTTCGGCGCAAAAAACGCTCGCGCTCGATAGTGACCTGTTGAGCGCGCACGGAGTCGCCAGGATTCTCGACGCGACACAGACCGAATACCTGTTGATAGTCTTTCCCGGCGGGCAGCTCGACCCCGGATACCGCCTTCTGGAACGCATGGTCGCGGCGGCCGCGGATTCGGGTGCGGGGCTGGTCTATTCAGACTTCAGAGACATGTTGAGCGGAAAGGTCATCGACCACCCCGTTCTCGATTACCAGGAGGGAAGCATCCGCGACAGCTTCGACTTCGGGTCAATGATACTGATCTCTAAAAGCGCGGCTAGAGGGGCGATCATCCGTCACGGCGAACTCGACGAACGCCTGCGATGGGCAGGGCTTTACGAACTTCGGCTCAAGCTCTCGCTCGACCACCAGTTGTTAAGAATCCCCGAACCGCTTTACACGCGGATTCCCCTGGACCAGAGAGCGACGGGCGACCGGCAATTCGATTACGTCGATCCGCGCCAGCGCGACTACCAGATCGAGATGGAAGAGGTTGCGACCGCGCACTTAAAGCGGGCGGGCGCTTACCTCGCGCCGGAGTTCAAGACGGTCGAGCGCCTGATCGGCAGCTTCCCCGTGAAAGCAAGCATCGTCATACCCGTGCGAAACCGCGAGCGCACCATCCGGGACGCGGTCGCAAGCGCGCTCTCGCAACAAACTCCATTCGACTTTAACGTGATCGTCGTCGACAATCATTCGACTGACGGGACCACCGGGATACTTTCGGAGATGAAGATGGCGGACCGCCGCCTCGTCCACATTCAGCCCGAGCGCACGGACCTTGGGATAGGGGGTTGCTGGAACGAAGCGATATATTCGCCGCTGTGCGGGGAATATGCGGCCCAGCTTGACTCGGACGATCTATATTCTGACGAGCACACGCTTGAGCGAATAGTATCCAAGTTCGAAGAAGGCAATTACGCGATGGTCATCGGTTCTTATACGATCGTAAATTTCGATCTTCAAGAGATTCCGCCGGGGCTGATCGATCATCGGGAGTGGACGCGCGAGAACGGGCGAAATAATGCTTTGAGAATAAACGGGCTCGGCGCGCCTCGGGCCTTTTATGTGCCGCTGCTCAGGCAAACGGGATTGCCCAACACGAGCTACGGCGAAGACTATGCCGCGGCGTTGCGCATGAGTCGAGACTACGAGATCGGTCGTATATTCGATCCGATCTATTACGCGCGGCGATGGGAAGGCAATTCGGACGCGGCGCTGCCGCTCGCGACCGCGAATCGTTACGACGCCTACAAGGATCACCTGAGAACCGTTGAGATACTGGCGAGAAAGAGGATGGAGAAGGCTTGAGCTGGGAAACACGAATCGTAAGTGATGAAGAGTTAAGCCCGTTCATCAAGGACGCGCGTGACACGAGTTTTCGCGCGCGGCTCGACGCGTTGATCGAGCATCAGCGCAGCACTTGGCCCGCGCTCGCCGAAGGATATGAAGGTCTCGCCTGTATAGAGACGAAGCATATCCGCGTCGCGGACGCCGACGTGGTCGTCCAGCATAATCCGCGCCGCATACAGAGCACGGCAGCCAGAACAGACAGGGCCTCGGTCAGTGCGCGGCGCTGTTTTCTTTGCGCGGAAAACCTGCCGCCGGAAGAGAAGGGGCTGGCCTACGGCGACGACCTCGTGCTTCTTTGCAATCCGTTCCCAATCCTCGATAAACATATTTCAATCGTGCATCGTGGGCACGTCGAGCAGCGGCTGGGCCATCACGTCGAGACAATGTTCAGGCTTGCGGCCGACCTCGCGCCCGACTATTTCGTTTTGTACAACGGCCCCGAGTGCGGAGCTTCAGCGCCGGACCATTTACATTTTCAGGCGTGCTCGCGGAGACTCTTGCCGATTGAAGAGGCCCTCCGATCGGAAGACCCCGAGACCGACGACTGCGCCGCCTGCGTCGAGTCGGCCCGCGAAGGTTTCGAGCTGTTCACGCTTTCGGGCGTAGGGCGTACGGTCGTCGTTTTGAGGGGAGGCAGCGACGCCGAGCTATCGGAATGGGCGGGACGCGTTCTCGAAGACCTGGCGCGCGAGACAAACAAGAATGAAGCGATGGTAAACCTGATCTGCACGTACGACCGCGGGGTCTGGACGCTCTACATATTCCCTCGCTCCCGCCACAGGCCCGCCGCATTTTTTGCCGAAGGCGAAGACCGGCTCGTGATCAGCCCCGGCGCTATTGATATGGCGGGTGTCGTAGTCGTCCCCGAGCGCGCGCATTTTGATAAGCTCACCGGCGAGTTGATGGAAGCCATATTCGCCGAGGTCAGCTACGACGAAGAGGCTATAAACGATATGTTGGAGCGGATTTCGACCGCCGGCCAGGAGGCCTGGTGATGAAGATAGACAAAGAGCCGCAGATACGAGTCGGCTTAATCTCGCGCGCTTCCGAAGTGAGATTGACGCTTCACGGGGAGCATCGATTGGCGAACGGCGAGCCGATAGGGCAAGGCGATTACACGGCCGTTCCGGATGGAGGCGCGATTCGCCTGAGCGGCGGCCCCACGATTCACGCGCCCGAAATTGAGCTTGCCCCGGCCGATTTCAACTCGTCGAGCGCGGTCGTTCACGGCGTGACCATCGGCGTCGATTTTCACTGGCAGCGAAAAGAATCGCAGCGTTTTCAAGGGTCGATAAGACTGATCAACCGTGACGGCATGCTTGTGGTCATAAACGGGCTGCCGCTGGAATCGTATCTGGTGAGTGTTATCTCTTCGGAGATGAGCGCGGCCTGTCCCGCGGAGCTTTTGCGCGCGCACGCAATCGTTTCGCGAAGCTGGCTGCTCGCGCAGTTGATTGCGACACCCGACAAAAAAACCGACCCTTCGACCGCGACTCAATCCTCGGATCGAGAGCGCATCAAATGGTATGACCGCGAAAGCCATTCGGATTTCGACGTGTGCGCCGACGACCATTGCCAGAGATATCAGGGCATCTCGAAGGCATTCTCCGGCGAAGCGTTCGAGGCCATAAACGATACGCGCGGCCGGGCGCTCGTCTGGGGCGATGAAATATGCGACGCGCGCTATTCGAAAAGCTGCGGGGGGATGACTGAACTTTATCGCGCGGCCTGGGAAGATAAGGAGGTCGCTTATCTTCCGTCGTTTTATGACGGCGCGGAGATGCCCGCGGGCTACAAGCTGCCTTTGAGCGACGAGGCCAATGCGACGAAATGGATAATGACCTCGCCCGCCGCGTATTGTAACGCCGAAGACCCGTCGCTGCTTTCGCGGATACTTACGGGTTTCGACCAGGAGACAATGGATTTTTTCAGGTGGGAGGTTGTCTATTCAACCGAGGAGTTGCGCGAGATACTCGGCGAGCGATTGGGGATTGACTTCGGTAACTTCATCACGCTTGAGCCGGTCGAGCGGGGCGATTCAGGAAGACTCGTCCGTTTGCGAATCCGGGGCGATAAAGACGAGCTTGTGATAGGCAAAGAGCTTGAGATTCGCCGGGCGCTATCGCGGTCGCATCTTTACAGCTCGGCGTTCGTCGTAAGAAGCGAGCCGCACCCGGTTATGGGATTTCCGCAGCGATACAGGCTGATCGGCGCGGGCTGGGGGCACGGCGTGGGGCTGTGCCAGATCGGCGCGGCCGTCATGGCCGACCGCGGCCACACGCACCGAGAAATCCTCGATCACTATTTTCGGGGCGCAAACGTGACCACTCTTTATTGATCATAAGAATTTGGGCTTAGCATCAAAGGGCGAGTTGCGTATAATCAAGCTGAACCCCGTTTGCTGGCCTAATGCTTGATTGCCGACTCTTGAGAATCTCATTGTGGGCGTTGGAGGCGTCCGTCGGGGCCGGTGCGTGCGGCCTTGAAAAGCGTACCTATGAACATACTCGCAGTTGATACGGGATATTCCGCGACAAAGATCTATTCGGAGATGAAAGGCAGCAGGAAGACGCTGATATTTCCATCCGTGATCGGCCCGGCCGAGTTCGGCGAAGACTTCCTTGGCACGACCGAGGATAACTTCATTGCCGAGCTGAGCCTCTATCCCGGAAAGGTTCGCAACTTCGGCGAGACGGCCATCAGACTCAACCGCGGGGGCGAGATGACGGCCGACCGAGACATGTTCACGAAGCACTATAACCCGGCGCTGACGCTCGCCGGGATCGCCCGCTTCATGCAGGAGAAGCAGTCGCCCGCGCCCGACGTTCTCGTCGTGGGGTTGCCGGTCAATTATTACTCCTCCAATAAGCAGATGCTCCTTGAAAAGCTCACCGGAAAGCACAGCGTCAAGCTCTATGACATCAACGGAAAGGTGTCGGAGACTTACGAATTCAAGCTCGAAAACATACTCGCGCTGCCGCAAGGGTACGGGTCATATCTCAGCTACGCGCTCGACCGGGAAGGGAAGAAGATTCCCGACCGCATAGTCGCGACGGCCGTCATCGACGGCGGCGAAAAGACGATTGATATAGTCGCGGCCGACGGCCGCTATATAAACACGGTGTCGAAATCTATCCCCTCGTCGCTCGACGCCGTCTATCACGACCTCCAGCGCGAGATAGACGCGCGATACGACGATTACCTTGAACGCAGCACCATCGAGTCTTTCATCCGCAGCAAGACCCCGTACATTACGCCGAACGGCGAGTCCGTAAACCTTGAAGACATGCGACGACAGGTGATGGAGAAACACCTGCCCGAGATCATAAACCGCATACAGATGACCGTCCGCCCGATGCGGCCGCAGAAAGTGCTCGTGGCCGGCGGGTCGGGCGATATGCTTTACGACGGCATCAAATCGGTCTTCGCATCCGCCGAAAAGGCCGAATCGATGATCTTTTCAAACGCCATCGGGTATTACCGCTACGGGCTGCTGCGCCAATCGAATGATGATGCCTAATTGCGCTATACTGAGAAGAGCGGACGCCTTGTGGCATATCGAATAAGGGGTGATCAAATATGTCCGAAAAAGAGAGACAGAAAAAGGACGGGCAAAATAAGGACGCTAAGACCCGTTCCAAACCCGAGACGACTAATCAAAAGTCACAGGCGAGCGAAGAGAAAGAACGGCCCGCGCAGTATGGCGAAGGACTTCCTCGTAACGATATAGAACAATCGAAGTAACCTGCAAAGTTCGCGCCGCCTCTGGCCAATCCCATTTCTGGGAAACGCGAATGCCATAAGTGAACAGTTGGCGGTGGGCGTTGAAAATCTACGTTGTATGGTCAGCGGTGATCGGTGATCGACAGCCGGTCTGTTTTGGAATTGCTAAATTAATTCATTATTGAATTTGATTGGCTTGCTTCAAGAACGGCCGGCCGCGTTTGTTACTGCTTACTGCCATCTATCCGCCGCTCTCAGTTCATGGCACGCGAATTGGCTATAGATTGCCGAAGCAACGCTCTGAGAATCCGCCTCTTCGATGGGCGTTTTGTATGGGTGTCAGGTGCCAGGCTTCTGGGCACACAGCCGACCACCTGACATCCAATATCGCTTCTCACCCGCCCTTATCGAATCTACAAAATTTTGTATATGACACGACGGCGATTACTACTCGTTGGGTAGGAGCCGCAAGTAGCCTTGCTCGTCAATGAAGCCCGCCTGGTCGGTAATCAGCGCCCCGCGTCCGGTCACCGCGTCGTTCGACGTCGCGGGAAAATCGAGCGGCCTCGCGGCGTCTTCGGCGGAAACGGCGAGACGACCCGCCGACTGTCGCGGGAGCGATTTGCCTAGCTCGTCCACTATTTCTATAAGGCGGCCGGGCGCAATCTTTCCCGCCGATCCCGCGCGTTCGGAAAACCACGGCCCGCAGGTCGCCGCGACAAGCCCCGCTTCCGGTACCAGGCAGACCCTTGAGGTCGTATCGCGCCCGCCCGGTCGCGTCTCTACGGCGACGCCGTACCACCACGACGGCAGGACCAGCCCGAAAAAGACCGCGCCTTCCGACCAGTCCTGCGCGACCTTCAGTTTAGATATTTCCCGCGGCTTCAAATCGCAGAACATTTCAAACGCCGGCAACTGTGCTATGAGCGCCGCGTGGCTGTGGGCGATGATAGATAGCTCCCCGCCCGTTCGCATAACGAAGGTGATGAGGGCCGGCTGGCTTGCGAGTGTATCTGCCGGCTCGAAAAAAGATGGGGCCGTATATGTCTCTCGCCAGAAATGCCTGTTCGCTCCCGTCTCTTCGATCCCGCTTATGGTGTCTATGACAAAGCGCGCCTCAACATTTTCAAGCGCGGCGCGCGAACCCGTCGCTTCGCAAATATGGCGGGGGGCGATTACGGCGCGAGCTTTAGCGATGGTAAGCGCGTGCTCGATAGAATCGAGGCCCCACGAAGCAGGTATGAGCGCGGGCGCAGCGCCGAGCTTCAAGGCGGCGAGAGACGTGATTGCAACCGGTCCGGGTCGCGTCGATATTGTTGCTACCACGTCGCCCTGTTTTATGCCGCATCCGGCGAGCGCGTTTGCAAACTTGTCGGAGAGATAATCAAGCCCGCCGAAAGTGTAGGTGTTCGTGCCGCCGGGCATGTTTTCTAGAAGCGCGATTCGGGTTACGGCGTCCGGGTGACGCGCCACTATGGAGAGGGCGATATTAAGATGATCGGGGACGCGCAACCGGAAGTCGGACAGCGCCGCTTCGTAGCTCTGGAACCGTTCGAGCCGCGGGGTAGGGTCTTCCATTCTTGTGAGCCCTGGGCTTTACACAAAAGAATTTGAAGAGTCTCGCGGGACGAGATGTTTAATAGGCGCGTCTGAATAGAAAAAACAGGTGGCCTGTTCAGTGAGCTCCGTAGGAGCGATATATTTATAGAAACGGGCCGGTTGTTTTCTGAGCTCCGTAGGAGCGAAATGTGAACATCCCGCTCCTACGGAGCTCCTGTTGTTTATTCAATCTGTTTCTATAAACATTGCGTCCCTACGGGACTCTTAGACATGCGCTTTAAACATCTCGTCCCCGCGGGGCTCGCCGTGTCAATCGCCGTGTTGTCCTTGGGCAAGCACGGGCTTCGACGCGTGGTCGATGACTATACGGGCTATGCGCTCGCGGTGATAGGTCGCGTCGCCGAACAGCAGCTCCGAGGCTTTTGCTCGCTTGTAATAGAAATGAATATTTTCGTCCCAGGTAAACCCGATGCCGCCGTGGACCTGTATGCCGAGGTTGCCGACCTCGCGGTAGGCGTCGCTGCAATAAGTCTTAGCTATGGAAACGGCCAGGGGAGCCTGTTCCGGGTCGTTCCCCATGACCCACGCCGCATAGTAGACGGCCGAGCGGGCGCTCTCCGTCATGAGCAATATGTTGGCGCAATGGTGCTGAACGGCCTGGAAAGCGCCTATGGGCTTTCCGAACTGCTTGCGGGTCTTTGCGTACTCGACGGTCGCTTCGAGTATCCACTGCATGCCGCCGACCATCTCGGCCGAGGCGGCAAGCGCGGCCACGTCGAGCGAGTGTTCTATGGCAAGCGCGGCGGCATCGCCGCGCGCGATCACGTCCCCGCTCTTGATTTGCGTATCGCTAAAGCTGACTTCATACAGATGGCGCGTGGCGTCAATCGAAGGCATGAGTTTTATCGACACGCCCTCCTGTTTGCTAGAAACCGCCGCGATGATCAGCTCGGACCCGGCTGCGCGCCGCGACCAGTATGATGTCGGCCGTCTCCGCGTCGGCGACAAAAAGTTTCCTGCCGCTTATTCGCAGCCCGTCGCCGGTTTCGGTCGCCTTGAGGGCAACCTGGTCCACGTCCCACGAGGCTGTTTCTTCGAGCAGCGCGAGAGTGGCTTGCGCTTTACCGCCGCAGATGGCCTCCAGGTGCTTGCGATTATTCTCGTCCGATGCGATCTGCGAAAGAAGCGAGCCCGACAGGGCTACGGTCGAGAGGTATGCGCCCGGAAAGAGCGCCCGGCCCATCTCTTCAAATCCCACAACCATCTCCACATGGCTGAGCCCCTGCCCGCCATACTCTTCGCCGAAGACGAGGCCGGTCCACCCTTGCTCGACAAGCTTTGCCCAGAGATCGTCGTGAATACGGCTCGCCCTTTTCGATCATCTCGCGCACGAGCTGGGGGGGGCATTCCTGCGCGAAGAACTCGCGGGCCGACCGCTGAAATAGCTTCTGTGTGTCGTTGAGTTCAAAATCCATGCTTTCTCCTCCGCTAGTAGCTCTTCGGGAGCCCCAGAACGAAATGGCCAATAATATTGCGTTGAATCTCGGACGTGCCGGCTTCAATCGTATTGCCGCGGGCGCGCAGGTAAGCGTGCGCCCACTGCCCGTGATCTACCGCGTAATCGCCGCCGCGCGTAAGCTGTCCGTACGGGCCGAGTATCTCCATCGCCACCTGTTGCATGCGCTGGTTCATCTCGCTCCAGAATATCTTTTGAATAGAGCCTTCCGGGCCGGGAACGCCCGACTTGCTCATGCGCGTAAGCGTGCGCATCTGGTTCAGGCGGAAAAGCTCGATCTCGGTATAAATCTGCGCGATCTTTTGCCGGATCACGGGGTCGGAGCTTGCGGGCTGGCCTTCGCGATTGATCCTCTTTGAAAGCTCGACCATGCGCTCGATCTGCCGCTTGAAAGTTATTTGAAGGCTTGCGCCCAGGGTGCCGCGCTCGAACATCAGCGTGGCAATCGCGATGTTCCATCCGTCGTTGACTTTCCCGACCACGTTTTCGACGGGGACGCGCACGTCCTGGAAGACTACTTCGTTGAACTCCGACTCGCCGGTCATCTGTTTCAGCGGGCGGATCGAGACGCCTGGACTGTGCATGTCTATGAGCATGTAAGTGAGGCCCTTGTGCTTTGCCGCCGCCTGGTCGGTGCGGACGACGGCGAAGCACCAGTCCGAATAGTGACCGAAGCTGGTCCAGGTCTTCTGGCCGTTGACGATGAAATGATCGCCGTCAAGCACCGCCTCCGACCGCAGAGACGCGAGGTCGCTCCCGGCGTTCGGCTCGGAGTAGCCCTGGCACCAGATTTCGTCGGCGCTCAGTATGTTTGCAAGAAACCGCTTCTTTTGCTCTTCGGTGCCGTAGGCGATCAGCGTTGGTCCGAGCAGCGATAGGCCGAGCACGTTGATGAGCGGCGGCGACTGCGCGCGCGCCATCTCTTCGATAAAGATCGCCTGCTGGACGAGCGACGCGCCACGCCCGCCGAACTCTTTGGGCCAATGGACGCCGGCCCATCCGGCTTCGTACATTCTCTTTTGCCAGTCGCGAAGAAAGTCGAATCGCTCCCTGGATGTCTCCGAGTCGCGCGCCTCGTACTTGTGCCAGTCTTGCGGGATATTGGCGGCGAGCCACGCGCGGAACTCGTCGCGAAAATATTGCTCATCGGGCGTAAGGTTTAAGTCCATAAAGGTCCGTCCTCTGCGTTGGTGGTATCTTCGGCGCGCCCAACCTGAGATCATGTTGTGCCGACCGGGGCCGCCATTATAACCGCTCGCCGGGGTTTAGACTAATCCGATTGGAACAACGCCGGGGGCATAAATGTGGCGTGTGGGGTTTGTAGGATAGGCGGGGCATAGGTTATGCTACGACCGAATTACAAGCTCGGAATTGATAAGTCCGATACATAGTGGAGGTGCAAAATATATGAGGCGCACAAAAGCCGTTCTCTTAATCATCACATCGATCTTAATGATGGGCTGCAAGCAAGACCCGCAACAGGAGGCGGCGCCCGCGGCCGATGCGAGCCTGAACGTGAGAGACCATCAGGGACAGACGGCCCTGCTTCGCGCCATCAACACCGGGCAGACTGATGAGGCTCGACGTATCGTCGACAGCGGCGCCGATATAAACATCGGGACCGAGGAGGGCGTCACCCCGCTCATAAATGCCGCCGGGATGGGCAACGTAGAGGTCGTCCGGCTGCTCATCGAGAAGGGCGCGGACGTGAATAAAGCGACAAATAGCAACTATACGGCCCTCATGTCGGCCTCGCTCAACGGCCATTTTGAGATCGTACAGGTGCTGCTCGACGCGGGCGCCGACCCGAATGTTAAAGACAAGGCCAGCGGCAAGACCGCCCTGACGTTTGCCGAAGAGAAAGGCGAGCAGGATAAAGAGAAGAAGGATTATCAAAGCATCGCCAACCTGTTAAAAGAGCGAGGCGCCGGGGAAGCGACCAATAAACAGTGACACGTGATAATGAGGCTTCAAGAATTCACTCCGTCATGTCGCTCGTCACCTGTCGCTATTGACTATCTTAGATGGAACAGTTTGATTTCATCGTGGTCGGCAGCGGGATAGCGGGACTTCGCGCCGCGGTCACGCTAGCCGCTTCGGGGCGCGTCGCCGTGCTTACGAAGGACCGCTTGACGGAATCGAATACGGAGTACGCCCAGGGGGGCGTCGCGGTCGTCTTAAGCGACGACGACACCATAGAGCTTCACTACCAGGACACGATCGACGCGGGCGCGGGGTTGTGCGACGCGGAGGCGGTCGCGGTGCTGGTCGAAGAAGGACCGCGATACATCACCGAGCTTATAGAGCAAGGCGCCGAGTTCGACCGTGAGCACGGACAGCTCGCCTTCACCCGCGAGGCGGCCCACTCGCGTTCGCGGATTCTGCACGCGCGCGGCGACCGGACGGGGCGCGAGATCGTGCGCTCGCTCATCGCGTGGTCCCGCAAATCTCCGAACATCGAATACCTGCCGCACGCCTGCACGCAATCGCTTATCGTGAAAGAGGGGCGCTGCGTCGGCGTCACGTTTGTCGAGCCGATAACGAACCGGGTGCGGGCGCTTGTACGCCCGCGCGGTGGTGCTCGCGACCGGCGGCGCGGGGCAACTCTACCTTCACACGACGAACCCGGACGTGGCGACCGGCGACGGGCAGGCAATGGCCTACAGGGCGGGCGCGGCGCTCGCCGACATGGAGTTCATACAATTTCACCCGACCGCGCTGGTCGTGCCGGGCGCGCCGCGATTCCTTCTGTCGGAGGCGATGCGGGGCGAGGGCGGGCTGTTGATCAATCATCAGGGCGAGCGCTTTATGCCGCGCTATAACGAGAGGGCCGAGCTTGCCCCCCGCGATATTGTCAGCCGCTCGATTCATTTTGAGATGCAGCGCGAGGCGAGCCCGCACGTGTGGCTCGACATGCGCCACCTCGATCACGCGCACGTGCGCAACCGCTTCCCAAAGATCTATAACACCTGCCTGCTTTATAACATCGACATCACGTATGACCTGATTCCGGTGAGCCCCGCCGCGCACTATACGATGGGCGGAGTGCGGACGGATACATACGGGCGCACGTCGCTCGCGGGCCTGTACGCGGCCGGCGAGGTCGCCTGCACGGGCGTCCACGGAGCGAATCGGTTGGCGTCAAACTCGCTGCTTGAAGGGCTGGTCTTTGGCGCGCGCGCCGCCGAAGCCGCGGCCGAAGCCGCAATCGCCAGAGTTGAGCCGGCCGCGCCGCGCGATTGGGATTTCGGCGAGAAGGCGGACTGGCAGATCGACGACGGCACGCGCGCCGAGGTCAAGCGGATAATGTGGAATAAAGTCGGGATTGTGCGCGACGAAGCGGGGTTGAACGAGGCGATCTCCGAGCTTTCGGAGATCGCCTCGCGCCCGCTCAACACGCGCTCGTGGAACTTCGTGACGCTCGCGCGCCTCGTAGCCGGGGGCGCGCTCGCCAGGCGCGAATCGCGCGGGGCGCATTATCGAAGCGATTACCCGGAACGCGACGACGCGAACTTCGGCCACCACACGCTCCAGCAAAGGTTCCAGTAAACTCCTACTCGCGTGTGAAAGCGAACGCCAGATTTGGAAAAGAATAATTCACAATCCAATCTTTTCCATACCGCCTGCCCCTCTTTATTCAAATCAAGGCTTCGCGCAAAACGTTTCCGGGCCATCAGGCTTGAGCCGGGTTTTAACAGATTCTTGCCAAAGCGACAAGTACGGTCTATATTATTCCCCGGTCACATTCCCCCAAATGCTGCTCCCCGCGCAAGGCTTATAAACCGCCCCTTTAGAACAGCGTAAGATTTAACGGGAGTTTTAAATGGTATTCATTACGCTCGCTATATGTTCATTGTTACTAACGCCCGCCGCCGGCCTCGCTCAGAAGAAAGGGCATTCGCCCACCGAGACGGCGATGAGCTTTTACCGCGCGCTCAGGGAGAAGCGATATGTCGAGGGCTTCCGGCAATCGGTTTATCGCGGCGCAATCGAAGGGCTATCGGACGGCGAGCTTAAAGAGCTTGAGCCGGATTTCGAGCAGACATTCTCCGCGATACCACAAAAGATCGAACCGCGCGGCGAGCAGGTGACGGGCGCGCAGGCGCTTGTCCATCTAAAATTCGAGGGCGCCGAGGAGGCCCAGCCCGTCGGGCTCGTCCTGGTAAACGGTGAATGGCTGGTCGGCGATCAAGAGACGCTTCAGGCCGTCTCGTCCGAGGGGCGCTCGTTCTTTTTCAACTCGCGCATGACGGTCAACGAGGCCGAGACCGCCGAGGTGCTGATGCGGGTCGTCGGGGCGCAGATGCTATACTCGCGAAAATTCGAAGGGCAATACGCGACGCTCTCGCGACTCATCCAGATGGGCGGAGCGCCGAAAGACCTTGAGGCGGCCGAGACGGGCGGCTACCGATATGAGATGAGCCTGTCGAGCGATCAGAAGTCTTTTTTTCTTATCGCGACCCCGGTCGGTTACGCGAAGACGGGGCGGCTCTCGTTTTACGCCGACATAAACGGCGTGCGGGCCGAGGATTTGAAAGGCGGGCGAGCGAGCGAAAAATCTCCCATGTACCAGCCGAAATAACCGAACTGAGTTCGGGCGGGCGCGCCAGGCGCAAGGATATCCTTGCGCCTGGCGCGCCCGCCACGCGCATATCTAATCAAACCGGCTTTACAAACCCCACTGTAATTATTACTATTCGCAAAAAAATAGACCTTGCAGGTTTACATGTTAATCCCGGCAGCCTACACGAACAGGTTCTTGTAAAGCGATGATCGAGCAAGTTACAGGACAGGCCATCATAGACGAGATCATAAACAATATGCATCAAGGGCTCGAGCCGTTGCATAACACTACCCTTGTCCCAAGCATCTTTAACATTCACCTGCATCCGGAAGATTACGAGCGACTTCAGGCCATACTACCGGTCATTATGAGAGAGGCGGACAGCGCGCTCCGAGATGAGCTTGCCCGCCTCAATAAGAAGGGCTGGGGGTTCGGGTTGAAGAAGAAGGCCGTAAGGTACGTGACCGCGCAGGACCGCTGGGTGATCAGTTTTTATAGGGACGCCGACGACGACGTGCAGAAAGGCGAGATACTGATCGATTCACAGCTCGCGCTCCCTAAAAAGCCCGATTACGGCGTGGCGGGCCAGACCGTGCGGATAACGACGATCAGGAACAACGGCGGCGAATCGAAGACGCTGAGCAAGACCTATGAGCAGGTCGAGACCGTCTATGCCACAATCCGCTACCAGGACAACACCGGGCGCAAGACATATAAAATGACGAAGTCCGAAATCGTCATAGGGCGCGGGGGAAAGGAGTACATTACCGATCTGAAGCTCCAGACATCGCCGGATGTTTCGCGCGAGCACATTCGCATACGATATGACCAGACCACGCGCAAGTTTTTTCTCAGGGACCTGAGCACGCTCGGAACGAGCGTCAACGGCTTCAAGATCCCAAGCAGTATTGAGGTTATTGGAGAGGCAAAGCGGGACAAAAACATCGAGGTCGCGCTGCCCGCAAGGGCGCGGATTGGCCTGGCGGACGTTTTGTTCCTCGACTTTCAATCGACGTTAAATGGATGAGGTTCTATATTCGGCGCGTTATATCTTCCTGCTCTTACTCCTGATCTTTTTAGCACTAATAGCATACGCAATATTTAGTCGGGAGTAACAAGCATGGCTTCTATCACACGGTACAATGCCGCGTGTGGGACGGACCTCGGCCGCGTGCGGCAGAATAACGAAGACCTGCCGTTCATCGACATGGATCTGGGTGTCTTCGTCGTAATCGATGGGGTGGGCGGTCACCTCGCCGGGGAGGAGGCGGCGGCGACCGCGCTCGAAATGATCTACGCCAGGTTGACGCGCCAGACGGGCAGCATCGCGTCTCGAATAAGAGAGGCGATAACGCTTGCCAACAACGAAGTCTATGAGCGAGCCAAGACCAACCAGGATTGGGCCGGCATGGCGTGCGTGTTGACCGTGGCGGTCGCCGAGTCGAACCGCCTTGTCGTCGGGCACGTGGGCGACACTCGGATGTATAAGATTCATCGCGGGAAGATCCGCAAGGTGACCCACGACCACTCGCCGGTGGGGCTGAGAGAAGACCGCGGCGAGATTTCGGAAGCGGTCGCCATGAAAGACCCGCGGCGGAATGAAGTCTTCCGCGACGTGGGGTCGAAATGGCACGACACGCACGACGACGACTTTATCGAGGTGATCGCCGAGCATTTCGAGCCCGACAGCGCCTGGATTATGTGCAGCGACGGGTTGAGCGATCTTGTCGCCTCCGAGCGCATACTCCGGGTCGTCGAAGAGAACCGCGGAGACCCCGAGGCCGTAGTTGACAGGCTGATTGCCGACGCCAACGAGGCGGGCGGAAAAGATAACGTCACCGTGGTCTATATCGAAGGCGACCACTTCGCGCCGGACGCGCGGGCCGAAGACCTTGAAAGCGACTCCGGGAGCCAGTTTGAAGACAACGGCCGGAGAACGGCCGGCGCGATCCCCAGGATAATCCGGGCGGCGGCAAGCCGGCGGACTGGCCCGCTTGCCGCCGCGCCGCTTCTAAGTGAAGCTCAGGCAGAGGGCGAGCCCGCGGGTGGGCAATCGGAAGAGAGCCCCAGACAATACTCCGCCGCGTGGATAGTTCTGTCCGGTCTTCTTTTTGGCGCGATCGTGATAGGGCTGATACTCTGGAGCTGCTGAAGAGACTTGAACAATATACAGAGCCCCAGAGGGGCGGGATGTATATAGAAACAGATCGAAGGTACATTCCGAGCTCCGTCAGGAGCGCGATGTAACATGCCGCCCCTCCGGGGCTCAGGAGTTCATCAGCAGTTTAGTCTATATACATTTCGTCCCTACGGGACTCTTTTTATGCAACGCTTATGGACGCAAACTTTATTAAGATAAATCGCCCCTTACGGAGATCATTCTTCTTTCTGGCTTTTGCAAATAGATACGACGAGCACTAAAGGGATGCGAAAGAGATGGCTGTAACTCGTAGCACGCCCGCCGCGCGGGCGCGAAGGCGGATCAACGTAGAGTCGGCCGCCCGCGGACTCCTCTTGCTGGTCTGCGCTTCGGTCACCGCCGCGGCAGGGCTGTTTCTCACCTACCGCGCCGTGACCTCTTCGTTTGCCGAAACCGCGACTCGCCTCGAAAAAAAAGAGATAGTAAATATAAACGGCCTTAAGACCCCCGAAGAGATTCTGCCCCTGCTCGGCTTTATCGGTTCGGACGCGGATAAGAGGTTCGCCGCGGCCAGGCTTTACGACTATGTTTCCGGCAAAGATAGCGACCCCCCGACCGCCCGCGTGTTGCCGAGCGTCGGCTCGCTTGCGGCCATACGCGTTGAAGTGAAGGAGATTCAGTCCGACGCGCGGTTGCAGTTTTTTCGCGGGCGGCTCGAAGAACGCGAGCGCCAATCGGCGCTGCTCGCCGGGCGACCTTTACAGCTTTTCACCCCGGCCGAGATAAACCAGATGAAGCCTTCGCTGGTCGTTCGCGCGCCGGGCGAGTTTCAAACGCTCTTCGTCGTTTACGCGGCCGTCTTTGTCGCCGTCTTTTTTATGGCATTCGCCGCGATGAGGCTGAGGGGCATCAGAGGCGACTCTTACATCCTTCCGATACTGCACGCGCTGACGGGGCTCGGGCTGGCGGCAATGGTGAGTCTTCGCGACCCGCTCCGCGATTCGACGATCTTTGTCGACTTTGCCCAGGGCGTCATTGCCGGGGTGATCATTTTTGCGCTGCTCGGCATGGTCGACTACGAGCGAGGCACGCTGAAGAAGCTAAGCCTTCTGCCGCTGATAGCGGCGTTCGCTCTGTCCGCATCGCTGATGGTATTTGGCGAAGGCCCGGCCGGCAGCGACGCTAAGGTCAATCTGCTAGGGTTTCAGCCGGTCGAGGTAATCAAGATTCTTGTCGTGCTTTTTCTGGCCGGCTACTTCGCAAGCAACTGGGAGTTCCTGCGCGACCTGAAGCAGAAGCCCCAGGGGTTATTGAGCCGGCTGCGCTGGCTGAACCTGCCCAGACTGGGGTACGTGCTGCCGGTCGTCGTAGGCATGGCGCTCGTGCTGCTCTTTTTCAGGTTCCAGCGCGACCTCGGTCCCGCGCTCATCCTGTCCTGCACTTTTCTCGCGCTGTACGCGGTCGCGCGCCGCCGCTACGTTATGGTAACCGTCGCGCTTACGGGGCTCGTCGGGGTCTTCTATATTGCTTACCACATGAGATCGCCGGCAAAGGTTGCCGAGCGCATCGAGATGTGGCTGTCGCCCTGGGACAATACCGTCCGCGGCGGCGACCAGCTCGCGCACTCGCTGTGGGCGCTTTCGACCGGCTCTCTGACCGGGACGGGGCTTGGCCTGGGCGACCCCGGATTTATACCCGCGGGGCACACTGATCTGATAGGCTCGACTCTCGGCGAAGAGATAGGGTTTTTGGGACTTGTCGTAGTGCTCGCTCTTTTCGGCCTTTTAATATATCGCTCGATTGTCATCGCGCTCGGCGCGGCGGGCGACTACAGCATGTTTTTGGGCCTGGGGCTTGCGATGATCGTGGCCGTAGAGGTCTTACTGATCGGCGGCGGAACGGTCGGATTGCTGCCGCTTTCGGGAGTCGTTCTGCCGTTTCTCAGCTACGGCAAGACCTCGATGGTTGCGAACTTCGCCGTGTTCGGAATACTGGCCTCGATATCTGCGCGCGGCTCGGGGATGGGGCTGAGCGAGCCTTTCAAGAAACCGGTCAGATGGGTCGGTGTTGCGCTCGCGGTCCTTCTGGCGGCGATAATCGTCAAGGCCGCGCACGTGCAGGTATTGAGCGCGGATCGCCTTGTGGCATCGGGCGCGCTCGCGGTCCAGGCCGACCGGAGCCTCCGGTACTACTACAACCCGCGCATAATCGAAGCTGCCAGGCTGATTCCGCGCGGCCAGATTCTCGACCGAAACGGGATACCGCTCGCAACGAGCCGGTGGGAAGATATAGAGGCGAAGCGGGCGCTTTTTCGGGATAGGTTCGGCATCAATATCGAAACCGACATAGCGCGACCGGACGTTCGCTATTATCCATTCGGGAAGCGCCTGTTTTATATTCTCGGCGACGCGCGCACGCGCGAGAACTGGGGCTCGCCGATCACGAGCTTCGTCGAGCGCGACTACAGCCTCGTGCTGCAAGGGTACGGCGATGAGGCGAAGGCCGAAGAGGTCATCGACCCGGAGACGGGCCAGGCGCGGGCCGTCATGAAACGCGATTACAGCGAGCTTGTGCCGCTGCTCAGACACCGCTATGAGCCGGAGCACGAGGCGGTCAAGGCCATCTTGAATCGAAAGCGCGACGTGCGGCTTTCGATTGACATGAGGTTGCAGGTCGAAGCCGAGAAGGCGCTGGAGCAGCAGATCAAGGCGGCGAAACAGAAGAAGGGCGCGGCGGTAGTCATTGACCCGGCGACCGGCGACCTGCTTGCCTCTGTAAGCTATCCGTGGCCGGGCGCGGCCGCCACCCCGGAGGACGAGCGCGAAGTCGAGGCGGAAGAGAAGGCCGACCCGGCCCTTATCGACCGCGCGCGATGGGGCAGTTATTTTCCGGGCTCGACCTTTAAGCTCGTCACAGCGATGGCGGGGCTCCGGGTCAGACCGACGATCTCGGACGACACCGTTTTTGAATGTACAGCCGTGTCGGACCCGAGGCGCGGCGGGCTGCCGCGCGCGGGCCAGATCATCGACAATCAGAAAGTCTTTGACGACGAGACAGACTCGCCCTTCGGCCACGGCGATGTCAAAATGGACGAGGCGATTGTCGCATCCTGCAACGCGTACTTCGCGCAGCTCGGCCGCGCGATCAAAGCAAAGTCGCTCTTTGAGACGTTCCGAAAAGCTCGGGCTCGAATTCACAAAGCACCAGACCGCCGCGGAGCTGCAAAGCCACCTGTTGCAATCCGCGTTCGGCCAGGGGATAGTGCATGCGACGCCGTTTCAGATGGCGCGCGTTTCGGCCACCATCGCCAACGGCGGCCTTATGCCGTATGGCCGCTGGGTGATTGACGAGAACAACCTCCGCGATAAAGGCCCCGAGCAACTCTTGACGAGCGACCTCGCCTACAGGCTTTCAAATGCGATGCTGAGGGTGATGACCGAGGGGACGGGCCGCTCGCTTGTGGGGATTGAGGCGGGCAGGTACCTGCTTGCCAATGACGTGCGCGTGGGCGGAAAGACCGGCACGGCCGAAACCGACAACGGCCGGTCGCACTCGTGGTTCACCGGGTTCGCCTCTTACAGTTCAGGGAGAAAAAAGATCGCTTTTTGCGTATTTGTAAAGCATGGCGGTTATGGCTCGCTGAGGGCGCTTCCGGCCGCCGCGGGAATCATAAAGGCGTGGCATCAGATCGAGACTCGTTTTTAGTGGGAGTAACCGTTGGGAATCGGAGAT
Organism: Blastocatellia bacterium; assembly: GCA_963832205.1. Classification (GTDB taxonomy): domain Bacteria; phylum Acidobacteriota; class Blastocatellia; order UBA7656; family UBA7656; genus DATBMY01. The sequence continues at coordinate 18,929 of CAWHTK010000014.1, read as the reverse complement.
AAAGTAGAGAGGGTCGAGCGCGGGCTCTGGAGACTCATATTCGGCTCGCGGGGCGCTGGCGAGCCGCTCAGAATTCGCCGCGACATACTTTCGGATGTCGAATCGCACATCGAGCCGGTGGGCCGCTCGCGGAGCGTATTCCCCTACAACTATCTTGCGATACGGATCCTGACGGTTGACGAGCGGGATCGGGCGGTAAAACAAGCGGTCTTCAAATCGAGCGACGATCTGCGCGGGCAGATACTCGACCACCTCGCGCGCGCAGGGTGCGAATTGCCTCCGCGACTGCGGGTTGACCTGGAATATAGCTTGCGAGCGCGGCGCGGAATGGCGTCAGGATTTCTTCGACATCGAATATGGAGTATTTGAGCGCGGCGGCCCCGAAGCCGGGCGGGGCTATGTGCCAACCCGCAAAGCGACGGCGGCGCGCATGACGGTGGTCGAAGGTGCTACGCCGCAAAGGGAGTTCCTGATAGACAAGGCCCGTTTTAACATAGGCCGCATGCCCGAAGTGCTTGATGAGCGCAAGCGCGTCGTGAGGCGCAATGATCTGATATTTGCCGAGGGAGCGGCCGAGATAAATAAATCGGTTTCGCGCTCGCATGCCCACATAAGCTTCGACCGGGATGTGGGAGAGTTTCGCCTGTTCGACGATCATAGCGCGTACGGCACGCGCATAAGGCGGGCCGGAGTCGACATCCTTGTTGCCAGCTCGAACACGCGCGGCAATCGTTTGCAATCGGGCGACGAGCTTCTTTTCGGTCGGACGCGGGTCAGTTTCGAGATCATCGAGTGACCTGTCCCGAAGCGGCTTTGATCGCTTGCTTCCGCGAGTGGCGCTGGAATAATCTAGTTGTCACAAGTTATGGCTAATATGGTCTGCGCAAATTGTGGGGCGAGCATTGAAGAGGGCGCCAGGTTTTGTCGCCAGTGCGGCCGTCCGATAGTCTATTCGGAAGCTACTACGCGCGAGCTGGACCCGCCGCAGTATTTTGAGCCCCAGACGCGACCCGTGAACGCGGCCGACACCTCGCCGACTTATTCTCCAATGATGGGGATGCCCGCGCACGCAACGCAGAGCATGGAGGGCCGCGGTCAGAAGAAGGCGATAATTATTCTTTCGGCTGTTGTCGCGGTGCTTCTTGTCGCCTTGCTCGTCGTGATTCTCGTCAGCCGCCAGTCACCGCTCGTCACGGTTCAAACGCCGCCCGATGCGCCCCGCGGTCCAATCGGCATCGGCCCCCGGCGGCGGCCCTCGCGGCGGCCCCGGCCCTGTTCAGCCTCCCGCGCGCGCCCGATGCGCCTATAGCGGACGATGCGCTTGTTTATCCTGGAGCCGAAAAGCAGGTAACCAGGGCAGGCGATGCGGAGATCATAAACCTAACGACCGCGGATGATTTTGACACGGTAATCAATTGGTACCGCTCCATTCCTGGCATAAACGTGCTCTTGGAAGAGGAGGGCGAAAACGCACATGCTGCAAGTGGGCAGTACCATAATTCACATTGCGATGGAAGGCGAAGAGACCAACATAATGATCGCGAAAGGAGGCCACCCGGATTTCCGATTCCCGCGCTGAGCGCTGGCTCGCCGTCTCAAAACTCACCTTTACTCATTCTCCGTGAAACCCATTCCGATATGGCCCGACGGTTGCAATAAGCATATCTGAACCGCTCCAGGATGAAGAAAAGAGCGGATACAATCCTGGATGTACACTTTTGCCGATTGGCGCGTAGTTAATCGCTACAGCGGTCTGGTTATAGGGAGTAATTGATGAAGAGCCATGTCGAGCTCGGCCGCATATTCGGAATACAGATAGGGATTCACTTTAGCTGGCTGATGATAGCGATGCTGATCACGGTCTCGTTGTCTGCCCACTTCCAGGTCAGCCACCCGGAGTGGAGCGCCGGCCTTGCCTGGCTATGCGCCGCGATAACTGGCCTGTTGTTTTTCGCGACGATAATCGCGCACGAGCTTGCCCACGCGCTCGTGGCAAAAAGCCGGGACCTCCCGGTGCGCTCGATCACGCTTTTTGCGCTCGGGGGAGTCGCCGAGATAGAGAAAGAGGCTGAGGACGCGAAGACCGAATTCTGGATAGGGATAGCCGGCCCGATCATGAGCGTTTTGATCGGCGTGGTCTCTCTATTAATCTCAGCGCTCGCGGGCTGGCAATGGACGGCGACGCCCGCCACGCCGCCGCTCGCGATACTTGTCTGGCTCGGCTTTATCAATCTTAGCCTCGCCGTCTTCAACATGATTCCCGGATTCCCGCTCGACGGCGGCAGGGTCTTGCGCGCGATAATCTGGTGGATAACCGGAGACGCCGACCGCTCGACGAGGATCGCGGCCAATGTCGGGCAACTGGTCGCCCTGGGTTTTATAGCTATGGGGGTGATGCGCTTTTTTGGCGGGGCGGGGTTCGGGTCGTTGTGGATAGCCTTTATCGGTTGGTTCTTGCTTCAGGCCGCGAGAACGAGCCTGCTCCAGACCGAAGTCCTGGCCGGGCTTAAAGGCGTAACGGTCGGAGACGTGATGGCGAAGGATTGCGCCATGATCGATGGCAATTTGAACCTGCAAACGCTCGCCGACGAGTACGTGCTTGCCACGGGTCGGCGCTGTTTTCTTGTAGTCGAGAACGGCGAAGTGGCGGGGTTGTTTACGGTCAACGATCTGAAAGAAGTGCCCAGGCAGCGCTGGCCGTTCACCACGGTTGATATGGTCTGCCGGCCGATAGATCAGTTCAAAACCATCGAGCCTGACGTGCCGGTGACGGAAGCAATCGAGGCGATGGAAAAAGAGCATCTCAACCAGTTGCCAGTTGTTTCGGGCGGCAGGATTCAAGGCATCATCACTCGCAATAACATCACGCGGTTTCTAAGGATGCGGGCCGAGCTGAAGGTGTAGGCGAGGCCGGGTCTGGCGCGATGCCTGATCCTTGATAATAATTGAGATGAGCAGGGTATAAAAAACTATTGGCTTGGAGGGATATGGACCCTATGTCCGCGGATAGATTTTTTGAGGATCGCGAAGAGTCGCAGCAGATTTCGAATCTCGAAACGGAGCTGCGGCGAACCCGCGAGCTGTATGTGCGGACGCTTGCCGATTTTGATAATTATCGCAAAAGAGTTGAGCGCGAGCGCGCAAGCGCCGCCCGCGCCGGCAAGCGCAAGCTTATTTTGGGAATGCTCGACGTGCTTGACAGTTTCGACCGCGCGCTCGAACAGATGAAGTCGGCCGACCCGGCCATAGTCGAAGGGTTTGAAGCGATACGTCGCAAGACGGCCGGCATACTCGAAGCCGAAGGCGTGACCCCATTCGAGAGCAAAGGAGAGATGTTCGACCCCGAGCTTCACGAAGCCGTCGCAAGCGTCGAGACAGACGAATACCCGCCCGGCTCGGTCGTCGATGAGTTCCGGCGGGGATACCGCTGGGGCGGCGAAATACTGCGCCCAGCCGAAGTGCGCGTCGCGCGCTAATCTAAAAAGGGATCGGGCGATTATGGACTGGAAAGAGAATATCATTGACAGCAGCGGAGGATTGAGGGAGCTGCTTTCCGAGACCCGGCGAATCGCGGTGCTGGGCATAAAGACGGAGCAGCAGTTGAATCAGCCGGCGTTTTATGTCCCGCAATACCTGGCGAGCGCGGGTCTTGAAGTTGTGCCCGTGCCGGTCTATTACCCGGAGGCGACCGAGATACTCGGCCAAAAGGTCTATCGCAGCCTCTCTGAAATCCCCGGCGATGTCGATATGGTTGACGTATTCCGCCGCCCACAGGATATCGACGCGCATCTCGACGACATACTGAAGAAGATGCCGAAGATAGTCTGGTTTCAATCGGGGATACGAAACGACCGGGCGGCCGAGCGGCTGGCCAGGGCGGGCATCAAGGTCGTTCAAGACCGCTGCCTGATGGTCGAGCATCGGCGGTTCGGCTTGTGACCCCGCGCGGGCGGGTTACGGGAGCGGATTACTCGGCCCAGACTCCGTTGCCGAGCATCTTGCCCGTCGTCGCGCCTATGCGGAATGACGCGTTATAAATCGACCTGAGCTGCACAAACCCGAAGAGCCGGTGATCGCCGACCGCGTTCAATCCGGCCGATGCCATACAGCCGCATTGCGAGCAGTCGGGATTCCCGCCGAATTGACAGGGCGTGATCCTGCCCTTCAAATCCGCCGTCATGCTGATGGTCGTATTCGCGAATATACATTCGTCCGGGGACTGCGGCGGTTTGCGGTAGCCATCCAATACGGCATCCGGTAGCTCAAGCTTCGGGAATTCGTCGCGCAACCCGGCGAGCTTTACAAGCACCGCGGCCCGCTCGGACGGCGTTAATATCTCTTCCTCTTCGGCCCCCACCTGCGGCGTGAATAGACTGAACCATATCTTGCGGACCTCCGGTCGCGCCGACCAGAAAGAGACGAACCGGTCGAAGTAATCGGCTTGACGGGTCATCTGTCTGGTGACGGTGCAATGGACGGTTATGGAATGGCCGGTTATGGTCTGAAGTATTCGCTCATAAGTCGCGGGCTGTCGTCTCAGGTCATGATCCGGCTGAAGGCCGTCTATCGAGACCACAACTTGAAGCTTCTCGATGCCCGCCCATTCCGGCGGTATCTGCCGCACCGCGCTTGTGACAAGCTGGACCTCGATTCCCATACTGTTTAATTGCGGCAGAATCTGATTAAGCTCCCTGAAACGCACGAGCGGCTCGCCGCCGACAATCGAGATGTGAAGCGGGCGATAGCGCCGCGCGAGCGCAACCACGCCCTCTACCAACTGGTCCCCTTTATGATCCGCGAGCGAGCGCAACGGTCCGAGCTGGTGCAGGTGCTCGGCCTCGTATGCGTAGCAGCCGGGACAACGGAGGGGACATTCCTTAGTTATCTCGATTGAAAGCATCGGATAATATCCGGTTAGAATTCGCCCCCAAGCCTTTAGCACGTCTCTCTTATTCATCGTGGTCTCCGGCCCTCAAATCTAAAGGTAAATTGGTCATTCACATTATCATCTGACCGTGCGGATACACAATCTTATGTACGCGCCGGTTGTAGTGTAATAGAGAGTTGAGAGAGGAGATATGGAGTGCGGTGACTTGTCACCGCTTTGTCAAGAGCCGACTTGTCGGCTCGATTAAGAGATTAATATAAAAGTCGCGGCGACAAGTCGCCGCTTCAAAAAGCTGCGACAAGTCGCAGCACTCCAAAATACTATCTTCTACTTGATAATAACGAGCGGCATAAAAAAAGCTCCGGGTTATTTCTAACTCGGAGCTTTTCTGGGACTACCCGGGTTTGTCGCGCTGATCATCTCGAACCGCGCGCGGTTCGATACTTATTTCTTGGTCGCGTCGGCGTCCTTGATCTTCTTGCCAGTGATTGATCGCTCGTTCTGCTCGTAGAGCATCTCGGCAATCTCGCCGTTCGGGCCTTTGACGAATCTTAACTGCGAGTCGATTTCCGGGATCGAGAACCGGTCGTCGGAGATCGCAAAAAGCTCGCGTTTCGGGTTGCCCGTCGCCTGGCCGAAGTAACGGTCGCCTTCGCGCGTCACCACGTAGAAGCGGTCGGGGGCGCCCATCTGATAGCGACCGGCATAGGCGTCGAAGACTTCCGGCTTCACCTTGTGGAGCGTGGCGGGTTTTTCCACGACGTAGTCGAGGAAGCCCATCATCATCTCGTCATAAGTCGGCTCGCCGTATCTCACCGTCTTGCTCGGGTCGGGGTTAAACTTGTTCTTCGCCGAGTTGTCGAAATATCCGGTCACCAGGATTTTGCTCCCGCCGGGAATCCTCAAAGGTTTCACCGGCAGGTAGGCCGTCTGCCACGCGAAGCTGTAATTGGGTACGTTCAACAGTGACTCGGAACGGCCATCCGGGAAGGTCACTTTGATCTCCATCGCCTTGCCGCGATAATGCATGTGCGGCATCAGCGCGTAGATCGTTATGTCGTTCCGGGGCGTCCACAACGGCCGTCACCTTGTGGTTGGGCGACTGCGGAGGTATCTGGAAAAACATGTTCGCGACCGCCCGCGTCTTCAGCATGCTGGCCGGGGGCTGCTTGGAGAAGACCAGCCCGATCATCGAGCGGTCTTTCTGGACCTCGCCCGCCACCTTAGAGTAGTGGACCTGCAGGCGTATCATGGAGCCGGCCGGTATTCGCTTTGCGGTGCCCGGCGCCCACACCCCGTAATTGCTGCCCGGGGCGTATGCGGTCAAAAAATCATCGACGTTGTTGAAGCCCCGCAACTTATCGGGGACCGTGCTCGCCTCGTCATGGACCGGCTGCCCGTCCCTCATCCTTATCAGGAATCCGTCTCGATAAAACGGAGTATTCATCAAAGACATCTCGACCGCCTTGTCCCTCATCTCCTTCGGCATCTTGTTGAGCGAAGGATTTCCGGGCGGGACGGCGAAAGCTATTATGTGATGCACCACCTTGCGGTTGCCGGGACGCGCCTCGGCCATCTGCACCCACCGGTCTTCGGTGAAATTCGTAGGCACGTCGAAGTATTGATACTCATCCGGCCCCGAGGCCTCGACCGTGTACTCTTCCGGCATCTCGAATATCACGTCGGGCTTTCCTATGAGCCAGCCTTCGGCGTAGCTCGGCGTCCGCGCGCCCTCGGATTGATTGCCCTCGGTCGCGCCCTGATCGACCCAGGCCGTAATGGTCTCGATCTCTTCCGGGCTCAACCGCCTGTCGTTTGCCCAACGGCCCACGTGCGGGTCGGCGTGCCACGGGGGCATCTCGCGGTTGATGACCTTCTCCTTTATAGATTTTGCCCACGGCCGCACATCGCCGTAGGTGAGGACTGAAAAAGGCGCGGCCTCTCCGGGCCTGTGACAATCGGCGCACTTATTATTAAAGATCGGGGCAACGTCTTTAAAAAACGTGACCGCCTTTGTCCCTTTCGCGTTACGCCTTTCCGTGTCGTTTGCGCTCGTAGAGACTATTGATGCAAAAACCGCCGCCAAAAACATGACGGCCACTATCGGCTTAAGCCCTGACTTCATTATTGAATCCTCCGAGGTAAATCAATCTATGCTTGTCCGCCTGACGGAATGAGCCTTCGACCTTATTACGATACAGAGCAGGCTAAAAGATGCACAATTCTAAATTAAATGACGGCGGCGGGGTCAATCCGGGCCGAGGGCGCATCAGATGGGCGGCTTTAACCGAGGTTGATAAGCGTGTAAACTGATTGAACTGCCCGGCCGCTTAATCGGCGGACCGGGTGTGGACGCTAATACTCACATTGCCCGCGATCAAGGCGGGCGAATTCTTTATGCCTGATTTGTAAAAGATTCCACGTTGACGAGGAGCGATTAAGATGGGAGAGGAGGCCCGCCTCCTGAATGAGGGCCGTGAGACGCTGTACCGCGGCCTTTTCGAAGGCGCTCCCGACGCCATACTTGTGGCCGACGGCGACTTGCAGTGTTGCGAAACAAACCGCGCGGCCGTGGAGATGCTGGGCCATTCGCGCGAGGAGCTGCTCGCCATGAACCTGGGCGATAAACTTTCGGCCGGGTCCGAGCGGGGTAAACTTGAGTTCGCTCGCATGGCTCGTCAGGGGCAATGGCTCGGCAAGCTCGAACTGGCCGGCAGCCAGGGTCAGCCGGTCCAGGCCGAGGCTCGCGCATCCTTAGTGAGTTTGCCCGGCGGGGATTTCTACGTCATCGTGCTGCGCAATATGACCGAGCAGGCAAGAATGAGCGAGAAGCTTCGCCTTGAGGAGGAGTCGGCCCGCCTCGCCCAGTTGCAGGCCGAGGCCAGCGAGCGCCGCTACCGGCAGCTAGCCGATTTCGTCCCCCAGCTCATCTGGGCGAGCGACAGCAGCGGGTGGCATTACTACTTCAACAAACGCTGGCACGAATACACCGGCTTGTCGGAAGAGGAGTCTCTCGGGTTCGGGTTTATCAATGCACTACACCCTGACGACAGGGTGCGCGCGCTCGCGACCTGGGAGCGGGCCTGGCGCGACGGCGAAAGCTACGACATCGAGTACCGGCTCTACTCGCGCGCGCAGGGTCTCTATCGCTGGTTCTTAGGCCGGGCGAGGCCGGTCGAAGACGCCAACGGGCAGGTGATAAGCTGGTTCGGCAGTTGCACGGACATAGATGACCAGAAGCGCTACGAAGAATCGCTCAAGTTCTTAGCCGAGGCGAGCCGCGCGCTCGGTTCGTCGCTCGATTACCAGGAGACGCTCAAGACGGTCGCGCGGCTTGCGGTGCCGGATTTCGCCGACTGGTGCGCGGTCGATGTGCTTGCGGAGGATGGGACGCTCAACAGGCTGGCCGTCGAGCATGTGGACCCGAAAAAGGTCGAGCTCGCTCATGAGGTCAGCCGGATGTATCCGCCCGACCCCCAGCGGCCCGACCCGATCAGGGAGGTGCTCGACACCGGCAAGCCGCAGATGGCCAGCGAAATCCCGGACTCATTGCTTGAGCAATCGGCCAGCTCGCCGGCGCACCTGAAACTCTTGCGCAGCATCGGGGTCAAGTCTTACATCATAGTGCCGCTGCTCGTCCGCGAAAGGGGAGTGGGCGTCATCATCTTCGTGATGGCCGAATCGGGGCGCGCTTACACGGATGACGACATGACATTCGCCCAGGAGCTTGCCGCACGCGCAGCGCTCGCCGTCGAACAATGCTTCGCTCTATCGCAGCGCTCAGCGCGCGCTCGAACTTCACCGAGGCATCGAAGAGAGATTGCAACAACTGGTGCAGGCCTCCGACACCCTGATCGGCTCGCCGATGTTGAGCGAAGTCCTGACGGCGATTCTCACAATCTCTCAAAGGGTTGTCGCGGCCGATGCATATGCCGTCTGGCGTCTGGATGAGCGAATAGGCGAGTGGCGGATCGTCGTCTCGTCGGGACTGTCGGACGCCTACAAGACGATGAGCGTCCTGCTTTCACAGGCCGGGAGCAATCAAACGGTGGACGGCCCGTTTGTGAGCGAGGACGTTACCAGCGATCCTGTGCTTGCCTCGCGAAAAGAGATGTACAGGGTCGAGAATATACTATCGCTGCTTTCCATGCAGTTGAAGATACACGGAAAGTTTTCCGGATCAATCACATTTTACTATCGGCAGCACCACCACTTTTCTGAGCTGGAGAAGCGGGTCGCGACCGCGCTGGCCAACATGGCGGCCGCGGCGATAGGCTCCGCGGAATTTTACGAAGAGCAGATGCGAATGAGGAAAGAGGCCGAGCACGCGAATCGCACCAAGGATGAATTCCTCGCCACCGTCTCGCACGAGTTGCGCACGCCGCTCAATGCCATACTCGGATGGACGCAGCTCTTGCGCAGGGGGCGGCTCAGCGGCGAGTCGCTCGAACGCGCGGTAGAGACTATAGAGCGAAATGCGAAGTTGCAGTCGCAGATAGTAGAGGACATACTCGACGTTTCAAGGATCATAACTGGCAAACTCCGTCTCGATGTTAAGCCCGTCAACCTGGCTTCGGTCATCACCTCGGCGGTCGATACGATTCGCCCCGCGGCCGAAGCCAAAGAGATTCGCTTACAGGCGGTAATGGATACCGGCGCGGGGCCCGTCTCTGGAGACTCCAACCGGCTGCAACAGGTGGTGTGGAACATGTTGTCGAACGCCGTGAAGTTCACGCCCCGAGGCGGCCTGATTCAGGTGAGGTTGGAGCGGTTCGATTCGCAGGTCGAGATAATCGTAAGCGACACCGGGAGCGGCATCAGCCCGGAGTTTCTTCCTTACGTGTTTGACCGGTTCCGGCAGGCGGACAGCTCGACTTCGAGGGCGCATGGCGGGCTCGGGCTCGGGCTTGCGATCGTTCGCCACATCGTTGAGCTGCACGGGGGGACGGTCTACGCCTTCAGCGAGGGCGCGGGGAAGGGGACCACGTTGAGCGTGAGGCTCCCGATCACCGCGGGCCTGGCCAGAGAGCATTACATTCCCCCGCTGCGCCCGGCGAGCGAGCCGGCCTTTTCAACCCACGACCTCCCGTCGCTCAGCGGGTTGAAAGTATTGATTGTCGATGATGAGCCGGACGCCCGCGATATGCTAAAAACGATGCTTACGACATGCGGCGCGGAGGTCTTAGAGGCCAGCTCCGCGACCGAAGCCTACGATGCGATAAAACGCATGAGGCCCGACATACTCGTCAGCGACATCGGCATGCCGGGCGAAGATGGATATAGTTTAATAAGGAGGGTGAGGGAGCTTGGCGAGCAGGAGGGCGGGAGAGTTCCCGCCATATCGCTCACGGCGTACACGAGGACCGAGGACCGAATACGCGCGCTCGCCTCGGGGTACCAGGTGCATGTGCCGAAGCCTGTGGAGCTGCCGGAGCTTGCCGTGGCGATTGCGAGCCTGACGGGCCGCACACTCTGAGCCTTCAACTGTTGCGATGATTCTGGCTCTCTCCGATCTCAATGGATGATTTCTTGATCTTCAGCGGAACGGCCAGCGCGGGCCTCGCGGCCTCGATAGCGCAAGAGCTTGGCGTGAAGCCGGGCCTCTCTTCGGTCGAGCGATTCCCGGACGGCGAGCTGTCGGTGAGGCTCGAAGAGAGCGTCAGGCGCAAAGAGGTCTATATAATCCAATCGACGTCGCCGCCGGTAAACGATCACCTTGTCGAGCTGCTGGCGTTCGCCGACGCGCTGCGACGCGCCTCGGCCGCGACCATCACGGCCATAATCCCGTACTTCGGGTATTCACGCTCGGACAAGCGGCACGGACGCCGCGAAGCAATCGCCGCTTCGATGACCGCGGACCTGTTACAGGCCGTCAATATCGACCACATCGTAACCATCGACCTGCACACCCCGCAGATAGAAGGCTTCTTCCAGATACCGGTCGACAACCTCTCGGCCACGCCCACGCTCTGCGGCCCCATGCGCCACCTGTCGCCCTCGGACACGGTCGTAGTTTCGCCCGATGCGGGCCGCGTAAAGATGGCGACGGAATTCGCGACCCGTCTCGGCCTGCCCCTGGTTGTGCTGCACAAGCGGCGCGTCAGCGGGACCGATACGGCCGTCACGCACCTTGTCGGCGACGTAGAATCGCGCGCGTGCCTGATCGTCAACGATATAATCTCGACCGGCGGCACCATCGTTAGAAGCATTGACGCGCTGCTGGAGGCGGGAGCGCGCGAAGAGATTTACGTAGCCTCCACTCACGGGCTGCTTCTGGGCGGGGCTCACGAAATGTTTGATTACTCCGCCGTGCGCGAAGTCCTGATCACGGATACAGTCGCGGCGGCCGAGCAGCACTCGCCCAAGCTCAAGGTAGTATCAGTAGCTCCGCTCATCGCGGGAGCCATCAACCAGTTGTTGGCCGACGGCTGGCTCGGCGACCTCTACTGAGAAGGGAGGGGAATGGACGAAGCACCAGCGTTGCACAAGAAGTCTGCCTGATGGTCTGAAGTCTGTAGCCCCGATGGGGCGAGATGTTTATAGAAAAGATTCCATGACATATTTCCAAGCCCCGTAGGGGCGGAATGTTTACATCCCGCTCCTGACGGAGCTCAGGTTTTATCCAGGACTGTTTCTATAAATATCGCGTCCCTACGGGACTCTCATCCTACCTCTTTTTGCGCAACGCCGGAAGCACCAGCGTTTACGATGAGGCGAAAACTCGATGAGCAACCCGCGGAGGCCGTTGCCGCGACACACAAGGATGCCCCGGCCCCGGCGCTTAGAGTAATTGACGCGGTTGCTCTCATCGTCGGCATTGTCGTCGGAGCGGGAATATTCAGGACTCCTTCGCTTGTCGCGGCAAACGCCGGGAGCGAAACGGCCGTACTCCTCGCGTGGTCGATTGGCGGCATCGTCTCGCTCGCGGGTGCATTATGCTATGCCGAGCTTGCCACCACATACCCCAACGCCGGGGGCGAATACCATTTTCTTACGCGCGCCTACGGAAGGAACCTCGCTTTTCTTTTCGCCTGGGCGAGGCTGACGGTCATACCGACCGGGTCAATCGCGCTGATGGCTTTCGTATTCGGCGATTACGCATCGCAACTCTTTCGCCTCGGCGAGAATTCATCGTCAATTTATGCCGCGCTCGTAGTCGTCGTGCTGACCGTCTTGAACATACTGGGCATAAGGCAGGGCAAGCGGGCGCAAAACTTTCTTACGGCAATCGAAGCCCTTGGAGTGGTGATAGTCATCTGCGCCGGGCTTGCGCTCTCAGGTCCGGAGACGGTTGCAGCCAGTGGGGGCGATCAGACAGCCGCCACGGCTACGGCCCCGGCGAGCGCCGCCTGGGGCTTGATGATGATATTCGTGCTGCTGACATACGGCGGGTGGAACGATTCGGCATACGTCTCCGCCGAGATTCGTGGAGCGCGGAACGGCATCGCGCGCGCGCTGATCTTCAGCCTGCTCGCGGTGACTGTTCTTTACCTGCTCATCAACATGGCGTACATAAATGGACTGGGGCTTCCGGCGATGGCCCAATCTCAGGCGGTCGCATCTGACGTGATGAAGCTTGCGATGGGCGAGCGGGGCGCGCTGTTTATCAGCGCTTTGATCGCCGTATCCGCGCTGACGTCGGCTAACGCCACGATACTTATGGGAGCCCGCGGCAATTACGCGCTCGGCCGCGACTTCACGATCTTCTCGCCGCTCGGCCGGTGGAATGAACGGGTGGGCGCTCCGATAAACGCGCTTCTGGCGCAGGGCGCGATAACGCTTGCGCTTGTCGTTTTAGGCGCGCTCCAGCGGAGAGGCTTCGAAACCATGGTTGATTACACCGCGCCGGTCTTCTGGTTCTTTTTTCTGCTGACCGGCGGCTCGGTCTTTATCCTGCGCGCCCGCGACCCTCGAACCCCGCGGCCGTTTCGCGTTCCTCTCTACCCGCTGCCCCCGATACTTTTCTGCGCGTCGAGCGCCTACCTGCTCTACTCAAGCCTCGCATTCACGGGCGTGGGAGCGCTTGTCGGCATAGCAGTGCTGGCGGCCGGCGCGCTTCTGCTGCTGGTCGCGCGGCGTATAGGATTCCAACCCCCTCACGGCGAGTCAGGAATCGAATAGATAGTAAAATCCGCCCTCCCCGACTTGTAGAGGATGGGCAACCCGGCCGAATCAAGCTGAGCCTGCGCCTCGCCCATAGCCAGCACATATCGCGCGCCCAACTCTTTCAAACCGGGATTGAAGGGAGAGATGCCAACTGTCAGCGCGCCATCGATGGGATTAGCAAAAGTGACTCTCCTTTCCTCGCCGATGTACTGCAACGCCACCTCCGCATACCTGTTATAAAAACTCTCAAAGCTTCCCCTGGTCGGGTCGAGCTTGCGCCATATTGATAACTGAGGCGGCCAGTGGATTCCCGAAAGCGATCTGCCGCCAAGCGTAGTGATCAATACGCCTGGAAAAACACCGCCATGAGTCGGCCATAAAGGCTTGCCCGATTCTTTGTTGATCCTGCTTATCTCGCGCGCAAGCTCTGCGAGTGGGGACTCCTGCCGGTAGTTCTTGCCCAGCCCGCGGGCGATCGACGCCTTCATGAGCTCCTTGCCCAGGTAGAAGGCGTGCGTGTGCTCGTCGACGCCGAGCTCGTCGAAGATCTGGTTGATGTCGGTGCCCTTGACGAACTGCTCGGCGTTGAACGCGTAGATCCAGTCGGCATCGGTGAAGATGCGGACGTTGGGGTCGGTGATGCTCGCGTGCAGCTCGCGCAGCTCGGCCTCCGTGTACGGGCGGACCTCCTCGTCCTTGATCGTCAGCAGCCGGCCGTCGACGTGCTTGGGCGGCGTGCCCTCCTGCTGCGCGAAGTGCATGAGCTTGGCGGCCAGGACCGCCTCGCGCACGGCGCCCCGCGCCCAGTCGATCACCTCGGTGGTGAGCACGTTGCGGATCCCGAGCTCCTGGCAGAAGCCGAGCAGCATCGCGGTGACGCCGGTGGTGTCGGCCTCGGTCAGCTCGGTCAGGTTGCCGATCCCCATGAACATCTCGGCGTCGGGGTGGCGGCGGCGCACCTCGAGGTAGCGGCCGAGGCTCGCCGCGAAGCCGGCGCCGATCGGCTCGATGATCGGGTCGACGAGGAACGGCTTGCCGAGCTCCTGCAGGTGGGCGATCGTCGCGTCGAGGCTGTCGAGGTCGTCGGGCGTGTCGGGGATCAGCACCGGCGTCGCGCGCAGCTGCTCGCGCGATGTGACGGTTGGCGCCGTTGAGGCTGAGCACGTAGTCCACGCCCGCCGCGTCGGCCATCAGGATCTCGTCGGGATCGAGCGTGTCGATGCTGAGCGTGAAGCCGCGCGCCTTGAGGTCGCCGATCACCTCCGGCCCCTCGTCGAGCCAGTCGCGGTCGAGCGACAGCCCGAGGTCGATCACGTCGGCGCCGGCGTCGCGGTAGTAGGTCGCCGCCGCGACGATCCGCTCGCGGTCGAGGTGCGGGACGTTGTTGATCTCGGCGAACACGCGGATGTCGCGCGCGCCGTAGCGCGAGCGCGCGTCGGCCTGGCCGAAGAACGCCGGCAGGCGCTTGAGGTCGGCCGGGCCCTTCTCGGCCGGGACGTCGAACTGCTCGCCGATCACCGCGGCGTCGCCCTGGCACATGCCCGGGATCATGATCCGCGTGACGTCGGGCGGGACCTCGAGCCGGCGGGCGATCCAGGCCGTGGTCATCAGCGCGGCGACCGTGATCTTCATCACCGCGACGTCGTAGTCGAACGGCAGCTCGGCGCGCTCGCAGCGTCTCGCGCAGCGCGGGCGCCGCGAGCTTGCCGGTCACGAACAGGTAGCGATCGGCCATCGCGGCGCCCGGTCTCCGCTAGCGGCCGCCCTTGCTGAAGACGAACTTGTTCGGCGTGCCCTCGAGCGTGCTGTCCTCCGCCGGGCGCCACAGCACGGTGTCCTCGATCCGGCGCGCCAGCTGCGAAGTCGTTGTCGGTGATGCCGCCGGCTGGCGTGCGTGCGCAGCTTGACCCAGAGCTTGCCCCAGGTCACCGACAGGTCGGCGTGATGCCACGCCTGCTCGCACAGGTAGCCGATCGGCGTTGACGGCCATGAGCGTCGACGGCCAGCCGTCGGTGTTGTACTTGCGGCGGATCCAGCCGTCCTCGAGGTACCAGTCGTCGAGGCCCAGCTCCTTGAGCTTGGCCTCGACCTCGTCGAGCTCGTACGTCCTGCGGCTTGGGCTTGGTCCGCTCCATGGCGATCCTCCTTCGGGTGTCAGCCGCTGGACTACATCACGACGCCGCCGTTGACGTTGATCGCCTGGCCGGTGACGAACGCCGCCTCGGGCGAGGCGAGGTAGAGCGCCGCGCTCCGCCACGTCCTGCGGGCGGCCCCAGCGTCCCAGCGGCGTGCCCTCCGCGACCGAGCGGTGGAACTCGCGGTCGACCTGCTCGCCGAAGCTCGTCTCGATCCAGCCCGGGCACAGGACGTTGACGCGCACCGTCGGGCGCCAGGGCGCGCGCGAGGCTCTTGCTGAACGCCAGCACGCCGCCCTTGACCGCCGCGAACAGCTGCGGGTTCTCGCCCGCCATGCCGGTCGTGACGTGGTCCCAGCTCATGTTGATGATCGTCCCGCCGCGCTCCTGGCGGCGCATGACCTCGCCGGCCGCGTACGAGCAGGCGATCGTGCCCTTGAGGTCGACCGCCAGCAGCACGTCGAGCTTGCGCTCCCACTCCCACGTCCGCGGCCTCGCCGGTCAGCACGTCGGCGCCGGCGTTGTTGACCCAGACGTCGAGCCGCCGAGCCGCTCGCGCGCCTCGGCGACCAGGCGCTCGCAGCCCTCGCGCGTCGCGAGGTCGGCCTGGCGGACGTGCGCGCGCCCGCCGCGCGCCGCGATCGCGTCGGCCACCGCCTGCGCGCGCTCGGGCGACGCCCGATGCGTGAGCAGCACGGCGGCGCCCTCGGCGGCGTAGGCCTCGGCGATCGCGCGTCCGATGCCGCTGCTCGCGCCGGTGACGACGGCGCGCAGACCGTCCAGCCGGCCAGGCGTGCGCCTAGCCCTCCGACGCCCGCCCGCGAACGGGTGGCGCGCCGCCTCCGAGGAGTCGAGCACCGTGCTGCACGCTCGGCTCGCCGGCCAAGGCGCGCGCGATCGACTCCTTCGTGGCCTGGTAGTTGTAGTCGAAGATCTTCTTGTCGTCCTTGGCGTCCCAGTGGATGAACACGCCGACGATGATGCAGAGGTCGTCGACGTCGGCCTCGGCGATGACGCCCTCGCGGACCGAGTCGACGACGGCGCGGGCCACGGCCGCCTGGGCGGGCCCGAACATCTGCACCGCCTGGGTCGCGCCCTTGATCGTGACCTTGTTGGACATGATCGTGTCCGGCTTGGCGGGGAGGTTGGGCGCCACCACCGCGAGCAGGTTGTGTGGCCCTCCTTCTGGTTCACGAGCGCGTTCGCGAACGCTTCGCCGACCGGCCCGCTCTTCGAGCCGATCAGGAGATCGATGTGCGCGACCTCGTTGCCTTCGCCGACGAGCGACTCTCCGACCAGCATCGTCGGTGCCATGACCCGTCCTCTCTATGGTTGACGGTGTGCCTGAGGAATCAGAACGGGCCGGCGACTCTAGCTTCTGGCGCCGCGGAGGGTCAAGCGGGTCGGGGCGATCCCCGCACATGCGCCGGCCGCGACCGTTCGTAGCGCCGACAGCGTCGCCGGTGCCGCGCAGCTGGCCTGCGTGCTCGAGGTCAGCGCGGAGAAGCCGGGCAACGTCACGCCCGAGCCACGACTTCCACGACACCTCCTACGAGGACATGCTGCGCAGCGCGATCGCGCTCGGCCCGGAGCTGGCGCGCGCGGGCGAGCGCGGCGTCGGCGAGACGGTGCTGGCGGCCGTGCGAGGCGTCGCGCCGCGTCGCGCCGGCGAACACGAACCTCGGGATCGCGCTGCTGCTCGCGCCGCTGGCGAAGGCGCGCGCTCGACGGCGGGCCGCTGCGGGAGCGGCTCGCCGCCACGCTGCGGGCGCTCGACGTCGCCGATGCGCGCGCCGCCTACGAGGCGATCCGCCTCGCCGGCGCGGGCGGCCTGCGCGAGCGCGTCGAGCACGACGTGCGCTCCGAGCCGGCGATCGGCCTGCGCGACGCGATGGCGAGCGCCGCGGAGCGCGACTCGATCGCCTCGGAGTACGTGACCGACTACGCGCTGACGTTCGAGACCGGCGTCCCGGCGCTCGCCGCCGCGCTCGGCGACGGCCTCGGCGTGCGCGACGCGATCGTCGAGCTGCACCTGCGACTGCTCGACGCCGCGCCCGACACGCTGATCGCCCGCAAGCGCGGCGCCGACGCGGCGGCGCGGGTGTCGGCGGGCGCGCGCGACGTGCTCGCCGCCGGCGGCGTGCGCACCGCCGCCGGGCGCCGGGCGCTGCAGCGCTTCGACGCCTCGCTGCGCGAGCCGGGCAACGCGCTGAACCCCGGGACGACCGCCGACCTGGTGACCGCGACGCTGTTCGTCGCGCTGGTCGAGGGTATGCTCTGACGCCGTCGCACCGCGTGAGCCACTCCTCCTGATCGCCCTGAGCGCGCGCATGCTCGCGGACCTGGCGAGGCGCGACGGTCAGCGAGTGGTCGCGTTCGACCTGTTCGGCGACCTCGACCTGCGCGGGCGCGAGCCGCGTCGTGACGCCGTCGGAGCCGGGGGCGGCGGCCTGAGCGCGCTCGTCGACGCCGCGGCGACGGAGGCGCCGAGCGGCGTCGTCTACGGCGCGAGCTTCGAGAACCATCCCGCGCTCGTCGCGCGGCTGGCCGAGCGGCACGCGCTGCTGGGCAACACGCCGGAGACGCTGCGCGCGGTCGCGACCCGCGCGGCTCGGCGCCGTGCTGCGCGACGCCGGGCTTCTGTACCCGCGACGTTCGCCGCCGCACCGGACGAGCGCGCCGGCCGCTGGCTGCGCAAGCCGCTGCGCGGCGGCGGCGGCACGCGCGTGCGCGACTGGCGCGGCGGCGCGCTGCCGCCGGGACGTTCGTGCAGGAGCGCATCGACGGCCTCGCGTGCTCCGCCGCGGCGGTCGGCGACGGGCGGACGCGGTCGTGCTCGGGCTCACCGAGCAGCTCGTCGGCGCGCGCGCGTTCGGGGTCCGCGGCTACCGCTGGTGCGGGAACATCTCCCCGCCGCGGCTGCCGGCGGGCGAGCGGAGGCGCTCTGGGTCAGGCGCGCGCGATCTGCTCGCACCTGGCGGCGGCGTTCGGGCTGCGGGGGCTGTTCGGCGTCGACTTCATCTGGGACGGCGAGCGCGCGTGGACGCATCGAGGTCAACCCGCGCCCGACCGCGTCGCTCGAGGCGATCGAGGCGGCGTACGGCGTCGCCGTGTTCGACGCGCACCTGCGGCCTGCGCCGGTGAGCTGCCGCGCATCGAGCCCGGCGTGCCGCGCGGCCGGCAAGGCCGTCCTGTTCGCCACCGAGGCCGTGACGATCGGCGACAGCGAGCGCTGGCTGGAGCGCGGCGTGCGCGACGTCCCGCACCCCGGCGAGCGGATCGCGGCGGGCCATCCGATCTGCACCCTCGTCGCCGCCGCGACGACGCCGCAGCGAGCGTGGCAGGCGCTCGAGGAGCAGGCCGCGCGGCTGCGCGCGGAGCTGCGCGCGTGGAGGTGAAGGCCGGTGGCTGACGCGACGTGCGCGGGATGTGGGTGCGCCTGCGACGACATCGAGGCGACGGTCGCCGAGGCCGGCCGCGGCCTGACGCGGACGTGCGCGCTCGGCGACGCGTGGTTCGCCGAGCTCACCGGACCGGCCGCCGGTCGCGCGGATCGAGGCCGCACGGTCGCGCCTCGACGAGGCCGTGGACGCCGCGGCGGCGATCCTCCGCCGGTCGCGCGCGCCGCTCGTCTACGGGCTGGGCCAGACCAGCATCGAGGCGCAGCGCCGGGCGGTGGCGCTCGCCGAGGCGATCGGGGCCGTCCTCGACCCCGCGGGCGGCGGGGCCGCCGGCCTGCTTCCGGCGCTCGGCTCGAGCACGGCGACGTTCGGCGAGATCCGCGACCGCGCCGAGCTCGT
>CAWHTK010000013.1:0-34734 GCA_963832205.1 Blastocatellia bacterium | reverse complement strand
CATAAAACCGCCCAAGGAGTTTTCGGTAAGCCCCTATAGCCAAGCTCCTTTCTGCCTTGCTCAAGAATGCAGCACCCACTGACCTACTACTACTCGATATTTTCTTTTGCCCACTTAAACAAGAGACTTTACAGGCTGTCATCAAAGATTCTGGACGATTACCGCGACCTCGTGGAAAATCTCACATGCTCAGTTTTAGCTGAACGCCCCAGGGATGAAGCAGCAGAGTTCAAACAAAATCATCCTGAATACTACAGGTACCGTGACCTCTATAAAGAAAGCCTCGGGGAATTCGAGCGCGACAACGCCAAAATGAAGCGGGAGTATACAGTGAGATTGCCTCACTGCGCTGCCTTATCCACTCACTCGATTGTCGTATAAAGCAGCTTCAACAAAAAATGCTTCCCTGGTTGGCCGGACTGCAGATAGCAAGTAACAGCCTTGAGCTTCTATCCAAGGTGAAAGCCGGCTTCCTTACTCGGTATGAAACCCAAAGCCAGAATTGGGAAGTATCAGAGATGCGGCTACAGAGTATCGGCGTCAGATTCATCTCAGATCTAACAATGGAGATTTCCGAGATTGAACCTTATCGCCGCTTTGACGTTATTGACGCAAATCTACTCTCCAGCACCGAGCTTGCTTCTCTGATCCACTTTCCAGGCAAGGACATTGGGCTAGGTATTTTGGAGACCCAGACAATGAAATCTAAACACCCTCCCCTTCTCTATACCGAAGGCCCTGGAGTAGAGGTCGGCACAAGCCAGGCCAGAGGCCAGATAATACCGGTAGTCATTCCTTATACGGTACGAGACCGTCATGTCGAACTTGTAGGTAAAAGTGGCACCGGGAAATCTACGCTCCTTTTTAATTCTATTTGCCAGGACATTGAAGCAGGCTTTGGTGTAGCCGTTATAGATCCTCACGGCGATTTAGTGGAGGACGTGTTGCGCTCTATTCCGGAAAGCAGAGTTGAAGATACGATCTACTTTAACGCCGGCGATAAGCAGTTTCCGGTAGGTTTAAACATCCTGAATGCAGAGAACGAAGATGAAATAGGACTGCTTGCCGACGATCTGCTTATCACATTCAAGCGCATCTCTGAGTCCTGGGGGGAGCGTATGGACACAATCCTGCGCTACGCATTCCACACGATGCTGCGCGTGCCCGGCGCAACGCTTCTGGATATATCGAGCCTATTTCAAAACGCCCGCTACCGCCAGCGAGTGCTTTCGGGCATCAATAACCCCCTGATCGTGGACTTCTGGCAGAACCAGTATTCCAGTTATCCAAAGGACGCAGCACAGCCGATCTTAAACCGGCCTCGCCAAGTTTGCCCTCTCTCCTATCCTTGCAGGCATCCTGGGGCAGAGCGATTCATTACTTAACTTTTTTGACGTGCTGCAAAATCAGAAGATACTGCTAGTCAATCTTTCCAAAGGTGTGATTGGGGAAGTACTCGGCACAAATACTAGGATCACTTATCGTTTCCCATCTGGACTCGCGGTAATGCGAAGAGCAGCACTGACAAAAGAAGCCAGAATCCCCTATTACCTATACGTAGATGAGTTCCAAAATTTCATCACCAGCGCCTTTGAAAAGATCCTGTCTGAGGCCAGAAAGTATAAGCTTTTTTCTACGCTCGCCCACCAATACATTAGCCAGTGCTTGACCAAAAGACCAGAAATGCGATTCTAGCCAACGTTGGCACGATTGTGATGTTTCAATCCTATCCCGCTGACGCGGCGGCCCTCAGGCCAGAGCTGGGTAGAGTATGAACCGGCAGATGTTAGTAACCTGGACGCTCAGGCACATGAAGCGCTCTGTAAGCCCGCGACACAAAGCAAAGACACTTTTAAATTCCAGACGAGGCCGCCGGTAGCTGCTAATCAAAGCTTCGGCGAAAAGATCATTAAACAGACCCGTGAAAACTATTCAACTATGCGGTCCAAGCAGAACCGGGAAGAGCCGTCTCTTGTGCAAATATCGGAAGGGTTGCAGCAGGGTGGTCAAGCAGCCGACCAGGGCCATACCAAAAGAGTTCGCTAACGCAGGTGACAAGATACTGCACTACGTGAGCCAGGCGGGCTACCTTTCCACGTCCCAGATCATTGCCCTCTGCTATACGCACCTATCTGAGAACGCCCGCGCGCCGGTGGCCAGCCGCGACCTTAAATCTTTGGCCGAATCTAAGCGAATCAAGTCTCAAAACTTTGGCAAAGCGAAAGTCTATTACACGACTCGCAGCATCAATCCGACCACACACAACTTGGCGGTCAGAGACTTGTTCGTAAAGATTGTCGCATCGGGCTACGAGGTCGCAGCGGTAAATTTCTTCCCCACTCTGGAAAGCTCAACCCCGACTTGGCGGTAGATTATTTAGCCGAGAACGGAACTATGATCAAGATCCCACTGGGAATATGATACGGGAACAGAAGGAGTGGCAGAGCTTGTTGGTAAGGTGAAGCGCTACAAAGAAGAGGGGGCTTTAGGAAGGATGGTGATCTTTGTATTCAATACTGAGGAGCGACTTCAACAGGTCTCCAAAACAGTGAGCGGATCAGGTATAACCGTAGCCGTTCTCAGTCAATTTAGCACGCTGGATGATCTCAGCATTCAGAAGCTGCGGGAAGCAGCTTGGCTGGCCCTCTCTTTAATCGAAAAAGAATAATTTTAAGAAAGGTTTTAAAGCGGTAAGAGGCGTATTTACAGAACTTACAAGAATGCCTCCGTTAAGTGACTTAGCAGCAACTTAGCAATCAATTAGCGGCTGTTTAACAGTAAAATTGCGGTGCTCTTCGTTCGCAATTTGTAGAAGGCCGTCTTGCAACAGCCTGCTTTCGCAATATGGTTTTGCGCCAGGTTGCCTGAAGGTGAGCAATCCTTTATTTCGGGAGATAACGGTATGAGAGAACAGGGAACAATACCTCGGTTTCTAACTGTCGAAGAAGTAGCCGACCTTTGTGGGTATCACCTCGGTCGGTTGACGACTGGGTTTATCGAGGCAATATTCCGTTTCATAAGG
This sequence comes from Blastocatellia bacterium, assembly GCA_963832205.1. GTDB lineage: Bacteria > Acidobacteriota > Blastocatellia > UBA7656 > UBA7656 > DATBMY01. The sequence continues at coordinate 31,712 of CAWHTK010000013.1, read as the reverse complement.
CAGGTCGTCGCACCATTTTCCTGCTCGATGAAATACTGGAATGGACCAGGGAAAAGGATGAATAAAGTTGTAGGAGTCAGGTCATGACGGTGCTGTATAATTGCGCTGTCTTCTGTACTGGCTGGCGGCTGGAAAGGAAGGCGAATGGTTAGAAAGATCGGAGGCCGGTGGTATTACGACTTCATGATACGGAAGCAACGGTATCGTGGAGTAATACCGGAAGCTTTGAACAAGGCCCAGGCTGAAGAAGCCGAGGTCAGGATGAGACACAAGGTCTTTGAAGGAAAGTACAGGCCGCAGGCAGACAACGTGATGCTTGCCGAATTCATAGACAATGTTTACTTGCCTTGGGCCCGCCTGAATAAGAGACATCCCAGAAACGACTTGATGCACTGCAAGGCCATTAAGGAGTTTTTCGGAAAGAAAACATTTGCGCAGATCTCTCCTATCCTTATCGAGAAATTCAAAAGGCAAAGGAGAGAAGCATCACAATCTTCGGCAAGCAAAGAACTCCTGCTTCTGTTAACCGTGATCTAGAAGTCTTGTCTAAGATTCTCTCTATGGCCGTGGACAATGGCATTATCGACTCAAACCCAGCCAAGAAAGTGAACAAGCTCAGGCAAGACAACATGAGGAAGCGGTATCTGACAACAGAAGAAGAGCAGAGGCTGCTTGCCGCGCTAGACGACCAGAGACCTTACTTAAAACCCCTTGGTTGATTCTTGCCATCCAGACAGGGATGCGCAAAGGAGAGCTTTTGAATCTGAAGTGGCCACACATTGACTTCAATCGAGGGCTTATTTATGTGACCAACACAAAGACAGGCCACGATAGAGAGGTGCCAATGAACTCTGTTGCAAGAGAAACTCTGTCAAATCTCCAAGAGCGGTACGGTGATTATGATTTTGTTTTCACCAACCCAAATACAGGGGTGAATGTGACAGAGATCAAGAAAGGGTTTAAAAGAGCCTGCAAAGAAGCGAGCATTATGGATTTTCGTTTTCACGATCTCAGGCACACGACAGGAACAAGGTTGGCTGATGCAGGCATAGACGCTTTTGCCATTGCCGAGGTTTTAGGGCATCTCAGTTTGCAAACGACTAAACGATATACCCACGCTACTGAACTTCGGAAGAGAAGGGCTGTGGAAGCCTTGGCAGACTACGATGATGGTAGCGATTGTCAAAAGATTGTCAAAAATAACAAAGGGGCAGTCATACGGCTACCCCTAAGAGGTTGAAAATAAAAGTGAGCCGTGTAGGACTCGAACCTACGACCCGCTGGTTAAAAGCCAGCTGCTCTACCACCTGAGCTAACGGCCCTCGCTTACCGCAAGCGCACACGGCATGTAAGCTCGCGCAAGCTTACCGCAAATCTGGATATTAGCCGACGCGGTTTTTACGCGTCAACCCTGACGCTCTATACTCTTGATCACAGATCACTCGCCCGCAAGCAACGCCGCTACCTCTTCGAGCGTCGGAAGGGCCGTCCGCGCGCCGACCGCTTTGCACTTCAAGGCAGCAACAGCGTTGCCAAACCGTAACGTCTCTTCTACCGAAAGCCCCGACAGCAGCCCGTAAATAAAACCGCCGTGAAACGCGTCGCCCGCACCCGTGGTGTCCCGGCACTCAATCTTAAACGCGGGCAAATGTATGTACCGGCCCTCATAATAGGCCAGCACGCCTTCGCTCCCCATGGTCGCCGCAACAAAGGCAGAACCGTATCGCTCCTTGATCCGCTTTAGACCCGCGCCTAAATCCTGCTCGCCCGTGAGCCGCTCGGGAAAAGCGCTCGACGATACGATAAAGTCAATCAGAGGCAACAACTCGTCCGTGCCCGGATAGACGTTATCTACGTCGAGAACCGTCGGCACGCCGGCCGCCCGGGCAAAGCGCGCGGCCGCAATCGCCGCTTCCGTGTCGTGGCCGTCCAGATGCAACACCCGGCCGGATGTTACCGCCTCGGCGTTGACCTCTTCCGCCCGGATCGTCAACCGCTCGTCGCGGTCCCAGATGATAGTCCGTTCGCCGCTCTCCCGGTCGATTATTATAAAAGCCGTTTGCGTCTCGGCTCCGGGAACCACCGCGACCCCGCCCGCCTCTACCCCCTCTGATTCTATCGACTCGATCTGAAAACGCCCCATCTCATCGTCGCCGACTTTCCCGATGTAGCGCGCCCGCAGACCCAGTCGCGCGAGCGCCACCATCGCGGTCGCGGACTGCCCGCCGCACGCGATGGTGTGCGACAGAAAACGAATCTTGCTGTTGAATTCCGGGTAGCGCGGGACGACTACCAGATGGTCTACTGCATTCAGCCCGAGCGCGACCGCGTCGAACGGCTTGCCTTCAGGGATATGGAGATGGAAATCCATGGCGGGCAGGCAGTGGACGAGGCCGGAGGGCCGAGCAGTCTCATAACTCGCTCAGCCCCCGCCCGTCATCGATCAGTCCTCAATTAGACTGCTGGCTTACGGCGTTGTTAGTGAGCAGGCGCACTTCAACGCGGCGATTCTGTACGCGACCGTCGCGCGACTCGTTATCGGCGACCGGCCGGCTCTCGCCGAAACCCAGTATCGACATGCGAAACAGCGGAATGTTGTGGCGTTCGGCCATGTAGCGGCGGACCGATTCGGAGCGCGCCTGGCTCAGGCGGTCATTGTAATCGGTCGCCCCGTCGGCGGAGGCGAACCCCTGTATCTCAAGCAGGAAGCCGTTGCGGTCGCGTATCTGGCTGGCAATCTCGTCGAGCGCCGCCTGGGCCTCCGGCGTCAGCTCCGACTTGCCCACCTGGAACAGGATCGTGGCCACCTTCTGCACCGTGTAGCGGTCCAGGTTGTTGCGCAGGTCCGTTACCGACTGCTCTACGCCGGCCACGCGCACGTTGGCCTGCTCGGCGGCCGACGCGGCCCGGTCGGCCTGCTGCTGCGCGCGGTCGGTGCGCAACCGTACGTCTTCTATGTCGCGCCCGAGCCGCCCTATGTCCTGCGTATTGCGCCGCGAAGTCTCTTCAAGCTCGCCCGCGCGGTTTTCGAGCGGCGTGACGCGCTCGTTTATACGGTTGCGGACGTGCTTCTTTGTAGCGCAGGCGCCGCCTGTCAGGGTTATCAGCGCAACCGCAAGCACGGCCACCGCTTTAAATCTCATATAGCTCCTCCTCGCTGATTTCTGGTCCGGATACTCTCGGGGCTATGCACTGGAACAGCCGCACGGGCTCGAATGCTTTCCGGTTATGATGGCGTTTGCCGCTTAATCGATGGCTACACTATACTTTACTTAGCGACGCTAGACTTAATACACGAAAGATATTTAGGAGTCAAGAAAGCCATGAGACGAATACTTATCATCTGCCTGCTGGCCCTGGGCTTCTTATCCCAATTTGCGGTAGCGCAGACCACTAACGTGCCGGATCTCATACGCAAGGCGTCCAACAACCAGGACCGCTCGCTTTATGTCCGCGACCGCTGTTTTTACAGGCAGAAAATACGCATCGAGCGCTATAAGATTAGAGACGGGCAGGAGCGGCCCGAGGAGGTGCGCGAGACGGCCGTGACGGTCGAGCCCTCGAACGTGGCTGACAAGAGCGGGCAGGTCCCGGTCATAGTCCGCGTCACGTCCGATACGGACAAGAACGGCAACCCGAAGAGCAAGATCAACGAATCGGAAAGGACGCTGCTCTCTTTTGGCGCGGTCTGGGACCTCGCCTTCTTCCCGCTTTTGCCCGAAAAGATCAATAATTATAATTATCAGGAAGTCGTAGCCGAGCGTAAGAACGAGCGGTGGTTTCGCTTTGTGCCCAAAGCCGAGATTGCCAGCATGCCGCTCGCCTCCGGCGTCGTCATGCTCGATCCCGAGACGGGCGAAGTGCTGACGGTAAGGATCGAAGGGCTCCACAACCTGGAGACGCTCGACAAGGAAGCCGCAAAACTCCGCAGCTTTAACGCCACGATCGATTACTCGCAGTTCCAGGGCACGCTTCGGCTGCCGACGCTCGCCTCCGGGGCGGGCGTCTCCAACATTCGCCGCTTTGAAGGAAGCTTCCGCTTCCGATTCGAAGAGGGCAACTACCGCATCGTGAATAAAGTCGATTAGGTTACAGTTGGAAAGGCAGACTTTACAGGGGCCCGGATGAGCAGATCGTAACCCGTACCCCTGCCGCCCGTAATCTGTGGCCTGTCTCTTATGACTCTATCGGAAAAACTCGCCAACCTGCCCACGCAGCCCGGCTGCTACATATATCGTGACGGGCTGAATAAAGTGCTTTACGTCGGCAAGGCCAAGAACCTGCGCAACCGCGTGCGGCAGTACTTCCAGTCCTCGCGCTCTCACGACGCAAAGACCAACGAGCTGGTCTCGCGCATAACCGACCTGGAGCTTTTCGTCACCGATAACGAGATCGAGGCGCTCGCCCTGGAGTGCAACCTGATAAAAAAATACCGGCCGCCCTTTAACGTCCTGCTCAAAGACGACAAGCAATACCCGCACATCAAGATGACCAGCGAGCAAGCGCCCCGGGCCATAATCGCCCGCAAGATTGTAAGGGACGGCTCGCGCTACTACGGCCCGTACCTGCCGCCGTCGCTCGCGTGGCAGACGCTCGACCTCATAAATCGCCACTTCCAGCTTCGCACCTGCACCATGGAGATTGACGGCCGGGCCGACCGCCCGTGTCTCGAGTATCACATAAAGCGGTGCCTCGGCCCGTGCGTCAAAGAGCTATGCTCGCTCGAACAGTACGACGAAGCCGTGGGCGACGTGGAGACGCTGCTTCAAGGCAAGGCGGCGGACCTCGAAGCCGACCTCAAGGAGCGCATGTCGCGCGCCTCCGACGAGCTGCGCTTCGAGGCGGCCGCGCGCTACCGCGACCAGCTGCGCACCATACAGAAGCTCGGGCAGCAACAGAAGATGATGATTGTGTCGGACGAAGACATCGACACGTTCGGCTATTACCGCGAGGGCCGGCAGCTCGCGCTCTCGCTCTTTACCATGCGCGAGGGCAAAGTTGTCGGCAAACGCGAGTTCTTCTGGGAAGACCTCAGCGACCCGTTCGACCCCGGCGCGTTCATGGGGCAGGCGCTCAAGCAGTACTACACCGTGGGCGACTACGCGCCGGGAGAGGCCCATGTGCCGGTCGATTTCGAGGACCGCGAGCTGCTCGAAGAGTACCTCTCCGAAAAGCGCGGCCGCCGCGTCCACATCGTCGTGCCGCAGAAGGGCGTCAAGCGCGACCTCATCGATCTTGTCGAAAAGAACGCCCGCCTGAATTTCGATCAGCGGTTTCGCATCCAGCGCCCGGACGCCCAGCGAATACTTCAGGAGCTGCAGGAAGTCTTTAGAGCTTCCAGAACTGCCCGAGCGCATCGAGTCGTTCGACATATCGAACATACAGGGCGCGGAAAACGTCGCCTCCATGGTCGTCTGCGAACACGGCGAGATGAAGAAGAGCGACTACAGGAAATTCAAGATCAGGTCGGTCGAAGGGCGCGCCGACGATTTTCAATCGATGTACGAGGTCGTCGGGCGCCGCTACTCGCGGCTGCTGCGCGAAGACCGCCCGCTGCCGAACCTGGTCTTGATAGACGGCGGCAAGGGGCAGCTCGCGGCCGCCGCGCGCGCGCTCCACGAGCTGGGGCTAGAGGCGCTGCCGACGGCCGCCATCGCCAAGCGCGAAGAGCTGCTGTTTGTCAAAGGGCGCGACGAGCCGGTCAGGCTCGATCATCATTCGCCGGTGCTGCACCTCATACAGACGATACGCGACGAGACTCACCGCTTCGCCGTCACCTATCATCGCAAGCGCCGCGCCATGCGGGATTTTCAAAGCGAGCTGACGTCGATTCCCGGCGTCGGCGAAAAGCTCAAGATGCGGCTGCTCAGAAATTTTGGCAGCCTCAAGCGCGTCTCCGAGGCGAGCTTTGCCGAGCTGAAGCCCTTCGTGGGCGCGCGCCAGGCCGAGCGGATCATCGAGCATTTCGGGCGGCTCAGGAAGCAGGAGGTCGAGTCGGCTCTGGAGGTGGAAGAGGATTGAGCCGCGGCCCTGTGAATAAATCCCCGGCAGATATTTTTTTCGGGCAACGCCGACGGGGGGTATAGGCAATCTAATGATTAGACGGCGACCCGATAATCAAAAATAACGCTGGTAGAATCGTCCTTTCGAGGCAGTCCGACAATCGGGTCGCTGCCTCAATCTCTTTATCCCGCCTTCCAAAAAGATGTTTTTCATGAAGGTGGAGTCTCTGCGCTTTGGCAGCGCCCGGGCGCAGAGAAGACGCAATAATAAGATTTACAAAACAAGCCCGAGCGAGGCGGCGGCAAATGACAAATGCCGCCGCTCGCTCGTTTTCTATTCGTGAGGATAGAACGTGCGGCGGCCCTCGACTCTGAAGTCGGGAGCGATCACCCGCGCCACCGCCTCCGGGTAGGCCCGGTGCTCCTGTTCGAGTATGCGCGCCGAAAGCGTCTCTACCGTATCGTTACCTAGCACCTCGACGGCCCGCTGCAAAATTATCGGGCCGTGATCGAGCTCTTCATCGACTATGTGAACCGTGCATCCGGTTATCTTTACCCCGTGCTCTAGCGCCTGCCGCTGCGCGTCGAGCCCCGGGAAGGCCGGCAGCAGCGAAGGGTGGATGTTTAAAACTCTCCGTTCGAATTCGCGTATAAAGGCGGGGCTTACGAGCCTCATATAACCCGCGAGGCAGACGAGCGATACGCCGCGCCGCTTTAGCTCCGAGGCCATCTCAAGGTCGTGCTGCTCGCGCGGACGCCCTTTGTGGCTGATGACGAGCGTGTTCGACCCCGCGCTCCCGCGCCCGTTCAATTCCCGCCGCCGACTCCGTGTTGCTGATGACCAGCGCGACTTCGGCGTCGATCTGACCGTTGCCGGCCGCGTCTATCAGCGACACCATGTTCGACCCGCGGCCCGATATGAGAATGCCTATCTTTCTTCTCGACATACCGCGCGGAAAATACACCATGAGATTTTAATCCGCAATCGCAATCCGAAATCGGCAATCGAAAAAGGTCAATCCTTGCTTCCGGCTGGCAAAACAAGTATCTTTTACTCCGCGATGGATCCCGACCACATCCCCCCGAGCGACAGAGCCGATACCTCACCCGACGATGCCGCTGGCGAGCCCGAAGTGCTCGTCCGCCGGTCGGACGAGGATGTCGCGCTATTTGATTCGCAGCGCATCGCCGACGCCCTCGTTCGCGAGGCAAGCATAGACCCGGACCTCGCCCTGCAACTCAGCTTTGAAGTGCGCGACATGATTCAGAAGCTGGGATTTCGGACACTCAGCTCGTCGCTCATACGCGGGCTCGTCGACGCCAAGCTGCTGGAGCTGGGGCTCGAAGATGCTTACCGATCTCACACGCGCTTCGGGGTGCCCGCCTATGACGTTGACCGCATAATCCACAGCTCGTTTCGCGAAACCAGCACCCAGCCTTACGGGCCTGAAGGCACGAGCCTCATACTTGCCGAAGCCATCAAGCGCGAGTACGCCATCCAGAATGTCTTCTCCGACCAGATAGCCAACGCGCACCTCGTAGGCGACATCCACATACACGGCATAGGGGCGATAGACCGTCCTTACTCGCTCATCTCGGCGCTCGATTACGTAAAGCAGTTCGGCATAACGCTGCCCGAAGGGTTCGCCAGCTCGCGCCCCGCGCGCCGGGCCGAGGTGCTCGTCGCGCATCTTGTAAAGCTGTCGGCCGCGCTGCAAGGCTATCTGTCGGGACCGATCGTGTGGGATTCGCTCAATTTCGCGGTCGCGCCGTTTCTGGCCGGGTGCGATGAGCGCGCCATCAAGCAGCTTGCTCAAACGCTGGTATTCGAGTTCTCGGCCCCGGCCGTAGCGCGCGGCGGGCAGATAATATTCTCGGACCTGCACCTCGATTGGGACGCGCCTTCTTACATGAAAGCGCGGCCGGCGGTCGGCCCCGGCGGGCAGGCGATTGATAAGACATATAGCGATTACACCGCGGAGGCGCATCGCTTCTTGCAGTCGCTTCTCGAAGTCTATATCGAAGGCGACGGCTCGGGCCGGCCTTTTCTTACGCCGCGGCTCATCCTGCACATCAACAGCCACTTCAACGAGATTTCGGGCTACCGCGGGCTGCTCGAACTCGCGAGCCGACTTGCCGTCGAGCGGGGCGGGCTGACCATAGTCTTCGACCGCGACGACGAGGGCACTTTCTTTCGCCGCTACGGCGTGCGCGAGGACGCGGCGGTCGCGCGGGCGCAAAACCACGCGCTGCGCTCGGCCGAGTTCCAGATCGTTTCGCTGAACCTTCCGCGCGTGGGCTACCTCGCGGGCAATAACCACGTGCAGGTCTTTGAAGAGTTGACGCGCCTGATGGAGACGGCCGCGCAGGCGCACCTGGAAAAGCGAGTCTTTCTCGAAAAGCTGCTCGCCCTGGGCGAGCGCGGCCCGCTCGGGGCGCTGACGACGCGGGCGACCGGCGCGCCGTTTTTGAAGCTCAACTGGGCGAGTCACGCTATAAGCCTCGTGGGGCTCAACGAGCTGTGCCGCGCCGTGCTCGGCAGCGACGTACACGAGTACGAAGCGACCATGGAGTTTGCGCTGAAGGTGTTGACCCATCTTAGTCGCGAGGCCGAGCGGTTATCGAATAAGCATAAGGTGCGCTTCCTGCTGAGCGGGCAGACGACGGAGGTGACCTCGCACCGGCTCGCGCGGCTCGACCTCAGGTTCTTTGGCGAGATCGCGGCCCGCGCGGTGCGAGGCGACGCGGCGCTCGATGCGGGGTACTACACCGATGGCGTCCGGCTCGCGGCCGACAGCGTCGTGTCGGTGCTCGACCGCGTGAGAACCGAAGGCGTATTTCACGCATTCGGGTTCGTCAACGCCGTTACCGAAGTCTGGATGGGGGAATCCATTCCGAGCGCCGACGACCTGGGGCGGCTGATCTCGCAAGCCTTCTACCAGACGAAATGCGCGGGCTTGATCTTCTGCCCGGAGTTCACGCTCTGCGCGAGCTGCGGCGTAAACACGCGCGGCCTCCATCCGGTCTGCCCCGCGTGCAAATCCGCCCGCGTCAACGGCCTGGCCTACGCGGGCGACCGCTACGGCTATACCTCGTCGTGGGACTCGGGGAGGCTCGCTGAGCTTAAAGACCGCCGCCGCGTAGCCGGCGAGGACATGTAATAATCTTATGCCGAGCGGACGCACGCACGATCTTATAACGCTTCTGCTCGCGCCCCCCACAGCCGCGCTGGCTTATCTCTTGACCGGTGATTGGGTCGTGTCCGCCATCACGACCGCCACGATGATATTTGGCGGGATGATGTTCGGCCCGGACCTCGATATTCAAAGCCGCCAGTACGCGCGGTGGGGGCCGCTGCGCTTTATCTGGTGGCCGTACAAAGTCATGCTGCCGCATCGCTCGCGGCTTTCTCACAGCATACTGATCGGCACCTTTATCCGCGTCGTATATTTTCTCGCCGTCATCACGCTGCTTGTGGCCGCCGCGCTATACGCGCGCGCCGCCTACTTTGATGAAACGCCTTCCGGGGTTGCGAGCGTCACCGGCGCGTTTGACCACATGTGGGAAGTCTTCGCGCCGATCAATAGGGATTACCTCATAGCCGCGTTCGTGGGACTGTGGGCGGGCGCGACCAGCCACACCGTGTCGGATGTGCTTGGCTCGTTCTTTAAGAGTGTGAAGCGGTCTTTATAAGAAGGACCGGCGCGCCGATAACAGCGCGCCGGCCGGTAGAAGAGAGTCAGTATCGGTCCGTTAGTATTCTCGTCAGGTCAGCCCCGGCATTAATTGAAAATGGACTTGAACCACGCGCCGATTCGCTTGATGCCGCTCTTGGTCCGCTTGCCGCCTTCCTTAGCCTTTTCGCTTCCTTCGCGGGCAACATCCTTAGAAGTGTCAACGGTCTTGTCGGCCACGTCTTCCGCCTTATTGCCTACGACCTTCGCGCCCTTGACCCCAGCGCGGGCGACGTCCTTGCTCTTATCAACGGTCTTGTCGGCCACGTCATCCGTCTTATCGACTACATCCTTGACTATCGGCTACGTCGCCGGCAACATCTTTGGTCTTGTTGACGGCCTTCTTGCCAGCTTTCTTCGTTTTGCTTGCGGCGCGCTTTGTCGCGTCCACGCTCGTGTCGACGACATCTTCGGTCTTATCGGCCACTTCCTCGCCCACGCCCTTCGTGACGTTCAGGGCCTTACCGGCGGCCATCTCTATCTTGTCGGCGGTCGTGTCCATCGCCTGCTCTATATCGCTCTCCTCTTCGAGGTTGGCCTTGCGACCATCGCGATATTCGACGACGACCATGCGGCTGCCGTCAGAATGGGTCGTGCGCGTTACGCGAGCGATGTTGCCGCTCTTAAAAGTGCGCACCTCTGTGCGCGTGCCATCATTTGAAATGGTTGTTTTAACCATGGAGCCATCGCTCCTGGTCACGGTCTGATCGGAACTGGTTTGATGGGCCGTGTGATCTTGAAATGCGAAGGCGCTAACGGCCAGTAGCGCCGACAGGAAAAATGCTGAAACTGTTTTTCTCATACCCATGCCCTCCCTCAATCGCCTAAATTCACGGACTTAAAGACTGCAACGGGCGTGCCGAGAGGCAGACCGCGGCGCAGCGCGGCCTGGAGGCTTTGAGCGCGCATTGCGGGCAATTTCGGGCCTTGTTTTGGCTTGCGAGCGTTCGAAAGTAAGCAATCGCTACAAGAGGAGTGGAACAGAAGCGAACGGTCATTGGGCCAGGATCATCGCACACAGCAGCGGAATCATGATCTCGTGGTGGCCCGTAAACGAGAATCCGCGCCCGCTGCCCGCGACGGGCCGGCGCACGACGTTCGTCAGCGGGCGGTAGTGCTGGATAAAGTCGAAGTTAGCGGTCGAGAAATCCGCGAGGCTGTGGCCGAGGTTGCGAACCACCGTGATCGTCTTCAAAAAGACCTCCGGCAGCACTACCGCGGAGCCGAGGTTTAAATAGACCCCGCCGCCGTCGAGCGCGCGCACGAGCGAGCATAGCAATCGAAAATCCTGAAATGTGGTCTGCCCGATTGCCGCCCCGTCGGCGTTCGGGTGTATGTGAACTATGTCGGTCCCCAGCGCGACGTGGACCGTCACCGGAACGCGCGCCTCGTATGCGGCGCAAAGAAGCGAGAGCCCGGCGTGAGCCGCGCCGATTGAAGCGAGCTCGCGCCCGAGCGCTTCGCCCATGCCGAGGCGGTCGCGCGCGCCCTTCTTGATCGCCTCGTTGATTATCCGCCCGGTCTCTTCGGCCATGCCGAACCGGCCCGTGCCGAGCATCGCGTTGACGTCTTCGGAGGTCGCGCCCGCAAGCGCGATCTCGAAATCGTGTATCATCGCCGAGCCGTTCATGACAAACGTGTTCACATACCCGCGGCGCAAAAGGTCGATCAGCACCGGGCTCAGGCCCGTCTTGATGACGTGGCCGCCCAGCCCGATAATGACGGCGCGGCCCCGGTCCTTTGCTTCACGCACCCGGCCGGCAAGCTCTCGCAACTCGGCGGCCGCGAGTATGTTTGGGAGACCTTCGAGGAACTCTTTAAGCGATGAGTCGGGAGCGACCGCGCGGGCGAAGTCGAGGGCCGTAACTTTGCTCGGCCGCGAAGCCAGCGGATAGGTTGTTATGCCAGATAGATCTATCGGCTCGTCTTTGTAGCGCGACATCCTGCGGATTCACCTCGATTGCGGATAAAGCCCTTGCTCGACCAGCTCGCACAGTATGTGGCCGATGGTTATGTGCGTCTCCTGTATGCGCTGGGTCGAATGGGTCTCGACGACGAGCGCGACATCCACGATGCGGGCGAGGCTTCCGCCGTCCCGGCCGGCAAGCCCTATAACCTTTATCCCGAGATTTAGCGCCGCGCCGGCGGCCCTGAGCACGTTAGGCGAATTACCGCTCGTCGAAATCGCGATTGCGACGTTGCCTTCTCGGCCCAGCGCGCGCAATTGCCGCTCGAAAAGCTCGTCGAATGACGAGTCGTTTCCCACGGAAGTGAGTATCGAGGTGTCGGTCGTCAGAGCGATTGCGGCAATCGGCGGGCGGTCGTAGCTGAGGCGATTAACAAGCTCGGCCGCGATGTGCTGCGCGTCGGCCGCCGACCCGCCGTTGCCGAATATCAAGACCTTTCCGCCCTGGCGGATGCTCGCGATCAGGAGTTCGGCGGCGCGGGCGACCTCTTGCGAGTGCGAGTCGAAAAAAGCCCGCTTCGTCTCGATGCTTTCGCGGGCGCTCTCTTTTATAAGTTCGATCATAGCTCCGGCCTATTTTAACGGCCCATCTCCAAAAAACAAGCTCGCCCGCATTTATGCATCGAACGACGCCAGAAGCTCGGCGATGTGCAGGCAGCGCACGCTCGACCCTTTGCGGCCTAACAGTCCCGCGATCTGCATGAGGCAGCTTGAGTCGCATGCGACGACCGTATCGGCCCCGCTTCGATGGATGCTCGCGACCTTCTCTTCGGCTATGGCCGCGGAAATCTCCGGGTACTTTACAGAAAATGTGCCGCCGAATCCGCAGCAGGCATCAGGCCGGTCCATCTCCAGAATCTCGATCCCTTCGACGTTGCGCATCAGAGCGCGCGGCTCGCTCGAAACGTTTAGCTCGCGCAACAGGTGGCAACAGTCGTGATAAGTCACGCGCCCCTGCCACCTGGCGCCCGTCGCCTCGACGCCCATCACGCGCACGAGGAACTCCGAAAGCTCATAGGTCGAGCCGCCCACCCGCTCGACCCGCTCAAGCATACTGCTGTCGCCCGCAAACAGATCGCGGTAGAATTTCTTTACCATCGTCACGCACGAGCCCGACGGGGCCACTACGTAGTCGGCCGACTCCAGCTCGCGCTCAAACACCTCGATGAAATGCGACGCGACCTCGCGGGCTTCGGCGCGGTAGCCGCTGTTGAACGCCGGCTGGCCGCAGCAGGTCTGCTCGGCGTTGAAGGTCACTTCGATTCCGAGATTCCTCAGTAGCTTTACGGTAGCCAGACCGACCTGCGGGAATATCTGATCTACAATACACGTGACGAATAGCGATACCTTCATGCCGGTAGAACTTTACTCTGAAAGAGGGAGGATTAAAAGTTGCGGCAGCGAGTAAAAAAGTGCGATGAATATAGTGCTTGAGACTCATAATAGCCCTGTGGTAATTTCTTTGTGGCTTCCTCAATAGGTTCCGCCTAATACTCTTTTCCCAATCACCGGAGGTTTTATGCATAACCGAGGTCATGGCTTGCTTGCGCTCATCTGCGCGCTGAGCATCTCCATCTCCGCCGCGACTAATATTCAAACTCCCGCGGGCGCGCTTGCGGGCACGGTAAAAGACCCGGCCGGGGCCGTCGTGTCCGGGGCGCGGGTCAGCCTGCGCAACAACGAGACGGGCCAGACGCTCACCGCCGCGACCAATGAGGAGGGCAGGTTCCGCTTCGAGAACCTGCCGGCAGGGTCTTACACGATGAGCGTCACGCAATCGGGGTTTAAGACCGCCGAGCAGAAGGTCGTCATCGAGGCGCGGGCCGTCACCCTAGACGTTCGCCTGGAGATAGAAGCGACGCGCGCCGAGATAGAAGTGGGCGCGAAGGGAGAGACCGCGGCCAATACGGACCCAACCTACCGGTCGCTCCGCGACGGCGAAGGGCTTGAGACTTATACGGTCAACAATCTCGCGCTCAAGCGCGACGTGGGCGCCATCAACCTGCGCAGCGGGCGCATCGCCTTTCTCGCGCCCGTCGAGGGCCGGGTGGTCAAGGCCATATTTATCGGCGATGGAGAGTTCACGCTCACCCCCGCGACCGCCCTCGAGCGCAACCATCTGCGATTGGTGACGGAGAAAGAGACGCTCGTAGAGCAGTTTCAGAAAGCGGTCTTCTGCTTTACCGATGAGACTTATCAGGAGGTAAAACAGAAGGCGCAGGCGGGCGGGGACAGTTCGGGCATGAAAGATGCGCTGAAGGATTTTAACGAGCGCGTTCGCACCCGCAGCTTCGGCCAGAATATCGACGCGATGCTTCTCGCGGACATATACAACCCGAAGCGCAAGGGCCAGTTCCTCGCCTTTATTTATGGCAAAGAGAATAACGACCTGCGATTTCAGGTGAGCCCGGGCGGGGCGATAACCGGGTTGGGGCCGGAAGAGGTCGTGCTTCTTAACCTCGATTGGGGTGGTGATAAGAGCGGCCTGTGGTACATGGGCCACCTCGAAGGCGAGTACAAGGATGGGACGGCCAGCTCGGAAGAAGAGAAGCGGGTAATCGACGCCGAGCATTATCGCATCGAGACGGTGATCGATAAGGGCGAGAAGCTGACGGCCGTGGCCGAATTTACTTTCACCGCGCTCGGGGATGGCGACAGGCTTATAAGCTTCGGGCTGCTGCCCAGCCTTCGCGTGTCAGGCGTCGTGCTCGACGACAAGGGCGTGAACTTCATACAGGAGAAGCGCAAAGAGGACGGCTCTTTTTACGTCGTGCTGCCGGAGCCTACGGTCAAGGGGAAGAAGTACAGGCTAAAGGTCGATTACCAGGGCGACCGGGTATTGCAGGATGCGGGGGGCGGCAACTTCTCGGTCGGCGCGCGCACGAGCTGGTATCCGAGCGTCAACGGGTTCGGTGACCGCGCGACGTTCGACCTGACATTCAAGGTGCCGAAGCAATACTCGCTGGTCGGCGTCGGCAAGCTGGTGAAGGAATGGCGCGAGGGGGAGTTCGCCGCGGCGCAGTGGGTTTCGGAAGTGCCGCTCGCGGTGGCCGGGTTCAACTACGGCCTTTTCAAAAAGAAGTCTTTAAGCGACGAGATGACAAAGTACGAGGTCGAAGGGTACGCCACACAGGAGGTGCCCGAGTACATGCGAGGCGGTCCGGCGCTCGAACTGCCGGGGGTCGAAGGAAACGGGACGGCGGCGATCACCCCGTCGCGGCTGACGGACCGCGCGCTGGCCGAAGCGCAGAACTCCATGCGCATCTTCAGCAAGTATTTTGGCGAAGCGCCATACGGCCGCGTCGCCATCACGCAGCAGCCGCAGTTCAACTTCGGTCAGTCGTGGCCGACGCTCATATACCTGCCCATCAGCGCTTTTCTCGATTCGACCCAGCGATGGACGCTGTTTGGCGGCATCAACAACCGCTTCACCGAGTTTATACAGGAGATCACGCCGCACGAGGTCGCGCACCAGTGGTGGGGCCACATGGTCGGGTGGTCCTCTTATCACGACCAGTGGCTCTCGGAAGGGTTCGCCGATTTTTCGGCGGGATTATACCTTGAGCTGACCGAGCGCAAGCCCGACCGCGTGCTGAAGTACTGGGAGCGGCAGCGCGACGGGATACTTGAAAAGAACCGGTTCGGCCGCTCGGCCAACGACGCGGGGCCGATATGGATGGGGCAAAGGCTCAACACCCGCCACAACCCCGGAGCGTACTCCCGAGTCGTCTATCAGAAGGGCGGCTACGTGCTTTACATGCTGCGGGGCATGATGTGGGACAACAAGGTCGGCGATCAGAAATTCATAGAGATGATGCGCGATTTCGTCAAGACCAACCTTCACCGCAACGCGTTGACCGAAGGGTTCAAGCGCGTGGTCGAAAAGCACATGACGCCAAAGATGGACCTCGACGGCAACGGGCGTATGGACTGGTTCTTTAACCAGTGGGTCTATGGCACCGAGATACCGCGCTATAAATTCGACTACACGCTCACGGAAGCCGAAGGCGGCGTGATGCTCAAGGGCACGCTCGCGCAGAGCAACGTGTCGGATAACTTCAAGATGCTCGTGCCGATCTACGTCGACTTTAACGGGAAACTCATAAGGCTCGGCGAGATGGGCATAACCGGGAGCGTGACGAGGGACTTTGAGGTGAAGCTGCCGCAAAAGCCGAAGCGCGTCATGATAAACGCCAATCACGACGTTCTGTCGAGCGACCCGGCCGGCCGGGCGAAGTAGTAATCGGCGGGCAGCGTGCGCCTGGTGGTGATGAGCCGCCCTCGGCACGCTGCCCGCCGATTGCTGTGTTACAATTGGCGGTCGAAAAGTATAGGAGGACGCATGGCAACAGCGAACGGCGCGAGCGCCGAAGGGACCAGACGGTACGCCGACAGGCTCGGCGGCGTGACGGCGCGGGGACACTTCCGCCAGCAGCAGCAGCTCTGCATGTCGACGATAGGCCTTGGGACATACCTCGGCCACTGGGACGAGCGGACCGACCGCATGTACTCGGAAGCGATCCGACGCGCCATACAAATGGGGTGCAACGTCATCGACTCGGCGATAAACTACCGGTTCCAGCGCAGCGAGCGCACGATAGGCGCGACCCTCAAGCAGATGATTGACGGCAAAGAGATTGCTCGCGACGAGATAGTCGTTGCCACCAAGGGCGGGTTCATTCCCTTCGACGGCGAGATGCCCCGCGACGCGCGCGGCTGGATAATGGAGAACATAATCAACACCGGCGCGGCGCGGCCCGAAGAGATAGTCGGCGGCAGCCATTGCATGTCGCCCTCGTACCTTGATAATCAGCTTTCGCGGAGCCTCGAAAACCTCGGCCTCGGGACGATAGACATATACTACATCCACAACCCCGAGACGCAGCTTGAAGCCGTCACCCGCGACGAGTTTAATCGGCGACTGCGCGCGGCCTTCGAATTCCTCGAAGGCGCGGTCGAAGACGGGCGCATACTCTACTATGGCACGGCGACCTGGAACGGCTACCGCCAGCCGCGCGGCTCTCGCGGATACCTGTCGCTTGCCGAGATAATGGAGATTGCGCGCGAAGCGGGGGGCGAAAATCATCACCTCCGAGTCATACAACTGCCTTATAACCTCGGTATGCCCGAAGCGCTCACCCTGCCCAATCAGGAGATCGACGGCGAACAACTGCCCGCGCTGATGGCGGCCGACCGGCTCGACATAACCGTCATGTGCAGCGCGTCGATCTTGCAGGCGAAGCTCGCGCAAAACCTCCCGCCCTTCGTAGGAGAGGCGCTCACCGGCCTTTCTACCGACGCGCAGCGCGCCATACAGTTCGTCCGCTCCACGCCCGGCGTCGGCACGGCGCTGGTCGGCATGAGCCAGCAGTCGCACGTCGAGCAGAACCTGATGGCTGCGCGCGTGCCTCCCGCCCCGGTCGAAGACTTCTTCAAGATGTTCTCAAGCGACGAGCAATAAAGCAGTTGATAGTTATCGGCAGTCGAAGGAGGGCGGGATGTGAGAGCATTTCGCCCCCGCGGGACTCTTATTCACACACCTATTGTGCAAGCCCACATTCGATTTTCTTGATTACCCGCCCGATGCCCACCCCTGTTGCCCGCAGGCCAAATAGTTTTTGCACATTCTGTTTTGTGCGGCACGTATAGTAGAATTAGGTAGGCAGTATTAAAGGATGATGGTAGAGAGCAGGTCAGGCGTGAGTTTAACAGACCGCCGACAGGATATGCAGATGGGGCCCCACTTAATTACGAGCGAACAAGCCAGTACGCCGTTCGGCTCCTTGCCCCGGCCCTCGCTTATTCGGAGGCTCAGGCAAGGGCTTGCGGACGCCGCGGGCGAATTCCGGGTCGGGCCGGCCCTTTATCTGAAAAATGCCTTCCTGCCCGCAACCTCCGGAGACTGGCTCGGGGTCAGGCTCGCGCGCGCGCTCGCGTCGCTCGCCCGTCATCCCTTCCAGGCAGTTTTCGGGCTATCTTCATCGCGCTCGATTCCGCCCGGCTTCATAAACCCGGACGCCGCTCATAGCCTCAAGTTTATCTCCCGGCGCAAAAAGTTTAAGGCGACGCTGGCCGCTTCGGGATTCCTACACGCCATAGTGCTGGCCGGGCTCTTCTTTTATTCGATAATCGCGCCCTTCATGGGCTGGCGAGTAGTCGATAAAGCTTACGGCACATATAAGCGCGCCCGCATAGTAAAGCCGCTCTACCTGCCGGCCGATGCCTTGACGCCGGTGCCCGCCGACCCGTTGCCGCTCGATGTCGCTCAGATTGAAGAAGAGCGCCGGCGGCGCGAGCGCGAGGAGGAGCGAAAGCGCAAAGCGGAAGAAGAGAGGAAGCGCAAGGAAGAGCAGGCCCGGCGCGAGGCCGAGCTTGCCGCCGCGGCCGCAAAGAAGGACGAGCCCGAAGGCAACCCGGACGCTAATAAAGAAGAGGAGCAGATGAAGTTCGGCGAGTTTAACGAGCGCGCCATAAAAGACCTCATAGGCGAAGTCTATGAGATTTTTACCTCGGGCCGGGCGCAACTCGCCAATGAAGAGTTTTCCGTAGTCATCTCGTTCAAGATAAATCGCGACGGCTCGCTCGGCAATATCAAGATAACCAAATCTTCCGGAGACCAGATTATCGACGATTACGCTATGAAGCTCCTGTGGCTCTTAGGCAAGTCGAACGCCGTGGGGCCGCTACACATATTCACCACAAACACGATCAGCTTCGATCTCACAAAAGAGATCGCGGAGCTGAAGATAGTAGGGTTCGCGCCGTCGGCGGCAGTGGCCAGCCAGAAGGCGAGCGAGCTGAAGAACCTCATCTGGTTAGCGGGCATAGCTCAGCAGAGCCCGGACACCAAGGAGCTGATGAAGAACACAAAGGTTAGAAGCGAGGAAAACCGCCTGATAGTCAACCTCGCGGTCACGCGCGAGCGCGCCGACGCCATGATGCGCGCCCAGTACGAAAAGAAACCTTGAGCGGGATATGCCCGAACTGCCCGAAGTTGAAAACCGCCTGAGATACTTCCACCGCGAGGCGCTCGGCGAGCGCGTCGACCGCGTCACGATCACCGCGCCGAACATGATCAGACAGATAAACGCGCGGGCCTTTGCGCGAGATTTGCGCGGGCGAAGGTTTGTCGGGGCGAGCCGCCGGGGAAAATATCTCGTCGTCACGCTCGACGACAATCGCTTGCTCATACTCCATTTCGGTATGGGCGGCGACCTGCTGGTTTATAGCGACCCGCGCGAGCGCCCGCCCTTCACCCGCATGGAATTCATATTTGAAAGCGGCCGGCGCATGGCGTTCACCTGCCCTCGAAAAATCTGCCGCGTGCTGCTGGTCGATCACCTGGCGGACGTGCCCGCGCTCAACCGGATGGGGCGCGAGCCGCTCGATAAGGCATTCACCCTTGCTTACCTCGAGCGGGTGATTGAAGAGAGCCCCTCGCGCAAGATAAAGCCGCTGCTCATGGACCAGAAGAAGATAGCGGGCGTGGGAAACATTTACGCCGATGAAGTGCTGTTCGGCGCGGGCGTGCGGCCCGAGCGTCGCGCCGATAGCTTGAGCGAAGATGAGATCAAGCGCGTGCATCGCGGGGTGCGCCAGGTATTGCGGCGGGCGATCAAGACCGGCGGCGACGAGAATTTTCCTTCGGACTTTCTCGTGTCGCGAAGCTCGCGCGGCGCGAGCTGTAAGTCGTGCGGCGCGGCCATAGAGAAGAGAACTATCGCCGGCCGCACCGCCTACTTCTGCCCGCGCTGTCAGGGTTGATTCAAAAACTTATTTGCCTTTGTCCGACACGACCTGGAGCGACGTTAATACGTACTCCGCGTCGCTTGATTTACCTCGCAGCGGGATTCCGAGTTGCGGGTGCAGCCACCACTCCGAGCTGTTGCCGCCCGCTTTGCGAACTACGTGTCGCGCGCGGAACTCCCCGGCCGGCACACTTGCCGGTTGCTCGCCCATCGCTTCATCGCTTACCGAAACGAGCGCGCTCATCGCTTTATCGAATTCCGCCGGCGCAAAGTAGCCGGCAACATTTCCGCCGGCGGGCTGCCCCCAGCCGCGCGCGGCGATGGCGGGCGAAGAGAGCAGGAACTTCTCAGGTATCTCGATTGTCTGCGTGATGACGCCGGTCGCGCTCCCGCGCATCCTGCCCGTCATCGTGTGCGCGTCAACGTTATACCTGACGCGAACGCGCTCGCCGCCGCGAATCTTTGTTATCTCGACAAACGTGGGCCGCTGGCGCGAGTCGGTCTGGTGAAAGACTTCCGTGGCAAGATCGCCTTCGCTTATGCGGCTGTGCAGCAGGTATCCGCCCTCCTGCGTGCTGTAGAGGTCCCACTTTTCGGTGGCCCGTTCGCGCCCGGCGCGGTCGCGGTGTGAATAGACGCCGCTCGCGATCCGCGGCCCGCGCTTCCATTGGCCGGTGTGGTCGTTGGGCTTGCCCGCAAGTATCGCCGCCAGGTCTTCCTCTATAGTCGCCGCCGCGGGCGTCTCTACCACTCGGCCTATCTCGCGCCCGGATCGTTCGACTATCACCGTCGGCACGTTGGTTATCGCGAGCGGCTGCACGCTTGCCACGGGCTCGCGAAACTGATTGTTAACGCCTACGAGCTTTAACTCGATTCTATTGTTGCCGGCGGACCTGAGCGCCTTCAAAAGTCGAGGGACATAGTTCTTGCTGTCCGGGCACCATGTCCCATAGACGAGCGTCACCTTCGCCGCATCAGTGTTCGATTTGAGCGACGCGACGGCGCCCGTGTTCGGAGTGTAACCGTCCATAATCGAGCGCCAGACCGGGACCGTCTGCCAGAGGTCTTCAATTGTCATTTCCCCTACCTGCCCCGGGTGCGAGCGTATAAGCACGGGCTTTCCGTCGAGCGCGAAGAAATAGACGGGGCCGTCAACGCGCGTAAACCGCGCGACCGTGTTCGCGCTCACATCGCCCGTGGACGTAGCCGTCACGCGGTCGGCCGAAAAACTGAAAATATCTTTCGACACCGCGGTGACGGTTTGCCGCGATACGTCGAGAATCAACGCGCGCTCAAGCCTTGGCGAGATCAGCGCCATGCGTGACGGATTATCCGAGGTGAGCACCTG
This sequence comes from Blastocatellia bacterium, assembly GCA_963832205.1. Classification (GTDB taxonomy): domain Bacteria; phylum Acidobacteriota; class Blastocatellia; order UBA7656; family UBA7656; genus DATBMY01. Next base: position 10,914 of record CAWHTK010000013.1, on the reverse strand, counting down.
GGCCGCGCGATCAAGCTCGTTATCTATATAAACGTCGCGAGTAGAATCTCTCCAGTTAATCATCCCCTGGCCGGGCCCGGCATAGGCAAAAGCGGCGACGGCATGCATCGTTAATAGAATTAGAATCTTGATCTTCATTATGACTCCTTTCACACGGGCGGGCGCTACCGATTATCTCACACCGATCTTTAAAGCTTAACGTCCGCGCGCGCGTGCCGGTTACACCCGCCGCGCCTTGAAGCGCCTTATCCGGCAGTTTAAGATTCAAGCGCGCGAATTATGGTCTCTATCAGGTGGAAGGAATCTTGATGCTTAAGCAAAGATATACGGCAATCATACTGGGCTTACTCATTCCGGCTTTTAATCTCGCCTGCGGGGGGGGCGATAGCGGGAATACATCGCAGTCTGGGGCGTCCAACGCCAACTCGCGGGGCGGGGCGGTGTCGCAGGCGGGCAAGAAGGTCGGGTGGCCCGAGGGAGAGGCGCGGCCGCGCGCCGCGCAGCGGTTCGAGCCGGGGTTTAACCTTTTCGAGCCCGCGCAGGACATTGAGCTTGGCAAGCAGGTCTCCGATCAGATGACCCGCGACGTGAAAATGGTCACGGATCAGCAGACTCGTCAACTACGTTCGCGCGCTCGGCGCGAAGCTCGCGGCCCAGGCGCCGGGCTACACTTTCCCTTATGAGTTTCATCTTGTGGCTTCGCGCGATATAAACGCATTCGCGTTGCCGGGCGGGAGGATATACATCTGCGGCGGCGCGATAGAGGCGGCGCGAACCGAGGGCGAGCTTGCCGGGATAATCGCGCACGAGATAGCGCATGTCGCGCTGCGCCATGGCACGAACCAGGCGTCGAAGGCATACCTTGCTCAGATGGGACTGGACGCGCTGGCCGGGCTCGCGGGCAAAGCCGCGCCCGAGGTAGGCGAGGTGGTAAGCGCGATAGGCGGCGCGGGCGCAAACCTGGTCTTTCTGAAATTCGGGCGCGACGCCGAATCGGAAGCCGACATCGAAGGCGCGGCTATCATGGCGGCGGCGGGGTACGACCCGGCGGACATGGCGAACTTTTTCGAGCTGCTGGAGAGTGAAGGGTCGGCCGTCACGGAGTTCTTCAGCGACCACCCGAATCCCGGCAACCGCATGGTGGCGATCATCGAAGCGAAGCGGTCGATACCCGTGGCCCCAAGCCCCATTCGCACGTCCGAAGAGTTCCAGCAGGCGAAGGCGCAAGTGGCGACCCTCGCGGAAGGCTGGCCGCGCGACGTGCAGATCAAAATGCCCGAACGGACTGCCAGGCCCGCGGGCGGGCGCTAGGGTTCGGCTCAACCGACGAGGTGAAAGAATACGTCTTCAAACGGCTCCTCGGGCATGCGCGTCTGGAGCCTCAGCTCGCCGGGCGTGCCTTCGGCGATCAATCGTCCGAGCTTTAGCATTCCCACGCGGTCGCTCACGCGCTCGACAAAGCTCATAACGTGCGACGAGGCGAGCACGGCCCGGTTGCGGTCGCGCTCGTCTTCGATCCTCAGTCGCAGCTTTCGCATCATCTCAACGTCGAGCCCGTTGAGCGGCTCGTCGAGTATAAGCACGCCGGGAGAGCCGAGCATCGCCGCGGCAAGGCCGAGCTTCTTGCGCATGCCCAGCGAGTAGCCGCCCACGAGCTTGTCGGTCGCGTGGGCGATCTCGAAAAAGGCCAGCTCTTCGGGTATCTGCGCCGGGTCCGCGTCTTTGAGCCCCGCGACCAGCCGCAGGTATTCGCCGCCCGTCAGCCGCTCGTACAGCATAAGCTCTTCCGGCAGGTAGCCCACGTGCCGTCGCGTCGCCGCATCGTGATGCTTGAGGTCTTCGCCGCATATACTGATGGCGCCGGAGTCGGGCTCGGTTATGCCGACGATCATTCTCATCAGCGTGCTCTTGCCCGCGCCGTTCGCCCCGATCAGCGAATAGATTTCGCCGCCGCGTATGTGGATGCTGACGTCGTTGACGGCGACCGTGTCGCCGTAGCGCTTCGTCACCGATTCGACGGATATTAAGGCGTCGCTCAATCTTCCTCCGTTGTAAGGTAGTGGCGGGCCATCTGCCTGCCGCGATCCGTGAGCGTATGCATCGCCTGGACGTATATGATCATGCCGACGAGCCACATCATAAGCCCGAGCAATCCGGCCGCGAGCCCTACGGTCGCCATCACGATGATCGAAAGGCCGGGCCGCGCGGGAACCTCGAAGGCAAGGCCCCCCATGACGGAGCTTACAAGCCACCACAACATCGCGCACTCGGCGAGCGTTGGCGCCGCGTAATAGAGAGGGATTTCGCCCGTGAGCATGCCCGCGCCGAACGCGACAAACGGCGCGGGCAGACTCACCGCCCGCGAGTACCAGAGCTTTGCCTGCCAGAGATCGAGCCCCGTCGCACCCGTCACACGCTCAACCCACATCAGCGGCAGCTCATACGCTACGATCACCGGCACCAGCGAGGCGAGCGTCGCGGTCATCAGCACGCAGGTGAATTTCGTGGCGAGCACCGCGGGCAGCCACGTCGCGTCGAGCCAGCCCGAAGGCTCGCCGGCGGGCCATAACAGATCGGTCCTGATTGCCGCGATCAGGGCCAGCGGCCATAGCATCGCTATCACGAGCGCGACATAGACGGCCGAAGAAAAACCTCTGAGCGTTAGCTGTAAATCGCGCGCTATCCCGGCCGCGACCGCGCGCGGGACTCGCCGCGCGCGGGCAAGCGCGCCGAATATGTTCAAGCGGCCCGTGAGCTGCAATCGCTTTGCATACTCCATGTCCGAGGCCCGCCATTTTTTATTCAGATGATAAGCGAGCGCGAATAGCATTGCGGCCAGGAGCACACACGAAGCGATGATCGCGACGCGGGCCTGGGTGGAAAAGAGGGTCGTCTTTACGGCGGAGACGAAGGCCGCGGCGGAGACCGTTGCGGCGACGAACACGACGGCCGCCGCCGCAATCGCGGTACGGATATTTCGTGTGTGCCCCCAGTGAATCCAGTTGAGCGCGGCAAAAATTTCGGTCGCGGCCGTGACGGCGATAAAGCAAACGAGCGGCGCGAGACTTTCGGCCGCAAGGTAAGACGCCTCGCCCGTCGTCTTTCGCGCCGCGAGCACGAAGAGACTTATGACCGCCGTGCGGCCGAGCCTGAAGGCGAACGCCGCGCCGAGATGTGTGGCCCGATCCACCGGCAGCGCGTCGAAGTAGGATTCGGGCCGGCGTATGTGATAAAGCTCGGCGCTCGCGCGCGAAAGGCTGAGCCCTATGAGCGCGGCCACAAACATCGTCGCTACGATTATGGCTTCAACCGCCGAAGGGCGCCACGCGGGCAGGTTGTCCGCCACGCGCGCGACGCTGAAATAGGTCATGCCGAGCACCATCGGACCAAGCACGAGCCAGAAATAAAGGTGCTCTTTCGCCCACCGCATCTGCGAACGGGCGGCCGCGCCGGTTATGAGAAGAAGTTTCCTCACGCGGGAAATATATTACTACAGAGGCGGGCGTATGTATGAAGCCGACAAAGAGAAGAGAGCGCCGCATGGGCGAGATGTTTATATAGCGTGTCTGATGAGTCCCGTAGGGACGCAATGTTTATAAAAACCGGCTGAATATTATTCGAAGCTCCGTCAGGAGCGGTATGTGAACTTGAGTATTACTTTACGTTGACCAGCTCGACCTCGAATATAAGCGTGGCGTTGGGCGGAATACGCGGCGGGAAGCCCCTGGCTCCGTAGGCGAGCTGAGGCGGGATGGTGAGCCTTCGCTTTCCACCCTCCTTCATCGTCTTTATCCCTTCGTGCCAGCCCTGTATCACCTGTCCGGTGATGATGGGGAAGGTATAAGGCTGCCCACGGTCGTGCGAGCTATCGACCTTGGTTCCGTTTTCAAGCCAGCCCGTGTAATGGACCGAGACCATCTGCCCGCGCTGCGGGACCGGGCCCGTTCCTTCCTTTATATCTACGTATTTCAAGCCGACCGGCGTTGTCACCTCGCCCCTTGCGTTTGGCGCAGAGTTGTTCGCGTTGGCTGACGCTATATTCGCATTGGCAACGAGCGCATTAGAATTCATAACCGTTGCCGCGGCCCTGTTCGCATTAGCTCTCGCGGCCGAATTCGCATTGGCCGCGTTGGCGTTTTGCGATTCGCCGCCGCACGAGATGAGCGAAGCGAGCGCGCCGAGCACGAGCATGGCTATGATGAAGAATATGACGGATTTTGCAAACAGGTTTGTCCTCTTATTTCTCCCGCGACTTTCAGGCACTGATCTACCCTCCTTGATTTGATTGCTGCTTTAAGGGAGCGCGAACCGCGCGGCCGGGCGCGACAGTGCTTTCAAGCGCGCCGTCTTTGACTACGAATACGCCGTTGACCAGCACATGTTTTATCCCGGTCGAAAACTTCGCGGGCTCTTCATAAGTTGACGTGTCGCTTACGGTGAGCGGGTCAAACACGACTATGTCGGCGTCGGCGCCCGCGCGTATTCGCCCTTTATCTTTCATCTGGGGCACGCGGCGCTCAAGCCTGCGGGCGGGCATCAAGCTCATCTTGCCGAGCGCCTCAGCAAGACCGAGCGCGCGCTCCTGGCGGACGTACCGGCCGAGCACGCGGGCGAACGTGCCCGACCCGCGCGGGTGCCCTTTGCCGTTTACTATCAGTCCGTCGCTCGCGATCATAACCGTGGGGTCGGCGACGGCCGTGCGCACAATGCTTTCGGGTATCAGGTGAACGACGACCATCCCTCCCGCCTTGCGATACCCGGCGAATGTCTCCGCCGTAAGCCTCTCGCCGGTCGCCACCCATTGAAGATCCTTGTAATCGATGCCGAGTTTTTGCTGCCACCCTTCGTCGAATATTGCCGACTGCAACCCGGTCATCGCCGCGGTGTATGGGTAGCACTCGGTCGTCACGTCCAGCCCCCGCGAGCGCGCCTCTTTTATCATCTGCAACATGCGCGGCGTATTGCCTATCCCGCTCGACGTGACATGTACGACGTGCAGCGGCGCGCCGGTTATCGCCGCCGCCGCAATCACCTCTTCGAGCGCGGTTATGCTGCTTTCGGGCTCCTTCGCGCCCGCGTGTCGTATGTGCGGGTGGCAACTGGCGCCCGCGGCGGCCGCGGCGCGAAACATCTCCTGTATCTCCCATCGCGACGCGCCGGGCGTATATTGTATGCCGAAGCCGACGGCCACCGCGCCGCGCTCAAGCCCCCGCGCAATCTCGCGCCTCATCTCGGCTATCTGTTCGTCGCTCGCTTCTTTGCCCACGGCGTCGGCCCGCAGCACTCTCCTTCGCACGGCGCTGTGCCCCGCGCTCACGCCGTAATTGATTAAAGATTTTCCTTCGCGCGACCTGTACCACTCGTCGATGTCGGCCGCCCCGCCTTCAAGTTCGAGCGCGGTCGTCACGCCATCCATAGCCTGAAAACGGTTGTTCTCTTCGTCGACGCCGTGCGCGTGCAGGTCTATAAAGCCCGGCGCCACGACGAGGCCCGCGCAGTCGATCCTCGCGCGGCCCTTCATCTGCCCCGCGCTTATCGCGCGAATCTTGCCGCCGGTTATTCCGACGTTGCGCACTCCGTCGAGCCCGGTCTCGGGATCGATGACGCGCCCGCCCGCGAGCACCAGGTCGTACTCATCCTGCGCGGCCGACAGGTTGGGGCCGGAGGCGAGCCCGGATGAAATCGCGAGCGCGCAAGCGCACGCAAACGCAAGAAGCTTTGTTGATTGACTGAGCAGGTTTTTCATATGAGGCGTCACGAAAATATGAAACCCCGGTTGCACGTTGTCAAGTTGATTCGCCGCCGCCGCTGTGCTACGCATGACGATCAACGGCAGCAGAACCAGATCGGCCTTGACCGAATGAAGGGAGCGCTTATGAAGAGCATGATTTATGACCGACGGCGGGCACTGCTCGCGCTGATTATGTTAATCGTCGCGGCGACGGCTGAGAGTGTAAACGCTCAGGCGCGGGCAGACGGCCCGCTTCAGCGGCTTGAGCGCGAGGTGGCGCGGCTCGGCGCGCTCTCGGGCGGCAAGATGGGCGTGGCGGCTATTCATCTGGAAACCGGCCGCCGCGTATCGCTCAACGGCGCGGAAGGCTTTCCGATGGCAAGCGCTTTCAAGGTGCCCGTGGCGGTGCAGCTCCTCACGCGGGTCGATCAGGGCGAGCTCAGCCTCGACCAGATGGTAGAGATAAAGCAGAGCGATCTTCATCCGGGGAGCGGCACGCTCACCGAGCTGTTCAACAAGCCGGGGGTCGCGCTGTCAATCCGCAACCTGCTCGAATTGATGCTGCTGATAAGCGACAACAGCGCGACCGACGTTGCCCTGAGGCTTGCCGGCGGGCCGGGGGCGGTCACCGAGCGGATGCGAGCGCTCGGCTTTGAAGGCATACGGGTTGACCGCTCGACCGCGGTGCTGATAAGCGACTGGCTCGGAGTGACGAACCTGCCGCCGGAAGAGAAGTGGACGCCCGCCGCGTGGATGATGCTTGCGGCGGCGGTAAAGCCCGAAGATCGCGCCGCGGCCGCAAAGAGATTTGATGCCGACCCGCGCGATACTTCCACGCCAGACGCGATGGCGCGGTTGCTTGAGCGGATACACCGGAAGGATTTGCTCAAGGCCGAGAGCGGCGCGCTGCTGCTCGATATAATGCGGAGGTGCAAAACCGGAGAGGCGCGGCTGAAGGGGCTGCTGCCGCAAGGGACGGAGGTGGCCCACAAGACCGGCACCATCGGCGGGACCACTAACGACGTGGGCATCATCAAGCTTCCCGATAACGCGGGCCATGTCGCGATTGCCGTATTCGTTAAATCGTCGGACAAGGATGTCCCGGCGCGCGAGCGGGCGATTGCCGAAGTCGCGCGCGCCGTACACGACTTCTTTTTGTTCAACCCGGTTGCCGGTTCGTGAACTCGCTTCGCGAGCGCCCATAAAATATTGAGCATCGCGTTGAATCCTAACCGGAGATGGCGTGTATATGTTGGCGTCCAACCTGGAAATAGCATTACCTGCAGCAGACGGCCGGCGGGTTGCTCGCGGCTTCTCGCCCGGGAAGACCTTTTCGCTCGCCGACAGCGACGCCTCTGCGGGCGCTTGCGCCTGCCGCTAACACTTTACCTGTTTGGGTGGCGGGGGAATTTTACGTAGGGGAGTCTGACGCCGCGCACGAAGACGCGGTCTGAGCGAATCTCGCCGGGCGCTTCAAACCCCGCGCTGCCCATCGCCGAAATAAGATCGTCCTGATCCACGCCGTCGCCGCTTATCCCTATAGCGCCGACCAGCCTGCCGTTCTTATAAAGCGGCACGCTGCCCGGAAAAATCTGTATGCCGTTTGCGATGTTCGGCGCGCCGAGCGGGGTACAAGGACTTATGACTCGCCCCTCGGTGAGCAGGGTTATTACGTAATCTTCGAGCAGGTCTAGCTGTAATCCGTCATTAAACGGGCTGAACTCTTCTATGGGGACCGAGAAGGGGCCGTGCTCGGTGTCGTTGATGCCGTCGGGGAAGAAGGGGCGGCTGAGAAATCCGTCGGCGCGGTCGCTGATGGCGACCGACCCGTTAAGGCTTATGCCGTCCCTGGCCGCCGCCTCGACGTACCGGCCAAAGCCCGCGGCGCGCAACTCTGCCCCCGCGGATGATTTGCTGAGGAACGCGGCGGTGCGCGCCTTTTGCGCGCTCACGTCGAAGCCGAACATCGGCGCATCGGGCGTGGCCGCAAATCCGAGCACCCGGCCGTACGTTTACGACGGTGATGTTGACTTCGGCCGCGCTGTTGAGCGGCTGGCGAATGGCTGCGCGCGTTAGAAACGCCTGGCGCGCGGCCTGCGAAATTATTCTTCGTACCTCGGTCGCCGTCAGTGAAGAGCCCGACTCGAACGGGAAGTATTTATCGACCACGCGCACCTGTAATCCGTCGAGGGTTGTCGTCTGAAACTGTGACGGCTGGCTCGGGCGTACGGCGGCGGGAGCAAGCCCAAGGGCCACGCACGGGCTCGCGCGGCCGTTCAGGCGGTCAAAGGGCGTGAGCGGCACTTGCGCAGGCATCCCCGCATTGACGTAAGGGAAGCGTATTCCGTTTATGATTATCTTATCGCCGGTGATCTCGGCGGGCGCTTCGAACCCGCGAGTTGCCGCCACCGCGACGATCTCTTCGACGGGCACGTCCTTGTCCGTGGGATCGAGGTCGAGCGCGTAGCGCCCGTCGCCTTCAACGCCGACGCCGCCTACCTTAATGCCGTTCTTATAGAGCGGCATTCCTCCAGGGTCGGCCGCGAGCCCGAGCGGCGAGCGCGGATTTACGTCGCTGCAAAGAAGCTGAGAAAACTGAACGCCGAAAAGCGGCCCGCTCGCCTGGAAGTCGATGCCTGGAGGGAAATGCTCCTGCACTATAAGCTCGCGGTGCGCGTAGAAAAAGCGTGCCCCTGGCTGCTGAGAAAAGAGCCCGTCACGGCCTTCGATATGGCGGCCGCGCACGCCGGCACGCAGACGCTTTCGAGCCCGCACGACAGCCCGCCGCCCAGGCTCGCGCAACCCCTGGGAGCGCACTTCGTACCCACGCCGATTCGGGCCTGGGTGGGCGCGCCGGCCATCTCGAACAGGCCAAGCACGTTGCCCTCGGCGTTGACGACGGCAATCGTCGCTTTAAGATTGCTCGCCGCGGCCTGCGCCGCCGCCTGCTCGATGACCCGGCGCACATCACTTTCGCTCAACCCGGCGTCCACAGAGTCGGCGAATATGCGACCGTTTCCGACGCCGCGCCGTCGGGGTTGGTCACGCTCACCTCGACGCCGTTTTCGATGTCGGAGGGCGAAACATTTTCTACATATATTTTCTGGAGTTCTTAAACTCGACGCCGCCGTGGTTGATAAACCCCGTGGCGTTATTGAGCGCGACCGTGGCGCCCGCTCTGAAATTCTTGCCGCGGATGACAAGCCTCGCGCGCGTTCGCTGGTAGGATGACTTGCCCGCTTTTATAACTGGCGCTTCCGATTGAGCGCGCAGGCGAGGCTGCTGCCGACCGATAGCATCGCGACAGCCATGCCTAAGCATAGACATATCGCAAGCCTTCGCCTTATTGACGCTCTTGTCTTGATGGCCATCGGCACTCCCCCAACTCGGCGGCAATCTTAGCCCAGGGGGGATGGCGTTGCAGGCATGTAAGTAAATGTTGATTTAAGAAACGCGCGTTACATTTCGACCGCGGGGCATCTTGCTTCGAGATGCAAAGTGTAAAAGGTATCGGGAATAACCTGTTGACACAAATCCGCGGGCGAATATAATTGCGCGGACCACTCAGGTAAGGTTAGAATCCGCACTCTTTACCGCCTCTCAGAAACCGATAGACGAAGGGTTAATTATGGAGCCTGTGAAGCCCCGCATCTTTATGTGGAAGGGTACGCCGATACGCTCTTTGCGATGCGCTGCGGCTGCGGATGATTGGCTATGAAGTGGATACAGCCGATAGCCTCGTGGGCGGCCTCGAGCTCGCGCGCAAGGGTGGTTTCGACCTTTACCTCCTGTCGGGGATCCTGTCAGACGGGTGGGGCCTCGACCTTTGCAAGTTGATCCGCGGGTTTGACCCGACGACACCCGTAATCTTCTTTTCGGCGCTCGCCTACCAGTCGGACCGTGACGCGGCGATTGCGGCGGGCGCGCAGGAATACCTGATTAAGCCAAACGATATCGAACGGCTTGAGCAGGTCATATCGAATATTCTCGGAGCGTGAAGAGACGGCTACTGTCCGGGCGGGCGCGGGTTTCCCCTGTGACAGGTGTAGCAGGTGACCTGCGCGGCGCTGCCCATCTGAGAGTTCGTCGTCTGGACGTTTTGAATCCATTTGCGAGCGACCTCTTTGCGGGGGGTGTCCTTTTCAGGCTCGGCTTCCGAGACGTGACAGTGAGTGCAATCGACGCCGAGCTGTTTGGTAAACGAGTCCATTATCGCGTCGATGAGGTTGGCGGGCACACCTCTGAGCACCTTTATGTTCTTATAGGTTTGCTCCGCGGGCTTGCCGTCGGAAGCGGGCAAAAGCGAAGGCATGGCGGCGGCGGACTTCTCAGCGCTTCCCGCCTGTTGGCCGTCCTGAGGGATCGGCCCGGCCTGGACGGGTTTGTTCGGGTTGACGGGCGGGTGACCGGGCGGGAGTTCTCCCTGATCCTGTCCGCTGTTGACGGATTGCGGGCCTTGCCCTGGCCGGCCGTCGGCGCGGTCGCGTCCCTCTTATCCATCCTCATGTTGGCGATCTGGAAACCCAGGAAAAGTCCCAGGAATAACCCCGCCACACATAGACTACGTGTTCCTTCTTCATTACTTAGTGCTCCAGATTATGCATAGGTTAAAGGCCCGTCATCGGATCGATAAAGCCCCGACGCCCGATCTATAGTTTTCGACTGAAGATGTGCTCGAAAATATAATTTCACTCCTCAGGCCGCAATCATTCTAGCATAGCCGTAGGACCTGTCGAAGGAGATGACGAATGGTTTCAATAGGAGAGAAGGCGCCCGATCTCAGGTTAACAGACGCGGAGGGCCGAGCGGTAAGACTATCCGATTTTCGAGGCAAGCGACTTGTACTCTATTTTTATCCGCGCGATTTAACGCCGGGCTGTATGCGTGAGGCTTGCGGCTTTCAAGACGACCTCGCCGAATACGACCGGCGAAACGCGGTCGTTGTAGGGGTCTCGACCGACGACGCGGCCAAGCATAAGAAGTTTCGCGAAAAGTACGGCCTCGGCTTTCAGCTTTTGACCGACGCCGACCACGAGACGGCCGCGCGGTTCGGCGTGTGGCAGCAAAAGAACATGTACGGGCGCAAGATCTGGGGCATAAAGCGCACTACGTTTATCATCGACGAGCGCGGCCGCATAGCTCGCGTCTTTGGCAAAGTGAGCCCGGCCGAGCACAGCCGCGAA
>CAWHTK010000012.1:0-293434 GCA_963832205.1 Blastocatellia bacterium | reverse complement strand
CGGCGGGTCGCCGGTCTCGACGACGACCAGCTCGTGCTCGAGCCCCTCGAAGTCGGCGAAGCGGACGCCGTCGCCGTCACGGCTCACCTCGGTGCCCGCGTCGGTCAGCCGCTTCTCCCAGAAGTCGAGCGCGTCCGCGGTGCCCAGCCGCCAGACGATCCGGTGGACCATCCCGGCGCCGGCGCGACCGCGGTCGGCGCCGCGAAACTCGAAGAAGGTGAGATCCGCGCCGGGGCTCCCCTCCTCGTCGGCGTAGAAGAGGTGATAGACGCTCGGCTGATCCTGGTTGACGGTCTTCTTCACCAGGCGCAGGCCGAGGAGGTCCGCGTAGAAGTCGACGTTCCGCTGCGCCTCGCCCGTGATCGCCGTGATGTGGTGGATGCCCTCGATCTTCATCGCTTCCTCTTTTCGCCGGTGATTGCTTCCGCAACTACTCTACCGGAAACTAGTTGTGCATGCAAATGCTTGCTACTCTCGTTCCATGGCTCGTACCCGCGGAACTCCTCTCCCCCAACGAGCTCGCGGCCTGGAAGGGCTTCCTCGAGGCCCACAGCACGCTCGTCGCCCGGCTGAACGAGGAGCTCGTGCGCGAGCACGACCTGCCGCTCACCTCCTACGAAGTACTGATGTATCTCGTGGACGCCGACGCGAACCGGCTGCGAATGGGCGAGCTCGCCGAGCGCCTGCTGCTCAGCCGCAGCGGCGTCACCCGGCTCGTCGACCGGCTCGAGCGCCAGGGCCTGGTCGAGCGCGAGCCGTGCGAGGACGACGCGCGCGGGTACTTCGCCGTGCTCACCGCCGCTGGTCGGCGCAAGGTCGAGGCTGCGCGGCCGACACACCTCGGCGGGGTCCGCGAGCACTTCCTCGGCAGGCTCGACGGCGGCGATCGCGCTGCGCTCGCCGCCGTCTGGGCAAAGGTTCTCGGGGACTGACGCGGCGCCGGCGCGCCCGCCTACTGGCGCTCGGAGTCCTTGCCCGCGTCCGCCGCTGAGCTTGTCCTGGCCGGGGCCGCCGCGCAGCTTGTCCTTGCCTGCTGCCGCCCTTCAGGGTGTCGCTTGCCGGCGCCGCCCTTGAGCGTGTCGCTTGCCGGCGTTGCCCGGAGCTTGTCGTTGCCTCCTTGCCGAGCCGCCTTGCCCGCTTGACGCGACGTTGTCCTTGCCGGCTCCGGCCTTGACAGACGGTGTCCTTGCCGCCGCAGACCTGGTCGTTGACCTTGCCGGAGGATCGGTCCTTGGCGGGGTGCCGACGATGACGTCCTTGGCGCCGGAGCCGACGATCGGCGAGCCCGGGGCGAAGAGGACGTTCTCGGTCTTGCCCTTGCAGGAGGCGGGGCCAGCCTGCCGGCCGGGCAGGAGCTCGACCGCGCCGATGTCGGTGCCGTCACCGCCGGCGGCGTTGGCGAAGTTCGCCGCGTCGAAGGTGCGGGCGGCGCCGCGCTGGTCTGTGGCGAGACCATTGCCGACGCCCTTGTCGATAACCGGCGAGGTCAGTGCCGGGGCGTGGGTCAGCGTCGGGCCGCCGTTGTTCTGCAGCGGGCCGAGCTGGGGGTCGACGCCGATCAGGTTGCTCCCCGCAGGAGCCTCGGTCACGGTCGCCTCCTCGGTCACGGTCGTGCTGCCGATCAGGGAGAAGCCGATCGTGAAGCTGGAGGGCTCGTCGAGGGGATCCCCGCCGTCGATATCCGGTCCGGTGCCAGGCCCCGAGGTGTTCCCCGCCACGATCGAGCTCGAGATGATCGCCGTCGGCCGCCCCGGCTCGGTGTCGGAGCCATAGAGGTGGATACCACCGCCGAGTAGTCGTCCTTGGTCGAGGTGTTGCCGACGATCGTCGAGTTGGAAACCCGCAGCGGGTCGCTGTCGTCGCTGTAGAACTGAATCCCGCCCGTGTAGAGGGCGGAGTTCCCGGTGACGGTCGACGTTGCGAACGTCCGCCGGGCCCGCGATGCCGAGCACCCAGAAGCCGCCCCCGATCGCGTCCGCGTCGTTTCCCGCGACCGTGCTGTCGGCGACGAGGAGGCTTCCGGAGTCCGAGTTCACGGCGAAGCTCCCGGCGTCCTCGCCGGCGTGGTTGGCGGTCCAGCTCGTGCGCTCGATCACGATGTCGCCGACGGTCCCGGTGATGTACGCAGCGCCACCGTCGTCATCCGTGGTCCGGTTCGCAGAGAAGACGCTGTCGCGAATCACGACCGCCGGCGCGCCCTCGGCTTCGCGCGCGTAGACCGCCCCGCCGCGGAAGTCCGCGGCATTGTCCGTGAACGTTGCGCCGGTGATCGAGAGTGCACCTTCCTCGGCGTAGACGGCGCCGCCGGATCCGCTGTCCGCCTCGTTGCCGCTGAACGTCGAGTTGACGATCGAGAGGTCGCCGTCGGCGCTGTAGACGCCGCCGCCGCGGTTCGAGGCGGTGCTGTCGACGACGACGAGCTCCGAGAGCGTCAGGTCCGCAGAGGACGTCCCGCCTCCGACCTCGTTGTAGATCGCCCCGCCGTTGGCGGCGGATCCGTCACGGAGGGTGAGCCCGGAGATCGAAACACGCTCGTTCTCGCTGTTGTAGATGTGGAAGATCTGGTAGAGGTCGTTGCCGCTGATCGAGACCTGGCTGGCGCCCGGACCCTGGATCTCGACGCCTCCGCCTTCGAAGATCGGGAGCTCGTCTTGGAGGGTGATCGTGCCGCTGAGACCGGCGGCGAAGACGATGACGTCATCCGTCCCGCCGTTGGTGTTGGCGTCCGTGAGCGCCTCGCGAGGAGGCCCGGCCCGGAATCGTCCAGGTTCGTGACCGTGAACGTCGCCGCGTCCGCCGCCGGCGCGAAGAGGACGGTGGCGCCGAGACCTGCGCCGGCCGCCGCCGCGATGCGGCGCTGACGGGCTCTGCACGGAACTGACGTGGGGACATCTACTGAACCTCCGAATCCTTCCCTCCGCCACCGCGGAGCTTGTCCTTGCCCGGGCCGCCGCGCAGCTTGTCCTTGCCGCCGCCGCCCTTCAGGGTGTCCTTGCCGCCGCCGCCCTTGAGCGTGTCGCGGCCGGCGTTGCCCTGGAGCTTGTCGTTGCCGCCGTTGCCCTTGAGCTTGTCCTTGCCCGCCTGGCCGGCGACGTTGTCCTTGCCCGCTCCGGCCTTGACCCCGTCGTTGCCGGCGCCGGCGCAGACCTTGTCCTTGCCCTTGCCGGAGGTGATCTGGTCGTGCGGCCGGGGTGCCGACGATGACGTCGTTGGCGTCGGTGCCGACGATCGGGGTGCCCGGGGCGAAGAGCAGGTTCTCCGTCTGGCCCTTGCACTGGGCCAGCGCCGCGGAGACCCGGCCGCCCGGCAGCAGCTCGACCGAGCCGATGTCGGTGCCGTCGCCGCCGGTCGCGTTGGCGAAGTTGGCCGCGTCGAAGGTGCGCGCGGAGCCGCGCTGATCGGTCGCGAGCCCGTTGCCCGATGCCCTTGTCGATCACCGGCGAGGTGAACGAGGGGGCGTGGGTCAGGGTCGGGCCGCCGTTGTTCTGCAGCGGGCCGAGCTGGGGGTCGACGCCGAGCAGGTTGGAGCCGGCGGGCGACTCGACAAGCGAGACGTTGCCGGAGCCGTTGTCGAGGACGCCGCCGCCGCTCTCGATCAGGCTGAAGCCCGTGGTCACTGTGCCGAGCGAGACGTTGTCCTGACCAAAGTCGGCGTTCTCGTAGGTCGAGCCCGGATCCTGCACGTTGTCCGCGACGATCGAGCTCGACACGGTGACCGAACCCTCGTCGGGCCCGCTGTCGTCATCGAGGAAAATCCCGCCGACGTAGAACGCGGAGTTCCCCGCCACGGTCGAGTTGCGGACGTTCAGCCTCGCATCGTCACCGTCGCCCTCGAACCAGACTGCCCCGGCGCCGCGGTCAGCGACGTTTGCCGAAATCGTGCTGTTGGTGATCGTTGCGTCCTGGCCGGAATAGAAGTAGACGCCTCCCGCCCAGGTGCCGGCCTCGTTGCCGGAGATCGTGGATTGCGAGATCGTGATCGGAGCCTCGGAGTCCTGGTTGTAGAAGTAGATCCCGCCGCCGATGTCACCTGCGGTGTTGCCCGCGACCGTCAGCTGCTCGAATGTCGCCGGCCCGTCCAGGTAGAGAATCATTCCGCCTGCGTTGTCTACCGCGTCGTTGCCGGTGAGGCTGACGCGGCGCATCGCGAGTCCGGCATCGTTGTCGGTCTCGAGGATGTGGACGCCGCCGCCATCGTCGCCGGCGTCGTTGTCGGTGATCGCCGAATCCTGGATCGTGATGTTGTCGTCAGGGTCGTAGAAGTGGATTCCGCCCCCGTCCTCACCGCTGCTGTTGTTCGAGATGGTGGTGTTCTGAATCACGCTTTCGCGGCCGTCCCCATTCGTGTCGTTCAGAACGACCCCCCCACCGTGGCCGTCGGCCTCGTTGCCGGTGACGACCACGTTGTTGAGTTGAAGGCTGCCGCCGTCGCCGTAGACGCCGCCCCCCGCCGATCCGGTATAGCTGTCACGGATCACCGAGTCGGTGATCGTGAGGTCGGCGTACTCCGTGCGAAGCCCGCCTCCCGTAGTCGCGGCATACCCCCGCTGCATGGTCAGGCCGGAAATCGACACGTCCTCGTCGACGTCGGTGCTGATCACGAAGGTTTG
Source organism: Blastocatellia bacterium (assembly GCA_963832205.1). GTDB lineage: Bacteria > Acidobacteriota > Blastocatellia > UBA7656 > UBA7656 > DATBMY01. Next base: position 288,824 of record CAWHTK010000012.1, on the reverse strand, counting down.
GAATGAGTCGTCACCGTCGATGGCGAGGACGGAGGCTCCCGGCCCTTGGATCGTCACAGGCTCGGTGATCAAGAGGTGATCCGTCGTCAGCGTGATCGTGCCGCTGACGCTCGAGGCGAAGACGACCGTGTCCGCGTCATCGGCGGCGTTCGCATCGTCGAGTGCGTCGCGGAGGCTGCCGTTGCCGGCGTCAGCCGTGTTCGTGACCGTGAACGTCGCGCCATGGGCTGCAGGCGCCATCAGCACCGCTGCGCCGATCGCACCACCGGCGGTGAGGGCGGATTTCTTCGTCACCCGCCGATGTCGCCGCTCCTCTCGGTCGCGCTTGCGTTCGTGGTTGCGTCGAAATGCTCGTGGTGACATGAGGCGACCCTATGACGAGCCGTCGACCCGTGTCAACTAGGCTCAGCCGGGTGGCCGGCGAAGTCAGGGAATGACGATGGCGGGAGGCGGCGCCGTTGACGCCGGACCCGCGGTGCGCCTCTACCGCGCCGAGTGGTCTACGAACTGCGAGCGCGTGGGCCTCGCCCTTGCACACAAGGGGATCGCGGCGCAGTCGGTGATGATCGAGTACTCCAACCGGGCGCCGGTCGAGGCGATCAGCGGCCAGGGACTGGTGCCGGTGATCGAGGACGCGGGCACGGTCGTCAACGACTCGGTGGCGATCATCCGCCACCTGGAGCGCCGCACCCCTGAGCCGCCCCTGTTTCCCGCCGATCCCGCGCGGCCTACCGCAGCACGATGGCGCCGTGCCGGCCGACGGCGGGCGTGATGCCGCCTCCGGCGAACGAGGCGCCGTGCTCCGAAAGCCGCGTCTCCCTCCCGCCCGCCGCGACGGTGAGGTTGCCCGCCAGCACGTAGAGGACTCGATTGAGCGCGGGAAGCGTGCGCGGTGTCGCGCCCGCCGGCAGGTCATCGCGCGTGAGGCGCAGGGCGTATCCGGCCATGATGTCCGATCTCCTTACCCAAGACGTCGGGCCGGTCCCATGATAGCCTGCGGTGGGCCTCACCAATGGAGTCCAAGACACTCAACGCGGGGGATGTCATCTTCGGCAGGGAGATGCCTCGAACGGTGAGGCTTACATGGTGAACGAGGGTGCCGTCGAGGTGCGCAGGAGCGAAGACGGCGAGGAGCGCCTCCTGCGAAAGCTGGGAAAGGGCGATCTCCTCGGTGAAGTCGCCCTCTTCCGGGCGGGTCCGCACTCAGCGACGGCCATCGCGACCGAGCCAGTGACCGCCCTGGTATCCCGGAGTCTCGGTTGGAGGAACTGGTCGCACGAATCCGGAGCTGGCCTTGGCGCTGATCCGGCAGCTCGCGGGGATGGCGGTGGCGAGGAGCCGAAGCCCCAGTAACGATCCGGCGCATGAGGGCGCGGCGATGAGCGTGGCTCGACGCGTGCTCAAGTTGAAGGCGGCCGGGTTGTTCACGCAGTGAGCACGGCGCGCGCGGCCGCCGCGCAAGCGCTCGAAATCGCTGGCGGCCCTCCCGGGCAAGTCTCTTGCTAGGCTCGACCCGGTCGGCTATGGTTGGGCCACTCGGATCCTCTGACCCGGCTGCCCACGTTCACAGACCCAAGGAGGACGCACATCCATGAACACATCGAAGACGGTGGTATGGGCATCCCTGGCGGCCCTGGTCGCGCTCCTGCCGACGGGGATCGCCCCGGTCCTTGCCCAGTCCAAGGAGCCGATCAAGATCGGCTTGATCCAGCCGCTGTCCGGCCCCATCGCCGCGGCGGGGTCGTACATCACCAATGCCGCCAAGATCGCGGTCGACCGCATCAATGCCAAGGGCGGCGTGCTCGGCCGGCCGCTCGAGCTGGTGATCGAGGACAACAAGTCCGATCCCGCCGAGACGCGCAATGCGGCCGAGAAGCTGATCGTCCGCGACAAGGTGCCGATCATCATCGGGGCCTGGGGCTCGTCGATGACGCTCGCCATGATGCCGCTCGCCGCCCAGCACGGCGTGCCGATCCTCGTCGAGACGTCGAGTTTCATCGAAGATCACCGACCCCAAGACGCCCGGGCAGAAGGTCGTGGAAAGCCTCGAAGACCTCATCGAACTCGGCCTTATCGAAGAAGGTGTTGACGACTCTATCGTCGCCGAATACGAGGCCGAATTCGGGCCCTTCGAAGAGACGGGCCCCGCGGCCGACGAGCAGGTGGATATTGAGCAGGCGGTGAGCGATGCTTTCAGCGAGATCGAGCAAGAAGAGTCGCAGGTAGTCATCGACCGCATGCCGGTCTTTCAGCAGATCGCCATGATGAGCGTGAAAGACCGTGTGTTGCTTGCCATAAAAGGAACCCGCGAGGCGCGAATGGTCCTCGTGCGCGACCCGAACAAGATGGTCTCGGCCGCCGTGCTTCGCAACCCGCGCCTGACGGATTCGGAAATCGAATCTATCTCGTCAATCAAGACCGTGCCGGAAGACGTGCTCCGGCAGATAGGGCATAACCGCGCATGGACGAAAGCTTACCCGGTCATTCACAACCTCATAAGGAACCCGCGCACGCCTATAGCCATCGGGCTGGGATTCCTCAACCGAATTCAAACGCGCGATATGCGCGCGCTCTCGTCAAACAAAAACATCCCCGATGTCATACGGCAGACCGCTTATCGCATGTACCTGAAGCGAAGCGGCAGCAATGCTCCTTAGCCTGCCCGGTCGATTGCCATCGCCCGCGACTTCTAAACTCGCACCCGCGTTGACACCTCGCTCGCGTCATCGCTAATATCGAAACTGTTATTTTGATGGCCGTCGTGGACGTTCGACTCTAAGGAGGAAGACTGGATGTGGATAATCGGCTGGTTGATTACAGGCTTGATCGTAGGGGCGCTGGCGAGGTTGATTATGCCCGGCCGCGACCCTATGGGTTGTCTGGCGACGGCCCTGCTCGGTATAGCCGGCGGCGTCCTCGGCGGGTTTATAGGCAGCCTGATATGGCCTAACCCGGAAGGCAGTATACTTACTCCAGGACTGATACTGTCGCTCCTGGGCGCCCTGTTGCTGCTCTTCATATATCGAAAGATGCGGCGACCTTAAGAACTGATGTCTCCTTCAGGGAGGAATCGATAGAACGCAAAAGCGTGCTCGCGCCACTATGACCGCGGGCACGCTTTTCATCATTCAAGATGCATTAAATATCTCCGGATAAAAGTCCCGCCCTTAGTGAAGCAATTCTGTACAGCTTTGTACTAACTACCTACAATTTTATCCCATCCACTCATGCCCTAACCTCACAACGCACCGAAAACATACTGAGGATTTTTAAATCTCGGAGGCTGGCCGGCGAAGTTGTTTCATATCTCGACATGGCATAAACATTGCTAAAGAATAAAGCCTGGAAGAAGCAAATCTTTGGTTCTTTTTCGTTCGTATGTATGAATGTTGCGGCGAGCGGTTGGCCGCATTAAAGGATTAACAGCAGGAACTTAAGGAGACGAATATGCTGATCATTGCGACAGCGACGATTATGGCTCTCGGTTTGGTGTACTTGATTATGACAAGGGGACATAAAAGCGACACGGCTCAGCTCAACGAGCGGCGGCCGACAATTCCGACAATGGGTGTTCAAATAATTTGCGGCGATTGCGCCGGCGACCAGCTTATTGCGCAAAAAACCTATCTGGATCATAACGGCAACTGCGAGCGATGCGGAGGGCACAGTTACTTGCTCGCCTCGAACCTCGCCCTTTATGCTATCCAGATGCGACTTTCGCGGGTTGCCGAAGCCCAGAATGCGATGAGCAGCGGCCGCGTCATTCCGTTCGATGCTGCTTCGCGCGCAAGGTCGGAAAAGATCGCCGTTTAATTTCAATCAAAGATTATTCACGAATAAAGAGGCCGGAGTCGACTCCGGCCTCTTTGCTTTTGGCGATTACAATGTATTCGTTGAGTAGTAAGTGGTGAGCAGTATGTATCCAGCACGCGCCCGTGTCACAGGTTTAACGCTTCAACGCTTTAATATCTGCTGATAATCTTCGGGGAAGTCGCAGTCTTCGAGGACCGCTGAACTCGGAGCGGCTACGTAAACGATCTCTCCTTGATGAGAACGAACAACCTGGCGCAAACCTTCGGCCGGGTCCATCGAGAAGATCTCCTGCCTGAGCCCCGAACTCATAATTATGGGATGGCCCTTGCTACCCGAATAGGTTGGTATTGAAATAAGAGCCCCTTTCTCGAATGACTCGATCAATCTGTTAACAACCTCCGGGCCGACGTGCGGCTGGTTAACGAGCGCGATGACGAAGGCCCGGCACTCGCCCGACGCGGCCTCGACGCCCCGCTTGATCGAACCGCCCATCCCCAAACGGTACTCCGAATTATGCGCGAACCTGACGGGACGGCCGGCCGCCGCGCGGCGAACATCCGCATCCCGGTGCCCCGTCACAACTATTATTTCGTCCACGCGCGATAGGAGCAGATTGTCTATGCAGCTCTCAACAAATGTTTTCCCGTGAAACGAGAGCAACTGCTTGAACTCGCCCATGCGAGTGGACTGGCCGGCCGCAAGTAGCACCGCTGAAATCATAATGATCGCCTCGACCCTCGTGATAAATTATAGGATCGCGCGTGCGCGCTCATCCAGCTAGATATACAGGCGCGGTGTAGTATCATATTTTTCCCGGACGCTTTGCCGATCAGATTCGGGGGAGAGGCCATGATGAAATATCGTCAGGTAAGACGCGCAAAGCCTATTTTGAAATTAATACTCGCGGCCGTCTTTGCGCTTGCGATAACGCCGGGGACGTGGGCACAGAGTCAGAACGCTCGTTTTACCGACGCCCAGGGCGGCTATTCCTTTCAGCCCCCTCCCAACTGGACCCCTGAGCATGTACTTCGCTACCGCGGGCCGAAGCGCGATGATAATACCTTCCCCGTGCTTGTGATGACATCGGTTGATTCCGCCTTTGTTCTTAGCGACAGCAATATCGAGGCGTTCGCCAATGATCTGCGTACGGAGCTTAATAACAGTGGGCTTCAATCGGTGCGCGTCGTCGGCACCCAGAAGCGAAGCGTCGCCGGGCGTGACGGCTTGCAAGTTGAACGTCACATACCAGGACGGAAAGATCCCGGTACAGCATCGCGAAATTATAGTTCCCGTAAGCAGTGAGTCCCGCACCTACCAATTCACGTTCAAAGACGCCGCCGTCCATTTTGATCAATCCGCGGCGGCCGCCGAAGCCGCCATCTCTTCGTTCACGCTCGGCCAGGCCAACGTGGCGGCGGCCCAAACCGGCAATAGAGCCGATCAGCAGGGCGAAGCCGATTCGAGCAACTGGCTCCTGATCGCCGTAGGCGCGCTCGCGCTGATCCTTGTCGTCACGGCAGCTTACCTGTTGCTGCGCAGACCGGCCGCCGCCCGGTAGCGCAAGAATGGCTATGATTGCGGCGCGCGAACACTTGCTGGTAAAATAGATTCAGGCCAGGAGTTTATGGCACAGACGAGACCATCAAACCCAATAGCCTCTTTTCGCATCTAACGACTCGTACTAGAGAATTAAAGGGTAGAAAGCCAGGATTAAACTATGTTCAAGAAGATCAGAGCGATTCTTTTAGCCGGCGTCATCGCCTCGACGCTTGCCGTGCCGGCCGGCGCGGAGCAGGACTTTACTTTGATAGCGCCCGACGGGCAGGCGGTGCAGCTTTCGAGTATGCGCGGTAAGGTGGTGGTGCTTCTGTTCGGCGGCGCGCAGGACCCGCAGTGCCGCGAAGAGCTGCGCGCGTTGGAATCGCTTTCCGAGCGTTATCGGGGCAAGAACGTGGGTATCTATTGGGTGACGGTCAACTCTGCCAAAGAGATGAGCGATGCCGACATGAAGTCTCCTTGCGGCGTGAGCACGTCCGTAGTCGTGCTGCGCGATAAGGATCAGGCCGCGTTCAAGCGGTTCAGCGGCAAAGTGCAGCAGTTGCCGACCATCGTGGTGCTTGACTCGCAAGGCGCGCCCTCCGGGCAGCCGCGCGGCGGGTTTAATCCCAATTCAGATTTTATAAATGACCTGGCCGCGGTCATCGACTCGCTGCTCAGAAAGTAGCTCCTTTTAGTAAGTCTAAACTTGATCCGAGCGTCGGCCCGCACGATAAAAGACGAGGGGGCCGACGCTAATTTTTTCGCCCGGCCGGCAAGCGCCGGATCACTCGCAGCTAGCGCCCGCGCTTTCAACTCTGCTAATAATTCTCCTGATGGAAACCAAAGACCCGACCGCGCTGCTCTCATACTTCGAGGAAAAACAGGTCGAACTTCTGGAGTTCATACGCTGGCTTGTCGAGCAGGAATCCATGTCGCGCGAGGCCGATGCCACGCGGCGGATTGCCGAACAGTTCGGCGAAAAGCTCGCACAGATTGGCCCGCAAGTAGAACTCTTGAGCGATCCGCGATACGGCGCCACGCTGCTGGCGCGCTTCGAGGGCGCGGCAGGCGGGGAAGCGCGCCAGGGCGCGATTCTTGTGGTCGGCCATCTTGATACCGTCTGGCCGATAGGCACGCTCGCCCGTCGCCCTTTTCGCATCGAAGGCGATCTCGCCTACGGCCCCGGCATATTCGACATGAAGGCGGGCGCGGCGATTGCCGCTTTCGCGATGCGAGCGCTCGGCGAGCGCGGGCGGGGCGCTTGGCGCCCGGTCACCTTCTTGATGACTTGCGACGAAGAGACCGGAAGCCATTTCTCACGCGAGATAATCGAAGAAGAAGCCGCCACGGCTTTCGCGGCGCTGGTGCTTGAGCCGCCCATCCCAGGCGGCACGGTCAAGACCGGTCGCAAAGGCGTCGGCGAGTTCGAATTGATCGTGCGAGGCCGCCCGGCGCATGCCGGGAACGACCCGCCGCGCCGGAATAAGCGCCATAACCGAGATCGCCCACCAGATTCTCGCCATAAATGAATTGTGCGATTACGAGCGAGGCACGACTCTCAACGTGGGCGTAGTCCGCGGCGGCGTGCTTTCAAACGTGTGGCCGCCGAGGCGACAGCCTCCGTCGATATGCGGTTTCGCACCCTGGAAGAAGGCGAGCGCATCGAGCCGGGCCATGGCTCGGCTCACCCCGCGCCTCGACGGCGCTCAAATTGAGGTGCGCGGAGGGATAAACCGCCCGCCGCTGGTGCGCACTCCCGAGATAGGCGCGCTGTTTGAACACGCACGCGATCTTGCCGCCGAGATCGGGTTCGAGCTTCGCGAAGGGTCGGTGGGCGGCGGCTCCGATGGTAATTTTATAGCGGCGCAAAGGCGTGCCGGTGCTCGACGGGCTGGGCGTCGACGGGGCGGGCGCACACGCCGAGCACGAGCACATTATCATCAGCGACATACCGCGCCGCGCCGCGCTGCTTGCTAGGTTGATAGAGACTCTCTGACGAGCTTGTTATAGAGATCGACGACGCGCAGGCGTGTCTCCTCAAGCGTGCCCGACGTGTCTATGACGTAATCCGCATAGCCGCGCTTCTCTTCCGAAGACATCTGCGCGTTGATCCTGCGCTCCGCCTCTTCGCGCGTGATCTGGTTGCGCCCCATCAACCGGCTGATCTGCGTTTCGCGGTCACAGTAGGCGACCACGAGCTTATCGAATCGCTTATACCCGCCCGACTCTATCATCAGCGCGGCGTCGACGACGACTATCGCGCGCGGGTCTCGCGCCGCGACTTCACCGAGCAAGCGGTCCTGCTCGGCGATGACGCGCGGGTGGACGATCTCATTAAGGCGGGCCCGGCGCGCGGCGTCTCGAAAGACTATGGCGCCGAGCTTGACGCGGTCAATCGAGCCGTCTTCGGCAAGCACCTGGGGGCCGAATTCGCGGACTATATCTTCGTGCGCCGCCCTGCCGGGCTCCATCACCCCGTGCGCGATCCTGTCGGCGTCAAACGTCGCGCACCCCAGGTCGGCGAGCACCGACAGAACGAAGCTCTTGCCGACCGCTATGCTTCCCGTAAGCCCGACCTTTAACATAGAGGGGATTTGAGGTATGAGATTTGAGACTTCAAATTCTTACTCCCAGATCTCGGCGCTCTCTTTTCTTGTTATGAGTTTATCGAGCGCGGTCTTGCCGCCGAACGCGGTGACGATCTGATCGTCCGTGTCGTCGGCAACACGCGCTATGGCCGACACGCTCGCGTAGAGTTCTTCGCGATCCATCGTATCGCCGAGTATCGTGTGGGTCAGCATCACCGAGCCGCGGTTGCCCTCGCCCAGCGACATGCCGAACGCGCCGAGCACGAGGCGCAGGTTATAGGTGAGCAGATAGCGCATAAGCTCGGGCGTCGCCTCCACGTCCATCACGACGTATGAGAAGACCTCCACGCCGGCCTTCTTTTCGCCTATGGGAAAGACCCTTACATAGACAAACGTAGAGCCTTCCTGGAGGGCGAACGTATCACCCATGGCGTTGACGTTCACCTCGCCGAAAAGGCTGCCGAGGTAATTGCGCGTCTTCTCGTAGACCCCCTTGTGAGACTCGCTCTTAAATTCCATTGCCTTCCGTAGCCGGTCACCGAGTGCTCTGCGGCCGCGAGCTTGACCGCGCCGTCTTCAAGGTTGATCGTCACCTCGGGCCTGCCGCCCGCCGGGTGTCGATCAACGTGCAGGTGCGTGAACGGTATGATGATCGTCTCCTGAAGTATTCGCTCCAGCTGCCCCAGGCTCTTTCGCTCCGCGGCCAGCCGCTCGGCGAAGAACGCGGCCAGTTGCGGGTCCATACGCACGGTGACGGGCTGGGCAGATTCGAGCCGCGCGCCGAGCGCGTCGAGCCGCTCGGCTATTATCTTCTCCATCGCCGAGCGGTCCAGCACCTGGAACTCTACGACCTCATCCACGCTGACCAGCAGCGACTCGAATATGCCGAACCCGCGCTCGCGCGTGTTAAGCGATCCGGTTGCGCGCAATCCGCCGGTCGAGCGCCGCTCGTCGGCGTCTTCGGAAATGAAGCCGACGTGCGATTGCTTGCTGTTTTCGCTCATCTGCGAAAGCGACATGACGACCGTGGTGTTCGACAGCGTTATCTTCGAGCCGGCGGCATCGGTGAATCGCCCCTGCTCGAACGCCTCGCCGAGGAACTGCTGCACTACCTGGTGCGCCAGGTCGATGTTTCGGAAGTAAAGCACCGAGTGCGGGCTATCTTCGGCGGCCTTCGACAGCAGCCCGCTGCGGTCGCCATACCCGACGTAGCCCGGCTCCGCGCCGACCAGGCGCGATATAGACCAGGCTTCGGTAAACTGGCTCATGTCGAACTGGGTTATCTTCTGAGACGACCCGTAGAGGAACTTCGCGAGCGCCGCGGCCATCTCGTGCTTGCCGACTCCTTCGGGGCCGACGAACAGAAAGACGCCGTCCGGCGTCTCAGGTCTTAGCTCAAGCCCGAGCTTCGCGATCCGGACCACGCGCGATATGTCGCGCGCGGCGCGCTCCTGTCCCGGCACCGCGGCGTTCAAGAAAGCTTCGAGCCGCTCGAGCCTGTCGGCCGGGTCTTCGTCCATTATTTCGAGAGGCAGCCCGGTCGTCTCCGACAACGTCTCGGTCACCGTTTCGCGCTCGAGCCGGTCGTGGCCCGCGATCGTCGACTTGGCCGCCGCGCGGTCGAGCAGGTCGAACGCCTTGTCGGGGAAGCTGCGCGAGTGCAGGTAGCGGTCGGCCATCTCGATTATAAAGGCTATGACCTCCGGGCCGATGATAACGCCGTGGTATGACTCGAAGGCGCTCCGCGCTTCATTGAGCATGCGCTGCGTCTCTTCGGGCGAAGGCTCTTCTATGGTGATGGTGCTGAAGCGGCGGGCGAGCGCTTCGTCGCGGGCTATGTACTTGTAGTATTCGGCGAGAGTCGTCGCGCCTATGCAGCTAATCTCGCCTTTCGAAAGCGACGACTTGAGGAGGTTGGCGACATCACCCGTGCCGCTCGCGCCGCCCGCGCCGAGCAGCGTGTGTATCTCGTCGAAAAAGAGTATAACGTCGCCCGCGCGGCGCACCTCTTCCAGAAGCGTCTTGACGCGCTCTTCGACTTCGCCCGCGAACTTCGCGTCGGCCAGCAACTTCAGGCGCGAGACTTCAAGTATGCGCTTGCCCTTGAGCCGCGCAGGCACCTGCCCCTCGCAAAGCCGCGAGGCGATGGCCGCGACGAGCGCGGTCTTGCCTACGCCGGGCTTGCCTATCAGCAGCGGGTTATTCTTGAGCTTGCGGCAGAGCGTTTCGAGCACGGCCGTCGTCTCGCGCTCGCGGCCGACGAAAGGGTGAGGCGAGGCGAGGCGAGTCTCTTCCGCAAGGTCCGAACAATAATTGCTCAGGGCTTCGGCCAGTTGCCGCGAGCCGGGCGTGTTGCCGCCCTGCGCCCGCCGCGTGATCGATTCCGATATAAGCCTGATAAGAAACGACGAGTCGCCGAGCACTTCTTTTACACTGGCCTCTTCGAGCGCGGCGCGCAGCAGGTGGACCGGGGATGCGAAGCCGCGACCTTCGCCCTTCGCGATACGGCTGGCTTCGGAGATCGTTTCCTGAGTGTCGCGCGTGATTCTTATGTCCTCCGACGGCGCGGGGTGGCGGGCGGAAAGCGAAGCGTGCAGCGACTCCAGCGCGCGCGCGCGTTCGTTATGAGCATGCTCGGAGCTTAGCGATATGGACTCGAGAAGTGCCGCGACAAGGTGCAGCGGCGACAGCACGCCCCCCCGCTGGCGCGCGATGGTCTTTGCGCGCTCGAACGCCTGCCGCGCGTCGTTGTCAAGCAGGTTGAGGAGCTGTTCCTTTTGCATCAAGTGATGAGTGCCCGTGGTCTAGAGATTAGCCGTGAAAGCCTATACCCTGAGTTGCCGGGGGTCAACACCAATCACCGCTACTGAATGGTGTCGGTGCTGACGGCAGCCTGCTGCTGGCTCAGGTCGGATAAGGTCAGTTTTTGCTCCATAAAAAGATTAGAGTTTATTAGAGTCTGGACGTAATAATCGCCCGATACGGGGAACGTCACGTTGGCAAAGATCGTCACGTTATCGGCAAAGCCATCCGCCGGAATCTCGAACGGCGAGGGCGGCGAAACCGCTATGGGCTGCGCGCGATCGGGCGTGAGTATGCGCACTTCGGAAAGGTACTGCCCCGGACCCGACCAGTGGTTAATAATCGCGATCTTCAACAGCGTGACGGGGAGCTGCGGCACCTGTATGCCATAAAATATCCCCATGAAACTCAGTTTGTTATTGACCTCCAGTCGCACGTCTTCGCAGAAGATCGTGTAATGAAGCCGCGGGCGGGGGGCGTTTTTTTCGTCTGCCATTTTAATTTCCTCTTGTGCTACCAGCTTAGCACCCCTTAACGCGGCCCGCCATTGTCGCGCCCGGCGGCTTATCTCTACCTGTAAACGTGTTCACCGAATGTCATCGGCAAAAGCCTTTACCGGTAAACGAGGGCGTAAGGCGAGATCTTCGGCGTGATCGTCGTTGCTGTAAGCGGGATGGGACGAGGGGCCGCGCCTGTGCGCCGCCCCTCCTGTTTAGTTAGCGAGAGTTGCTGTTTCCGTTTGCGTTGGCCTGGCCTGACGAGGCGCCGACCTGAAGGTTGTTATTTACGCTCGTGACTCCTTCTATCCCGCGAGCGATCTGTTCGGCCCGCGCTTTCTGATTTTGATCCGGCACGCTCCCTCTTAGCGTTATCACACCATTTTCAACGTCAATGCTTATGTTGCCCTCTTCGAGGTTGTCGGCCGTCGCAAGCGCAGTGCGCGTCTTCGTCCAAAGCCATGCGTCATTGGCTCCCTGGCCAACCTTCGATCCCAGCCGCGCGGCCTCGTCCTTCGCTTTTTGTATATCCTCGTTCGATATGCCGAGGATGCCGCCCGATGAATTGCCGTTTGCGGCCGCGCGGTTGGCGTTCGCGGGTCTATTGCCGTTAGCATTCCCGCCTTCCTGGCACCCTACCATCGTCACGGCCGCAACCAGTACCGCCGCCATGTAGATTGTTGGTCTGCTTCTCATTCTCACCTCCGTATGCGCTCTCTTTTTTGATGATCAAACACCCGCGCGTCACTGCATTATCGCTGAAAGGTGAACTCTTCGGAAAGCTTGCCGTCCGGGTTCTACAAGCGAACAAGGCGCTCCTGCTTAGGAATCCCTACTATTAAATAACTTCCGGGGCGACAATCCAAGAGCGTATTGACGGCGATAACCGCCGGATTAATCGCTTGCCACGGACCGTCCGCCCTCGCGCATCGCGTCGATCAGTATAGCGGCGACTTCGGGCCGCGAGAATTCGGCCGGCGGCATCTGGCCGAGGCCAAGCATCTCGCGCACCTTCGTCCCCGAAAGCGTCACGTGCTCCTGGCTGTCGTGTGGGCATGTCTTGTTAGAAGCCATTGCGTCGCAGCGGCGGCAATAGAATGAGTGATCGAAGAACATCGGCGTTATGGCCAGCGCTTCGGCATCAAAGTCGTTGAATATGTAGTGGGCGTCGTACGTGCCGTAGTAGTTGCCCACCCCCGCGTGGTCGCGCCCGACTATGAAGTGAGTGCAGCCGTAGTTCTTTCTAATGATGGCGTGAAAGACTGCCTCGCGCGGCCCGGCGTAGCGCATGGCGGCCGGGTTGACCGCCAGCAGCGTGCGCGTCTTCGGGAAGTAGTGTTCGAGCATCACCTCGTAGCAGCGCATCCGCACGCCGGCCGGTATGTCGTCAGATTTTGTTTCGCCTACGAGCGGGTGGAGCAGCAAGCCGTCAACGGTTTCGAGCGCGCATTTGATGATGTACTCGTGAGCGCGGTGAATCGGGTTGCGCGTCTGGAACGCGACCACGCGCCTCCACCCCTTCTTCTTGAACTCTTCGCGCGTCTCGGCCGGGTCGAGGCGATAGGCGGGAAACTGCGGGCTGCGCGGCCGGCTGAGCAAGCTGACCGCGCCGCCCATCAAAGTATCACCCTGCTCATAAAGCGCGGCGACGCCCGGATGCTTGTCATCCGTCGTCAGATAGACCCGCTCGGCTTCGCGCTGTTTGTCGTAGCGAAATTTCTGTTCGAGGTGCAAAACGCCCAGCAGGTGCTGCTCGCCGTCGTACAGCGCCACGTCCGAGCCTTCCTTTATCTTTTCGGCAACCTCGTCGGTCGCCGAAAGCGTTACCGGAATCGTCCACGGCAGTCCCGACGCCAGGTGGCGGTTGCCGCGCACGGCGACATAATCGTCCTCGCACATGAAGCCTTCGAGCGGGCTGAAGGCGCCCTGAGCTATCATCTCAAAGTCAGAAATCTCTCGCGGGCGCAGAGTCAGGCTCGGCATGGCCGGGACCCGCTCCAAAAGCGTTTCGCGCTCGACGCCGGTAAGCTCGCGGTTGATGAGCCGCCCGCCGTGTGGTGCTATCGTCTCCATTTATCTATTCCTCACAGTACGAATCAATATAATAAGAACAAACGTTGAACATTACGCGACCATCAGTTGTCATGTCAACGCGCGGCCAATCTTCAAACAGTCTCTGTCAGATGATCCCCCGCACTTAATCTCATGCCGTTTGCGAAGTCTCGCGCCGAAAGCCTGCGTTTTCCCTCGACCTGCAACTCCTCAATCAATAAATCCGCCTCGCCGGCGCAAGAGACTATAATTCCATCTTTGCTTATGCCGCGCATCACGGCCGGGTCACCCGGCTCGCCCTGACGCGCACTTTCGCGCGCGCGCCAGATAATCAATCGGCCGCCGCGAAAGATAGTGTATGCGCCGGGCCAGGGCTGAAAGGCGCGCACGCGGTCGGCAATCTCCTTAGCGCTCATGCTCCAATCAATCAGCCCGTCCTCGCGCTTGAGCATCGGCGCGTATGTAGCCGCCCGGTCATCCTGTGGCGCGGCAACAATCTCGCCGCGCTCTACGAGCGGCAGGGTCTCGGATAATAGCTCTGCCCCAAGGTCGGCCAGCCGCGCGGTCAGCTCCTCTGCCGTCTCCTCCGGCCCTATCTCGATGGCGCGCTTGCGAAGCATCGGCCCCGTGTCGAGCCCCTCGTCCATCTGCATTATAGTCACGCCCGTTTCGCGCTCGCCCCTGGCTATGGCCCAGTTGATAGGGGCCGCGCCGCGGTACTTCGGCAGCAGCGACGCGTGCACGTTGATCGAGCCGAGTCGCGGCGCTTCGAGCATCCACGCGGGCAGTATCTTGCCGTATGCCGCGACCACCGTGACGTCCGGCGCGAGGAGGTGAAATAGTTGCCGCACCTCTTCATTCGTCTTTATCTTCGAGGGCTGATGCACCGCGAGGCCGTGTCTGAGGGCGAGTTCTTTGACCGGCGGCGCTTTTGGGCGCTTTCCCCGGCCCGCGGGCTTGTCGGGCTGCGTAAAGACCGCGACTATCTCGTGCCCATCCTCTATCAGTCGCGCGAGCGACGCCGCGGCAAAATCGGGTGTGCCCATAAAGATCAATCTCATAGCTCATTCATAACCGCATCGCGCGCGATTTTCAATCACGGGCGCGCCCCGCAGTCTCATCTACAAAACACCGTAGCGCCCCATACAGCTTCACCCCCGCCAAGTTGCGCCGTTTGCTCGGCGGCAACTATAATCCGACTTTATACTTTGCTTTGGCTGAAACCGGCGACCAGGCAAAGACGTAAAGAAAAAAGTCGGCAACGCCAATGAAAAGTCTTAGCCTCAACGGAATACTTCCCCCGCTCACCACGCCTTTCGACGGCCGAGGCGATCTCGATTATGATGCGCTCGCCGCAAACATCGCCCGCTACAACGAGACGGGCCTTGCCGGATACGTCGCGCTCGGCTCGAACGGCGAAGCGGTGCATCTGTCGGACGAAGAGCGGGTACGGGTCATAAAAGCCATAAGGGGCGCGGCCCTCCCCCAGCACACGGTCGTAGCGGGCGTAAATGAGCTTTCGACGAGCGCGGCAATAACCGCCGCCCGCCGCGCGGCCGACGCCGGAGCCAACGCCGCGCTCGTCATAACGCCATACTTCTACAAATCGTCGATGACTCAGGGCGCGCTTGAACGCTTCTACGCGAGCGTCGCCGACTCCTCGCCCATCCCTGTCCTCATCTATAACGTGCCGCAAAACACCGGCGTGATAATCGACCCGGCCACCATAGCAAATCTCGCGGGGCACGAAAACATCATCGGCGTAAAAGACAGCAGTGGGAATATGGGCGCGATATCCGACACCGTGCGGCGCGCGCCGGCCGATTTCGCGGTGATGGCGGGCAACGGTGGAATACTTTTCCCGTCGCTATTGATGGGAGCGCGAGGCGCGATACTCGCGGTCGCCTGCGCCGCGCCCCGCGCCTCGGTTGAGCTTTACACGGCCGTAGCGGCCGGAGATTATGCCCGCGCGCGCGAGATCCAAAACCGCCTCGCGCCGCTGTCGCACATAGTCACGGCCGGGCTCGGCGTGGCCGGGCTCAAAGCGGCGTTGGATATGACCGGATACATTGGGGGCGCGGTGCGCGCTCCGCTTTTGCCGCCGGGCGAGAGCGAAATCGCCCGAGTAAAGTCGGTCTTACGAGAGACCGGACTTTTCCCGGAGATCGAATGACCCGACCGACGACCGACTGCCGATTATGATGAAAGAACCTGCTTGTACAGACCTCGAAGCTGCCGCCGGCCGTGTCAAAGACGCGCTGCGGTTTACCGAAATCCCGCGCACTTCTCGACTCTTTAACGATTTCCTTTACGACTACGATAAGGTGGCGCGCTTTTATACCAACTGCGGGCGCTCGGTCGCGCCGCTCGCCGATCACGCGCGCCTCGTGGGCGGTCAGCAGTTCGACCGCGAGCGCGTCGCGTCGGCGCTCGAGCGGATAAACCGCCGCGCGGGCTCAAGCGATCTCACGTTCAAACATATCGAGATGCTCGCGCGGCCGGGCTCCGTCGCCATAGTGACGGGGCAGCAGGCGGGACTTTTCACCGGGCCGCTGTACACCATCCACAAGGCGCTGACGGTCATAAAGCTTGCCGCGTGCCTGCGCGATCAGGGAGTCGAGGCCGTCCCGGTCTTCTGGATTGCGAGCGAAGACCACGATTACGAAGAGGTCAATCACCTGCGCATAGTCGATCAGGACGGCCATCTCAAGACGATCCGCTACGACGCGTGCGATCACCCGCAGGACGCGCCCGTGGGCCGCATAAATTTGTGCGACGGCATAGACGCGACGATAAAAGAACTGATCGACCAGCTTCCGCCCTCGGAGTTTGTGCCGGCAATCGAGCAGGACCTGCGCGAAAGCTATGCGGACGGCGCGGGGTTTGCCGAGGCGTTCGCCCGGTTGATGGCGCGATTGTTTCGCGATTATGGAGTAGTCCTGCTCGACCCGCTCGACGAGGAGTTGAAGCAGGTGGCCGCGCCGCTTTACGCCGAGGCCCTGGAAAATTCGGCGGAGATTGCCGCCGCGCTCGTCGAGCGAAGCCGCGAGCTTGAAGCGGCGGGCTATCACGCGCAGGTGCATGTGTCCGAAGACATGGTACCGCTCTTCATAATGGACGACGGCAGGCGCGTCGCGATGCACCAGCAGGGCGAACGGTTTTACGTCAAAGGCTCGGACCGCTCGTTCGATAAGCAAGAGCTCGTGGAGCTGGCGCGGCGCTGCCCGAACTGCTTCAGCCCGAACGTGTCGCTGCGGCCCGTCGTGCAGGACTATCTGTTGCCGACCGCGGCCTATATCGGCGGCCCGGCCGAGGTCGCCTACTTCGCGCAGCTCGGCGCGGTCTATAAGGTGCTGGGCCGGCAGGACCCGTGCGTGCTGCCGAGGACGAGCCTCAGCATAATCGAGGGGCGTCATCACAAAACCATGAAGAAGTACGGCCTGAAGCTTTCCGACTTCTTCGAGGGCCTGCATCCCGTCGTGGCCAAGGTCGTCGAGCAGAGCATGGACCGTGAGGCCGCCGCCGCGTTCGCAGAGACGGAGCGGTTGTTCGACGAGCAGCTCAATCGCTTGAGCGAGGCGCTGCGCAAGACCGACCCAACGCTTGGCGCGTCGATCGAGCGCGCGCAGGCGAAGATCCTTTACCAGATAAAACATCTTCGCACCCGCTTCATACATACGAGCGCGCGGCGCGAGGAGACTATGTACCGCCAGCTTGAGCGCGCCTACACGACGCTCTTTCCCGAAAAGAATCTCCAGGAGCGAGAGCTAAACATCTTTTACTTCCTCTCGCGCTACGGGCCGAGCCTTATCAATGAACTGTACGCCGCCGTCGACATAGGTTTTTCGAACCACCAGCTCGTCTATATCGGCGGCGTCGCCTCGCAGGTCGTAAACGCCCGCTAGGACGCTCCCCCACACTTGCCACAGCTTGCCCGCGCCCGTGGCGGGCATATAAACTTTCTTGCGTCCTGGACGCAAAAGGAGAATCACCGGTGAAGAAGTTCGCCATCATCATAGCCGTCCTGTTATTGCTCTCGCTCTGTGCGCTGGGGCAGAGCCGAAGGGGCAATCGCACGACGCAACCGAAGCCCGCGGCGACCGTCGAGCAGACGCTAAAAGAGATGGAGCGAGAGGTGGCCGAGGCGTTCAAGAATAAAGACGTGGCCGCGCTCAACCGATTGCTCGCCGCAGATTTTATATTCACCGCGGCGGACGGTCAGTTGCTCGACCGCGCCGCGTATATCGAAACAGCGGTCAAGAAGATAAAGATAGAGTCTTATACGCTCGACGATCTTATTACGCGCAGCCATGGCGACACGGTAATTGTCGCCGGCCTGTGGACAGGCAAGTTCGAGAACGAAGGCAAAAAGATGACCGCCACTATGCGGTTCACCGACACGTTCGTAAAGCGGCTGGGGCGCTGGCGGATGGCCGCCTCGCACGAGACTATAATCAAACAAGAGAAGGAGCAAGCCATGGGCGAAGAGGTCACTACCGAGTCAGGCTTAAAATATATCGACCTGGTCGTCGGCACGGGCAAGAGCCCCGGCGTGGGCCAGACGGTCACGGCGCACTACACGGGCTGGCTCGAAGACGGGACCAAGTTCGACAGCTCCCTCGACGGCGGCCAGCCCCTCAGCTTCCCTATAGGCAGGGGGCGGGTCATCAAAGGATGGGACGAAGGCATAATGACGATGAAGGTGGGCGGCAAGCGCAGGCTGATCATCCCCGCTCAGCTCGGCTACGGCGCGAGGGGCTATCCGCCGGTCATACCGCCTAACGCGACGCTCATATTCGAAGTCGAATTACTCGACGTGAAGTAAGCATTACGGTCACAACGGCGTATGGCTCACGATCACCACCACGACCACCATCATTCGCATGTCAACAACCGGCGCAGGCTGCTGTTTGTGCTGGCGCTTACGGTAGCCTATATGATCGCCGAGGTGGTCGGCGGCATCCTGACTAACTCGCTCGCGCTGCTCTCCGACGCGGGCCACATGCTGTCGGACGTGGCGGCGCTCGTCATGGCGCTCGCGGCGCTGTGGTTTGCCGCGCGCCCGGTGACGACGAAGAAGACATACGGCTACTACCGCATGGAGATACTTGCCGCGCTCGCCAACGGCGTGACGCTGGTAGTCATCTCGCTGCTGATCTTTTACGAAGCGATGCACCGGCTAAGGGCTCCCGAGGCCGTTGACTATCGCGGGTTGATGCTGATCGCCGGCGGCGGGCTCGTCGTCAACCTCATCAGCGCGTGGATTCTGCATTCGGCCGCGGAAGAGAACCTCAACATGCGCGGGGCGTTCCTGCACGTCATAGGGGATGCGCTCGGGTCGGTAGGGGCGATCATCGCGGGCGTTGCGATATGGCAATGGGGGTGGACGCTCGCCGACCCCGCGATAAGCATACTGATGTGCCTGCTCATCATCTGGAGCGCGTGGCACCTGATACGCGAGTCGGTCAACATACTTCTTGAAGGGACGCCCGCTCACATAAACATACGCGCGGTCATCGAGGCGATGCACGACGTGGCGGGAGTCGAGGACGTTCACGACCTGCACGTGTGGGCTATCAGTTCAGGCAAAGACGCGCTCTCCGCGCATGTGACGATTGACGCGGTGGCGTCGCACCGCGTGGTGCTCGGCGCGCTGCAACAGGCGCTAAAAAAACAGTTCAACATCGGCCACGTGACGCTACAGCTAGAGACACGGGACGAGGCCCACGCCACTACCGGCAGGCTTTACCAGATCACCGCGAAAAACCAGGGAGAGTAGGCGCGGCCCCCACCTTGAGGGGCGGGCCAGCCCACCCCTCGCCGGGAGAGTTATTCGATGCGGAAATCTATCTCCTGCCGCACGACGCCGACTTCCTTCTTTCTGAGCTTGTCGGTGACTATCACTTCGAGCACGTAATCGTCCGGCGCAAGCTTGGTAAGCTGGATGATCGCGCCTGTCACTATGCGGCCGGGCGGGGTGCTGCCTTCGAGCACTTCGACCGGCTTGGCCGGGCTTTGAAAGACGACCTGCCCGCCCTTGAGTATGCGCGACGACACTTCGAGCTGCATCTTCCCGCCTTCGGCCTTCGCGTTGTAGATCATCATGACATAGGCGAACTCGCTGCCGCTCTTGAATCGGCGCTGCGAAAGCGAGCTTGCGCTCCCGACCGTGTCGCCCGCCTTGTCCTGCTGCATGATGGAGGCGTCGGTAAATATGCTGCTCGTGGCCAGCCGGTCGGCCTTTATGTTCGGCAGGTCGATAAAGCTCATGGCGGTCCCGATCATCCCGCTTTCGGGCTCGCGCACCAGCACGCGCAACTGGTAAGCGCCCGGCTTGAGCAGGATGGCCCGCGTCGAAAGCAGCCCGTCGCGGCGCACCGCCTCGTAGTCCTGCGGCGTAAAATTAAGCTCGGCCGTGTGATTAAAGGTGTCGGCCGCCTTGCCGTCCGCGCCCATAAGCAGACCCGTCAGGTGAATCTTACCCTTCATCATCCCGCCCGACTCCTTGAAGGTTAATCGCGACGCGTCGATATGAAGCAGGGTCGTAAATACCGGGTCGCGCTTCGTGTCGTCGCGGTAAAAAGGCGTGAGCTGAATGTCGATGTCGCGGCGGACCAGCGGCGACGATATGGCTTCGACCAGCTCGGCCGTCTGCGGGTTCATCTTCTTGTTTATGGGCTCGGGCTTCTCCGTCTTCGCCAGATACCCCTTGCGCGTCGACACCTTCAGGTCGGGCCGGTTGCGCAGGGCTACTTTTACCTTATGAAACTTGCCGTCCCACCGGTCCACATCGGGCTGGAAGCCGAGCAGGTAATATCCCGAGTTCTCTTCGAGCAGGCTGTTGAGGCCGCCGGCAATGTCATTGTTGTTCTTATAGAACTTGCCGCCCGTCTCGTCCGCGAGTCGGTGCAAGACCTCCTGAGACTCAAAGTAATTGGCGCGCTTGAGACCGAGCGCATTATCGGCGCCCTGCGCGATGGGGCTCTTCTCGACGAACCCCGTCGGGCTCTCCAGGGACATGTCAACCTCTTTCGGCGCGTTGAATCCTCCGTCGGAGGCGGAGAAGTTCACCGTCGATAGACCGCCGGGGTTGATCGAGTAGAAGACCACGTTTGCCCGCGCGGCGCGGTTGGTTGCCTCGGTTATATCTCTTTCGGCGTTGGTGTTAAAAGTCCTCAGTCCCTCGGAGAGAAAGACCGCGATCTTGCGACCGGGGAACTCGGCCATCGACTTGATGGTCGTGTTGATGGCGTTGAGCGTCGCGCGCACGTCGGTGATTTCAAGCTCCTGCGCGTAGTTGCCGCTGCCCATAGTCCCGCCCTGACCGGCGGCCTGCGGCATCATGGGCCCCCGCCCTTCGGCGAGCGCCGGCAAGACCGCGAGCACCGCCTGTTCGGTCGACGCGCCGCGGCGGACCGGGCTGTCGTTGTCGAGTATGAACGGCTGACGAAGGCGGGCCACGGCGTTGCGCAGCAACCGCTGGTCGGCCGTAAACTGCTGGTACATCCCCGACCCGCCCGCCGTCGGAAGTATCAGCACCAGGTCGCCCGGCTCCATCTTGTTGTCGATGAAATCGCGCAGCACCCTCCGCGTATGGAAAAGGTTCGTGAAGTCTATATGCAGGTTATCGACTATAAAGGCGATGACCCGCTTCAGGTCCCCGGTCTTCATAAGGCGCGGGAGCGTCCGCGGCTGATCAGAGTCGATTACCTCGTCAAAGCGGCGCAGCTTGCTCTCCTCATAAGAAAGGAAGCTTATCCGCTGCGGCTTGTCGTTGTCGAAAAGCTCGAAGTCTTCAAGCTTGAGACCGGTCACCGGCTTGTTGTTCTTATCCGTGACGATCACGTCTATCTGCACCAGCTCGGACGATATTTTTATAACGTCATCTTCCTTCGGCTCAGGCTTCTTCTTGTCCTGGGAGAAGGCCGGCAGTATTGATCCGTACGCCAGCATTATGATGGCGCTAAACAGAGATATGCAGCGCTTGGTTCTCATGAGGTTTCATTCCTTTGTTAACGTAAGAAGATTTGCGACACCCCGGATGAGGCATTGTACCACCACACCGGCGGCAAACATCACCTATTTATCTCAGATTTCGCCCGTCCGCAAGCGCGGGCGACCTTGATCGGGCCGCCCGGCGCGGGGTAAAAACAGGTCTGGCGTTAAGGAGCGCGCTTATGGCAACGACTGATGACACTTTCGATTTCGACTTCAAAGATAGGTCGCTCGCGGGCCGCACGATCCTGATCGCGGGCGGCGCGGGCGGGCTCGGCAGCGCCGCTTCCGCACTCCTGGCCCGCGACGGCGCGAGCCTCGTCATCGGATACCGCGGCAACCGCGACCGGGCGGAAGCCCTCAAACAGGCTTTGGAAGCCAGTTACAGGGCCGAGGTCCGCCTGGTCGAAGGCGACATAACGGACGAGTCGACGCGGTCGCGCTACGTCGAGGCGGCCGAGGAAGTGGGCGGCGGGCTTTACGGCATGGCCTGTTTTACGGGCGACCCGGCGCGCGTCAAATTCGACGACGTGACCGCCCGCGACCTTCAACAATCTATCGACCAGAACTACGCGGCGCCGCTGCTGCTCGCGCGCGAGGCGGCGGCAAAAATCAGGGCGCGCGGCGGCGAAGGCGCGATAGTTTTGATCTCCTCCATGCAGGCCGTTGCCGCTTTCGAATCGAGCATCAATTACGCCGGCCCGAAGGCCGCGCTCATCCACGCCGCGCGCATACTTGCCAAGCAGTGGGGCGGCAGAAACGGGATACGCGTAAACGTCGTCGCGCCGGGCGTGAACAGGGCCGGCATGGCGATCAAATCAATCGAATCGGGCAAGTACGATTTCTATGTGGATGAAGGCATCATCCCGCGGTTCGGCCGGCCCGAGGACGTCGCCCGCGTGGTGCGGCTGCTGCTTGAGCCCGACAACTACATAACCGGGCAAGTCATTACAGTTGACGGCGGGCTCACGCTCAGGCGCGACCGCAACTGACGGGCGCTACTCGAAGGGCGCTCCCGGAAGTTTCCTTCACGCCCGGCGTTTAGTTGTGTTAGCATTTGTTGTGCTCCCATATCGCTTGAGCGAGGACCGAAACTGAGTGATCACCACTGCCGGCAAGGTCGAACAACTCCAAAAGACAATCGAGACAGTCATCCGCGGAAAGTCCGATGTCGTAGAGCTTGCGCTGGTGACGCTGTTGGCGAGTGGCCATCTCTTGATCGAAGACGTTCCCGGCGTGGGCAAGACCACCCTCGCGCAGGCGCTCGCGCGCAGTTTCGACTGCACGTTCCAGCGCATACAGTTCACCTCCGATATGCTGCCTTCCGACATACTCGGGCTTGAGATCTATAACCAGAAGCAGAGCACGTTCGAGTTCAAGGCCGGCCCCGTCTTCGCCAACGTCATACTCGCCGACGAGATCAACCGCACCACGCCCAAGACGCAATCGGCCTTGCTTGAGGCGATGGCCGAAGGGCACGTGACCGTAGAGCAGGAGACTTACAGGCTGCCGCGCCCCTTTATAGTGCTCGCCACGCAGAACCCCATCGAGCACCACGGCACCTACCCGCTGCCCGAGTCGCAGCTCGACCGCTTCATGATGCGGCTGCGAATGGGGTACCCGGACATAGAGGACGAAAAGAAGATACTGCGCCGGCAGACGCTGAACTCGGCCGTCGAGGATATGACGGCCGTCATGCACGCCGAAGACATTATCGCCTTGCAGCACGAGGTGCGCGAGGTCTCGGTTGACGAATCGTTGATGGATTATTTGATGCGCATAGTAAAAGCCTCGCGCGAATCGGAGATACTCGACCTCGGGGTGAGCCCGCGCGGGAGCCTCGCGCTCTACCACGCGTCGCAGGCGCTCGCCTTTATCGAAGGGCGCGATTACGTTATACCCGACGACATCAAACGGCTCGTCGTCCCCATCTTCGCCCACCGCATAGTCGTAAACTCCCGCTACTCGACCGGGCTCCGCCGCTCGGACGAAGCGGAAGCTGCCCTCCAGGAGATACTCAAAACAGTAAACGTGCCGCTGTGAGGTAGTTTATGAATCGGCAGGCGTGGCGCGACTTCTTCATCACGGTTGCATTGCTCGGCGTAGCCTTCCTGATCGCGCTGTTCAGCTCGGTCGCGGCCGAACAGAGTAACGGGAAGCTCGCGGCCATAGCGGCGGCCCTGTCGCTTGTGCTCGCGCTGCTGGGCGCGCTTTACATCATCCCCAAGCTCGCGCGTAACGTGCGGCTCGAACTCCTTCGCTTCGCCATCAGGACGACGGTCACCGTCGAGGGGCTGCTCTTCATAGTCTTCCTCGTAATCATTGGGTTCGCCGCGTGGAACACGGGCAACAACCTGCTCTACCTCGTGCTGTCGGCGATGCTCGCTTTCCTCGTGGCCGCAAACATCATCGGGCGCGTGTCGCTCGGCGACCTCGCGGTGCAGTTGCGATTCCCGGACCACGTATTCGCGGGCGAGCCGGCGAACCTCAGCGTGACGCTCATAAACCATAAGCGGGTGATGCCGAGCTTCAGCCTGATGGTCGAGGCCCTGGCCGAGCCGGGCGATGAAGAAGATAAAGGCACAGCGCCCGCGAAGGACGTCGAGAAGACGGCTAAGAAATTGCCGCCGCGCCGGCCGAAACCCGCCGCGGCCATGGAAGATCAGGCCATAGGCAAGCTGGCCTACTACGTCCTCATACCCTCGCGGGCAAGCTCGCGCCAGAAGGTCGAGCACACCTTTGAAAAGCGGGGCCGCTACCCGATCACCGGCTTTCGCATCGCGACGAAATTCCCGGCCGGGTTCTTCAAAAAATGGCGCAGGGTGGACGCGGCCGGCGAGATACTTGTCTATCCGAAGCCGCGCCCGCTCGACGATTTCTATCATGCGCTGCCGATGCTCGCGGGCCAGATACAGAGTCACGTGCGCGGCACGGGAGATGACCTCTACGGCATACGCCGTTATCACCCGTCGGACCACATGCGCACGATCCACTGGAAGGCGACCGCGAAATCTATGCAGATGATGGTGCGCGAGCACACGCGCGAAGACGAGCGGAGGCTCGTCATCGCCTTTGACACGCAGCTTCCGCCCGAACCGGTCCTGCGATTGTGGGGCGCGCGAGCAGCCAATGCCAATCCTGGCGACGAGGGGAGCGCGGGCAAGGCGGGCGACAAAGAGGCGGACAAAGAGACGGGCAAAGAAGCGCGCAGAGAGAGCGACGCTCAGATGCAGGCCGGACTCGCCGCGTTTCAAGAGAAGTTCGAGCGTGCGGTCGTGATGGCCGCCTCGCTTGCGAACCACTTTATACTCGAACGCGCGGACGTGGCGCTTGTGGCGACCGACGATGCCCGAAACGTGGGGTCGGGGTCGGGGCCAGATCACCTCTATAAGCTGCTACGCGCGCTCGCGACGATTCAGCCGACCGCGCCGCAAGAAGGGGAAGCCCCGGCCGGCCGGGCCAGGGGCCGGTGGGGGCGACTCGGACGCGGCAGGCGCGATAATCAAAAGCCGCCGCCGCGCGCGACGGCCACCGAGAAGCGCGCTGAGGGCGCAATATCCTGGAGACTTCTTGACGAGATGCCGCTGCTGGGCGACGACCGGCGCTTTAAGGTGGTTATCACCTCCGCGCCCAAAGGCAGTATACCGGCCCACGTCTGGCGCAGCGCGCACGTAGTCTTTATGGACGATTTGTAGTCAGGGGGCGCGGGCAAGAGATAATTTGCTGACGGCCCGTATTAATATGGACAGTTATTTCAGGACAACGTCATATGCCTTTATAGCGACGGCGTTTCTGGCGCTGGCGCTCACGGGCGACCTCGACGCCGCATCGATACTGCTATACACGGCCGCGCTCGTGTTCAGCTACATCCGCGACGTGCGCGGCGCGACCAGATTGCGTCTGCGGGAGTGGATGTGGCGCACGCTCACGATCCTCTACATACCGTTCCTGTTCGTCAACGCCACCGTATTCAGTTCGCGGGTCGTCGCGCTGGCTCACCTCACGCTTTTCGCCTCCGCGGCAAAGCTCTTTCAGAACAAGCGCGACCGCGACTGGGTCTTCTTATACCTTATAGCCTTCTTTCAGATGCTGCTTGCGGCCGGGCTTACTATCAACACCACCTTCATAGCCTCGCTCACGCTCTTCCTGTTCTTCTTCGTCTCGACGCTTGCCGCCTTCGAGATTCGCCGCGCCCGCCGCGAAGTCGGGATGATCGACGAAGAGACGATCACTCCGATAAAGCAGAAGGCCGCGCGTCATAGAAGCGGCGGCGCTTCTGCCGCGCCCGCGACTCTGGGCCGTATCGGGCGCACGCGGTACTTGATGGGCGCGTCGATGTTTCAGGTGTGCCTTGTCGCGCTGCTGACGTTGCCGTTCTTCTTCCTTTTCCCGCGCTTCGGCGGCGGCGGCGTTACGAGCGGCTTCGGCGACGGGCAGGCGACCACCGGCTTTTCCGATACGGTTAACCTCGGCGAAGTCGCCTCGATAAAGAAGAGCCAGCGCGTGGTCATGCGCATCGGGCTGGACCGCAGACCGTCCAGATACGTCAGATGGCGAGGCGTTGCCCTCGAACGATACCAGGAGAATGGCTCCTGGAGCCTATTTCCTGTCGCCAGCCGGATTATGGACATGAAAGCGGGCGGCGTCTTTAAGGGCGAAGGCGCCGCCGAATTAGCCTCGCGCCTCGAACACACCTACAACCTGGCCGATCAGCCTCGCGAGCCGGCCCTGCCTCTGGGGCAGAGGGTGATACTGGAGCGGCTCGATACGACCACGCTCTTTGTCGCGCAGA
Source organism: Blastocatellia bacterium (assembly GCA_963832205.1). GTDB lineage: Bacteria > Acidobacteriota > Blastocatellia > UBA7656 > UBA7656 > DATBMY01. The sequence continues at coordinate 262,746 of CAWHTK010000012.1, read as the reverse complement.
AACCTATCAGGGTGCGGGGTGCGATTAAAGAGCTTAAGAAAGATAGGTTCACGGGCGCGCTTGCGGCCTACGGCATAACCGGCCGCACCCAGTACTCGGCGGTTTCGGACCTCGCCGTGCCCGAGGAACAGGCGCTCAGGGCCGACACCTTCGCGCGGATCCCTCCCGAGGTCAGAAACAATTCTCTTCAGCTGCCTCGGCTCGACCCGCGCATCGAAAGGCTCGCGCGCGAGATCACGCGCGGCATGCCTAACAACTACGACAAGGCGCGCGCGATAGAGAGTTTCCTTAAGACGAACTTCCAGTACTCGCTCGACCTGAAGCCCGCCACTGGCGAGCCGCTCGCGGAATTCCTCTTCGATAACTACAAGGGGCACTGCGAGTATTTCGCGAGCGCGATGGTGATTATGCTGCGGGCGCTGAGCATTCCCGCGCGCATAGTCAACGGGTTTCAGATGGGCGAGTACAATGACGTAAACGAGCTTTACATCGTGCGCGAGAGTGACGCGCATTCGTGGGTAGAGGTCTACTTCCCGCAGACCGCCTCGTGGGTCGAGTTCGACCCGACGCCCGCCGCGGGCATAAACGATTACGACGAGGGCGGGCTCTTCTCCTGGCTCAGGAAGTACATGGACGCGATGGAGGTCTTCTGGATCGATTACATCGTTACGCTCGACAGCGAAGAGCAGGCTTCGATAGCCGTAGCGCTTCAGCAGTGGATGCTCTCGCTTAAAGACACGGTGATGGCTTACTACGAGGGGGCGAAGGATTGGGTCAAGGGAGCGGTCGATACTTTGATGGGGGGCCGTGAGTGGTCGCTCCAAACCGGCATAAGATTATTGCTGCTGCTGGTGGGATTGATCGCGGCCGTGGGGCTTATCTATGTCGCGTCCTACTACAAGAAGCGTGGGAGGGTTGCTCGGACGGGCTACGGGCCGTGGTGGCACCGCCTGTTCGTGCTGCCGACGTGGCGCAGGCGGCGGCTCAGGAACGGCGACCACCGCGAGTCGGCGGTGCTGTTTTACGAACAGATGCTGGCGATAGCAAAGAGGGCGGGGCTGGTAAAGAAGCCGCACGAGACCCCCGTCGAATTCGCGTCCGCTTCGGGGCTGAGCGAGGTGCGCGAGATAACCCTTCTCTATAACCGCGTGCGATTCGGCGACTCGCCGCTCGACGAAATCGAGAGCCGCCGCGTGTCAAGCCTGCTCACACAGTTGAAGAACACCGTCAGAAAGAAGTAGTGAGCCGCTAAGAAGAATCAGGCTGATTCGACAAGCACTCATCCATCCACATACCGCTTGATGAGAGAAAGCGCCCGCTGCCCGCGCGTTTGACAACTGCCCGCCGCTGCCAATAGCATACATCGGGTCAAAGGAAGGGCAGGGGTATGAAAATCTATGATGTAACGGTCCCTATCGCCAAAGACATGATTGTCTATCCCGGCGATCCCCCGATTAAGATCGAACGCAAGACGACCCTGAATAAAGACGAGTCGAAGTACAACTTGAGCCGCTACAGTTTCGGCTCGCATACGGGCACACACGTCAACCCGCCCTTCCACTTCATCGAAAACGGGACGACCGTCGATAAGCTGCCGCTTGAGCTTTTGATGGGGCGCGCCCGCGTAGTCGAGGTGACCGCCGCGCGAATAGACGAGGCGGCGCTCGAAGAGTTCGACTTTACCGCCGACGTGCGTATCCTGTTTAAGACGCGCAACTCGTACCTGTGGAGCCAGAAGTCATTTTCGCAGGAGTACGTCTATATAACGCCGGGCGCGGCGCGTGCGCTCGTCAATAACGGCATAAAGGTCGTTGGGATCGATTACCTGTCGGTCGAAAAATTCGGCTCGGAATTGCCCGAAACGCACCTGACGTTTCTCAAGGCCGACACGGTAATAATCGAGGGGCTGGACCTGCGCGAGGTGGAGCCCGACGATTACGAACTGATATGCCTGCCCCTCAAGGTTAAAGATGGCGACGGCGCGCCCGCCCGCGTGGTGCTGAGAAAAAGCTAGGGGCCTGTGGCGCGCTGCTGATCGATATGAAAGATTCCGAATTCATCGAGCTCGTTTCAAACCTCCGGGTCTTCGGCGTCGTGCAGGCCCGTTCGGCCGACACCACATTTCGCGCCGCCGAGGCCGCTTTGATGGGCGGCATCAGGCTCATAGAGGTCGGGCTGACGACGCCGGGCAGTTTTCGTGTCATTTCGGATTTGCGACGCCGCTACGGCGACCGCGCGACTATAGGCGCGGGGTCGGTGATGAATCAAGAGCAGGCCGACCGCGCGATAAAAAGCGGCGCGCAATATATCAGCATGCCGCACACCTCCGCGCCGCTCGTCGAATACTGCCGCCGCCATCGGCTTCCGCCCGTGCTCGGCGCGCTCACGCCCACCGAAGTGGTCTCGGCCTCAAACCTCGGCGTACCGCTCGTGACGCTTTTCCCGGTCTGTTCAATCGGCGGCCCGGAATATGTCGCCCGCCTCACGACGCGGCTCCCCGATCTAAGGCTCGCGGCCTCAGGCGGCGTCGGGCCCGAAAATATAGTCGATTATTTTAGCTCAGGAATATTCGCCATCGCCGTGGGGCGGCTGCTGTTTACCCGCGGCGACCTCGATAACGAAAACTACGCGGCCATCGCCGAGCGCGCCCGCGGAATAACTCGACTGGCCGGCGTCACCTTCTAGAGACCGGCCCCGCCTGTTCCACCTGCCCCTTTGCCTCTACCGCGGTCACAACCAGCTTGCCGTCTTCCAGGCCGAACGTCGTGGACCCTATCGAAACCGCGGTAATGCTGTTGCCCGCGATAGAGACGGTTTCGTGTATCTCCTCCACGGCGTATGCGCTCAACCCGTCGCGCGAAATCATGATCTTTCTATTCGTACAGGCGTACTCATACCCGTCGACCACCTTCATCATATTGTTTGCTTCTTTTCGGTACTCCTCGCGCGTAAAAGTTTTGGTCGCGGATTGGCCCGCCCCCTCCAGGGTGTGCTTGATCTTGACCTTCTCCGACATGAAAGAGCACAGGCGGTTGAAGTCTCTCTTCTTGGCGGCCACTTCCATCTCGTCGAGCATGTCAGAGACCTGCTTTTCAGTTATCTCGACCCCCTTGCATGCGGTCGTCAAAAGAGAGAGCGTGATGAGGGCGATGACCGCGGCAATAACCCCGAGCGGTTTTCTATGAGGTTTCATACTCGATTTCTCCCACGTTTAGAATATGTGCTTATCGTCTGCGCGCGCTCACTGCGGCTCGCCCTTTCACGTCTTCGGTCGTCAGGGTAGGCGACTTGCGCCCCCTGCGCCTCTCGGTCGACTGAGGGATTCCGACGGCAGGGTTTCCTCCGATAATCCTCGGCGCGGTGTCGGGCGTCTCCCCCGACATCGACGCGAGCGCCAGGAAAACCAGGTTTGTCGGCATTCGCAGTTCCATCATGAAGCCGTCCGGGTCGGGCACGGCCGAAAAGCCCAGCGCCGAATTTGTCTCGGACGACGCGGCGAGCAGCGCGGCCATATCGCGATTTGATTTGCCGACCGTCCTGGCGATGCTCTTGAACAGCTCGCTCGACACGCCCGCGGATACGTAGCCCTGCATCACCGACTGGCCCGACGAGCCGACGGCCGCGCGGAACTGGGCGCTCGACGCGAGCGAGTTGCCCGTCTGGCGCGCGTCAAGCGCGCGGCGTATATCGCCGGGGCTCCCGCTGAGGATCAGGTAGCCGCCGGTTATCGAGTAGGCGACGCTCTTGTTCCATTTGACGACCGAGCCGCGATAAGACTCGCTCGCGAGCGGCGCGGCGGGCTTTCCGGCCGGGTTGAACAGCCGCGCAAGAAGGGCCTCGAATGTTGCGGGATCGCGCAGCTCGACGATCAACATAAAGTTCGGCATCGCGGGTCGGCTCGCCGGCCTCTTGCCCGGCGCCATCGTGTTGAGCATGCGGCTGAACCCGGATATGGAGATAGCCACTTCGTTGCCGAGCGTGGGGATCAGGTCGTGCCTGATGCTGAAGCCGAGCGAGGATTCGATCATCTGTAGCATGTCCGGCATCGCCATGGCCTGCCCGGCCTGCTGGCCGCCTTCGCTCGCCGCCTGGCTCGCGGCGGCCGCGCTCGCGATTGATTCAAACATCGACCCGACGCCGTCAAGCAGACCGTTCCAGTTGATCCGCAAATTGACGAAGACGTCGGTGCTTGGCGAGACAAAATTTGCCGCGCGGTTTTCGCCGGCCACTTCGGAAGAGAACATCCTGCCCAACAGCCCTCCGCTTTGATGTGGCCCATAGACCATCAGGGCGCGCACAGTCATCTGATCGCCGTGCAGCCGCCCGCCGACCGCGACCGCCTGCGGCATGTTGCTCAGGCCCGCCATCATGCCCGCGGCGTAAGCGGCCTGGTTCGCCGCGTTAACGCCCGGGGGAATCATCATCGGCATCGCGCTCATGTCGACGTAGGCAAAGAACGGATCGTCGGCAAAGCGTGAGCGCGCGTGCATGAATTGCTGGTCCTCGCCGATTGAGAATGCGCCGCCGCTTTGCGAGATTTTCTCGACGGCCGCGCGGTTGCCCGCCATTACTATTCGGTCGCTTGAACGGACTTCGACCTCAAGCCCGTGCGTCGTCTGACCGTTGCCAAACAGCCGGTTGAGCCCGGCCTTAAGCGATTCGGCGTCGGCCGTGCTTGCCGTTTCGATCACGGCCGTCATCTCTTTGCCGCCAAAGCTTACCGCCGCAATCCGCGCGTTCGACAGCACGCCGAGCTGGCTCATGATAAATCCCGCCATATCCATCTGGCTTGCCTTCGCCTGACTCGAAAAAGCCTTCAAGAGCGGCGCGAGCGAATTGATCGACTGCGCCATCTCGAGCAGTGCGCCCTTGCGAATCTCGAAATAAAAGAGGAGCCCGTCGCGCGGGACGCTTGATTCGAGCGTGGCCACTCGCGGGATGTTGACGATATCCGGCGGTTTAATATCCCTGGGATAAATAATAGTTGGCGGCCGCACCGAGGTTGTGGGGCGCGGGCGGCGGTCAGGCGATTGCGACAGCACGCTTGCGGATAACATAACAGTGCAGCAGAGCGCGGCGACAAGGCGCGAGGTCTTAGCGTTCATCTTGATTCTCCCGAAGAAACCGGCGACTTAATAAGGCGATAAATCTTATTCACGTGAAGGGCCAGAAGGGGCAGGCTCTACAGGGGCGGGGAGTACCCCGCCCATTTACGCGGCAATGGTAGCATAGCTTCGGCGGGCCCCAAACAGTAATCTTCCGGCCGGCCGGTATGCGACAACGAGCGGTTATTTTATGCCAAGCGCGCGGAGGGCGGCCCTCCGCGCGATGCGCGCCAGGCGACCCGTCTTGCCCGTCCCGCCCTCGGCGCTCGAAGAGAGAAAGAGCCGCTCAAGCAGCCTCACGCCCGCAGGGCGCGGGGCGCGCGTCCCGTCGGCGAGCCGTTCCGGGAAGGCTTTAAGCAGCATCGCGCGCGGGTCCTCGCGAAACGTGTCAATCATCGACACCTGATGCACACAGCTCACGGTGCAGAAAGGCGCGCAGCCCTTTACGGTGCTGAACTCGCGTTCGAGGTCGCGCTCGGTGTACTGGTCGAGCGGGATCGCGGGATAGCCGCGCTGCTGCGAGCAGTAGTGGACCAGCCCGTCCTCGCACACGTATAGATAGCGGCTGCCAGCGCGGCACTGCCATTCATTGGGCCGAGCTTCGATAAGCCTCTTTTGAAAGCTATTGTACATAGCAAAGTTGTTGAAGGAGTGACGGTCGAGCGCCGAAATCTCTTCATACACCCGGCGCTGCTCGTCGTTAAGCGGCCTGAGCCGCCCGGCGTGGTTGTGAATTATCCCGACCGAGCCCGTCAGCCCAAGCTCGCGCACCCGGCGCGCGATCACAAGCGCATCTTCGGGGTTGGGTATTTCGCTCCCCAGCACCGAGTTTATGTTGATGCCGAACTCGGCCTTCTCCGCGAGCAGCAGCAGTTTTTTATCGAGCACCTTCAGACTCTTTTTCGACACCTCGTCCGGCCGCACGTTGTTAACGCTTATCTGAAGATGATCGAGCCCGGCGCGGTTCAGCCGCTCGACGCGGTCGCCCGTAAGCAAGTAGCCGTTCGTTAAAATCCCCGCGATTATCCGGTGCCCGCGGATCCTGCGAATTATCTCGTCAAGCTCGGGGTGAAGCAGCGGCTCGCCGCCGGTAATCGTTATGGCGGTCGTGCCGAGCCCCGCAAGATGATCGATGCGGCGGATCATCTCTTGAACCGGGACGGGAGCGGAGAAGTTGTCGTACTCGTTGCAGTAAGCGCACGCGAGATTGCAGCGTCGAATGGCTACCATCTGGGCGAGTATCGGGTGGCGCGTCGACTTCATGGCTTTTGCAAATAGCCGGGCTTCTCGGAGGCGGCGATCAACCTGCCGGCTCTTTTTGCGGATTCGTTTGCTTATGGTGACGACATTCATGGCGGGAACACCGGGACTTGAAATACACGCGCTGATTAAAAGATAAGCCCGCGCGGCATCCCAGGTCAAATTCTCGCATCAAAGTATCCGCCAGATTATTTGCAAAAACGAAGAGAGAACCGGGTTCTAATAAAAGGGAGGCGAGTTATGAGAATCAAACGTGCCCTGTTGATCTTTGCCCTGCTCGCGCTGCCCGCTTGCGGTGACAGCGGCGGGAGACTGTCGCAAAAGCAAGGCGGAAGCGAGCCCTCATCATCCGCTGTCCGGCCGGAGGCCGCGGCGTCGAAAGCGCCGGAAGCAGTCGTTCACAGTATGGTTGATATGGGCGCAGCTCAGACAATGTCGCGCTCGATCAAGCGGCAAGCGCGCAAGCGGCCGCCCAGGCATTAACCGCAAGATTATACGCAACGGCGAGCTCGCGCTTGAGACCGCCGCCCCGATAGAAGCGCAGCAAAGAATCACTTCAATCGCCGAAGCGCACGGCGGGTTTGTCGTCACCTCCGATTTCAGACAGACCCCCGGCGGCGCGCAGTCGAGGCCGGGACAGATGCTCACGGTCGTCGCCCGCGTGCCGGCCGCGAGTTTTTCGGGCGCGCTCGAACAGATACGAGCCGCCGGCGAGCGCGTACTTCAGGAGAAAGTCACGGGTCAGGATGTCACCGAAGAATACCTCGACCTTGAGGCGCGCATACGGACTCAGAAGGCGCTCGAAGCGCAGTTTCTTGAGATCATGAAACAGGCGAGAAAGGTCGAAGAAGCGCTCAATGTGCAGCGCGAGCTTGCCTCCGTGCGGACCGAGATCGAACGGCTCGAAGGCCGCCGCCGCTTCCTCGATAACCAGTCGTCGCTTTCGACTATAACCGTCTCGCTCACCACTCCCGACCCGATAGTCACCGCGACGACCGAAGGGTTCGGCGACAGCGTCAAGCGCGCCTTCGGCAACAGCGTCAACGTCGCGGCCGCGATCATTCTCGGCCTCATTCAGTTCGTGATCGTGCTCGTCCCGGTGGCGCTTCTGGTGGGCATTCCGGCGTGGCTTGTATGGCGTGTTGCGCGGCGGCGGGTCGCCTGGGAGAAAAAGCCCGCGCCCGTCGCGGAGGGCAAGCCCTGAAGCGCACGCCCTGAAGCTCGCGCCTGAGCTCGCGCTTCACCCGTGATACTTATTCGTGATCGGCATACGGCGGTCACGGCCAAACGCGCGCGGAGTTATTTTTATTCCCGGCGCCGATTGACGGCGCTTATACTCGGCCGCGTCAACGGCCCTCACGACCCACCGCACCGTGTCGGGGTCATAGCCCATCTCGATGATTGACTGAATGCTCATGTCTTTTTCGATGTAGGCTTCGAGTATCGCATCAAGCACGTCGTAGGGCGGGAGCGTATCCTGATCGGTCTGGCCGGAGCGCAGTTCGGCCGAGGGCGGGCGCGTGATTATATATTCCGGTATGACCGGCCCCGGCCCGCGCTCGTTGACGTAAGACGAGAGCTTATAGACGAGCGTCTTCGGCACGTCCTTGAGCAGGGAGAACCCGCCGACCATGTCGCCATAAAGCGTCGAATAGCCGACGCTCATCTCGCTCTTGTTTCCGGTCGCCAGCACCAGGCCGCGGAATTTGTTCGACAGCGCCATAAGTATGTTGCCGCGAATGCGCGCCTGCAGATTCTCTTCCGTCGTGTCTTCGGGCCGCCCCTCGAAGACCGGCGCGAGCATACGCTTATACTGCTCGAACGACTCTTCGATCTCGATCACCTGAAAATGTATCCCGACGTTTTCGGCGAGCAATCTCGCGTCCCTCGCCGACTCGTTCGACGAGTACCGCGTGGGCATAAAGACCGAGAAGACGTTTTCCGCGCCGATGGCATCGGCGGCGATCACCGCCGTGAGCGCGGAATCGATCCCGCCCGACAGCCCCAGATATACCCTGTTGAACCCGTTCTTCTTCACATAATCGCGCGTGCCGGTGACGAGCGCCATATATACTTCGGCGACATCATCCAGCCCCGTATCGACTCGCGCCTCAAGCCGCGGCCGCTCGGAGGCCGGCCCGACCGCATGATCGAATTCCCTGATGTCGAGCGATGCTTCGGGCGCAACTCTCAGGCGTTCCCGGCGGCGGCGCGGGTCGTGCAGCCGTTCGGAAAAGACCCGCTCCACATCAATGTCGGCCACAATAAGGTCGTCGGCGAACGGCCGGCCGCGCGCTATCACGTGGCCGCTTTCATTGATGATGACGCTGTTGCCATCAAAGACAAGCTCGTCCTGCCCGCCGTAGAGGTTGCAGTAGACGAGCGCGACGGCGTTGTCTTCGGCCCGGGTGCAGAGCATGCGCTCGCGGTCTTTGACCTTGCCCGCGTGATAGGGCGAGGAAGAAATATTGACTATCAAATGCGCGTCGCCCAGCAGCGCCTGTAGCTTGGCAGGCGCGCCCGGATACCATATGTCTTCGCAGATATTAACGCCTATTCGAAGGTTGCCAAAAACATAGACCGGCGCGCGCGTCCCGGATTGAAAATAGCGCTCCTCGTCGAATACGCCATAATTGGGCAGGAATGATTTGTGATAAGAGTCTTCGACGCGGCCGTCAACTATGAGCGCCGCCGCGTTATATATGTCCGACCCGTCCGTGTCAACGAAGCCGACGACGACGATCATGCCCTTCGACGCCTCGACGACGCGGTCCAGGGCGTCGCGGTTGGCGCGAACGAAGTGTGGCCTGAGCAGCAGGTCTTCCGGCGGATAGCCCGTCAGCGCAAGCTCGGGGAAGGCTACGAGGTCGGCCCCCGTGGCGCGGGCGCGCTCGATATAATCGAGGACGAGGGAGGTGTTGCCGTCGAGATCCCCGACCGTCGGATTTATCTGCGCCATTGCTACTCGGATGGTATTCATAAAAATGATGGCCAGCGGCTACTAATCAACGGTCGGTGACTTCGATAGTATCGACTATGCCGACGACGGCGGCGTCTACGGGGCAGTCCTTACAGCTAAAGGCCATGCGCGCGGAGCTGCCCTGGACGATCAAGACGGTCTCGTGGACTCCCGCGCCCACGGTATCAACCGCGATCACGTGGCCTTTTTCGTCCTGGCCGTCGACGCCCACGAGCCGCGCTATCAGGAGCTTACGACCGTGGAGCCGCTCGTCCTTGCGCGTCGCAACTATGGTTCCGACAATTCGTGCAAGAAGCATAATCAGGTTACAGAGTCGAGGTTACGGGTGACAGAAATCTCCCCGCGTAACCTAGCTTTCGCGTGTTTCGTAAGTGACGGGCAGGTTCTCGTCGACCGATGAGTGCGGGCGCGGAATTACGTGAACGCTCACAAGCTCGCCGACACGACGGGCCGCGGCCGCCCCGGCGTCGGTAGCGGCTTTGACCGCGGCAACGTCGCCGCGCACTATCGCGGTGACGAGCCCCGCGCCGATCTTCTCATAGCCGATCAGGGTGACGTTGGCGGCCTTGACCATCGCGTCGGCCGCCTCAATCATCGCTACCAGCCCTTTGGTTTCAATCATCCCGAGTGCTTCCATAGCAGTCTCCTCTCTCAATCTTTCATCTCGCGCGCGATCAGCCGCGCTGCCTCGGTTATGAGCGCGGTCAGCTCTTTGCGCGTGAGCGTCACCGACTCATCGCCGTTTGTGGGCGAGTAAGAGCGAACGGCCGAGCCTACCGAACAGCTCGCCGAGTGGCCCTGCAGATAACCGCACGCCTGGCAGTTGCGCGCCTCGTGTGGCATGTAGCCCGCGCGCTCGCGAACGTCGAGCAGTTTCTCAATCGCCTCGGCCGGCAACTCCTTCGGTCGCCCCACCAGGCGCGCTATCAGGGTTATCTTGGCGAAATGCTCCAGCGTCTCCATGCGGTAATAGGCCGCGTCGAGGTCGGCCCCGTAGGTCACCGCGCCGTGGTTTGCCAGCAGCAGCGCGTCATGGTGCGGTATGAATGGCCCCAGCGAATCTGACAGCTCGGTCGTCGAAGGCGTGCCGTAAGCCGTGAGCGGGATGCATCCGAGCGTCAGTACGACTTCCGACAGCAGCGGCTTATCGAGCGCGACATTGGCCACGGCAAACCCGGTCCCGAACGGCGGGTGCGCGTGGACTACGGCGTGAACGTCCGGCCGCCGCTGGTAAATCTCTCTGTGCATCGAGAACTCGGACGACGGGTTGCGCTCGTCGCGCCGCAGCTTGCGCCCGTCGATGTTGACGACCACAAGCATATCCTCGCTCATCCGGCCCTTGCAGACCATCGTCGGCGTGGTCAGGAACCTCCCGTCGTCGAGCCGCGCGCTGATGTTGCCGTCGGACGCGGCGATAAAGCCGCGCTCATATATGAGGCGGCCCACCTCGACTATCTTCTGCCTTGTCTCTCTCTCTGTTGGCATACGGCTGTTTTTATTATGACCGGCTTCGTTTAAGCATCAAAGTGTCACGTGCGGGCCGCCCGCGTGTCAAGCGAGATAGATTGACTGGCCGGGTAAAGCGTTCATAATTGAATCTGCCATGAAAAGACCTCCGGACCTCAATGTGTTCTCGCCGCGCCCACCATACGATTGGGTCAACCGCGTCGCGCGCAGGCGCGAAGAGTTCGCCGCGCTTGCCGTCTCGCTTGAAAAGCGGGACCATCTCGACCGCTGGGTCGAAGCCGAATTCGCCGCCAACACATTGGCGCTCGAAGGCATAAGCGTATCGCGCGAGCGCGTGGGCCAGCTTGCCGCCCGTTCCGAGATCGAGCTATTGGGATTGTCGGAAGAGGACATTTTGATAGCCTCGCTCATCGAAGCGGTTCGCACCCTGCGCCCGATCGTCGGCGAGAAGGGGCGAGAGGCAACGCTCACCCCGGACATCCTCATAAGATTGCGCAACCCTCTGGGCACGCCCGAAGGATTGCGGACGGGGCCGGGCCACGTCGCGGCCGAACTCAAATCGGCCGGGCTTTTGCCGCCGCCCGCCGCGCACGTCCCGGCGGCTATCGAGATGGCCTGCCGCTGGTTTACCGCCGAGTCGATCACCGAGCTTAACCCCATCGAGCAGGCCGCGCTGGCCCTTTTAAGATTGATCGAGATTCAGCCCTTCGAGAAGCATAATGAGTGTACGGCCCTCGCGGCCGCGAGCCTCTTTACGATGCGCGGTGAACTTCAGCCGATAATCATCTGGCCCGATCTCGCTGCGTCTTACCGCACGGCCATAGGGGAAGGGCTGCGCATGAATACGCGCGCGATGGTAGAAGTGATCGCCCAATCAATCGAAAAGACGCTCGACGCCCTGATTGATAAGGCAAAGAATTAACTTTGGCCATCAAAGGTCCATCAGATATTATTCTTCATTCGCCGGCATAGCCCCTCAGCGGCTATAAGGTTAATCCAACGCGGGTATGGGAGAGGATTTATGCACATAGCGGTCATAGGCACGGGCTACGTCGGGCTGGTTAGCGGCGCATGCTTTGCCGAGCTGGGCAATTACGTCACGTGTGTCAACAGCGACGCGGCGAAGATCGACATGATCAAGCAGGGCAACATGCCGATTTACGAGCCTGGCCTCGACGCGCTAGTCGCCAAGAACGTCCAGCAGGGGCGTCTGGAATTCACCACCGACCTGGCCCTTGCCGTCGAGCGCTCGCTGGTCGTGATGCTCGCGGTCGGCACCCCTCCCGCCGATGACGGGTCGGCCGATATGAGCCAGATAGAGACGGTCGCGCGCGAGATAGCGCAAGCGCTTTGCAGCTATAAGGTCGTAGTCACCAAGAGCACCGTTCCGGTGGGCGCGGCCGAGCGCATAAAAAGTATCATTGACGAAAACAAGCAGAACAGTTGCCGGTTCTCGGTAGCCTCGAACCCGGAGTTTTTGCGCGAAGGAGCCGCCATAAACGATTTTATGCGCCCGGATCGCATAGTGCTCGGCTGCGCGGATGAAGAGGCCGCCGAAATTTTGAAAGACCTCTACCGCCCGCTCTATTTGATAGAGACGCCCTTCGTCATCACCACTCCCGAATCGGCGGAGATGATAAAATACGCTTCCAACGCCTTCCTCGCCACGAAAATATCTTTCATAAACGAGATCGCGAACCTGTGCGATCTGCTCGGCGCCGACGTGCACGACGTCGCGAAGGGGATGGGCATGGATAAAAGAATCGGATCGAAGTTCCTGCACCCGGGGCCGGGGTTTGGCGGGAGCTGTTTTCCGAAAGACGTGCAGGCGCTGGCGGCGCTCGGCCGGCTGAAGGGCTACGAGATGAAGATAACCGGCGCGGTCCTGGAGGTGAATCAGCAGCAGACGGCCTCGGTGATAAACCGCATACGCCAGGTCGTGCCGGACCTGCGCGGAAAAACAATCGCGCTCTTAGGGCTGTCATTCAAACCCGAGACCGACGATATGAGAGAAGCGCCTTCGATCAAGATAATCTCCGACCTGCTCTCCGCGGGCGCGCGGGTGCGGGCCTATGACCCCGTGGTGATGAAGGCCGCGGGCGAGATGATGCCCGACGTCGAGTACTGCGAAGACGAATACGACGCGGCGGCCGGGAGCGACGCGCTCGTCGTGGTAACCGAGTGGAATCAGTTCCGCAGCCTCGACCTGGAAAAGGTCAGGTCGGTTATGCGCGAGTGGAACATCGTAAACCTGAGAAATATATATGAGCCGGAAGCGGTCCGCGCCGCCGGCTTCGCCTATGCATCAATGGGCCGCACGTCCGCGAAAAAGATGGACACTCGCCAGACGCTCGCGAATAAAATTTAAGCCCCCCGGCGCACAGGGTACACAAAATGGTACGGGTAGTGCCTCGACTCTTTTTGTGAATCTTCGTGCCCTTTGTGTCCGGGCCTTTATTTAGACCTGCTCATTTTTTTGATTTGACAGGCGACCGCATCAGTAATAAACTCGCGGCACTGTTTGGTAGCAATTCGACAGCCCTCAATGAGAAAGGAAAGGAGGATGACGAATGAAAGTAAAAACTAATGCTATCCGGCGGCCCGCAAACTAACAGCCGCGCGCTCATCTCACAATCGCGTAAACAAGCTCATCAAAAGTTTGCCCTTCTTTTGTTATTGCTTTTATCAGTCTAGCCTCCTGCCGAAATCCCGCTTTTTCCAGCACCCGCATCGAGGCCGTATTGTGCTCGAATACGCCCGCGAATATTCTGCAAATGTCGAAAGTCTGAAACCCGTAATCGACGACCGCCGAGACCGCTTCCGAGACGATGCCGCGTCCCCAGTACTCTTCGCCCAGCCAGTAGCCGATTTCGGCGGCGCGGCGATAAACGTCCGTATTAAGCTCAAGGCCGATGCCGCCAACGGCCTCGTCGACGACGATTGCAAAGCTCGTGACCGGCGATTGATTGCCCGCATGCCCTACCCACCACTCGGCGTCGGCCCTCGTGTACGGATGCGGAAAGCGGTCCCTGAGATTCCGCCACACCTTATAGTTATTCGCATGGCGGATGAGCGAAGCCTCGTCGCCTCCGCGCCACGGCCGCAGCGTGCTTTTGTTAAGTCTTATCTCCATAGGCCCTCAAAACCCTCGCAACGGCATGCCGGGTCCGCGCCTCAACCAGTTGTCCGGCGGGTAATGGCTGCCGGCGTCGATCACGTGGAGCGTGTACGCATGCCGCGAGCGCGTCGAACGGTTCGCATAGCTGAGGTGAGGCAACAGGCCGTCGAGCAATACGAGCGCGCCTTTGCTCACTTCAATCGGGACAAGTTCTTCGACCGGCCAGGGGCTGTCGTCATAAATCTCGGTGCGCGTGCCGCCTTGCGCGCCGCGGAGGAATCGCGATTTGAGCCCGCCCCTGTGCCCGCCGGGTATTGCCCATAAGCATCCGTTTTCAACCGTGGCGTCTTCGAGCGCAAACCACAACCCCGCAAGTCTTGCCGGTTCGGTATAAAGGAAAGCGCAGTCTTGATGACAGGTAACCTCGCCGCCTATGCCGGGCTGCTTGAATATGTACATCGATTGAACGAGCAGCGGCGCTTCAAAACCGAGATCGGCCACCACCCGCGCCAATCGCGGCCTACGCGAAAACTCGTTGAATACCTTGTCGAGGTCGTGGAGCGCGTGACCGATCTTATTAATCGCGCGGTCTTTTTCTTTAATCAACCGCCCGCTCTGGTCGAACGCGTCCTCTTCAAAAAAGAACCTTATCTTATCGCCGGATTCGAGAAAGTAATCGTCGCTTGCGCGCTCCTGCTCTCGCGTGGTGAATACCGAGACGTTTGCGCCTGGATTGAACTCCGCGACCAGATGTTCGGCTCGCTCGCGCAAGCGGTCGCAGTCCGAGCCATCCGCGAATCCCTCGATGACGAGCAGCCCGTCGCGCCTGTAACGTTCGACCTGTTCGGGCGTGAGCATGCTTTACTTTACCTTGCTGCGCCCGCCGTTGTAATGCTCGCGCTCAGCCGCGCGCCCGCGCTGCCGAGGGCCACGCTCGCGGCGAGCGGATAGGCCGGCGGCTGGAGACTCGTGTGGATGAGCGCGCCGTTCTTGTAGTATTTGACCGCGCCCTTCTCTATGGCTATACGAAAGACATCGCCGGGCGAGTAGCGAGTCTCCCCGGCATATAAATTAAGCTCGCGTATCTCCGCGGCGCCCGACGCGGTCAGCTTGATCGCAAAATCAATAGCGGTCGCGTCCGCGCCCGAGGGGCTGCGCGCAAGCCCGAAGAAAAGGACCTTTGCCGCGTCCATCACGGTAAATTCGACAAGAGCATCGCCCGATATTATCACCTGCTCCGATTTCGCCGACGCATCCAACACGCCGTCGCGGCCGGATGATTTTTCAAGCGCGCCGCCTTTTACCGCGCAGTTGATCGCGCTCACCCATCTGATTTCAGGGCCGGAGGCAGCAGGCGGTTTTGCCGCGCCGGTCGAGGGTGGCGCGCTCGCCGCGGAGGGCGCGGCCGCGCGAGGTGAGGAGGGATTAGCCGTCGCGGGTCTGCCCGGCTCATTTCCCGGCGGCGGAATCTTTACTATAAAAACATCCCTGCGATTAGTGGCGCCCCAGTTGGATGTAAAGACCGCATACCGCCCGTCCCTGCTTATCGTCGCTCGCGGCGAGTCCCAGTACTCCCTCAACGTCGAATGCAGGTGCGCCAGCCTCCTCACCCGCCGGCTCCCGTCCGTCGCCACCTGAAATATCTCGTTCTTGAACAACCCACTGCTCGGTAGCCCATTTGATATGTAGTACGTCGATACCATTAGCCACCCCTCATCGTCTGCTAGCAGTGAGACGTGTGACCCTATCGTCCAGTCATTGCCCATCTCTACTACTCTGTAGTGTTGATGTGGCGTATCTAGTCTTCGGAAATTGAATGCGTTGTTCCAGTTATCTCCTCCTATGACGATGCCCCGCCCAACGTCCTTGTGCCCGGGTGCGAAATCTGGCCCTCCATCCGTCAGGTTAACCACTGCTCGTGTTGAAAGATTTACGATCTTTACCTCGATAGCTGACTGAAAGCCTGCCGTCTCGGTGCTGACGACCAGGTATGAGCCCGTCTTGTCCACCTGCACCTCGTTTACGTCTGAGGTGTCGGCTCGGTAGATGGAATCCTGTGACCGCCGGTAGGCGATGTAGCCGACGACGCCGGCTGAAGTGCGGCAGTGGAACCCGAACGCGTTATCGTCTATCGATTTGCTCATCTGCATCAGCTCTGTGCCTGCCACCTGCCCGGTGAAGTCCTTGATCAGCGTGAAGGCGTTCGTCACCACGTTGTAGCTGTAGAGCTTGAGCCCCGCGTGGCAGTAGAGCACATCGCGATCTATCCCGCTCCATATCGCGTCCTCGGACCACGGATGGCCCCCGCCCGGCAGCGACCCGGTGAACAGCGGCCGCTTGGCCGACACGCGGAAGCCGGTGGGGTCGAAGCTGTAGAGCGTGGGCTGGCCGCCGGAGACGATAAACAGCCGCGAGTTGTCGCGGTTGAAGGAAGGGTAGTAGGAGTAGTTGGTGACGTTGAATGCCCCGTCGCGCTCGTCGGTCACTCTCATTATCGTCGTCCCGAACGTCGGATCGACGAATGTCCCTCCGGCCGCGGGCAGCACCGGCGGCCGCGGCTCTGGGTAGACTTTATAATCTGTTTTTACTCCGGGTGAAGCGGCGCGAGCTTGAGCGGCGGCAAACCGGGACTCGGCCGCAATCAAAATGACGGAGAGAATTATAAATAGAGCAAGGCGGCTTCTACGCATAGAACCCTTCGGCGCACGTTCAGGTAATGATCATTTTATTTGGGGGCATTCTTTCTGCAGCGCCGATTCTACTCAAAGGAGTTCTGTTGAGCAATAACGCAAAAAAAAGCAGCAGCCCGAAGACTGCTGCAGGGAGGCCGGATGATTTTCTGGCCTCAGGAGGTTATGAAGCAAAGTCAAATAAGTAAACGAAATCTTCTTCTCTCCCAGAGTTCTCGCCTCAACCCAATTTCGCGCAGGCCATAAGCCATCACGCCTCCAGGGCCGGCGCCGGTCGCATATACGTCATTAGTTTCAAAAACGCTCGCGACCGTGCCGCCCGCGAGCGCCGCTATCGCGGCATTGAGGACCTGCGCGCCTACGCTTATGAGCGACGCCTTCGCGGCCAGCGGATAGCTTAAAGCTTTCGCGCTCGTATAGAAGACCGCGCCGTTCTTGTAGTATTTGACCGCGCCGCCCTCGACCGCGATTCGAAAGACATCCCCCGCGGCGTAACTTATCTCCGCTTTGTAGGCGTTGTTTTCGCGCACCTCGGCGACGCTGGAGTCGGTGATCTTGAGCGAGTAATCGATCCCCTGGTAATCCGTGCCCGAAGCGTTGAGCGCAAGCCCGCAGAAGAAAGTCTTATTCGTTGCCGGGGTGGTGAATTCCATGTAGCCGCTTCCCGATGTTATCGCCTGCTGAGATCGCCCGCCCGCATCGGCCGTATCGCCATAGCCCGAAGTCTTTTGCAAAGAGGCTCCGTTTGCTACGGCGTTGATCATTTGCGTCCATACAACGCTTGAAGGCGAGCTGCCGCCGCCTCCTCCTCCGGTTGCGGCCGTAGTGAAAGTCAGATCGCCGGAGACGGCCGTGTTGCCCGCCGCGTCTCGCGACTTCACCCGGTAGTGATAAAGCGTCGAGGCCGCAAGCCCGCTCAGCGTCGCTGAGTGCGCCGTCACCATCGTAGCGTTGCGAGTCGTCGCGCTGCCGTAGCCGGTCGTCGTCCCGTATTCGACCTGCGTGTCGCTCGCCTCGTTTGTTGCCCACGCGACGGTCGCTCCAGTCGAGCTGACCCCGCTCGCGCTGATGCTCGTTATCGTCGGCGCCGTCGTATCGCCCCCGCCTCCGCCGCCGCCTCCGCCGGGTGGCGGTATTCTGACGATGAAGACATCCCTGCGATTAGTGGCGCCCCAGTTGGATGTAAAGACCGCATACCGCCCGTCCCTGCTTATCGTCGCTCGCGGCGAGTCCCAGTACTCCCTCAACGTCGAATGCAGGTGCGCCAGCCTCCTCACCCGCCGGCTCCCGTCCGTCGCCACCTGAAATAACTCGTTCTTGAACAACCCACTGCTCGGTAGCCCATTTGATATGTAGTACGTCGATACCATTAGCCACCCCTCATCGTCTGCTAGCAGTGAGACGTGTGACCCTATCGTCCAGTCATTGCCCATCTCTACTACTCTGTAGTGTTGATGTGGCGTATCTAGTCTTCGGAAATTGAATGCGTTGTTCCAGTTATCTCCTCCTATGACGATGCCCCGCCCCACGTCCTTGTGCCCGGGTGCGAAATCTGGTCCTCCATCCGTCAGGTTAACCACTGCTCGTGTTGAAAGATTTACGATCTTTACCTCGATAGCTGACTGAAAGCCTGCCGTCTCGGTGCTGACGACCAGGTATGAGCCCGTCTTGTCCACCTGCACCTCGTTTACGTCTGAGGTGTCGGCTCGGTAGATGGAATCCTGTGACCGCCGGTAGGCGATGTAGCCGACGACGCCGGCTGAAGTGCGGCAGTGGAACCCGAACGCGTTATCGTCTATCGATTTGCTCATCTGCATCAGCTCTGTGCCTGCCACCTGCCCGGTGAAGTCCTTGATCAGCGTGAAGGCGTTCGTCACCACGTTGTAGCTGTAGAGCTTGAGCCCCGCGTGGCAGTAGAGCACGTCGCGATCTATCCCGCTCCATATCGCGTCCTCGGACCACGGATGGCCCCCGCCCGGCAGCGACCCGGTGAACAGCGGCCGCTTGGCCGACACGCGGAAGCCGGTGGGGTCGAAGCTGTAGAGCGTGGGCTGGCCGCCGGAGACGATAAACAGCCGCGAGTTGTCGCGGTTGAAGGAAGGGTAGTAGGAGTAGTTGGTGACGTTGAATGCCCCGTCGCGCTCGTCGGTCACTCTCATTATCGTCGTCCCGAATGTCGGATCGACGAATGTCCCTCCGGCCGCGGGCAGCACCGGCGGCCGCGGCTCTGGGTAGATATTGTAGTCGGTCTTGATCCGCGAATCATCATCGCTTCCCCCGCCGCCCGAAGGAGCCGAAGTAGTGAAAGTCAGATCGCCGGAGACGGCCGTGTTGCCCGCCGCGTCTCGCGACTTCACCCGGTAGTGATAAAGCGTCGAGGCCGCAAGCCCGCTCAGCGTCGCGCTGAGTGCGCCGTCACCATCGTAGCGTTGCGAGTCGTCGCGCTGCCGTAGCCGGTCGTCGTCCCGTATTCGACCTGCGTGTCGCTCGCCTCGTTTGTTGCCCACGCGACGGTCGCTCCAGTCGAGCTGACCCCGCTCGCGCTGATGCTCGTTATCGTCGGCGCCGTCGTATCGCCCGCAACTGCCGAGGTCGTAAATGTGAAATCGCCCGACATTGCCACGTTGCCCGAAGCATCTTTCGACCGCGCGCGGTAATGATAAAGAGTCGCCGGCGCAAGGCCCGAAAAAGCGACGCTGTGTACGGTCACCATCGACGGGCTATTCGCGGAGAGCGATCCGTAGCCGGTCGTCGTCCCGTATTCAACCAGCGTGTCGCTCGGCTCATTGGTCGTCCACGAGATGGTCACCGAGTTGGTGGTTATAGCGGAAGCCGTTACCGCGCTTATTATGGGCGGCGTCCTGTCTATGCCGCCCGAGACCATGACGGTCGCCGACGCGACCACGCTCGGGTCGGCGGCGCTCGCGGCCCTTACGACGTATGTGCCCGCGGTCGCCGGCGCGGTGTAAAGACCGGTCGCGCTGATCGACCCGCCGGTGGCTGACCATAGGATGTCGGTCCTGCTCACGCCGGTGACGATGGCGGTGAACTGTGCGGAGCGGCCCGGCTGTATGGTGGTCTTGGCCGGGCTTATCGAAACGACCGTCCCGAAGAAGGCTCCCGACACCATAACGTTTGAGATCGAGGCCATCTTATGAACAAGCGACGCGTTTACCATGAGCGGGTAGGCGGGCGCCTGGTCGCTCGTATAGAAGACCGCGCCGTCCTTGTAGTATTTGACCGCGCCGCCCTCGACCGCGATTCGAAAGACGTTGCCGGGCTTGTACTTGATCTTCTTCTTTGCGACGCCGTTCTCGTAAACCGACGCCTTCTTGGTAGTGGTGAGCCGTATGGCGTAGTTTATGTCGTCAGCGGTCTGATGGATCTCGTTGCCGCTGCTAAGACCGCACCAACGCTCTTTGCCCTTTTCGCTCACGGTAAACTCGACGAAGCCGTCGCCGCGCGGGATGGCCTGCATGGAAGTGGCCCGCGAATCGTCTGCCTGATCCTGCCCGCCCGTCTTTTGCAGACTGTTTTCGACCGCGACGCAATTGACCATGTGCGTCCACACGACGCTCGAAGTGGCGGCTTGCGGGCCCATGGCGGCGATAAAAACATCGGAACGCGCCGCGCCCGAATTGAATATTGAAAACCGGCCGTCGCGCGAAGTGTTGTGGCGTGGGATTTCAAACGCAAGATTCTCGCCGGCCTGCTCACGCTCGACGGCGCTCATTACATCGAAGCCCGAGGCCGCGGCGAGTTCTTCACTGCCCGCCGCGGAGCCCGCTCTTTTTATCGTGATAGATTCCGATTGCGGCTGTCGCTTGAAGTTCCACACTCTCGTATCGTCGCCCGATACTATGAGCGAATCGCCCGAACGGTCCAGGCGCGCGCCGGCAAAGCTCGATACGCCGCCCGCCGGGTCGGTCACGTCGTAGAAGTAGAGCCAGTCGCGCTCGCGGTCCCAGATGACGACGTTGCTCGCCGCGCCGGCCCGGTCGCGCAGCGTGAAGGCGAAATAATTATCGTCGAGCCATGACTTGCTCAGCCCGGTTGCGACCCCGGCGGGGAGCAGCCCGGCAAACTCTTTGACCAGCGAGCGCTCGCCGCTCTCGACATCGTATGAATATATGCGCGCGGCGTCTTCGTTCGCGTCCAGCGAGAATACTTTATTGGGGTCGCCGGCCGACCAGTGCCAGCTTTCCAGATCGCTTGATGCCACGCCTTCAAGCGCCCCCTCTTTCTGAAATATGAATGATGAAGAATCGAATGTATAAAGCGTCGGGACGCCGTTCAGCTCTAGAAGGAAGCGCGAGCCGTCGGCGTTAAAACTCGAAGCTCCGGCGGTGGCAGTCCGCGCCTTGCCGTCGGCGCCGTCCGTCACTCGAATGATCGCGACGCCCGAGCGCGTGTCCGTATATATGCTGCCTGCCCGAGCGAGCGGCGCATTTGCTTCGGCCGCGCGAGCCGGCTCTCCGGCAATAACGATTGTCTGTACAAGGAGGGATGTCAGGATAGTCCACAGCGTGAATCTGTTTATTTTCATTGCTCACCTCACCGCCGATTTACTGATTTATTTTTTTTTGTGAGGGCCAGGGGCAAGCAGCTAGAACACTACCGGTGCAAATAGCGACACAGGAGAGAGGCTTTCCGTTCGACTATCCTGTCACTGCTTTTATAAGAGTTTCGGGTGAAGCAAGCCTGAAGTAGTCGTTCGATTAACCATCTCACACCTCAAACCCCGCGACCGGTCGAGCGTGCGGCATCGGACCACTTCGTTTTAGCGAGCGGTCTCAAGCGAGCCGTGCGCGCCGGGCAAGGCGGTTACGCGCGAAAGCGCGTTCGTACCAGCATCGGGGACATGCTTTGTTGAGTGAGATGTACCGCTTAAGGTGAGGCGTCATCTCACTTCGGTAACCAGACATTCTCTTGATTTTGGATTTTAGATTTTGGATTTTGGATTTGGGAACCTGATGAGAATTAGCCCGCTGCTTTTCAGGTGTCCGGCAATCCAAAATCGAAAATCCGAAAATCCAAAATCGAAAGACCTTGGCTTTGCGGCCCAGGATCACTCCTGGTGTGCCCTTATCGGTGAAACGACCGCTTGCGTTGGTGAGACGAAGCGGATTGGTCAGATCGGTAACAGAATGTGAAAAGAGTTTCCGCCGCCGAGGGCGAGAATTCCTTTCCGCATTCAATAAACCCAACCGAGTGACCAGCGCAAAACAACCAGCCAACAGCAAAGCTACGCTTTGAGAGACCCGGTTTTTTCGTAGCTGCGATGGCTTCAGGGGCTGATTGCGCCATGAGCGAAGGCAATCCTTGTTCCAACCTGAATGGGTAAGCCATCACTACTTACGGGCGGCTCGGTCTGGCGGGCAGGGAATTTTTTTCATAATCGAGTACTCGCGCAGGTAAATTCTGCACAAGCCATTTCTAAAATTCTGATCGCAATCGACATTTAACCTTCATGGGTAGGGCGGGACCTATCCGCGCGGCCCGGCCCCGGTTCATGAAAAGCATGATGAGACAGACAACCGAAAACGAACCTCTCGTCCAGGGCCGCTCGGCCTTGCTCGACGGTTGAGGTCTTAGAGCCTGATGGCCCGCGCCTCGTCCGACCGGGCCGCGACATGTCGATTATCGTAATCGAGGATCCGACTGAGCTCGCGCAGTACCGCGCGGCCTGGCAGGCGCTTGCCGACGAAGCACTCGAACCGAACCCTTTCTACGAATACTGGATGCTAGAGCCCGCGCTGCGATTGTTCGGCGGCAAAGATATAAAGCTCGTCCTGGTGCTCGCCCAAAATGATGCGAAGCCGGGCGGGCCGAAGGTGCTTTGCGGACTCTTTCCGTTTGAGCGCAAAAGACGCTACAAGGGTCTGCCGATAAGAGTTCTCAGCCTCTGGCGACACGCCTACTGCCCCGTGCGGACGCCGCTCGTGCGCAAAGACAGAGCGCGCGAGGTCATCGAAGCTCTATTCGACTGGATGGCGACGAACCCCTTCGGCTGCTCGCTGGTCGAGTTCGGCGAGATCACCGGCGAGGGGCCGTTCCGCCTGCGGATAATCGACGAGATACAGGTCCGCCAGAGTTTGAGCCTGGTCGAAGAGTCGCACACGCGCGCCTTGCTGCGGCATCGCGCGAGCGCCGACGAGTACATTTGCGAGGCCGTCTCGCGCGAGCACCGCAAGGACTTCCGCCGCAAGCAGCGACGGCTATCGGAATCCGGGTGGCTGGAGACCGACGACCTCGACCACAACTCGGATATAGGTAAGTGGCTAGACGAGTTTCTCGCGCTCGAAGCGAGCGGGTGGAAAGGCAAGAACGGCGGCGCGCTGCTTTGCGACGAAAGTGGCCGCGAATTCTTTAAAACGGTCGCGCGCGAGGCTTTCCTAAAAGGCCGTCTATCGATGCTTGCGCTCAGGGTCAACGGTAATCTCGTCGCGCAAAAGGTGAATATACTCTCCGGCGAAGGGGCCTTCGCTTTCAAGATAGCCTTCGACGAACAGCACGCGCGCCATTCGCCCGGCATACTGCTGGAAATAGAAAACATTCGCCGCTTTCACGCCACGACCGAGACTAAATGGATGGACTCTTGCGCCCAGCCTTTTCACCCGATGATAAACCGCCTCTGGCTCGACCGCAGGATTATCGAGACGATCATCGTAGCCACGGGCAGAGGCGCGGGCGAGTTCTGGGTGTCGGCCTTACCGCTTCTGCGCTGGCTGGCGCGCAAGGCCCGCGGCAAACGGGCGAGCCGGCTCTCACTCGTATGATGGTCGCAAGGAGAGAAGAGATGAGCGATGTTGAAATGACCGCGGCCGCGAGCCCCCGCGCGGTTCGTGCTGCCGACCGAAGGATGCTTAGAATCGACGCCGACTCTTTTCGCGAAAGTTTCAATCGAAGACCGTTCATCTTTGGCCACAACATCTCCGACAGCGCGCTCTTTTCGCTGCCTCGACTGATAGAACTGTCGAAGCGATTGCCCGTCGATTGTGTAAGGTACAACTCCGGCGACATACCCGTAGCCACAGGGCTTTATGAGGGGCCGCAAACGGGGCTTTCAATCGAGCAGACGATAAGGCAGATCGAAGATTGCCGCTCCTGGATGGTGCTTAAGTACGTCGAGCAGGACCCGGAGTACCGCCGGTTGCTCGACCATTGCCTCGACGAGATCCAATCGGTTATCGACCCGGTCGATCCCGGCATGTCCGGCCGCCATGGCTTTATATTTATAAGCTCTCCCGGCTCGACTACTCCGTTTCACCTCGACCCGGAATATGGAACTCTGCTCCAGATTCGCGGCAGCAAGATCGTAAAGACGCTCGACGTTTATGACCGAAACGTGCTTTCCGAGAAAGCCATCGAAGGATTCTTCTCGGTTCCGAGGATAGACCCGCGGTTCAAAGACGAGTACGGCGAGCAGGCCGCCAGATTCACACTACGCCCCGGAGAAGGTCTGCACCTGCCTTACATCGTGCCGCACTGGGTCGAGAACGGCCCCGACGTTTCGATCTCCTTCAGTCTCACTTTTCGCACCCACTGGTCCGAACGCAAGAGCATCGTCCATAACGTCAACGGCCGCTTGCGCAGCCGGGGTTTTACGCCAGCGCCGTTCGGCAATTCCCCTATAAAAGACTATGCGAAATTCTTTGCCTTCCGGCTTGAACGTCGCGCTAAGCGAGCGATTGGCCGCGCCGAAAACGCGCAGCAAAAATACTGAGCGGACACAATACCGCGCAGTCCGCAAGAACCTCGCAAGGGCGCAATCTTTATAGAAGCGGTCTCATAAATAGCATGTGAGCAAAATATTGTTGCCGCCCAGGTGCACCAACCTATTGACTTTTCATCAAAGGCGTGCGGAAATACACACTGCCCTGACAGGTGACATTGCTTACGAAGACTATTCACCTTCATTTCGAAGTAGAATCGCGAGGCAAAGAAGATGTCTACGGCGGCCACCGGGCTCACCAGACATCAAAGCCGGAGAGTCGTCTTATTACAAATTAGTTCTTCGGCAGTTTCGCAAGTCTTCGCATGCCTTGCTTAGAGTCAACATTCGTTAATGTAACGGCCGAGCCGCCGCTTGCGCCGAGTTTTCGCCTAAAAGTCTTAACCGCAAAGGAAGAAAAATGACTAAAGATAAGAACGACGCAACCTCCATGTCGAACGACCAAGCCTCTACTGGGGGAAAACTGTCCTCACGCGCCAATCGCAAGAATATTCTTTTGATGCTGGTCAACCAGTATCGTTTTCCGCGATTCAGTTACGGCCCTGACTATGGATTTTCGCACCGCGATCAAACTGATTACAGGATTTCAGGAACCGGGCGACCAGGATCATCTCGATACGGATTGGGCCAAAAAATTCTTTCCAGGTCTCTGGGCATTGCGACAGAACTCTGTCGTGCTTAGACGGCATTACATAGCAGCGTCTGCCTGTACCCCCAGTCGGGCAACAATAATGACTGGCCAATATGGCACGCGCACTACAGTCACGCAGACCGACGGCACATTCAAAAACGGCGACAGTCCCGCATTTCCGTGGCTTTCGCCCGATGGGATACCGACTATCGGAAGCTGGATGCGCCAGGCCGGATACTCTACGCATTATTTCGGCAAATGGCATGTCAGCAATCCGCCTGACCAGAGCCTGAAACGTTACGGCTTCGATGACTGGGAGCTGAGCTACCCGGAACCGCACGGCTCGCTGAGCAATAATCTGGGAGTCTATCGCGATTATCAATTCGCTGATTTGTGCGCGGCTTTCCTCAGGCGGCGTGGGCTGGGTGTGCCATTTGCGCATTTTGTCGCCACTGAAAATTATCAACATCCTATCGCCGTAACCGCCAACCGAGCGCATGCGGCCGGCCTGGGACCGGATGTGCTGGGCGGTGACGAGACGGCTCTTCTCTTGATCTCTCCTCGCAGGACAAGCCGTGGTTCGCCGTAATATCTTTCACAAATCCACACGACATCGCCGCCTATCCCAGTTTGCCACGCGGGCTTGTTGCCAGTGACAACTTTGCCACTAAGCAGGAATATCTGCAGTATCTGCGCGCGCCTCTGGGCGTGCCCGAACAGGGCTGGATCAGTAACCCGCCGCGGCATGGAACCGCTCGGATAAAGCTGAACCCGCTTGGATTTCCGACCGGCAGCGGAGCGGCGAATCCTCCGCCTACGATGTTAGAGAACCTTTCGACCAAGCCTCGCTGCCAGTATGACTATTCTTACAAGATGGGTTTGACGCTGGCTTCGAAACTCGGGTGGAGCATTGCAACCGGCAACATCAGTGAGGGAACCGATCTCGAGCAGCTTTGGGACAAAGCAGCCGCCGCAATGAAACTGAGCGGTCTGCCTTTCCAGACTCAGGAAGATCCCGAAGGCTGGGTCGCGGCGTTTATTCGATACTACGCCTATCTAATTCACGTGGTCAACGAACACATTGCACGGGTGCTGAACGCGCTTCGCGACAGCGGCCAGGAAGAAAACACCATCGTCATCTTTACCGCGGATCACGGCGAATACGCCGGAGCGCACGGGATGTTGATGGAGAAATGGCATACTGCATATGAAGAGGCGCTGCACGTTCCCCTGGTTGTACGTTCCGCGGATATCAACGCCGATCCGAACATGAAACAGTGCGACGCGCTGACCAGCCACGTAGACCTGCTGCCGACTATCCTCGGTTTTGCGGGAGTCGAGGAAGAGGGACGCCAGCACATTCGCCGCCATCTGCGCATCCGCAATGAAGTGCCGGAACCTGTAGGGTGCAACCTTGCTCCGCTCATCGAAAAGGTCGGCGCTCGCGGCACAACAGAGCCAACCGAAGACGAGCCTGTTTCGCTACCGGATGGCGCGCCGCGCAGGGGCGTCCTGTTCATTACGGACGACGAAATCACGGCTCCGCTGCCAGAGCCGCCGGGCGATCCTCATTCCACCAGAAATGAAAACGAATATCAGGCGTACAAAATCGCGGTGAATTACGTCGCCGAAGAGCTGCAGAAAAAAGGAGAGCAGCCCATAGCAGAAGGTTCGGTCATCCAGCCGAATCATGTTCGGTGCGTTGTTTCCAGCGGTCACAAACTGGCCCGATACTGCGACCCCGATGGCAAAGTGGCCGACGAATGGGAGATGTACGATCTTCTGCACGATCCGAACGAGGTGGATAATCTGCTGGCATATGATCAGCCATTCCCGACCGCGGCCAGCAATCTGCCCTCGTGGGCAGAAGGCGCGGCCGCAGTGGAAGCGACTGCGCGCGAGCTTCGCGCCCTGTTGGCGAATCTGGAAGCGACGATGTTATAGAAAAACCCGGCTGGTCAGGAGGAGTGGAAGGCACAGTAGTGGGGTAATAGTGTGTTGGATGAGGAGATATAGAGTGCGGTGACTTGTCACCGCTTTGGCCTGAGCCGACTTGTCGGCGGTTATGTACGCACGAATTGTCGGCTCAATATCTTGATTAGCAGACAGGTCGCGGTGACAAGTCACCGCTTGAAAAAGCTGCGACAAGTCGCAGCACTCCATATTACTACCTTCATCTTCTTATTACCCCACTACCGGAAGGCACGAAGCGTCTGCTACTGCCAGGCGCTTCGTGCCTTTCGATGAAGCACTCTGACAGGTCGATCTTGCCGCGCGCGCAGGTCTGTGGCAAATCTGGTAGGCGGGAAGCGGTCAGGCAAGTCCTGAGTTAATTCTTCGCCTCGCCTGTTCGCCATGCTACCGGATCGTAACATGGCGAGGTATTTATGAGACTGTTTCTAGTTACAATGCACAATGAAGAATGAGCCCGCATGGGCTCTGTTTGTGCGTGACTCGCTTCTTTCAATCACCCGCTCCCGGAACGAAGACGGTATCCATGTCCTGATCGCCCTCGGTGAAGTGCCACGAGCCCGCCTTCAGAAGCAGCGACGCTTGCGGGTCCCGGTCCGTCAGCGCGACCTGAAAGCCCCGCCCGTCCCGGCCTATGAAACCATGCCTGAGGAGCCGCCGCGTGATCGGGCACCCGTCGGTCAGGCTCAACTCGACGGTCGAGCACCCGGCCACCGCCGCGTAATCGGTCGCGACTTGCAGCGTCCCGTCAATGAGCCTCGTGTCGTTGGCCGTGAACAGGTCCGCGATTGCCGCGTGCTCGCCAGATATCTCCAGCCCGATAAAGCCGACCACCTCGCCGTCGCGCTTGACGGCGAGCGGTATCTGGCGGCGCGAGGGCGCGGCAAAATATTTCCAGGCGAGATAGTGGCGGTCGCGCACGCAGACGACATCGTGGCTCGCCGCCGAGCTTTCAAACATCGAATCGAACTCGGACGTGAAGCAGTCAACCCGCTCGGCCGAAAAGTCTTTTGCGTCGGTCTTTGCCAGCCGGTCCAATACCATTACCGGCAGTCTGGCGAGCCCCGCTTCAAGCCTGCTGGGCGTGCGCGAAAGCGCGGCGCGCATCACCCCGCGAGCCGTCAGCGGCCGAACCCACCGTTTGTAGCTCGTCACCACGCGAGAGCCCGCTTTAACGAGCGCGCCCAGGTTGTTCGAATTAGGCGGGCCGTACATGAAATCGATGCCCCGCTCGCGCATCTCGCCGAAGCTTGCGCGGTGCAGCCCGCTCGCTATGCCGCGCCGACGACAGCGAGGCTCTATGAAGCAATCGCCGCCGATGCCGCCGCGACGCTCTTGCCCGCCGACCATCACTCTTCGCGGAAAGATCGAGGTGCAGCCGACCACCTCGCCCGTCATGCTCTCGACGGCAAGCCAGGTGACGGCCGCGCCGTGCGGGTTCGAGCGATAAAGCCAGTCGTAGCGCGCCGTCATGTCACCCGAGTATATGTTGCCCATAAGACGTATGACGTGCCGCCAGTCCTCGTCGGTCGCCGCCCTGATCTCGAATTCTTTCATTATCGTCCTCTCGTTTTCGCGCCCGTGGTTCATCGCCTCAATTTGCATAATAACGCCGCCTCACTATCAGCTTATAAATGGCGGACCTCAGTCTTAGCGGGAGCGTCGCCCGCCCCACGGCCCGCGCCTTGTCCTTCAGTTTTTCGCCCCCCTCGTAAAGGCTCGTCCTCCAGCCCGCGCGCGATTGAATGACGCGCACGCTTTCACGAGTGAGCTTGCTCCACGATTGCTTGTAGGGGCTATTGCCGCTCATGAGGTCGACTTCGCGAATCGACGGGTCCTCGACGCAGTCCTTGACGCAGAGGCTTATTATTGCGCTGCCGGGGCTCTTTTTAGCATGCTTCGCGTCGAAGCCGGACGTGTAGAAGTGCGCCACGCCGTTATCGACAAAGGCCAGCAGCGCGGCAATCACTTCGCCTTCGGCCTCAAGCAGCCAGAGCCTGAGCTTGCCCCGGTCGAAGCTTTGACGCATGGCCTCCCTCAAGAATTCTTCGGCCCCGGTAAGCGCGAACGAGCCCGGCTCGCCTTTCGATTGCCACCTGGCCTGGTGCAGCCGCATAAGCTCGGCCATTGCCGGCTCTAAATCTTCGGCCTGTCGTACGCTGATAAACCGGCAGTCGTGCGACTTGAACAACTGCCGCAGGTGGGGCAGCGCTTTTCGCCGTATCATCGAGCCGAACCCGCCTTTGCAAGCGTCCCAGTCGAGGGTCGTGTCAATATAGCGCGAGCCGCCGCAATCTTCGACCCTGGCATCTTTGCCGAGCGCCGCGAGCAGGTGTGGAAGCACGCTCGACGAGGCGGGCACCTCGTTGAGCCACAGGCGATCCCAGTCGCCGCTTGCCGAAAGGCAGCCGGCCACCGACCGCGCCACTTCCGCTTCGCGCCCGCGACGGGCTATGACATCCAGATACTCGCTCGTCTGCGCGAATACCCCGGTGCCGATAAAGAGGACTTCGCGCGGGCCGGGGAGACCTGCCACTCGCCGCTCGCGGGTGTAAAAGGGCGCAAGGCCCATAAGCCGCCCGCCCTCGTCGCGGCACGTTATGAGCATAAGCCGGCCGGCCGCGGGACGAAACGTGCGCCACCAGAGCCGTAGCCACCACCAGCGCAGAAAAAATACGCACTGGTCGCTTGCGTCGAGCAGCTCGTCCCACTCCGATTCGAGCGCCTCGAACCGGCCCTCCGTGGTGATCACTTCGGTCCGCGCGGCTGCTTTTTTTACCGCCAAGCTCGTCTGTGCCAAAGCCACTTTAGCCCTCTTTCCTTATCAACTCGCCCCAGGCGCGCGCTCGCGCGTGAGGCTCTATCCAGTTAAATGGCTTTTGGGCCGGCTTTTCCACACCCGCGGGCGGCGAATTTTTCATGGAAATAGCGGCCGATTCTGAATTTAGACTGAATTGAGGCCAAATCACGCAGTAATGATCGAAACATTTCAAATCAAGAGGTGACTATGGGGGGCATCAGACCTCGCAACGTATCGGAATGGATTCAGGTCGTCTGGCGCAAAAAGCTCATGCTTTTAATGATCGCCGCCGCGGTCCTCATTGCGGCCTACATAATCATCAGCGGCATGCCTCACGTATATGAGTCGCGCGCCCTCGTCCTTGTATCGGGCGAAATATATGACCGCGATGCCAACGGCGCGCAGATAGCCGCCGTCACCGAGCAGATGACGAGCCGCGCGAGCCTCGAAGCGATCATCAACCGCTACGGCCTGTACCAGCCCGTGACGCGAATGGACGTGGCCGTCGCGCAGATGCAAAACGACGTTAAGCTCGAAACCAAGTACCGCAGCGACAACCAGGGCTTCCCCGAATCGTTCGTCATCTCTTACCGGCACATCGACCCGGCCGTGGCCCGGCAGGTAGTCACCGACCTCGTGGCCATAATCGATCAGGCCAACACTACGCTTGAGCGGCAGGCCGTCGAAGAGGCGGGAGAATTCGCGCCGAAATAAACGACATCGAATCGCGCCTTTCAAACATATCCGATACGCGCACGGCATCGGCCATACGACGCAGCGCCGCCGGCCGCGCCGCGGCCGCGTCAAACGCGGCGCGAGCCGAGCGAGTGGCGATCAACTCGACCTTAGACCAGCTCCAGGACCGCCGCTTCGCCCTCCAGCAACAGATAAGCAATCAAAAACAGCAGATCGTCCGCCAGCAGGAGCTGGTTCGCGCCGCCCCCGCGGACGAATCCCGCGCGAGCGGCGCTCTGGGCGCGCTCCTGCGGCGCAAGTCCGAGCTAGAAGCGAGAGTGCGGGATTATGCGGCCCAGTTCACCGACCGCCACCCGAAGCTCCTGGAGGCGCAGGAACAACTATCCGAGGTCAATCGGCGCGTGAGCGAATTGAGTTCCGCCGGCGCGCAGGATCGCGCCGCTGCCTCGTCGCCCGAAGCGGTTGAGCTGCGCAACCTGCAACGCGAGCTTGCGCGCATGGAGACCGAGCTTGAGGTGGCCGAGCGCGAGATGGGTCGCAAGCAGAACTCGGCCTCGCACCTGCCGGCGGGCGTGCCCTCCTACTCCGCGCCCGTGGCGGCGCTGCCCGCGGGCGACGGCGGGGGCAGAGATTATCAGTTCGACGGGCTTCGCGAGCGATACAGCGCGCTTCTCAAGCGCGAGGACGACATACGCCAGTTCCAGCCGTTGACGGCCGGCCCCGCGACAAAATTCTTCGAGATGGTTGACGCGCCCAACCTGCCGCAGTCGCCGGTCGCGCCGAACCGCATGAAGTTAATGGGCTTCGCCCTGGCGCTGGCTCTGGTAGCCGGTTTGGGGGCAATCGCCCTTGTCGAGATCAGGCAGATTGCGATCATACATGACGAGCGCGACGTCAGCTATTTCCTGGGCGTGCCGACGGTCGCCGTCATTCCCGAGACTTTCACCGAGGCCGAGCGCGGCCGGGCGCAGCAACTCGCCCTAAAGCGCCGCCTGATCTATCTTGTCGTCGGCGCGGCCGCCATACCGGCGCTGGTGCTGCTGCTGAACACGATTGAAATCTTTCAGATTCTAGGAAGGAAATAGGCGAGAGGTCTAACCGATGGGCAAAGTTTACGAGGCGTTGACGAGAGCGACAACACTGAAGAACGGCGCGGGCGGTGCGGCAATCGAGACGGAAGACCCGCGCGAGATCGAAGAGATTGACGAGGCCGATGAGGCTATCGATCCTGAAATAGAGTCTTTCGAGGAGTTCAACTTTCTGCGCTACTCGCTCGGCTCGGGCGCTCACGCGGGCCGGGCGGGCGCGGGCACATCCACGGGCCTCGAACGCCGGTCGAAGTCGTTGCCCGCGCGCGAGGCCGAGGTCGATCCGAGCCGCCTCGACCCGCACCTTGTCGCGTTCTCGAACTCGGACCGCAAAGCTGCCGAGCAGTATAACAAGCTCGCGCTCACGCTTGTGTCGAAGGCCGCCGAGCGCGGGTTTCGCCGCGTGCTCGTGGCCTCCGCCCAGCACGGGGACGGCCGCACGACCGTCGCGCTCAACCTCGCATGCGCGCTGGCGCGCGCGCGCCAGCGGGTGCTCGTAGTTGACTGCGACCTTCAGAATCCTTCCGTCGCACGCGCCCTCGGCATCGACTGTCGGCTGGGGCTGCACGAGGCGTTCCGGGATAACCTCGCGCCCGGTTCGGCGGCCATTCGGGTGCGCCCATACGAATTTAATATTCTCCCAACACGCGTTCCCATAGATAATCCTGTCGAGGTGCTGGCCGCGCCGGCCTTCTGGAAGATGCTCAAGGCGTTCGACGCGGACCACGACTTCGTGCTGTTCGACTCGCCCCCGCTGCTTTCGACGGGCGACCCGAGCCTGCTCGTGCGCTTCACCGATACGACCCTTCTGGTCATAGGCGCGGGCACTACCGGGTCGGCCCAGCTTAGCAAAGCGATTGCCCCCTTTAACCCGGACGACTTACTTGGGGTTGTGATCAACCGCGGCCGACAGAGTCGATGAAAAGCGAGATCCTAAGATTAATGCAGGCGACGGGCGCCTTTGCCCCGTTCCGGTTCGCGAACCGGGGCAAGGCGCTCATCATCATGTATCACCGGTTCAGCCGGGAAGAGGGGACCACCATGGTCTCCGCCCGCGCCTTTTCCGAGCAGATCGATTACCTGACTTCACACTACCAGATTGTGCCGCTCTCGTTTGTCGCCGCGCGGCTCAAGGCGGGCAAGCCGCTGCCGCCCCGCACCGCGGTGCTCACAGTAGACGACGCCTACAGCGATGTCTATGAGATCGCCTTCCCGATACTGCGCGATCGGGGAGTGCCCGCCACGGTCTTCGTAGTCACCGATTTCGCCGAGCAGAAGACGTGGCTCTGGACCGATAAGCTGCGCTACCTGACGAGCCGGGTCGAGCGCGAGAGGTTAGAGATGTCGGTAAACGGGAGCGCGCTCAAGTGCGAGCTAAACGGGCCCGCGTCGCGCTTCGAAGCTGCCGCGATGATAAACGCCCGGCTCAAGACGCTCGAAGACGAAGCGAAGGAAGACGCGATCTTCGGGATCGCCGACTCGCTCAGCGTTCAGATACCGGCCGCGCCGCCCCCGGAATTCGCCTCGATCACCTGGGACGAGGCGCGCGAGATGGACCGGGCCGGGGTCGAGATAGGGTCGCACTCGGTGACGCACCCGATACTGACGAACATATGTCACACGCGGCTGCGCCGCGAGCTAAGCGAATCGCGCGAGCGTATCGAGTCGGAGCTTTCGCGAAGAGTTGACCTGTTCTGCTATCCGAACGGCAATTTCAACCGCGAGGTGCAGCACGAAGTCAGGCGGGCCGGGTACTCGTGCGCGGTCTCGAGCATATACGGATTCGCGGGCTCGAAAAGCGACCCGCTCGCGCTTCACAGGATCAGCACGGAATTCGACCTGCCGCACTTCATACAGAGCACGAGCGGGTTCGAGAGCGTAAAAATACGATTGATGAAGAGATCAAAGGGCGGCATATAAATGAAGACCGGGTCTATCCCACAAGGCGCGGAAAACGGGCACGGCGCTCTGAGCAAGCGGGCGGCGCTGCTCGCGGCGGCAAAGATCGCGGGCTACGCGCTTACGATCCCGCTGCCGCTCGTGCTGGTGCGCTTCCTCGACCAGTCGGAGTTCGGCCTATATAAGCAGACCTTCGCGCTTATATCGACGATGCTCACGCTGCTCGGGCTCCACGTGAGCGTCAGCGCTTATTACTTCATGCCGCGCACGCCGGATAAAAAACCGCAGGTCGTTTTAAACGTGCTGATATTCTACGGGGCGGTCGGGTCGGTCACGGCGCTTGCTTTCGCGCTCTTCCCCCGGTGGATAACCGTTATATTCAAGACCGAAGACCTCGTGCCTTACATGCCGCTCATCGGCCTGGCGATCTTCTTCTGGCTGATGTCATCGCTACTGGAAGTCGTCACCGTGGCCGACGGCGACGTGCGCTCCGCGTCGCTCTTTACGGTGCTCGTGCAGCTGCTCAAAGCGGGCTGCTGCTCACGGCGGGCGTCCTCTCGAGCAGCATAGAGGCGATGGTTTGTGCGGCGGTCATACAGGGCGCGCTCCAGTGCCTGATACTCTTCTGGTACGTGCGAAGGCGTTTCGGCAAGTTCTGGCGCTCGTTCGACGGAAAGCTCTTCAAGTCGCAACTGGCGAACGCGCTCCCGTTCGGGCTGGGCGCGCTCTGCTACGCGCTGCAGGCCGACCTGCACATCTATTTCGTCTCGCACTATTACGAGCCGGCGACCTTCGCCATCTACGCCATCGGGTGTTTTCAACTGCCGCTGCTCGGGATGCTGCTGGACGCGGTCATAAGCGTGATGCTGCCCGAGGTGGTGAAGCTACAATCGAGGGGCGACCATCAGGCCATTGTGGTGCTGTGGGCGAGCGCCATAAGAAAGCTGGCCTTCTTTTACGTCCCGGCTTACGTGCTGCTGTTCGTCGTCCGTTACGAGTTTATAACGCTCCTGTTTACGAAGCAGTACGCCGAGTCGGTCCCGCTGTTTGCGATCAACCTGGCGATGCTGCCGCTCTACGTCATCGTATGCACGGCGGTGCTGCGCGCATTCGACGACATGAAAATTCTTCAGACTGAAGTTGTCGCTCGCGATGATACCGCTCGCGGCGCTCCTTCTCTATTTCGGCATAAACGCGGCGGGGCTCGTAGGCGCGATGGCCGCGGCGGTGGCGGTCCAGATCGTTGACCTCTCGGTGACCGCGACCGTCATAGCGCGGCGTTTGCGGATGAGGCTCGGCGACCTCAAGCAATTCGCGCCGGTGCTGCGCACGATAGCGGCTTCGGCGGCGGCCGGCCTCGCGACTTACATCGTCAGGCTGTCGGTCGAAGGCGCTCACTCGCTGGTGGTTTTCGGCATATGCTCGGCGGTATTCGGCGCGGTCTTTCTCGTGGCCGCTTTCTCGCTCGGCGCGGTGACGGCCGAAGAGAAGAGCGAGCTCGCGCGGGCTTATCACTCCGGGTCGAGAAAGCTCGGCCTGTCGAAGGCCGCCGAGGCGCGATAAGAGATTCTTATGCCTTACGACTCGAACAACTCATCGGCCGCCGCCGTCCCTGTATCACAGGCGGTCCGCTCCAAATCGAGCCGCGCGGCCTTTGCGGGTTTGTTCGTCTTCACGCTTGTGCTCTACGTCCGGCCGAACGAGTTATTTCCGGGCGCGCTCGGCTGGCTGCCCATTGCAAAGATCGTTGCGCTCACGACGCTTGCGATATACATCAGCTCGAAGCTCGGGGCGGGCGAGCGGCTGACCATATGGCCGGTCGAGCTGAAGATGCTCGTCATCATCATAGTGCTCGGCGTTGCGTTCCTCCCCATAGCCTACTCGAAAGAGCGCGCCCTGGAGGTGCTCACCGATTCGCTCCTGAAGGTCGCGACGATCTTCGTGCTGATGATCAACCTCCTGGACTCGCGCCAGCGGCTGCGCTCGATGATGAAGGTCGTCGTGCTGTGCGGCGCATTCATCGCGGTCGCGACAATCGCCACCCGCTTTACGGGCGACCTGGGCGAGCAGCTCACGGAATCGGGCACTCGCGTCGAAGGTATTGTGGGCGGAATATTCGGCAACCCGAACGACCTCGCCACCGCCTTCGACCTGCTGCTGCCGCTCGCCGCCGCGCTCGCGCTCACGGCGCGCGGGATCGAGAGGATCATCTATCTGGCCGCGACCGCCATTATCACCTTCGGCGTAATCATAACCTTTTCGCGCGGCGGCTTTCTCGGGCTTGTGGCAATGGGGGGCGTGCTTTTGTGGAAGGTGGGCCGGCGAAACCGGCTCGCGACCGTCTTTGTGGCGCTGATGGCCGCGGGAGTCTTTATCTCGGTCATCCCGAACGGCTACAGCGACCGCATACTGACTATATTTCAGACCGACAAGGATACGACGAACTCGGCGCAGGAGCGCACCGAATTGCTCAAGCGCGCGTTCGAGGTCGCGGGCAACAACCTCATAATCGGCGTCGGCATCGGCAACTACCCGTTCTATTCGCTGCGGCAGAGAATGGCTCACAACTCTTACCTTGAGATATGGGCCGAGCTGGGGCTAATCGGGCTGGTCGCGTACCTGATAATGCTATTCGCCCCGATGCGCGCGCTCAAGCGAGTCGCGCGAGACCGCGCCCGGTCCCGCGCCCCGGACGCGCGCGAGTTGTACTTGCTCACGGTCGGGGTGCAGGCGGCGATGGTCGCCTATCTCGTATGCAGTTTCTTTGGCTCGGTGCAGTATCAATGGTTCGTTTACTACATCATCGCTTACTCGGTCGCCATAAGGCGGCTGGCGCGGCCGAAGGCGCGACCGTCGAAGAGGAGGCTTTGTCGCGCTCGAGCGCGGCCGGGGCCTTGTGGGCGGGCCGCGCCCCCGCCGAGTCAAAGGCGGCTTTGAAGACGGCGACGAAGATGACAACTGGGGTTGAAAGGGCTACCGGAGTGATGTGGAAATCGCAATGAGCAATCTTACTGGCAGGGCTCACGACTTTATATCGGAACGCGTGCTGATGCCCGCGTCGCGAATCGGGCGCATGATTCGTCCTTCGCGCAGGCCGGTGATGGCGGCCTACCGCGAGGGCATGCGCTTTCGCCGGGACGCGGCCCGGTGGGATGAAGAGAGGAAGCGCCAGTGGATCTTAGACCGCCTGCGCTTCACGCTGCGGCGCGCGTATAACGAGACGATCTATTACCGCGAATTATTTAATCGCGTAGGGTTCGACCCGGCCGACGATTTCAGCTTTGACGATTTCGCGCGGCTGCCGGCGCTTGAGCGGGAGGACGTGAGAAGCGCGCGGGCCGAGCTTTTGAGCGGCGATGTCCCGCCCTATATGATGAAGAAGGATTCGACCGGCGGCTCTACGGGCGCGCCCACCGAAATATGGCTAGGGCCGGAAGAGATGGGGTGGCGCGAGAGCTGCGGCGAATACTATATGCGGCGGCTCGGCGCGGCCGAAGGCGCGCGCACCGCGCTGTTCTGGGGCCACCACCTCGACCCGCGCGCAAGCGACAGCCTGCGCGACCGCATCTACGCATTCAAGACGAACATCCGCTGGTTCGACTGCTTCAGGCTATCGCCCGAAACGCTCGAAGGCTATCACCAGGCGTTCGAAGAGTACCAGCCCGCTTGCATAGTCGCTTATGCGAGCGCCCTTGCAAACCTCGCCGAGCATCTTTTGGAGCGAGGCATCAGGCCCACCTATCCGACCCGCTGTCTTGTTACGGGCGCGGAAAAGCTTCTGCCCTGGCATCGGGAAACCATAGAGAAAGTCTTCGCGCGCCCGTTGCACGAGCGGTACGGCAGCCGCGACGCCGGCCACATCGGGTATCAGGTCGATCCGCTGAGCACGCTCGATTATGAGATCGACTGGGCGAACATCATCATAGAGCCCGAAACCTCCGGCCCGCAGTCTCACATACTGATCACAAAGCTGCACGCCGACGCGATGCCGATGATACGCTACCGCATAGGCGACATCGCCCGCTTCCCCGAGTCCAGCCGGCCGGGCCACCCGGCGTTCGCGCTAAACGAGATCATGGGGCGCGACACCGACCGGGTGTGGCTGCCTGACGGGCGGTGGATAACCGGTCTGCAGATACCGCACATGATGAAAGATTATCCCGTGCGCGAATTCATGCTCATACAGCGCGCGGATTACTCCATAGAGATGCTGATCGTGCCGATCAATGAGTTCGGCGAGCAGTTGTCAAAGAATATAATCGCCACGGTCGAAACGAATCTTGCCCGGCTTGCCCGTGGGCATAAGATTGGTCGAAGAGATTCCGCGCACGCGCGCTAACAAATGGCGGCCCGTCGTGAGCGAAGCCGGCCCGCTTCAGGTAAAGGTTCAATGAAGGAGACGGCCAGAGATTCAATACTCGACTCGCGCGTGGGGGCCGCTCGCGTCGCTTCGCGTAGCTACTCGGACGACGAAGTTTCGGCCGCGCTCTCGCGAGCGGCTGAATCCCTCGGCTGGGCCCGGTCGCGCGGGCCGCTCGCGGGTGTGATACGGGAAGGCGCGCGGGTGCTCGTCAAGCCGAACTGGGTCATGCATAGGAACGCGGGGCCGTGGGGAATCGAGCCGCTCATCACCCATGCCTCTTTGATACGCGCCAGCGTAGATGCGGCGCTCGCGGCCGGGGCTTCGAGGGTGATCGTCGGCGACGCGCCGGTGCAGGGCTGCGACTTTGATGAGCTGATAAGCGCGAGCGGGATAAAAGAATGGGCCGAGCGGCTGGGGGCAAGCGAGCCACGCTTTAAAGGCGTGAAAGATTTTCGCAGGACGACATGCGTTTTCGTCAACGGCGTGCGCCAGGCGTCGCAAGACCTGCTGCCCGAAGAAGAGTTCGTCCTGTTTGACCTGGCCGGCGACAGTCTGCTCGAGCCGATAAGCGACGACCGAGACTCTTTTCGCGTGACCTGCTATGACCCGCGGCTGCTTGCGCGCACGCACGCCAAAGGCCGGCACCAGTACCTGATCGCCCGCGACGTGATTGAAGCCGACGTCATCATCAACCTGCCAAAATTAAAGACGCACAAGAAGGCCGGCATAACCTGCGCGCTCAAAAACCTGATAGGCATCAATGGAAATAAAGAGTATCTGCCGCATCACCGCGTCGGCGGCGCTTCCACGGGCGGCGACTGCTACCCGGGCCGCAGCCTCGTAAAGCGGGCGCTTGAGCAGACGCTCGATATGCAAAACAGCTCGCGGTCGCAGGCGTCGGGCAGGCTCTATAATAATGTCGCCACTCAACTGGATCGCGTCGCCCGCTTGATGGGCGACCGGGTAGGGGTCGAAGGCTCGTGGTCGGGCAACGACACGGTGTGGCGCACCGGGCTCGACCTGAACCGGATACTGCTTTACGGCCGCCCGGATGCGCGGCTGTCGGACACGCCCGAGCGGCGGGTCATTCATATAGTCGACGCGATCATCGGCGGCCAGGGCGATGGGCCGCTCGCGCCCGAACCGCTCCCGCTCGGGCTCCTGCTAATGGGGAGCAATGCGGCGGCGATTGATCACGTCGGGGCGCACCTGCTTTGCTATGACCCGGCGCGCATCTCGATAGCTCGCGAGGCGTTTGGCGAGTTCCGATGGCCGATAACAGATTTCAAACCAGCCGACGTGACGCTGGTCGGAGAGCTGGGCGCGGGCCGCGCGGATGATCTGCTAGCGGCAAGCCAGATCGCCCGGTCGATAAAACACCCGGCGGGCTGGCGCGACGCGGCCACCCACTGAAGAATTTCAGATTTGAGATTTCAAGTTTGAAATTAAGGGTTATTACTTTATGTGCGGAATTGCCGGACTGATAGGAGAGTTTGATCGCGACGGCGGCCGGCAGGCGGTCGGGCGCATGCTTGGCGCGCTTGAGCGCCGCGGGCCTGACGGCAGCGGCATGGAAGCCTGGCCTGGCGCCGTTCTCGGCCATCGGCGGCTCGCAATCATTGACCTTAGCGAAGCGGGCCGGCAGCCGATGACCGACGAGAGCGGCGCGGTCGGCGTCACCTTCAACGGCGAAATATATAACTTCCGCGATCTCCGCGACGAGCTTATCCGGCGCGGCTACAGGTTCCGAAGCACTACCGACACGGAAGCGATTCTGCACGGCTACAATGAATGGGGAATTGACGGGCTCGTCGCGCGGCTGCGCGGCATGTTCGCCTTCGCCGTGTGGGACCACCGATTTGAAAAACTCTTCCTCGTCCGCGACCGCCTTGGCGTGAAGCCGCTGGTTTATGCCGCCTCTGGCGGGCGGCTGGCGTTCGCATCGACCGCGCGGGCGTTAAAAGCGGGCGGCTTTGCCTCGGATATAGATGATGCGGCCGTCGCCCAGTACCTCCATTTCGGATTCATCGCAGACGAGCGCTCGATCTATCGCGAAGTCTCGAAAGTGCCGGCCGCTTCGATAGTCGAATGGTCGGCCGGCGAGCTTACGACGCGCGAGTACTGGCGGCTGCCCTGTGTGTCGAGCGCGCCCATCTCCTTCGACGAAGCGGTCGAGCAGGCGGAAAAGAGTCTGCTCGACGCGGTAAAGGTCCGGCTCTATGCGGACGTTCCGGTGGGGGCGCTTTTGAGCGGCGGGGTCGATTCGAGCCTGGTCTGCTGGGCGATTGCAAAGCTCGGCGGCGACGTAACGGCATACACAGTCGGCACGCCAGGGGACCCGTGGGACGAAACCGCGGACGCCGTCGCGACGGCCGCGGCTTTAAAGATCAAGCACGAAGTAGTAGCGGTCTCGGCCGGTGACGCGCCCGGCGCGGGCGAGCTGGTTTCCGCGTTTGGCGAGCCGTTCGCGTGCGCGTCCGCGCTCGGGCATGCTTAGAGTATCGGAGGCCATCCGGCCGTCGGCCAAAGTTCTGCTCACGGGCGATGGCGGTGATGATGTTTTCCTGGGCTACGAAGGCCACCTGCATTTCAAGACCGCCGCCCGCGTCGCGCGCACGCTGCCCGAAGAGGCGGCGCGGTGGTGGCTTGCGGCACGCGACACTTTTCCGCGCGCGGCATTGCTTCGCAGGGCGGCTTCTTTTATGGATTATGTAGCGGGCGGGATCGGCGGGGTGACGCGCGCCCGCGACGGGCTACAGATGTACGTCCGCATCGGCGCGCTCGGCGAAAGACTCGCGGGCGCGCGCGTGGCGCAGCTAGAGATTCCATTATCGCCGGAGTCCGGGCGAAACCTGCTTGCCGACTTTCTCAACTACGACCGGCGCACCCGGTTCGAAGGCGAGTATCTGCCAAAGGTCAACGGCGCGACCATGCATCACTCGATAGAGGCGCGCTCGCCTTTCCTCGATCAGAGGCTTTGGGAATTCGCCGCGCAATTACCCTTCGACGTGCGATTGCATAAAGGCCGTTTAAAGGCGATACTGCGCGAGCTAGCGCGCCGCCACATCGGCGAAAGGGTCGCGAGCGGGCGCAAGCGCGGTTTCCAGATACCGGTCCAAAGGTGGATAGCAAACAGGTGGCGGCCCGAGGTCGAAGAGAGCTTGCGAGACGGGTTGCTTGAGCGTGAAGGGTGGCTGCGAGGACGCCCGCTCGTAGAAGAGCTTGCGAGGGCCGCGCGCGCCGGGTTTGCCCCCAATCAATTATGGTACGCGTATATTCTCGAACAGTGGCTCCGGCACGAGCAGGCGGGCGGGGAAGGCAGCGCAGAAAGCATTGATAAACCGCTCGCGCTCGCGTCCGTATGAGCGCAGAGCCCAGCAGGAGCGAAATGTGAACATCCCGCTCCTGACGGAGCTAGGTCTATCTGCGACAATTACTGAGTAGTATTTCGAGCGCAGTAGGGACGCGAGGTGAGATCATCTCCCGTTCACTCCGCCTCATTTTCTTCTAAATTAACTCCCCCATTAGAAATATTAAGATAGGTGTAAAGATTTGTGCGGTCACTACCCGGAGGCGCTGTCTTGAAGCCAAACGTCCTACAACTGATAAGCAGCCTTCACCTTGGCGGCTCCGAGCGCCAGGCGTTGCAGCTCGCCCGCTTGCTTCAAGAGAGCGGCCGCTATAACGTGCACCTGGCGACGCTCGACCGCACGGGCGCGCTCGCCGAGGAGGCCGAAAAGTTCGGGTTTTCGCCAATCCCTGAGTTCAGGTTTAATAAATTCTATAGCCGCGGCGCCCTCGCTCAGACCAGAAGGTTCGCGCATTTCTTAAGAGAGCGCGACATCGCCATTCTTCACACACACGATTTCTACACCAACGTATTCGGGATGTTTTCGGCCGCGCTTGCCGGCCTGCCCGTGCGCATCGCCTCGCGACGCGAGACTACGGGGTGGCGAACCGCCGCCCAGAAGAGGGTTGAGCGCATCGCTTACCGATTCTCTCATCGCGTGGTCGCCAACTCGGAAGCCGTAAGACGGATGCTCGTCGCGGAAGGCGTCCCCCCGAAAAAGACCATCACGATCTATAACGGCATTGATATGGCGCGCGTCTCGCCGCCCGAAGGCTTTATCAATCAGGGCGCGCGCGCTTGTCTCGGGCTGCCCCGCGAAGAGTCGTTAAAGTTCGTCACGATAGTGGCCAACATGCGCCACGAGGTTAAAGATCACCGGACATTCTTGCAGGCCGCGCGCCGCGTTCGCGCGGTCAGGCCCGACGCGCGCTTTGTGATTGCGGGCGAGGGCGAGCTTGCGCCGTCGCTTCAGGCCATGGCGACGAGCCTCGGCCTTGAGCGCGATGTTTTATTTATCGGGCGGCGCGACGAAGTGGCCGAGCTGCTCGCCCTGTCGAGCATATGCGTGCTCAGCTCGAAGGCCGAAGGATTCTCCAATTCTATACTCGAGTACATGGCGGCCGCCCGCCCCGTAGTTGTCACCGACGTGGGCGGCGCGCGCGAAGCGGTCATCGAAGGCGAAACGGGCTACATCGTAGCGCCCGGCGACGATCAAGCCCTGGCCGACAGGATAATCTCGCTCCTCGGCTCGCCCTCGCAGGCGAAGCTTTTCGGCGAGCGCGGGCGCGAGACGGTCCTGAGAAGGTTTTCCGCGGAGTCGCAGCTTGCGCGCGTCGAAACCCTGTACGACAACTTGCTCGGTCATTACGGCGCCGCTCGGTCGCGCGGTCGCGAAGAGATCGGGCGCGAGATTATCGAAGGCTCCGCGAAATAGATTCGCGATTTCCGCACGGAGGGCGAAAGGTTGATGGGTAGCAGCGCGGATAAAGAGTCGAGGCGATTGCGGGTGCTGATTGCCGCCCCGTCGCTCGACATCACGGGCGGGCAGTCGCGCCAGGCGGTGCGGCTTGTTGGCAAACTCGGCGAGGTCGAGCAGCTTGAAGTCGATTTTGTTCCCCATAATCCGCGGCTGCCGGGGCCGATCAGGTGGATGCAGAAGGTAAAGTATGTCCGATCAGTTGTGACGACGCTTTATTACTCTCTTATATTGCTCGCGCGGGCGCGGCGCGCCGACATCGTTCACGTCTTTTCCGCGTCCTACTACTCCTACATGATGAGCGCGATCCCGGCCATCTTCATCGGCAAGCTGTATGGCAAAAAGGTGATACTCAATTACCGAAGCGGCGAAGCCGAAGACCACCTTGCGAACTGGCGCACAGCCATCCCTACCATACGCATGGCCCACTGCGTAGTCGTGCCGACGGGTTATCTGGTTGACGTATTCGCGCGATTCAACCTGAAGGCGCGCGCGATATTCAACATAATCGAGCTGGACCGCTTTCGCTTTCGCGAGCGCCGGCCGCTCCGTCCGGTCTTTCTGACGAGCCGGCTGCTTGAGCCGCTCTACAACGTGCCCTGCGTGCTGAGGGCGTTCGCGA
Organism: Blastocatellia bacterium; assembly: GCA_963832205.1. Lineage (GTDB taxonomy): Bacteria > Acidobacteriota > Blastocatellia > UBA7656 > UBA7656 > DATBMY01. Next base: position 219,495 of record CAWHTK010000012.1, on the reverse strand, counting down.
TAATTCAAAGCCGGTACCCGGATGCCCGGCTCACTGTCGCCGCCGACGGGTGGCTCAGAGGCGAGCTTGAGCAACTGGCGAATGATTTGAACCTGCGCAACACGAATTTCATAGGCTTCGTGCCGTTCGACAAGATGCCGGACCTGTACGACGCGGCCGACATATACCTGACCGCTACCAACATAGACAACATGCCCAGCTCGGTAACCGAATCGATGTCGGCCGGGCTCAATGTCGTGACGACCGACGGCGGCGGCGCGATCCCCTACATAATGACGAACGAAGAGACGGGGCTGATCGTCGAGCGAGACGATCACAATGCGCTCGCGGCGGCCGCCATGAGACTGCTCGAAGACCCGGAGCTTGCCGTAAGGCTTGCGCGAAACGCGCGCGAATCGGCGCGGCGCTTCACCTGGCAGGAAGTCCAGCGCCAGTGGCTCGACCTTTACCGCGAATTAGTCCCCGCGCAGTCTCGCGTATCAAATCTCAATTTTCAAATTTCAGAGGAGCAATGAAACAGGTTCTTCGAAGAGGGCTCAAAGAGATAATAGTTGACGAGGTGCCGGACCCGGTCGTATCGGCGCACCACGTTTTAGTCAGGCCGATCTACTCGCTCATCAGCAGCGGCACGGAGACGGCGAGCATACACCAGGAGGGCGTGCTGAAAGAGGTCGCGGATAACCCGTCGCACCTGCGCAAAGTCCTCGACGTTATGAAGACGGCCGGGCCGGTCCGCACGCTCGCCGAGGTGCGCGCGAAGTTCAGCGAATACGCCGTGCTCGGATATTCGGGCGCGGGCGTCGTCGTCGACAAGCACCCTACGGTCACCGATCTCGAAATAGGCGACCGGGTGGCGTACGGCGGCGAAGGGACGGGGCACGGAGAGACTATCATCACAGGCCGAAATCTCGTAGCGCCGATGCCCGAAGGCGTTTCGTTCGAGCACGCTTGCTTTACCACTCTCGGAAGCATCGCGCTCAACGCCGTTCGCACGGCAAACGTAGGCGTGGGCGATATAGTCGCGGTGATCGGGCTCGGGCTCGTCGGGCAGCTTATCGCCCAGCTTATAAGAGTGCAGGGCGGGGTCGCGGTGGCGATTGACCTGAAACAGGACCGGGTCGACCTGGCGCAAAGGCTCGGCGCGGATTACGGCGTGCTCGGCGGCTTTAACGTGGCCGAAGAGGTCAACGCGATAACGAACGGGCGGGGGGCTGACTGCGTGATCGTGGCGGCGGCGGCTAAATCTTCCGCGCCCTGCCACCAGGCTTTGCGCATATGCCGCGACCGCGGCCGCATGGTCATCGTCGGCGCGGTCGATATGAGCTTCCCGTGGAACGACATGTACTTGAAAGAGGTGCAGCTCTTCATGTCGCGCGCGTACGGCCCCGGCAGCTACGACGCCGACTACGAAAAGCGCGGGCGCGATTACCCGGTCTCTTACGTGCGCTGGACGGAGAACCGCAACATGGAAGAGGTGCTGCGGCTCGTCGCGTCGGGGCGGTTAAAGGTCGAGCCGCTCGTCACGCACCGGTTCGCCCTGGAAGAGGCTCCCAGAGCCTATCAGACGATTCTTGACCCCTCATCCAACAGCCTGGCGGTCACGCTGCGCTACCCGGCGGCCGACGAGCCGGACCCGGTCCGGTCCTTCAGGCCGCGGCGAAAAGTCGAGGTCTCGCCGCGCGCCGGGAAGCGGGACGAGATCGGCGTCGCCGTCGTCGGCGCGGGAAACCTCGCCCGATGGGCGCACATCCCCAACCTGAAGAAGATTCCGAAAGCGAGCCTTCGCGCGATCTACTCGGCAAGCGGGGCGCGCGGCAAGAGCTACGCGCGGCGCTTCGGCGCCGCGTACTGCACCTCCGAGTACGAGGACATACTCCATGACCGCGACGTTGATATGGTGATGGTGCTCAGCCGCAACCAGAGTCACGCCGCGGAATCGCTCGCGGCGCTCCGCTCGGGCAAGCACGTATTCGTGGAAAAGCCGATGGCGCTCACCCAGCAGGAGTGCCGCAAGCTTTCGGGCGCCGTCGAAGATACGGGGCTTCATCTCACCGTAGGGTTCAACCGCCGCTTCGCGCCGTATTACCGCGAGCAGAAAAAACTACTCTCGCGACGCGCCGGACCCGCGGTCATCAACTGCCGCGTGAACTCGCCCGGCATAAGCGGCTCTTACTGGATGGCCGACCCGGGCGCGGGCGGCGCGATACTCGGCGAGGCATGCCACTTCATAGACCTGATGTACTGGCTTCTGGACTCGGAGCCCGTTAGCGTATCCGCCTACTCGCTCCCGACCGGGAAGAGCAGCCCCATCGGCGAGAATAATATCGTCGCCAGCTTTCACTTCGCGGACGGCTCGATAGGGAACCTGACCTACTGCACTGTCGGGAGCAAGACCTCGGCGGGCGAGCGGGTCGAGGCGTTTGCCGAAGGCGTCGCGGTGACGGTCGAAGACTTCAAGCACCTGCGCATTCAATCATCAATCGCCCGCACGCACTCGCGGCTCTGGGCCGACAAAGGCTACGCGGCGCAGCTCGCCGATTTTATCACCTGCATACGCGAGGGGCGACGAAGCGAGATCACCGTGCGGGACGGCGCGCGCGCGACCATTGCCTGCCTTCGCATGATGGAGTCGGCCCGTAGCCGCGCGCCGCTCTCAATCGACCTCGACGCCGCTTTAGGCGAAGGCTCGAGGGCTATGAGCGTTTAGGGACTGGCACGGATGACATCTATGAAAACAGCGCCGCGAAAAGTCGTAATGCTTGAGCTGAACGAGATCACATGGGACCTGATCGACCCGCTGATCGAACAGGGCAAGCTCCCGACCTTCGAGCGGTTGAAGCGCGAAGGGACAATAGCGACGCCGGTGAGCGACGACCTGCCGCCGCAGCTCGACCCCTGGATTACCTGGACTACGCTTTACACGGGCCGGAAGCAGGACGAGCACAACGTATATTTTCTCCAGCAGCCGCCCGAGAGCATCCGCGCGAAGCGGGTATGGGAGATATGCGCGGAGGCGGGGCTGAGCGTCGGCGTTTATGGGAGCCTGTGCTCGTGGCCGCCGCGGCCCGTCGTAGGATTTTACGTGCCCGACACTTTCGCGCAAGACCCGGCGACCTACCCCCCGGAGCTGCGGCCGATTCAGGAATTGAACCTCACCTACACGCGCTCGGTCAGACTTCCGACGGATCAGGACACGCTATGGTTCAAGGCGCGGCTGGGCGCAAAGCTCGTCGCGCTCGGGCTGCGCGCCGAGACCGCGTCGCGCATAGTGCGCCAGCTCGCGCTCGAACGCCGCGAGCCCGGTATGCGCTGGCGGCGGGTCGCGCTTCAGCCCGTGGTGAACTTCGATTTTTTCAGCCGCCTCTACCGCGAGCGCCGCCCCAGGTTCGCCACTTTTCATTCCAATCACGTCGCGCATTACCAGCACACTTACTGGAAAGCCATGCGGCCGGAGCTATACCCGCAGGAGACTTCGCCCGAAGAAGCCCGCACATACGGCGGGGCCATCGAGCACGGCTACCGAGTCGCCGACGAGCTGCTCGGCCGCATGCTCAACCTGATCGACCGCGACACCGTTCTCGTGGTCGCGTCGAGCATGGGACAGCAGCCCTTCATCGCCGACCATAAAACCGGCAGGGCGATCAACCAGGTGCGCTCTCCCGAACGCCTGTTAAAGATAATCGGCGTCGACGAAAGCGCGCGCGCGCTGGCGACCATGTCGGACCAGTTCAACATCTATGACGACTCCCCGGAGAAGCGAGAGTTTATAATGCGCGCGCTCCAGTCGGCATACGTTGACCGCGAAGACCAGCCGATGTTTTACGCTTACGCGGTTGACGACGGGATAACGGTCAATCTCAGGCCGTACATCGAAGCGACCGAAAGCTCCCGCTGTTATTTCCCACACCTCGGTCCCGACAAATCTTTCGCGTACGAAGAGCTTGTTTATACGACCGGCGGGACGAAGTCCGGCCGACACGACCCCAGGGGGATGATGATCATGTGCGGCGCGGGGATTCGGCGCGGCGGGCGCATTCAAGAGTGTACAAATCTCGATATTGCCCCGACGCTGTTGACGCTGATGGGGCTCGACATCCCCACCGAGATGAGAGGGCGCGTGCTCGAAGAGGCTATGACCGAGGCAACGGCGCATGCCATGGCCGGTTAATCGTTGCGGAGAATCTATGCGGACTTCACCCGTTGCAACAATCGAAGCAGAAGCCAGGGTCGATACTATCGGCCACCTGCCGCGACACGCGGCAGAATTTTATAACAGGCGAGTCTTTCTTGCGGTCATAATCTGCGCGGTGTCGCTTTACGTCTCCTTAGCCGTCGCCCGCTCTTTGACCGACAGCCCCGGCTGTGACGAGGGGTGGTTTGCAAGCCCCGCTTTCAACCTCGTGAGCAAGGGGCACATGGGGACTACGGTCATCGAAGAGGCAAACCTGAAGATGACCACGGGCATTCACCAGTACACCTATTGGGTAATGCCTTTGCACATACTGGCGCAGGCCGGCTGGTACGAGGTTTTCGGCTCCAGCCTGTTTTCGATGCGATCCCTTTCGATTCTCTGGGGGGCAGTGGCGCTGCTGGCCTGGTTTTTTGTAGCGGTAAAGCTGGGCGGCGACAGACGAGTCGCGTTGCTGGCCCTCGTCTTTATCGCCCTAGACTTCGCTTTTGTTCGCAGCGCCGCAACCGGGCGCATGGATATGATGTGCGCCGCGCTTAACGCCGGGGCTATGGCCGCGTACCTGGTGCTGCGCGAGCGGAATTTCCGGCTGGCGGTGCTCGCGAGCCACAGCCTTATTGTCCTGAGCGGCCTGACTCACCCGAACGGATTACTGGGCTTTTTGAGCCTGTTGTTCATCACGCTCTATTTTGACCGGCAGCAGAATAAAGCGCGGGGATATAGCAGTCGCAGTCGGGCCTTACCTGATGGGCGCGGCCGCCTATGCCCCCTACGTGCTCCAGGACCCAGGGCTCTTTCTTACCCAGCTATCGAATAACGGGGGCGGCAGGTTGTGGGGGCTGGTAAACCCGATAGGCGCTCTCAGCTCGGAGGTCTCCGCTCGTTACCTGGGGGTTGGCGCGGCGGGCGCAAGCTTTATGAAACTGCTGCTCTCGCTTGTCTATATTATCGGGGTAGCGGGCGCGCTCTTTACGCGCCGCATCAGGGCGCATAAAGGCTGGCGCGCGCTGCTCATCATCGCGGCGATCTGGTTCGCTTATTTCACTCTGTTAGAAGGGACAAAAATTCACCTCTACCTGATCCACATGACGCCGCTGTACGCCATTTTGCTCGCCGTCTGGGCTCACCACTGCTGGGCGGAGAAGCGCGCGGTCGGCCGGGCAACGGCCGTTGCGGTATGCGGCCTGTTGTTGATACAGGTGGCCGGCAACGGATACGTCATAGCGCGCGACAGCTATCACAAGAGCTACCTTCCGGCGGTGGATTTCTTGAATCGCAACAGCGGGCCTTTGACTACGATCACCGGCCCCGCCGAGTTGAGCTTCGGCCTGAATAATCGTGACGCGCTCCTCGACGATAAGTACCTGGGCTATCACAACCAGAGGCGCCCCGATTTTATTGTCGTAGAGGCCCGCTACGAACAGGAGCACACGGACGCGCAAACGCGCTACCCGGAAATCTATACGCACGTAACCGCGCTCTTGAGCGAAGAGTACACGGAGGTATATAACAACGCCGGATTCATAATATACACCCGGAAATAGGTCCCGTAGCGACGAGATGTTTATGGAGCCCCTTTCTATAAGCATTTCGCCGCCTCGGGGCTCTTACCATCCTGCTTCCCAATCTGGGGAAACGGCCCTAATAAGCATTTAAGTGAAAAGAGGGCGCATATTACGTGTCTTTGCCCTGTAGAAGTGGGATGGAGCTTCAAGCTTATGTCAGTTGGCCTCACACAACTGAAAAAGCTCCGGGGCCGGAGCATAAACGAGATTCGCACCCGCGGCCGGCAGGAGCTTTCGAAGCTCGGCGAGCGTTTGTTCGGCGCGGGCACTTCGGAGATGGATGATGCCGAGCTGACGCGCGAGATTACCCCGCCCGCGCGCAACGAATCAGGCGAAGGCACCGCCGCGCTCATAATGGAGCGGATACGCTCTTTCGTATCGGGCGCGCCGCCGACTTCACAATATCCCGTCTTCTTTCCCGCTCTCGCCCATCGCGCCTCTGTTGTCGAGTTGATGCACCGAAGATTTCCCGACCAGGCCCGTTCGATTATTGAGCGGGCGGATCGCGCCCGAGCCGGCCGCTTCGACCTGCTCGGGTATAAAGATTTGAGCTTTGGCTCTCCCGTGGATTGGCGGCTGGAGCCGGTTTCGGGTAAGCGCACGCCGCTCGATCACTGGAGCCGCATCGATTACCTCAGCCCGGCCGCGGCGGGCGATAAGAAGATCACCTGGGAATTAAACCGTCACGCGCACTTCGTCACCTTCGGGCAGGCTTACTGGCTGACGGGCGACGAGCGATACGCCGCGAGCTTCGTCGCTCAGGCCGGCGCGTGGATGGACGACAACCCGCCAAACCAGGGCATAAACTGGGCGAGCAGTCTGGAGCTTTCCTTCCGCGTGATGGCGTGGCTGTGGGCGCTACATTTTATGGCCGGCTCGCGCGCGTTAACAAACGAGTTTGCCGCCCGCCTCTTCAAATACCTCATAGCGCAGGGGCGGCATATCGAATCGTACCTTTCGCATTATTTCAGCCCGAACACTCATCTGACGGGCGAGGCGCTGGGACTCTTCTATCTGGGCGTGGCGCTGCCCGAATTGCAGAAAGCGAGCGGGTGGCGCAAGACCGGCCTTAGAATTCTGGTAGAGCAGTTGCCCATACACATCCGCGCCGACGGCGGCTACTTCGAGCAATCCTCTTATTATCAACGCTACACCGCCGATTTCTACATTCACACGCTGCTGCTGGCGCGCGCGAACGACTGGCTGCTGCCCTCAAGGACCGACGCCCGGCTGGTCGCGGCGCTCGACTATTTGATGTGGATCATGCGCCCCGACGGTTCGACGCCCTTTATAGGAGACGACGACGGCGGCAGGTTGATGGCGCTGGCCGGGCGCGCGGCAAACGATTTCCGAGACACGCTCGCAACCGGCGCAGCCGTGTTCGGGCGCGGCGATTGGAAATCTGTCGCGGGCGACAGCGCGGCCGAGATGGCGTGGCTGCTCGGCCCCGCCGGGGTTTCGCGATATGACCAGATCGAGCCGGTCCCGCCGGTCGCGTTCAGCCGCACATTTACCGACAGCGGCTATTTTGTGATGCGCGACCACTGGGGCGAACAGTCGAGTTTTGCGCTTATAGACTGCGGACCGCACGGCACTCATAATTGCGGGCACGCGCACGCCGACGCGCTGTCGTTCGAGTTCGCGGCGGGAGGCGTCTCGTGGCTCGTCGATCCGGGGACCTACACATACACCGGCGATACAAACGCGCGCGACGAGTTTCGCTCGACCTCGGCGCACAACACGGTTGAAGTAGACGGCCAGTCACAATCGATCACCGCCGGTCCCTTTTCGTGGAAGCATATCGCCCGCGCTCACCCGAGCGAGTTTATCAGCGAAGAATCGTTCGATTATTTCGAGGGCTCGCACGACGGGTATAAGAGATTGACCGATCCGGTGACGCACACCCGAGCGATGCTTATGGTCAAGCCGGACGGCGGTCCATCGCGAGAGTTGCCGGCTTACCTGGTGATTCACGACTCGTTTGCCGCGCGCGGTCATCACTCCTACAGCGCCGCCTTTCACTTTGCGCCCGACCGCGAAGTCCGGTCCTCGGGGTTGACCATTACGGCTCGGGCGGGCAGTAGCGCGCTCGAAATAGAAGCTCTCGCCGCGATAGACCCACGCGTGCGAATTGATGAGGGATGGGTGTCGGAGGCTTACGGCCATCGCAAAAAGGCCGAGGTCGCAAGGGTCGAGATTGAAGGCGAGGGGAATCAGGAGTTAATCACGCTGCTTATCCCGTCGAGTGATGACCTGCCGATCCGAGTAGAGCGGCGCGAAGCCGTGAACGGCCGCGCAGCTTTCAAGGTAGCGGCCGGGGAACTCTTTGACGTGGCGGTCGTGGATTGCCGCGACAACGAGGCTAGATGCGAAAGGCTCACCGCGCAGGGCGCTTTTGCCGTAGCCCGGTTCCTGGGGGATGATTTCGAGCGCGGGTTCTTGATTCAGGGGAAAAAAATAGAGATTGCGGACCTGCTGACGATCACCTCGCCCACTATCGTCAGGGGCTGCGCGGTGCGGGCCCACCAGGGGCATATTGAAATTACTATTCATGGCGCGACCCGTTTTGATTTATCCTGCTCTCATCCCCCTGACAGAATTACGGTCAACGCTGTTAGTTACGATCTGGGCATGAGTCGCCGCAGCGCGGCATTCGTTCGCGAAGGTTCGGGCTGGAGATTGATTCAAAAGTGAAAAGTTAAAAGGACTGACGTTAAATGTGTGGAATCTGCGGCATGGCCGTCCCGGCCAACTCGACTACAACGATTCAAGAGAGGCGCTTGCGCGCCATGAATGACTCGCTCACCCACCGCGGCCCGGACGACGACGGCCTCTTCATCAACTCCTCGGTGGGCCTTGCTCACCGTCGCCTCTCTATCGTCGATCTCTCTGGCGGCCATCAGCCGATGGCGAATGAAGATCAGTCGATTCACATAGTCTATAACGGCGAAGTCTATAACCACGCCGACCTCCGCCCCGACCTCGAAAGCCGCGGCCATACCTATAGAACCGTTTCCGATACCGAGACCATCATCCACCTATATGAAGAGCATGGCGCGCGAGCCGTCGAGCACCTCCGCGGCATGTTCGCCTTCGCCATCTGGGACGAACCGAAGCAGACTCTTCTGCTCGCCCGCGACCGCCTCGGCATCAAGCCTCTCTACTACTCGCTTTCAGACGACGGCTCGATCTTCTTCGCTTCCGAGATAAAAGCTCTCCTAGAGGCCGGCCCGCTAAAGCCTCAGCTTAATTACAACGCGCTTTCCGATTACCTGGCTAACCGCTACACCTCGGGCGAAGAGACTATGTTTTGTGGGGTGAAACGATTGCTGCCGGGCCACACGCTGACCTGGTGCAACGGCCGCATAAAGATCGAGCAATACTGGCACCTCAGCTTTCAAAAACCTCAGACGCGGCTCGCCGACCAGGAGTACGTCGAGCAATTCACCGAGCTATTCGACGAGTCGGTCCGCCTGCGCCTGATGGCCGACGTGCCGCTCGGGATGTTCCTTTCGGGCGGGATAGATTCGAGCGCCATTGCCGCGGCCATGAGCGGGATGGTCCGCGAGCCGATAAAGACCTTCTCCGTTGCATTCGAGGAGCGGGAGGCCAACGAGCTTGAGTACGCCAGGCTGGTGGCGCGGGCGTTTCGGACCGATCATCACGAGGTGGTGGTGAGCCCGGAAGAGTTTTTCGGGGCGCTGCCGGGGCTGGTCTATCAGGAGGATGAGCCGATAGCGCACCCGTCGAGCGTGGCGCTCTACTTTGTGTCGAGGCTGGCGGCCGAGCACGTGAAGGTAGTGCTGACGGGAGAGGGCAGCGACGAGCTTTTGGCCGGATACGGCAAGTACAGCCGGGCGCTTTACAACTTGAAGCTCGGGGCGCGCATATCGGGGTATTACGCCCGCGGGGTTTCGCCGGGCGGTCGCGCGGGCGGTCGGCAATCTGGACGGGCGCTCGCGGTTGGGTCGGAAATTCAAGCGCACCTTCCTGTGCCTGGAGCCGGAGATAGAGGATATATACTTCGATAATTTTTCGGTCTTTTCTCGCCTCGGACAGGAGCGACTTTTGACGCCCGGCACGCTTGAGCGGATGGGAGGGATCGACCCTTATCGAAGGGCGCTCGAATACATCGGCGACTCCGACGCCGCTTCGCTGCTCGACCAGATGCTGGCGGCGGATATGAAGACATACCTGCACGAGCTTTTGATGAAGCAGGACCAGATGAGCATGGCCGCGTCAATCGAGAGCCGGGTGCCATTCCTGGATCACAAGCTGGTGGAGTTCGCCGCGGCGTTGCCGACCTCGATGAAGCTGCGAGGGCTCCAGACGAAGTACATACTGCGGCGGGCCATGCGTGGGCGATTGCCGGCCCAGATACTCTCGCGCAAGAAGATGGGATTTCCGGTGCCGGTGGGCAAGTGGCTGAGGGGTAGGTTCACGCACATAGTCGATGAGTACGTGCTAGGGGACAGGGCAAGAGAGCGCGGGGTATTCGAGGGCGAGTATGTGAGCGAGCTGGTCAGAAGGCACAAAGCGGGGGAAGACCACACGGAGCGGCTGTGGGCGTTGATCAATTTCGAGATATGGCAGCGCCGCTTCTTTGATAATGAGAGCGCGAGCGCGCCCGACTTCGGGCCGCTGCTTATGACAGACACGGCATTTAATACAACGGGTCAGAGTTTAATCGCATGAGAATACTGTGGGTAAAAGCGGGCAAGCTGCTCCCCGTTCGACACGGGCGGCAAGATTCGCTCGTTCAACATACTTCGGCAGCTCGCCGCGGGCAACGACGTCCGGCTGCTCTCTTATTACGGCGGCAGCCGCGACGAAGGCTACGAGCGAAAGATCAAAGAGATATTCCCGGGCGCGGTCACGATCAACACGTCGGCCCCGGACTCCGGCGCCCTTGGGCGGGCACTTGATTACCTGCGTCGTCTGCCTTCGCGCGCGCCTTACGCCGTGACGAAATTCAGCTCAAAGCAGGTCAGGCAGATGCTCGAATGCTGGTTAAACGAAGACCGCTTCGATGTGGCCGTTTGCGACTTCCTCTCCGTATCGCTCGACTTTCCGCCCGAACATAGAACTCCCGCGGTCCTCTTCCAGCACAACGTCGAGTCGATACTCTGGGAGCGGCAGGCGGCGCACGAGCCGAATCTAATAAAGCGCATGGTCTTTAAGATAGAGGCGGCGAAGATGCGCAGGTACGAGCGCGAAACGGTGGCCCGTTTCCCGCACGTCATCGCCGTCTCCGAGCACGACCGCAAAGAGATGAGCGCGATGACCGACCAATCGCGCATAAGCGTTGTGCCGACCGGCGTCAACCTTGAGCAGTATCGCGCGGCGGCCACTGCCTCCGCCGAAGAGCCGCTCGTCATATTTGTCGGCTCGATGGACTGGGAGGCGAACGTTGACGGCGTGGACTATTTCTGCCGGGACATCTGGCCCTCGGTCAAAGAGCGCGCGCCCGAAGCGCGGCTCCGCATAGTCGGGCGCAATCCGCACCCGCGCGTAAGAAAACTCGCGTGCCAGTCGATAGAAGTCACCGGGACCGTTCCTTCGGTAGTCGACCACTTGAAAGAAGCAGCCGTGTTCGTAGTGCCACTGCGGGTGGGCGGCGGCACCCGGCTGAAGATTTATGAGGCGATGGCGATGGGCAAAGCGGTCGTCTCGACTTCAATCGGGGCCGAAGGACTCGAACGTCACCGACGGGCGAGACATACTTCTCGCGGACACCGCGACTAAGTTCGCAGATTCCATAGTCACGCTCTTGAAAGATGCGCCCCGGCGGCAAGAGGTGGAGCGGGCCGCGGCACAGACGGCGGCGCGCTACGACTGGTCGATCATCGCGGGGCGCTTCGAAGCCGCGCTCGCGGACGTGGCGAGCGCGAGCGCCCCGGAAAAGCGACTGGTCGGGCGGATGGCGCAGGCAGTTTGATAAAGATTAAACGGAAAGGTTGATATGAAACTCAGCATTCTCGGTCTCGGTTATGTAGGTTGCGTTTCGGCGGCGTGCTTTGCGGCGGCAGGCCACGAGGTGACGGGCGTTGACGTCAACGCGGTCAAAGTCAACATCATCAACGGCGGCCGCAGCCCAATCGTAGAGCCGGGAATCGAAGAGTTGATAAACGAGGCGGTGGAGGCCGGCCGGCTTCGCGCGACGACCGACGCGAAGGAGGCAGTGATAGGGAGCGACGTTTCGCTCGTCTGCATAGGGACGCCCGGCAATCACAACGGCAGTTTGGATCTTACCCACATCAAGCGCGCGTGTCAGCAGATAGGCGAGGCGATTGGCGAGAAGGGCCGATACCACGTGGTCGTCATGCGTTCGACGATGCTGCCGGGGACGATAGAGCAGACCGTGATCCCCACGCTTGAGGTCTATTCCGGCAAGCGCGCGGGGCGCGATTTCGGAGTCGCGATCAACCCGGAATTTCTGCGCGAGGGCAGCTCGATCAAGGACTTTAACAACCCGCCTTTCACGCTTATCGGCGCGGACACGGAAGACGCGGCGTCGCTCGTCGGGCGGCTCTATTCGCACCTGAAAGCGCCGATCATCAACATTGCCGTCAAAGAGGCGGAGATGGTCAAGTACGCGTGCAACGCTTTCCACGCGGTCAAGGTGACGTTCGCAAACGAGATCGGCAATATATGTAAAGCGGTCGGCGTCAACAGCCACAAGGTGATGGAGGTCTTCTGCCAGGACACGAAGCTCAACCTGTCGCCTTACTATCTGAAGCCGGGCTTCGCGTTCGGCGGCTCCTGCCTGCCGAAAGATTTGCGCGCCATAAACTACAAGGCGAAAGAGCTCGATGTCGAAGTGCCGATGCTCAATTCCGTCCTGGCAAGCAACCGCCAGCAGGTAGAGCGCGCCGTCGAGACGGTGCTCGGCACGGGGCGCAAGGCGGTCGGCGTTCTGGGTCTCAGTTTCAAATCGGGCACGGACGATCTGCGCGAGAGCCCTATGGTGACGATGATCGAAACTTTGATCGGGAAAGGGTTGAAGCTCGCCATATACGACCGCGACGTGGAGCTTGCGAGGCTGTTCGGCGCGAACAAGGAATACATCGAGCGCGAGATACCGCACATATCTTCGCTGATGCGCTCGGACTTGAGCGAGGTCATCGACTCTTCGGAAATCATCATAATCGGCAAGAAGGAAGAAGAGTTTCGCGTGCTCGCCGACAAGATGAATAACGGCCGCGTCATTATCGACCTGGTGAGGATGTTCGACGGCGAAGAGAGCCGCAAACAGTACAAGGGCCTCTGCTGGTGAGCGCCGGCAGGTATGATCGGAGACAGCCCCCGGAAGCAAGCAGTAAAAGAAGGGGAATAAGATATGACTCGATCAAGTAACGGAGAGGGCCTAACAGGGATGGCATGGACCGGATCATTGGGCGAGCAGAATCTCGAACAGGTCTCGGCCGCGCTTGCCGAGCACTTTGAGATCACGCGTATGATTGACGCGACCGAATCGGTAGAGCATTATCTGGCGCGCGAGAAGACTTCGGGCAACTCGATCACGCTCAGGGTGCTGCCGGCCGTGGCCGCGCGCGACTTCAGGCGCAGGGAGATGTTCTACCTTGAAGCTTATTCGGCGATCAAGCTCGCTCACCCGAACGTCGTCAGGTCGAGCAAGCCGGAACAGGTAAAGGGCACCCATTTTGTTATGCTCGCGCGAACCGGGCGAGAAGAGAGCCTTCGCGACCGGCTCGACCGCGGCGGCTGGTTCGACACAGAGACGGCGATAGAGATCGCCTCGCAGGTCGGGGCGGCTATCGAGTCGGCGCACAACGCGCGCGTGTTGCATCTGGAGTTAAACCCGGCCAGCGTATTCATAGAGCCGGATGGGCGGGCGATGGTTGAACCGGTTCGGCATCAACGCCGCGCGCGAGATGGAGTGGGCGCAAAGAGCGCGCTCTCGCCGCCAGGCGGCTTCCTACCTCAGCCCTGAGCAGGCCAGATGGGCGGGCGTAGATCAAAGGAGCGATATCTATTCGCTCGGCGCGTTGCTCTACGAGATGCTTACCGACAGGGTGCCGTTCGATTCCGACGATGCCGGCTGTATTGCGCAGAAGCACGAGGAGGCGGCCCTCTCGCCGCCGCACCTGATTTCGACCGAAATCGGCGAAGAACTTTCGGCGATAGTGATGCGAATGCTTGAGAAGGAACCAGCCGCGAGGTTCGAGGGCGCGGGGAGTTTTCTTTCCGCGCTCGAAAGCCTGACGGCGGCGGGCGTTAAATGATAGAGTGAGCGCGCGCGTGCAAGAACGGGCAAGTATATTTTGAGCGATCTTTAGGGGAGATAAAGGATGTATCTCGACTTTTATGGGCTGAAGCAATTTCCCTTCAGCCTGACGCCTGACCCCAGGTTTATATTCAAGACGGAGAGCCACCTGGAGGTGCTGGCGACGGTCAAGTACGGCGTCGAGCACAACAAAGGGTTGATGGTGGTCACGGGCGAAGTCGGCACCGGCAAGACTACCATGCTAAGGCTCGCGCTCCAGCACCTGGGCGAAGAGGTGCTGCCGGTCTATATATTCAACCCGTTTCTGACGGCCGGAGAGTTCTTCGAGCAGGTGGCGGCGGAGTTCGGGCTCGAGGTCGGCAATAAGATATCGAAGCCCGATCTGCTCGCAAAACTCGGTCATATGGTATCGGTGAGGCACGCCAAGGGGTTACGCACCCTGCTCGTAGTTAACGAGGCGCATGGCCTGCCCACGGCATTGCTCGAAGAGATTCGCCTGTTGCTCAACTTTGAAACGAGCGACGAAAAGCTATTACAGATAATCTTGAGCGGCCAGCCCGAGCTGCAAGAGGTCTTAAACAAGCCGCAGTTGCGCCAGCTAAAGCAGCGGATCGCGCTGCGCTCGACTATAAAGCCGCTGAGCCTGTTCGAGATCAGCAAGTACATACGGTTCAGGCTCAAACACGCGGGCGCGGTAAACGTAAATCTTTTCGATAATCAGGCCATAGGGTTGATCGGGACCGTCTCGCAGGGCATACCGCGCGTGATAAATAATATATGCGACAACGCCTTGCTTTACGGATACGCGGCGGGAAGCGAAACCATATCGCGCGAGATAATAGAAGAAGTCGTCGAGAACCTGGACCTCTCTTCAAGCGACATCAAGCATAGTCCCACCTCCGGCTTCGGCGAAATCAGCTCCAGAAAATAGCCCGAGTTCACCACAAAAGGCGCAGGGAGCGCAAAGGCACCCGGATTGATTTATTCTTTGTGCTGCTTTGCGCTCTTCGCGCATTTGTGAGCCATGCGGGCAATTGCAAATCCGTCAAACCGCGCGCGAGGTGATAAACTAGAGGCGCAAAGGAGCGATTATGGGGAAACCGGATTATCCCGTAACTCCCGCCGTGCGGTTTCTGCGCGAAAAACGGGTCGCGTTTGAACCGCACCTGTACGAGTACAAAGAGCGCGGCGGGACGGCCCGCTCGGCCGCCGAGCTAGGCGTCCCGGAGCACGCGGTCGTAAAGACGCTCGTGATGGAGACCGAAGCGGGCGAGCCGCTCGTAGTGCTCATGCATGGCGATTGCGAGGTCTCGACCCGCGAGCTTGCGCGCGCCATCGGCGTAAAAAGTGTCCGCCCGTGCGACCCGACCGCGGCGCAGAAACATACGGGCTATATGGTCGGCGGCACGAGCCCGTTCGGCACGCGCAAGCCGATGCCGGTCTATGCCGAGCGCACGATCTTCGACCTGCCGAAGATATACATAAACGGGGGCAAGCGGGGATTTCTTGTTTCGATCTCCCCCTCAGAGCTGCGCGAGCTTTTGCGCGCGGTTGAAGTGGATGTAGCGATAAGAGAGGGTTAACGCGGAATAGAATTGCCATGGAGAACCTTTGCCGATGAGCGAGAGCAACGTTGAGAAGAGGCGCGACTTTGAACCACTGATCGAAAGCGAGGTCGAGCCCGACCCGTTCAACCAGTTTCGGAAATGGTTCGAGCGAGCGCTGGCCGAGGTATCGAAACTGCCCAACGCCATGACGCTCGCGACGGCGACGGCCGACGGCGTGCCTTCCGCGCGCGTCGTGCTGTTAAAGGATTTCGACGAGCGGGGTTTTGTCTTCTATACAAACTATGAAAGCGACAAGGGGCGCACGCTGGACGAAAACCCCGCGGCCGCGCTTGTCTTCTACTGGGCCGAGCTAGACCGACAGGTGAGGATTTCGGGACCGGTCACAAAGACGACCCGCGCGGAATCCGACGAGTACTTTCACACGCGCCCGATTGACAGCCAGCTCGGCGCCTGGGCGTCGAATCAGAGCCGGGTCATAGACGGCCGAGACGTGCTCGAAAAGAGGATGGGAGAGCTGGTGAAAAAATACGAGAGCAAGAACGTCCCGCTGCCTCCGTACTGGGGCGGGTATCGCGTTTCGCCGACCGTCGTGGAGTTCTGGCAGAATCGGGAGGGCCGCCTGCACGACCGCATACGCTATCGACTGCTTGATGATGGCCGGTGGCTTATCGAGCGGCTGTCGCCATGAGAGGGTCAAACAGCGCTGAACTCAGGGCGGGCCGTATCAAATTTCACCGCGGCCACGTAAGCAGAGATGTTGCGCCCTACGCGGACGACCGAGCAGGAATACCTCATCCAGTTCTGCTTTTTCAAAGGGAGCTGGATATAAAGATCCATCTTCGCTCCTTCCGATACGGGCTCGGCAAGCTGCAATAAAGCCCCTCCGGAACTCAAGTTTTGCAAAACGCCCGCTCCGGTGAAGCTCTCACCACCCGCCGCTATCCCCTCTACTTTGATAGGCCAGCTGATTTGGAATCTCTTTCCTCTTCTGCGCTCTTTCAAGAGCATCCTCCAGCAAGTCAGAGTGTCTGTGAGGCTTCATATCCCGCTTTCTCGCTTTCCCACTTTATGGCAGATGCGTTCGTCTTTATAAAGTGATAATCGTCAGGTTCTTCCTTGATGAAAGAATAATTTTAGCCGCGGTCGTGTGAGGCGAGTGGCCGGTCGGGTAACGCGGAAGAAAGACGGGCCAGGGTGGGGTGAAAGGAAACATTCCTCTTCTATGTAGGTCGAAAAAAGATACGGCCGGGTCCTATGTGCATATCGCCCGGCGGGGACTCATCGGTCCCCCCCGCGGCGCTTGCGCCGTCCGTCACGGCGTTCCGCCATCATCTTCTGAAGCTCCTCCCACTGCGCGGCGGTCAGGACCTCCTGCATGCGGCGGCGCGACTCCTCGCGAACCTCCCGAGTCCGCGGGTGAGACTCTTTCCTGATGGCTTCCATTCGCCCGCGCGTCTCCTTCATGATCTCTTCCATACGCGAGCGCTGATCCTCATTAAGGTCGAGCTTATCGAGCATCTGTCCGATCCTGCGCTGCCGATCATCTTCCGGGCCGGCGGGCCGGCGCGAGGAGTAGAGGTTCAAGCTCAACGCGCCGGCCGCAAACCCGAGCGCGAAGATGATGACGGCCGCTACACGCACCTGCCATTTATTTTTGTCGTTACTCTCCATCGGCGTCCTCCGAATCGAATACGAGGTCGAGCAACTGCGCGAAACTCATCTGCTCGTCCTCGGCCGCCACCTCGTCCTCGAAAACCTCGCTCCCGAAATCTATCTCCGTCTGAGCTATGGCCGATTCGACCGGGTCCGACCCGTCGTAGTTGGCAAATAGACTGAGCGCCGACAGCAACACCACAACCATTAGCATCGCGGCGAATAGCGCGCCGGCCGAGCGCCACAGCCGCACAAGGGCGGGCTGATCGGCGCGGCCCTCTCTGATCGCGGCCATCACGCGCGTCTTGAAGAAAGGCTGCGGCTCGACGACCTCTGCCGCCCTCGCCTTGAGCATGAACGCCGAGACGAGCGCGACCTCATAGGCGCGGCGGCACGCGTCGCAGCCAGCGGCGTGAGCCTCGATGCTGGAAAGCTCGCTCTGGCTAAGACGGGTCACCACGCTGTCATCTAGAAGGTTTATTATGTGCTCGTTGCTCATAACGCTTATCCTTTCACTTCTCACTTTCGGCCGTCCCGGCCTTCGAGCAAAGCTTCTACGGCCTTGCGCATGCGGCGGCGGGCTCGGAACGCCTGGACCTTTACCTTGGCCTGGGACCATCCGGTCTGTTCGGCCACCTCTTTTACCGAAAGCTCCTGGCCATCAAGCAGGGTCAGGACTAACCGGTCGTCGGCTGATACCGTGGCGAGCAGCCGCTCGGCCAGGTCGGCCGCAACCCGGCTCTGCTCGCTTGCCGCGTGTCGCTCGGCGGATTTCGTGGCAAGCTGGGTGTCGAGCCAATCGGATTGCTCCTCGGAGAGATTCGAGATCGCGGCTTCGGGCCTTCGCTTCGCGCTGCGCAGCTCGTTCAAACACCGATTGGTCGTGATGCGCGTGAGCCATCCTTCAAACGATCCCCGCCCTTCAAATTTCTTCAGCTCCGTGAAGGCTTTCAAGAAAACGTCCTGCGCGATCTCTTCGACCTGCGCGCGCTGGCGGAAGAATTTGCTTGCCGTATAAAAGACCCGCGGGCTAAACCGGCGCACAATCTCTTCGAAGGCCTCCTCATCGCCTTCGCGCGCGCGGCCCACAAGCTCTAGTTCCGGCTCTTGCTCTATGCCTATCGCCAGACATGCTCCCGCAAAGCTATAATCGACGGCGGCCCGTACGAGCCGCCGCCGGCTGTTAAAGATTATTAGCTGCGACGAGCGCGGCGCTTCTCTTGCAATTCGTTAAGCTTTGTCTTCTGCTCAACCGTGAGTACCGCGATCATCTCCTGGCGCATCTTTAATCTTTCGCCCATCATCTTCGCCTTCAGCGGCGCCACCTCTGATAGCTTCTGGGCCACGAGCGCTTCGTTAAACGTGCCGCCCTGACGCGCCTGGCGCAGCTCGCGCCTCTTTGCTCGAAGCTGCTCGCGCAGCGCCTTTGTCGCCTCGCGGTGACCGGCCCGTATCTGTTTCATCTGCGCCTTCTGGGCGTCCGTAAGATCGAGACGCCTAAACATAGCATTTCCTAAACGACCGCGGCGCTCTTTTTTATTCTGGCGCTTTGCGGCGCGTCGCTCCTGCTTGGCCGCCTTATCCTGACCCTCTGACGCCGTCTGAGAAAAGGCCACGGGAGCGGCCAGCGCAAACGACATGATGAATGCTAATGCGAGTGCCTGAGATTTCAAGTACTTTTTCATAATTTCCTTCCTGCGTATTTTTATCGCCCCGGACCTGTTATCATCGTCCCGAGCCGGCGAGAGCTTCTCTATTTGCCCTCTACGGTTACAGACACCTGCTACAGCAATAAGGTTACACCGCCGGGAAGGGCTTTTAACTAACTAAATACCGGCCCACACTTAGAAAGGCGCCAGCTATGAAAAAAGGTCTTCTCGCAAGCCTCTGCTACATACTCCCGATCCTGCCATTCGCTATCACGATATTGGCCTTGCCGCAGGCTCCCGATCGGCTCGCGAGGTTTCGCGATGAAGAAAAACGCGTAATGGCCGAGCCTTTTAAGGGGGTAACCACAAACGGGCAGGTGATTACGGGTCTATTTAAGATAAAGGCCACGGGGGTATCGACAAAGCCGGTGCAAGAGGCCGCGGAGAAGTTCCTCAAGGGTTTAACCGAAGGGCAGCGTAACAAGACCCTGTTTCCGATAGATGACGACGAGTGGCGAAAGTGGGACAACCGGCACTTTCCGCCCCGACAGGGAGTGGGGTTCAACGAGATGACCGAGCGCCAGCGCGAGCTTGCCTTCGCCTTGCTCGGCGCGAGCCTGAGCGCCAGAGGGCTTGAAAAAGCCGACAACATCATGAAGCTCAACGAGACGATTGCCGAGATCACGAATAACTTTAAGGAGTACGGCCGGTGGCTTTACTGGATAACCATTATGGGCAAGCCCTCCGGGACCGAGCCCTGGGGCTGGCAGCTCGACGGGCATCACTGCAACATTAATTATTTCGTGCTCGGCGATCAGGTAGTTATGACGCCAACCTTTATGGGGAGCGAGCCGGTACGGGCAGAGTCGGGCAAATTCAAAGGCACGGTCGTATTGCAGGACGAGCAGAACAAAGGCTTGAAACTCTTTACCGCGCTCGGCAAAGATCAACAGGCCAAAGCGACGATACGCGGCGAAAAAGGGCCGACTCATAGCCTCGCGCAAGCTTACAAGGATAACCTCGTGCTCGATTACGCGGGCATTCCTGCTTCTCAGATGACCCGGGAGCAGAAGGCATTGTTAGTAGAGGTCATCGCCGAATACGTGGGCAACATGAAAGAAGGCCACGCGCGCGTGAGGATGGATGAAGTACGAGCTCATCTTGATCAGACACACTTTGCATGGATCGGGGCTTCCGACCCGGCCGCCGTATTTTACTACCGCATACAGAGCCCGGTGATCCTTATCGAATTCGACCACCAGGCACCAGTCGCGCTCCCCAGGACGGGCGCGCCTGATCGCAACCACATACACACGGTCGTGCGCACTCCGAACGGAAACGATTACGGCAAAGACCTGTTGCGCCAGCACCACGAACGACATAAGCACGGCGGCCGGAGCGATCACCTCAAACGATAGACAAAGCCTTTAAAGATGGCTCTGTCCAGGTATGAGCGATTGCAGCAAACCGGCGCGCGTAAAAATCTGATGTCATGCCGGCGGTTCACCGGCATGACATCAGCGAGAGTCCCCTCCCCGAAAGCTTTATCCTTAGAAGGCAAATCAGACCATCCACACAGAAAGCATTAGTACGCTACGGGCGCCTGCAACATGCAGGATTGTGTAGGCATCAAGGCCCACTTCATCGACTCTTCCGTATCGGTCGTAAACCCGGTGCCGTTCCACTCTATTTTGATCCTAACGCCGCACGGGGGAAGGAGGCAGAATCGCCAGGCTGCGGCATAGGCCCTGCCGCAGGTTATCATCGCATTGCTGTATCCATCGGTCGTGGTAATCTGAACGCCGTCGCTCGGTTGATTCTTTGAATCAACTGCAACCTTGTGGATGTACCAGATGCGCATCCCCGTCTCGCGGGTCCCGGCAGGCTGATTCCCATAATCCTCCATCCTGCAGTTTACGGTGCAGTCGGAATTATACTGACAATACCCCTGGAACTGGGCCCAGGCCTTGTGGTACCCGTACAGATGGTCCTCTTGAATATCACCCGTTGTGTCGACAACCGGGCTAAAAGTAATTCTACGATCAACACACCTGCCGCCAACTATCGGGTCGCCTATCGGATTACCTATCGGCGGTTCGGGGTCGAAGCCGCAGTAGCTGAGACTCTTTCCGACCTGATCTTTGGGCATTGAATAGGTCTGCATGCAGCAGCTTATCTCGCCCGCGGACGAATCCGGCAGGCAACAGTGCATGCTTGCGCGGTTGCAGCACCAGCCCTCCCAGAAATAGTCCGACCCGCCCATCATGTAATCATACCCGTCGGGGCACTCTACATGTTGGCGGGTATAATCGCTGCCGCCTTTCTCGACCGCCATCTTGTACCTTTCGAAAAGCGGCGTCTTGACGTATTGCTCCCATGGCGAGATCAAGGGCATGCGGTTCTCTTCGACCAGGTCGGTCATCTCCTCGATGCCCATAATCATATCGAATATCATCGGCTTCGGATTCGAGGTCGACTGGAGCGGCTCAAGGAAGAATGCCGTCGCGCGGTAAATCTTCTCGCGGCCCTGTAACCTGACGCGGACTTCGTAGCTAGTGTATTTTCTGACGCTCGCCCGCAGTTGCTCGTCTCCCGAAAGCATCTCGACGACCGGCCTTGTGCTCCAATCCTCCATTATATGAGGCGACTCTTCCCACCTCACTTTATACGTCACGTGCTCAGGCCCGTTCGGCAACTGCGTCCTTTCCCTGTGAACCTGTAAGGTCTCGCCGACCGGGACCGTGACGAACTCCCCGAACTTCTTGGCGTATATCTTTTCTATCAGCCCGGTCTCAAAGCCGCGAAGCTCGACCTGTAGCACCTCGTCCGGGTTGAACGGCCGCTTCTTCTGCGTCGCCCGCTCGCTCTCGGCCGCCTTGTTATAGACCATCAGCTTTGCATAGACGCTTCGGACCAGCCTCTCCTCGGCGCCACCGCTCTCCTGCGCCGATGCCGCCTGCGCGAGTGTTAGCACGAGCAGTGAACCCCAGATCACACCACTTACGTTGCAAAGATATCTCTTCATATGACACCTCTCAATCCTTCCGCCGTCTCGGCCGCAATCACTTGTCGGTCCTCGTTTCGTTTCTGTTTAGCTCCTGGTCTATGACCTTCCTGAAGGTTTCGACGCTTACGAGCCCTCTCAGCACCCGCCCGTTTACGATAAAAGTCGGCGTGCCATGAATGCCCAATCGGCGCGCCTCCTGAAGGTTACTCAAGACGACCGCGCGCGCGGCCTCCGATTCGACGCAGGCGTTGAATCGACCCGCGTCCATCCCCAATTCCAGGGCGATCTTCCTCAGCGAATCGGCGGATAGATCGGTCGAGCCGAACAGGCGGTTATGATAGGGCCAGAACTTTCCTTGCTGGGCGGCGCACGCGGCCGCCTCGGCCGCCTTGAAGGCCAACGGGTGGCTAGGCAGCGGCAGGTGCTTAAAGATTATCCTTACTTCACTCTTATACTCTTTCAGGATCTGCTCGACGGCCGGGGTCGCCTGCTTGCAGTAAGGACATTGGAAATCCGAGAACTCGACGATGGTAACCGGCGCGCCCTCGTCGCCCCTCGACGGCCCCTCCTTGCCTACCTCGACCCGCAACGGTTCAGGCTCTACGATGTAAGACGCTACGCGGGCCTTGCCGCGCAGGCCCGCGAGCGCGGCCCTGTACCGCTCGACTCTCTCCCGGCCCTCGAGGTCGAGCCGTATCCTCTGTTTGGCCTCTTCTTCACTCATAGAGCCGAAAGCCTCCGAGTGCGCCGCGAAGAACTCTTCGACCTGGCTCTGCTTCACCATTACATCGCCCTTCATGAAATTACGCCTTAACTCTTCGACCGAGACTCCTCGGGCCGACGCCTCTTGCTCAAGGAGAATGGCGTTTAACAGGTTTTCGAGCGCGGCCCTGCGGAGCAGATAAATCTTCTCTTTCAACGCGTGAATCTGCTCTCGGATGGGCTGGTCGATCTCTTTTACGGTTATCACCCGGCCGCCGTTAACAATGGCCGCGACCTCCGCCCCGTTCGTAACTTTGTTTGACCCGACATCTGACTGGGCGCGGGTCGCCCCCGCCATGTGGGCGGTAATCGCTGCCGCAAGCAAGACCAGCTTTAGTGATGGCTTCATCTTGATCCCTCAATCCAGGGCATCGACAGAGCTATATAGATTTGGAGGGCTGTTGCCTCCTTCGTGATTTAAGACTTGATCTGAGACATACTCGGCTGTGACGGCCCATAGTATCTACAAGCCATCGCGGCGGTTCAACAGAGAAAAACTAGCGAAATTTACTGTTTACTAGCTCGTTGTATCACTCTGACGAGCCGTTTCGATATAGGGACGGCTGGTTCTAAACTGTGACGGCGTCATGCCGTAGAATTTCTTGAAATCGCGCATGAAGCGAGAGCTGTCGTTATAGCCGACTTTTCCGGCAACCTCTTTGATGCTCAAGAAAGTCGCTTCGAGCAGCTCGCTGGCGCGCTCCATCCTGAGCGCCTTCAGGTACTGCCTGGGCGAAAGGCCCAGCTCGGCTTTTAAGAGAAAACAGAGGCGGGAGCGCGACAGTTGGACAAGCTGCGCAAGCTCTCCGATTACTACCTCTCTGTGGAGGTTCGTCCTGAGAAAAGAGATGGCAAATTGCGCTTTCGGGTTCATCTGTACCTCGGCTTATGGGCGTGTGGCTGAAGGCCGGCGGGCCCGGCGGAAGCTGCGACTAAAACGTCTTATTGAGCAGGGCCGCTTCTTATTACGGCGGCTCTTTTGCGAACCCCTTGCGGCTGGAGAGGGCGGACCCGGCCGTTTATGCTTTCGGCGCGGGCATCATTATAACCTCTCGCTGAGCGCGGGCAATGTTAGTATTCTTACCGAGCTATGTCAATTGCCGCTCGCCGCTCGCGATAAATTGCAATCACGGAAAAAGAGTGATAGATGATAAGCGTTTCCAGTTTCCGACGGAGAGACCCGATGATACTACTACGCCTGACAGTCATTGCCCTCGCCTGCCTTGTAACATTCTCGTATGCGCCCGCGCCGCGGGCCGCGGGCCATGCCGACGGACGCCGAGATCATTCTTTATAACGGGTTTGTATGGACCGTCGATAAGAAGAACTCGGCGGCCGAAGCCATCGCCATCAGGGGAGAGCGGATAATGGCCGTGGGTTCAAACGAGCAGGTGATGAAGCTCGCCGGGCCGCGCACGCAAAAGATAGACCTGCGAGGCCGCATGGTCGTCCCTGGATTTAACGATAACCACGTGCACTTTGCGTCCGCCGCGCAGTTTCTCGAATTCAATATCATGAACGTCTCGACCCAGGAAGAATTCACCCGCCGCGTCAAAGACGTGATCGCGCGGCTGCCCCGCGGCGAGTGGATAGTCGGCGGGTACTGGGGCGCGTACGACGAGTGGGACGCGGGGAGCGCGGGCAGCCGCGGGCGGGCGCCGTTTACGCCCGACATGCAGATTGATAGAGGATGCGGCGCGCGATTACCCGATCTTCATACGCAAATTTGACGACAGCGAGTATGCAGCCAACAGGGCGGCCTTCGAGGCCGCGAAGCTCGACCCGCTCAACCCTTCGATTGACGGCGTCGAGTTCCTCAAAGATAAAGCGGGCCGGCCGACGGGCATCTTTCGAGGCCGCGCGGCCGCGCGGGTTTTCGCGAGCGTCATACCGCGCTTTTCTCAAGCGCGGCGAGTGCTCCAGACAAAGAACGCGCTTTCGGAAATAAGAAAGTACGGCGTCACCAACATCAGCGACATGAGCGACGACGAGCAGTTACACATATACGGCAAGCTGCGCGAGGCCGGCGAGCTTACGGTGCGCGTACATTTCCGCCCCGGTCTCGACCGCTGGAAAGAGCTGGCCGGGCGCAGGGTGAAGGTCGGGTCGGGCGACGAGTGGATTCGCCTCGGCGCGCTCAAAGGCCACATCGACGGCATTATGGGGACAAGCTCGGCGCGATTCTTCGAGCCCTACTCGAACGATCAGAAGAACCGCGGGCGCTGGCGACCTTTGATGGTTGACGACAAGGGAGAGTTTGTCGAAGGCAAATTTCTCGGCTACATGCTCGGCGCCGACGCGGCGGGGCTTCAGCTCACCGTGCACGCCATAGGCGACGAGGCCAACAGCCTGCTGCTCGATTATCTTGAAGAGCTTGAGCGAAAAAACGGGAAACGGGACCGGCGGTTCCGGCTCGTCCACGCGCAGGTCATAGCGCCGAAGGATTTCGCGCGGCTCGGCCGCCTGGGGGTTGTCGCCGAGGTCCAGCCCTTTCACCTGAGCGACGACATGCGCTGGATGGAAGAGCGCATCGGGCGCAAGAGGTGCGAAGGGGCTTACGCGTTTAAGAGCATACAGCGCGCAGGCGCCACCTTGAGCTTCGGCACCGACTGGCCGGGCACGTCGGCCTCCGAATACCCGATTAACCCTATGCTCGGGCTGTACGCCGCGGTGACGCGGCAGACGCTAAAGGGACAACCCGCGACGGGCTGGTTTCCCGGCGAGCGCATAAGCATAGAGGACGCGATTCGCGCCTACACCTACAACACGGCCTACGCGAATTTCGAGGAGGAGATAAAAGGCTCAATCGAAGCGGGCAAGCTCGCGGACCTCACGGTGCTTTCAAAGAATCTTTTGCGGGTCTCGCCTAATGAATATCTGACCACCGAAGTCGTTTATACAATCGTCGGCGGGAAGATCGTGTATCAAAGATAGAGGAAAGGCGGATAATAAATGAAGAAGAGTTCTCGCAAAAAAACTCCCCGGCTCGACCGGCGCGCGTTTGTAAAGATGCTGCCCGCGGCCGGGCTCGCGGCGGCGGCGCACGCCGAGCTGCCGGCCGCCCCGGCACAGACGGCGCAGCAGCCGCCGCCGGCCGCGGGGCCGGTTACGAAAGAGGCGCTGCACGCGGCGGAGGTGTTGATCGGGATCGAGCTTACGGACGCGCACGAGGCCATGGCGCTGCCGGGCGTCAATCGAAACCGCGCGGGCTACGACGCGCTCCGCAAAATAGACGTACCCTTAGACACCGAGCCGGCGATCGCCTTTCATCCCGCGCTTCCGGGCAAACGCCTCGCCGCGGGCGCGGCAAGGGCCGTCAGGCTCACGCGCCAGCAGGTCCCCTCATTCAACTCCATCGAGGAGACGGCCTTTTTCACCACCGCGCAGCTTGCCGAGTTGATACGGACGCGCCGCGTATCGCCCGTCGATTTGACGAGCATGTACCTCGCGCGCCTCAAGCGCCTCGGCCCGAAGCTCAACTGCATAGTTACGCTCACGGAAGAGCTTGCCATGGAGCAGGCCCGGCAGGCCGACAGCGAGATTCGCCGCGGCCGTTACCGGGGCCCGCTTCACGGGATACCGTGGGGCGCCAAAGACCTCTTTGCGACTAAAGGGATTCGCACGACCTGGGGGGCCGAGCCCTACCGCGAACAGATGATCGACTACGACGCGGCGGTAATCGAGCGGCTCAGGGAGGCGGGGGCGGTGCTCGTGGCGAAGCTCTCCCTGGGGGCGCTCGCTCAAGGGGCGAGGTGGTACGGGGGCGTTACCCGCAACCCGTGGCAGATTGAAGAAGATCGAACCGGGTCGAGCGGCTCGTCGGCGGGCAGCGCGGCGGCAACCGCGGCGGGGCTTGTCGGGTTCGCCATCGGCACCGAAACGCTCGGCTCGATCGTATCGCCTTCGTCGCGATGCGGCGTCGTAGGACTTCGGCCGACTTATGGCCGGGTGAGCCGCTACGGCGCGATGGGGCTGAGCTGGACTATGGATAAGATCGGCCCGCTTGCTCGCGGGGTCGAAGACTGCGCGGCGATACTTTCGGCCATATACGGCCCGGACGGGCGCGACATAACGGTCGAAGACGTGCCCTTCAACTGGCAGCCGGCCTCTGACCTCTCGCGCATGCGTATAGGCTATTTGAAAGAGGAGTTCGAGCGGGGCACCGACAAGCAGAAAGAGATGTATCGCGAGGCGCTCGCCGCGCTCAAGGGCGCGGGCGCGCGTATCGAGCCGATAGAGCTGCCGAAGTTCGCGACCGAGAATCTGAGGATAATACTCGTGGCCGAAGCGGCCGCCGCCTTCGACGACCTGACGCGCAACGGCGGCATCAACCAGCTATCGGGGCAGTCGCCGGGCGATTGGCCGAACACGTTCCGAACATCGCGCTTCATCCCGGCCGTCGAGTATTTGAGGGCGCAGCGCGCGCGCACGCTCTTGATGCGAGAGATGGACCGGCTGATGTCGAAATGGGATGTCTTTGTCTCGCCCGCGCCCGGAAGCGCGAGCCTGCTTGTGACAAACCTGACGGGTCACCCGGCCGTCTGCGTGCCGTGCGGGTTCGTCGATAATCTGCCGCGCTCGATAATGTTCACGGGCGGTCTTTATGACGAAGCGTCGCCGCTCAGGGTCGCGCTGGCCTTCGAGCGCGCCACGCGCTGGCACACTATGCACCCGAAAGTCAGACTGGGCATAGCGGCAACAGAATTCTCTTGTCCGAATAGCCGCCGAGAGTCCAAAATATCCTGTTGCTGGTTTTAAACACGCGAGCCCAGGGCTCCGACAATAAGAGGAAGTATGCGTCACAAAATTCATTCTGTAATTGTAGTGTTGTGCCTTGTAGTCTCTATCGCATCCGCGGGCGTCCCGCAACGGCCGTCAAATAAGCCGAAGCAGCCGCGCCCCGCCGCGACGCCGTCGAATAAGGAGAATACGGCGACGGACGCAAAATCGACCGCGGCCAAAGAGTCGCAAGCCAAACCGCAAGCCGCGCCCAAGCGCCCGGCGGCCGACAATCAATGGGCGCTGCTCGTAGGCGTCAGCCAGTACAGCGGAGAGATACAGGGGCTGGGCTTCCCGCGCAAGGATGCCCGGACCATAAAAGATATGCTCATCAACGCCGCCGGGTACGCCGAAGACCACATACGCCTGCTCACGGACGACGGCGCGGGCGACCGGAAGGCCACAAAGCAGAACATACTCGCGGTCATCGACCAGTATCTCGCCCCGCGCGTGCAGCCGGGTCATCAGGTCATGGTATTTCTGGCCGGGCACGGCATCACTCGCGGGCTCGGCGTCGCAGGCAAAGAGCTATTTCCTTCCCGCCGACGCCGACGCGGCGACAAAAGAGTCGCTCGAAGCTTCGTCAATCGACCTCGAAGACCTCGGCCGGCGATTGAGCGCGCTCAAGGCGACGCAATACACTATCTTTGTTGACGCCTGTCGCGAAGACCCGTTCCCCGGCCGCGGCATCAAGGGCAATCAGATGACCGACGTGATGGCGCGCGGCCTCTACATACGCAAGAGCGCGCAGGGCGAGAGCGAGCAGCCGACGGCGGTAATCTTTTATGCGTGTCAGGTGGGCGAGCGCGCCTATGAAGACCCGAAGCTCGAACACGGCGTCTTTACCTATTACATACTCGCGGGGATACGCGATCTGGCGAGCAGCCCGGACGGGCGAGTCGAGGCGGGGCACCTCGCAAGCTACCTGCGCGAAAACGTAAAGCGATGGACAGTCGAATACCAGCAACGGGCGAAGTATCCGGTAGAGCAGACGCCGACGATGACCGCGACCGAAGTGCGCGGCCCGATGGTTGTAGTTCGAATGGCCGAAGTCGCGCCGAACCAGCCGACGCCGCCAGTCTCCGGCTCGGTATCCCTGTTTACCGCGCCGAAGGACGCGCGGCTGACAATAAACGGCCAGCCGTCGGGGAGCGCGCCGCTTCAAAAAGACCTCGCGCCCGGCCAGTACACGCTTCGCGCCGAGATGCCGGGCTATCAAAGCGCGGAGGAAAAGATAACGGTGCTGGCGGGCTATCATCAGGAGTTCACCCTTTCGCTCAAGCCGACCGCCAGCAGCGCGAGCTACGAGAAGGGCGTCGAGTTTGAATCGCAGCGGCTCATGCCGCAGGCCATAGCCGCTTACGAGCAGGCCATCAGCCAGGACCCTAACCTCGTAATCGCCTACGAGCCGCTAGCAAGCGCATACCTCGCGACATCACGCTACCGCGACGCCGTGGACTTGCTCACGACGGCGTCGGAGAAGTTCCCGGATAACGCCGCGATCCTTGCGCGGCGGGCGCGGGCGCTTGCCGAATGGGCCAGGGTCGAAGAGACGCAGGACCTTTCGACGGGCGGCAAGTCGAAGAAGGCCATGAAGCAGAAAGACGCTCGCAAAGAGGCGGTTCGCGTGGCGGAGATGGCGGTCCAGAAAGCGCCCGACCTTGCGTCGTCACACATCGCGCTTGGCTACGCCTACGGGCTTGACGAGCGCGACCGGCAGAAGGCGATCAGCGCTTTCGTAAAAGCCACGACTATTGCGCCGGAAGACGCGGAAGGTTATTTCGGCATCGGGCTCACCTATCGATTGATGAATCAATACGACCAGGCAATCCCGCAGTTGAACAAAGCGCTCCAGCTCCGGCCCGATTATTACGAGGCGCACCGCGAGCTGGCATATTGTCACCACGGCGCGGGCAATAACGATAAGGCGATACGCGAATACAACACAGCGTCGGCCTATCGCGGGGAGACGAATAATTCGGGCGAGATGGCCGGCAATCACCTGGCGCTTTCGG
Source organism: Blastocatellia bacterium (assembly GCA_963832205.1). Taxonomy (GTDB): domain Bacteria; phylum Acidobacteriota; class Blastocatellia; order UBA7656; family UBA7656; genus DATBMY01. Next base: position 190,060 of record CAWHTK010000012.1, on the reverse strand, counting down.
CGCTTTACGCCGAGAAGGGCCAGCAGGTAGGCGGGGCGGAAGGCGAAGGCTACACGAAGGCCGGCCGCGCGCACGAGACCGAAGCGCGCGAGTTCGACCCGACGCTGAAGATCGCCTTGAAGGTACTCAGAGACAGCGGGCTCTCTTCGCGCATGCAGAGGTATCTGCCTTCGGAGCTGCGCACGCTCGTAGACGACAGCGGAGTAAAACTGCCCGGCGGCCTCAAGGTGCCCTTCCCGAAGAAGCGCCCTTAAAGATAATCATCTTTTCACCTCTTGCCCCGCGCGCATGATGAACATGCGCGCGGGGCTTTTCATTATAAATAAAGACTAACCAGATAGAGTTCAAGCATACAAAAATCACCTATTATTCCGTTTGCCTTAGTCTGTGCTGATTGCTACAATCGCGCCGGTTATCGATAGGTTTACACTTCTCATCATCATGTCGATAGAAGATCAGGTTATAGATTTTTATCGCGAGCTTTTCGGGCAAGTATTCTCCGAGCGGTTTCGGCCTGAGATCGCGGATCGCTTGCGACGCGATGCCGTCACGCGACAGGTAGAAGACGCGGCCGACGCCGCTTCGCAGTCGCTCACGCGCTTTTTCCTGAATGAGCGATTGAGCGAGGAGCAAACCGCGGCGGTCCTCAACGGTTTCGGCGAGCTATCAGCTTTACTCACTCTTGAAAAGATAGCCCTGCCCAACCTCGCGCCCGAATCCGTTGTAAAAGAGTTGCTGGCGGACGTGCCTTGCCCTCGGCCGTAAGACGCGCCCGGCAGGAAGCAATCTTTCGAGTTGCGCTTCATTCCGTGGTGCAGGTATTGATGCTCGTCGGGCGCGTGATGGCCCGAATGGCAGCGGCTCAATTTTTCGAGCACATTCGAGATGCCGCGACGCGTCGCCGGTCAGTTGAACATGATCAGCGAGCAGATAAATGCGCTCGGAATCTCGGGGCAGGCAGCAGCCGACGAGCGGTTCGAGCTTACGTACCGCGATTATTTATTACAGCGTTTCTACCGCGTCGAAGCAGGCACGGTGCGCATGACCACCAATATGGATGTTGACCTGCGCGAGTTATTTGTTATGCCTCGCGTGCGCGTTCGCCGCCAACTTACAAAGGCCGACGGTGTAGTTATTAATCCGGCAACGCCTATGAACCTAGCCGCCGCTCGCATGCTATTCGGCGCGAAAGGCAAAGAGGCAAAGCCGAAAAAAGAGAGTAAAAGTGTAAAGGCAATCACTCAAATAAAACGCGCACTGCGCAATGTTATTGTCGGCGCGCCTGGAAGCGGAAAATCCACTCTCTTTGAATGGCTCCAGCTTAAGCTTGCCGGGGTAGAGCGCGTGCATGCGCTTGGAGGCGGACAGGCCATTCCGCTATTACTCCGAGTGCGACAGCTTAATCCGAAAAAGCTCCCTCTCGGCACATCATTAATTGAAGCTGCGATGGCGAGCAAAGACCGCGCCGCGCTTATGCCGGACGGATGGATTGAGCGGCAGATGAAAGCAGGGCGTGTTCTCTTTATGCTCGACGGTCTTGATGAGACGGAGCCTGAGCTTTGCGACGACTATATCATTCCGTGGCTGGCTGAATTGTGCGAAGAGTATCCAAAGTGCGGCTACCTTATATCGTCGCGGCCCGTAGGTTATCCGTCGGGCGCGCTGCTCCCGCTCGGTTTCAAAGAGTGCGACCTGCTCGATTTTAGGGAAGAAGAGATAGCCGAGTATGTCCGTCACTGGTGCATTGCTATACGCCTCGCGCAAAGAGAGTCCGAAGAAGAGGCACGCCGCGAAGGGGCGGCCGAAGGCGAACAGATTGTCAAAGACTTCAAGCGCAATTCTTATGTCAAAGACCTCGCGCGCAACCCGCTGATGCTCTCGGCCATCTGCCTTGTGAATTACTTTGAGCGCGGCAAGCTGCCCGAAGACCGCGCGCTTCTTTACAAGCTTTGCGTTGAAGGATTGCTCCACCACTGGGACAGCCGGCGCGGTATTCGCTCTGAGTTCACGCTGGATGAGAAGCTGCGCGTTTGTCGCGAAGTCGCCATCGCGATGCAGGCCGACGACCGCGCCGAATACGAAGATTACAAAGTTCAGAGAACAATCTCGGTCACGCTCGGCGACCCGGACCGCGCGAAAAAGCTGCTTGAGCATATACGCTATCGCACGGGCTTATTAATAGAGCGCCGACCCGGCATGTTCGCGTTCGCCCATTTAACTTTTCAGGAATTCCTGGCGGCGCAGGCGGTTTATGAAGGCAATCGCATGAAGATTGACGCGAAGCGTCTGGCGCGGGACTACAGCGATGGCAGATGGAAAGAGGTAATCGCGCTTTACTGCGGCTCCTCTTCGGCAAAAGCTGCGCGAGCAATGATCATGCAACTGATTTCGCAGCCTAACAGCATAGAATTCGCGGAAGTCCTGGGTGAAGCCTATTTTTCATCCGGTCCCAGAGTGTCGCAAGATCGCAAGCTACGACTAAAGATCATAGAGAGAATCAGCCTCTCGCCTGGGAATATTATTTCATATCAATTAAAAAGGTTTCCTGATGATGAGGTAGCTCCGATAGCTAATGCTAGTATCGGCGAGGGAGCCATCGAGGATAATCTTAGTGAAGCCTATTTTTGGTTACTCAAACATTCATCATTTATAGAACAAGAAATATTACTTACGCGGCTTAAGAATTACAAAACTAAGAAACCTATGCCCATATCCGAGCTGGTTTACCTGGTGCATAAGCATGGCCATATCTGAAGTCTTGATGGAAGTAGCATCGGACGAAGCCCTGTATAGAGCGCCCGGACCAGTCTTTGCGAGTGGTGGTTCTTATCAATCACTGGCCGAGATAGCTCTCTTGGGCCTTACTGATCAATTTAGGGCTAATAAGGGACCTATGTCACCCGGTATGCAAGCGGCATTGTTCCAGATAATGCGGACGCTTCCCCGTCCTGAGTATTTGTTTGATTCACCAATAATTACTACAGATATATCTAAGCTTATTCCTCAAAGTCTTCCTGCTCGGCGTGAACTTGCTTCTTTAGTCAGACAATGGCGGAGCAATTTAGTCGATAGCGATGAGAATTCGGCCTTATATAAACTTAGGCTTACTTCATGGATTGACGCCCTGGAGAAGCGACCTGCCGGCAAGCCTGAAAAAGCGACTGGGACCGAGGCTAAACGAAAATCAAGAAAACAGACAAAGAGGAGATGAATAGCGATGGAGCCTAAGAGAAAGATCTCGCCCGCGTTTGAACAGTACATGGCCGAGTGCGGGCCGAATGATAAGCGCGACGCCATAGTCATATACCGCACTTCCTCAACCGAAGAGGATCGCCAGAAGGGGCGGCTGAGCGCCTTGAGCAAGCGGCTCGATTACGTCCGCGCGCGTGCCGCCGCGCAGGGGCCTATTCAGGAAAAACTCATGGATAATTACCGAAAGGCCAGCAGCCGCCACATGCCTAAAACCAGAATGCGCCGCGAGCTTGAGATCACCTCCATCGGCGCAAACACGCTGCCCGTAGCCGCCGCGCAGGTCACGCGCAAGACGCTTCCGGCGCTCGCCTCGCAGCCCGAAGTTATCGCGATACTCCCCAATCAAAGGATTCATCTTATCAAGCCGAAAGAGGTCAATTATGAAGCAGCTGAGCAATCAAGAAAACAAAGACGGCCTGACCTGGGGCCTCAAGCGCCTGCAAATCCCCGATGTCTGGAAAAAGATAAAGAATAAAGGCAAGGGCATAAAGGTGGCCGTGCTCGACACGGGCGTCCACAGTGAGCACCCTTCTCTGGCCGGCCGCGTCAAAGATTTCATAGTCGTCGACCCGCTCGGCCGGCGCATAAAGGCAAACCCCGCGTTCGACTGCGACACCCACGGCACGCACGTGTGCGGCACCATCGCCGGGAACAGTGAGTCCGGTGTCGCAATCGGCGTCGCGCCCGAAGCCACCTTGCTCGTCGCGGGCGTGCTCGTAGGTAATGCTACCTTGCAGTCTTTAATCGAAGGCATAAGTTGGGCGCTGGAAAAAGGCGCCGACATAATCAACATGTCGCTCGGTTTCTCTTCCTACGAGCCTCAGTTTGCCCTTATCTTCGACATACTCCTGAACCAATATGGAGTGCTTCCCGTGGTCGCTATAGGCAACGAAAACCATGGCAACAGCAGCTCGCCCGGCAATACTTACAACGCCTTTTCAATCGGCGCGGTCGAAAAGATGCCCGCCAACAAGATCGACGTGCCTTTCTTTAGCAGCGGCGCGAGCCTGGTCTTTCCGGGCGCGGAGACGGGCGCGCGCGTCGACAAGCCCGACGTGGTAGCACCCGGCGTGCAGGTCTTTTCCTGCGTTCCGCCGGAGAGGACATCCGACGGCACTTACGAGTACAGCTACATGGCACGGCACATCCATGGCGACGCCGCACGCGGCCGGGGTCGTGGCTCTCTTGATGGCCGCAAAACCTCAGGCGCGTGCCGATGAGATTATTAATGTCTTAAAGGATACGGCCAAACACCCCGACGGCACAGGAGGTCGGCCGGACAACCGCTGGGGGTTTGGAATGATCCAGCCACTCGAAGCGCTTAAAGCTCTCGGATGAGCAGTGTTATAATGACCGTCGCATGGCTGAAAAAGACGAGGCTCAATCCAATAAGATCAGCGCCGCGTTCAGAGCGCAACTGGCCGGCCTCAAAGCCCATGGATAAAGTCCGCGCGATACTCTTATTGCGGACGGACCAGAAAGGGCGCGCCTCCGCACGCTCGCGTGGCAGTCGCTCAGCTATTATAGACGCGACCCGCAAGTCGGCGGGCGACGCCCTGCCTTATATTGATAAAGTCATCGAGAAATTCGGCGGCAAGCGCCTGGCTGACAGCGCAAGCGCGCTTGGCTCGGTTCCCATCGAAACAACTTCCGAGGGCATAAAAGCGCTTGCGGAGCTTGAACAGGTAAAGGCCATACTCGAAGACCAGCCTATATCTTCCCTTCCTCGCGTAAAGCAGGCTTAAGCAAAGCACGTCTGCGCCGCCAGCTTCACCCGTCCAATACAGACAGGGCATGGCTATTGCTCTATAGAGCCGTGTTGATGAAGTTCGGATAATAAATCTCAAACGGCGGCCGGCGCGACTTGAAAAGCATACGCGCGGTGAATCGTAATACTCCAACAGGATATAGAAAGGGTGATCGTATGAAGGTTCTTGTGACAGGCGGCACAGGTGTTATAGGTGAGGGGCTGATACCGGCGCTGCTCGAAGGCGGGCACACGGTGCGGCTGCTCACGCGAGGCGCGGCCAATGATGCGCGGCAGTGGCCCGACGAGGTCGAAGCCTTCGCCGCCGATGTTTGCCGGCCCGATACGCTTGAGGGCGCGGCCGAAGGGTGCGAAGCGGTCGTTCACGTCACCGGTATCGTCGAAGAGGCTCCGCCCGAAATTACTTTCGAGCTGGTCAACGTCGAAGGCACTCGCAACATTATGCGAGAGGCCGAGCGCGCGGGCGTCGACCGTTTTATCTTTATATCGTCGCTCGGCGCGGATCGCGGAGAGTCTGAATACCACCGCTCGAAGCTCAGCGCCGAAGAGATAGTCAAGACATACCCCGGGGCGTGGCTTATTCTCAGGTCCGGCAATGTCTATGGGCCGGGCGATGAAATTATATCGACGCTCCTCAAGATGATAAGGTCGCTGCCGGCCGTGCCTGTTATCGATAACGGCGAGCAGCGGTTTCAACCCATCTGGCACGAAGACCTGGGCAGAGCGATCTTGCGCGCCGTCGAGGACGATTCTATAGCCGAACAGGCGCTCGACCTCGGCGGGCCCGACATCACCTCGATGAACGACTTGCTAGACCGCTTATCGGAGATAACCAACCGGTCGCCGCTTCGCGTTCCCGTGCCGTCGTTTCTGGCCTCAATCGGGATTCGCATCAACGATCTTACGTCAATCGGGTCGCGGCTCTCGGAAGCGATGGGGCTCAACACCTCTATAAACGAAGCGAAGCTGACGATGCTTCAAGAAGAGAACTTTATCCGCCAGGGCTCGGTAAATGGGTTGACCGAGGTGCTGGGCATTCGCCCCACGCCGCTCGACGAAGGGTTGAAGCTATTGGCCGATATGGTGCCGGAGCAGTTGCCCACCGACGGCGTGGGGTCGCTGGAGCGAAAGCGGTTCTGGGCCGATATAGAAAACAGCGAGTTCTCGCCCGAAGAGTTGCTCGAAGTTTTTCGCGCCAACTGCACCAGTGTCATGCCGATTGAGTTTTCGGCCGAACCCGGCGCGCCCCAGGAGGTGGTCGAAGACGCGACGCTGACGGCGGCGCTGCCGCTGCGCGGGAACATACAGATCAGGGTGGAAGAGGTGGGCGACCGCCGCATAACCTTCGCGACCGTCGAAGGCCACCCGCTCGCGGGCATTGTGCAATTCGTCAGCGACGACGCGGACCAAGGCGTGCGCTTCATGGTCCAGATCCACGCGCGCGCGTCGAATCTCTTCGACTTCGTCGCGATGAAGACCGTTGGGTCGGGGATGCAGAAGTCGAACTGGGAGGAAGTCGTCACCCGCATGGTCGAGCTTAGCGGCGGCGCGGCGCCCGACGGCGTGCAGACCGAGACCATTGAGCTTGACGAGCAGGAGGCCGCGCAAGTAGAAGCGCAGATCGAAGAGATGGTGATCGGGCGCAAGCGCGAAAGGGCCGAAAGCGGCAAGCCGGCTCCCACGCGCCCGGCCAAAAAGAGCGCGCGGGCTACCAGTCAACCCGAGATAGAAAAGGAAGAAGCAGCGACGGCGGGCGGGGCCGTCGAGGGGGTCATGGCCATCGCCAGTACGGCGGTCGAAGCCATGGCGCGCGCGACGACAAAGATCGCGGAAAAGCTGAACGAGAAGAAGCGATGAAGCGAGTTTGAAAGAGTCTTGAAAGTGAGCCCGGCAGGGGCAAAGCGCAAGTATTTCGCTTCTGCCGGGCTCGATCGTGTGTTTGTCTTATCGACTCTGTTTTATCGCGCCTTGCTCGTACATTTCTCGGTGACGTTTCTTCATAGCAAGGTACTCTTTATCCTCTCTGGCGAGTCTCCATTTTTCGTAAAAGATGCGCGCCGATTCGGCCTTCACTTCGTCCTCTTCGAGCGGGAGCGCCCGTTTTGTCTCGGCGTCATACTTGCGGCCGGATTTATGATTCGCATATCGCCGCGACCGGGTGTAGCCCATCTGCAAAAACTTTCGCGCCATGTCCATGCCGACAAAATCCTCTCGCTTTTTATATTCGAGAAACATTTTATAGATCCTGTCGGCCGAGCGGCGCGCGACGGCCGGCGTCTTGAATCGCCAGTGCGGAAGTATCTCGCTCTTGTAAGGCTCCACGAGCAGCACGCCCTGCTCGCCTTTGCCAACGCGATAAAGCTCCGGGCGCTTGCGAAAATCTACGCTCTTGAAATCTATCGAATAATCAAACTCCATGGGCTCACCCTTTCCCGAATACACGTTTGAGGGCCGAGCGCGCCGCCCAGTACCCGCACATGCCGTGCACGCCTCCGCCGGGAGGCGTCGAGCTTGAGCAAAGATATATTTTTGTGTTCGGCGTCGAGTAGGGATCGATCCGGGCGACGGGTCGGAGCAGAAATTGCGATATGAGGTTCGCCCCGCCGCCTATGTCGCCGCCGATCATGTTCGGGTTGTGGTCTTCTAACTGGACGGCGGTAATTGTATGGCGGGCGCGTATGAGGTCGCGAAATCCGGGGGCGAACCTCTCTACCTGTCGCTCTATCGCGGCCGTCATATCAACGTCGGACCCGTGCGGCACGTGGCAGTACGCCCAACCGGTGCGCTTGCCCGAAGGCGCTCGCGAATCGTCGAAATCGCTCTGCTGCGCAACGAGCACGAAGGGCCGCTCCGGGTGCTTGCCCTCCCATATTTCCGCTTCCCCGCGCGCTATATCTTCGATCGGTCCCGCCAGATGGACCGTGGCCGCGCGGCCGCAATCTTTTACCTTCCATGGTATAGGGCCGTCGAGCGCCCAATCGATCTTGAATACGCCCGGCCCGTAGCGATAACGCGCGAGCCTCTTTCTGTATCGGTCGGGAAAATAGTCCCCGGCAATCTGCAGCACCTGGCGCGGCGTGAGGTCGAAGAGCACACACCGCGTTTCGGGCAAATCTTTGACGGAACGTACCGGGCGGTTTGTGATTATCTCGCCACCGTAGCTCTTAAAGCATTCGGCCAGCGCGTTGATTATGCTGATCGAGCCGCCGCGCGCGGCGGGCCAGCCGATGACGTGAGCCGAGAGGGCGAGTATCAGCCCGAATGAGGCGGTGCCCGTATTGTCGAGCGGCAAGATTGAATGGGCGGCGCAGCCCGCGAAAAGCGCTTTCGCCCACTTCTCGCGAAAGCGGCCGTTGGCAAGCCCCAGGCAAGAGCGAAACGCCTTCATCCCGAATCGCGCCATCAGCAGCGGGTGGCGCGGCACGCGTATGGGTTTCAGTATCTCGCTTATGAGCTTGTCGGCGTTTTCGACAAATGGTCTCATCAACCCGGCGTAGGCTCGCCCGTCTGCGCCGAGCGACTCGCAGGTCTCTTCGAGCGATTTGTACATGAGCGCGCGGGTGCCGTCGTCGAACGGGTGCGCGAGCGCGATGGGCGAATAGACCCACTCGACGCCCCAGCGCTCAAGCTCTATAGACTTGAAGAAAGGCGATACGACTCCGACCGGGTGTATGGCGGAGCATATGTCGTGGAGGAAGCCCGGCTCGGTAATCTCCTGGGTCCGCGCGCCGCCGCCTATTGTCTCCTTCGCCTCGATGACCGCGACGCTCAGCCCCACGCGCGCAAGCTCTATGGCGGCGCTCAATCCGTTCGGCCCCGCGCCCACCACTACCGCGTCGTAAGCCTTTTCGCTCATCCGTTAGACCTCAAAAAAGTTTACGCCCCGGTTTATATAAGCAATCCTTCTGCCAATACCGGGGCGCGCGACAACTTTTCAGTCCAGCGGGCCTTCAAAAATCTGGCGGACGTAGTGAAAAAGAATAGTGTCACCGAAAACGAGCAACGCTAGCGCAACTCTAAGCCCTCAACTTAATCGAGCGGGTTGCGGGCGATAAAGCTCAAGATATTTTCGGCGATCTCTTCGCCTCTGAATACTCTGTGCAGCCCGTAGCCTTGCGATCAAAGGAATAGAGACCGTAAAGGCGATGGGCCGAAGGCGCGCCGCGCGAGATAATGATGGGCAGTTTCACTCGCTCGCGCGCGGCAGTCCAAGGCGAAATTCCAGCCCGCCAGGCCGGTGAATCGCTCGTCAGGAGTCCTGAGAAGCGTCATCTATAACCCTCCCGTGACTTCGAGGACCTGGCCCGATACGTAATTCGAGAGCGGAGAGGCGAAAAAGAAGATCGCGCCCGCGGCCTCTTCTACCGTTCCGCCTCGCCCCATCGGGATCATCGGCGTCGTGCGGTCCAATCGCTCGGCGGGTATGCCTATCGCGATCTCAGACGCGCCGCGCTTTATCGTCTCGCCTTTCTCCTTGGCCTGCGTGAGCCGCGTGTCTATGCGGCCGAAGGCCACGGCGTTGACCTGCACGTTGAACTGGCCCCACTCCCTGGCGAGCGTCCTGGTCAGGCCGATGATGCCCGCTTTGCCTGACGAGTAATTCGACTGGCCCGGATTTCCGCGCGTGCCCGAAGTAGAGCTGATGTTTACGATCTTGCGGGCGGAGGCCTCTCCCCGTTCGGCCTTCTCTCGTTTTGCCGCCTCGCGCATGAAAGCCGACGCCGCGCGTATTATGCGAAAGGGGGCGGTCAGGTGGACCGTTAGAATCGCCTCCCACTGCTCGTCGCTCATCTTGTGGATTACGGCATCCCACGTGTAGCCCGCGTTGTTGACTATGATGTCAATCCCGCCGAATCGCTCTAGGCAGCCGTTGACGATCAACTGCGGGAATGCGCGGTCGGTCACGTCGCCCACGACGCTCGCGGCTTCGCCCCCGGCCGCGCGTATAGCCTCGACCGTCTCTTCGGCGGGCGCGGGGTCGATGTCGCTCACGACGACGCGAGCGCCGTGGCGCGCCATCATCTCGGCGGCGGCCCTGCCGATCCCCCGGCCCGAGCCCGTGATGATGGCGACTCGTCCTTCAAGCAGTCGTTCCACTTCATCCCTCCTGTCGGTCTGTTTATGTTGCCGCCGAGTTTACCATAAACCGAGTCACAGGCAAGTCGGCGTCATTGACCGCGCGTCCGCTGTGCGCGATTGAACAGCGCTTGTCCATAAACGAACACCGGCAGGCATAAAAACGGTTAAAACGGCCGGGAATCGCGGTCGGGGCAATGGCTCGCGGCTTGCTCTTTAACCAGCCCCGTGAGCTTTAGCTTTTTTGACCGAGGAGAATATTGGAATGTATAAGTCTTACAAACGGGCATTGCAGGCGACCGGGCTGGCGATACTTGCGCTCGTCCTGGCCAACTTTTCGCATGCCTTCGCGCAGAGCGCGAGCGATTCTGATTTCGCCGTCGAGCTGCCGAAGACGCCGGTCGCAAAAACATTCAAGGAGTTCATCAGCGTATTCAACTCCGGCGACATTGAAAAGATGCGCCGCTTTCATAAGGAGGGCGGCGGCAACGTCGATAACGCCGACCTCGATAAAAAGTTCTACGACCAGAGCGGCGGCCTCAAGGTTCACAGCGTGAAGAACTCGGCCGATTTTGAGATCGAAGCCCTTGTCCAGACCAAGAAAGACGGCACCTGGCTCAGCTTCAAGATGATCGTCGCCGAGCAACAGCCTTCGTCCGTACAGACCATCGACGTGCAGGTCGCCTCCGCGCCCGCAAAGTGACCGACACCCTCGCTATTATGAATCAGGCGGGCGATTGCTTTGATCGAAGCAATCGCCCGCCTGACTGGCCGCATTCAGTTCGTCTTGAACTTCTCGTCGTATCCGCTCGCGGTCAGAAACTGGTGAAAATCTTTTATCTGAAGAATATCTTTTATGGCCTGCTTTTTATCCGCGGCGCGCTTGTAGTACGCCTCGGCTATCTTGTAGCCCATGTAGTAGCCGAGGTCGGCCGGCCGGTCTTTCGACTGATCGCCCTGGTATAGCCAGCGGCTGACGTCTTTCGCGTCCATACCTTTCTTGAATTCTTCCCACAGCTCGCGCTCGCGCGCGTTCCCGTACCTGTGCAGGTGGTCGTTTATGTTCCCCCCGCTGACAAGCTCGGCGACGAAATCGGCGACGCCTTCGTTCATCGCCCGCGCAAGCAGCGTGTCGGCGGCCGGGTATTTCTGCTGGTAATGTATTAGCTCGTGCGTGACTATGTGGGGGATTGCCTCGACGCCCTTTATTACTTGCCGGTGCCAGTCGCCCATCTCTTCTACGGGCGTCGACTGGGTCTTCCCGTACATCTCCGAGCCGATCAGCAGCGCGTTAGCCGTGAGCGTGCCGCCCGAGTTCATCCTTCCTATAAGAAAATATACGTCGGGGAATACCGCTTCGGGATAAAGCTCTTTCAGCCGCCTGAGACTTGCGCGAATCTCGTCTTTCATCGAATCGATCTTTGAAGTCGTCTGGCGTATAGAGGCATAGTATTTTGGGTGCTTTTCGATAACGTCAACCAGATTACACGAGTTGCCGATCCGCAGTCGCGTAAACTGTTTGAGCCCGTAGCTGCCGATTTTGAGGTATTCGTCCCTGAAGACGTTCAGGTTATTATCGGGTCGCGCGCGGTCATACGCTTTCCAGAAAAGCTCTATGTCGGTCGTGATGATCCTCGCCTCGTCGGGGTTGGAGGATACCTTTCTTTCTTCCGGCTTATCGCCCGCCGCCTGACCGAAGATGGTCGTCGATAGGGCGAGCAACAGCAGCAATGTTGTAGATACGCGTCTCATATTCGCCTCCATAATAATCTCGAACGTGGGGTTAGTGCTAACTTTTATTGGGAAGTTGCAGGTGTTTTGAGGTGGGGTGGTCGGGTGAAGTTTTTCAGGAAGGAAGGGCGCTTCAGGTGGAAGCGCCCTTCAACCACGGCCGTCTTGTTTTACTTGCTACTGTCGCTTCGCGGTGCCGGATATGACAGTTCCCGTATTCGTCTGAAGAAAGTAAAACCCCTTGCCTTTGTCGGTGAGCACCAGGCTGAAAGTCCCGCCGACATTCGTCTGTACAGACCCCGTGCAATCCGCGTTTATAGTATAGATTCCCGTGAATGTGCCCGAGGGCACGATATTGCCGTTGAAACTCTCGGTGGTGGTGAGGCCGACCGTGCCATCGGCATTAAAAGTGGCCATCCCTATGATGGCATACGGCCCGTTCGGGATGGCGGGGATCGGGGAGGCGGTGATCGTCCCGCTCGCGCTGAAGGAATAGGTCCCCTCAACGCTCGCGCTCGTGCATCGCTTCGCCTGTGCTTTCGTTTTTTGAATCGAAACGTCACTCTCCTGCGCCCGGCCGGAACAGACCAAACCCAGGACGAACAGCGCTGAAATAGCTATTCTAGTCGCAGACCGCTTTATACTTCCTTCTCTCATTATCTTTCTCCTTTTTTGTCAGACTGTGATATTTATTAACAGTCACTGGCAGCTTAAACTTTGTACTAATCGCTTTAGCACGCCTCGGATGATAAGCCGGGGCGCGCGCAATGTCTTGACCATTCCTTGATAAAGTTTTGATAAAGTTTTGAAGGAAGTTTCATCCGGCCATGGGAGCACAACAAAAAGGCGTCTACCGGTTCGGCCCGTTCCGAGTCGATTCGGCCGAGCGCGTGCTCCGGCGCGACGGCCGGGTCGTGCAGCTCACCCCTAAGGTATTCGATACCCTCCTCGTCCTGGTCGAAAACAGCGGCCGCTTAATTAGCAAAGACGAATTGATCGAGACGCTATGGCCGGATAGCTACGTTGAAGAATGGAGCTTATCGCAGAACATATCGCTTTTGAGGAGGGCCCTCGGCGATAGCTCCGGCAAGCGTCAATATATTGAAACCGTTGCCAAGCGCGGTTATAGGTTTTCGAGCGTCGTCACCGAAGAGGATAAAGAGGGCGAGGGGGCGGTGACGCCCGGCAAAAGGTCAGGCGGCGCGGCTGTCGCCAGATCAATCGCCATCCTGCCTTTCAAGCAGTTAACCACCGATGACTCTGACGAGCATATCGGGATCGGCATAGCCGACGCGCTCATAACGAAGTTAAGCAACATTGGCCGGGTCATTGTCCGGCCGACGAGCGCCGTCTTGAAGTATTCAAATTTGAGTCAGAGCCTCGTGACTGTCGCGCAAGATCTGGGCGTAGAGACGATTTTAGAGGGCAGCATTCGCCGCCATCGCGGCAGCATCAGGGTTACGGTGCAGCTTGTGAGCGCCCGTGATCAAGCAACGATGTGGGCCGATAAGTTTGACGAGGCATCGGGCGACATATTCGCTATCGAAGACAGAATCTCCGAACAGGTGACGCGGGCGCTTATGCTGAGGCTGACGGGCGAGGAGCAGCGGCGTTTGATCAAGCGCCACACGGAAAACCCCGAGGCATACCGGCTTTATGTGAAGGGGCTTTACTACACGAATAAGGCGACAAGGGAGGGCGCGCAGAAAGGGATCGAACACTACACCGCGGCTATTGCGGCGGACCCCGGTTACGCGCAGGCGTATGCGGGGCTGGCCGAAGCCTACTGCTGGCTTTCACACACTTTCTTGTCCCCCGCCGAAGCAATGCCCAAAGCGAAGGCGGCGGCAGTGAGAGCGTTGGAGATAGATGACACGCTTGCCGAGGCTCACTTCGCGCTCGCTCTGGTTAAGATGTGGCATGAATGGGACTGGCCCGACACGGAAAGGGAGTTTAAGAAAGCAATATGTTTCAACCCTAATCTTGCCCCGGCTCACGTCTATTACGGCTATTATCTGACGGCTATGGGCAGATTTAATGAGGCCGTGGCGGAGATAAAGCTTGCACAGGAGATCGACCCGCTGTCGCTGCTGGCAAGCACGACGCTCGGGTGGTCATTGTACTTCGCGCGCCGTTACGATCAGGCTATCGAGCAGTGGGAAAGGACGCTTGAGATGGAGCCGAATTTCTTAAACGCTTACTGGGGGCTCGGGTGGGCCTATAACCAAAAAGGTGATTACGGTGAGGCCATCAACCGGCTTCAGAAAGCAATGACCGTCCCCGGAGGGGGCGGGACAGAAATAATAGCCGCGCTCGGTAACACCTACGCGAGGTCCGGGAAAAGGGACAAGGCGCGAAAACTGCTTGCGGACCTCAAAGAGTTGTCGGCCCGGCGTTATGTCTCTCCTTTTTATTTTGCGCTTGTCTATGCGGGGCTCGACGATAAAGAGCAGGCAATAGAGTGCCTGCATAAATCATACGAAGACCGCTTCGAATGGCTAATCCAGCTAAAGAAGATTACGGAAGTACAGCTATTCTCTCCTGAGGGCGACTATGGGGTCGAGCCGCGAGGCCTTCATCGCGGGCCAGAGCCCGAATACTATCCCGACCGCGACCGAGCCGAAAAAGCCGAACGCCGCCGCCCACAGCGGTATGACCATATTGAGCGCGGGCACGAGCGCTGACACGGTGATCGCCATCAGCCATCCGAATAGAAGGCCGGCCACCCCCCCCACCCCCGTCAGCGTCACGGCCTCGGTCAGAAACTGCCAGATGATGTCGGCGCGGCGCGCCCCGATTGCCTTGCGGATGCCTATCTCGCGCGTGCGCTCGGTGACGGCCACGAGCATGATGTTCATCACGCCGACGCCGCCGACCATGAAAGCTATCGAAGAGATGATCAGCATCACCCCGAAGACCGCGCCGACTATGTCGTCGAAAGTTGACATGAAAGATTCGGGCGTGCCCACTTCAAAATTGTTCTCGCTGAAGAGCGATACGTTCCTGCGGCGGCGCAACACCTGCTCTATGCCCGCTACGCCTTCGGCCACCCGCCCCTCGCGCATCCGCACGATGACGAAGTGATCGTCTTTGGCCGGGTACATCTTGCGGAAGGTGTAGTAGGGGATAAATATGTCGTTATCCTCCTGATTCTCGGAGCCGAACGGGCCGGACTTCATCTTCTTTACCGTGCCGATCACTCTGAAGTCCTGCCCGCCTACGTTGATCGTCTTGCCTATGGGGTCTTCGGCCGGAAAGAGCGCTTCGACGACGTTGAAAGCAAGCACGCAGACGTTGGCGCGGTGGCGGTTCTCGACTTCCGTGAAATAGCGGCCCGTTATCGACGGGCACGCTCATCACCTTTTCGGCGATGGGGAAATTCCCTATCAACTGCATCCGCGCCATCGTCCGGTCGCGGTAACGAACTTCGGGGGGGGCGGGAGGCATCTCGCCGGGCATCGGTATCGCAAAAGGAATACCCGCATAGACGTACTCGGCCGCCGCGACCTCCTGCTCGATGGCCTGCGCGTCCTCAAGCGTCAGCGGCTTGCGGTTGAGCACTTCGACCGACGGGCGGCTGGTCATTATGAACGGGTACCGCCACACATACACGTTTCGGGTGCCGAAGCTTTCGGCCTGATCGAGCACCGACTGGCGGAAGCCGTTCAAGACCGCCGCCATGGCGACGATGACGACCACGCCGATGAAGACTCCGAGGATCGTGAGCGTCGCGCGGAATTTATGCGCGACCAGCGTCTCCATCGCGAGCTTCGTATTCTCTTCTGTCATCATGCCACGAGAAATTCCAGTAGCTCACTCCGCTCTTAGCGCCTCGATCGGGTCGAGGCGGCCGGCGCGCCGCGCCGGGTATATGCCGAAAAAGACCCCGATGACGGTCGAAAGCAGGATCGCAAGCACCGGCGCCCATATCGGGAAAGCCGACGGCAGCGGCGTGTAGCGCGCGAGCATCCACGAGATCGCGTAAGCGAAAGCGACCCCGCCGGCCCCGCCCGCGCAGCACAGCACGACGGATTCGACCATGAACTGATTCACCACGTCCTGCTGCCGCGCGCCGACCGCCTTGCGGATGCCTATCTCGCGCGTGCGCTCGACCACGCTCACAAGCATGATGTTCATTATCACTATGCCGCCCACCACGAGCGATATGCCGACCACGAAAATCGAGACCGAAAAAATTATGCCCGTCAGGCTGTCGAATAACTCGTTTACGCCTTCGCTCGTGACCATCCCGAAATCGTCGCGCTCGTGGTAGTTGAGCTTGTGCTGCGTCCGCATGCCCAGCCGCGCCTGGTCCTGCGCCTGCGCCATCTCGCCTTCGCGCGCTTTGATCGATATGTTGACCGACCGCCGCCCGCCGTAAATCTTCTGAAAGGTCGAAAGCGGTACCTTCACGAAGTTGTCGCGCGAAAACCCGAGCACCGTCCCCTTCTTCTCGGCGACGCCGATGATCTCATACCAGTGGTCTTCGATCTGGATGTTTTTGCCAATCGGGTCGACGCCCGCGAACAGCTTATCGGCGATGTCGAAGCCGACGAAGGTGACAAAGCGCGAGTGACGGTCCTCCCAGTCGAGCAGCACGCGCCCAAGCTCCACGTCGTACGGCTCGATGGTCAGTATGTTCGGCGTAATGCCCCCCATATCCACCTGTTCGAGCGTCTCCTTGCCGTAGCGAACCCTCACCATTTTATGCGTCTCGACGCCTATGTGCTCGCAGGAGGCGCAGAACCGGCGTATGGCCTCGACGTCTTCGCTATGCACTTCCGGGTTGCGCCGGACCATCTCGTATATCTCCTCGATGTTCGTGCTGATGGGATACTGCGTGACGACGAACGTGTTAGGCCCGAAGTTGGAGACCTTCTGTTTCCAGTAAAGGTCGAGCCCCTGGATTATAGAGATGACCGCGATTATGGAGGTTATGCCGATGATGATGCCGAGCAGCGTCAGAAAAGAGCGGAGCTTATTGGCCCGCAGCGAGTCGAGCGCGACGCCGAGATAATCGGCGAATCGGGCGCGGCGCGACGGCCCTCCCATATCTACAGAGTTGCGGGGCGTCGGGGTCTTCTCCATACAACCTCTATCGCAGTTATAACCGAGCCTCCTGTCCGGGTCAATAAGACTGCCCGCGCGCCGCCTTTACAATAGTGCCCGGTTTGTGCGATTTTAGCGGACACCCGAAAAACTTGAGGCGTTGCCGGCTGGGGGGATGACTTATGAGCATTGTTGAGGGGCTCAAAAAGAACGCCGCGTCGAATCCTTTGAAAGAGGCCATCAGTATGCGGCGCGGCGCGCTTCAATTTCGAGGAGCTGGACGAGCGGGTCAATCGCCTTTCGAGCGCGCTCGCCGCGTCTCGGCATCGGGCGCGGCGACCGCGTGGCGATGCTCGCCTTCAACTGCCACCGCTTCTACGAGCTGTACTACGCCGTGCCGCAGATCGGCGCGGTGATAGTGCCGATAAATTTCCGCATCCCGCCCGCGGAGGTCCGCTACATCATCAACCACTCGGAGGCCGTGGCCGTCTTTACCGACGCGGCGCTCACGCCCGCTCATCGAATCCCTCCGGCCGGAGCTTGAATAGGTCGAGCCATTTCATCTCAATCGCGCGATCGAGCCGCGCCGAAGGCTTCATCGCTTATGAAGAGCTGCTCGGGTCGGGCTCGCCCGATTTCGACTCGCCTGCAACTCGATGACGGGGAGCTTCTGGGGCTCTTTTACACGTCGGGCACGACCGCCGAGCCGAAAGGCGTGATGCTGACGCACAGGAACATGCTCGTCCGAACATCGTGCACTCCGACCTCGTCTTTCGATCATCACGACGACGAGATATTCTGCACGCCGCGCCGATGTTTCATCTCGCGGACGGCGCGGCCGTCTTCGCCAACACGGCGCGCGGGTGCGCGCAGGTATTCATCCCGCGCTTCGAGCCCAAAGCGGTGCTCGAAACAATCGAGCGCGAGCGCGTGACGACGACGGTGCTCGTGCCGACGATGATCAACTTTCTGCTGCAGCGCCCGAGCTCGAAGCCTACGACCTCTCATCGCTGCGCCAGATCAGCTACGGCGCTTCGCCCATCGCGCCCGACCTGCTGAGGCGCGCGATGAAAGTCATTCGGCTGCCGGTTCGGGCAAGGGTACGGGCTCACCGAAGCGTCGCCGCTGCTCACGGTGCTCAAACCCGAAGATCACGAAATCACGGATGAAAAGAGCGAGCGCCGCCTCGCCTCCTGCGGCAAGGCGGTGCCCGGCGTCGAGGTGCGCGTGGTGGACGTCGAGGGCCGGGACGTGCGGCCGGGCGAAGTGGGCGAGATAATCGCGCGCGGGCCGAACATCATGCTCGGCTACTGGAAGCGGCCCGAAGATACAGCGAACGCGATTGTGGACGGCTGGCTGCACACGGGCGACCTCGCCACGGTTGACGAAGAAGGGTACATATACCTGGTCGACCGCAAGAAAGACATGATCGTCACGGGCGGCGAGAACGTCTTTTCAACCGAAGTCGAAGCGGCGCTCTACACGCACCCTGCCGTTAAAGAGGCCGCCGTCATCGGCATACCCGACGCAGACTGGGGCGAGGCCGTGCACGCCTGCGTCACCTTGAGGGACGGCCGGGAGGCCGAGCCGGAAGAGCTGATAGAGTTTTGCCGCGAGCAGCTCGCGAGCTACAAGTGCCGCGCTCGATTGAGATAATCGAAGGTGAGTTGCCGAAAGGCGGCACCGGGAAGATACTGAAGAGGGAGCTCCGCGAACGCTACTGGCAAGGAGCAGACGCGCAGTGATCGGCTGAAGGACGATAGATCACAACATCCGAGAGGCGATGAGAAGATGAACCTTGACTCTTACACCTATCAGATTTAAAGAGCGCGCCGACATCTGTATCGGCGAACAAGGTCGGCATAGTGGACGGCGACATGCGGTTGACGTACCGCGAGTACGGCCGAGCGGTGCGACCGGCTCTCTAACGCGCTCGCAGGCGCTCGGCGTCGAGCGCGGCCAGCGCGTGGCGTGGCTCGGCTATAACAGCCACGAGCTGCTCGAGGCTTACTACGGCGTGGTGCAGATGGGCGCGGTCTTGCTGCCGCTCAACATAAGGCTCACCCCGCAGGAGATCGCTTTCATACTGAACGACTCGGAGACGGTGACGCTTTTTTACAACCGCGATTTTATGCCGCTGGTCGACGCCATACGCAGCCAGGCGCCGACGGTCAAGCACTGCATACCGCTCGAAAAGGATGCGTCTGTCGGCGACGACGAAGACTATGAAACCCTGATAGCGGCCGCGGGAGCCGATTTCACGCCTCCGCCCGACATCAAAGACGACGAGCTTGCGGAGCTGTTCTACACTTCGGGGACGACCGCCAACCCCAAGGGCGTGATGATGACGCACCGCAACCTTTACCTGCACGCCATGCAGGTCGATGGCCGGATTGGGCGCCAAGGACCTTAACGTCCAGCTCCACACCATACCGCTTTTTCACGTCAACGGGTGGGGCACGCCGCACACGATCACCTGCATGGGCGCGCGCCACGTCTGCGTGCAGAAATTCGACCCGACCGAAGTGCTCAGGGTGATCGAGCAAGAGCGGGTGACGCATTTTTCGATGGTGCCGACGATGGCCATCGCGCTGATCAATCACCCGCAGCTTGGCGAGTTCGATCTATCGAGCCTCGAGTTCATCGGCATCGGCGGCGCGGCCTCCGCGCCCGATCTGATACGCGACGTCGAAAAGAAGCTCGGCTGCCGCGCCTACGGCGGCTACGGGCTCACGGAGACGACGCCGGTGCTGACGTTCGCCTTCGTCAAGGATCACCTCAAGGACTTGCCCGACGAGGAGCGATACCAGTTGCAGGCTATGGCCGGATACGCGATGCCGGGGGTGGAGATGGAGATACTCGACCCCGACGACCGGCCCGTCCCGCACGACGGCCAGAGCGTAGGCGAGGTAGGCGTTCGCGCCGACAACGTGATGGCCGGCTACTGGAAACAGCCGGAAGATACCGAGCACGTCATGCGCAACGGCTGGTTCCACACCGGCGACATGGCCGTGGTCGACGAGGAGGGCTATTTCCTGATCGTTGACCGCAAGAAAGACATAATCATATCGGGCGGCGAGAACATCTCTTCGATAGAGGTCGAGAAGGCAATATACTCGCATGCGGGGGTGCTCGAATGCGCCGTCATCCCGGTGCCCGACGACCGGTGGGGCGAGGTGCCGAAAGCGCTCGTGGTCCTCAAGCCCGGCGAGCAGGCTACCGATCAGGAGATCATCGATCACTGCCGCGAGCGAGTTGCCGGGATTTAAGGTGCCCAAGTCGGTCGAGATTTACGACTCGCTTCCGAAGGGCGGCACGGGCAAGATACTAAAGAAAGAACTGCGCGAAAAATACTGGTCCGGCTACACCAAGCGCGTGCATTGATTGATAGTAGATTAGAGGATTCTATGCTAATAGATCGCTTACTTCGACACCGTAGCTTGACGCCATCCTATGGGCTTTCGCTGCTTGTCTGCCTGGCGCTGCTGGCCCCGCACCTCGCGTTCGCTCAGGCACCTGGGCGCGCGCCGGAAAACGGCAAGCGGTATCCGCGACTCGTCATCCGAAACGCCACCATCATTGACGGCAACGGCACGCCCGCGTCGGGGCCGAAAGACATAGTGATCGAGAACAATCTCATCACCGAAGTCGTCGCGCTCGACCCGGTCGCGGTCAAAAGCGGGACGGCGAGGCGACCGGCGGGAGATGTCGAGATAGACGCTACCGGCAAATACGTGCTGCCGGGGCTCATAAACGCGCACGCGCACGTACAGGAAGAGCGCGGAGGCGTGCCGCAGCCGCTCGATTACGAGCTGAAGCTGTGGCTCGCCTGCGGGATAACGACCATCCGCGATGTGGGGAGCAATTTCAAGCGCACGCTAGAGCTGCGCCAGTGGAGCAACGAAGGCAAGCTCGCCGCGCCCCGCATATACGCTTACCCGTTCGCCCTCAGCGCGCCGCGCCCGCGCAACGGCGAAGAGGCCCGCGCGCGCGTGCGGGAGCTAAAACAGATGGGCGCCGACGGCTTAAAGTTTACCGGCATCGACCGCGACATATTCGCGGCAATGGCCGACGAGGCTAAGAAGCTCGGCCTTCGCATAGCCCACCACGTCGGCGTCGAAGAGACTACCGTCTGGGACGACATCAAATTCGGCACTACGACCATAGAGCACTGGTACGGCATCCCGGACGCGGCGATCAAGGACGGCGTGCAAAACTTCCCGTCGTCTTATAACTACAACAACGAGGTAGACCGCTTCCGCTACGCGGGCAGGCTCTGGCGCGAGGCCGACCCCGAACGGATGCTCAAGGTCCTGGACGCCATGGTCGAGGCGCGCGTCGCGTGGGTGCCGACGCTCGACATATACGAAGCGAGCCGCGACCTGCAGCGGGCGCAGACGCAGCCATGGTTTGCCGATTACCTGCACCCGACGCTGGAGGATTACTTCAAGCCTAATCCGGCGAACCACGGCTCGTACTTCATAGGCTGGACCTCGGCGGACGAGGTCTTCTGGAAAGAGAACTACCGCATTTGGATGAGCGCGCTGCGCGAGTTCGAGCGGCGCGGCGGGCTGATCGCCGTAGGCGATGACGCGGGGTTCATATACCAGATGTACGGCTTCGGCCTCATACGCGAGATGGAGCTTCACCAGGAGGCGGGCTTTCACCCGATCAAGGTAATACAGCACGCGACCGGCAACGGCGCGAAGATATTGGGCGAAGAGGCGCGATTGGGCCGCGTGCGCGCGGGCTACATGGCCGATTTAATCGTAGTCAACGGCAATCCGCTCGATAACCTCAAGGTGCTCTACCCGACGGGCACCGAGGAGATACGAGACGGCAAGATCGTAAGCACGGGCGCAATCGAGTGGACCATAAAAGACGGCTTCGCTTACCACGGGCCGACCTTGATGAAAGAGGTCAAAGAGATCGTCGCGCGCGCTCGGCGCGAGCGCGCTTCAAAGGCCGCGCGGCAGTAAAGGCGCTTTGATGTCGATATCCATGGGCATCGCTTTCGAAAAGAGTGAGCAGTCCGAGCACCTGCTGAAGAAGGCGGGTCCGCGCGGCGATTACGGCCAGAACCTTCCCCGCTACCTTGAAGCGATAAGCCAAGTGTGCCGCGAGTTAGGGCTAAAAGACCTGCAAAGTTTCATCTCTCAGGAGCCGGATGTTTACGAGGAGGCGCTCGAAGTAGCCGAGCAGTACGGATACGACGAGTACGCCGAATCTTTCAAAGAGGCCATCGAAGAGGTGAAGAAGAAACAGAAGTGGTTCGACGCGGGCGAAGCGCTCGCGACGGTGCGCGGGGTCTTACGCCATTTCGAGGAGAGATCAAAGCGCGGAGCAAAAGTTCCGGGGATGGACGGAGTGGTTTCGGACCTCCGCGCCTTCGAGCGCGCTCTCGAAGCGGCCCGCTCCACCGGCGTCCGTTTTCATTTCTGGGTCGGGTAGGGCGAAAACCGCCTCACGACTTCAGCTTTCTTTTCAACCGCCAGAGCACGCGGGGCATGCTTATCCACGCCGAGCGCGGCAGGCGCGACAACAACCCCGAAAGAAATCGCCGCTCCGTATCATCCAGCTTGACCTGACAGCTCCACCGGCTCAACTGCTCGTGAGCCCGCCCCAGTTGCGCCTGCTCCCGCTCGGAGAGCGCGCCGCCGGCTCCTTGCCGCGCGACGGCCAGCAGCTCGAAGACCCCGCTTTCTATCAATCCTTCGCGCAGGTGATTGTTCAGGTGCCGGACAAGCCGCACGTTTAACGGAATCTCGTCGCCATGAAAATGGGCTTCAAAGTTCTCGACTATGGGGCAGGACTCTTCGCAAGACGGGTCGTCGTTTGCCGCCGCGCCCTTGCCGACCTCAAACGCGCCACCCTCAAGCGCGAAGACGAGCAGGCTCAGCTCACCGTGCGACAGCTCGATCAGCTCATTGCTCATAGCTGCTCGCTCGCGATTCTGTCGAGGCGGAATGCCCGTTTGAAATTTTCCGTAGTCGCTCGCCCCACCTCTTCAACGCTGAGGCCTCGAAGCTCGGCGATCTGTCGCGCCACTTCCACGACGTAGGCGGGCTCGTTGCGCCGCCCGCGGTGCGGCACCGGGGCAAGAAACGGGCTGTCGGTTTCAATCAAGATTCTATCAACCGGCAGGTGCTCGGCAGTGTCGCGCAGGTCGCCCGAGTTTTTAAAAGTGACGACTCCCGAAAACGATATGTAAAAGCCGAGCCGGGTTGTTACCTCTTCGGCGAAAGCCCGCGTGCCCGTGAAGCAATGAATGATGCCCGGCAGTCCCGCGCCCGCCCATTCTTCTTCGAGTATCGCAAGCGTATCGGCTTCGGCCTCTCGCGTGTGTATGACGACCGGCAGCCCGAGCGAGCGTGCGTGCCCGAGCTGCTTTCGAAAAGCCTTTTGCTGAGACTCGCGCGGCGAATTATCGTAATGGTAATCGAGCCCTATCTCGCCCCACGCGATCACCTTCGGGTGGCGGGCAAGCTCGAGCAGTTTCGCGTACAGGCGGTCGTCGAGCAGCCGCGCCTCGTGCGGGTGAACGCCGACGGTCGTGTATATGAAAGGGTAACGCTCGGCCAGGCGAAAAGCCGAAGCGTGCGAATCTTTCGACACATCGCCGTTCCCGACGGCGACTATTATTTGAACGCCCGCCGCGCGAGCGCGCGCGATCACCTCTTCGCGGTCGGCGTCAAAGTTTTCCATCTCTATGTGCGCGTGGGAATCTATGTACATGGCCGGTTTCCGAAGAGCAATAATAACACGGCGGGGCGAGGAATATCGCCGCTCGAAGGGTGGGCCGGATTTATAGCTTGACCTTATACTCAGGTACAAGGTCAATAATCGAAATAGCCCGCGAGCGGAGGCAAGGAGAATGCGAATAGGAGAAGTTGCCCTTCAAGCCGGGGTGAGCGCGCAGGCGGTGCGCATGTACGAGCGTCTGGGGTTGCTGAAGCGGGCGCGCCGCCTGAATTCGGGATACAGGGATTACCCGGAGGAGGCAATCACGCTCCTACGCTTTATAAAGAGGGCTCAGCGCCACGGGTTCACGCTCGGTGAGATCAAGTCTCTTATAGAGCTGCGCGAGCAAAAAGCGGCGGCCGAGCTATCGCGCGAGCTTGCCCAGAAGAAGCTCGCCTTGATCGCCGAAGAGATTCGCCGCCTCCAGGCGCAGCGCGATGCAATCGAGCACGGGCTGACCAATTGCCGGTGCGGCGAGCATTATCCGCTCTGCCTGCTCGCCCGTATGGATGAATGAATCGGACGACTGAAAGGAGATTTATGAAGATGACCTTGAAATTTCTATCCGCGCCTTTGCTGGCGCTCGCCACAATTGCGACCGGCCAGACCGACGCGAAGCAACCGCGGCCGCAAGAGCCTAAAAAAGAGGTGGCGCTCGTCTGTTCGCTCGGCGCGCTGAGCCCCGCCGAGCGCGAGCAACACCGGGATCTGACAAAGAAGATGCATGAGTCGGTCCTGGAGATAAAGGAGCTGGCGGAGGGTTTCGCTTTCCGCTTCGAAGGCAACTCGGAGCAGATCGTGGCGCTCGCCCGGTGGGTCTCTTTCGAGCGCCTCTGCTGCCCGTTCTTTTCATTTCAGATGGAGGTCGGCGCGAAAAGTGAGCCCGTATGGCTGCGGGTGACGGGGCGGGACGGCGTTAAAGAGTTTTTGCGCGCGGCTTTCAATCTGAAGTGACGGATTCGGCGGGCGCGGCAAGCGCGTATTACTCGGGACTAGTAATGAGCGGGCGGAGTGCTTATAATTTCGGTCGTCAATAAAGCGCGCCTGCCGGCGAGGCGGCGACGCTTCTTCAAAAAAGCAAGGGAGTGAAGCGCATGACGCAAGCAGCGAATAGTGGGTTTCTACTGGTGAGATATTGGCGGTTGGCGTGTGCCGGATGGACCGCCCTGGCTCTGATCTGCCTCGCCTCGGCGGCAGACGACGCGAGGGTATTCGCGCAGGGCTCTGGCGAGCGGGTCAGGGGCGTCGCCAACTTCGGACGGGTGACCGACACTTACTTCCGGGGAGGAGAGGTCACACGGGAGGGGCTGAAGAATCTAGCCGGCATGGGGGTCCGCACGGTGATAGACCTTCGCGAAGAGGCGGACGAGGAAGAGAAAGGATATTGCGAGCAGCTCGGCATGACATACTACAGCTTCCCGATGACGACTGAGGACACGCCAGACCCGTCGAAGGTAGAAAGAATCGTCCAGATCATCCAGGATGCGAAGTCGCCGGTTTATGTGCATTGCTCGGGGGGCAAACATCGCACGGGAACGGTGTGCGCTTACTTTCGCATAAAGAAACAGGGGCGGTCTGCCGAGCGGGCATGGCGTGAGCAACAGTCTTACGGCTTTGGGACCCCCGAAGAGCATTCGAAGCTCTTCTCATACATATATGGCGACACATCAGTTGCAAAGAGATTGAAGCCGGTCCCGGTTTCCGCAGCTCCGACAGAGGCCGCCCGGCCTGCGGCCGACGGCGAGGCGACGGCCGGCCCGGCCTCGACCGCGAAGCAAGACCCGCCCTCCGGGTCCGGCGGCGATGTTAAGGCGGAAGGCCCTCCCCATCCGGAAGGCGTCCTCTCGACAACGGCGAACTACGTCGCGCTCGCGAGAGCCATACAACTGGCCAGGGGCCATGGCGGTTCGGGCGAAGCTATAAGGGTGAACCTGGAATACGACAAGAAGCGGTCCGCCCCGGTATGGAAACTGCTGTTTGCGACCGGCACCGAGTACCGGTTGAATGCTCTCACAGGGGCGTTGCTCGGCACCAAGACTAAATCGGAAAAGCTGAGTTTCTTGAGCCCGCTCGACCTGCAACGGAAGTACTGGACTTTCCAGAAGGTCATCGCGAAAGCGGAGCAGCGCGGGCGCGAAAAGGTCGTCGAAATGGAGTTCAAATCCGTCGCGGGGCGCAACGTCACTTTCTTCGAGGTGATGATGGCAGACGGGGTGACGCTCTTTTTCGATGCGGCGAGCGGCCATCAAATCCGCGCGTTCTAAAGCGCACAAGCGCGCCCGTCGGTGAGCTTCACATAAGACTTATCGGGTCAACTTCGATGGATATGGAGCGCGGGTTGTGGCCCGCCTCGAGCGCCTTCGTCATCGCGAGGTCGAGGCATTGGCGGGCGCGGGCGCGGCTCTGGGCCTTGAGCAGTATCTGAAAACGGTGCTCGCCCTTGATCCTCGAGATGGGGGCGGGCGCGGGCCCGAGCACTCGAACATTTGACCCCTTGGCAGCCTCGCGCAGCTCGCGCGCAAGGTCTATCGAACAGCTATTCGCGCGGTCGAACTCCTTATCGTGCACGCATATGTTTATCAGCGCCGCAAACGGCGGGTAGTGCATCGAGCGGCGGAAGCTCACTTCGCGCCGGTAGAATTCGTCATAATCCTGCGCGCGCGCGCATACGAGCGAGTAATGCTCCGGGTGATAGGTCTGAATTATCACCCTGCCCGGCCGGTCGCCGCGGCCCGCTCGGCCCGCGACCTGAGTTAGAAGCTGGAACGTCCGCTCGGCCGCGCGGAAATCGGGCAGACACAGCCCCGCGTCAACCGATATGACGCCTACAAGCGTCACGTTATGAAAGTCGTGCCCCTTGGCTATCATCTGCGTGCCGACCAGCAGATCAATCCCGCCCGCGGAAAACTCCATAAGTATCTGCTCAAGGCTCCCGCGCCGCCGGGTCGTATCGCGGTTGACGCGGGCGATGCCTATACCGGGGAATAACTCTTTGAGCTTCGCCTCGATCTGCTCCGTCCCCTCGCCGACGTAGTGTATGTACTGCCCGTCGCACGCCGGGCAGTTGCGCGGCACGGGCCGGATGTAGTTACAGTAATGGCACTGGAGGCTGTTGTTGTAGCGGTGATAGGTGAGCGTGACGTCGCAGTTCGGGCAGTGAATGGCGTCGCCGCACGAGCGACACATGGCGAAAGAAGAGAAGCCGCGCCGGTTGAGCAGAATCATCGACTGCTCACCGCGCTCGTGCGTCTCGGCTATGGCCGCCTTCAATTCGTCCGAAAAGGTCAACTGCTTGCCATGCTTTTTGAAGACTTCGCGCATATCCACCGTGGCGACTTCCGCGAGCGCCCTGTCGCCGAAGCGCGCGTCGAGCCGTATGTAGTGGTACTTTCCCGCGCGGGCGTTATGAAACGATTCGAGGGAAGGCGTTGCCGAACCCAGGACCACGACGGCGCTTGAGCGCACCGCGCGCATAATGGCCGTGTCGCGGCCGTGATAGCGCGGCGTGTCGTCCTGTTTGTATGAGGTCTCGTGCTCTTCGTCGACGACGATGATGCCGAGGTTTTCTACGGGGGCGAATACGGCCGAGCGCGTGCCTATGACCACGCGCGCCTCGCCATCCTTTATGCGCCTCCATTCGTCGTTGCGCTCGCCTTCCGAGAGGCTCGAATGGAGTATCGCGACGGCGTCGCCGAAGATTGCGCGCAATCGGCGCGAAAAGACCGGCGTGAGCGCGATCTCGGGCACGAGCATCAACGCGCTCATCCCGCGGCGAGTCGCCTCGCGCATGGCGCGAATGTAGATTTCGGTCTTGCCGCTGCCCGTTACTCCGTGGAGCAGGAAAGTGGCGTACTTGCGCTCGGATATTTTTTCGACTATCTCGTCGAACGCGAGCTGCTGCTGCTCGTTGAGCGAAACCAGATCGAGCTCCTGCTGCTCGACGTGCGCGAGCGGGTCGCGACGGACCTCGCGCGCGAAGACATCGACTATGCCGCGCTTTTCAAGCGTTCGGACCACGGACGAAGAGACGTGCGCCGTTTCAAGCAACTCGCTCAGCGCCACGCAGTCGCCGCCCGACTTGAGCAGATCGATCACACGCTGCTGAGGTTCGCTGAGGGCTGAAGGCTGCGGGCGGGCGGATGAACGCTTCTTTCGCGATTTGCCGTTTGAGGTTTGATCATTCGCGCTGGCAACCTCAATTTCATCCCTCACCCCGCCGTCCGAATCGCTTTTTATGACGAGCCGCACGGCATTTTGCAGCTTCGGCTTCAGCCGGCTTTCGCCCACCTGATTATAGATGCTCACAAGTCCCGCGCGTTCGAGCTGGCGCACGAGCGAGGCGGCGGTCGCTTTTGAAAGCTGTCGCTCCAGCTCGCGCAACGCCACCGAGCCGGCCGCCGCCAGCAGTTCGAGCGCCTGATTGCGCGACACGCCCCAGCCAAATCCGCCCTGGCTGTGCGCGAGCGCCGCGCGCCCCTTCTCGGTGATCGTAATGATCTGCTCGGTCGCGACCGACGCGCCGGCGGGCAGCGCCGTGCGCAGGCACTCGCCCCACGGCGCGTGATAGTAATCGGCCATCCAGCGGGTCAGCTCCAGTATCTCCGGCTCGATGATGGGCGATTCGTCTATAAGCTCTTCTATGTCTTTGATGTCGGTTTCGGCGATCTCCCCGGCTAGGTCTTCGTGCAGCGCGACTATAAAACCGGTGAGCAGCTTCTTGCCGAACGGGACGACGGCGCGAGCGCCGGGCCGCGCGCGGCGAGCCATATCACCCGGCAGGTGATAGGAGAATGTCTGTCTTATATAAACGGGGATGGCGACCTCGGCGAACACGCGCGTCATTCTACACGAAGAGCGCGGCCGGCGGAAACCCGCAGGCCGAAGGCCAGAAGAAGAAAACGGGGCCGACTACGAGTCGGCCCCACCGGCAAAGCGAAAGAATGCCTGCACCGGGGCAGGGTTAAGCAGCTTAGAAGTTTCTGACGTTGACTATACGAATTGCGCGGCCGTCCTTGCTCACGGTGCCGAAACTGAGCGACTGGGCCTTCAGATTCGACTCCACGGTCGCGGGGCTTGCGCCCGGATTTCCCGACAGGTAGAGCGCGGCCGACCCCGCCACGTGCGGCGAAGCCATCGAGGTGCCCGATAGCGTAGTCGTACCGCCGCCCAGCCTGGTCGAGAGAATGCTTGAGCCCGGCGCCCATATATCTACGCAGGAGCCGAAATTGCTGAAGGAGGACTCCGCGTTGGAGCTTGTGGTCGAGGCGACACAGGCGATGCCGTTGTTTGTGCCGGCCCCGGCGCGCGCGGGGGAAGAGTTGCAGGCGTTGGCGCCGCTGTTTCCCGCGGCAACCGCATAAAAGATGCCCGAAGCGGCCGAGCGGCGAACCGCGTCGTCGAGGGCGGTGCTTATGCCGCCGCCAAGGCTCATGTTGGCCACGGCCGGACGCGGGGAGTTGGCCGTCACCCAGTCAATGCCCTGGACTATTCTTGAGACCGAGCCGCTGCCGCTGCAGCCGAGCACCTTGACTCCTATGACCGGCGCGCCCGGCGCTACGCCGACGACGGAACTGGTGTTGTCGCGGGCCGCGGCCGTGCCGGCGACGTGGGTGCCGTGACCGTTGCAGTCGTTGTTATTGCCGTCGCCCGTGAAATTCACATGCTGCACGCGGTTGAGGTCGGTGTGAGTGCCGATGCCGGTATCGATGATGAAGATATCGACGCTTGTCACCGAGCCGCTGCCGTTGCCGGCAAGCGTCGAGCTTATATCGGCGTCCACGCGGTTGATCCCATAAGGCAGCGTCTGCTGGTTTATCGACATGATGCTGTCGGGCTCTATGTAATCAACCTCGGGGTCGTTTTCAAGCTGCCTTATCTGCTCGGCCGTCAGCTCGGCGGCAAAGCCGCGCAGGGCCGCGCTGTACGCGTTGGTCGCCCGGAATCCGTGTACGTTTTCGAGCATATTTAGCTTGCCCAACACGTCCGGTCTGATGTAGCCCCAGACCTCCGGGTGAGAGGCGAGCCGCTCGTCACGGATAGCAAACTTTGAGAATTCGTCGAGATTGGCTTTCTCGTTAAAGACGACGATCACCGGAAATCTCGCCGGTGATTTTTGCGCCGAGCCGAGGCCCGGAAGGCCGATCAACGCCGAAAAGAAAATCGCGCCCAGGGATATTCTCTTGAACCACTTCATGGATGATCCTCCTCTTTTTTAGCGTGAATACAGGCGCCCGCGCCGGGGCGTCCCGAAACGCAAGGCGTCTGACAGGTTTGAAGGTGAGGACAACGAAGAAGGTGTTCCTTCTCCAGGACAAAGCACCGAGCAAAAGCCCGTTAAGCGAATTTAAGCTGTTTTACCCTGTTTGTGATTTATAAAAAGTGTCTTCAGCCACTTCCCCTCGAAATGACTGAGGTGGAGGCTGTTCTATAGCACAGATTACATTTTGAATTCAAGAAGAATTTTATTCGCGGGTGCGCGAAGTAAAAAATCAGGGCGATTATACGGGGTCGGTTCGGCCGCCAGGCGCGTAGCTACTTGCTCCCGGCGCTATAAAATCTCCAACCCGCCTTGTAATCACGCGTCAGTTTTTGGCCGGTTAGTATGGCCCGGATCATCTCTACGGGTATGCGATTCTCCCTGAGCACGCGGTCGTGAAAAGCGCGATTCGTCATGCGACCCGCGGCCACCATCTCTTTTTGAAGCGCGCGAAATTGTAACCCGCCTATCATGTAGGCGCACTGGTAGAGCGGCGGGTAAGTGCCGTTGAGCGAGCGCCGCACCTCGGCCGTGGCGTTATCCGGCTCGTGGCCGACTCTATTTACGAGCAGCGCAATGCACTCGTCGGGCGTCATCTGTTCCAGGTGGAAGCCGAGCGAGAAGATTATGCGCGCGCACCTGTGCATGCGCCAGAAAAGCATCCCCACGCGGTCTTCGGCCGAGCGCGGAAAATTCATGTCCCACAAGAGCATCTCCCAGTAAAGCGCCCACCCCTCGGTCCAGAACGGCGTGCCGAAAATCGCCCGGTAGGATTTATAGCGCTGGGCCATAAACCCTTGAAGGTGATGGCCGGGTATAAGCTCGTGATGGACCGTGGCGCGCGAAAAGTGCCGGTTGTTGCCGCGCATGCTCATCATCTTCTGCTCGTGCTGCATGCCGCTTGTCGGGTAGGAAATCTGTATGACCTCGCCGCCGAGAAAGAAAGGGCTGACGAGCTGTCGCTCGGGAGTCATCATCTCCATGCGCCAGGTGTCGCGCGCGACCTGTGGGACGGTCACCAGGTCGTTCTTTTCTACGAACTCGATGGCTTCGAGCGCAAGCTCCTTTATCATCTCCGGCTGTTTGCCCGGCTCGACGTGCAGCATCTTTACGTGTTCGAGCGCCTTGTGCCAGTCGTCGCCGTAGCCGAGGTCACGCGAGGCCCGCTTCATCTCGGTTTCGCACCAGGCCATCTCTTTATTGGCTATCTCTAACAGCTCGTCGGGCGTATAAGGGATCATCTCGCGCGCAAGCTCCACCATCAGCGCCTCGCGCCCGATCGGGTCGCCGACTATCGCGTTCGCGTCTTCGGGTTTTACGCCCGCGACCTTTTCGCGCAAGAGGCCCGCGTACTCCGCGAGCGACTTGTCGAGTTGTTTATACGGCTCGCCCACCCACCACGAGAATACCGGGTCATAGCCGTCATAAAAACCGAACCAGTCTTTGAGCGTTCCCCTGAGCGAATTGATCGCGAGGGTCGCGCGGTTGGCCACCGCCTTTTTTGCGGGGGGCTTGCCGCCCGCCTTGCCGGCGGGTTCTTTGGCCAGGGCTTCGATTGATTTGCGCGCCTCGCTGATCTGCTTATTCAACACGTTGAGCAGCGCGGCCGTCTTCTCGGAATTGATCGGCTCCATGCGACGGCGCGCCTCTTCCAGTCCCATGATCGCGCGGGCGAAGGGGATGAACGGCTCTATCTCGGCGAACTGCTTCGCCTGAACATTAAGCTGATCGAGCTCATACCGAAGCTGGTTTTTGAAGAGCAGATAATCGACCTGACCTTCGTGGCTCATCGAATCGAAGCCGAGCTTGTCGATGCGCGCGAGCCATTCGCCGTAAAACTCTCTCATACGCGTCGAGCGGTCGGGCGAAAACTGCACGGTGTGGAATCGGGCGAGGCTCCCGCGGTCCGCGACAAAGCGCTCGATGACGCCGCGCATCTCGCTGCGAGACAGGTTGAGGTCGCCGAGGTCGAGCGCTTCAGCCCGCGGGCCGCCTTTTTGACCTTTTTGCATTGAAGCGGCATCGACCGAGAAAATCGCGGCCGCGACGAGCGCGGCAAGAAGCAGCTTTGACGATTTCAAAGTATTCATCATCCTTTCCTCAAACCGGCGAGAGTCGATTATTTAGGGAAGCCAATAACGTATATAAAACCGGACGCCCGCGTCAAAGGCGTGGAAAGGATTTGAAAGGCGCGACTTTCTTTTTTAATGTAGAGCCTATGAATCCGACACCCGCTCCTCTCAAGGAAGTAATCAGGCGAACCACCGTGATCGAGCCGGCGCGACTCGGCGCGCGACTCGGCGTGGGGCTTACGATTGTGTCCGAGACTTTCCAGCACACGGGCAGCTTTAAATTCCGCGCGGCATACAACCTGGCCGCGAAGGTGCGCGAAAACAAGATAATCGCCGCCTCGTCGGGCAACTTCGGCCAGGCCATGGCCTATGCGTGCCGGTTGCTCGGCAAGCAGTGTACGATCGTCATGCCCGAAACATCGGCGCGTGTAAAAATCGATGCCGTGCGTGAGTTCGGCGGCGCAGTTGACCTTGTTGACATCGCGACGAAAAGCCGCGCCGCGCGCGTCGAAGAGCTTGCGCGCGAAAACCCGGACGCATACGTGGCGAGCGCATACGACGACCCGCTGGTGATCGAAGGCAATGCGAGCCTGGGCGAAGAGATCGCGGGGATGTCGAAAGAATTCGATTTCGTCATCGCGCCGGTAGGGGGCGGCGGGCTCACGGCGGGGTTAATCAAAGGGCTGAACGCCGGTGGAAAAAAGATACCGGTCGTGGGCGCCGAGCCGCTGATGGCAAACGACGCGGCGCGCTCGCTTCGCGCGGGCCACATCGTCGCAAACGACGCCGAGCCGCAGACGATTGCCGACGGCGCGCGGACGCTGAGCGTCGGCCGCCATAACTGGGAAGTGCTCAAAGATGGTATATCGCGCGTAGTCGAGGTGCCGGAAGAGAAGATCGGGCAGGCATTGCGGCTGCTGTTTTCGCTCGCGAATTTGAAGGCAGAGCCGACGGGGTCACTCGCCGTCGCCGCACTGCTCACCGAGCCGGATATATTTCGCGGCCGGGAAGTATGCTGCGTGGTGAGCGGCGGAAACGTTGACTCTGCCGTCTATCAAAAAATCATTTCGATTTCGGATTTTTGATTTTAGATTTTGGATTACGGAGCATGTCCGCTCAATCCAAAATCCAAAATCGGCATTCCAAAATCAGAAGATCCTGGTGCGGGTGCGGCGGTTCTTGTAAAGCCAGATGCCCGTGGCCGCGCCTGCTCCGACGAGCGCGCCCACGACCGCTCCTTTCTTGCCCTTTAACCACGCCGCCGGTAACGGCGCCCGCGCCCGCGCCAATTCCGATGACAGTCGCCGCGCCGCGAGGCCCTGACATCCAGCGATTGCGGCGCTCATAGTTGATAATGCCGTCCCCGTCCAAGACGCTGATGCGGTGGTCGCCCGCGCGGATGCCGTTTCTGTCGCGGCGAATTATTCGCTCCTGACCGAGCGCGTCGCCGGGGAGCGCGAGCACGACGAGCGAGAGTATCAGCAGCAATCCTGCCAGTTTCGTTCTCATTATTTCCCTCCGAGGTATTGTGAGCGGTTCGTGTGCGGCCCAAATTGCGGCCATCGCCGTGATGCTTGCCGACCGCCCGCGCGTTGCCCGGCGGTCAAACAAGATTTGAGGGCGCGGTCTTAGTGGAGATTTGTCGCTTTATCGAGAACGTCTTTTAACTTATCGGCCAGCGTGCGGACGTGCGGCTCGTTTACGACTATCTGGTGCCGGCCCGGCACGTCGTAGATTTCAATCCCGCGCGTTTTTATGTTGCCCCATCCAAGCAGCTCATCCTTCAAGACCACCTCGCGCGCAATCTCGGCGCGAAAGAGCGTGATCTTCCCGCCGTAATCCCGCGGCGTGTAACGCGCCATAGCATAGAGAAAAGCAGGGGTCGTACCGTTTTGAAGTCTTTCGGGCAGCCGCCGGCCGCGCCGCAGGCAGTAACGATAAGAGAGACCCCACGCGGCTTTTTCTATCCTCTTTCCGATCTCGTCCAGGGCGGTCGGCAACCATCTTCGAGCCGGTTGCTGCTTGAGCCTTGCCATGTATGCCGGCAGACGCTTCGGGATGGGCAGGAGTTTCGGATAACCCGGCCCGTATGTATCGAACAGGGCGAGCAGCCCGACGCTCTCGCCCGCGGCGTGAAGACGGCGAGCCATCTCGAAGGCGACCATGCCGCCGAATGAATGGCCCCCTAAAAAGTAAGGCCCGCCGGGCTGGACCGCCCGCACCTCTTTTAGATAATCCTCGGCAAGCTCTTCGATTGACTTGATCGATTTCTGGTCTTCGTCTGTCCTTACCCCCTGGATGCCGTAAAACGGCTGGTCCTCTCCGAGGTGTCCGGCGAGCGCGCGGAATGGAAGTATGCTGCCGCCGATGTTATGCACACAGAAGAAAGGCGGGCGCGAGCCACCGGGCTGTATGGCAACCACCGACGAGCGGCGCGCGGGCTCTTCACCGCTCGCCAACAGGGCGGCAAGCTTCTCGACCGTAGGCGCTTTTAGCAGGCTCGATATCGAGAGGTCTCGGCCGAACGCGACCTCTATTTCCGCAAGCAGGTGCGCGGCCGCAAGCGAGTCAACTCCGAGGTCGAAGATGTTATCCGTGACGCTTACCTCGCGCCCGCCCAGGATGATTCGAACTATCTCGACCAACCGCTTTTCAATATCATCGCGCGCGGCGACCGGTCGCGATTGCTCCGCGGGAGGCGTAGCCTCGATAGACCGCAGCCGCGTCCGATCTATTTTCCCCACGGCCGTAAGCGGCAGCGCGTCGAGCGCTACTATGACCGCGGGCAGCATAAACTTTGGCAGGCGCTCTTTCAGATAATCGTGCAAGCGGCTCGGTGCTCGGCTCGGCATCTTTATCAAAGACTACGAACGCGGCGAGCTTATCCGGTCCATTTTCGGGCTCCTGCTTTACAACCACGGCCTCTTTGACGCCGCCGGCCGACAACAGCTTCATCTCGATTTCGGCAAGCTCTACCCTGTTGCCTCGTATCTTGACCTGCGAATCTTTTCGCCCGAGACAGACCAGACAGCCGTCGGGCAGCAGATAGCCCAGGTCGCCCATGCGATAAATTCTCTTATCGTCCTCTTGCGGGTCCTGGTAAAAAGCCGCGGCCGATGCTTCCGGCTGTTGCCAGTAGCCGGGCGTCAGGTAACGGCTCTTTAGGTGTATCTCGCCAACCGAGCCCGGCTCTACCGGAGCGCCCTGCTCGTCGAGCAAAAGCACCTCGACTTCTTCGACCTCGTACCCGACGGGCGAGACCGCGCCGTCAAGCCGGGTCTGCTTGTCGATGAAAAACTGGCGGGCCACGTTTATCTCGGTTCACCCGAAGCTCACGTGCAGCAGGCAAGAATCGGGGAAATGCTCTCTGTACAACTCCACGTCTTTGATGAGCACCGGCTCGCCGACCATCTTGATGATTCGCATGCGAGAGAGCGCCGCCGGGTCGGTCAACATCGGCACGATGCGGCGAAAGACCGAAGGGACAGAGTGGTAATGCGTTATCCGCTCTTCGACGAGCAACTCCTTCAACCGCGCGAATCCTTGCTGTGATACGTCGAAAGGAAATAGCGCCGCCCCGTTCAGAAGCGCGCCGAATATGTCGGAAACCGAAGCGGCGACGCTCGGCGAAGGCAACATCGTAAAGCGGTCGCGGAAGGATATGTGTTCGCCGTTCGTGCTGTTGCGGACGTTGTTAAGCACGTTGCGGTGCGTCTGGACGACCCCCTTGGGCTTTCCCGTAGTCCCGCTCGTGTAGAGTATATAGGCGATGGCGTCGGGCGAAATCTCCGGCTCGCGCCAATCGTCGGGCGGGCTCTCATTCATGCGCTCGGCGACAAGTATTTCAACCCGACCGGCGGAAAGTGTTTCGGCAAGCGCAAGGCTATTTTCGTCCGTTATAAGAACGCGGGCCCCGCAGTCGGCGAGAATATCTTCATTTCTCGAAGCCGGGGTGGAAACGTCGAGAGGCACGTAGAACTTGCCGGCCGTCAACACGCCAAGCACCATTGCAATCAGCAGCGCGTCCTTTTCGAGAAGCAGCGCGACGGGCTCCGCCCGCTCGCCGCGCGCGGTTATGATCGAATGAGCAAGCGAGCGAGAAAGCCTGTTTAATTCTTCGTAAGTTGTTTCGCCGCTCTTTGATTTGATGGCGAGGCGCGGGCCGTGGACCATAGCCTGCCGGCGGAAGCGAGCGGGGATTGATTGATTGATCTCGTCCTTACCAAACTCTATAAAATCATTCTCGGGAAGAACGCGCCGCGCCCGCGCGGGCGACTCAACGATTTCAACCGAGGCGCTATTGATTGTTGCCATATAGAGTATCGGGATTTATCTATTACCATCAGCCATTTCGTTTGTCCAATTCTTTCACGCGACCCGCCGGGTCGTTATCATTGGTATCAGGGGGAGAAGCCGCGCTTATTATGAATATCGCCGCTTTTAATTTTACTAATTTGATGCCAGGTTTTAGAATGATGCTTCATCGAAACAGCCGTCGCGCTCGGCAGGGTAACGGACGGGTCCTTAAAGCAACAAACGCAACACCCAGGCCGCAAAAACGGGGACCTATCGAGCCCGCTACGCCGTGGGCCGCGCTCAATCAGGAGCCTGATTCATGTCAATAAACCTCTCCGGACACTTCGTATTGAGAAAGCTGCATCAGTTGACCGGCATATTGCCGCTGGGCGTATTTCTCCTGGAACACTTCTACACCAACTCGAAAGCGATGGGCGGGCTGAAGGTGAGCGGCGAGAAGCTATTCAACGACGCCGTCGGCGACCTGCAGTCTATCCCCTATATCATTTTTATAGAGATATTAGGGATATTCCTCCCGCTCATCTACCACGGCGTCTATGGCCTGATCATCACCTACGAGGCGAAGCCGAACGTCGGCGCTTACGGCTACGGCCGCAACTGGATGTACCTTTTGCAGCGGGTGACGGGCGTGGTGCTTTTCGTCTTCATCACTTTTCACGTGCTCAATTTCAGGTTCGGGCTGATACCGGGACTCAACACCGTGTCGGTCGCCGAGCACCCGGACCAGGCGTTTGACATAGTGCGCAACGAGTTCTTAAACCCGGCGATTTTGGCCGTCTATATTATCGGCATCATCTCGACCACGTTCCACCTTGCCAACGGGCTGTGGCTATTTCTGGTCAACTGGGGGATCGCCGTGGGCCAGCGCGCCCAGCGGTACGTCGGATATGGGTGCGCGGCATTCGGCGTCCTGCTGACTGTCGTTGGCATCAACGCGGCGTGGGCCTTTATCAGGTGAAGAGTCAGAATAAATAAACGTATGCGGCCCGCGGGGCTGCCCTCGACGTGAGGACGAAAGATGGCAAAAGGTGAGATCAGAATAGCGGTGGTAGGCGGCGGGCTCGCCGGGTTGATGACCGCCATCAAGATCGCGGAACTCGGCCACAAGGTCGATCTATTCTCGCTCGTGCCGGTGCGGCGGTCGCACTCGGTCTGCGCGCAGGGCGGGATAAACGGCGCGGTCAACACCAAGGGCGAAGGCGACTCGCCCGCGATACACTTTGACGACACGATATACGGCGGCGACTTTTTGGCTAACCAGTCGCCCGTCAAAGCCATGACCGATATGGCGCCGGCCATCATATATATGTTCGACCGCATGGGAGTGCCTTTCTCGCGCACGCCCGAAGGTCTTATAGATTTCCGCCGGTTCGGCGGGACCAAGCACCACCGCACGGCGTTCGCCGGAGCGTCGACGGGGCAGCAGCTCCTTTACGCGCTCGACGAGCAGGTGCGCCGGTACGAAGTGGAGGGGCTGGTCACGAAGTATGAATGGTGGGAATTTATGTCGGCCGTCCTCGACGACAACCAGATATGCCGCGGGATGACGGCCATGAACCTGCGCACGCTCGAGGTCCGCGCCTTCCCGGCCGACGCCGTGATTATGGCGACCGGCGGCGTCGGCGTCATCTTCGGCAGGTCGACGAATTCGGTCATCTGCACCGGCTCGGCGCAGTCGGCGCTTTATCAACAGGGCGTGCATTACGCCAACGGCGAGTTCATACAGGTACACCCGACGGCCATACCCGGCGAAGACAAGCTCAGACTTATGAGCGAGTCGGCGCGCGGCGAAGGGGGCCGCGTCTGGGTGCCGCGCAAGAAAGGCGATCAGCGCGACCCGAAAGAGATACCGGAACACGAACGCTGGTACTTTCTCGAAGAGAAGTACCCGGCCTACGGCAACCTCGTCCCGCGCGACATAGCCACGCGCGAAATATTCCAGATATGTCTGGACGGCTACGGCGTGGGGGGCGGCAACATGGTCTATCTGGACCTGACGCACATCCCGGCCGAGATGCTCGACCGCAAGCTCGGCGCGATACTTGAAATCTACGAAAAGTTTGTCGGCGACGACCCGCGCTATACGCCCATGAAGATATTCCCCGGCGTGCATTACACGATGGGAGGCATATGGGTAGGCGATGACCAGATGACGAACGTGCCCGGCGTATTCGCGACCGGGGAATGCGACTACTCGATACACGGCGCGAACCGGCTCGGGGCCAACTCGCTCGTAAGCTGCATCTACGCCGGGATAGTCGCGGGCCCCGCGGCGGTGCAGTACGCCACGGGCAACGGGCGCGGCGAGACGCTCAACGGCGCGCACGACCGCGAGGTGCGCCGCCAGACGGAGATCAACGAGCGCATAAAGAACCTTCGCGGGTCGGAAAACGCTTACAAGGTCCACGACGAGATGGGCCG
This sequence comes from Blastocatellia bacterium, assembly GCA_963832205.1. Lineage (GTDB taxonomy): Bacteria > Acidobacteriota > Blastocatellia > UBA7656 > UBA7656 > DATBMY01. Next base: position 151,377 of record CAWHTK010000012.1, on the reverse strand, counting down.
GTGGATGACCGAGAACGTCACGGTCATCCGATATAACAATAAGCTCGAAGCGACCGACGCGAAGCTACAGGAGTTGATCGAGCGGTTCGACAACATAGATATAAACGAATCGATCTACTGGTTGACGCAGGCGTTGCCTCACGCGCGCCAGCTATACAACATGCTGCAACTCGCGCGGGTGATTACGATCGGCGCGCTTCTGCGCAACGAATCGCGCGGCGCGCATTATAAGCCTGAATTCCCTGAGCGCAACGACGCCGAATTTCTAAAGACGACCATCGCGACCTACACTTCCGAGGGGCCGGAGATCAGCTACCAGGAGGTTGACATTTCGCTCATCCCTCCGCGCGCGCGCACCTATGGCGCGAAGCAGGGGCCGGCGACATCGAGCGCGCAGGTCGCGCCCAAGGACTTGCAGGTCGAGCGTCAGTACGAGCAGGAACGCAAGGACAAACAGCACCCGTTCGAAGACGCGAGCAAGAACGTGACGTAATCGGTATTCAAGGGTAAAAATGGCAAACGCAAACACGATCAGATTAAGAGTGAAGCGCCAGGACGGCCCGGACGCGCCTTCGCGGTGGGAAGAGTTCGACGTGCCCTATCGCAAGGGGATAAACGTCCTGACCTGTTTAATGGATATTCAAAAAAACCCGGTGACGGCCGACGGGCGCAAGACGACGCCGGTCGTCTGGGACTCGAACTGTCTCGAAGAGGTCTGCGGCGCGTGCTCGATGCTCATCAACGGCCGCGCCCGGCAGGGCTGCACCGCGCTCGTTGACCAGCTCGACAAGCCCATCGTGCTTGAGCCGTTCAGCAAATTCCCCGTCGTGCGCGATCTTATGATCGACCGCTCGCGGCTCTTCGACGCCTTTAAGAAGGTCCACGCATGGATCGACATCGACGGCACGCACGACCAGGGGCCCGGCCCGCGCGTGGCGCCCGAAATCCAGGAGGCGCGCTACGACATGTCGCGTTGCATGGCGTGCGCCGTATGCCTTGAGGTCTGCCCGCAGGTCAACGCGAATTCCGATTTCATGGGCGCGGCGCCGCTCAACCAGGTGCGGCTGTTTAACGAGCACCCATCGGGCAAGATGCACAAGGACGTGCGGCTCACGGCCATCATGGGGCCGGGCGGGATCGTCGATTGCGGCAACGCGCAAAACTGCGTCAAGGCGTGTCCCAAGGAGATACCGCTGACCGACTCGATAGCATACCTGTATCGTGAGACGACCTGGCACGGGCTGATGGGCTGGCTCAAGAAGTGACCGTCAGGATTCGGGCGGAAAGCCGGTGAGGCTGAAATTCGGGTCAACGCCCTCGGCCTCGCCGGCTTCTTCTCCATCGCCCTGAGCCTCTCGCCGAGCTTTTTCTTCGATCTCTTTTTGAACGCGATCCATGCGGAAGCGGCGGGCGAGCGCCACGCCGACGCCGATTATCCGCTCGCGCCCGGTAAGCGACCGGAAGCCGTTCTTGGTTTCGAGCAACCCCGGCGAGGCTAAAGACCCTATCCGCTCGCACCCTTCTTCATCCTCGATCAAGACTATGTCGCCGCCCTCGGCGTCGCGCCCGTAGGCGAATAGTATTATGTCGCCTTCGAGGAGGCTCTTTTCCAGCCACGAGCTGTTGACCGTAAGGCACTCGTAATCGGCTTCCGGTATATCGAGCGCCTGAACCAGCACGTCTTCGTCGTCGGCATATACTGATAGGCGTCGTTTCTTATGAGCAACGATGCGGTCTTCATTATCCATATCTGCACCAGACCTCGGCATGAATTGAACCCGGCCAGGTCAATAATGTCAATCCGTCGAGCCGGGCCCGCGCGTGGCTCTCTTTTTCTTCAATATTATGGCTTTTTGGCCGCTATTGGCCGACGGGGCACTGGCACTCTGCTTGCGAATGAATTACTGGTTCCGCTGTTTTGAACTGTAATGGAACGAGGGGGGCGTAATATGAGCAGTAAAATGTTTGGAGGGCTTACACTCAAGGAGCTGGCGCTGCGGAGCTGGCGCGAGTCGAACGAGGACAATATCTTTGGCCGGGCGGCCGAGCTTGCCTACTACTTCTTGCTAGCGCTCTTTCCCATGCTCATCTTTTTGACCGCGATGGTCGGGTTTATGCCCGGTCTGCGCGAAAACATAATGGAAACGCTCAGCACCATAGTGCCCGGCGACGCCATGAAGCTTGTCAGCGAGACAATTGAAGACGTGACCAAAAACAGCAACGCGGGTCTGCTCTCTTTCGGTATCCTGGGCACACTCTGGGCGGCGAGCAACGGCGTGACCGCCGGTAATGGGCACGCTCAATACGGCCTACGACGTCGAGGAAGATCGCGCGTGGTGGAAGCTGCGACTGACGGCCATCGGGCTCACCGTCGGCCTTGCGTTGCTGATAGTGGGCGGCGTGGCGTTGATCATGTTCGGCGACAGGTTTGCCGAATGGGCCGCCGGCGCGCTCGGTCTCGGGCCGATCTTCGAAACCATATTGGCAGGTAGTTCACTATCTGCTCGGACTGGCGCTCTTATTTCTCGGCATAGAGGTGGTCTATTACTTCGGGCCTAACTTGAAGCAGTCCTGGAAGTGGATAACGCCCGGCGCGATCTTCGCCGTGATAGCCATCATAGTCGGGTCGCTCGCGTTTTCGCTTTACCTGCGCTTCGCGCCCGACTACAGCGCCACGTATGGCAGCCTCGGCGCGGTAATCATATTGCTGCTCTGGCTATACCTGCTTGGGCTCGCATTGCTTATGGGCGGCGAGATTAATTCGGAGATAGAACACGCGGCCGGCAAGCCGAAATCGAAGAAGGAAAAGAAGGAAAAATCCGACCGCCTGCAAGCGGCATAAGCAGTGGCTGGATTACTCGGAGTTTTTAACGAATAACAGGGAGGTGAACAAGAGGACATGGCTAATAGAAGAGTCGTTTTCGTATCGCGTTTGAAGGACCAGGTGGAGCAGCAGCTTTTAGATGAGCTGAAGACGCATTTTCCATCCGACGCGCTCGCCGGAATAAAAGGCATAGAGGAAGTCACTATATGTCAGGGCAACGGCATGTTTGCGGCGATAATCGAGTATAACGGAGACTTTGAAGAGATATATTCGAAATACCTGTCGAACCCGGCCGTCCAGGCTTTCCATGCGAAGCTGGCCGGGTATCTCAAAGACGTGCCGGCGACGGACAAGCCGGCCGAGCTGCCGCTGGTAGGCGACGTGCTCTACTGGGACGGGCGGAAGGTCAAGGAAGCCGTCGGCTAATCGAAGAAGTTAGATTTGCCTGAGAAGACGGCAAAGCGTCACGCCTCTGCCGTCTTCTCAACTTAGTGAGTAAGCTCGTACTCAAGTACCACGTCGGCAAGTCCGAGAGAATCGCCGCTGAAGAGCGGCGCGGTTACCCGCCCGTCACTCGAAAGCACGCCAAACGCGGGATGGTTATCCCTTGTCGCGCTCGAGAGCGCCATGGCAAGCAGGGCGGTAGTCTCTTTGAGCATATGCTGGTGGCGCGCGGAGTATTCCGCGAGCGATGCGGAGTAGAGCGCGACTGCCCCGAACAGCTCATTCTTTTTTATGATGGGGAAGACCGCGAGCGTGCGATAGTCGGCGAGGCTGTGATGGGCGGAGGCCGGAAATCGAGTCGCGGGTCGGTGTTCGAGAAAGGCTGGCGATTGGCCAGCACCCACCCCGTCACCCCTTCGCCGAGAGCAATTGATCGCCCTTTTATAAGATCGGCCCGCGGCCCCGTAGCGTACACGACGGTGTTCTGGCCCGACTCCGGCTGGGTTAGCGTTATAGCGCACAGGTCGTGTGGCACGACCCCGGAAAGTTTCTCCGCAAAAGCCGAGATGATGCCAAACCGCCCGCGCGCGCCGATCACCGCCTGTGCCAGGTCCGACAGCGCCGCCACGTCATTGTGCTCCTGATCGTGCGGCTTTGACCTTTGCGCCTCTTCCTCTTCGGCAAGCCCCGCCGCCGGAGGCACACAGCGCGCGGCTTCGGTAAGCTGCTCGATAGGCTCTATGCCGAAGCTCGGCATGGGCCGGCCTTGCATAGCCTGTATCTCGGCTTCAAATTCCCGAAGGTGCGCGATAAATGTGCCGACAACGCGCGGGTCATACTGCGTGGCGCTGCCGCGCATGATCAACTCCATCGCCTCATCGCGCGTGAGGCCCTTGCGGTACTGTCGGTCCTCGCGCACGGCGTCGAAGCAGTCGACGACGGAAAGTATACGGGCCGTCAGCGGTATCTCGTCGCCTTTTAGCCCGTCCGGGTAACCGCGCCCGTCCCATCGCTCGTGGTGATGGCGCACGACCGGAACTATCGGGTAGGGGAACTCCACGCGGCTCAATATCTGCGCGCCGGCTATGGTGTGGATCTTCATCTTCTCGAACTCGGCGGCCGTTAGCTTGCCCGGTTTGTTCAGTATATAATCGGGGACTGCGATCTTGCCTATGTCGTGGAGCAAGGCACCCGCCCTGAGCGCCTCGACCTCGCCTTCCGAGCAACCGAGTATGCGGGCCACGCCCGCGGCGTATATCTGTACGCGTAATACGTGCTCGTGCGTGACTTCATCCTTGGCATTGATGGCGACGGCCAGGGCCTCGATTGTTTCGCGGTGCGCTTTCTCCATAACGGCTATGCGGTTTTGCACGCTGTTGCGGTACTGGCGCTGGGCCAGGTAAGCGGCCACGAGCATCGGGCCGCCTATGACGGCGACGATCAGCAGGTCGTATTGAAGCGCGAAATACATGAGGCTTGCCCCGCTGCTTGTGGGCAAAAACATCGGCATCGCCCAGAAGAAGTCTTTCCAGTGTTGCACGATCGGGTTGCCATGGCGAAGGGCGAGCAGTGTCGAAAGAAGTATGGCGTTGATCGTAAACTGGACGAGTCCCGCGGCGAGCATCGCCACCGCGACCGATAGAAATGCGTAGTCGCCGCTCCCTCCGGTCTCTTTAAAGAGATAAATCAACGTCGCCTGCATGACGAGCGAGGCGGCGGCCGAGCCAATCGACATCATGGCCGACGAGAAGATGTTGCTCGCAAACCGCTTCGTCGTACGGCGCGAGGAGGTGAATCCTTCAATGCCCGCGATAAAGACCGCGGGAGGTAAACCATAGCAGCAGGCAACCAGCAGGACGAGGGCGTCGGACAGCGTGAAGGTTATCCGCTCGCGCGTGAAGCTCAATCCGAGCGGCAGGCGGAAGTGCTGCGGGAACATTCCCACCAGCACCGTCACCAGCGCAAACACCACTATTAGCAACCCATCGCTGAGCGTGTAATGAGTAAGCAGCCCCGTGGTCGCGGCTGACCACAGCATTATCCCCGAGGCGGTGATTATGGTCTGATAGACCTGGCCCTTTGTCTTGATCCCCTCTCTAGACATGACTCTCCCATTAAACCTATTGATCTTACGGGGGCCTTCCGGCTCCAGAACTCAGTTCTGGCGGTGCAGAAATATAGTGTCGTAGCAGGCAGTCGGCCTAAAGCCCGCCTTCTCGTAAAAGTTCTGCGCCATGACGTTCTCTTCATTAACAAGGAGGCATAGGGATTTAGTCTGAGCCATAAGATGGCGGCTCAATTGCGACAACCCTCTGCGGCCATAACCTTTTCCGCGCTCTTCGGGGCTTACATATACGCCTTCGAGATATATACAGTCGGGGGTTTCGAGCATCACGTCCGCGTTAAAGATAAGGCGGTCGTCTTTAACCCAGACCCATACGCGCTTTTGTTCTATGCGGCGATTCCATCTGCGCCTGAATCCGGCCGGGTCCGCCTCCATAGGGTTGACGCCGGTTTCGGCCATTACCATATAGGCGTTTACCGGCAGCACTATTTCAAGATCATCGACCGTGGCGAGCCTTAAATCGGGCAAAGGCTCTTGCGGCGACGGCGGCAAGTGAAGTTCGTATAACAACTCGCCGCATAACCTTGCGAGGCGTCTGTCCTTCATCGGCGAAGTGACGCCAGAAACATTCCACTTTTTCCTGCTCGCCCAGAATCATATAGGTCGAAGGAATGCCTCTGGCCACGCGGGCGAACGCCGCAAGCGCCGATTCGCTATGGGCTTCGATAAAAGTGTAATGGCCCATAAGGGCGACGCCTACGAGATTGCCCGCACCGTCGCGGCATCCGTAAAATGTACCGCGATTAAGACCGCTCTCTATGCCGTTGTCGCGTATAAAGCCGCCGAGAAAGATCGAATGGACCGGGCGGGCCGCAAGAAAGCCCAGCACCTCCGCCTCTTCCGCGGAAGAGAGCGCCTGCACGCTTACGCAATCGGCTGAAGGCGGCGGCGTTTCCGGGTCGGCTTTTGCGATTGTGCCTAGCATTGGTCCTCTCCTTAGACCTTAGGGCTGTTACGAGCGCGACCTGTACGGGCCGCGCAGAAAATAGATCGGCCACTTATTCGCGAATGATTGGCATCGAGTTTGTCTCTTCGCCATTCACCAGCGCGCTCAGCGCCTGAACAAGAGCATCTCCGAGCAGCATGCCGTCTCCGAGCAGCATGCCATCCCCGATCAGATGGCCGTCGCCCAACAGCATGCCGTCTCCGAGTAGCATGCCGTCGCCGAGCAGCATCCCGCAGCTTAAGAACGACCAGCCGTCGCCGAGCAGCATGCCGTTGCTTGTCAGAACGCAATCTCCTAAGAGCATTCCGCTCGTCAACATCGTCGTACTTCTTACGAGTATGCCCTCCGATATGATTATCCCGTCTCCGATCAGCATCCCCTGGCCATAGACTTTCTGGTACTTCGTTATAAGGTCCAGGCCCATCAGGTATGTGTAATTGGCGATGACGCCCTGACTCCAGTTGAATGTATGTCCCGCTATGGTCGTAAGCGGCATCGGGAAAAGAATGGTCGTTAGAAGCGGCGCTCCTAGAGCGGTGCTTGCCGTAAGGTCCTGCCGCACGAGCCGGGCCAGCCTGATCGCCCCTTCTATATTCAACTGCCCGGTGCCCTGCTCAAACATGTTGAAGTTTCGAAGCGGCTGGGCCGTGTACATCATTATGGCTTTGACCAGTGAGGGCGTAAGCTTCGGGTTGGCCTGCATCATCAGGGCCGCCGCGCCCGCCACCACAGGCGCAGCCACGGAAGTCCCGCTCAGCATCATCTCTTCGTGAGTTTCGTTAGTGCTCACGTTGCAGTCGAGATGCGGGTTTCCGCTGACAAGATGATTGCTCCGCGCCTGATTGCCTATGAGCTTATTGCCGGGGGCGACCAGGTCAGGCTTGATGAGGTTATCGTAATGCCTGCCCCCTCGCTATCAGTCCAGTAACTGCGCGTAGGGCCGCGCGAGCTGTAGGTGGCAATCGTGTCATCGATCCGGGTGTCGGTGCCGTAGGTGTTGACCGCCCCGACCGTTATGACCGACGGCTCGTTGCCCGGTGAATGTATGTTGCCGTAGATCTTATTGCCCGAGCTATCTACGCCGTTATTGCCCGCGGCGGCAACAACAACTATCCCGGTATCAACCACGCGGCGCACTGCTCGGCACAGGGGGTCGTCCCTGTATGAGCTGACCGCCAGCGTGCCGAGGCTCAGGTTGACGACTTTAATTCTATACTTCTGGTAGTTCTTCTCTCCGGCCGGCTTGTTCGGGTCCGTGGGCGCCAGTATCCAGTTGAGCGCGGCGAGCAAGCTTGACACGCTCCCCGCGCCTTGCGAATTCAGCACGCGGAGATTGATGATCTTTGACGCGGGAGCGATCCCTGTGTAAGCGCCCGACGCTATGTGCGAGTTGCCGGCGGCCATCGCGGCCACGTGCGTCCCGTGGCCGTATGGGTCATCATCCACAATGCCCTCGCCTGTAAAATCCAGCTTTGCCGCGATGCCCGAATAGCCGTGGTGGTCTTTATAAATGCCGGAATCGATGACGGCGATATTATTGTCCTTGCCGTCGAGGCCGCTGTTGCCGGTCATCGCCCTCATAACGGCCGCGCCGGTCGTCGTCTCCAGATGGCCGAGCAACTGCACGTCGTTGTCAAGGGAGACGTAGGATACTTCCCCAAAACCGGCAAGCTCCTGCACGGCGCTTACGGGCAGCTCGACCACTTTCGTGTTGAAGCTTTCAAAGTGCTTGCTGATATGGACGCCGTTGCGATTGAGCAGCGCGTTTAGCTGGCCGCGCGGCCTCTCTTGCAATTGCAGTATCACCTTTACGCGCTGTTCTGCCGTCGCCCGTCCTTGAAGCCTGGTTTGAAGATCGGGGGATATTTTGTGCAGGGCAGGTGTTGGCTTAGTCTCTGTTTTCGATTCTGCCCTGGCGGCCCTTTCACCGGGAATAGTTGAAAGTGGCAGCGCTACCAGGATGAGGGATAGAATCACCCCAAGAAGGGGGGACCGGCGTATGCGTTTCATCATGCGCTCCTTTGACTTGCTCGAACGTGCCCGTGTCATGAATCAGACCCCGGACCCGTAAACGCAATGCCCGTTCCAGTAATGACATGTCGAGAAATCTAAGAAATTCGGCTGTTTTTATTTATGCGGGTAGGCCGGGGCGTGATTGTGGCGGGCAAATTGATAATCGAATTACGTCAAGATGATTGAAAAGAGCATTCAGCGATTCTGCGCGATGGCGGGTGATCGTGTCACACTAGCCTGCGCGGCCTTCAGGACCGGTTCGCCTTTGCCGCCCCGATAGATTCGACAAGCTGCTTAAACCGGCTGAGGTCCTGTCGCAACGTAGAATCAGGGTCGCTGCCCGTGGCGAGCGCGACGAGTTTACCAATCGGGCCCACCGGCTGGTCATATGTCATTACGGCATAAACGCGCGTTACGCGGCCAGCGCTCTCGAAGTGAACCTCTCCGGCGTTTTCTATGCCCGCCGTCGTCGAGCGCCAGGCTATCAGGCGGCCGGGCACTATTTGGGTGATCTCCGAATCCCACTCTATGCTCTGGCCGAGCGGGCCTTCCGTTATCCAGCGGTATGTGCGGTCACCCGTCTTCCGGACTTCGATAATGTTATACATGAAGCGAGGAAAGTCTTCGAAGCGCGACCACACACGAAACACGTCTTCGGGCGCGGCATTCACTTCGATGGACTGACGGACTTCGCGCGGCGTTTCAATCTGTGTCTGCACGCCGGAGACGGTGGCTATGCTCGAAGCGGCAATCCCCGCGCCGACCATGCCAAGGGTGCTGCCGACCACACCACCTTTCTTAAACCCGAAAAAAGCGAGTGCCGCCCCCGCGGCAGCGCTCGCCACCTGTACGGCTTTTGGATAACCGGCCATAGCTTATACTCCCGTGTGACCTGCTTACAGCCACTAATAATTATACAGCTTACCTTTAGCAATGGGTGTGCCAATCTTGTAGCGCCGCTGCGGTATTCGGATTGTGAGCTAACCACCATGATCGCCAATTTGGCCCGACACGCCGGGGAGGGTTCGAGCCGGGAACAAAGCAGGATAATTGGGGCTCACCGGCTGGCGACTTTTGTGAGCGGGCGTGCCAGTGCGGAGACTTTTTCGCGATAGGATTCAAGATCGACTTCCAGATTATCGCTCGTGGCAAACAGCCATAGCGGGTACAGGTCGAGGATGATCTCTTGCGCCGTGTCGAGGAAGCTTCTGCGGGAGAGGCGCGGAGTCTTAGCCGGGAAGTATTCCCCCACGGTGAAGCTTTCGAGGTTAACCCACCGGCGGGCGCTTCCCGGAAGAGGCCATTTTGTCAGGGCGGAGGACTGGCCCCCGGCAAGCTCCCAATAGTTTTCGGCCACGCGCCGCTCGTCGAGGTAGCGCTGAAAAAGCCTCGGACTCTTTCTTATGCGTTGCTGTACGGGGCCGGTCCTCAGTTCTCTATAGCCGCCGGGATAAAATCCTATCGAGACCCCGTGGCTATATATCCCCGCGTAAAGCAGCGCTTCGCTCGTCCACCGCTTTTTGCGGCGTGGAAATCTAACGTATAGATATGGGCGAAAGGGGGGCCGGGTGCCCTGAACGCGGGGATCGCTTTTTATCCGGCTGATAGTGCGTCCCACACGCGGGGTCGTCTCGAACTCGGAGTTGAGCACAGAGAGCACCGGGCCGAGTTCGGTGACAAATGCTTTGACGGGCGCGAGCACCTGCGAGCTGTAGTCAAACCGATGCTCATCGAACCATTCTTCATTGTTATTATCGGCGAGGGCAGACAGGTAGTTGAACAATCCCGCCTTAAAACCTTCAAAACCGACGCAATTCATTGAGCGCCTCTTCTGCACCGGTACCGCCTGGGGCCGGAACCTAATAATGGGCTGAGCTTAAATCTTCGGCCGCGGGGCTGTCAACCGCCCGCAGGCACCCTTCATTTTTGCGGGTAATCGCCGAAAATGGCTGGCCCGTGTATTTTTTTGCCCGGCTTACACTCTATATGGACGTGTCGGAGACAAAACGTTCGGAGGTTTATAATGAAGGGCAGCAGTATAAAGCTAGTCACAATTTTTGCATTGATAATTAAGTCTATTCCCCGCGAGCCGAGCGATGGGCGGTAATGACGATCTGCTGGCGATGGGCAGTGGCGAATTCAAATTCACCGGCGCCGTCGAACAGAGGCCAGAAGTCGGCCGTACCGGACAGTGGCGCATCGGCGGGCGGACGGTGCATGTCGGCCACTTCTATTAATCAGGAGCATGGCCCGGCGGTTGTCGGGGCGTTCGTCGAAGTCCACGGCGTGATGCGAGCCGACGGCTCGCTTGACGCGACGCGTATCGAGGTCAAGCCCGGCGGATCAAATGACAACGGCAGCGGTAACGGTAACGGCGGGAAGGCGAACTTCAAGGGCAGAATCGAATCGCTTCCCGCCTCTGGATTCGTGGGCGAGTGGATAATAGCCGGCAACACGGTCCATGTGCTGACATCAACACAACTCAAGACCGAGCACGGGCCGCTCGCGGTCGGCGTGCGAGTAAAAGTGAAAGGAGTTCGCATGGCGGACGGCTCTATAGTCGCCACTCGAATTCAGGTGAAAGACTAAAGTAGGGTTCAGTTTAATCAGCGAGCAAAGGGGAGGGGCTGGGTTGTGAGACTCAGCCCCTCGGGTTTTTATAGGGGAAGAGATGTTGAACGCGGCGACGCCGCAACTGTAGAATTCATTCTATGCGCGAGCCGTCATATGTGAGGCTGCTTGAGTCGGGCGAATTAGAGCATCGCGTCGAGCGATTGATGGAGATGCTGCGCGTGTGCCGAATATGCCCGCGCGATTGCGACAACAACAGACTCGACAACGAAGTCGCCGCCTGTTATTCGGGCCTTCTGCCAATAGTCTCGACCTACACGCCGCACTTCGGCGAGGAGCCTGCCCTTGTCGGAACGCACGGGGCGGGCAACGTCTTTCTGGGGCTGTGCAACCTGCGCTGCGTCTATTGTCAGAACCACCAGATCAGCCAGACTTTCAAACAGCAGCGCGGCAACGAAGTCTCTTTCGAGCACCTTGCAGACGTCTTCCTCGAACTACAGCGGCGCGGCTGCCACAACATAAACTGGGTCTCGCCAACCCACTTCGCGCCTCAGCTCGTCAAATCGCTTTACATCGCGGCGCGGCGCGGATTACGAATACCGGTCGTCTATAACACGAACGCGTACGACTCGGTCGAGGTGCTGAGACTGCTCGACGGCATAGTAGACATATACCTGCCCGATCTAAAATATAGCGATGACGGCGCGGGGAGGGAGTACTCAAAAGTGACCGAGTACGTGGCCCACTCGCGCGCGGCGATAAAAGAGATGTACCGCCAGGTCGGCGACCGGCTGGAGGTCGATGAGGCGGGGCTGCTCGGGCGAGGGCTCGTCATACGACTGCTCGTTCTGCCCAATGACATCGCGGGTATAGCGGAATCGCTCAGGTGGATACGCGACGAGCTTTCGCCAAAGGTCGCGGTCAGCTTAATGGCACAGTACTTCCCTACAAATAAAGTCGGGCTGGAACGCTACCCCCTCATATCGCGCAAGATTAGGCTGGGCGAATGGCTTGAGGCCATAGAGCACCTGGAGAATCTTGGTATGGACGAAGGCTGGCTTCAGGATTTTGAGTCGGCCGCCGAGTATTACCGTCCGGATTTCGGCGACGCCCAGACCCCTTTTAAGGACATAATCGACTTTCAACCCGAAAAGTCGCGTGATATTTAATGCGCGGGGCGGCGGGCTATAACTCCCTCGTAGCTGCGCACGCCGTACCATACATACTTCGCGCCGTCATAATACAGGAACCCTGGCTCGCCATTGAGCGTCTGGCTAATCACGTCGCCAAGGATATAGGGTGCCGGGCGCCGCGGTGACAAAGGTCCGGGTGTGGCAGATGGCGCACCCGATCTGGTCGAATAGCGTAGAGCCGGTATTGACCTGAGCGGTTATAGGGCCACGCCTCGGAGCGCGTGTAGCCCGCATGAAGGCGGCGATAGCCTCCACGTCTTCGCCTTCATCTTCCGGGTCCGCCACCTCAGCAAGACCCAGCTTGCGTTTTAACCTCTTGACCTGAAAACAAGAGACGTGAGGAGACTCGCAAGGGATCGGTAAATTCTCTTCTCAATGTTTGCCCCTGAAAGTGAGCGGAATGTAATTCACTTCACCGTTACTGTCAAGTTTAAAGTATAAGTAATCGGTATTTCTCTCCGATGGCCTCCAGTCGCTATCAAAACCTAAACGATCTCGACGCAGGGTAATCTTCATTTAACCTGTCTATTAAATATAGAGGAGATTTTGCGGCTGTTTCTAGCAAAGTCGGGGTAAAGGGAGTTCAGAAAAAAGACACAAACGGAAAAAAAGTGTGTTAGAATCAGGCTATGAAATGCCCAAAGTGCTTTAACCCCCTCCGACGGGTAGCCTCCACCGAGGATTCGGTTTGGTTCACCTGCCCGTTAGGTCATAGATTCCATTCTGAGACAGGTAGCGGCATAAGTGACTCTGAAGGCCACCGCTACGCGGTTTCGGGTGAGTAGAGCGACTACCCCCGGTGTAATAATCGGGGGTAGTTGTAGGGATCGATTTTTGAGTTCCATCAGATCGCATTTGGCCTCAGTCTGAGGTCAGGCCGCCTGGACTTCCCTTCTTATTTCCAACGTGGGTGCTGCGCTTGCCGCCGCCTTTAATGCCGCCTGCCTGCTGGCCTCCCATGCCCCCGCCGGATTTGCCTCCCTTGCCGCTCCGGTCAGCTGCTTCGCCTCCGCCTATTTGATAATCTTTCATTGTCTCCTTAGCCGGTCCCGATTTCCTCTGTGTAGCCATCATTGACCTCCTAATAAGCTCGATCTCGCGCGCATTATGCCTCCAGTCAACTTTCGTTTCTCGGAAGCAGGCGTGCCGTCAAATACTTTTGCAAACACTATTCCATCATCAATGCCCTCTGATCGACGAAACGATTGTGAACATCGAGCGACACCGTAGGGAAAAACTTCATCAGGGAGCAAATATGTCCTTAATTCTACGTTACAGGCGGCTTTCATCCCTGTGCATGCATAATTGAGCTTGTTTTCAGGTTTTGTTCTTGGTAGTCTAGCGGACGAACTAGGCATCGAAATCAGTAAATGGGCGAGAGGGGAAAATTTGATTCGCCATTTACGGATTATTTAGAATCGAGGATAGGTAATACGAATATACCCAAATCTGCCTTTATAGGCATAGGTGTAGGTGTCTTGATTAAGGGTCTTTGAGCAATTTTCTCTATTATAAAGTTACCGCTACAGGGAGGGCGCTATATGGAAAGGCGAGCATCACAGGAGAGCGTAGTTGACCTGATTGATAGCGGCCAGTTTCTCGCGGCAGAGGAGATCTTCGCCGAACGCAGGACGAACGACCCCAAGGAGATGGTCATTCGCGCGGAAGTGGCCATGTATTTCGACAAGCTTGGAGATGCCGCCTCGCTTCTTGAAGAAGTAGCCCCGCGAGTCGCTGATATTGATGTCGCAGCCCGCTTCTCGCTCTCTAAAGGCCGGGTAGTCCTCTGGCGCGGCGACGAATCGGCGGCCGAAACACAGCTTCAAACGGCCTACCACTTTTACTCCTTCCTTAACGACGCATTCGGCATAAGCAAGTCCTTGCTCTATCTGGCTCAGTTGGCGCGCCGGCTTGACCGGCTCGAAGAGGCGAGTCAAAAACTAGAGGCGGCGCAGGCCGGGATAAAGGGACGCACCAGCCGGAGAACCGAATACCTGCGCGGTTTAGTAGCGACCGAGCAAGCGGCGCTGGCGACCGACATGGGCGAGATTGAGAAGGCGGGCGAGCTATTCACCGAAGCCATCCGCTTGCTCAAGAACGCCGAGAAGGGGCGTTTTTACGCCCGTGCGCTGACGGGAATGGCCGCCTTCAAGTGCGCGCTCGGCGAGTTTCAGGACTCGCTCGAAATATACAAGGAAGCCAACATAGTCTTTGAACGTTACGACATTCGTAAAGACCTGGCCAGCTCTCAGCTAGACCTTGCCGAGGCGCTGATGAGACTCAAGAAGTTCGAGCGCGCGGAGAAGCTGGGCGAAGACAGCCGAGAGGCAAGCATGGGCGACCCGGCGGGTGAAAGCCGCGCCCTCGCCCTCCTGGCCCTGACGGCATTGAATCAAAACGCAGTCGAGCAGGCGAGCGAGCGAGCGGAGCAGGCCGTTGCCCTCGCGGAACAGATATCCGAAGGCGAAGGCATTCAGCGCGCGCGCGCGCGGGCGCACATCACGCTCGGGTACGTGAAGCTTGCCCAGCACGAATTCAAGGACGCCGTTGAGACCCTGCAAAAGGCATGCGAGATTGCCCACACCTTGACCGGGTCGGAGAACCGCCGCATAGAGCTTGACGCCACCATATGCCTCGCTGAGGCCTATCACAGCCTCGACACGAGGGCGGGGCGCGCCGAGCTTCAGCGCGCGAGCGACCTGTTGAACAGAATAGAGGATGCATGGCTCGGCGATGAATTTAATCGGGTATCAGCCAAGTACGAAGAGCAGATAGTCTTCACTGATGATAACCGGCTGGTCTTTGATGGGAACCAGCTGCCGAGATGGCAAGAAGCAAAGCGCACGCTCGAAGGCTTCCTGTTGCGCAATGCGCTCAGGCAGACCAACAACAGCTTGACGCGTGCGGCGCGCAAGCTGGGCGTGTCAAAGGTTCACGTCCATAATCTTAAAAAGAAGCATAATATCTGAGAAGCGCGCCGCGGGCGACGGTCACCGCTTATCGCTTATTCCGAGCGCTTTCATGCGCCGGTAAAGGTGCGAGCGGTCTATCCCGAGCGCCTCGGCCGTGCGCGTGACGTTGCCTTCGCACTCCGAAAGCTTGCTCAGGATGTAGTTGCGCTCGTATGCTTCCCGCCCTTCCCTGTATGAAGTGAAGTTATAGCGAGGCGTGGTCGTCATCCCTTCCGCCGAACCGAGCAGAGGCAGGTCTTCTGCCGCGATGCTCTCTCTGGCCGACATGATGACGACGCGCTCGACCGTGTTGCGCAGTTCGCGCACGTTGCCCGGCCAGTCGTACTCGCCCATCCGATCAATAGCCTCATCCGTGAATAGCTTCGGGCGCGCGCTTGTAATGCGCCGAGTATCTCTCATTGAAATGGGCAGACGAGCAGCGGTATGTCCTCGCGGCGGTCCCTGAGCGGCGGCACTTCAAAGGGGATTACGTTGAGCCGGTAGAAGAGGTCCGCGCGAAACGTCCCGCGCTCTATCTCTTCGTCAAGCCGCTTATTGGTCGCGGCAATTATCCGGACGTCCACTTTGATCGGCGAGTTCGAGCCGACCGGTTCGAATCGCTGCTCTTCGAGCACCCTGAGCACCTTCGCCTGCACCTTCAAGCTCATATCGCCGACTTCGTCCAGAATCAGTGTGCCCCCATCGGCCTGCTCAAACTTACCGCGCTTTGATTGAGTCGCGCCGGTGAACGCGCCGCGGGTATGGCCAAATAGCTCCGACTCGATCAGCTCTTCGGGTATGGCCGCGCAGTTAAGCTCGACAAACGGCATCGCGGCCCGCTGCGACGCCTGATGTATCGCCCGCGCGACCAGCTCTTTGCCGGTCCCGCTCTCGCCGTAAATCAGTATGCGGCCATTGGTAGGCGCGGCGATGGCGATCTGCTGGCGCAAAGCGCGCATCGGCACGCTCTCGCCGATCATCACGTACTCTTCATCAAGCCGCTCGCGGAGCCGGCGATTATCGGCTTCGAGCTCTCTCTGGCGCAGCGCGTTGCGAATCGCAAGCACCGTGCGCTCGATCTGGAGCGGCTTTTCGATGAAGTCGAGCGCGCCCGATCTGGTAGCGCGCACGGCCGTCTCGATGCTGCCGTGGCCGCTTATCATTATCACGGCCGTTTCGGGATAGAGCGGTTTGAGCCGCTGAGAGTCTCTATGCCGTCGATGCCGGGCAGCCACACGTCGAGCAGGACGCAACTGAAAGCCCGGCGCTCGAAAGAGGCGAGGCATTCTTCTCCGGACGAGGCCGTCTCTACCGCCAGCCCCTCGTCTTCGAGCACGGCCTGAAGCGTCCGGCGAATACCTTCTTCATCATCGACTACGAGAACCGAGTTGGGCATAGCGAAAGATAGGACCGGGGAGCGGAGGAGCGAGCGAGAAGCATCTACACTCACTCCTCATTTCTCTTTGGTGGCAGGGCCATGAATCTGGCTTCAAACGGATCGAGATCCAGTCTGAGCATGCCGCCGGCGTCCGAAAATATCTGCTGCTGGCGCTTGCGTCGCTTCAAGAAGATCGTTGTCCCGAAAGCCGCGCCCCCTACCAGTACGGCGATTATCATAATGCCTAGAAGTCCGAAGGTCGAAAGCAGCATCTGCGCGGCCTTCTGGGCGCGCAGCGGGTCATCGCCCGGACGGGGAGGGTCCTTTAGCCATTGGACAACATAAGGGTACTTGATCGAATCTATCAGCGCCTGGGCCGCTTCGCGGTCGCCGACGTTTAAAGCCTGCACTATGAAATTGCCTTCGCGCTTGAGTATAACCCGATTACGGTCGGCCTCTCCTAGCGACTCGACATGCCCGGCCGCGCGCGCGAAAGCGTCCGTCGCGAACTGCGGCGTGTGATATTCGACGATAACAAGCTTCAACTTGTCGCCGAGATTATACTCGGCCATCACCGCCTCGGCATCTCCCGCGAACCCGAACACGTCGCGCCCGCGCTCGATGAAGGCGTTGAGCGATTCGGGGCCGAGCAGGTACCGCTGGCTTTCGACGACTATAGATTGGGCGGGCAGGCTATCGAGCAGCGTCGGGCGGGCCGGGATATCCTCTCTCATACCGATCTTATCGGCCAGCGCGCGGGCAAGACGAAGCTCTCCAGTCGTTACGCGCCCTTCGGGATTGGCCGTGGTCATCCGCGCAAAGTATTTGCCTTTCCAGAAAATGAGCGACCCGTCCAGGCGAGCGCCGTCCATTCCGACTTCGACTTTTTGCGCGGGACCGATGCCCGCATTATAAGAGAAGAGCCCGAAGGCGGTGAATTGATTCTCCGTCTCAAAGACCTCGACGCGCGCCGCGCCGTACTGCCGCGAAGCTGCCGACTCTACTGAGTACTCTTGAAAAACCTGTGCCCTGTCGCCCGTCAGCTCGGCGAGGGTTTCCAGCCCGTACACTTTGAGCTCTCCCGTAGCGCTGAGTCCGGCAAGCCTCTCGGGCAGGAGTTCCGGCATAGGCCGCGAGGGAGCGACGGCGCGCGAGTCACCATTCTGGTCGCCGGAATCCGGCTCACTGGCGGCGGCCGCCGAAAGCTGAGCGATAATCAAAACCGCGACGGCAATAAATGAGAAGATTGCTTTTATATACTTCATCATCCTTATTAGACCCCGATAAAGACCCATCAGTTCCTGTAGTTGCGCATTTCATTAAGTATTATTTTCGCATAGCGGCTCGGGTTGTGAATATCATCGAGCACGATCTTGCCGCTTTCCGACGCGCTCAAGATTTCAATATCGCCAAGATTTAAAAGGCGCTGCCACACTGCCGACGTTACGGTCACGTCCTGTATGTGGTCAACCGGGATATTCCGCACGGTCTTGGCGATTATCCCGTATCGCATTTCAAGATTATGATTCGTAAGCGTAAAGACCGACCTGCGCCTCATGACGTGTTTAAAGACCGGCACTGAGAACGCAAGCAGTCCGGCCAGGGCGATCACGACGAAGGCGCTGTCTTTAAACCAGCCGGGCTCGCTGCTGAGCATCCCGACGACCGCCGCGACGGCAAGCACCACTATAGCCGCCAGCGCGTACCACATATAAACGAATATCATCGTCGGTCTTAGGGTGAAGATTTCGCGCTCGCCCGCCATCGGCGGGGCATCCGGGACCGACTTTAAAGCGGAGCCGCGCGCGGCCTCTTGCGGAGCGATGTAAGCCTCGACTTTCGCGCCGGGCGCGGGCCGGGCCGGAACGTTAGAGTCGCCTATAACCTGCGCGCCGCAGCGATTGCAGAAGCGGCTCCCTGAAACAAGCGGCTGACCACACTGATTGCAGTAGGTTGAATTCATATCTGAGTGTCCGTCCGTTCACATATCCTGCAATTAAACCTGGTCGACTTTGCTGCGGAATCATTAGGATTTTAGCACAATCGCCTCTCGGTCGTATAAGCAAGCTCGCGACGCGCCTCTTCCCCACGCCTCTTCCCTGGCCACATATTGACGCGCCGCTCTGATGTTCCCTATAATTGATTCCGTAATTATAAGGGGAGTAGATCACTCCGCAGTCTGGACGGATCGTCAAGACGATTGCCTATGCCGGGCAATCCGGTCCGCCAGCGGGGCTAATAAAAAGCCTACGGATCGAGACCTTTTGCGGCAACGTGTCGCAAAGGGTCTTTTTCTTTTGTGTAAAAGGAGAGTAGAGAATGAACAGATTGAAAACGGCGATGCTGCTCGCGGCGCTGACAGCGCTGTTCCTTTTCATAGGGCAGGCCATGGGCGGTCAGACGGGGCTGATCATCGCCATAGTTTTTGCCGTAGTGGTGAACTTTAGCGCTTACTGGTTTTCGGACAAGATAGTGCTCAGGATGTACAACGCTCAGGAGGTGACCGAGTCCCAGGCGCCTGAGCTGCACGCAATGGTCAAAGACCTGACCATGCGGGCCGCCATGCCCATGCCTCGCGTCTATATCATCCCGCAGGAGACGCCCAACGCCTTTGCCACGGGCAGAAACCCGAACCACGCGGCCGTTGCGGTAACGGTCGGCATCACAAGACTGCTCAGCCGTGACGAGCTGCGCGCGGTAATCGCGCACGAGCTGGGGCACGTCCGTAACCGCGATACGCTGATTATGACGGTGGCCGGAACAATAGCCGGCGCTTTAAGCCATCTGGCCAGCATGGCTATGTGGGGCGCGCTGCTCGGCGGGCGTTCGGATGACGAGGAAGGCAGCAACCCCATCGCCGGCCTGCTCGGCATAATCTTCGCTCCGATAGCGGCGATGCTCATACAGATGGCGATTTCGCGCTCGCGCGAGTATTTGGCCGACGAGACGGGCGCTCGCCTTTCGGGCAACCCGCTCGCGCTCGCAAGCGCGCTCAGAAAGATTGACGAGTGGAGCAAGCGGGTGCCGATTACCGAGGGCACGCCCGCGACGGCGCACATGTTTATCATCAACCCGTTCACCGCCGAAGGAATGTCGCGCATGTTCAGCACGCACCCTTCTACGGAAGACCGCGCGGCGCGATTGGAAGCGATGGCGCGCCAGGGGATAACGACCAGGTAAGTACGCAACGAATGGAGGGTTAGCTTATGAAGTGTCCGGTCTGTGTCGAAGAGTTGAAGATGACCGACAGGCAGGGGGTCGAGATCGATTACTGTCCCAAGTGTCGCGGTGTGTGGCTGGACCGCGGCGAGCTGGACAAGATAATCGAGCGATCATCCGCCTCGGTCGAGCCGGGGCCTCGGGAGGATGAAGGCTACCGGCCTTTCGGATGGCGTGAAGAGCCGCGCCAGCACGACTCGCAGTATAGCGATAAGCGCAGGTACAGCGAGCACGAGTACAAGCGTAGAAAGAAGAAGTCGTTTCTCGAAGACATATTCGACTTTGATTGATAGCGCGCAAACGCGAGCCGATCCGAGTCGAATTTCTGGTTGCCAAACTTTTAGAGCGATCACAAAGGTAGGTTATGGGTACACCTTTATTCCCTTTCGCTGACTACTGGTGGTTCTACGCGGCATTTAGCGGGTTCGTTCTTCTCCTGCTTACCCTGGACCTCGGGGTCTTTCATCGCAAGGCGCACGAGGTGAAATTTCGTGAGGCGGTCATTTGGAGCGCGGTCTGGGTCGCCCTGGCGCTCAGTTTCAACTACCTCCTCTACCAGTACACGCTCTGGATGTTTCCCGCGGACCCGCGTCTTATGGCGGTACCGGGCTTCGACGCCCAGGCAGCCGCTAGCCGGGTGTCGCTCGAATTCCTGACCGGCTACATAGTCGAAAAGTCTCTCTCCGTTCGACAACATCTTTATATTCGTTGTCGTTTTCGGCTATTTCAAAGTCCCGTCGAAGTATCAGCACCGCGTGCTATTTTACGGCATACTGGGAGCGCTTGTTTTCCGCGCAATCTTTATAGCCATAGGCGCGGCCCTTATGCAGTATCACTGGGTCCTGCTCATATTCGGCGCGTTCCTCATACTGACCGGCGTGAAGATGATGTTCACGCACGAAAAAGAGATTCATCCCGAAAAGAACCTGCTTATACGGTTATTCCGCCGCTTTATGCCTGTTACGCACGAGATGCACGGGAAGAGTTTCTTCGTCAGAAAAGAGGGGCGCCTCTTCGCCACGCCGCTGCTGCTGGCGCTGCTGTTTCTGGAGATGACCGACGTCATATTCGCCGTAAACTCTGTGCCCGCGATCTTCGCCCTCACGAGCGAACCGCTCATAGTCTATACGTCGAATATATTTGCCATACTGGGGCTGCGAGCGATGTATTTCATGCTCGCGGGCGCCGTTGACAAGTTCCACCTGCTCAAGTATGGGCTCGCGGTGGTTCTGATCTTCGTCGGGCTCAAGATGGTCTGGCTCAATGATCTTTATGGCGGCAAGTTCCCTATAGGCATTTCGCTCGGCATCATCGGCGGCGTCATCACCGCGTCGATCCTGCTTTCGCTGATCTTACCCAGGGTTGATGCCGCGGTCGCATCGCCGAAGCAAGAGCCTCGCGCCGATATGCCCAAGTATAAAGCGCGTGTCCGAGATCGACAGTCACTTACAACCAGAGATAGCGAAGGAACAATAAATTGACCTTCTTCGAAATCGATTGATAACATCGGCTCGTGAGCGACAACGAGAGCAAACCGCGACTTGTGCCCGTCGTCGTAGGCCCGACCGCGTCGGGCAAAAGCGATCTGGGGATAAGACTCGCCCATGCCATGAACGGCGAGGTCGTCAACCTGGACTCGGTTCAGGTATATCGCGGCATATACGTGGCGACGGCCAAAGTCCCGCCCGAAGAGCGCCAGGGCGTGCCCCATCACCTTATTGACATAGCTGAGCCGACCGAGAATTTTACCGCGGGCGATTTTGCGCGTGTGGCCGCGGAGACTATAAGCGAGATAGAGTCTCGCGGCCGCGCTGCAATCCTCGTAGGCGGCACGGGCTTTTACTTGCGCGCGCTGGTGCAGCCGCTATTTGAAGGGCCGGGGACCGATCTGAGGCTGCGCGGGCGCTTCATGCGTTTGCGCGAGCGGCGCGGCGCGGAGCACCTGCACCGAATGCTCGCTCGCCTCGACCCGCAATCGTCGTCGCGTATAAGCCCTCGCGACTGGTCGCGTACGATGCGGGCGCTCGAAGTATACTTTCAGACCGGGCGGAGGCTTTCGGAAGCGCAGCCCCGCACGCCGCCCCCGCCAGAGATTGCGCCGCGCGTTCGCGTGATTGCGCTCAGCCCTCCGCGCGACGCATTGTACGAAAAGATAAACCGCCGCGCGGAGATAATGTTTGACCGCGGGCTGATCGAGGAAGTCATCTCTCTGATCGAGACGGGAGTACCGACTGATGCGAAGGCATTTCAGGCGCACGGATACCGGCGCGTGGTCGAGCACTTGCAGGGCAAACGCACGCGCGAAGACGCGCTCAACCAGATGAAGCTTGACACGCGCCACTACGCGAAGCGCCAGTTGACATGGTGGCGAAGCTGGCCCGGCGTGAAATGGATATATCGCTTCGGAGATGAGCCGGAGGCGTTCGAAGAGGCGTCGGCTCACCTCTCCGGTTCCGTGTGAGCCGGGCAAAATCTTTACACCTGTTTCTGCTTTAGCGTTATTATTAACCGGGCCTTCTATAATAATGGCGCCGCGCTTCTGCACTCTCTATGGCTTTCAAGCGACAAAGAATGCTCTGGGCCCTGGTCCTCGGCGGATGGACCCTGATCGGGCTGACCTTCACGCTCAATTACTACATATTCGCCGGCACCTACGTCGCGATTTTCAAACAGCCGCCGACTTTGACCCAGATGCTCATCTGGGAGCTGCCCTACTGGCTGCTGTGGGCTGCGATGTCCCCGGTCATATTCTGGATCACCCGGCGGTTCGGCTTTGATCGCGGGCAGAAGCTTCGCAGCGCCGCGGCGCATGTCGTCGCGTGCTTGCTGCTATCGGTCGGCCACCGCGCAATCTACCTTGTGGTCGGATGGCTGCTAAACGTAGCCGTATATCACCGTCTTTCATCGCTGTCGGAAGTCTATAATTCCCTCTTCCTCTTCAACCTGCCGACGGGCTTTATGAGCTACGCCACTATATTGCTTGTCAGCTATGTGATCGATTATTACCGTCGCTATGAGGAAGAAGAACTGAAGATATCGAAGCTGAAGACCGAGCTTGCCGAGGCGCAACTGCGGATGACGCAGGCGCAGCTTCAAGCGCTGAAGATGCAGCTTCACCCGCACTTCCTCTTCAACACGCTAAACTCTATCTCGGCGCTTCTTGAAGAAGACGTTGAAGCGGCCGACAAGATGATCGCGCGGCTCGGTGATTTTCTGCGCATGACGCTGGAAAACTCGGGCGACGAAGAGGTGACGCTTCAAGAAGAGCTTGAATTCTTGCGCTGCTATCTTGCGATAGAGAGTGTGCGCTTTAACGACCGGCTTACTGTGAATATGGATGTAGAGCCGGAGGCGCTCGACGCGCGAGTCCCGAACCTGATCTTACAGCCCATAGTCGAAAACGCCATCCGGCACGCCGTCGCCTCGCGCGTGGGGGCAGGGCGGATCGAGATTCGCGCGCGCCGCGAATCGGGCAAGCTCAGGCTGTCGGTAAGAGATGATGGGCCGGGCCTATCGCCCGCGAGTTCGACGGGCGCTCGCACAAGGGAAGGCATAGGGATCGCCAATACTCGCGCGCGGCTTGACCAGCTCTACAAAGGCTCGCACAGCTTTGATATGTGTGACGCGCGCGGCGGCGGGTTGCAGATTACGGTCGTGATCCCGTTCAAAAGCGCGAGTAAGACAAGGGAGAAATCCGAAGCGCTAACCGCATGACAAATGTGCAGAAGATACGCGCCGTGATCGTTGACGACGAGCCGCTCGCCCGTCGCCGCATAAGGCGCATGCTTGTCGCCGATTCCGAAATAGAGATTCTCGAAGACTGCTCGAACGGGCGCGAAGCCATAGAAGTCATCGGCAAGCAATCGCCCGACCTTGTATTCTTAGACGTGCAGATGCCGGAGGTCGATGGGTTTGCGGTTCTTCAATCAATAAAACCTGAAAAGATGCCGCTCGTGGTTTTCGTGACCGCGTTCGACCGATACGCTATAAGAGCTTTCGAGTTTTACGCCCTCGATTACCTCCTGAAGCCGTTCGACCGGCGCCGGTTCGAGAGGTCGCTCGAACGTGCGAAATCGAGGCTGAGCAGTGGGCGCGAAGGCGACCTCGGCCAGCGCGCGCTCTCGCTGCTGGAGGAGTTAAAGGCCAGGTCCAATCATATTGAGCGGCTGGTCATCAAGTCGGGCGGGCGCGCTTTCTTTTTAAAGATCGACGAGATCGATTGGATAGAGGCCGAAGGAAAATACGTTCGGCTGCACGTAGGCAAGGAATCCTATCTTCTTAGGGAAGCGATAAGCAGTCTCGAAGCTCATCTGGACCCGAAGCAGTTCCCGCGCATTCACCGGTCTACGATTGTCAACATTGATCGCATAAGAGAGCTGCAACCGTGGTTTCATAACGAGTATCGAGTGATACTGCGCGATGGGACCGAGTTGATGTTGAGCCGCAGCTTCCGAAAAAAGCTCGGCGAACTGCTGGGAAGCGCGCTTTGACCTCGCGGGCGTATGATAATATGAAAAGCGTTTGAAGAAACAAGATTCAGGCAGGTGAGAGAGTGGCTCAACGCAACTATCGGGACCCGCTTCACAACATCATATCGCTCAACGAAGGGGTTGCCGAAGATCGCATAATAGTTGATCTGGTTGACTCCGCCGAGTTCCAGCGTCTGCGACGAATAAAGCAGCTGGGGCTGGCGCTCTTCACATACCAGGGCGCGGAGCACAGTCGCTTCACTCACTCGATAGGAGTGATGCACTTGATGACGCGCGCGCTCGATCTGCTCGGCAAGCACAAGCCGATCAGCGAAGAGGCACGCATAGTCGGCCGCGCCGGCGCGTTGCTTCATGACCTCGGGCACGGGCCGTTCTCGCATGTCATGGAGAAGGTCTTTCGCTTTCATCACGAAGACTGGACCTGCCGCATAGTTCTCGACCCAAAGACGGAAGTTAATCAGGTACTGCGGTCATTCGATAAAGATCTTCCTGAAAAAATCGCCTCGCTTTATAAGCGAAATTATTCGCCAGCTTTCGTCTCTCAGCTCGTCTCATCTCAACTCGACTGCGACCGCATGGACTATCTGCTGCGAGACTCTTTGATGACCGGGGCGAAGTATGGCATCTATGACCTTGAGTGGGTGCTGCACGCGCTCAGGATTGATGAAGAGACCGACCGCGTGTACGTCGAGTCGAAAGGACTCTATGCCGTCGAGGAGTATCTGCAAGCGCGCTACTACATGTTCCGGCAGGTCTATTTTCACCGCACTCTGAGGTCGGCCGAAGCGGTGCTGGTCTCTACGCTCAGGCGCGCGCGCCAGTTGATAACGCGAGACGAATTAAAGTTTCGCATGCGCGACTCCGTATTTGAGAAGATGCTTATGGGCGAAAGTGTCGGCACCGGCGAGTATCTGCAACTCGACGATACCGATCTTACATTCCACTTGAAGCAGTGGGCGCACGAAGCGGACCCGACGCTCTCTGACCTTGCGAAACGGTTCATAGATAGAAAGCTTTTCAAAGCCATCGACACGAGCCTGACGGGTGAAGCGCAAAGAAAATTCTGGTCGCGCGCGGAGCAAGTGGTACGCCGCGCGGGATACGAGCCCGAGTTTTACCTGATTATGGATAGGGCGGCCGACGTGCCTTACTACGGTTATTATTCGCCCATGAATGTCGATCCGGGAAGCTTGATTTATATCGAGAGCGACGGGGCGCAGGGCGGAATCCAGGAGATCAGCGAAGTATCGGAGGCCGTTCGCAGCATGCGCGGATTTAGCATTGATCGGATCTGTTTTCCCGCTGAAGTTATGGGCGAGATAGCCGCGCTCGTCCGCGAGTGCAATGATGAGGCCCGCGCAAGCAACGCTGTATAGCTCGCGAGCTCAAACAAGAACAAAAGAATAAGGCCGCGAGATACGATCTCTCTCGCGGCCTTATTCTTTTTGGTTGATAGTCTGATGAATCGATAAACGGAAGCTTGAGCACCTGGTTCGATTTCGCTCGTTTGTCACCTCGTAGCAGTGACAGAAGCGAATATACAGCAAAAAAAAATTAAATCAATTCCCCAGGTGGGTGCTTTTTGACAGATATTACTGTCCTGCCGAGGGGGGGTGCTGATAGCGGTTGAGCACTTCGCGGAACTGTTCGGCATCGGCGCGCGAAGTCTTGAATTTTTCGTTCTTCCCCTGAGTAATCAAAGTAAATCCATCTTTCTCTACCCTTACCGTAACGCCCATCAAGCTATAAGACCAGGGGTGCTCGCGGCTGTCGAAGCGCACGCCGTTTGATTCAACCGTCAACGTGCCGCTGCAAGAACCCTTGAGCGCCCCGTGAGGATGTTTGACGTGGATGGTGAACGGGGCCGGCTCGGCCGCCTTCGCCCGCTGCTGTTTTTCTATCCTCTCGATCTTGTCGTCCAGCTTATCAACCGGATAAAGAATGCTTCCGCCGAGCGCGCGCGCTTTTTTGTAATAATCGAGGGCGGTCGAAGTCTGGCCTCTCATTCGAAGCTATTTCTCCGAGCGCGGCTAGAGAGGAACGATAGTATTCATTATCATTCGGGCCGAAACTCTTAAACAGAGGTATCGCCTTTTCGATCAGGCCGACCTGCATATATGAGCGGGCCAGGGCGTAATTGACATCCGTGGAGCTGCGCCCGTTAAACATGGCAAATTCGAGATCAGGTATGGCGGCGCGGAACTGTTCATCCTCGTATTTCTTCAGACCCTGTAGGCGGCGATAACCGGCATCATTGTCCCTTGCCACCTCGTCGCGCTTCGCCTTAAAGCTTACCAACAGGCCGGACAATTGCTGGTCCTTCGGGTACTGACTGAACCGCTCGCTCCAGTTCTTTTGTCGCCTTCTCGACATCCGTGCGACTGCTCAGGCTGTTTATAACTTGATCGCGCACCCTGAGCGCGTCCGCATTATCGGGATCGATTGTGAGCGCCTGCCGCGAATAGTAATAGGCGCTTGAACGCGACGGCTCAATCAAATTGCCGGCTCGCAAAGCCTCATCCGCCTTTCGCGTAAAGTCGACTATTTTCTGATTGCCCTGTGACCTTATCTGATTTGTCAGGTCGAATGCGTCGGAATGGACTTCCCTATCATTCGGGAAATTCTGCATGAGCAACGTATATAGATCCTGTGCTTGCGCTATGTCGCCACGCGCGCGCGCTGCTTGCGCCTCCTGGTGTAGCTGGGCGCGTATGCGCGCTTTCATCTCCAGGGCGAATTGGCTGGAGTTGTCATAAGAAAGAATGGATGTGACGTACTTCAGCGCGTTATCATCGGCCGGCGCCCAGTAGTTGCCGCGATCAAAAGCGGCCTTTGCCTGGTCCTGATAGTAGACGATAGCTTGTTCAGGGGACATCCCGCTCGGCAGCAGGGCTTTGAGGATAAACTCGAACTTGTGCTGGCGTTCGGTTACGTTTATAAGCTCCTTTACCGGCTCGAAACCATCTTTTGTGATCGCCAGGTCAAAGGTTCCCCACGGCAGTTGCTCTATCTTGACTGGAGAATGACCATAACTTTTCGAATTCAATGTTATCTCGGCGCCTGAAGGAATCGTATAGATGACCAGTTCGTCCACGGTCGAGGGATTTTTTGACAGCAGGTATATGCCGGAGGCGGCAAGCAGGGCAAGCAACACCGCAAATCCCGCCGCAAGCATCCACCATCGGGTGCCCATTCTCCGGTCGCTTACCCGCGCCTTTTCCTGGGCATCTATGCTAACGGGTGCATTCGACCTGGAGGGCGAGCCCACCCCCGGGGCGGCAGAGCTATTCTCAACCACCACCATATCAGGGTTGCGGCTTATGTCGGAGCGCTCTGCTTGATCTGTTTCAGGCTCGCTTAAGAACATAGCTTAAGTTGCAAGCAAAGCTCTGCTGCTCTGATCAGAGACGCTTGCCGCGATATAGTTTACTACCTGGCGGCCGACTTCGATAGCCTTTTTCATATGCAATTCGCGGGTAAGATGACCTGCGACGTAAAGCCCGGGGAGCGTCGTTTCATATGTGATCGGGTCATAAACCGGCCTGCCATCCAGAGCTATGGCAGCGCCCGCTTGTTCGAGCAAATGAGTATCCGGGTCCGCTCCGATCAGGGCGAAAATATGATCACATGGAACTTCGATTATCTCCTCCAGGGAACCCTGTTTCTCACGGCGGAGCCTGAGCAGCGCCGAGTCTGGAAGTATATCAAGAATCTCGGAAGAAATTACTATATTTAGCCGGCCTTCGGAGGCGGCGCGGTCCAACGGCTCGCGCACCCATGGCTTTATTTTTGCGCGGGCTTTACCGGTTGATTCGCCGACCGCATCGTTCTCAACATCCGCATCAAGCGAAGCGCGGCGCAGGGAGAGCGTGACCCTTGCGCCGGACTCAACGAGGAAGAGGGCCGCCTCGGCCGCCGAGTTCCCGCCTCCTATAACAAGAAGGTTTTTCAAAGCGTAAGGATGGGCTTCCGAGAAGTGATAGGAGACACGCGACGATGTTTCTCCCGGCACGCCGAGCTTACGCTGATGGCCGAATCCACCGATTGCGACAAGTACGGCGCGGGCTTCATACTCGCGCCTGTCAGTCTGGATAAAGAAGCCCTCCTCTTTCGCGCCTATCATCTTGACCCGCTCGCCGGTGTTAATACTCAGTTGCTCGCGTTTGACTATGTCTATGTAATGAGTAAGGGTCTCTTCTCGCGTAGGCTTTCTGTCCCGGCTTAATGCGTAAGGCTCTAGCTCTACCTCGTCAGGCGAAGAGAATAGCTGGCGAGCGATAGGATAGTTGTAGACAGTGTCGGCAATCACGCCCTTCTCAATAACAAGATAGTCGAGAGAATGGCGCTTGGCCGAAAGCGCCGCCGAGAGCCCGGACGGGCCGCCGCCGATGATAATAAGATCGTACATTGTCAGGTCGCCTGTTTAGACAGCTCGTAAAAGGATACATCATAGGCTTCACGGCAGCAATAGAGCCGGACTTGCCAGTATTTCTAGCTCAGGTGAGGCGTAAGGCGAAGAGTAATGTCGAGACGGGAGGCTATTTTCGAGTCACAAAGATTCGTTAAACTTATAACCGACACCCCAGACCGTCAGGATGTATTTCGGTTTCTTCGGGTTCTCTTCGATCTTGGTTCGAAGGCGGTTCACGTGAGGATCAATATTGCGCTTATAACCTTCATATGCGGTATCCCATATGACATTCAAGAGGTCCTGCCGCGAATAAACATAACCGGGAGTAGATGCAAGCAGCTTGAGTATATTGAATTCAATCGGCGTGAGAGAGACATCCTTCCCGCCGATTTTAACCGTATGGCGATCCAGATCGATTTCTAAATCGCCCAGGTTCAAAATCTTAGTCTCTATCAGGGGCGCTGCATCCGTAGATCTTTTTAGAAGGGCCTGAAGACGCAATTCGAGTTCAAGGGGGCTGAAAGGCTTTGCAAGATAATCATCCGCGCCGAAAGAGAACCCTGTGACCTTATCTTCGATGCTTGCCCTTTCGGTAAGCATGATGATCGGGACTTGCACACCCTTCTCTCTCAAGAGCTGGCAGAGCTTGAATCCATCAATCCCCGGCATTACCACATCGAGGATGATTACATTAGGTGAGGAGGAAAGCCCTTTATCAAGTCCTTGAATGCCGTCAGTCGCTTCGACGACATCATAGGCCTTCTCTCTCAAATAATCCGCTACCGTGGTGCGGATCGATTTGTTGTCGTTGACTATGAGAACTCGTTTACCGGAAATAACAGGCATCTGTGTTTACGCGTTTACCAAACCTGCTTAGCCTTTCAAATCTAGATTAGTCGCATTGGCATCACGACATACCTACAATCATACCCTCCGTTTTCTGATGGCCGCAATAGCGCGGGGCTTTGCTCATCCTTAAACTCAAAGGTCACCTGCTCGGTTCCGACGACCCCGAGAAAATCTGAAAGGTATTGAGCATTGAATCCGATGCTGAGATTCTCGCCGCTGTAATCTATGGGTATGACCTCGTGCGCCTCGCCCACATCAGCGCTCTGCGAGCTTATATTCAACTTTCCATCGCTTAGCTCGAACTTCACACCGTGGCTACGCTCGTCTGCCATAAGCGCGGCTCGCCTTATTGCTTGAGATATTCTGTTCGAGTCAAGCGGAACAAGCTTGTCGTTATTCTTAGGCAGAACCAGCTCGTAATTTGGGAATTGGCCGGCGAGGACTCGCGAAGTGAGCCTGCGGCGTCCGACTCGGAAGTAAAGATGATTATCGTCCTTGGAAAACTCCAGCGTCTCTTCATCTCCCGATGTGAGCTTCAAGAGTTCGGTCAGTGCTTTTTTGGGGATGATAACCCGCAACTGTTCCATATCTTTTGTGACACCGCCTTTTTCGAGTGTCGCCCCCGCAAGCGCGAGCCGGTGCCCATCGGTCGCCACCATCTGCAACTGTCCTTCAGTAAGCTGTAATAAGGAGCCGTTCAAAGCATAGCGAGATTCTTCTTGAGTTATCGCATATATCGTTCGACTGATCAGGTTATGCATTGCCGCACACGGTATGATCAGCCCGCCCTGGTCAGTATGTGGCGTTGATGGAAAATGCTCCTTTGCCTGACCAACCAGCTTAAACTCCGATGATCCGCACACAATGCGCACCCAATCATTATCTTCTTTTGAGATAGTAATCTCTGAATCAGGGAGGTAGCGGACTATATCAAATATCTTCCTCGCCTGTAATACGACAGCCCCGGGCTGGGAAACATCTGCGGAACATTCTGTTTCTAAGGAAACGTCCAGGTCGGTGGCCACAAAGGATATCAATGATTCATTAAATGTCTCAATCAGCACATTCGATAGAATCGGTATCGTATTCTTTTTTTCAACAACCCCCTGAAGGAGGTTTAATTCCTGTAGTAATGAGTTCTTGCTTATTGAGAATTTCATCTTCATACCTCTCTAACGTTCTAGCTGCTCTTACTAATGCTATTTAACTAAAAACCATAAATCATGACTAGTAGTAGTAGTAGGTCCTGTGGAAAAGTGGACCCTTACTGCTAAAGTGTTGTAAAGACTGCCCAGAAGCCCTTTATAGGCTGTGAAAAAGCCTGTTGAAAACATGTGCAAAAACAGGCCCGGCTGTGGAACCTTCGGCTAAGTAGAAGAATTATCAACAGGTTCCACAGCGGCTCCACAGGGCATACATGTGGAAAAACATCTTAAGTTATTTTAATTCACCAGTTAGACTGTTGATAAGCCTGTGGAAAACAGCATCTTTCTCAAAAAGCTCTGCAATTTTGTTAATGCTATGTAGCACCGTAGTGTGGTGCTTACCCCCGAACTCTCTACCTATCTCCGGGAGGCTTGCCTTTGTAAGCGATTTGCATAAATACATGGCAACCTGCCGCGGAACGGCAATACTTCGGGAGTTATTCTTTGATTTTAGATCGGAAACCTTCAGCCCGTAATGACCGGCGACTGTTTTTTGGATCAGCTCTATAGATACACCGTCTGTTTCCTCATCTATAATGTTCTTAAGAACTTCCTGCGCCAGGTCTAATCCTATAGGCAATCCTTTTAGGGATGCGTAAGCAACGAGCCTGACAAGAGATCCCTCTAACTCTCGTATATTAGATTTTATTTTGCTAGCTATGAAGAGGGCTACATTATCTGGTAGGTCAATCTTCTCAATTTCAGCCTTCCGCTTAAGTATCGCCACTTTAGTCTCTAAGTCGGGAGGCTGTATATCTGCGATCAGTCCCCACTCAAACCTGGAGTGAAGTCGTTCCTCAAGTGTAGGTATCTCCCGAGGGGGGCAATCGCTGGATATAACAATTTGTTTTTGGGAATCATATAGTGCATTAAAAGTGTGAAAGAATTCCTCCTGAGTCCTTTCCTTCCCTGCCAAAAATTGAATATCATCCATTAAAAGGACGTCTATATTCCTGTATTTCTCTCTAAACGTTATAGTTTTATCGTAACGAATAGCGTTGATAAGCTCGTTCATGAACTTTTCGGAAGAGATATATGTTAGCCTCAAATTACCATTTCTAGATTTAATAGAGTGTCCTATGGCGTGCATCAGGTGAGTTTTACCAAGACCCACCCCTCCATATATATATAAGGGATTATAAGTTTTTGAGGGCATATCTACCACGGCCAGAGCCGCGGCATGAGCAAATTGGTTGCAGGAGCCCACTACGAATGTATCAAAGGTATATTTAGGATTTAGGGGTAATTCAACTAACTCAATTTCAATCAATCTTCCGATCCCAAAGTTACCTACTTCCTGGCTAATAGGTGCGGGTCTTACTGGACGTTGTAGTGGCTCTATAGGGGTATTCGCAAAAGACCCGCCAGACGATTTAGCTTCCTCTACTTGAAAGCTTAGATTGAATGTTTCCAGATTTAGCTCCTCCAGTGACTCTTCAATGACATCAAAATAATTGCTTGTGATCCAATCTCGGAATATCTCATTCGGAACTCTTAGGTAAATAGTTGAGTCATCTTGGCTTGCGGAGGATATAGGCTTAAACCAGGTATTAAAACTTTGGTGATTAACTCTCTTTGAGATCGCTAGAAGGATTGAGGAGAGCAGATCAATCTGGGTCCTTGAAGTAGTCAAGCTTGTCACCTTCTCTCAACTGGATTCAATCGTGTTAGTCTTTAAAATGGGTGCTTTCTTCGATAATTAAAGAAAAGCAAGCAACTGTTTTCCACTAGCGGAAACCGCCATATAATGGCTAAATAAAATATTAATCTAAAAGTACTTAGATGATTAACTATAACTCAGAATTATCAAGAAGCTAGGCAACATTACCACAATACTACCCCCTTTGCAACTTTATCCTAGCAGCCTGTTCTTGATTGCCAAAACCCTGTAAGTGTTCTATATAAATAGGTTATCAGGCATGGCGAGATTGGCTGGATGAAGAACTTTCTCAACCCTGTCAACGAGATTTTTCGGCCATCTGTAGTTCGATTGAAGCTCGCTCAAGTTCTATTGTTGCTCGCTCAATATCTCCGTCAGGTTCTGCCAATGCCCTTTGTAGTTGTTTTTCGGCCATGTCCTTTGTTTGTAAGGCTCGTGCAATATCGATGTCCTGTGGCCGGGTTGCCCTATTGGCCATAACAACCACATGATCGGGGCTAACTTCCACGAATCCCTCACTTATAGCGATTTGCCCTTTTTCCGTTCCTATATGATAGGTCAAAAGACCTGCGGGTTTAAGCTGGGATATCAACTCGGTATGTCCTGGTAATATTCCTAACTCTCCATCCAGTCCGGGTATTTCCACGCTATCGACATCGAGTTCAAAAACCTTTCGTTCAGGGGTAACTACTTCTAAATGTATCTTTTCTGGCATAAACCTGACCTGTCCCGCTAGAATTCTACATACTATCTGCTTTCTCTATTGCTTCCTCGATTGTCCCCACCATATGAAACGCTTGTTCTGGTAGGTCGTCATACTTACCCGAAATCAGTTCTCTGAAACTACGAACCGTCTCTTCCAGGGGCACAAATTTACCTGCCAGCCCGGTAAATTGTTCGGCCACGTGAAACGGTTGTGAGAGAAATCTCTGAATTTTTCTCGCCCTGGCAACCGTCAATTTATCTTCTTCAGACAGTTCATCTATTCCGAGAATAGCAATGATGTCCTGCAAATCCTTGTACCGCTGGAGAATTCTCTTTACATCTTGGGCGACTCCGTAGTGCTCCTCTCCAACAATTCTCGGGTCTAAGATCCGTGACGTTGATCCCAGAGGATCGACAGCCGGATATATTCCAAGCTCTGCAATTTGTCGAGATAGAGCAGTTACAGCATCCAGATGCGCAAACGTCGTTGCAGGCGCCGGATCTGTATAATCATCTGCCGGTACGTAAATCGCCTGCACAGATGTAATAGAGCCTTTCTTTGTAGAGGTGATTCTCTCTTGTAATTCGCCCATCTCGGTTGCAAGCGTTGGCTGATAGCCGACGGCCGACGGCATTCTCCCTAACAAGGCTGACACCTCAGACCCGGCTTGTGTGAATCTGAATATATTATCTACGAATAATAGGACATCTGTCCCTGCCTCGTCTCGGAAGTATTCCGCTACTGTTAACGCAGTCAGTGCGACTCTCAGCCTCGCTCCGGGAGGCTCTGTCATCTGTCCATAGACTAGTGCCGCCTTTGACTGTTTGACCGCTTCCTTGTCTACAAATGAGAGGTCGAAATTCCCCGTTTCTTCGTAATTCTGATAAAACGATTCGCCAAAGTTTATTACTTTGGACTCTACCATCTCCCTTATCAAATCATTTCCTTCACGCGTACGCTCGCCTACTCCGCCAAAAACGGAAAAGCCACCGTGTTTCATGGCCACATTGTTTATAAGCTCCATAATTAGGACGGTTTTACCTACACCCGCCCCGCCGAAAAGGCCGATTTTGCCTCCCCTGAGGTATGGTTCAAGTAGATCTATAACTTTTATACCTGTTACAAACATTTCGAGTTCTGTCGATTGGTCTTGAAAATCAGGGGCATGCCGGTGGATAGGATACTTCGTTGGCGAATCTACGGGTCCGAGCTTATCGACGGGGTCTCCAATAACGTTTAGGACTCTTCCCAATGTGGAAGGCCCGACCGGGACAGTGATGGGGTCGCCTGTATCAATCGCCCTCATTCCTCGGATTAGCCCTTCAGTCGGCTGCATTGCGACGCATCTGCAACGCCCTTCTCCGAGATGCTGTTGTACTTCTACAGTAACATCCAATGGCTCGGGTACCTCAAAGCCGTCGCTCACTATTCTTAGAGCTTGGTATATCGGAGGCAGCGATGACTCCTCAAATTCTACGTCAATAACCGGCCCGATGATTTGAAGTACACTTCCCTCATTTGGCATGCTAAGCTCTCTCCCTTTTCGATTTGTTGCCTTCTGGCATTATAACTACGGTCTCTAAAAGTCCCAAACAATAACATAACGCCATCTTGTTTGTCACATCGATTTTAACGTTTTTCCAATACCTTTACGTCGGAAGTTTCTCTGTTGGATCGGCCGTAAGAGGCATATTCTGGGTCTAATGGGGATCAGGTTTCACGTGAAACATACGGGGATAGAAATCAACATTAAGGGGCAATACTTCCTGATCGGGCACCTGATCAATCCATCAGTTTTTAGTTGATACTACATTCTTTTGTGATATTGTAGCAGGTGATGGCACGCATAATAGCGATCACGAATCAGAAAGGCGGAGTCGGTAAAACCACTACAACGATAAACCTGGGGGCAAGCCTTGCTGTGGCTGATATGCGGGTACTTGTGATCGATGCGGACCCGCAAGGTAACAGTACCAGCGGCCTTGGGCTTAGAGGGACCTTTCACAGGAGCTTTTATCACTCTCTGGTTCTAAACGAACCGTTAAGATCGATAACTCTAAATACAGAACTGCCGAACCTCAAAGTAATCCCATCAGAAAAGATATTAGTAGCTGCCGAAATTGAACTGGTGGATGTCGAAGAGCGAGAGTTTCGCTTAAAGAAACTACTACAAGAGATTCTGGATGGATTTGATTACGTTCTAATAGACTGCCCACCCAGCCTTGGATTATTGACACTCAACGCCTTAGCAGCGGCTAATTCGGTTCTGATTCCAATCCAATGCGAATACTTTGCTTTGGAAGGAGTTTCCGAACTCTGGGATACGCTTGTTAAAATCAGGAGAACACTTAATCCGAGTTTGACTATTGAAGGCTTCCTTTTAACCATGTTTGATGAAAGGACAAACCTGTCCAATCAAGTCGTCTCTGACTTAAGGGACTTTTTGGGTGCTCAGGTCTTTTCAACTATTATCCCGAGAAATGTGAGATTAGCCGAAGCTCCTAGCCACGGAAAGCCTATCGTCTTATATGATATTAAATCCAAAGGGGCTGAGAGCTATCTTAGATTAGCAAAGGAGGTGATTAACAATGTCAAGAAAGGCACTGGGCAGGGGGCTTAGCGCGCTCTTTAATCAAAATGCCCCCTTAGATCAAGATTTGATGCAGATTGATATAGACCAACTCGAACCTACTCCCTATCAGCCTCGTCAGATCTTTAAGGATGATAAACTTTCTGAACTAGCTGAGTCAATTAAAGCTAACGGCATCCTTCAACCCATTATAGCCAGAAGAGTAGGAGAACGATTTCAGATTATCGCGGGTGAAAGGAGGTGGCGAGCAGCTCAGCTAGCAGGATTACACAAAGTCCCCTGTATAATAAAAGATGTTCCGGAGGAAAATATATTAGAACTCTCTTTGATTGAAAATATACAGCGCGAAGAACTGAACCCTATTGAAGAGGCAAATGCATATAAGAATCTGCTTGAAACTTTGAATCTCACCCAGGAGGAGATAGCTCGGCGGGTCGGTAAGGATCGGTCTTCTATTACTAATTCCCTGCGGCTTCTCAGGCTGCCATTTGAAGTCCAGAGGCTTGTTGAAGACAGCAAAATATCGATGGGCCATGCGCGCGCGCTGCTGGCCATAGAATCGCAAGAACAACAAAAAGCTCTTGCCGAAGAGGTTATTGTCAAAACCCTTTCAGTTAGAGAGACAGAGAAGCTTGTAAAGAAGGCTCAACGAGGGGAAGAGAACCACAGATCTAAATCTATTCCAACCGAGCAAACCGATGACGCGAATGTTAAAGCGGCCGAATTGAGGCTGAGCAAGAAACTGAGCGCGCCTGTGAAAATAAAGTTTCAGCGAGATGGCGGGATCATAGAAATAAGGTTCAATTCAACAGAGGACCTCTCCAGACTCTTCGATATTCTTATTCAAAGATCAGTGCCTTAATCGGATTCAAAATACCGGACATCTTCCGGAAGTATTAATGAGAACAAATATTTGAATGTAATAAATAATACTTTCATGTATTGATAATTCTATTGCTCAGGGTCATTGAATACCGTGATGAGCGCGTGCTAACCTTCTTCTGTGCCTGTTCACCACAGGGTATCCGGTTGATATAGCGAGGCGAAGCAAAGACGTTCACACGTGCGAGTTAGTCTTATAAAGGGCATTCTTGATGTTGAATCGTTTCAACTATAGAGCCGGCATAACCGTTCTGCTTGTGGCTCTGATGACGCTTTCGCCGGCCCTGGCATATCAGGACGATCAGGTTCTGCGGCTTGAAACCAACCTCGTCCTGGTAGAAGCGACCGTTACCGACAAAGACGGTAACTTCATCCAAGACTTGAAGGCGGATGATTTCACTATTTATGAAGACGGACAGCCGCAGAATGTAGATTTCTTCGACAAGAATGAGGAGACATCGATAACTCGCCCGCTTGCGGTCGTATTCGCGCTCGACACATCCGGCAGCATAAAGCCGGAAGAGGTTGAAAAACAGCGCGAAGCCACCGAGCAATTCATGCGACTCGTCAGACCCGAATCGCTCTTTTCCGTCATCGCTTTCAACTCTGAAATTCGCGTGCTTCAGGACTTCACTAATGAGCCGAAGCGAATAGGGCAGGCGTTTCAAAAACTCGGCAGGGTAGGGGGCTCATCGCGCATTTTTGATTCGATTGACCGGGCCACTTCCATGCTCAAACGCGCGCCCCGCTATCGCGGAGGACGCAGGCTGAGGCGCGTCGTCATCATTATAAGCGACGGGTATGACAACGTGACGCCGCCCGATCAGACCGAGACCATCCGCCGCGCAAACGACGCGGAAGTCACTGTCTATTCGATAACCCTGCCATCTTATGCGCCGGGCCCAAACTCAAACCAGCGAATAATGACACTTGCTAGACATCTCGCGCATAGTTCCAATGACCGGCGGCGCTGACTTCTCAGCCGATATAGAAGACTTTACGCCCGTATTCAAAGCCATTGCCGAAGAGATACGCTCCAGCTACACGATAGCCTACTACCCGCCGCAAAAGAGCCGACGCGACGGAAAGACGCATCAGATTCGGGTCGAGGTAAAACGACCCGGGGCTATAGTGCGGGCGAACCGCACCAGCTACAATGCTTCTAAGTAACCCCTTAAAGCTCGCGTAATGAAATAAGAACTAGCAATCACGAAACTCTTTGTTTAACATGGGAGTTTGCGCAATCCGACCGTTTGTTTACTGTAGTGTCCGAGAGAGGCGAATGTCTGAAAAGAAAAAAGTAGGTTTTGTGAGCCTGGGATGCCCGAAGAACCTCGTCGATAGCGAGGTGATGATGGGCATGTTGGCCGGGCAGGGGTACGAGCTGACGCCCGACGCCCAACTGGCGGACGTGCTTGTGGTTAATACCTGCGGCTTTATTGATTCTGCGCGGCAAGAGTCCGTAGAACGCGATTCTAGAAATGGCACAGGTAAAGCAGGCAGGGAAGCCGAAGCGGCTGATTGTCGCGGGCTGCCTTGTAGAGCGCTACCGCGACGATTTGCAGCGCGAGATACCTGAAATCGACGCGTGCATAGGCGTCAATGAGCTGACAGAGATTAAATCCGTGGTGGGGCCGGACGGGCGACGACAGTTGCCGGTTTATAGCGAAAGCGCCTCGGCTCCTGAACTCTATCTTTATGACGAAACAACCCCGCGGCTGCGCGCCACCGCGCCTTATACCTCTTATGTGAAGATTGCCGAGGGGTGCGATCACACGTGCGCCTTCTGTATAATCCCAAAACTTCGCGGGACGTTCCGCAGTCGGTCCCCCGAATCGATCCTCCGCGAAGTCGAGATGCTTGCCGCGCAGGGCGTTAAAGAGTTCGTGCTGATCTCGCAGGACACCACGACCTATGGCGATGACCTTAACTTAAAAGACGGGCTGGCGCGATTGGTTGACTCAATCGCCGGTGTGCCCGGAGTCGAGTGGGTGCGTTTCTTATATTGCTACCCGACGGCTATTACGGATGAGCTTCTGCGCGTGATGGCCGAGCGGCCGAACGTCTGCAAATACTTTGACATTCCGCTTCAGCACGCAAGCCGGCGCGTGCTCCAGCGCATGCGACGGGGCGGGGCGCGCAAATCCTACCAGCGGTTGATCGAGCGCATCCGCGAGCGAGTTCCCGGCGTCGCGATCAGGACGACCTTTATAGTCGGATTCCCCGGCGAGCGCGAAGAAGACTTTGAAGAGCTTGTAGATTTTGTTCGCGACGCGCAGTTCGACCGCGTCGGGGTCTTCACCTATTCGGACGAAGAGAACTCGCCCGCCTTTGAGCTTGACGAAAAAGTTGACCCGGCCGTTGCCCGCAAGCGCGAGCGCAGGTTGATGAAAGTCCAGGCGCAGATTTCACGGCGAAAAAACCTGCGGCTTGTAGGCACGCGCCAGCGGGTGCTGCTCGAAGGTCGGTCGAAAGAAAGCGACCTGCTTCTTGAAGGTCGCATGGAGACGCAGGCGCCTGAAATCGATGGCTCCGTCCTCATCAACGACGTGCCCGAAGGTCGCGAAGTGCGGCCGGGCGATTTCGTCACCGTCGAGATAACCGAAGCGCACGATTATGACCTCGTCGGGTGCGTGGTCGAAATCTGAAAGCACAGGTAACTTATTTCGAATCTCTCGCCCGCGCCGCCTGCCATCAACTTTATGGCTCAGCCAATCGAACGCAAAGAGAAAAGGCGACCACTCGACCGCGTCGCTTATGCAATTGCGACGGGGCTTGGCGCGGGCCTTGCGCCCAAAGCCCCTGGCACCCTCGGAGCAATCGAAGCCATCGGTCTATTTTCGGCCATCGTCGCTTTAGCCGGCGACCAGTTGCGCCTCGCGCCGCGATTGTCTCTGATTCTTTTCTCACTTTTTAACGCGGCGCTATTCGCTCTCGGCGTGTGGGCATCGTCGCGCACCTGTCGCATATGTGGGATCGATGACCCGGGTCAGGTAGTCATTGATGAAGTGAGCGGCCAGTTGATAGCCCTGACGCCGGTGTTGCTTTTGCCATCCTTCGCGGGCGTCGTCATCGCGTTCGCCTTGTTTCGATTCTTCGACATCGCCAAGCCTTATCCTATCGGCAAGCTCGAAAGCCTGCACGGTGGCCTTGGAGTGATGGCCGACGATGCGCTGTCGGGTCTCTTCGCGGCCTCACTCGTATGGGCCGCTGTGGCTCTTGGTATAATCTGACGGGCATGCGACCCGACGATCTCAAAAAAATAATCCGCCGCGTCGAACAAAGCCGCGAGCCTTACATTGAATTGATCGAGCCGGAGAAAAACCGCGGCCCTCGCCTCGGAGTCTTTTCGTCGTCGTTCAACCCGCCCACCGCTGCGCACGTTGAGTTGATTCGCCGCGCCATGGACGATTTTTCGCTCGACGAAGTGCTGGCGCTGGCCGGGACGGCGAACGCGGATAAAGCGGAATACGAATGCCCTCTTGAAGATCGGATGATGATGCTTGCCGTCGCGTTTGAAGAGCGCGAGCGCGTTTCAGTAGGGCTCGCCTCGACGGCTTACTACGTTGATATGGTTGACGCGCTTCGCCGCGCCTACTCGCACGAAACCTGTTTGCACTTTATCCTGGGCTTCGATACATTCGAGCGCGTGCTCGACCACCAGGGCAAATATACTGGCCGATACTTTCGCAAATTCGCAGACCGCGATGAGGCACTCGGCTACCTGCTTTCCGAGTCTATTTTGATAGTCGCAAATCGTGCGGGCGCGGGCAGCAGCGAGGTGCGCACGCTTGTTGAGCGTGAGCCCCGAGTGCCGCCAGAGCGTATCTTATCTCTTGATCTCCCGGTTGATCTGGCCGAGCAATCGGCGAGTGAAGTGCGCTCAAGAGTGCGCTCCGGGCTCTCTATAAGCGGCCTCGTGCCCGAGGGAGTCGAAGACTATATACGACGACATAATCTATACAGGTGATCATGCTCAAAGCCGAAATAATAGCCATCGGGTCAGAACTGCTTACGCCGCATCGAACCGACACGAATTCTTTATGGCTGACGGAGCGATTGAACTCCGTGGGGATACAGGTCTGCCTCAAGACAATAGTCGGTGACGATGAATCGCGGCTCGAAGAGACGGTGCGCGATGCGCTCTCGCGCTCGGACCTGATCATATCGACCGGCGGGCTCGGGCCCACGGAAGATGATATAACGCGCAAGGTCTTCGCGCGCGTCACCGGCCGGCAGTTGATGCTCGACTACGAAATACTGGCGCGCATACGCGAGCGCATAACCAGCCGTGGTTATAAAATGACGCCCAACAACGAGCGCCAGGCGCTGATGCCGCGCGGCGCTTCGGTGCTGCCCAACCCGAACGGGACCGCGCCCGGAATAAAGATCGAGCAGGAAGGCAGGTTTATGTATTTGCTGCCGGGCCCGCCGCGCGAGAACCACCCGATGTTCGACGATTATGTCATGCCCGATCTCGAAAAGATGTCGCGCGGCGTGCGGATAGCCAAACGGGTGCTGAAGGTGACCGGCATAGGCGAGTCGCAGCTTGACGATAGAATAGCTCCCATCTATGGCCAGTACACAAATCCTCAGACGACCATCCTCTTTACCGATTCCGAGATAGAGGTGCATCTTTCGGCGAGCGCCGAAAGCATGTCACGAGCGGAAGATATGGTCGAAGAACTCACCGATAAACTCGAAGAAGAACTGGGCTCAATGATCTATACGACGTGGGGCGAAACGCTTGAGACGGTCATAGGCGACCGCCTGCGGCTCAAACGGTACACCGTCGCCACGGCCGAAAGCTGCACGGGCGGCCTTGTGGCCGAGCGGATCACGCGTGTGACGGGCTCAAGCGATTACTTCGTCGGCAGCGTCGTGAGCTACAGCAACGAAGCGAAGACGCGATTGCTCGGCGTGCCGGCCGAATTGATCGAGCGGCTCGGCCCGGTTAGCGGCGAGGTCGCCGAGGCGATGGCGCGCGGAGTAAAAGAGCGGACCGGCGCTACTATTGGCATAAGCATCACCGGCGTTGCGGGGCCGGGCGGCGGCAGCGACGCGGTGCCGGTCGGGACGGTTTACGTCGGCCTCGCCGATGACGTCGGCAGCTCGAATAAACGAATGATGCTAGCAGGCGACCGTCACCTGATACGGTGGCGCGCATCAACGGCCGCGCTCGAGTTGATGCGGCGACGCTACCTGCTTTAAAGGAAGCGGCGATGAAGATAGTGCTTGAAACGCCCAGGCTGATCTTGCGAGAGCTGTCTATTGCGGATGCCGATCTGATCGCGCCGATGCTCATGCATAAGGAAGTGATGAGATTTTGGCCCAGACCTTACTCTCGCCAGGAGTGCGATGTGTGGATAAAGAATCAACTGGAGCGTTACGCA
Source organism: Blastocatellia bacterium (assembly GCA_963832205.1). Classification (GTDB taxonomy): domain Bacteria; phylum Acidobacteriota; class Blastocatellia; order UBA7656; family UBA7656; genus DATBMY01. The sequence goes on along the minus strand of CAWHTK010000012.1, from coordinate 109,527 downwards.
AGAGACGGCTACGGCTACTGGCTTGCGCTTGATAAAGCAACGGGCGAAGTCATAGGGCAGGCTGGCCTGCTAAAGCAAGACGTTGAACGGGGTGACCGAAGCGGGCGTGGGCTATATCATTCATCACCCGTTCTGGCGTAGAGGGTTTGCAACGGAGGCGGGGGCGGCAACCTTGAATTACGCGTTCGAGATAGGCAAGCGGCGAGTCATTGCGCTGATACGGCCAGAGAACACGCCCTCGCGAGGCGTTGCGGCGCGGCTCCAGATGAAGGTCGAGGGGCGCACCGTGTACGCGGGATTCGAGCACCTGATATATTCGATCTCATGGAATTAATGAGGGGGCCACTCGTGGCCCCCTCATTACACAATCATCTCGGCTCCACCGCGCTTTCGATAAGTAATAATAATTAAACGACCGCGTGAGCTGTGGACGCTTGTGAGTGTCTGATATTTTCAGACACGCTTTTTCCTTATTCAATTTGCGTGCTAAAGATCGAGCAGTTCGATAAACCATCGCATTATTCATAACTGAGAGAACCGTTGAGGAAATATATTGTTGCCCTGACGATCAACAAAAATGCCACACTCGATTATCCCTCATTAGTTGCACAGACGTGGGTCAATAATGCAGCTATATAAAAGATTGCGGCTCCCCTCGGGGTCGCCGCCGGCCCGATCAAGGAAGGTTTTCTTTGAGGAACCGCAGCACGTTGCCGCCCATGATCATCTCTATATCGCTTTCGGAAAACCCCTCGGCCAAAAGCGCGTCGGTTATCTGAGCAAGTCCCGTAGTGTCGAACGGGGCGGGTATCGCTCCGTCAAAGTCAGACCCAAGCGCGACGTGAACTACGCCCACAAGGTTCGCCACATGTTTTATCGCGCGGGCAATGGCCGCGCCGTCCTGGCCGCAGACGGCCGTGTCCCAGTAACCGATGCCTATGAGCCCGCCCTTGCCGGCGATGGCTTTGATCTGCTCGTCGCTCAGGTTGCGCGTATTGTCGCAAGTGGCCTTCACGCCCGTGTGGGACACGACTACGGGACGGCTCGCTATGGCGAGCACATCGTCAATCGTTTGTGGTGACGCGTGCGCGAGGTCTACTACCATGCGCTTTTCTTCCATCAGGCGGATCATCTCTCGCCCCTTTTCGGTGAGCCCGCCCTTGGCAACGCCGTGCGCCGAGCCGCCTATGTCGTTATCGAAGAAGTGAGTCGGCGCCATCATGCGAAAGCCGGCGGCGAAAAGCTCATCAAGGTTCTCCAGCTTTCCGTCGAGCGCCTGCGCTCCTTCGATGCCGAGGAATCCTGCCGTGATCTGCGGCTCGCGCGCACGGCGCTCGGCGTAGTCGGTGAGATCCGCGGCCGTTTTGATTATTACGAAGCGATTGTCAGATCGCTCCGCTGCTTCGTGCAGCTTGCGCGACTGGTAGAGCGCGCGCTCGGTCAGGCTGTTCCACGCAGAAATAGGCCAGCGTTGAGCAATCGCGAGCAGCGTGATGTTATCTGTGCTGTCGTCGTTGTTTTCAATGTTCTGGCCGCGCGGCGTCTTGGTCACGATGGTGAATGCCTGTAGCGCGACGTTTCCCTCAATCAACCGCGGAATATCAACATGCCCGCGCGTGCTTTTTTCGAGCAGGTCCCTGTTCCAGAGCAGCGAATCGGCATGAAGGTCGGCCACGAAGAGTCTTCGGTGCAGATTGGAGGCGCGCTCCGACGCGGGATAGGGCGGGGCTTTCAGCACCACGTTCATGCCGCTTTCGACATAACCGGGCAGGATGAAAAAGAACCCGAGGGCCGCGACAATTAAGAGCGCGGCCAGAGTGCCAAGAATTAATTTCGTTCTTTTCTTAAGCGCCATTGCGCAAGATCGTCTAACTCGATTACCCGGCGGCCTGCGCCTCGCCGTCGTCTATGACGCTATCGACGTGAGCGTCGCGGGCGGCGCGAAGCTTGTCGTACTCGGCGGCCACGTCTTCGTCTGCCGCGCTCAGCGCTTCAACGTCAATATCGGCAAGCTCGATGATCCCCATGTCGGCAAATGCCTTTTGAATGCGCTCGCCCCATAGACCTATGTTGCGGATCGTCGGGACGATTCGCGTAAACAATCGCCGTGTGTATTCCGCCATGAAGGGCGAACTGCGGACGTAATCAACGCATTCTTGCGTGTTGAAACCTAGCCTCTCCCATATCTCTTCACCCATAAAGCGGTCGCGCATCAGGTAGCAAGCCTCTACCGCAAACTCCTCGCGCTCGTCTCGCTCTTTTTCGGTCAACCGCGGGTAGTAATCTCGCAGGGCCAGTCGACCGAATGCGACGTGCCGCGCTTCGTCCTGCATCACGTAAGCGTTTATCGCTTTGCCGAGCGGCTCCGCCGCGAGGTCGCGTATAGTCCCGAACGCCGCGAGCGCAAGACCTTCGATGATTACTTGCATGGCAAGATAGGTGAAATCCCACCGCGGGTCGGTGATGGCCTGTTCGAGCAGGGTTTTCAGATGAACGTTAATAGGGTACGCCATCTGAATCTTCTCGCGCAGGTAGCGCGAATAGACTTCGACGTGTCGCGCTTCATCAATCACCTGCGTGGCGGCGTAAAACTTGGAATCTATGTCCGGCACGGTCTGAACGATTTTCGCCGTGCAGATGAGCGCGCCCTGTTCGCCGTGAAGGAACTGCGAGAATCGCCACGCTTCGAGGTGATGGCGGACTTCGGCTCTGCCCCTCTCGTCGAGCTTTTCCCACGTGGGCGAGCCGTAAATCGAAACAAAGTAATCGGGGAAGCCGAGCGGGTTCGATAAGTCGACCTCCAGTGACCAGTCGATTCGCTCGCTGGCGTTCCACTGTTTATTCTTACCCTTCTCATAAAGCCCGAGCATCCTGTCGCGACACTCATCATATTCCCAGTTGAATACTGTTGTTGAGCCTGCGCCCGGCACCTGCCATTGCGTCTGATCCAGGGGAAGCGCGTACATTCGTGTGCTCATCTCGGATACTCCTTTTGAGGGAAGCTTAAGAGGAAATCAGCTACAGGTGCGAGAGTATTTTTTTTGCGCGAGCAAGTCAAGCTGACCATCAGCTTGACTTAAAGCCGGGCGCGAACAACAATATCCGGGAAAGGACAGGTTCCCGCGAATAGCCCCACTGGTCCTGCGCACTGCCCCGCGCAGCAGTCTATATTAGGAGTACAACCATGCCTTCAAGAATAAAGGTGTTTGCGCACGTCTTGATCATAGTCTTTGCGGCCGCTTTACCGGGTGCTGTCCGGGCCGGCGAAAGCCAATCGCTTGAAACGCTGCTTGCGTACCTGAAGAGCCCTGATGCCGGGACCCGCCGCGACTCGGCCCGCCGGTTGGGCGAGCGGCGCGTGCGCGATCAACTCGCCGTTGAAGCGCTCGTGGTCGCCGCGCGCAAGGACGAGGACTCGGGCGTGCGCGCCGAAGCGGTCGAGGCGCTGGGAAAGATAAAAGATTTCTCCGCGCTCACAGAGATGTTGGACGCGCTGAAAGACGAGCACCCGGATGTTCGACTCAGATCGGTCAGGGCCCTTGTGATGCTCTACACCGAGCACGACATAGATTTCATCACGAGCCGCCGCGAGGGCTGGAATCGGGTTAATCCGTTTCTCGACACGAGCGACCGCGAGATCATAGAACCTTATATCGCAGTTGACCCGGAGATAATTGCCGCGCTCGGCGGGTCGGCTCGCGGAGACGGCGACCGCTCCGTTCGCGTAGCCGCCATCCGCGCGCTCGGGAGTGTTGCGCGGCGCGAGCGCGATACCGCAGCTTGCCGAGGCGCTGAACGCGGACCAGGACGTGCGCATAGACGTGCTCAGAACGTTTATAAAGATCGGCGATCAATCGGCGGGGCCGCACCTATTGCAGTTCTTCCGAGATTCGAATAAGAAGGTGCAGACGCAGGCGATGGTCGCCGCGGGGATGCTCAACTACCGCCCGGCGGTCGAGCCGCTGCTTTCCGTCTATGGCCTCGGCGACGAGAAGAAGGGACGGATTTCAAAGGTCGCGGGCGGCGTTAAGGGGCTCATCTCGTACGATCCGGAGCGCGACGAGGCGGCCCTGTGGGCGCTCTCGCTCATAGGCGACGTAAAGGCGGAACAGACTTTCGTCGAAAACCTCGGCGATAAAGATCCCGACCGGCGACGGTACGCGGTCGAAGGACTGGCGCGCATTGGCGAGCAGAGATACATGGACCAGATGTCGCGGCTGCTTCTCACGGAGAAGGAGCGCGAAGTAAAACTCGCGCTCCACTTCGCGCTCTACAAGATGGGCTCGAACGCAAACACTCAGTTCATAGTGCGAAAGCTCTACACGGACCAGGCCGAACAGGCGCGCGCGTACCTGCTGGAGGCGAACGACCCGGCCGACCTTTACCCGCACATACAGTCGAGCAACAAGACCGTGCGCCGGGAGGTGATCGCCGTGCTCGGTCGCATAGGCAACCGCGAGACGATCAAAGAGCTTGAGCCGGTGGCCCGCACGTCGGGCACCGAGACGGCCAACACCGCGACCGTCGCGATAAAGCAGATCGAGTGGCGTATAGCCGGGCGGCCCCAGGCCAACGATGCCGTGCTTGAGCGCGAGACGCGGCCGCGCCGAACGAACAACCCGTAACGCCCGGTCAGCGGCCATAAAATAGAACCACAGCGCTTCGGGCGGGCTGATCTGTTTTAGCGCGAAAACTCTCCCCGATCTCGCGCTGCCTTGCGTGAAATCTCCCAGATCCACGCAAGGCCAGAACAGCTACCCCCATCGGCGCTGTGGTATCCCGTTCGGGGCTTCGGCCCCGGATCTATATCCTATTAATCACCGCTTTGACGCGAGCGCTCCTGACCCCTGTCGGTCCCTTTTATCACTTCGCTAAAAAGTATCTCGCTCAGATCCATTCCCTCGCGGCGATCAATGTCTCGCTCAAGCGTTCGGAGCCGTGACTGCTGCTGCTCGACGCGCGATGCGATGCGCGCGAGGTCCGACGCGTGCAGATTTTGGATCTGCGATTGAAGGCCCACGAGCTGGGCGCGAAACTCATCTTTCTGCTGCCGCTCGCTCTCGGAGATCATCCTCCCAACGAGCGCAACCATGTCGGCGCGCACCTGTTCAAAGTTGACGCTCGCGGGCGCGGCGCTCGTCGCGGCCGGAGCCTGGGTAGCGGTCGGCGGGTTGCTCCGCAGCAGATCGGCCCTGAGCGAAAAACCGTCGCGGCCGATGCTGACCTCTGTGCCCATCACCGCCAGCACAAGCAATGCCATCGCGGCGGCAGTCGCGAGCTTTGCCCAAAGCGGCGTCACCGTGAAGAGCTCTTTAACAGCAACCATGAAGGGTCTCTTCCGCGGCTCGGCCACAACCTTCACCATCGGCATGTCTTCGAGCTGCCAGTGCTGAAGCATTCCGCGCACGCGGTTGAACCCCGCGAGCTCGCCCGCGCAGACGGAGCACTCTTTCAGATGAGCCTCTACTGTGCGAGTCTCTTCAGCCGTCGCTTCGTCGTAGAGGTATGAAACAAGCGTCTCGCGCATGTTGCAATCTTGTGTCTTGTGTCTGTCCGTCATTTTGCTACCGCTCACTTCCTTGCGATCATTCTTTATGCTCAATCACGCGCTTCACACGGCGCCGCGCAGGTGCTCCAGCCTCTTTCTTAATTCCGCAAGCCCCGTGTACATCCTCGTCTTTACTGTCGAGACGGGAATGCCCAGTATCTCGGCTATCTCCGAAAACTTCAGCCCCTCGTACTCCTTCATTATTATCACCTGCCGCATCTCGGCCGGGATCGCCTGCAGCGCGCGCCTGACGTGAAGCGTGACCTGCTGCTGCTGTATGCTGTCGCCCAGGTCGTCAAGGTCGGCGGCTATCTCGATGCCGCTCTCTTCACGCTGCTCCTCTATTGAAACCGTCCCCTTGACCCGGCCGCGCAGCTTCGTGTTGCAGATGTTGAGGGCGATGCGATAAATCCAGGAGGAAAACTTTGCTTCGCCCCGGAATTTCGACAGGTTGCGGTAGGCCGAAAGGAACGTCTCCTGGGTCGCATCCTTGGCCTCTTCGTCGCGCCCGAGCATCCTGAGCGTCAGGCCATATATCTGCCGTTCCCAGCGCCGGACAAGCATGTTGAAAGCCTCCGGCTCGCCTCCGAGCGTCTGCTCTATTATTTGAGAATCGCTCAGTTCCAAGTAGCCACCCGCGCCGCCTATCCGAGGATCGGCCCTCCATCCGCTTCAGTAGTATAGACTCTTCGGGGGCCGAAAAAGTCTGAAAAATGTAAAGTGTCGGGCCTTTAGCCCTGCCTCGCATCGCTCGCGCGCGGCCCGGCTTTGCTTTAAGATCAAACCTCGGCGGACGGCAATATGAATACGCAACTCTCGCTCAGGTCATACGCGAAGATCAACTGGACGCTCGACGTGCTCTACCGGCGCGAGGACGGCTATCACGAGCTGCGCACCATATATCAAACCATCTCCTTACACGACCGGCTCCATTTGAGCGAAACCGATGGCGCGATAGAGATAAGCTGCGACGACGAGCGCGTGCCGCGAGACGAAACGAATCTCGCCTACAAGGCCGCCGCGCTTTTGCGCGAGGAGGCGGGCGTAAGGAAAGGCGCGCGAATACAGATAGAGAAGCGAATTCCCGTGGCGGGCGGGCTCGGCGGCGGGTCGTCAAACGCGGCCGTCGCCTTATTGGGGCTCGCCCGACTCTGGCAGGTTGAGGCGGACGAACGGATGATGACGCGGCTGGCGATGAAGCTCGGGTCGGACGTGCCTTTCTTTCTCGTCGGCGGCACGGCGCTCGGCGTCGGGCGTGGCGAAGAGGTCTATCCGGTCGAAGATGCCTGTTGCGATAGTTTGCTGCTGGTAAATCCGGGCTTTGCCGTCTCTACGGCGGGCGCATACGCGAAGGCTTTCCCGGTTGACAAGGTCCGATACCGACCGTATCATGCCCTTTACTTTATTCGCCGCTAAAGCCATCTGTGAGCTACCGCTTGCGGCCAGTAACGACCTTGAAGAGGTGGTTGCCGCCGCTCATCCAGAAATCGCGGAAGTCAAACAAAGGCTCCTGGCCCTCGGCGCGCGGCGCGCGTTGATGAGCGGAAGTGGCGCTACTCTTTTTGCGGTCTTTGATAACCCGAAACTGGTCGAGCAGGCGCTGAAGGATGCGCGCGCCAACGCGTGGTGGGCCGCGCCCGCCTCGACCATAGACCGTAAGAGATATTGGGATACTCTATTCGATTGAGTTTTTGAGATTATATAATCGGAAGCGATCATTTAAAGCATGCTGGGGAGTCGCCAAGCGGTAAGGCAGCGGCCTTTGGAGCCGCCATCCGGAGGTTCGAATCCTCCCTCCCCAGCCACGTAGTCAGGATTGAAGGGTGAGAGTTGCGTGGATTAGTAGGCAGGTAGCCGTTGGCAGATCAGGCTCTTTCGCAGACTGCCACTGCTGGCTGCCTACTGCTGACTAATTCCACTCAATCCTCAGCCTCATTGCTTTTTTGTGGAGGCGTCGTGGGCACCGAGGTCGGCTTGGAACACAAGAACGGCGACATAAAGGTCTTCTCCGGGAACGCGAACAGGGCGCTGGCGGAAGAGATTTGCCATCACCTTAATATAGAGTTCGGGCAGGCCCAGGTGGGAAGGTTTACAGACGGCGAATTCAACTTCCAGATACTGGAGAATGTTCGCGGTCAGGATTGTTTTATCGTCCAGCCGACCTGCCCGCCGGTCAACCCGAACCTCATGGAGTTGCTGATAATGCTGGACGCATTTAGGCGCTCGTCGGCCAAGCGTATAACCGCGGTCATCCCCTATTACGGCTATGCGCGCAAGGACCGAAAGGACCGGCCCAGGGTTCCGATATCGTCCAAGCTTATCGCCAACCTTATATCGGAGGCGGGCGCGGACCGCGTGCTGCTGTTCGATCTGCACGCCGGGCAGATACAGGGGTTCTTTGACATACCGGCCGATCACCTGTTCGCCGCGCCGGTCCTGGTGAGCTATTTTCAAGGGCTCGACCTGCCTCGTCTGACGGTGGTCGCGCCCGACGCCGGGGGCGTTGAGCGCGCGCGCGCTTATGCCAAGCGGCTTGACGCGGAGCTGGCGATCATCGACAAGCGGCGCGATTATGACCGGCTCGGCGAGGTCGAAGTCCTCCACGTCGTAGGCGACGTAGAGGGTCGCACGACCCTTATCATTGACGACATGATCGACACGGCGGGCACCCTCGTGAAGGCCGCCGAGGCGCTCAAGCGCAACGGCGCGGAGATGGTCTATGCGTCGGCCACGCACGCGGTCTTCAGCGGGCCGGCCGTAGAGCGGATCGACGCTTCGCCGCTCAAAGAAGTGGTAGTGACAAATTCGATTCCGGCCGACCGCGCATGCCGCTCGCCGAAGGTCAAATGCCTGAGCGTGGGGAGGCTTTTGGCCGATGCGATCTTGTCTATTCACGACGAGACGTCAGTTAGTAAGTTATTTATCTAGATCTGGGAGTCGCAAATTTATGATTACGGACATAACACTAAATTCCATCAAGCGCGAAGGGGTTGGTAAAGGCTACAGCCGCCGCCTGCGGGCTCAGGGCATGATTCCTGTCGCGGTTTACGGCGAAGGAATGGATGCCGTGACAATCGCGGTAAACGCTAAAGAGCTTGCCACGATCATGCGCTCGGAGACGGGCCACAATACCATTTTCAAGATCGCCTTCCCGTCGGAAAACGGCGGCGAGCCGGCCACGGTCATCATCAAAGACTGGCAGATTGACCCGGTCAGAGGGCGATTGCTGCACGCCGACTTGATGCGTCTTTCGATGACCGAGGTCACGCGCGTCAATGTCCATATTGAACTCGTGGGCGAGCCCGTAGGCGTAAAGCTTGAAGGCGGCATACTGGAAATACAGTTGCGCGAAATCGAGGTCGAGTGCCTGCCCGGCGATATACCCGACAATATGACGGTTAACGTATCGGGTCTTAATGTGGGCGACCACGTCATGGTCTCGGACCTTGCTTACGACCGCGACAAAGTGAAGGTGCTTGCCGACGAACACCAGATTGTTGCCGGCGTGCTCGCCGCTCGCGTGGCGGAGGAGGCAGCGCCGACGGCCGGCGAGGCTGACGCGGCCGCGAGCGCCGAGCCCGAAGTCATCAAGAAGGGCAAGGGCGACGAAGATTAGTTGTCCGAGGCCGGGGCTCATATGGTTTATCACTGACAGTCCCCGTCGCCTGACACCTGACACCTGCTTATGAAGCTTATAGTCGGGCTTGGAAATCCGGGGCGGGAGTATGAGGCGACCCGGCATAACCTCGGCTTTATGCTCATTGACAGACTTGCCGAGCGCGCGGGCGCGCGGCGATTTCGCGACGAGGCCGGCGCGAAGGTGGCCGACGTCGTAATCGCGGGCGAGCGCGCGCTGCTCGTAAAACCGCAGACCTATATGAACCTGAGCGGAAACGCCGTCCGCCCGCTGCTCGAAAAATACGGCGGCGGCGCGCCGGGTGAGTTGATCGTCGTAGTTGACGACATCGCGCTCGGAGCAGGCATCATACGGGTGAGGGCGCGAGGGAGCGCGGGCGGGCAGAAAGGGCTCAAGTCGATTATTGAGCGGCTCGGCACTCAAGAATTCGCCCGCGTCCGGCTCGGCATAAAGCCGGACCACCCGGTCAACGATCTGCCGGGTTTTGTGCTTTCCGATGTTCCACGGCGCGAGCGCGAGCGCCTGGACGAGATGCTGGACCGCGCTTCGGACGCGGTCGAGACTATTCTGGCCGAAGGCGTCGAGCGCGCGATGTCGCGTTTCAACGAGCGGCAGAAGACGGCCGCGGCCGACGAGCAGCCAGTGGATTGAAGCGGGCTGTTTACGCTTTCGGCCGCGCATTGTTCTTTCTCATAGAGGTTCGATACGGACCTCCTTGCTCTGGCTCGACGGTCAGGGCTTAACCGCAGGCCACGGCTTGCGCAGTAAATCCAAAAGGAGGAAATCTCTCGCATGAGAGTATACGAAGTTTTGTTTATCGTCGCTCCTAACACAGAAGAGGACGACGTCAACGCTCTGGTCACTCAACTGAGTGACATCATAACGGGCCAGGGGGCCACGATCGCAAAGGTCGATCGCATGGGTCGCAGACGGCTCGCCTACCCGATAGGGAAATTCAACGAAGGCATTTACGTGGTGCTGACGGTAGAGGGCACCGGCTCGGAGATAGCCGAAGTCGAGCGTCGCATGCGCGTCAACGACGCGATCATCCGCTACATCACGATTCGCATAGACGAGGACCTTAAGCGCGCCGAGAAGTTCCGCGCCCGTCGTGCCGCCCGCGCGGCCGCCGGGGGAGGCGGGCGAGGTCGCTCGCGCCAGGCCGCGCCCGCGCCGGTCGGCCGTGATGACAGCGAAGAGGAGGAAGAGTAATGAGCAGCGAAACCAATCAAAGGGATAGAGGGCCGCGGCAGGGCGGCCAGGGCGGGGGCCGTCGCTTCGTGCGCGCGCGCAAGTCGTGCAAGTTTTGCGCCGATCGGGTCGATTACATCGATTACAAGGACGGGAGACTGCTCTCCTCCTACATCCCGGAACGCGGCAAGATTCTGCCGCGCCGCATATCCGGCACCTGCGCGCCGCACCAGCGCATGCTCGCCTCGGCGATCAAGCGCGCACGCAACGCAGCTATATTGCCGTTCGCTACTGACTAAGCGATCTGGGATTTTGGATTTTAGATTTTGGATTTTGGATTGCCGGACACCTGGAAAGTCATCTGGCTAATTCAAACCTGTTCCCAAAATCCAAAATCCAAAATCTAAAATCCAAAATCGAATGAGGATCAATTAATGGCACACATGGATGTATTGCTTAAAGATGATGTAGATAACCTGGGGCGGCGCGGCGAGGTGGTCCGCGTGCGCTCGGGGTACGGTCGCAATTACCTTCTGCCGCAAGGGCTGGCGATTGAGGCCTCGGCCGGGAACCGCCGGATGATCGAAGAGCAGAAAAAAGTACTCGTAAAGCAGGAAGAGCGAGAGCGCGCCGCCGCCCAGGGGCAGGCCGATAACCTCGACGGGCTTGAGCTTCGCTTCGAGCGCCGCGTCGGCGACCACGGTATTCTTTACGGCTCTGTAACCGTGCTCGACATAGTCGATGCTCTCAAAGAGCACGGCTACACAATCGAGCGCCGCCGCATAAGCCTGCGCGACCACATAAAAGAGGTCGGCGACTACGACATTCAGATCAAGCTTCACCGCGAGGTCACGCCCGTAATCAAGGTGAAGGTGCGGCGGCCCGGGGCCGAAGACGACGAGAAGCCGGAAGAACAGCCTGCCGTGGAAGCGGCTCCGGAAGCCACTTCTGCGCCAACAGAGGCGACGGCGGCGCCGGCCCAAGAGGAATCCGCAGAGGGGACGGCCGAAGCCGCCGGGGCTGACGAGGCTGATCAGGACGAGCAGTAAAAGCGTCTATTCGAGGCGCGCGGGCGTGCCGCCGAAAGAAATCTGTTCCGGAACAGATTTCTTTCGGCACAAAGGCTAGCCTGCGGGCACGGACTTTGCTATTATCACGCGCGGAACGGTTGAGCGCAGCCGTTCCGCTTTCATTTTGGGTGGGGTTATTCCGAGTGATGCGCTTGCCACAGAGCTGGAAACAACGGCCGTGAGCGCCCGCTCATAAGCCTGATTGGGACTACAGCAATGACGCGACCGGCCTCGGGCGATCCATTTTTTGAGAAAGGGCTTCCCTCAAACCTCGAAGCAGAGCGCTCCATACTGGGCGCGATACTTCTCGACAACTCGGTCTGCAACCAGGCCATAGAGCTTATACGCCGGGACGACTTCTTTCTCGACTCGCACCGTCGAATCTATGAAAAGATGGTCGGGCTTACCGAGCGCGGCCAGCCCATCGACCTCATCACGCTCACCGACGAACTCAGAAAGGCGGCCGAATTCGAGCAGGTCGGCGGCGCCACCTACATCGCCTCCTTGATTGACGGCGTCCCGCGCACCGACACCATCGAGCACTACGCGAAGATCGTCAAATCGAAGTCGATGCTTCGCAAGCTGATCACCGCGTCAAACCAGATAATCGCCCGCGCCTTCGAAGAAGAAGACGACCCCGATGTCATCATAGACCAGGCCGAGCAGATGATCTTTCAAATAGCCGAGGACCGCGTCCGCCAGGGCTTTCAATACATAGGCGATGTCGCGCAGCGCCGCCTCGAACAGATCGAGCAGATGGCCGGGCGGCCCGAGATGATAACCGGCGTGCCCACGGGCTTCACCGATTTCGACCAGATGACGTCGGGGCTTCAGCGACAGGACTTGATCATCATCGCCGCGCGGCCGAGCATGGGGAAAGCGCAACCGCTCGATGCAAAGGTGCTCACTGAAGATGGCTGGAAGCTGATGGGCGAGCTTAAAGAAGGTGACGACCTGGCATCCATTGATGGCCGCCCGTCAACCGTCATCGGCATATTCCCGCAGGGCGTCAAGCAGATATACAAAGTGACCTTTTCTGACGGACGGGCTACCGAAGCGTGCGGCGAGCACCTGTGGCGAGTCTATTACAGACATTGGCCCGAGGCGAGGATACTGACAACAGAAGAGGTCGCGGCGCTTCTCAAGCGCCAGCCGGTACCAGAAGCGCTTGTGGATTGATATGTGCTCGGGCGATTTTGGCCATAACGAGCCTCTGCCGCTAGACCCCTGGGTTCTGGGCTCGCTGATCGGCGAGGGCGACTTCAACTCTCTGAGGTTTTCAACGTCAAGCGAGCTGATCTTAAGCCGGATGGCCGCCGGTTTGGGCGAAGTCTTCGCCTTAAATCATGCGGGAAAATATGATTATCGAATCGCGCAGGCTGCGGGGCAGCGCCGGCCCGGCCGCTACGGAGTATGGCCGAATCCGCTGAAAGAAGAGCTGAAGCTTTTGGGCCTGTGGGGCAGGCATAGTTATAGCAAATTTGTGCCCGGACTTTACAAAACGGCGAACCGCGAAGTTCGACTTCGATTGTTACAGGGTTTGCTTGATGCCGACGGTTGGGTCGAGCGAACCGGCTCGGTGAGGTTCTCAACCTCAAGCGAGCAGCTTGCCGATGACGTGGTTGAGCTTGCACGGTCGCTGGGCGGATGGGCGACGAAGAAAAGCAAGGAGACTTCCTATACGTACAAGGGCCAGAAGCAGGCGGGCCGGCTATCTTTCGTGGTCAATATCGCCCACCCGGAGCCCGCAAGCCTTTTCACCCTGCCCGAAAAATCCGGCCGCGCCGCTTCCCGACGGATGCGGCGCAAAATGCCTGCGTTTATATCGATTGAACCCGTCCGGCAAGTGGCAGCGCAGTGCATCGCCGTCACGCATCCTTCACAGCTTTACATAACCGATAATTATGTAGTGACGCACAACACGGCACTGGCGCTAAACATGGCGCAGTACGCGGCGAAGAACGGAAACACGTGCGGCATCTTCTCGCTTGAGATGTCGGCCGAGCAACTCGTCTCGCGGCTGCTCTGCTCGGAGGCGCGCGTTGACGCGCACCGGCTGAGGACGGGTTATCTTAACCGCGAAGAGTGGGCGCGGCTGGCCGACGCGCTGCGCCGGCTTTGCGAGACGCAGGTATTCATCGACGACACGCCCGGCATAAGCGTGCTTGAGATGCGCGCCAAGTGCAGGAGGCTGAAAGCAGAGCACGGGCTCGATATGCTTATCCTCGATTATCTGCAACTGGCGAGCGGGCGTGGCCGAACCGAATCGCGCCAGCAGGAAGTCTCGCAAATATCGCGCGACCTCAAAGGACTTGCCAAGGAACTAGATATTCCCGTCATCGCGCTCTCGCAGTTGTCGCGCGCGCCCGAAACGCGCAGCGACCACCGCCCGCAGCTAAGCGACCTTCGCGAGAGCGGGGTGTCTTGCGGGCGATAGCCTTGTAACTTTGGCCGACACCGGAAGGCAGGTGCCCATACGTGATCTTGAAGGGCAATCCGGCTTTGCTGTGTGGGCGCTTTAATGAGGATACATTAAAGATAGAGCGGGCAATTGTAAGCCGCGCTTTTTCAACTGGAATGAAATCTGTTTATTGTTTGACCACGAGACTGGGACGAATTATTCGCGCGACACCTAATCATAAATTCCGAACATTTGAAGGTTGGAAACGATTAGATCAATTAATGACGGGTAAACGGCTCGCCCTGCCACGTGTATTGCCCAGCTCATACCCTCAGACTATGACCGATGCAGAACTGGCGTTGCTCGGTCATTTGATAGGCGATGGCTGTACGCTGCCTAGTCACGCAATTCAATATACAACACGCGAGAAAGACCTGGCCGAAAAGGTAGCTTCACTTGCGTCCGAGGTGTTTGGTAGCGGAGTGAGGCCGCGCGTTAATAACGAGCATACCTGGTACCAGGTTTATTTTTCGTCAACGCGCCATCATACGCATAGAGTTAAGAGCGCGGTGACAGAATGGTTGGAAGAGCTAGGGGTTTTTGGCCTGAGATCATATGAGAAGAAAGTTCCGGCAAAGGTTTTTGAACAATCGCCGCAAGCCATCGCATTATTCCTCCGCCATATATGGGCGACCGATGGCTGTATCAGGCTAAGAAACACTACAGAGGTGTCTCGTAGTTACCCGAGCATTTACTACGCGTCAAGCAGCGAAAGGCTGGCCAGAGATGTCCAGTCGCTATTATTGAGAGTCGGCATCAACGCTCGCCTGAAGCGAATACCACAAGGCCAAAAGGGGCGCGATCAATATCATGTTATATCTGAGCGGCAAGCCTGACCTTGAGCGATTCATAAATGTTGTAAGCGCAGTCGGTCGGTACAAGCAGCAGAGCTTGCGGCAAATTGCTCAGTATATTCAATCTCGCCCTGAGAATACGAACAGGGACGTAATACCGAGCGATATTTGGAGACGATTTGTAGTGCCCGCTATGGCATGCAGAGGTTGACTACCCGGCAGATGATGGCTGGCATACAGACAGCATACTGCGGTACCGGAATCTACAAACAGAATGTAAGTCGCGAACGCGCAGTGCGAATTGCAGAGGCCGTTCATTCCGATTACCTGACGAAACTCTCGCAGAGCGATATTTACTGGGACGAGATCTTGTCAATTGAGCCGGATGGCAAAACGGAGGTCTTCGATCTTACAGTTGACAGGGTCCATAACTTTATTGCGAACGACATTATAGCCCACAACTCTATCGAGCAAGACGCCGATGTCGTCTGTTTCATATATCGCGAAGAGGTCTATACGCCGAGCGATGAGAACCGCGGCACTGCCGAGCTAATCATAGGCAAGCAGCGCAACGGGCCTACCGGCACGGCGCAGCTCGCCTTCCTAAAAGAGTTCACCCGGTTTGAGAACATGTGGAAAGAGTAATATGGGTGAGGTATGAGCGATGAAGGATGAAAAGAATGGTCAAAGCGATGACGAGCCTTTCATCCTTTCGCCCTCATCTCTCACTCTGGGGCCGTCCCACCTGGGCCGAGATCAGCCTCGACAATCTGGTCCATAACTTTCAAGTAATGAAAGCCCACCTCGGCGCGGGCGTTCATATAATGCCCGCCGTAAAGGCCGACGCTTACGGGCACGGCGCGGTAGAGTGCGCGCGCGCGCTTGAACGGGCAGGCGCGGATTGGTTCGGCGTGGCGTTGCCCGAAGAGGCGATGGCGCTCAGGGACGCGGGCATATCAAGACCGATACTCTGCCTGGGCGGTTTCTGGGAAGGGCAGGAGCGGGTCTTGCTCGACCGGAGCCTTACGCCCGCGCTTTCGCGTCTGGACCTGCTTGAACGACTCAACGAGGCGGCCGGCCGGGAAGGCGTTACGGCCTCTTATCATTTGAAAGTCGATACGGGGATGGGCAGGCTCGGCGTGCCCTTTGGCGAGCTGGACGGGTTCCTTTCGAGCGCGGCCCGATTGCAAAGCGTCCGCCTGGATGGCGTGATGACCCATTTCGCTTCGGCAGATTCGGTCGAAGGCGAAGCCTTCACCCGTGATCAGATAATGAGGTTTGAAACAGCAGTCGGCAAGGTTCGCCGCGCGGGGTTCGAGCCGGCTTGGATTCATCAATCCAACAGCGCGGCTGCGCACGCCAATCTCGGTTCGCGCGGCAACCTCGTGCGGCTGGGGGGCGTGCTCTACGGCCTGTGGCGCGACGTTACTAACCCGTCGGTCGAGCCGCTCGACTGGCGGCCCGTCATGTCGCTCCACACGCGCATCGTGCTTCTCAAGACCGTTCCGGCCGGGACGCCGCTCGGTTACGGCGGCACCTTTATAACGAAGCGAGAGAGCCGGATAGCAACGCTCGCCATAGGATATGCGGATGGACTCCGGCGCACCCTGTCGAATCGCGGGCGGGTGCTCGTGCGAGGCCAGTTTGCGCCCGTTGTCGGCCGGATCAGCATGGATTTGACGATTGTGGACGTGACGGACGTGGCTGGGGCCGAGGCGGGCGACGAGGTCGTCATAATCGGCCGGCAGGGTCCTGTCTCGATAACCGCCGAAGAGGTGGCCGCAAGCATTCAAACGATCTCTTACGAGATAACCTGCGGCGTCTCCGCCCGCGTGCCGCGGGTCTATAGGGAGCGGTGAACGGGCGGCCCGTCGCCAGGGCAAGTATCCTGAAATCGACGGCCCTTAGCGCCCGGTTTTTCGCCCATGACCTGGCCGCTCGCCGCCATCCACCGGCGGGCCGAAAACCACTACCTGCGGATGACTAACGGGCTGCCGCTAACTATCTTTTGTGGCTTGCCCTTGTGGGATTTTCAGTTATAATACCCCGCATTGTAGGGAGCTCAATACTCGGCAGGGTCCCTCGTAGATTAGAAGTGAACACAATTGCAGTTGGATGAGGGTGCGTAGATGCAACAGCGGTCGCACATAGTTGCGAAAGATATATTCGAGAAAGCCATAGGATTCACGAAGGCCGACGAGTTCCGCCGGGCGGGTCTTTACCCGTATTTTACGGAGTTTTCCAGCGCGGCCGACTCGGGTGAGGCCGAAGTGATGATGGGCGACCGCCGCATCCTGATGTTCGGCTCCAATAACTATCTCGGTCTTACAACTCACGAAGAAGTAAAGCAGGCCGCTATCGAGGCGATAACCCGTTACGGCACGGGCTGTTCGGGCTCGCGCATGCTCAACGGCACCATGGACCTGCACGTCCGGCTTGAATCCGCGCTCGCTCGTTTCATGAAGCGCGAATCGGCGCTCGTGTTCGGCACGGGCTTTCAGACGAATCTGGGCGCGCTCTCGACCATCGCTCAAAAAGGCGACTGCATCATCGCCGACCGCAACATACACGCTTCGATACTCGACGGCTGCCTGGCCTCATTCGCCCGCACTATGAGGTTCCGCCATAACGATATGGAAGACCTTGAAAAGGCGCTCGCGAGCTTGCAGGCGGACGAGGGGCGATTGATCGTAGTTGACGGCGTCTTCTCTATGGAAGGCGACACGGCTAACCTGCCACAGATCGTGCGGCTCGCCGCAGAAGTACAAAGCGCGCATATATGTCGATGAAGCGCATGCCATAGGCGTGCTCGGGGCGAGCGGCCGGGGTACGGCCGAGCACTACGGGGTCGAGCAGGACGTTGACGTCGTGATGGGCACGTTCTCGAAATCCTTCGCCTCAATCGGCGGGTTCGTCGCCGCGCGCCGCGAGATCATAGAGTTCATAAAACATCACAGCCGGGCCTTCGTCTATTCGGCCTCGCTCGCGCCCGCCAACGCCGCCGCGGTGCTGAAAGCCATAGAGATAATCGAGCGCGAGCCGGAGCGGCGCGAGCGGCTCGGTTATATGAGCGCGCTCATACGCAGGGAACTGATCGGCATGGGCTTCCGTTTACTTGAGGGGATAACGCCGGTCGTGCCGGTCGTGGTCGATGACGAGGCGCTGGTATGCAGGTTCTTCTGGGAGCTGATGGACGAGGGCATATATACGAATCCGGTGCTCGCGCCCGCCGTGTCGCACAGCCTCATCAGGATAAGCTGCATGGCCACGCACTCCGACCAGCAGGCCGAGCGGTTGCTGGACGTTATGCGCAGGATAGGCAAGAGGCTGGAGTTGATAAATTAGGGATCAGGGGCTGGCTTTTGAAATCTCAAATTTGAAATTTGAGATTTATGAGTATGCGACGAATCGTAATCACAGGGATCGGGATAATCACGCCGCTCGGCGTCGGACGCGAGAGCGTCTGGGCCGGGCTGGCCGCCGGGCGCAGCGGCATATCCCATATCGACTGCTTCGACACGTCGAACCTGAAGACGACCGTGGCGGGGCAATGCCGTGACTTCCGACCCGAGCAATTCTTTGACGAGCGCGAGATGACCCGGCTCGACCGCGTGTCGCAATTGGCGCTCGCCGCGACCGAGATGGGCCGGCGGGAGGCAAACCTCTCCGACGACCAGCTCAACAGCTATGACTTCGGCGTGATCATGGGGACGGGCTTCGGCGGGCAGAACTCGGTCGAAGAATACGTCAGCGCGTACTACTCGAACGGGAAAGGAAGGCGGTCGGCCATCGTCATCCCCAAGTCTATGTACAACGCCGCGGCGTCGAACATAGCCATACGGTACAAAACGCGCGGGCCGAACATAACGATAAGCACGGCCTGCTCGTCCGGAGCAAACGCCATCGGCAATGCCTTTCACCTGATCCGGTACGGGCATGCGGAGCGAATGATCGCGGGCGGGGCCGAAGCCCCGGTCACCCCGCTCGTGATGGACGCATGGAAAGACATGCGGGTGCTTTCGACCAAGAACGAGCCGGCCGAGCGGGCCTGCAAGCCTTTCAGCGCGAACCGCGACGGGTTCGTGCTGTCGGAAGGCGCGGGCGTGGTCGTGCTCGAGACGCTTGATAGCGCGCTCGAACGGGGCGCGCACATATACGCGGAGGTGATGGGGTACGGCTCGACCTCCGACGCGGCGCACATCACGTTCCCCGACCCGGAAGGCGAAGCGCAGGCCATCAACCGCGCGCTCAAGGACGCCCGCGTCGGCCCCGAAGAGATTGATCACATAAACGCGCACGGCACGGCGACAAAACTCAACGACGCCTCGGAAACCGAAGCCATCAAGCGGGTCTTCGGCAGCCGCGCTTATGAGATACCGATCAACTCCATAAAGTCCATGGCGGGACACTGCATGGGCGCGGCGGGCGCAATCGAGTTTATCGCCGCCGTGCTGGCTATCGAGAACAAGCTTGTGCCCCCTACGATCAACTACGAGGAAGCGGACCCCCAGTGCGACCTCGATTATGTGACCGAAGGCCCGAGGGCGATGGACCGCGGCCGGCCGATCAGGACCGCCATCTCGAATTCGTTCGGCTTTGGCGGTAACAACGCCGTGCTCGTCGCGCGGAAGTATTCAGAGTAGTAAAACCTGGCCCCTTAATGAGCCGTATCTAAAACGAATAGGCAGAGGGAAGACAAATGACAAGACAAGCCGTCGAGTCTATAGAAGACGTCGTGAAGGACATCATCGTTGCCGAGTTGCGCGTGGACCCGGAAAGGCTCGCTCCTTCGACCCACCTCATGAAAGACCTGGGCGCCGACTCGCTTGACGCGCTCAATATCGCTTTGCGTCTGGAGGAAGCCTTCAAAATCAAGATACCCGACGACGCCATACCTCGATTCTTGACCATCGAAAACATCGTTGAGGGAGTAAACGAACACCTCGGGAGTAATTGATACTTTTCACGCGACAGACGCGCCTGTCTGCTTGTCCCGCGACGCCGGGCCCGTAATTTGAGCGCGCCGACGTCATAATTGTTCAGGTAAAGATCCCCACGCCAGCGAGAACTCAACCGATAGCTGTCTGCATGAATATAGAGTGCGGAAACAAATCGCCGCATCCTATATTCATGCAGACGGCGGTTTAGCGGCTCACTTCGCCGCGTTCGGCGGGGTCAGATACCTGGCCAGGAATCTGATAGATCTCGACACGCGACTCTTTGGCAAGACGCGTGTCAATCCGGTTGAATATGTGCCCGCCCGGTGCGTTCTCGTATATCTTATACTCGAACTGCTTGCCTGCCGCCTTCAACGCTTTGATAAGGTGCTCGACCTCAAGCACGTTCACGTCTTCATCGTTCGTGTTGGTGTGTATGAGGAGCGGGGTCTGTAGCTTCTCGGCGTTCCAGGCGGGCGAGCGCCGCCGGTATTCGTTGACGTTCTCGTCGGCCGTTTTGCCCAGGTGGTACGGCGCGGAAAACAGCTCCCTGTAGCTGTCGCTCTTATATCCCATCCGCGCCACAAGGTCGCTCACCGGCACGCCCGCGTACGCGACTTTATAATCCTTCGGGTGGTTGAATATGTTCATAAGCGAGATCATCCCGCCGTGGCTCCACCCGAGGATGCCCACGCGCTCGGGGTCGATGTTGGCATGGTTTTCAACCATCCACTGCTTGCCCGCGAAAACGTCTTCGTTTTCGAGCCCGCCGTAATCTATCAAACGCCAGAAGCCCCGCCCGTAGCCGGTCGAGCCGCGATAATCCGGCGCTATGACGGCATAGCCCTGTTCGATAAGCTCGCGGACTATGTGCGCCGCGCTCGTCTCAAACGTGCCGTGGACCCCGCCGTGCACCAGCACGAGCAGAGGCAGCTTTCCCGCTGTCGCGTATCTTTTAGGGATGAAGGTATAGGCGGTAATGATGACCGGATTGCCCGCGCCCTGCCCCGTGGGGTTTGAAATTATGCGCGGCGGCGGGCCGGTGTAACGCACCTTATCTATGTGGGCCACGTCTTCAAGAAGGCGAAACCACATAAGGTCGTCAATATCTTTAGCGAGCGTCTGCTCAAGAAAACTTAATGATTCCTGAAGCGAGCGCAATCGCTCCTCTAGCGGGTTCGCGCCCTGACCGGTCTGCCGCTCCTGCGAAAAAGCCACGCTCGCCGGCAGCAACACAAATAAAGCCATCAACGGAAATGCCCTGCTTGCGAATCGCAAATACATTCTCTCTCCTTTCCTATTGCGAGCATCAAGGTGTTGTAAGATTCGGCATAAGGATACCACGCTTGCGCGCGCTGGTAGCGGCTTATACAATACCTGCCCTGACGGACCTTTTCGAACCGTCAAGTTTCAATCTACCGCGTAACGCCGATAGCTTCTCAGACGATCAAAGAGAATGGGCCGCGCACAAAAGAGAGCCGCGCGCCGCTTGTGGCCGCCGCATCAAGGTGATGGCGCCCGCGCCGCCGCTTTTGCCGTAAGCGTGATTTTGCTCGCGCTTGTCCCCCTCGCTTTCAGCACGTCGCTTCATAGAGTATTCACGCTGCCGAAATTCGCGCTGCTCGATAACAGGCTCGTCTGCCCTCTTGCCTCTGCTTGCGCTGAGCGGGCGCGGGCGCGATCTCACAAGAAAGCATGTCGCCCTGGTCCTCATCTACCTCATCACGATCGGGATTTCAACCGCCTTTGGCGTCGCGCCCGTCGCAAACCTGTTCGGAAGCCTCGAAAGACAGATGGGGCTCATCACGCATGTATCTTTTTTCATATGCTTTTTAGGATTGATAGTAGCAATCGGCGAAAGCCGCGCGCGATTGAATATTATGTTGTGGGCGATGGCGCTCACCGGGCTTGCGGTCGCCACTTATGCCTTTTTGCAGTTCTTCGGTCGCGACCCGTTCCTGCGGCCTGATCTATACAGCTATCAATCAGCGGCCGGGCTTGTCACGCGGGTGATCGGCACACTCGGACACGCCGATTACCTCGGCAACTTTTTGCTATACACAACGCCGATCAGCGCGAGCCTTGCCATACTCGCCAGCGGCCGGCTGCGCCTGCTGGCCACGGTTGCGATCCTGCTCTCGGTCGCGGCTATTGTTTTCAGCGGAACCCGCGGGGCATGGGTCGGGCTCGGCGCGGGCGCGATTGCTTTCGCGCTGCTTGAAAGAGCGGCCGCCCGAAACTTTGCGCGGGGGTCGAGGCGTAGCGCTTATAAAATGGAGCGCGATAGTTTTAACAGCCGTCGCCGTCTTCATAATCGCGATCAGCATGAACCCGGCTTCCGAAAACCTGCTTAAGCGCGCGAGGGTGATGGCTTCAGAAGGATTGAGCGGGTCGGGCCGCGCTCTGCTTTGGCGAGACTCGCTAAGCCTCGCCACAGCAAATGCTCTCACGGGCTGCGGACCCGAAGGATTCAGAAAGGCGTTCCTGGCCTACAAATCAACGGAGCTTGCGCGCCTCGCTCCGCAAATCAATAACGAAAGCTCGCATAACGCTTACCTTGACGCGGCAATCTCGTATGGATTGCCCGGCGCGATTGCCTACGTGGCAATCATCTCGTCGGCAATCCTGTTGCTGATTCGTGCGCGTCGAGCCGCCGATTGGCGCATGAGAGTAATCGCGACGGGGCTGCTGTCATCGCTCGTAGCCGTAAGCACTCATAATTTTTTTATATTCGATCAGATACCGACGGGGCTCTACTTCTTCGCCTTCGCGGCCCTCGCCCAGGCGGCTTATAACATAGCCGCAAAGCAGGACGTCGAGGATAGGCAGCAGGATAGAGCAATGCGCGCGAGCGGCGCGGAGTTCAGCCGACGGCGTTCGACGCTTACGCGCCGCGGCGGCTCTTGCCGGATGCGCGGCTTTCGCCGTCGCGCTGTGGTATTCGATTGCGCTCGTGCGCGCTGATTATGCGATCAATCGCGCCTTTGCCTACGCCGAGGCCGGAGACCTGGAGCAGGTAATCCGGCATGGCGAATACGCGGCCGAAAGCCCCGAGCCTACGGCCGGGTACGATTTTTTGTACGCGCGCGCGCTGGCGCTCTCAATCGAGCGAAAGGGAGCGGTTGCAAGCGAGGGACATGCGAGCCCGGCTCAGGCTCGCGCGGTCGATATTGCCGTTGCGCGCGCCGAAGCCTCGCTCGCGCACACCCTCGCGCCGGAATCAAATTACGTGCTGCTTGCCTATCTCTCCTTGATAAAAGGCGACACGGCGAGGCTCGGCGCTTTCGCATCCGAAGCCGTTAAATGGGACGCAAGCTACCCGGCGGCTCGATGGCTGATGGCCGAATATTACCTGGCCCAGGGGGATCGCGAGCGGGCGGCCCGCGAAGCCGAAATTGCGCTTTCCTTAAAGCCGGCTTCGCGCAGGGCGGCTAAAGCGCTTGCGAGAGCGGCGGGAGAAGGAAGGGTATTTGAGCTGACGAGCAAGAAATCTGTAGAGAGAGCGCTGAGGCTTGCCGAGGCGGGCAGAGTGGAACAGGCCGAAAGAACGCTTCTTCGCGCCCTTCGTAAATCGGTCATCCCATGCGCGGAGTGTCGACGCGCGCTCGCGGAAGTCTATGAGATTGCCGGATCGTGCGGCAAAGCTGTGAGCGAATGGCAAGAGTTCATGCGCGCGGATGCTTCGCCCGAATCCGTAGAGCTGGCGCAGAGGCGCATAGAGATCGCAAAGCGAAGGATGGCCGAAGGCGCGTGTAATAACGAGTGATCGTTAGAGCGCCTGTCACTGCCGGGTATAACTATAACTGCCGATCCCAAGGTTGCCGTTAAGCACGGTTATCAGCGCTGGCTGTCCGGTCGGCGTTGCCTCGGCTATGCTACGGCCGTTCGTAAGCGTTCCCTTCTGTTTGACCTTCTTGTTGCCGATGCTGCTGGGGGCCAGGCTGAATTCGACCCCGTCTATAAAGACCCTCGCTCCGGCTAAGAAACCGCTGCCTTTGATCTTGATGCTCGATCCGGCCTTGACGCTCTTGATGGTCGGGCCGGGGGGAACGGCCACCTCGTTCGAGTTGCCGCTCTCGGTCACGATTCCGCTACAGCACCAGACCGACCTGACCACATAAAAAGACCCGGCCGGTATTGTAGGCATATTGGCCTGAGTCGTACCGGGCGGGATGATCTTCCAGACGTTTGCCGGGGAGGTGTTTACCGGCAGGCTATTCGACAGATACACGTTGGTCCCAAGCAGCGCGCACGGCGTACCGGCCCCGGTGCAGGGATCGCCGGGCGCAATAAGCACGGCGGGCGCATCTTCCGCGGCCGTAGCTGGCGCGTCTATCGCGGCGGCGGATGAGGCAACGTCAAGCTGGAGATTAGCCGGCGCGGGCGTGGGATTACCCGGCGTAGATAAGGCTTGCTGCCATGAGAGTTCCACGGTGCCGCCGCCCTCTACGACTGTGTCCGCTTGCGATATGTTATTGCTGCTTCTTCTGTCGGACGATGAGGTGAAGACCCTCGCTATATTCATTATGGTCGTGCCGGGCGCGGCCAGGACGTTTAGCGTGAGCCCGAGCGTCACCGTCTCGTCTGGTGATACAGCGCCGATCCTGTATGTGACGTTCCCATTAGCCCCCACGGCGGGCGCGGTTGTGCCGCCTTTGCTGGTCGTGAGCGAGGCGAACGTTGTGCCCGCGGGCATAAAGTCGGTGACAAAGACCTCCTGGGCCGCGACCGCGCCCCGGTTGCCCACCGTGAGGCTGTAGGTGATTCGCGCGCCCGAAGCGATGGTCGCCGGCGCCGTCTTTAAGATGGTGACATCCGCCGAAGTGCCTTGCATGGCAATCAAGCTGGCGGAGGTTGAGTTTTTGACGCCGCCGACTGCCTGCCCCTCGGAAGGCAGAAAGATGATCAAGGCGATGGCGAATAAGAATACCCCGAGCGCAATGTCAAAAAGTATATTGAATAGTCGCTTTCGATAATTGTCCGAAGAGATCATGGGGCCTCCCGCGGTGCTCAACACAAAGCAGCTTTCTCGGAGGGTGGACTCAGGAAGAAAGCCAGGACGCGCGGCGATACTATTACAGCATTGACGGCAAGTCAAGAAGCAAGCAGGTGAAGCCCCGGCGTATGGAAATAGCGGGCACGTCAATCTTGTGTTGTTAGGATTCGGTTTACTCACAGATCGAGCGAAGCAAACCTTAAAAGTGAGCCGTAAATCAGCACCCTAGCCGCCGCTCGACTTGCGAAGCTCCATAAGCACTTGCTTGGCCACGGCCTTCAGCGTGTCGAATACGCCCAGGCCGCGGCTTGCGACGGCCTCGAAAATGGGCTCGCCGTTGCGGCGCAACTCGGCCTGTAATTCCTGGGCCGTTACGGCGGTGGGCAGGTCGCGCTTGTTGAGCTGGAGCACGTAAGGGACCTTCTCCAGGTCATAACCGTGCTGCTTCAGGTTTAGCTCAAGGTTGTATAGTGACTCGACATTGGCGTCCATGCGTTCGCGCTGAGAGTCTGCCACGAAGACCACTCCGTCAACCCCTTTGAGTATGAGCTTGCGGCTCGCGTCGTAAAAGACCTGGCCCGGCACCGTGTAGAGGTGAAAGCGGGTCTTGAAGCCGCGGACGGTCCCAAGGTCGAGCGGGAGGAAATCGAAAAACAGTGTGCGGTCCGATTCCGTGGCAAGGCTGATGAGCTTGCCCTTGGCCTGCGCCGCGGTCGAGTCGTATATGTATTGCAGATTGGTGGTCTTGCCGCCGAGGCCGGGGCCGTAATAGACGATTTTGCAGTTGATCTCGCGCGATGCGTAATTGATGAACGTCAAGGCTAGTATCCCTTAATAACTGGGCCGGTGAGGACGGGGCATCCTGCTGCCGGTCTGGTTCGATTCCTGGGGGCCGCTCGTCAGTTGAACAGCGCGTCAATGTCGTCTTCGGTTATCTCCGCGAACGGCGATTCAAGCGTTATCCCGAGGCTGCGCTCTCGATCTATCTTGGTGTCGATCGTAACGAATATCGATCCCATCTCGGCGGTCGCGCGCTTGACGCGGAGCCTTACTAGTCCGAGGCTGGACCGCTCGTCGAATATGACTACGAGTATCACGCGCCCGGCCACTATCGATATGTGTATGTTGTCGCGCTCGCCTTCGTGTGAAAGGACCGGGAACCCCCGCTCGCCTATCAGGTGGGCGAGCCCATCGGTTGCGGCCACGTTGCCCGCGGTCAGACTTGCCAGGCTGGTAGTGTCGAGGTTGAGCATCTCGCCGTGCGCCGCTATCTGCTGGCCGTTCTTATCGACCAGAAAGACGAACTTCGCGTTCGCGTCCGAGCACAGGCGCTGGATGGCGGTCTTGAGCAGCTCGTACTCCTCTTCGTACATTACGACCGGAGTCGTCATCACTTCTCCTCAAGTATTTGATCGACGCACAGGGAGCTCGTCTGAGTGCAGTACTGGCCGCACGCGATTCTTGCGGGGACATTTGCCGCGCTCGGCCGTTTGCCGATTAAACTCAACTGGCAACTTAGCGTGGATTTACGGCAGGGGCATCGTGGGGTAGCATTTTTATAGCATAGGCAAAATGGCATTACAATAGTTTTTCCCGAACGCGCGCGCGGTCGATAGGCGCTCGCTTGATGACCGGTGTTGGCAATTGTATCATCGGTTTGTGCCGCCCTTGAGCAGAGGAGACGAGTAGGAGGATACATGGAATCGAGATTTCTCAAACATGTGGACCGCGACGAGATAGTAGAGATAGTCCGCGAACTTGTCCGCCACGAGACGGTCAATCCGCCCGGCAACGAATACCTCTGCAAAGAGATAGTCACGCGCTGTATGGAGCGGCTCGGGATGGAGGTCTCTTATTACGAGAAAGAGCCCGGCCGCACAAACGTCGTGGGCCGAATAGGCCGCGGCGCCCGCTCGATCGGGTTCGTGTCGCACATGGACGTGGTCCCGCCCGGCGAGATGGACCTGTGGGATACGCCGCCCTTCGAGCCGACTATAAAGGATGACCGCATATACGGCCGCGGCACGCTCGACGACAAGGGCTCTTTCTCCTGCGCCTACTCGGCCTGCAAGGCATTTTTGGCCGAGCACCCGGACTTCGACGGGACAATATATTTGATAGCCGCGGCCGACGAAGAGATGGGATCGGAGCTGGGGATAATCTACCTGGTCGAAGAGTGCGGGCTGCGCTTCGACGTGGCGATAATCCCGGACGGCGGGCGAATGGACCTCTCGATTTATGGCGAGAAAGGGATTCTCTGGGTCGAGCTTTCGAGCGCCGGAGTGCAGGCGCACGGCTCGACGCCCGAGCTTGGGCGTAACGCCATACTGCCTCTGGCCGAGGCGCTCTCGGAGATAAAGTCGCTCGACCTGGGCGCGACCTTCGACCGGGCCTTCGACGGGTGGAGCATGAACGTCGGCACCATACACGGCGGCTCCTCGACAAACACCGTACCGGCAATGGCGCGCGCGACAATAGATTTCCGGTTGCCCGGGGGAATATCCAGAGAGTTTGTAGTCGCCAGGATAGAGGAGAAGCTCGACGCGGTTCGCCGCCGCTCGCCCGACTCGGAGCTTACGCTCAAGGTGCTTCACGAAACGGAGCCGCACATATCCGACAAGAACTCCATAATCATAAAGAGCTTCGACCGCGCGGCGCGCAAGCTCGAAATCCCGATGAAGTACGAGACCTTTGGCGGCAACACCGTGGCAAAGAATCTATACTTCGCGGGCATCACATCCGTGGTCCATTATCCGGGCGATGAGAAGCTCGCGCACGTCGCGAACGAATATGTGATAATTGACGAGCTGGTGCTCGGATCGGTGCTTTACGCGGAAACGCTCGAAGCCTACTTCTTCGATTGACGGACAGGATTACCGACCAAGGGGTATTAATGCTGCGATTCATTCTTGTTGCTCTGCTGGTGATCTCGGCCGCGGCCTCCGGCGCAAAGGCTCAGACTTTACAATCAAAAGCAAACGAGATTCGCGCGCGGATGGACGCGCGCGATTTCGAGGGCGCCGAAAGGCTCGTGCGCGAGCTGCGCTCAAGCGACCCCGAGGCTTTTGCGCGCAATAACTATGATTATTTGCTCGCGCGGCTTTCTGAGCGCGGCGGCAAAGGCTCGGAAGCCTCGGCGCTCTACACGGCCGTGCTCCAGCGCGGATCGTCGCTTGCCGAGTATGCCCTGTGGCGTCTTTCGTCGCTCGCCCGCGCCTCGGGCGACCTCCCGGCGGAGCGACAGTACCTGTCGCGATTGATCGCTACTTTCCCGGCAAGCGCGCTTAATACGCGCGCGCGCGACAGGATGATCGACAGCCTGACGGAGAGCAACGACCACCGCGCCGCCGTATCGCTGCTGCGCCCCACGGCCCAGCCTTCCGGCGCGCGCGGGCGTAGCCGGATGGCCCAGCTCGGCGAAGCTTACCGGAAAGCGGGCGATGCGGAAGCGGCCCGCGCGGTCTTTAATCAGCTCGTCGCGAACTCGCGCGACGATTACGCGCTCGCCGCGGCGACGGGGCTCGACGCGATCGACCGCGCCGCGGGCGCGAGGCCGAATGAGTTTGACGCGCTTCGCCGCGCGAGAATTTATCTATTCAATCGCCACTGGCCCGAAGCCCGCGCGCTCCTTTCAGAGATTATCGAGCGCTTTCCGGCAAGCCCCAATCGGCCCGAAGCGCTCTACCAGATGGGCTACGCATTTTATCGCGAGGATAAGTATGACGAAGCCATCGACTGGTTCACCCGCGCGCACACGGAGTTTCCGACAAAGACCGAAGGCGAGCAGGGTTATTACTGGGTCGCGACCGCGCTCCAGAAAGCCCGCCGGTATGAAGAGGCCGCGCGCCGCTACATGGATTTTCTGACCGCGTACCCGAACAGCAACCTCGTCGAAGGCGCGTACCGCAACGTAGTCGACAGCCTGCGCTACTCTGGGAAAGACGCCGAGGCCATCGAATGGTCGCGCCGGATACAGACGGTCTTTGCGGGCAAGCCGCTCGAAGCGGTCGGGCTTTTCAACGAAGCGAAGGTAGAGCTTGCGCGCGGAAGATTTGACGCCGCGCTCCAGCTTTTCACGCGCCTTCAGGCGTACCCGATTCACGCCCGATTGGTGAGCGCGCCCATCCGCGGCGAGGCGGCGTTCATGCGCATTTTTACGATCGAGCAGATGGGGCGACTCGGCGAGGCCGCGCGGCTGTACCTTGCGATACCCGAAGACCGCGACAACTATTTTGGCTACCGCGCGACCAACCGGCTACAGGCGATGGGCGCGACCGATGCGGGCCGCCGCGCGATAGAGTCGCTTGAGCGCGGCTACAAGGAGCAGGCGCGGGCGGCGCTCAAAGCGGGCCGCTACGGCGAAGCGAAAGACGCGGCCACGCAGGCGCTCCGGCTCACGGCGGGCCGCGCCGACGAGCGCGAGATGATAGACGTTCTGCGCGCAAGCTACAGTAATCTTCCCGCGTACAACATATCGTCGCGATACCGGCTGATCGACGCGGCGAGGCCCGCGATAATCGCGTCGCAACCGGGCGCGGCCGACAGGTCGCACGCGGCGCTCGCGGCCGAGTTGTTGTTCCTGGGGCTTTATGATGAGGGCGCGCCGGAGCTGAGGCTATCGGGCTGGCGCGGGGCGCGCGCGACAAACGGCGTCGGCGATGACGGTCAGGGAGCGGACGCGGCGCACCTCGTTCAGACATCGAGCGCGGCCGCGAGCGGGGACGTGACCTATTCGCTCGCGGTCTATAGCAACCGCGGCGACCAGTCCTGGCACGCCATACAGTTTGCGGAACCGCTCGCGCGCGGCATCCCGCAGGATTACCGCATCGGGCTTATGCCGCGCGACCTGGCCGAGATGATTTATCCCGCGCCTTATAAGGACGCGCTTCTGAGATACGGCGGCAGGATGAGAGTTGACCCGCGATTGGTGCTCGCGCTCGCGCGGCAGGAGAGCCGTTTTAACCCGTCGGTGAAGAGCCACGCGGCGGCGCGAGGTCTGGTGCAGTTCATTCACGAAACCGCCACGAAGCTCGCGGCCGAAGAGGAGCTTGAAAAATTCAAGCTTGATGACGTATATGACCCGGAGATAGCCGTGCGGCTCGCGACCCGGTACGTGGCCGATCTGCTCAAGCTGTTTCCCGATAATCCGTACGCGGTCGCGGCTTCATATAACACCGGCGAGGCGAACGTCGAGCGATGGATATTCCGCGCGCGGTTGACCGACGTTGATCGCATGTTTGTAGAGATAGCCATCCCCGAAACGAAAGATTATGTGTCGAAGGTGTTGAGCAATTACCGCGCGTATCAACAGCTCTACACGCCGGACCTGACGCGCCGGCGATAAGGCCCGCGCGTTTTTGCGCTTGACGCGCCGAGAGCCAGCCGTAGAATTAAACCAACCCCCGTTTTGACGAGCAGCGGCTCGGAGCCTGCGTCATGCAAAACTACATCGACCGTTTCGAGGATCACCTCAAGTACGAGCGCAACGTGTCGGAACATACCCTGCGCAACTACATGAGCGACCTGAGACAGTTTCTCGATTACATCTGTCCGTTCGAACCATCCGGCGCGCGCCGCGAAGTAGACCCGCGGCAAATAGACCACATTACTATCCGCGAGTACCTGTCAAAGTTCTATCAAGACAAGCACAAGAAGACCTCCATAGCGCGGAAGCTCGCGACGCTGCGGACCTTCTTCAAATTCCTGTGCCGCGAACAGGTCTGCGAGATGAACCCGGCGAAGCTTGTCGCCGGCCCGCGGCTGCCGAAGAACCTCCCGAAGGTCCTGTCCGTGGACGATGTCATTCGCTTCATCGAAACCCCCGACACCGAGTCGGTGTTAGGTAAAAGAGACCGCGCGATACTTGAGCTTTTATACGCCACGGGCTGCCGCGTATCAGAATTGTCAAAGCTCAACCTGGATGATCTGGATTTCACGCACGAATCTGTCCGATTGCGCGGCAAAGGGCGCAAGGAGCGCATAGTGCCGTTCGGGTCGAAGGCGAAAGAGGCGCTTCAAGAGTACATGAGCGTGCGCGGAGAGCTGCTGATCGAAGCGCCGGAAGCCGAGCGCGACCCGATGGTCTTCTTCTTGAACTATCAGGGAACGCGGATAACTACGCGCTCGGTGGGCAGGATGATCGACAAGTACGTAAAGGAGTGCGCCATGGCGCACAACATAAGCCCGCACAGCCTGCGCCATTCTTTCGCCACGCACCTGCTATCGGCCGGCGCGGACCTGCGCGCAATTCAGGAGCTGCTCGGTCATGCCCGACTCTCCACTACGCAGATATACACTCAGGTCTCGATGGAGCAGTTGATGAAAGTCTATGACAAGGCGCATCCGAAAGCGTGAGCAGGCGGCGAGACAAACTTAAATTTGAAATCTCAGATTTGAAATCCCAGCCCCATCCCTTACCGGCGAGGCCGGGCGGGTGCGAAGCTCTGGCGCGCACCATTGGCTACGCGCTACTCTTCTTGTATGGCTACATTCGCTCAGACGCTTCCGCTGCCCGATATTTCTCTGACCGATTACCGCATCCGCGAAGTTGAAAATGTGCTCACGCCGGCGCTGGCCATCTATCCCGAGATAGTCGATAGAAACATCGCGATCACGATTGAGCTTGTCGGGGGCGCGGACCGCTGGCGGCCTCACGTCAAGACGGCCAAGCTCGCATACGTCATGCGGCGGCTGGTAGGGCGAGGGGTGACGAATTTCAAATGCTCGACATCGCTTGAGCTTCACACCGCGTGCGAAGCGGGCGCGCGCGACGTGCTGCTCTCTTACCCGGCAGTCGGACGCGCCGCCCGCCGCGTCCTTGAGATCGCGGACGCTTTTCCCGCCGTCTCAGTATCGGCGCTCATCGAATCGAGCGAACAGATAAGATTTTGGAAGGGCGGCCGGGTGGGCCTCTTCATAGATGTGAATCCCGGCATGAATCGCACTGGTATAGATCAGAGCCGGATCGCGGAGATAATCGGCCTCGCGCACGAAACTGAGACTGCCGGCCTCGAGTTCCGCGGTCTGCATTATTATGACGGGCACATGTCGAAGTACGAATTGGGCGAGCGATGCCGCGCGGCCCGCCAGGGGTATGACCAGTTGATGAAGATTGCCGCGGCCATCATCGAGTCAGGGATGTTGGTCCGGGAGGTCATCACCGCCGGCACACCGGCGCTGCCTTGCACTATCTCTTACGAGCCGTTCCGCGACGCGCAATTCATACACCGGGCGTCGCCCGGAACTGTCGTTTACTCTGATTGTACGAGCCTTGCGCAACTGCCCGCCGAGTGGGGTTATCGGCCGGCGGCCGTGGTCGTTGCGACGGTCGTGTCGCGGCCCTCGGCCGCCGTAGTTACCTGCGACGCCGGGCATAAGACGGTTTCGGCCGACGCGGGAGCGCCGACCTGCCGCCCCATCGGGTGGGCCGACCTGATGCCCCTCAAGCCGAGCGAAGAACATCTCCCCATGGAAGTCAGCGACAGCGCGGCCAGTCCTCTAATCGGCGAGACGCTTTATCTTGTGCCGCGTCACATATGCCCGACCGTTAATAATTTTGACCACGCGCTGATCGTAGAGCGTGGGGAGATAACGTCCGTTGAGCGGGTTTCCGCGCGAGGCCGAGAAGCGCCGCTTATCCTGGCGCGCGATTTGCCTTAAATACCATATCGAACATTCTGGGTCTGGGTAAACATAATGAGCAAAAAGCGCAAGTTGAATGAAGACCTCAGCCTCATAGCGACAATCATACAAGACCAGTTGAACATGATCGATTCTCGGCTGGAGATTATCGAAAGCTCTGACGATCCGGGCGATGCCTTAAAGACGGCCGTCTCGACGCTGGTCGAAGTAAAAGAGTCCTGTACGCTCACAGGCGCGCTCGTCGGCCATATAAAGGATGATGGTAACGGTGCGGTCGAAAGCTAAGGGGCAGGAGGGTGAGCCCCGTAGGGGCGCAATGTTTATAGAGACAGAGTGCATAAACAAAAAGCGCTCCGTAGGGGCGGGATGTTACATTCCCGCCCCTACGGAGCTCCCAACATCTTCAGCCCGTTTCTATAAACAGCCCGTCCCTACGGGACTCTTTTTGCGCAAAGCCCCATGCGCTCAAAAAAAGGCCAGCCTTTCCGACTGACCCTACATGCGATTGGTAGCCTTACGAGACATGCCGCGTTTCATCTGCGCCATCTCTTCGCCCATCTGGTTGAGGCGCTCACGGCCGAGTATCTTTTCGGCCTTCGGGAACATTTCGGTCTCTTCCTCTTCGACGTGATGGCTTACGGAATCTCGAAGCTCTATAAACTTATCCATAAACGCATCGTCTTCGGGCGACATCGCGGTCATCTCCGCCAGCAGCTCATCAACCTCTTTATGCTCCTCGACAGATTCCGTGATCATATCGCTCGTCTCGGCGTGGTTGCGCAGCGCCGGGTAAAAGACCTGCTCCTCTATACGCGTGTGGAGCGTGAGCGCCGCTTTGAGTTCATTAAAGATTGTCTTCGAAGAAGCGTCCCCCTTGTCGGCCGTCTCTATCTGCTTCATCAGCCCCATAGCCTCGCGGTGATCGCTTTTCAGTAGCTCTATCGCGTTCATCCTCAATACCTCCTTGTTCGTTCTTATGACTTCAGGTCTCACAGTCAAAATTGCAATCCCCGTGCCCACCAGGCGGGCGGAAGCGCGCCCCAGGCGGGGCGAAACCGGTTAACCCGCGTCAACAAACCATCCACCGTGCAACAAGACAGAACAGCGCGACTACACAAAAGGGCCGGTAATCAGCTAGGATAAAAACTCTTTGACTCATGAAGCTCAGGTGAATAATCAGATGAAATTGAAAAGATCATTGACCCTTTTGCTGTGCGCTCTGGCTATTGCGACAAACGCTTTCGCCCAGGACAGATTCGATTTCTATTCGCGCGGCCCTTACTCCAATACCGTGCCGCGCCCTTTTATGATCACCGGCTATGACCCGGGCCAGTTTCAGACCCCCCATGGTCAGGTCGTGCGCGTGATCGAGAAGATAGCGGCCGCCGCGCCTTCGCGCGTGCGCGTGATCGAAAACGGGGACACGTGGGAGCACCGCAAGATGTATCTTATCGTCGTCTCCGCGCCCGAAAACCTCGCGCGGCTCGACGAGATAAAGGCAAACATCGCAAAGCTCGCCGACCCGCGACAGATCAGAACCGATGCGGATGTGGATCAGATTGCGCGCTCGACGCCCGCCGTCGTCTGGCTCAACTACGGCATACACGGGAACGAGTCGGCGAGCTACGAGACCGTCCAGCAGGTGCTCTATCAACTGGCCGCCTCCGACGAGCCCCGCACGCTTGAGATACTGCGCAACTGCGTCGTCGTCATAAACCCGATGCAAAACCCGGACGGTCACGAGCGGTTCGCGGTCTGGGAAAACTCCGTGGCCATCGGCAATCCCGAAACATTCAGCCTGGAGCACCGCGAGCCTTACCAGATATACGGGCGCGGCAACCATTACCGCTTCGACATGAACCGCGACATGCTGACGCTCACGCAGCCCGAAACGCTCGCGACGCTCAAGGGCGTGCGCGAGTGGCGGCCGCAGGTCTTCGTCGACCATCACGGACAGGTCGCGTCGTATTTCTTCCCGCCCGCCTCCGAGCCGATTAATAAGAACCTGCCGGTCGAAAAGACAAAATACTGGTACGACAAATTCGGGCGCGGCAACGCGGCGGCCTTCGACCGCTACGGCTGGAATTACTACGTGCGGCACGTGTTCGATATTTATTACGCGGGCTACATGGATTCGTGGTCTTCGCTTCAAGGCGCGATAGGCATGACGTACGAGACCGACGGCGGCGGCCCGCGCTCGCTTGCGATCAAGCGCGACGACGAGACTATATTGACCTTCCGCCAGGGCATAGCCAAGCACTACGCGGCCTCGATGGCGACGCTCGAGACGGCCGCCGATAATCGCGAGGCGCGGCTCAAGGATTACCACGCGTTCTTCAAGACCGGGATGGACGAAGCGCGCTCGGAGAAGATGAAGCGGGTAGTTATCGTTCCGGGGCGCGACCCCGGACGCGCGGCCCGGCTCGTCAGAAACCTTGCGTTGCAGGGGATAGAAATCACCGTCGCGCGCGAAGGCTTTCGCTCGTCGTCGGCGCACGATTATCTTGGGGCAAGGCCCGCGGCAAAAGAGTTTCCGGCGGGCGCTTACGTCGTAGATTTCAACCAGCCGATGAAGCGGCTCGCGAAGGCGCAGCTCGAGCCGAACCCGGAGCTTGACCAGTCATTCATCAAGCGCGAGATGGAGCGGCGCGCTCGCAACGAGGAGGCGGGCAAAAACGTGCGGAAAGAAGAGCACGAGTTTTATGATGTCAGCACGTGGTCGCTTCCGCTCGCCATGGGCGTCGAAGCTTACTGGACCGAAGACGCGCCGCCGGTGAAAGGCAGCAGAGTCGCCGCGGTAGATAGACTCGTCACGAACGGCGAGCGAGAGAATGCGCCCCTGCCGTCGAGCGCGGAAGAAGAGCGGGGAACGGATGGTCTATAATGTTCTAGAGGCGGAGGACAAATTGCCTTTGCCGGGGTTCACCACGGGCAGCGTCGAAGGCGGGCGGGCCACAAGCGCTTACGTCATCCCTTACGGCACCGACGGGGCGTCGCGGCTGAGCGTCGCGCTGCTCGCCGAAGGATTCAAGATAGCGGTCGCAACAAGGCAGATGAACGCGGGGGGGCGCAACTGGCCCGCGGGAACCCTTCTTGCGCGAGTTGACCGAAACCCGGAAACGCTCCACGCCCGCATAGGGGAACTCGCGGGCGCAAGCGGCGCGCGGGTCTTCGCTGTCAACTCTGCCTTTAGCGAGGAAGGCGACACGGGCATCGGGTCGGAGACCATCGTGAGCTTGAAGCAGCCGCGAGTGGCCGTCGTGTGGGACGATGCGACGAGCCCCACAAGCTACGGCGCCTTGTGGTACACCTTCGAGCGTGATTACCGGCTGAAGTTCACCCCCATCACTATGGATGCGCTCAAGGCGATAGACCTTTCGCAATTCAATGTCATCATCCTGCCCGACGGCAGCGCGGGCGGATACGAAAGTCTGCTCGGCAAACCGGGCGTCGATAAGCTCAAGGGATGGGTGCGCGGCGGTGGCGTGCTTGTGGGCATAGGGGGAGGCGCGACCCTCTTCACCCGCAAAGAGGTCGATATGACAACTTCGCGGCTGGTCGGCTCGGACGACGACCCGATCAAGAGCGCGCCGGCGCAGTCGCCCGAACAGCCGGCTGCGCAGCCGACGGGCGGCGATGTAAAGGGGCCCGTGCCCTCCACCCCCGGAACTCAAAAGGAGACCGAGGTGAAGCCGAAAGAGAAGCGGGCCGAAGCCGAAGCCGCGGTGAAGCCTGAAGAGAAGCCGCCCGTAAAACGCCCCACCGAGCCAATCGCCGTCCCCGGCTCGGCGTTTCGAGTGCGCGTTAATCGCAATCACTTTCTCTCTTACGGCTACGAACAGGATTCGATGGTGGTCCTGATGGGCGGCGACGCTTTCTACAGGCCCTCGAAGGACGGGGCGAACGTCCTGACCTTTACGGCCGACGGGCCGCTCACGGTCTCCGGATTCATCTGGCCGAATAACACGGAAGAGTTGCTGCGCGGAACATCTTATTTGATCGATGAGCCGATGGGTCGGGGCCACGTCATTCTGTTTGCCGAAGACCCGAACTTTAGATTCCTCTGGCGCACGACGGCGCAGATGTTTATCAACTCGATTCTGCTCGCGCCGTCGATGTAACGATAATTGATAAGCGCATCTCCAGGAAGCCTGTCTTACGCTACCGCGATAAGGTTCCCGGAGGTGCGGAAGTAGAGTACGCCTTGCGAGATGGCGGGCGTTGCCAGGCAAGGCTCGCCCATCTCGTTTTTCGCAAGCACTTCAAGCTGAGGCCCGGCTTTGATGACGTGTACGACGCCCTGTTCGGTCGGGACATAGACTTTGCCATCCGCCGCGACGAGCGAAGCCGAGCAGGAAGCATCTTTCCCGAGGCGCTCTTCATACATCTTATTGCCGGTCTTGAAATCGAAGCAGCGCAGCACGCCGTTGTGGTTGGCAAGATAAATATAGCCGCCATAGACGACCGGCGTAGAGATGTATGAGCCCCCGTTCGGGACGCTCCAGACCACCGAGTCGTTGCTGGTGCTGCCGTCCTTCAACGAGATGTCGCCCTGCGCCGTGGGCCGAACGGCGAACAGCGGTGCTTTCCCGCCGTGCGCGTTGGAGATGACAATCAGCCCGTCCGCAACGAACGGGGTCGGGATCGGAATATCGCCGCCCCCGCGCAAGCGCCATATCTCTTTGCCCGTCTCCAGATCATAGGAGACTATGTAAGGCCATCCGTTGGTGACGACCTGCGCCCTCGCGCCGTCAGTATGGATGAGGGGCGTTCCCCAGCTCCCTTCACAATCTCCTTTGCGTGATGTCTTCCACAACTGCTTTCCATCGGCGAGGCTGAAGGCCGCGACAAACGGGGCCTTTGGATCATCGCAAAGCAGCACGATGCGATCCCGGTATAAAGCGGGCGAGCTGCTATAACCCCACCCGATGCCGTGCCAACTGTTGTTGATGACTCCCAGGTCTTGCTTCCATAGCAGCTTGCCCTTGAGGTCAAAGCAATAGAGCCCTTCCGACCCGAAGAAACCTACCAGCCGGCGGCCGTCCGTAGTGAGCGTAGTATTCGCGTGCGTCGATTTCTCGTGTCTCTCGGTCGCGGGCTTGCTCGTGCGCAGGGTTCGCTCCCACCGCCGCTTCCCGGTTTTCTTATCAAGGCAAATAATCATCCATTTCTGCTCGTCATTATCCTGGGCGGGTTTGACATCCCCGTAATAGCCTATTCGAAGCGGCGCTTTGCCCGACAGCCGGACGGCGGTGGCGACGTAAACCGCATCCCCCCATATGATCGGGCTGGAATGCCCCAGGCCCGGAATCTCGGCGCGCCATAATATGCCGGAGGGCTTGCCCGCCGCCGCGTCCGCGTTCCAGGCAGCTCGCGTCGGATAGCCGTCCGCGATCCCCTGCGCGCCGGCGCCGCGGAACCCCGGCCAGTTCTGCTCGGATTTCGCGGCGAGCGCGACCGCGGGCAGAGCCATTAAAGAAGTTGCCATGAATGAACGCCGCGATAGGCGAATTAATGTCTCGATTCTCTCGTCATTCATTTCGGAAATGTGCTGAATCTCTGTAAAACTCATAGCTTTCAAGCCTCGCTTTTAAACATCGGTTCACAGGAATCTACCAAAGCCTGCCGCCCGGTTGCAACAGGCTACTACTTAACGATCTGGAAATCCCCGGCCATTTTTCATTTTGGGTTATTGGGTTAAGACCGCCGCGGTTAGAGGATCACACCAATGCGATCGGTAAAGCTACTGGTTATCTCGACGGCAATAATTGCGGGCATATTTTTAGGGACGCAAAAAGAGGCTGTCCGCGCGCAGTCTTCAAGCCTCGACGATCAGCTCGCGGGCGTGCTCGCCGACCGCGGATTCACCGGCGATATAGAATCTACGCTCGAACAGCGGCTCGGCCGCCGCATAAATAACAAGCTCGCCGACATCGGCCGCCTGCTCTTCTTCGATTCAATACTGAGCCTGAACGGAGACGTAAGCTGCGCGAGCTGTCACTCGCCGACCGCCGGGTTCAGCGACACCTTGCCGCTGTCGATAGGCGTCGGCAACAACGCCGTAGTAGGACCGAACCGGCGCGGGCCGTTTAACAAGCGCCGCGCGCCCAGGCTCATAAATGCGGCCTTCTTCCCAAAGCTGATGTGGGATGCGCGCATAGTCGCCTTTTCGGGCAGCCCCTTCGATCAAAACGGCGGCTTCAGCCTCCCCGAACCCGAAGGGATGTCGCTCTCGAACCTGCCTCACCTGCTGGTGGCGCAAGCCTTCGTGCCGACGACCACCCGCGCCGAGATGGCCGGGTTCAGCTTCAACGGCTCGAACCAGGAGATGCGCGACGAACTGGCGCGGCGCGTCGACCGCGTCAAGAAGTACAGAAAGCTTTTTAAGAAGGTCTTCCCCGAGGTGAAGTCCGGGGCGGCCGTCAATTACGAGATGATCGCTCGCGCGCTCGCCGAATTTCAGTTCACGCTTGCGTTCGCAAACGCCCCCGTCGACCGCTTCGCCCGCGGCGAGCGCACCGCGATGACCGAAGACCAGAAGCGCGGCGCGCTGCTCTTCTTCACAACCGCGCGATGCGTGCTGTGCCACGACGTTTCGGGCGATTCGAGCGAGATGTTCGGCAACTTCTTCCCCCGCGTCGCGGGCGTGCCGCAGATAGTCCCCGCGAGCGCGAACATGGAGTTTGACGGCGCGGATAGGAATGAAGATTTCGGGGTGGAGCGCGCGACCGGCGACCCCGCCGACCGCTATCGATTCCGCATCCCGCCGCTTCGCAACGTGGCCGTCCAGCCCGCCTTCTTTCATAACGGCGCGTTCACCACGCTTGAAGCCGCGATAGGCCACTACATGAACGTAGAGCGATCGCTCGAAACCTATGCCGCCGACCGCGTCAACGCCGCCTTTCCAGGATTAAACGCGACCGTGGGCCCGCGCGAGCCTGTTCTCGAAAGGCTCGACCCGGTGCTGCGCGAGCCGATAGAGCTAACGCAGGAGGAGTTTCGCCAGTTGGTCGAGTTCGTTCGCAACGGATTGCTCGACCCGCGCGCCCGGCCCGAAAATCTCAGGCAGCTTATACCAGATTCGGTCCCGAGTCGCAGACCTGTTCCGACCTTTGAATAGTCCTAGCTCACATTGCACACTATTGAGGCCGGCCCGAAAGCCGGCCTTTTTTATTCTTTAGCATCGAAGGCGCGGTTAACGCGCACGCGCGCTATTCGACCTTGCGGTCCTCGCTCTTCGCCCGCTCCATGGCCTCGGGCTCAAGCTCTTCGGCGCTCTTATTGAGCCTGATGAACACGCCCCAGCCGGCCAGCAGCAGCGCGGCCGCGATGCCAATGGAGGCCGCCTGCGGCAGCCGTGCCGGGTCGTCATGGATGAGCTGGAATACGGCGACCATCGTCTCTATCGAGAGCGAAACGATGACGACCACCATGAAGCGCGACAGGAAGCGCCGCACGCGCGTCGGCGCGCTCATCTGCGCCTCGCGCACCACCTCTTCTTCGAGTATCGTCTGCCCGAGTTCCAGCGCGGCCACCGCAATCGTGAGCAGCCCGATGCCTTCAAGCACCGCGTTGAAGCGCTCCCTTAGCGGCGATGTCTCCTGAGGGTTGATGCCGTGCCACAGCTCGATTGAGGCAAAGACTATCAGGGCAAGCGCGCAGCAGATGAAGAAGAAGACGATGCTTGAATAGCCGAGCAGCAGCACTTTGCGAACAAAGTTCATCATATGCGCAAGCCGCGACCGACGTGGGTGATTAAGATATAGATCATCGATTTATGCGCCGCCCGCCATGGCGCGCTGCGGCTGGGCGAAGACGCGCTCGATCATCGGCTCGAAGTGCGAAAGCGGCAGCGTGTCGTAATCCGGGTCGAAGGATGTCTGGTCCCACTCGTCGGTGAAGCGCGTGGCCAGCTCGTACCAGGGCTGGCCCTCGTACTGGCCTGCGCGCCTCCGGGTCTTTTCCCACCAGCGCATAATAGTGGCGGCCCTGGAAGTCCTGGTGCGTGCGCACGATCTCGTAAGTCTCGCGCGAGACGTATGGCTTTATTATCTCGGCGGCAATCGCCGGGTGGTTCTCGACCGATATGACTTTACCTATGTCGTGGCAGAGGGCCGCGACGACGACCTCTTCGCTCGCGCCGTCGCGCAGGGCGCGAGTGGCGGTCTGGAGCCCGTGCTGTAGCTGGTTGATCGCGAAACCGTTGACCTGCCGCTCAAGCTCTAAGAGCATGCCCTTAATAATAGCGGGCATGCCGGTCTGCCGCCGGGCGACCTCCGCGCCGATCTGCATCCAATCCTCGATCTTTCCCTGATCCATCCGTGTGAAAGGCATGTTCGATCCTCCGCTAGGTGTACTCGGTGCAGGTGTGAATATAATCTCTCGCGCGCGAAATGGCCAATAAAACTTCGATTGCATACTCGATTGCTTATTGAGAAAATCAGACGGCTCCAGGGGGTGAGCGTTATGCGTCAAACTCGCTTTCGATCTGTTCTCTCCTTGCTCCTTCTGATCGCCCCTCTTTCAACGTCGATCCCGGCCGAAACCGAGTCGAGAAGCGGGGCGGCACAAAAGGCCGGCCCCCGGGCCGCCGAGCGAAGGCAGGTGGCCGCCGATGTGGTCATATTCGTCGTCACGCGCTCCGATGAAAAGGCTTATGTTGACCCTCTCGTCATCATTACCCGCGGCAAGTTGCTCGCGCCGGCCGCCGCAACCTCTCGCGAGTTCGCCCGCTTCGCCTCCAGGTATTACCGCGCCGGCCGCAAGTACCGGCTGCTGTTCGGCGGCGCGGAGGCCGGCTCGCTGATGTTGAAAGAACGAACGGGCACCGACTGCCTGGGCGCGCAGTCGGGCGCGGAGCTTGAAACCAATGCGAGGATAAACGGTCTGGTCATGGCTATCGCTACCGAATCTCAGGCGCTCGGCCAAAAGACCGCTTCGCGACGCGCGCCCACGCCGTCGGAGAGGGCCGCGGTCTCCGAGCTTGGCCGCAGCCAGTTCCGCGCGAAAGCCGTACCGGCTGCTGCGCTCGAAAAGATGGAGACGATCAACATGACGGCGATGGACCTGAACCGCGATGGCCGCGTCGAGATCGTAGCGAGCTTTCTTGCCGAGACCGACGCGAACGGCAAGACGCTGCACCAGCTCTTTCTCATAGCCGAGCCGGCGGGCGCAACCTTCAAGCCGGCGCTCACCCGGTATCGCCGCACATCGCAGAAGGATCTCCCCGGCGGAGGCTCGCTCGGCGACGTTAAAAAGTACGCGCTGACCGAAGTGCTCGCCGACCAGCTCGACATGGACCGCGACGGGACCGCGGAGGTCATTACCGCGACGAAAGGCTATGAAGGAGTGACCTATAAAATCTATAGAAAGGTAAAAGGCGAATGGAAGGTCGGTTATGAAGTC
Organism: Blastocatellia bacterium; assembly: GCA_963832205.1. Taxonomy (GTDB): domain Bacteria; phylum Acidobacteriota; class Blastocatellia; order UBA7656; family UBA7656; genus DATBMY01. The sequence continues at coordinate 67,847 of CAWHTK010000012.1, read as the reverse complement.
TATAACTACCGCTGCGCCTTCTGAAAACGACGGGCGCGCGTCAAATGTCGATCCCACCTATACGGCCGCCCGAACGCGGCTCAGGCTTTACCATGACGGCCTGCTCTTCGTCGCGGCGCGCGCGGCTTGAATCCGAATGATACTTCGCCCACTCGGCGGGCGCGTCAATAGTCTCGCCGCCGTGCCGCGTCAGCCGCTTTCTCACCTGGCACATCACCGGCGTGTTGATCGCGACTCCCGAAACGATCAACTGCCCCTTGGTGAGCGCCGGCAATTCGTCGAGCATGCGCCGGCCCGCGCCCTCGACCGTCCTGGCGATGGTATCCTGATCGATCGGGTTCACGATACGCATGATGAATTGCGTCATGCACTGCGACAGCACGTCGGAATCGAGCTTGCCCGGCCGCTGCGTGATGAGCCCCACGCCAAGACCGAATTTGCGCCCCTCAGAAAGTATCTGCTTCAGCACGTTCGTCGACACCACGGTCTGTCCGGCGGGCGCGAAGCGGTGCGCCTCTTCAAGCAGCGCGAATATCGGATAAGGCAGATAGCGGTCGCTCGTCGGGTCCGTAATCTCACCCTTGTGCGTGGCCATGCGCGCGAGTATGGCGCGGCGGAGCAGGGTGCCGACGATCACCTGCTGCTCTTTTTCGTCGATGTCGACGAGTTGAAGCACAGTGCATTGGCCGGGGCGGAAAAGCTCCACGAGCGGGTTGTGCTGGTGGTCGGAAAAAATCTGGTGCTTTGAATAGCCGCGGAAGCGATCGTTCAAGCGCCATTCGAGCCCGTCAATCGTGCTTATGTTGCCCGCGCGATTCCCTTCGTCGTCGCCGTATCGCTGCTCGGCTACGGCCTCCATCAAGTCTTGAATAGTGTAATGGCCGTGCTTGCCGGCGCGGTCGCGCACCGTGCGGAAGGCGTTGCCGAGGAAATGACGCATCTTATCGGTCATCTCCGGCAGCAGGTAGCATATATCCGCGAATTCGAGCGAGTCGAAGCGCACCTTAACTTTTTCGGGCCTCAGTATGCGGATCTCCGGCGTGTAGCCCGCCGCCGAAAAATACTCTTTGAAGTCGGCCTTCTTCATCTCCTGCAAAGTCTCGTATTCGCCGTGCGGATCAATTACTACTACTGCCGAGCGGTTTTCGGGCTTCATCAATTCTTCTACGAGCACCGACGCCGTGTAGCTTTTGCCCGCGCCGGTCGAGGCGAGCACCGCGAGATGCGTCGAGACAATATCCTTGACCGAGAGCACGACGGGGACCTGTCCGGGCTCGCGCGTCAGAAGGCTCCCGACGTGCGCGGAGCCAGGCTCGCCCCTGCGCCGCGGCGAAAGCACATGCGCGAGCATCTCGGACGGCGCGAGAAAGACCTGCTGGCCCGGCAGGGGCGGCACGCGCGGGTTTATAAAATCAGAAAGCTCGTCGTCGAAATAGCCGATGACCGACACGGTTATCTCGAACAACTCCGCGCCCTCGTCTTCAAGGCCGATCATCGCCGCGACCACCGCGGGCGGGGTCGCCGGGTCGGCAAGAAAGCTGTCCGGCAACGACCGCACAAGCTCGCGCCCGGTGATGTTCCCGAGTATATGCCGTTCGCTTTTCGCCGCGGTCGCCTGGTAATAGACGAACTCGCTCACGCGCGTGCGCTCGTTGTCCGTGGTGATGAAGACGAACTCGTGCGGTTTTTCGCCCGGCCCTTTGACCGTTCCTATCAGCGTGTCACTCATCTCATATTGCCTTAATCGCCATCTTGATTCGGCGGTCACTATAGCACACCCCCGCGTCATCAGGTAGCGGGCGCGAAACCGGGTTATCAATTTGGGCGGCCCGTCCGGCGGGTGTTATCATCAGGCGTGGACCTACACCTGAACAGAGGTAAAATATGGCCCTCACAGACTTGCTGGACCGCCTTGCCGCTTTCGAGCCGACCGGATTTCCTTTCATAAGCCTTTATCTGAACGCCGAGCCGGACCAGCACGGCCGCGACAACTTTCAATCCTTCGTGCGCAAAGAGTTTTCCGACCGCGCAAAGACCTATGCCGCAACCTCCGCCGAACGCCTGAGCTTCGATCAAGACGCCGAGCGCGTGCTCGCCTACCTTGAGACCGAGATCTTGCCCGAGGCCAACGGGCTCGCGATATTTGCTTGCGCGGCGGCCGATGATTTCTTCGAGGCCGTGCAGTTGGGCGCGCCGATCCCGCGCAACCGGCTCTTCATCTATGAGCAGCCGCACCTGTACCCGCTCGCGCGGCTCATAGACCAGTACCCGCGATACGTGGTGCTCGTGGCAAACACGAACGCCGCGCGATTGTTCGTATTCGGGCGGGGCAAGCTGCTTACGAGCGAAGAGGTGCAGGGGCGCAAGACCAACCGCACCAAGGTGGGTGGCTGGTCGCAGATGCGTTATCAACGCCACCTCGAAAACTATCACCTCCACCACGCCAAAGAGGTGATCGAAATCCTCGGCCGGGTCGTCAACGAAGAGAAGACGGAGCAGGTAATACTGGCGGGCGATGAAATCGATAATTCAACTGCTCAGGGAGCAGATGCCGCAGCAGTTGTCCGACCGGGTCATCGACGTGCTGAGCATGGACATCAAAGCGCCCGAGAAAGAGATTTTCGAGGCGAGCACCGAAGCGGTTCGCGAGCGCGACGCGGAAACCGACGCGGAGAAGGTGGCCGGCCTCGTCAGCGAGTACCGCGCGGATGGCCTTGCGGTGCTTGGCGTCGAAGAGACGCTCGCGGCGCTTTATAACGGCCAGGCCGATAAGCTTTTCATACAGGCCGCCGCGGAGAATATCTCCTACGACGCGGGCAGAGTCGAAAAGGTCATCGACATGTATAACCCGGAGGCGCGCTCCGGGCTCGACCTGGCCCAGGCGCGCGTCGTGGCGGACGAGCTTATAAGGCTCGCGCAATCGACTTCGGCCGGCACAACTTTTATCGAGAACCCTGAGCTGCTCTCGGAGTTCGGGGGCGCGGGCGCGACCCTCAGATACAAAATATAAGCTGACGCAATTTTGCGCGGATGAGCCCTGCGCGGGCGAGGTCTTTAAAGCGCGCCTGAAGAGTCCAGTAGGGACGATATGTTTATAGAACGAGATTCTATACACAACCGGAGCTCCGTAGGAGCGAGATGTAAATATGCCGCTCCTACGGAGCTCAACAATCGATTCAGCCCGTTTCTACAAACATATCGCCCCTACGGGGCTCACTCTTCAAGGGACATGTCTGTTCTTTCAAGGCGCGCTTTATAGACGGCTTCATGCCCGCGGTGTTCTTCATCAGACACATGGAAAGCCAGGAGATACTCATCACCAACGCGGCCCAGCTCGTGACGCTTCGCGGGCCGGCGCGCGCGCGCGCGGGCGGCGAGATGCGCGAGCTTGGGATCATAGAAGACGGCGCCGTGCTCGCTCGCGATGGCTTGATAGTGGCTGTGGGAGCCACTTCTGAGGTCGCGCCCCGCGCAAGCCAGAGCGCGCGGCGGATAGACGCGCGCCGGGCTCGTCGTCATGCCGGGGTTCGTCGACGCGCACACGCATCCGGTCTTTGCCGGCACGCGCGAAGACGAATACGAGATGCGCGCGGCGGGGGTGACCTATCAGGAGATCGCCGCTCGCGGCGGCGGTATTCGCTCGACCGTGCGCAAGACGCGCGCGGCCACCGAAAGTCAGCTCTTCGAGCTTGCGCTCCCCCGCGTGCGATGGCTTCTTGAGCACGGCACGACGACCGTCGAGGCGAAAAGCGGTTATGGGCTGACGGTCGATGACGAGCTGAAGATACTTCGAGTCATACGCCGGCTCGACCGCGAGACCCCGCTTGAGCTGGTCCCGACACTGCTGGGCGCGCACGAAGTGCCGGACGAGTATCGCGGCCCCGGCCTGCGCGAGCGCTACGTCCAGCTTGTCATCGACGAGATGATGCCGCGCGCCGCCCGCGAGCGTCTGGCCGAATACGTGGACGTATTTTGCGAATCGCACGTTTTCACGGTCGACGAGACGCGCCGCGTCTGCGAGCGGGCCCGCGAGCTTGGGCTCGGCGTGCGGCTTCACGCCGACCAGTTGACGCTGTGCGGCGGGGCCCGACTCGCCGCACAGATGGGAGCGGCGACGGCCGATCACCTCGAATGGGTCGACGACGAAGGGATCGAGATGCTCGCCCGCGCGGGCGTTATGGCGGTGCTGCTGCCGGGCGCGGTTTTCAACCTCGGGCTCGCGCGCTACGCGCCGGCGCGGAAGATGATCGAGGCGGGGCTTTCAATGGCCATAGCCACAGACTTCAACCCCGGCAGCTCGCCCACGCCGTCTATGCAGATGGCGCTTTCAATAGCCTGCGCGCAGATGCGCATGACGCCCGCCGAAGCGATCACCGCCGCGACTATAAATCCTGCCTACAGCCTCGGCCGCGGCGAAGCGTATAGGCTCGCTCGAAGAAGGGAAGCAGGCGGACATCTGCGTATTCGATTGCCCGGATTATCGCCAGATACCTTACTTTTTCGGCGTGAATCACGCGCAGGTTGTAATCAAGCGAGGCCGCGTGGCGGTCAACCGGCGCATTTCCGATAAAACGCACGATTTTTAACAGGCGGCGAACCAGGAACTATGCAATCACGAGGCTTACAGCAAGTTTAGCGCAAGCTTTTGCATCGCGTGTGTTAAGCATACTCACGCGTGCGTATAGAATGCTCATGGTTGTGCATAGACATTACGCAAACTAGCAAGAAGCTTTGGTAGGGAGTCTTTCAGAACGCTGTTTCTTTAAGAATTCTTCATATCTTTTTTTAGAGGACTCAATTACATTCCACCTGAAGGGATTATTGGGATCGCGTTTATGTAGCATTCCCTGCATCCATGCCGTGTCATCTGTAAAGCATATAGTTTCTATTCGCAAAAGTACTTTAGAAGCTTGCAACTCGGTTTTATATACCCTATATGCACCCGCATCAAAGGGGATGTCTACATAGTCATCAGGAGCGACTAACACTTTCGCAGGTTGTAGAACACCGTTTTGCGGAACTGGCAAAGAACCCGCGGAAAATATTGTCATCTTTGGCAAACTGCCCGATTCCGGTGGGTTGACGTGGAGTCCAATGCTTATATAGCTAATGGGCGTCTCAGAAATGTTCTTCACCCGGAGAGTTAAGCCCTCTAGCCAATCTACATCATTGTCCAAAGTTGAGCCGAAACTAATAGAACCCTTTTTGACTTTTACGTCTATTATTTCAATCGGCTCAAAGGGGAAGGCATCTCTTTCTAAAACTCTTTGCCGCATCTGCCCTGATGCATTTGCCGCTAATGACCCGCTAGCAGACGCGTACAGCAAAGCACAAAGCGCGAATGTTAATACTCTGTGAGAAACTGACCCGCAGCTTGCAGTCATGATTTCGCCTCCTCAACATATGGATATTGCTTGAAGTGCGTGATTCATTACAATCTCGCGGTCATAATATCACAGGGTTCTTTAACAACCAAACAGGACTCCTGCCGAATCAATCCCGGCGATACATACGTGCCCCGCTGACGCAAGACGATAGATATTATGGCTTGCCCGCCGATTTGAGGTGCTTCGTGTACCACTCGATGGCCAGATCGGTCGCCTGCTTGCGCCCCGTACTATAAATGCCGTAGTGCGTCATGCCGGGCAGCACGTGGTATTTCGCGGGCACGATGTTTTTTACGCGCTCATAGACCAATCCGCCGTGCTCTTTTATATCGAACAGCTCTTCTTTCTCTACGTCGATGATCAGTATCGGAACCTTCAGCCTCGGCGCGAATTCTACGGGGCGGTACTTAATCATCCTCGACACGTAAGGCGTGCCGCGCAGGTTCGCAAACTGGTCGACGCCCTGCGGCACGGGCGCAATTCCCCCCTCGCCGCGCGCGCGCTGGATCTCTTCCTGTTGCGCCCGGCTCAACCCGCCTTTGTAGGACGGGTGCTCGGCCATCTTCCCCGAGTCCATCGAGCCCACCTGGCTGACTATGCACTTGACGCGCGGGTCGGTGGCGGCGACATAAAGCACGTGGCCCCCGCCGTAGCTCGTCCCCCATAACCCTATGCGCGAAGCGTCTATGCCCGGCTCGCCTGTGATGAAATTTATCGCGCTGGTAATGTCTTCGACCTGATCGAAGGGGTCAACGACTTCTCGTACCGCCTGCACGCGCACCGTGGCTTCTCCCTTCTCGTCGGGCTTCGGCATCTTCTCTTTCAGCACGAGCCGGCTGTCGCTATCGCCCCAGCCGCGGTAATCGAAAGTCAGCACGACGAACCCGGCCCCGGCTATTTGCGGCGCGTAGGCGCGGTTGAGGTGGTCGCGCGTGCCGCCCCAGCCGTGGCAAAGGATGACCGCGGGCAGCCGGCTGTCGGGTTTCATGTCGGCCGGATAAAAGAGGTCGCCCGACATGCGCGTGCCGTCGCTCCATATATCTACCCGGCGTGACTTGACGCCTTCGGGCAAAGCCGCGCTTTGCGATTGCGCCCGCGCGCCGCCCGGAAAAGCAGTTGCGATAAAAGCTGCGATGAGCAGAAAACCGAGAGAGATTCTTTTCACGGACCCGTCCTCCTGAGAATGATTCTTTGAGAAGATCCCGACGTGGGCCTATCTTATAACGCGGCGAGAAGCCAAACCGCAATCCGAATTCCGCAATCGGCAATTCTTTAATCGAGCGGGTGGTGGCGGCGGGCCGCTTCGAGATCCTTTTCATTCGTCAGGTCGAGCCTGAGCGGGGTTATCGACACGTAATTGCGCGCCATCGCCCAGCGGTCGGTCCCCTCTTCGCTCTCCGTGATCGGTATGACCGTAAACCAGAAGTGACGACGCCCGAGCGGGTCCTCGCCCGGTACGACCTTGCCGTCATACTGCCTGCAAGACTGGCACGTCCACATCAGCCCTTTCGGGTTTTCGGGGAGGTTGACATTTACGAGCCTCAACTCGGGTTCGTCCAGCAGCGTTTCAAGCACCCGCGAAACGTACGGCGCGAGCTTGCCGAAATCCGGCTCGTCCTGAGTTATCGGCGTCGAGAAGGCTATGCCGCGCAGCCCAAGAAGCGCCGCCTGCTTGGCCGCCGCCAGCGTCCCCGAATGCCATATCGCGTTGCCGAGGTTCGTGCCCAGGTTTATTCCCGAAAGCACGAGGTCAACCTTCTCCCAGTGGTAAGCTCCGAGCGCGACACAATCGGCCGGCGTGCCGTTGACGCGATAAGCCTCGAACTGTTTGAGCGGCGTGCGGCGGTACGAAAGCGGGCGCGTCGCGGTGATAGCATGGCTCATCGAGGATTGCTCTACGTCCGGCGCGACTATGCGAATGTCGCCGAAGCGCGAGGCGACCTCCGCGAGCGCCGCGATGCCGGGACTGTATATGCCGTCGTCATTCGCTATTAGTATTCGCATCCTTCCTGCCCTTTCTTGATCGATAATCTTTGCGTCCGGGTGAGGACTAATCCTCGTTACGGTCGAGGCCGAGAATTCGCTTGATGCTTTGAAGCCCGACATCGGCCGATTCGGGGCGGCTGTTTATGTCATAACTCAACTCGGTTATGGCCCGCTCAAGCTCGAACAGCGCGATGAGCTTGTTACGATCGGCCGCGCCGGCGGGCAGCACGCGCGAACCATTCATCACGCTGTAATAGCCGGTCAGAAACGCCTCGCGCATCAGCGATTGCCACCGGGCCGCCTTTATCTGAAGCGATTCCCGATCCGGCGCCGGCTGCTCTGATCGATTAAATACGGCCTCGTGCGCGACGTAGTTGAAAGAGCGCAGCATCACGGCCACGTCTCTGAGCGGGCTATGCTTTCGGCGGCGCTCTTCGAGAGGGCGGCTCGGCTCGCCCTCGAAATCGAGTATCATCCACCCCTTTTGCGTGCGAAGAACCTGCCCCAGGTGATAATCGCCGTGTATGCGGATTCTCAACCCCGCGTCCTCGACCGGCCCGAGCGCGGCCAGGGCGGCGGTCGCGCTTCTCCACAACTCGCGGCTCATATCCTTCTGCCCGCTGATGGATGATTCGAGGTCGCTCATCTTCTCTTTTATCGTCGCCCACAATCTATCCGTGGCATCGCGCGCGGCGGGCTCGGGCGCAAACGCCGGGTCGTCCTCTTCTGACGCAAGCGCCAGGTGAAGCTCACCCAACAGCAGACCGAGCTGGCGCGCCGGGTGCTCGAAGGCGCGCAGGCTGCCGGCCGTCGCGTTTTCGAAGTAATCCTTTAGTATTTCCGATGCGATCTCTTGCCCGGTACCGAGCGCCTGAAGGTATTCCTGGATCAAGACGAGCGTGGCCGTCGAGTTTAGAGCGCTGTACTCGAAGGCGGCAAAAATCTTCGGCGCGTTATGGAAGTCCGGGTGCGAGGTGAGAAACCGGCTGATCTCGAAATCGGGGTTTATGCCGAATACAACCTTGCGAAAGAGCTTCAAGAAAATAGCATCGTCAAATACGACCGAGCTGTTGCTCTGTTCCAATTCGAGCGGCCGCGTAAAACGCACGTCTTCGCCGCGCGCAATCGACATGTGCTGTTGCACCATCGCGCGGCCGTCGATTCCGGAAAAGGTCCGGCGGCTGTAGATTGCTTTGAACAACGACTCGCACGCGGCCGGTTCCGAGAGCGCATCGTAGAGCGCGAGCCCCCCGTCGAACCATTACTACCTTTTCCGCGGCAGGCCCGACCTCTTCCGGCTCGCGAAGACTGAGCGCGAGCTGATAGGTCTCTTCAGGGCCTTCAGCGAAGCGCACCTCGACGAGCGCGAGCGCAAGCGGCCGAGGGGTATGCGCGACCGGGATGAGGTCGATTATGCGATGTCCAGTGATCTTTTTTGATTTCGCGCCATACCATCGCTGGCGCCGCAGGAATGATTCGAGCGCTTCGGTGGTGATTGAATTGAGCAGGTCGCGGTTGAGAACCAGATCCATTGTACGCCCGGGACTTCGCAGTCTCACGCGCGCCCACATGCACTCATAAAGAATATATCCGCTGGCGCAAGGGCTGTGAAGCCAGAGCGGGGTCAGTCGTTGCCGAGTATCTTTTAACGCGGCACTTCCATTATTACGCGAAAACCTTTCTGAGATGATTTGCTATCCGGTCTGTCGTAAGACCGATGGCCGCAGCGACATTCATAACCTACGGCGTCGTAATTGCCGCCGCGCTGAACCCTGAAGACATCATTGCCGTCATTCAACCAGGCGCTCCCGTCCGTCGGCGCTCCCTGATAATCGTTATGCCAGGGGTCGAGGCACCACTCCCAAACATTTCCATGCAGGTCGAACAGGCCGAAAGCGTTGGGCTTGAATGATCCGACAGGTGTTGTCTTCTGTCTTCGGAACCGGTCCTCACCTCTTTGCTCTATCCTGTACCTGGACCGCCCATCGTAGTTTGACATCTCCGGAGGCAATAGGTTGCCGGTATGAAAATGCTTGTCGGACCCCGCGCGACAGGCATACTCCCATTCAGCCTCGCTCGGAAGCCTGAACTTATAGCCGGTCAGCTTCGACAATCGATCACAGAACTCTTTGGCGTCAAACCAGGTGACGGACTCTACCGGGAGCATATTTGCCTGAGCTTTGGTCAACCCCTGGCTTTGAGAGGTTGAGGGGTCCGGGTTCGCCAGGTCGATGCTGACCTTCAAATCCGCGCGACTGGCAATCGCCCTCCATTGCTCGCGAGTCACCTCGTACTGACCGATATAAAACGGCGGGACTGAGACTCTATGCCGAGCCAACTGCGCGCGGACCAATTTCTTTGCGTTACCTTCCGCCGTCTGCGCTTCGCGGGGGTCGCTATACTTCTGGTGCATTGTGTATTCGGCGTCAAGCCATTTAATGTCCGAATCATTTATGCCCATATCAAAACTGCCGCCGGGTATCTCGACCATGTTCAAGGGCACGCCATCCAGGTCGAGGCTAAAAAGCTTCGTCGGGCGCGTATGTAAGTTGACGCCTCCCCGGTCGTCTACGACAGCGTACTCGGCGTTATAGGAAGTGAGAGGCGGCATCTGCGGTTTAGTAGTTCCATTGCTTGTTAGATAAAGATAGACGGCGAGCCCTGCCACTAGCACGAGCGCCAGAACGGCGACCAGCACCCTTTTATTGATCGCCTTCCGGGGCACATCTTGCGGTGGAGGGGAAGGTGTCTTGACTGTCCGGGGTCCCGGATATTCCCTGGTCTCGACAAGATCGCTGATCCTGATCGCCCTCTCCAGTTGCGCGCGCATCTCGTCGGCCGTCTTAAACCTTTGCGCAGGGTCTTTTTGAAGCGCCGCGTTAACTACATCTTGTAGCGGCCTCGGCACGCTGGCGGGGAGAGGGCGAGGGTTTTTGGTAGTGATCTCATTAATCAGCGGGATCAATTCGGTGTTGCTGTAGGGTTGTTCTTCCGCTAACAACTCGTACAGGAGTATCCCGACCGACCAGATATCGGTCTGCCGGGAGTACCGGCCCTCGAAAGTTTCGGGGGCCATGTACCGGGGCGAACCGGTGATAGACTTGGAAAGCAAGCTGGTTTGAAGCACGCGCGCGAGGCCGAAGTCCGCCAGTCTCGGCGTGTTCTCCTGAAGCAGCACATTCTCCGGTTTTATGTCGCGGTGAATCACACCCTTTGTGTGCAGATGTTGTAGCCCCTCTAGAATTTCAGAGACCACCTTTATCTTCTCCATAAGAGACGTCGAAGGATATTTATGAGAATCCATCCACGCCCTTAAAGTGCCCCCGGATGCGTATTCGCTCGCTATCACGACATAAGGGCCATAGACCTGGGCCTCGAGCATTGGCAGCACGTTGCGATGGCCAATCACGAGCCTCCAGGTCTCTGCCTCTCGCTTGACCGTCTCCAGCTCTAGCTCGTGTGTATGTGTGAACTTCAGCGCTACGGGAGGAGCGGAGATCACATCCTGCTTTTCAGCCAACCAGACAACACCAAAGCCGCCTACTCCAAGTTGCCTTATGAGTTTGTAAGGGCCAATAGTGTCTCCAGAGTTAAACATTCTGTTACTCCGGCCTGAGATTCATTTTTTACAGATAGCGCCAGGAACGGTCGGCTCTACATCATAAAGGCTAGGGCAATAGCCTTCAAGTTTAAGGGATGTTTCTAACGCGCGGATAAAAACCGTATGACAAGAATTTAACGCGCGGCTTATATCTGTGCGGTTGACCTGTGGGGACCACCTCTGACAAAGTTATGCCTTACACGAACATTCAGGAGAATGATAATCGAATGAAGAGAAGAGATTTTCTGCGCAACGGTACGGGGGCGCTCGGCGCGCTGGCCTTCACAAGTTTGATCGCCCGCGGCGAGCTGGCCGCGGCAGGCTACGGTCACATGATAGCGAGCGCGGCAAACGGCGCGTATGGGCCGCTCGCGCCTCGGAAGGCAAGCAACATCGAAGAAGTCCTGCTCGCTTTGCCGGAGGGGTTCGAGTATGCGGTCCTGGGCAAGACAGGCGGCCCGATGACGGACGGGCGGCCCACGCCGGGAAGGCACGACGGCATGGCGGCCTTCGATGTTAATGGAAAAATCCGCCTGGTCCGCAATCACGAGATAAACAACCGGCTCGCAAAAGAAGGCGTGGCCATAAGCGACGCGAAGCCTTACGACAGACTTGCGGGCGGCGGCACGACGACTCTGATCATCGACCCGAAGACGCGCCGGGTCATAAGCGAATTTGTCAGCCTGAGCGGCACGCTTCAAAACTGCGCGGGCGGGCCTACGCCGTGGACCTCGTGGATCACCTGCGAAGAGACTGTGCTGGGAAAAAGAAAATTTACAGATGCGGAGGGGCGCGAGTTTGGAGGGTTTTCCGAGCCGCATGGGTATTGCTTTGAGGTGTCAGCCAAATCCGACGGCCTTGTCGCGCCCGAACCGCTCAAGGCGATGGGCCGTTTCGTACACGAAGCCATCGCGGTAAACCCGGCGACGGGCATCGTCTATGAGACCGAGGATTATGGCACGGCCGGGTTCTACCGCTTTATCCCGAAAAGAAAGGGCAGGCTGCGCGAGGGCGGGAGATTACAGATGCTGGCCATCAAGGGCCGGAATGATTACGACACCAGGACCGCTCAAAAGACAGGCGCAAAGCTGCCGGTCGCGTGGGTCGATATTGAAGACCCGGACCCGGCCGCGGCCGATACGGATGCGCTCGCGGTATATAAGCAAGGCAAGGCGAAGGGCGGCGCGACATTCGCGCGGCTGGAAGGGTGCTGGTACGGCGGCGGGTCGATTTTCTTCACCGCCACGAGCGGGGGCGATAAACTTCTCGGCCAGGTCTGGGAGTACCGGCCGGAGAAGAACTCGGACGGGCACCTTCGATTATTCTTCGAATCGCCCGCCGTCGAGGTTTTGGACAGGCCCGACAACGTTTGCGTGACGCCGCGGGGCGGGCTGATCCTTTGCGAGGACGGGAGCGGCGAGCAATTTATGCGCGGGCTCACCGCGGACGGTCGCATATTCGATTTCGCGAAGAACGTCGTGCCGAGTTTTCCGGGCGGTGAATTCGCCGGGGCGACCTTCAGCCCCGACGGCGAGACGCTCTTCGTGAATGTGCAAACGCCCGGCATCACGTTCGCGATCTGGGGTCCGTGGCGCAAAGGCGCACTTTAACCAATCTGATAGATCGCAAAAAAGAATAGGGCATGGGGAGTTGCACAAAAAGTGTGAGGATGAGAGTCCCGTAGGGACGCAATGTTTATAGAAAGAGGCTGAATCATTGATTGAGCTCCGTAGGAGCGGGATGTAATATGCCGCACCTACGGAGCTCTGATCGTGTATCCCAAGCTACTTCTATAAACATCTCGCCCCTACGGGGCTCCCTACTTCAGAGACTCAGTCAGACTTTAATCGCGCTTTGCCTGTTGAGGCTTCTGCCCGAGTTCTTTCAGCAATTCCTGCACGGCCGTTTCCAGTTGCCGGTCGCGGCCCGCCAGGGTGTCTTCCGGCGTGTTTTCGACAAAGATGTCGGGCGGTACGCCGAGGTTCTCCATGTTCGTGCGCTTATCGTCCGCGAGATAAACGCCTACGCCCGGCGTGCGCACGGTCGAGCCGTCGATCAGCGTGTAGCTGCCGGTGCCGATGACCGCGCCCGCCGTCGGCGTCCCTATAACCTTGCCGAGCCCGAGCGCGCGGAAACCCGCCGGGAACATCTCGGCGTTCGATGCCGAGCGCCAGTTCTGCAACACGACCTTCGGGCCGAAATAACCCGCGAACGGGCGCATAGCGGACTCGGTCCCTCGCGGCTGCCACACCTGATACGGCCGCTGAACGAGTATCGCCAGCAACTCCTGCTCGATGTTGCCGCCGCCGTTCCATCGCTGGTCGATGACGAGCGCCTCCTTGTTGCGGTTCTCGCGAATCTCTTTCTCGAACCGGCGCAGGGAAGGCTGATTCATCGCCTGTATGTGAACGTAGCCTATGCGCCCGTTCGACATTTTATCGACCATCTCGCGGCGCTGCTTAACCCACCGCTCGTAGCGCAACTGGTTGAATGCGCCCATGCCGATCGGCTCTACGCGAGTCTTCCACGCGCCTTCTTCTGTGGGCTTGTTATTGAACGTCACCTCTACCTTGCGGTTGAGCCGGTGATTTAGCATCGCCCAATAATCATCGCCCGCCTTGACCGGCTTGCCGTCGATGGCGATGAGGTAATCGTTCGACGCGACCTTTACCCAATCCTTATCGGCCGGGCCCTCTTCGTAAATGTGGGTCACGCGGTATCGACCCGCCGCCGCGTCCGGCTCAAGGTCTATGCCGAGATGGACCGTCGTCGCGCCGCCTTCGCGACCTCGCGGCGGCGGGGCCGCTCCCGTATGCGACGCGTTCAACTCTCCTATCATTTCATTGATCACGTTGAGAAGCTCCTGGCGGTCGCCGACATAATCGACGAGCGGCTGGTACTTCGCCCGCATCACATCCCAATCCCTGCCGTGCATCTGGGTGTCGTAGAAGCGATACTTCATCGTGCGCCACGCGTCGTCAAACATCTCGGCCCACTCGGCGCGGCGGTCGATTCTCACCTTCGCGTTGAAGTTAATCCGGCGGCGCGCGCTTTCGCGACCCGGCGCGGCTCCCGCCTGGGCGGCCGCGGCCGATTGGGCAAGCTGCACCGAATAGATCGAATTGCCTTCGCGGAAATAGAGCGTGCGCCCGTCGCGCGTGATATTTAGCGAAGAGATGCCGCCGCCAAAACCGCCGAAGCCGCCGGGAGCATCATCATCCCCGCCCGGCGCGCCGCCCGAAGTAATTCGCGTGAGGCGGCGGCCGTTTTCCTGTATCGAGTAGATTACAGGCACCTGTCTGGTGGCCGACGGTTCCGTTGTCACGAAAACAATCGTGCGGTTGTCGGGCGAGACTGCGTAGTTAAAGACCGCAAACGGCATGCGGGTCACCTGCCGCGTGCGGCGCTTGAGCCCGGCCCAGTCAACGGTAATATCTTTGGGCGGCTGGTTACGCTGCTGCATGCGTCGCGCCGCGCCCTCCGCCATCTGATCTTGCGAGTCCGCGCCTTCCGGTCGCTCTTCGGGCTCGGAAGGGTCGCGCTCTTCGCGCTCAAGCGTGACGCTATAAATCTGCGCCGTCGGCTGCGCTCCGCCGCCCCCGCCGTCGCTGCGAACAAAGAATATCTTGCGGCCGTCGTGCGAAAATCGAGGGTTCGAATCATTCGCGGAATCGAACGTTACCTTTCGCTCTTCGCCGCCCGCGGCCGGGATCAAAAATATGTCCGACGTGCGGGTGTATTCCGGCTTTGAATAAGCGATCCATTTGCCGTCGGCAGACCATGCGGGCTGGCCCGGCGTGCCGTACTTCGACGCGCTTAGCTCCGCCGTCTGCTTCGTCTCGACGTTGTACTTGCGCAGCTTGTTGTCGGAAGAAGTGAAAGCGATCTCTTTCGAGTTAGGCGACCAGGAGACGGAAAACTTCAGCGTGTCCTGATCGGTTATCTTCTGAGGCTCGCCCGCGCCGTCCGAAGATTTTATATAAAGCTCTTCGCGCCCGCTGCGGTCGCTTATAAAGGCGACCCACCGGCCGTCGGGCGAATACTGCGGGTCTTTGTCGCGCGCTGGGCTATCTGTTAGCTGCACCAGGTCGCCCTCTTCGGTCGGCGCGGTGAATATCTCGCCGTGGATTGAAAGGGCTATGCGGCGGCCCGTCGGCGAAAGATCGTAATCGTCCGCCTGCGAGTTGAAGTCGCGCACTTCGGTCAGGCTATCCTGCGTCTCGGCGGCGATGTCGAGCTTTATGGGAGCGGCCTTGCGGCCGGCCACATCGAGCTTCCAGACCTGAAAGTCGTGCTCGAACATTATTGTCTTGCCGTCCGCGCTCATAGCGGGCCAGCGCACGTCGCCCGCTTTGAACGAGGTGATTCGCTCGGCCTTGCCGCCAGATTCGGCCACCCGCCATATATTAGTCAGTCCGTTTCCCTCGCGGTCGCTGACGAAATATATATGACCGTCCGCGCCCCACATCGGCCACGTGTCTATGCCGTTGAAATCCGTGAGGTCCGTAAACTTTTTCGCCGCCACGTCCATGACGGTCACATCGCTCGTGGCCGAGCCGCGGTAATATTTGCGCCAGTAAGCCTGCGACTTGCGATTTATGGCGAGCCGCCGGCCGTCGGGCGAAAACGCCGCATAGATGCCCATGTCCGCGCCGGTGTTTTGCGCCATGCCGCCTTCGACGCCGACGGTGTAGATCTTTGCCGCGAAGTCTTCGTTTCTCTGCGACGAGAAGAGTATGCGCCGAGAATCGGGCGACCATCCGAGCATCGTATCGTCAGCCGAATGAAACGTGAGCTGGCGAGCCGCGCCGCCTTCGGCCGGAATCACGAAGATGTCGAGATTGCCGTCGCGGTCGCTCGAAAACGCTATCGAGCGGCCGTCGGGTGAAAAGCGCGGATATACGTCGCGCGCGCGATGGACGGTGAGTCTGCGGAACGTCCGTACCATCTTCTTTAGCGGTCCATATGTCGGCCAGGTATGTAAATGCTATACGGCCTTGATGATAGTGCGGATACCTGACGAGCCGCGCTTCGCCTGCCCGCGTCGCCAGGGGCGCTAAGAGCGCAAAAAGAAATATGAGCGGAATCAGCCTTTTCATGTGCTCCTCCTCCAGTGTTCAATGTGAGCGTTAGAATCTCTGAATGGCAATGACGGAGACGCTTGCCCGCCTGTCGCGGTTACAAAACAGTCCGCGGCGGCAATTGCTGCCCGCTTGCAAAAAATATCCATAGCGTATACTCTTGCGCGCAAAAGTCGCCGGGCACGTTTCGATCTCAAGCGGCAAAGGAGAGTCCTATGAGAATATTCAAGCGGTCTTCAATCATGAGCCTGCTCGCGCTCCTGATCGTGTTTGCGTCGTCGGGTTCGGCCCAGTGGGACAAAAAGCCATATAGTGAGTGGTCGGAAAAAGAGACCGAGAAGGTCTTGAATGACTCTCCGTGGGGACAGACGCAGACTTACGTAGACACGTCGAGAATGTTTGATAGGAACCGCCGCCTTGGCGTCGAATGAAAGCCGCGTTGCCGAAGATAGGGACGTTATCTTTCGCATACGGTTCCTTTCGGCCAGGCCCATTCGCCAGGCCATAAGCAAATACATGCAGTTGAAACAGAAACCGGACGAGCAGCTAATGGCGCGGCTTAAGGCTTTTGCCGAGGCGGACTTTCCGGATTACATAATAATCACGGTCCAGGTAGAATCGACAAACCCGAACAATGACTTCCAGGCGGCCGCGGCAACAATGCTAAAGCTTACAACCGCAGAGCTTAAGAACGACACATATCTACAGCGCAAAGGCGAGCGCCTGTTCCTCCACGAGTACCAGCCGCCGCGTAATGACGGGCTCGGCGCACGCTTCATATTCCAGCGAAGGGTCAACGGAGAGCCTTTTATCACGCCGGAAGGTGGCGAAGTCCAGTTCTTTTCCGCTCTTAATAACCGCTTTATACCCGAAAATAGAAATGAGCGCCGCCCGCACCACCTGAATATGCGCTTTAATATCAATGAGATGAAGTATAACGGCAAGCTGGAATATTGATTTAGCCGGTCGGTAAGATTTCTCTAACCCGAAGAGCAAGAAACCTGTTTCTTTAACAGATCGCTGGAAAGCTACCACCGGGAGGCGATAAATCGTTACCGGTAAAGCGTCTAGCCACTATTAATCCAAAAACAGAGATTATCACAGGCTTATCAACAGGTTAATTGATCAATTAAAACGAGTTAGCCAGTTTTTCCACATGTATGCCCTGTGGAGCCGCTGTGGAACCTGTTGATAATTCTTCTACTTAGCCGAAGGTTCCACAGCCGGGCCTGTTTTTGCACATGTTTTCAACAGGCTTTTTCACAGCCTATAAAGGGCTTCTGGGCAGTCTTTACAACACTTTAGCAGTAAGGGTCCACTTTTCCACAGGACCTACTACTACTACTAGTCATGATTTATGTTCATGATTTTAATAGCTATAGTAAAAGGGGCTGATTAAGGGAAAGGATATATAGACCGTATTTACATCCTTTCGCGTCAATATCTATCCCACTCGTTTGCTCTTGCCACTCCAGAATCGCTCGCGCAAAAGGTTCTTCTGAATCTTGCCGGTGGCCGTTCGCGGGAGCGCGTCTATAAACTGAACTCGCTTGGGGCATTTAAAATGAGCCAGGTTTTCGCGGCAGAACTCGATAAGCTCGGCTTCCGACACCGTCGCGCCCGGCTTTACGACGACGACGGCATAAGGCACCTCGCCCCATCGCTCGTCCGGCGCGGCTATGACGGCCGCCTCAAGCACCGAAGGGTGCTTATAAAGAAAGCCTTCGACTTCAATCGACGATATATTCTCGCCGCCCGATATTATAAGGTCCTTTTTGCGGTTGACGACTTCGATATACCCTTCGCTATCGATCAAAGCCATATCGCCCGTGTGAAACCACCCGTTGACTATCACGGCCTCCGTAGCCTCGGGCTGCCGCCAGTAGCCGGCCATTACGACATTTGCTCTCGCAAGGACTTCGCCCGCTTCGTTGCTGTCGGGCGGGATGTCGCGCCCTTCGTCATCGACCACGCGGATGTTGACGCCGATCATCGGATACCCGGTCTTGGCCTGCACCCGCAGTCGCTGGTCTTCCGGCCATTGATCCATAGCCGGCTTTATTTTTGAAACAGTGAGAAAAGGCGATGTCTCGGTCAGGCCATATATCTGAATCACCTGCCAGCCGAATCTCTCTTGCGCGCCCTGTATGGTCGCGGGCGGTGGGGCCGACCCCGCGGTCGCCACCCTCATAGGGCGCGGCAACCGAGATATTGCCTCCGCGTCGAGCGAGTGATTCAACGCCATGTTGATCATCGTCGGCGGCATGGCTGCAAACGTCACGCGCTCGCGCGCTAGCAGGTCAAAGAATAAGGCGGGCTCGAACTTCTTTATTATGACGTGGGTCGCGCCCATCCCCGTGACCGCGTAAGGCAAGCCCCATCCGTTGCAGTGGAACTGCGCGAGCGTGTGCAGATATACGTCGCGCTCGTGGAGCGAGAACTCGCATATAGAGTTCATCGCGTTCAAGTAAAGATTCCGGTGAGTGAGCATCACTCCCTTTGGTTTGCCGGTCGTGCCCGATGTGTAGAGCAATGCCGAGGGGTCGTTCTCGTCAATTTCGGCCGGCGCGATCACTTCGGCCGGCGTGTCGGCCAGCAAGGTCTCATAATCCGCATAGCCTTCTTCGGCCTCCGACGGCGCGGGCGCGTTGCGCGCGAGTATGAAATGCTCGATTGTTTCGAGCCGTTCGCGGATGGGCTCGATCTGCTCGGTGAGCCCTTCTTCGATTATGACCACGCGCGCCCCGCCGTGGTTTAGTATGTACTCGAAATCTTCGGGCACAAGCCGGAAGTTGAGCGGCATCAGCACTGCCCCCACGAGCGGCGCGCCGAAGAAGGCTTCGATGACGCGGTGACAGTTTTGCGAAAGTATGGCCACGCGGTCGCCGCGCTTTATGCCGAGCCTTCGCATCAACCCCGCCCACCGCATCACTCGCTCGCCAAGCTCGCGATACGTCAGACGAACGTCGCCGCAGACGACGGCCTCTTTATTTGCGTGGGCGACTAAAGCGCGCTTTAAGAAATCGTATTCATTAAGCGGGATGATCATTATCTTTCCTCCGAATATGGATGCTGCCCGAAAACGTCGCTGAGCATAGCACAGAGAAAACTCTTTAGAAAACGGGCCCGTCTCTCGCGCCCGCTCTGTGCGCGCATTGATTAGCCGATGACTTTCAGGCAATATCTCCCACCGTGAAAACAGATTTTAGATTTCACCATAAGATCAGGGTCAGATTTGCCGATACCGATTTGCAGGGGATTGTCTTCAACGGAAATTATCTGACCTATTACGACGTGGCGTGGACCGAATACTTCCGCGAGATGGGGATGACCTGGAAGGACCTGATCGACACGGGCGCGGACACCGTCCTTGCGCGCACCACCATAGAATTCAAATCGCCCGCGCGTTTCGACGAGGTGCTCGAAATCTACACGCGCGTCTCCGCGATAGGCAACACCAGCATGACGTTTGACTTCGAGATTTACCCCGAAGGCGAAGATCGACTCATCGGCGCCGCCTCGTCGCTTTACGTATGCATCGACCCGAAACTGCTTCGCCCCGTCCGCGTCCCCGAAGCATTGCGGCGTCGCATCGCGGATTTTGAAGGGCGAGATTTCAGCGAGCGATGACAATTCCGCGACAATTCCGCGCGAGTGACGCTCACCGTTTTGTCTATTCCTTATATCGAGTTTTTCTAATACGACGCTTCATTGTAGAATTGGCGTGGCCATCACGCGCGCATCCGTTCGATGGCCGTTCAATCTTTATTTCCGGCGAGGTCTGATGATGAGGCTGAAAGATAAGACTGCCGTCATTACCGGCGGGGGCTCAGGAATAGGGCGCGCCATCGCGCTCAGATTTGCGGCGGAAGGCGCGCGCGTGGTCATCGCCGACCTGAACGAGGCGGGCGGCTCGGAAACGGCTCGCATGGCCCATTCCAGGGGAGGTGAATCTTTTTCCGTGGTCACGGATGTCGGCAGCAGGGAATCTGTCGCCGCCCTGTTTAAAGAAATCGACGGTCGCGGCTGGGCGGTCGACGTCCTTGTAAACAACGCGGGCGGCGGCGGCGAGCTTACCCCGGTCCACTTGATGACCGATGAAGTATGGCAGTCGCTTTTAGACGTTCACCTGAACGGGACTTTCTATTGCACTCGCGAGGCGATAAATCGAATGCTCCCGCGAGGGACCGGCTCGATCATCAGCATAGGCTCGGTGGCGGGATTGCGGGGCCTGCCCGGCGCGGCAAACTATACCGCGGCCAAGGCGGCGATTATAGGATTCACAAAAGGGGTCGCCCAGGAAGTGGCGCCCGCGGGGATACGCGTAAACTGCATCGCGCCGGGTTGGGTCGATACTCCGATCCTCAATAACCTGCCCGAGGAGATGCGTCCTTTGATGATCCAGATGACGCCGCTCGGGCGCATAGCCTCGCCCGACGAGATCGCCTCGGTCGCCCTGTTTTTGGCAAGCGACGATTCGAGCTACGTCGTCGGGCAGACGATAAGCCCCAACGGCGGGATGCAGACTTAGAGCTATTTCGAGGAGAGAGGCATGAAAGCTATAAGATTTCACGAAAAGGGCGCGCCTGAAGTTCTCCGCTACGAAGAGGCGGAGCGGCCGTCGCCCGGCCCCGGAGAGGTGCTCGTCCGTGTCCACGCCATAGGCGTGAATTTCGCCGACACGCTATTTCGACGCGGGCAGTATTTGACCGAGCCTCAGTTTCCCCAGATACCCGGCGCTGAAGCCGCGGGCGTTGTCGAAGAGGTCGGCGAAGGCGTCTCGCCCGACCTTATTGGAAAACGCGTCGCTTTTCTGGGCCAGAACTGCTACGCCGAGTACACGCGCGTCGGCGCTCGCCAGTTGATCCCGCTGCCCGACTCCGTTTCATTCGAGGCGGGCGCCGCCTTCCCGCTCCAGGCTCTTACGGCTTATCACATGCTCTTCACCATGGATAACGTGCAGGAGGGCAAAAGCGTGCTCGTGCACGCGGCAGCGGGCGGCGTCGGGCTGCTCGCGATACAGATGGCCCGGCACGTAGGCGCTCGCGTTTATGGCACGACCTCGACCGAAGAGAAGGCCGCGCTCGTGCGCGACATGGGCGCCGACAGCGTCTTTCTTTATAACAAGCTCGATTTCGTCGAAGAGGTCAAGCGCGTTACCGGCGGGCGCGGCGTAGACCTTGTTTTAGACTCGGTCGGAAAGTCGACCTTCGAGGGCAGTCTTCGCTCGCTCGCGCCGTTCGGCCACCTTATAAGCTACGGCGCGGCGAGCGGGCGGCCCGATCCGCTCGACGTGCGCGGACTTTACGAGAACTCGATCAAGGTGAGCGCGTTCTGGCTTATGACCGCGATGCGCGTGCCCGAGGTCGCGCGCCAGGGCGTAGAGCGCGTGGTCGAATGGGTAGCCACGGGCAAGCTGCGCTTAACCATAGGGCTGAGGCTCCCCCTGGAACAGGCCGCCGAAGCCCATCGCAAGCTCGAAGGCAGAGAGACATACGGCAAGATCATCTTAACGACCGAGTGAATTGTGGTGAGTGAATAGTGAAAAGCGAAATGCGCAAAGCTCTTTTCACTTTTTTCTTCATCAGTGGTATTGTCTAGCCACAATCAGCAAAAAACCGGAGAAGATCATGACAAGCAAGGCCGAAGAATCTGCGAACTTCAAAGGCGGAAGCTTCCTTATCGAAGACCTCGCGCCCGAAGATATATTCACGCCCGAAGATATAACCGAAGAGCAGAGGATGTTTGCGCGCACGGCGGAAGAATTTCTTCGCAAGGAAGTCATCCCGCGCGAAGATGAGATATACGCAAAGAACTACGAGACTCACCGCGAGCTTATGCGCACGGCGGGCGGGCTCGGGCTGCTCTCGATAGACATTCCGGAAAAATACGGCGGGCTCGGATTGGACAAAGTAAGCTCGGCGGTCGTCGGCGAGCAGTTCGCCTTGCAATCGTCGTTTGCCGGGACGCAAAGCTCGCACGTAAACATCGGCACCCTTCCTATAGTCTTTTTCGGCAGCGAAGAGCAGAAGCGGAAATACCTGCCCCGACTCGCCTCGGGCGAAATGATCGGCGCTTACGCGCTCACGGAGCCGCATTCGGGAAGCGACGCGCTCGCCGCAAAGACTAAAGCCGTGTTGAGTGAAGACGGCACGCATTACACGCTCAACGGCCAGAAGATGTGGATCACAAACGGCGGGTTTGCGGATCTTTTTACCGTCTTCGCAAAAGTTGACGGCGAGAAATTCACCGCTTTCCTGGTCGAGCGCGTGCCCGGACTCGTGAGCGGGCACGAGGAGAAAAAGCTCGGGCTCGACGGCTCCTCGACGACCGCGCTTATGCTCGAAGATTGCCGCGTCCCCGTCGAAAACGTCCTGGGCGAGATAGGGCGCGGCCATAAGATCGCTTTCAACGTCTTGAACATCGGGCGGCTCAAGCTCGGCGCGCGCTCGGTGGGAACGATAAAGCTCTCGCTCTCTCAGTCGGTCGAGTACGCCAAAGAGCGGCACCAGTTCGGACAGCCCATTGCAAACTTCGGACTCATCAAAGAGAAGATCGCGGAGATGGCCATCCGGGCTTACGTCTGCGAGGCGATGCTTTATCGCACGCTCGGCACGATAGACGCCGCGCTTGAAACCGTCGATAAAGAGACGCCGTCGGAAGTGCTCGGCGTGCTTGAGCAGTATGCCATCGAATGCTCGATCATAAAGGTCTGGGTGAGCGAAGCGCTCGCCTTTGTCGTGGATGAAGAGGTGCAGATTTTCGGCGGCTACGGCTATTCGAAGGACTACCCGGCCGAGCGCGCATACCGCGACGCGCGCATAGCGCGAATCTACGAGGGAACGAACGAGATCAATCGAATAGTGATCGCGAGTCAGTTGCTGCGCCGCGCGCGCACGGGCGAGCTGGCTCTGTTTGATTCCGCCAAATGCATACTGGCCGGAGATTTGCCCACGTCTGACACGCTGCATCTGAATTTCGGCAGCCTCGTATTTCGCGACGAGCTGAGGATGCTGGCGGGCGCGAAGGGGATGACGCTGGCAAGCATAGGCCAGGTCGAAAAGAGTTTCGGTGACCGCGCGCGCGACGAGCAGGAATCGCTCGCGCTCATCTCCGATATGGTCATGGACGTTTACGCGATGGAGAGCGCGCTGCTTCGAACGCAGCGACTCATCACCAGGCGCGGCTTTGATAAGTGCGCGACGCAGATAGAGATATGTCGCGTCTTTTCGCGCGAGGCGTCGCTGAGGGTCGAGCGCGCCGCGCGCATTGTGTCGAGCGAGACGACCGGCGGCGAGGATTTGATCGACCGTCTCACTCACCGCGCCCCGATCAAGGCGATTGCCGCGCGCCGCCTCATAGCCAATTCCATAATAGAAGCGGGACGATATAACCTGTAGGGCGAGGCTCGGGCTAGGGCAGCCGCGAGGGCTGCCCTTACTATCTCCGCGAGGAAATCATGAAAGCAATAACCATTCTTTTTATCATAGCCGCGCTGTGTCCGGCGGCGGCGCTTACTCAGGCCGAGACGGCCGACGCGATATTCGTCAACGGAAACATCTACACGGTAAACGACCGAAGTCCGCGCGCCCAGGCCGTCGCCGTTCGCGGCGGTAAGATCATCTATGTCGGGGCCGACAGCGGGGCAATGCGCTTTAAAGGCGGCTCCACTCGCGTCGTCAACTTGAAGGGCAACACGGTGTTGCCGGGGCTTGCCGACTCGCATTATCACCTGGCCGGAGTGGGCGAGCGTGAAATAACTCTGAACCTTGAGGGCACGTCGAGCCTTCAGGAGTTTCTGAAGAGGGTTAAAGAGCGCGTCGACCAGACGAAGCCGGGCCAGTGGGTGACCGGGCGAGGTTGGATCGAAACCTTCTGGAAGCCGCAGGTTTTCCCCACGCGGTGGGACCTGGATAAAATATCGCCCGACAAACCCGTATATCTTACGCGCGCGGATGGGCATGCCTCGGTCACAAACAGCGCGGCGCTGAAAGTCGCGGGGATAACGAAAGAGAGTGCGAGCCCGCCCGGCGGCGAGATAATGAAAGATAAAGCTACGGGAGAGCCGACCGGCATGCTCATCGACCGCGCGCAGGGGCTCGTCGGCCGCCACATCCCCGCCGACACCGAGGCGGATCGCGAGCGGGCGCTCGTGCTCGGCGTCGAGCGGAGCATACAGCTTGGGTGGACGCAGATTCAAAACGCCGGCAGCCCCCTCGCGGAAGTCGAGCGGTTGAAAAAGCTATACTCCGACGGGCGCATCAAGCTCCGGATATACGAAGCGATACGAGGCCCGAGCGCGGACGCGATGCGGCTCATACGCGAGGGCGCGACCCTGAGCCTGTTCGACAATCGCCTGACCGTCCGCACCATAAAGGTCAGCATTGACGGCGCGCTCGGGTCGAAAGGCGCGGCGCTGCTAGAGCCTTACGCGGACCACGACACCACGGGTCTGTTGATGTACAAGGAAGAAGATTTGATGCCCATGTTTATCGAAGCGCTCAGGCAGGGCATTCAGATCGAAACGCATGCCATCGGCGACCGCGCCAATCGAGTGATACTCGACCTGTACGAGAAAGCATTCAAGGCAGTGCCGCCCGCCGAGCGCAAGGTGCGCGAGCCGCGCTGGAGAGTCGAGCACGCGCAGATCATGCACCCGAGCGACATACCTCGATTCGTGCGCCTGGGCGTCATCCCTTCGATGCAGCCGTCGCACGCGATAGGCGATCTGCATTTTGCGCCGAGCCGCGTAGGCATACGCCGGCTCGAAGGCGCGTACGCGTGGCAAAGCTTTATCAAGCAGGGGTCGATAATAGCCGGAGGCAGCGACGCCCCGGTCGAGCGCGGCGAGCCGATGATAGAGTTTTACGCGGCGGTCGCGCGGCGCGACCAGAAAGGTTTTTCGGGCGAGGGCTGGCACCCCGAGCAGAAGGTGACGCGCGAGCAGGCCCTAAAAATGTTCACGCTGTGGGCGGCCTATGCCGCATTTGAAGAGCAGGTCAGGGGGTCGATAGAGGTAGGCAAGCTCGCGGACCTCACGGTGCTGTCGGCCGACATAATGAAGATACCCGAAGCCGAGATTCTGAAGACCCGCTGCGTGATGACGGTCATTAACGGCGAGATAGTTTTCCAGAAGGACTGAGCGACGAGGGCTGAGGACCGAGTCTATCTTTTGCTCGGTCCTCAGTCATCAATCCTCATTACTTCTTCTTGGCTTCCCACTTGCCCTGCATCTGGCCCGCGAAATCGAACTCGCCGACGATCTTGCCTTCTTTGATCATCCCGGTAAAGGTGATCGCGCCCTGCTCGGTCGCGAGCGCGAAGCTCAGCTTGTTGTCCTTGTACATGCCCTTGCTTATATCGATCTTGCCCTGGGCGGACTCGGACGTGCCGGTGACGGTCTCGCCGTTCAGCTTGAGCTTGAGCACGAAGGGTATCGTCATGCCCTGGGCGTCGGCCGAGCCGTCCCAATCTCCCGATATGGGGTCGCCGGCGGCGGCGGTCGTAGCTGCCGGGGCCGCGGCGGCTCGCGGTGCTCGCCGCGCCGACCCTCTTGAGTTCGAGTGGGCCGCCCTGGCCCGCGATCTCCCATTTGCCGATGATCTTGTCGCCCTGAAGCGTGGCGGTCACGGTGCCTTCAGTACCGCCGGCATCGAATTTCATCGTGAGCTTGCCCTCGGCAAAGGTCCCGCTTGTGATTGTCAACTGGCCCTGCGGCGAATCAATCTTGCCCGAAATCTTTCCGTTTTCGTTTTTAATCTCGGCCGTAAGGGGGATCTCACCGATCTGGTCGCTTTTCGCCACGCCTTCGTACTTGCCAGAAACGGGGTCCTGCGCGGACGCGATTGACGCGAGCGCGATAAGCACGACAAGCGAAAGCATAAACATTAATCTTCTTGACTGCATTTTAGATTCTCCTGTGTGAAATAGGGTTTAATAGAACTCAAGCCAATCTACGCTTGGAGAATGACGAAAGTTCGAGGCCAGATAGTTTATACATCGAAAAGCGAGTCAAGCGCTACCTGCGCGCAATCTTTTTACCGCCAGGACGCGGCGGCATTTTGTGAATCGCGCAAATTTGAGAAGTTTGACGCTCTCTTGAGCGGGTGCTGAGACTTGACGCTCAAACAGAGGAGGTGCGAGGGTGCCGGTAAGCGAAAGACTGCTTGAGATACTCGCCTGCCCCGTATGCAAGGTAAAGGTGGAATTGAAACCCGACGGGTCGGCGCTGAAATGCCCCGAATGCAAGCGCGCCTACCCCGTGCGCGACGACATACCTGTCATGCTCATCGACGAGGCAGTGATTGAAGAGTGACATCGCCAGACTTCACCAGCCCGCAAGACTTGCCGGATTGGTCGTCGGTCGGCAAGGCGCTGCTCATAAGGCTGCGCTCGATAGGCGATACCGTTCTGATGACCCCCGCCATCGCCGCGCTCAAGGCATGGCGGCCTGATATAGAGGTGACCGTATTGTTAGAGCCGCTGTCGGCATCTCTCGCCGATGACCACCCGCTAGTAAACGAATTGATCGTGGTAGAAAAATCCCTCCCCGCGCGCGCCCGCCTCATACGAGAGCTTCGACGAAAACGCTTCGACGTAGCCTTCAACATGCACGGCGGCACAACCGCCACGCTGATAGCGAAGCTTTCAGGGGCGCGCTATAGCGTAGGCTATGCGGCCTACGGTCTGTCGCGACTGCTTACGGCGCGGGCGCCCGCGCCGGACCTCCTGCTTGGGCGCTCGCGCATTCACAGCGTAGAGCAACAGCTCGCGCTTTTGCACTGGGCGGGCGTGCCCTGGCCTGACCCCGTACCGCGCCTCACCCTTCGTCCTTCGGCCCGGGCGGAAACCGCCATCCGCCGGCGGCTCGATGAGGCGGGGCTTATAAAAGATTTCGCCGTCCTCGCGCCCGCCGCCGCTTTCGAGGCGAAGAGATGGCGCGCGGAAGGGTTTGCGGCCGCGGCCGATTATCTTGGCGAGCGGTGGAATCTGAAGTGCGCGGTCATCGCCGGGCCGGGCCAGGAGAATCTCGCGCGCGAGGTCGCGGCCCTGACGCGCTCGGGCGCGCGCGCCGTCGTCGGCCTGAGCTTAAAAGAGGTCGTCGCGCTCACTCACCGCGCAAGCCTCTTTGTCGGAAACGACAGCGGCCCCATGCACATCGCCGCCGCGCTGGGGCGGCCGATAGTCGCTCTCTTCGGCTCGTCCGATCCCGCGGTGTGGCATCCATGGGGCGACTCCCCTTACCGCATAGTCGGGCGGCGGATAGGAGCAGGCGCGGTAGATATAAAAAATATAACCGACGCGGAGGTCATAGCCGCGATAGATGAAATTATGAAAGCGGCTCCGGGAGCCGTTTCCGTGTCTGACACTGTTATTAAATCTTGACGGATGGTTCTCAGATGAGCGAGCTTCGGCGCGAAAATGAAAACACCGGCGCGCGGCTCACCGGCGCACGAGCCGGCGAGCTTACGGCCCTCTTTGAAGGCAAGCGCATAGTTGTGCTGGGCGATCTTATGCTCGACGAATTTATATGGGGCCGCGTGCGCCGCATATCGCCCGAAGCGCCCGTGCCCGTAGTCGAGGTCGAGCGGCACACGCTCGCGCTCGGCGGGGCGGGCAACGTCGTGTCGAATCTTTCGGCGCTCGGCGCTATGGCGATGCCGCTCGGCATAATCGGCGACGACCGCGAAGGCGAGCGCTTGCGCGAGTCTTTTAAAGAGCTGGGCGCGACCGGCGACGGGCTGATCTCGGACCGTGCGCGCCCGACCACTCTCAAGACGCGCATAATCGCTCACAACCAGCAGGTGGTGCGCGCCGACCGCGAGAGCCGCGCGCCCATAAGCGAAGAGAATGAGCGCACGGTCCTCGCGCGTTTTTCGGAGATGATAGAGGCGGCCGACGCGGTGATCGTATCGGACTACAACAAAGGGCTCTTAACTGGGAGCCTGCTTGCCGGCGCGCTTGCGCGCGCGCGCGCGCGCGAACTTATCGTGTGCCTCGACCCGAAGATGCGAAGCTTCGATCTTTACCAACCGGTCACGGTCATCACGCCCAATCACCAGGAGGCCGCCGAAGCGGCCGCGATAGCCATCGAGGACGAAGCGAGCCTGGTCGCGGCCGGACGCCGTCTGCTCGACTCGCTCGACTGCCGCGCCGTGTTGATAACGCGGGGCGAGGAGGGGATGACGCTCTTCACCGATGAGGGCGAGGCTACGCATATCCCGACCGTCGCGCGCGAAGTCTATGATGTGACCGGCGCGGGCGACACGGTGATCGCCACGCTCACGCTCGCGCTCGCTTCGGGCGCGTCATTTGTGGAGGCGGCCGTTCTTGCAGAATCATGCGGCGGGCGTGGTCGTCGGCAAAGTGGGTACGGCGACGCTCACGGGCGACGAGCTGCTCGATCTATTTAACGCGCGTGAGCTGCCGTGAATAGTGTTGACTCACCCGAGCGAGGTGTAGTTTCATTTAACACGAGTTGCTCCCTTGATAATTCACCCCTAACGCCCTGATAGAAGGAAAATATTGATGAGAGCGGAACTGTTGAGCAAGATAATTGAGCGCAAGGCTGTCGTAGGCGTCATAGGCATGGGCTACGTGGGATTGCCGCTTGCGGTCGAATTCGGTCGCAGCGGCCTGCCGGTCATTGGGTTCGAACTGGATGAGAGGCGCATCCATCAGATAAATTCCGGCGAGTCCTACATCCCGGACGTTTCGACGGAGGTGGTGCGCACGCTCGTCGAGCGGCAAAAGCTTTCCGCGACCTCCGATTTTTCAAGGCTAAAAGAGACGGACGCCGTCATCATCTGCGTCCCCACGCCGCTGCGCAAGACGAAAGAGCCCGACATCTCCTACATACTGGCGGCGGCCGAGCAGGTCAAAGCATACCTGCATTCGCCTCAACTCATCGTTCTTGAGTCAACGACTTATCCGGGGACGACCGACGAGGTGCTTCTGCCTATGCTCGAAGAGACGGGCCTGAAGCTCGATAAGGATTTTTATGTCGCCTTCTCGCCCGAGCGCGTTGACCCGGGCAATCGCCAGTTCCAGACCCACAACATCCCGAAGGTCGTCGGCGGCGTATCGCAGATGTTCAACGGAAGTCGCCTCGACGCTCTACCAGACGATAGTCGAACGAGTCTATAAGGTATCAAGCTCGCGGGTGGCCGAGACGGCGAAGCTGCTCGAAAACACCTTCCGCTCCGTCAACATCGCGCTCGTAAACGAAATGGCGCAGCTTTGCTATCACCTCGGGATAGACAGCTACGAGGTCATACAGGCGGCGGCGACCAAACCGTTCGGCTTCATGCCGTTTTATCCCGGCCCCGGCATAGGCGGGCACTGCATTCCGCTCGACCCGCATTACCTGTCGTGGAAGGCGCGGCTCCATGGGTTCGAGGCCCGTTTTATAGGGCTTGCCGAAGAGGTCAACTCTCGCATGCCCGAGCCACGTCGTTCATCTCGTGCAGGACGGGCTCAACGAACAGAGCAAGGCCCTCAAGGGCTCCGAAGTGCTCGTGCTCGGAGTGGCCTACAAGAAAGACATCAACGACGTCAGGGAGTCGCCGGCGCTCGGCATACTCGACCAGCTCCTCCACAAGGGCGCGCGCGTCAGCTATCACGACCCGTTCATACCGGAGATGAACCTCGACGGCAAGGGCAGCCTCACAAGCGTCGAGCTTACGGACGAAGCGATTTCGCGGGCCGATTGCGTGGCCATAGTGACGGACCATTCGTCCATAGACTATTCGCGGGTGCTGCGGCTCGCGCGGTTTGTCGTCGACTCGCGCAACGTCACGCGCCGGCTCGGCATGCCCGAGCACGAGTCGAAGATCGTCAGGCTGTAAAATTCAGACCTCCGACCCAAAGACCGCGTCTAAACCGGTGCGCGAGCGGAGCGCATCGGTTTGTTATGATTCTTTTGCGGGTCAAGACAACGGGCGCAAAACTGTGCTAGTCTTTAACTGCCCTGCCGATAAAGATGTCCGATACGTCACGGCCAAAGCCAGAGCAGGGCGCACCCGATCCATACCAATCGAACAGCGGCTTCGTAATTAATAACCGAGGAAGATGTCACTTATGAAGAGGAATGCTTCTTTAATCGCTTTGCTAATGAGCCTGGCGCTTGCCATGCAAGCTTCCACAGGATTGATCCAAAACAGCAGCGCGCATATAACCAGAAGCGACGCGCCCGCAAGCCCTCGCCCCCTCTTTGAAGCGGGCGGCACCGTAAACGTCATAGTCGAGCTTGAAGGCATTCCGGTCATCGAAAGAGAGCGAGCCTCGTGGGCGGGCCCGCGCGGCGGGCGAAAGGTCGATTTCCGATCACCGAGGGCCCTCTCCTACGAAGCACAGGTCGAGCGGGAGCATCAGAATTTTAAGGCGCGGGCGCGGCTCGTATCTCCCGCCTTGCGAGTCAACGCCGAGCTTCACAAGCTTGCTAACGCCGTCTCCATAGAAGTGGCCGCCGACGACGTTGCGGCGATTGCCGCGCTGCCGGGCGTCAAACAGGTCGAGCCTGTTCGCCAGTACCACGCGCTTACCGACACCAGCATCGGCCTCATCGGCGCGCCCGCCATCTGGGAGCGAATCGGCGGGTCGAGCGTCGCGGGCGAGGGCATTAAGATCGGCATACTCGATACGGGCATAGACATCACCAATCCGCTCTTCTCCGGCCAGGGCTTTACGATGCCGGAAGGCTATCCGAGATTCAATAACGACAACGCGCAGTTTACGAACAGAAAGGTCATAGTCGCCAGATCGTTCGTCGGCTCCTCCAGCCTGACGGCGCACGACGAGAACGGCCACGGCACGAACGTCGCCGGCATAGCCGCCGGCAACCTCGGCACCGAGACCCCGCTCGGCCCAATATCCGGGGTCGCGCCGCACGCTTACCTCGGCAACTATCGCGTGCTCGACAAGACCGGGTCGGGCCGCAATGACTTTATCGCCGACGCCGTCGAGGCGGCCGTCGAAGACGACATGGATGTTATAAATCTCAGCCTGGGCGGCGGCGCGCAGTCCGCGCTCGGCCTGCTCGACCGGACCGTAGAGGAAGCGGTCGCGGCCGGCGTCGTCGTAGTTGCCGCGGCCGGCAACGCGGGAGCCGGCGGCGTTGATGACGAAATGACTATCGCATCGCCCGGCGTCGCGCCGTCGGCGATCACCGTAGCCGCCGTGACCAACGGCCACACCGTCGGGCCGATCATAAGCGTCACCCAGCCCACTCCTATCGCGCCCGGTCTTGAGCGCATCGGCTCGGCCAGCGGAAACGCGGTGCCGGTTCAAGAGATCGCCACGTCGCCTGTTGTTTATGCCGACCCGCCGGGGCGCGGCTGCGCGACTATTACGACCGACCTTACGGGTAAAGTCGCTTTGATAGAGCGCGGCGTCTGCTCATTTTCCGACAAGGTGAACTCGGCCGGGAGGGCCGGCGCGAGGGCGGCGATAATCTATAACAAGGACCTTTCGGAAGGCGAAGACGGCGGCGACACGATGATCAGCATGGACGTGCCCGGCACAACCATACCTTCGATCTTTATCGCCAGGAGCGCCGGGCTCGCGCTCAAGGAGTTCCTCGCCGCAAACCCCGACGCGACCGTAAGCATCGCGCCGTTCGGCTCGGGCAGCGCCATCTCTGACGTCATAGCCGGTTTCAGCTCGCGCGGCCCCTCGGCGCTCGGCACTTTCAAACCGGACATTGCCGCGCCGGGCGTAACGGTTTATTCGGGCGCAGTGCGGACGACGCCTTCGGGCGCCCAACGCCAGGTGGAAGACCCGAGCGGGTTCATCGCGATAAACGGCACGAGCCAGGCTACCCCGCACGTGGCGGGCGCGGCCGCTCTCGTCAAACAGCTTCACCCCGACTGGACGCCCGCGCAGATAAAGTCGGCCCTGGTCAACTCGGCCAATATCGATATCTTTAACGATGTCAACAAGACTGTCCGCACGGGTCTTTTGGCGGCGGGCGCGGGGCGACTCGACCTTCAAAGGGCGGGCGGCGTCGGCGCGATCTTCGAGCCGGCAACCCTCAGCTTCGGCATAAACAAGCTGAAGAAAAAGACCGTCACGCGCACCATCGACCTCAAGATCACAAGCATTCTTGACGGGACGAATAGTTTCAATATAAGCGTCGAGCGCATTCAACCCGACGAGCGTGTTACCGTCGCGCCGTCCGTCAACTCTGTGACGCTCGCGCGAGGCGAGTCGGCCACGGTGACCGTGACGATGACGGCGATAAAGAAAGGCACGCGGCGCGACCATATAGGATACCTGCTCGTCAACGACGCGCTCGGCCAGACTCTTCGCGTGCCTTACTGGGTGAGGTATAGAAAGTAGCGCGCGGCCCCGAGGGGGCGCAATCTCTATAGCGGAAGGCCGAAGATAGATTCGAGCCCCGCGGGAGCGGGATGTTTAGATCCCGCTCCCGCGGGGCTCATCTCTTACAACGCCCTTTTTACTCAGGCCACGGAAACCTCCGCCTCCCGGCGTCGCGCTTGCGGCGCTGCTCTTCCTGCGGCAGTACGGTCGGGGCCGGCGGCGGGGCGAAGGTTATCTCTTCGCGGTAGGTGGCGTGCACTGGCTCGCCGTTTAAGAGAGCGGGCGAGAAGCGATATTGACGAAATGCCTCGATCGCGCGCTCGTCTATTATCGGTTCGATAGAGCGCAGCACCCTTACGTTTATTATCTTGCCCTCGGGCGTGACTGTTCCGCCGAGAAGCACCGCGCCCTTCACTCCGCGTCCCGTGTCGAACTTCGGCGTCACTCGATCAACCGCCACGGGCGGAGTGAAGCGATCGCTCTCTTTCAGCGTGAGCGCGCCTCCGTGCTCGTCGAGCGGATGCGAAAGCTGTTCGGGTCGGTTGCGCAGGTTCGCGACCGGGACTATCTCCGGCGTGATTGATATGAGCAGGGTGCGCTCCGCGGGCGCGCTCTCCTGACGCCCGCCCGCCCCGACGTAGTACTTGACCCCGAACATCCCGCGCCCTCCGCGCAGCAATAGCGTCTCGTAATTCTCTAAGTTGATGCTCTTGACATCGACCATCCCCTCGTTGGCGTAACGGGCCTTGAAGTCGAGCTTCATAACCCCTCGAACAATCTCCCGCGGCGTCATAGTAAAGAGCATGTACTCTGGCCCGAGCAGCACCGCGTCGTTGAAAGTCTCGCCGCTGCGAAGGCCCACCGATCGCACGTGCCGCACCGCGACTTCCTGGAGCTTGTGCTTCTCTCTCAAGTACCCGGTCTCTTCCTCGGCCGATGAGAAGGTCGAGCCGAGGCGCGTGACCTCTTCCATCGCGGGCGAGCGCCCCGCTTCGTATTGATAGACCGCGAAAGTCAGGTTGACCGCATACTCGCGATAATTTGTCCGCGAGCCGCCCGAGCCGCTCTGCCCGGACGCCGATAAGCAAGCTATAAGTATAGACACGACCACCAAGATAATTCTTTTTACTGTCATTATTACTGCTCCGATTCTCCCTTTTCTTCTTTTTCCTTTTCAGCAAGCATAGCACGGTAAGCATCGCTTTTGCTTATCCCGCGCGCGCGCGCCACGCGCTTGAGCGCGTCCTTCTGTGTGATATGCTCGTCGCGCACAAGTCTTTCCACCTCATCATTGATCGAATGCGCGACCTGGCCGGGCTTGCGCTCGACCGGGCCGCCGGGGGGCGGGCCGATTATTAAAACGAACTCGCCGCGCTCACTGCCCGCGGGCAATTCCATTGCGGAAAGCGAGCCTCGTATGAACTCTTCGTGCAGCTTTGTAAGCTCGCGTGCGATGACCGCGGGGCGGTCCCCCAGTACGTCGAGCGCGTCGAGAACGGCCGCGCGTATGCGGCGCGGCGATTCAAAAAAGATGAGCGTCGAGTCGAGCGACTTGAGCGCGTCGAATCGCGCCCGCCTGTGCGACTTCTTCGCCGGCAAGAAACCCGCGAACAGAAATTCGCTCGTGGGCAGCCCCGACGCCGCAAGCGCCGCGACGTGCGCCGACGCGCCCGGCACGGGGACGACCTGTATCCCGCGCTCAACGGCCATCTGAACGACGCGGAAACCCGGATCGGAGACGAGCGGTGTTCCGGCGTCGGAGACGAGCGCGATCTTCGCGTTCGATTCAAGACGAGCGATAAGCTCCGGCGCGCGCTCGCGCTCGTTGTGCTCGTGGTAGCTTACGGTCGGGCGCGAAATGTCGTAATGCGCCAGCAGTTTTCTCGTGTGCCTGGTGTCTTCGCAGGCTATCAAGTCGGCCTCTCTCAGTATGCGAAGCGCCCTGATCGTTATGTCTTCGAGGTTCCCTATGGGAGTTGCGACGATATAGAGTGTGCCGGGCATGGGTGAATAATAAATCCTGGCCGTTGGCCGCGATAGCTATATCTTGGTCGCCGCCGCGAGATTCTTTTTGATCGATTTGATCTTTGGTTCGATTTTTGCGAATAATGCTATACGTCGTGCTTTTTGGATTAA
Source organism: Blastocatellia bacterium (assembly GCA_963832205.1). Classification (GTDB taxonomy): domain Bacteria; phylum Acidobacteriota; class Blastocatellia; order UBA7656; family UBA7656; genus DATBMY01. The sequence continues at coordinate 33,336 of CAWHTK010000012.1, read as the reverse complement.
ATCAGTACGAGTATGGGCTTAATCTGTAATGATCCGAGCCCGACGAGATTGGAAATAGTTCTCTTAGAGGTGTCGCATGCGATGGATTGGTCGACGCGAGAGCGGAAACGTTGAAGACAGGCGAGGCATGGGGGGCGGTCTGGTCGCCGGGGGCGGGATCATAGGTCTTATCGCCCTTGTGGTTTCGATGCTGATGGGGGGCGATGTGCAGTTGCCGATCCCGGACGGCGGGGGCCAGTCGCCCGCGTCGCGGCCGGCGGGCGACCCGGCCGAACAACAACATGCTCGCTTTATAGGTGTCGTGCTCGCGGATACGGAGGACGTATGGAACAGCGTCTTCCGCAATCAGCTCCAGAAGGAGTATCGCGAACCGGCGCTGGTCCTGTTTTCCGGCAGCGACCGTTCGGGCTGCGGGTTCGCGACCGCGGCGACCGGACCGTTCTACTGCCCGGCCGATCAGAAGGTCTATATCGATCTGACGTTCTTTAACGAGCTTGCCACGCGATTCCGCGCGGCGGGCGACTTTGCCGAAGCCTACGTAGTCGCCCACGAAGTCGGGCATCACGTTCAAAATCAACTGGGCATTCTCGAAAAGGTCCATTCGTCGAACGGCCGCGTGAGCAAGACCGAATACAACCAGTTGTCGGTCCGGGCCGAGTTGCAGGCGGACTTCCTGGCGGGCGTCTGGGCGCACCACGCCCAGAAGACGAAGGACATCCTGGAGCCGGGTGACATAGACGAGGCTCTGGGGGCCGCTGCGCGCGGTGGGCGACGACCGGCTGCAAAAACAGACTCAAGGCTACGTCGTGCCTGACTCGTTTACTCACGGGTCGAGCGAGCAGCGCGCCCGGTGGTTTAAGCGGGGGTTTGAGACGGGCGACGTTACAAAGATGATGGACCTGTTCAAGCTGCCGTACAATCAACTGTAGGGGCGACCCTCCGCGGTTGTCCCTGCTTCATTGCCTTGGTGGTCACCGCGCGGGCGGTGTATTATATAAATCCTTCAACGCCAGAATTATTTATACGGTGAAGCGTGTGGACGCTCACAACCGCTCGCCAGGGGTCTGCATACTTGAAGAATTTAACCGGGTATCTGTCTGTCGCAACCTTCGTCCTCCTAATCGCTAACACCGGTCTGTCTCGCGCAGAGCGAGCCGCCCCAGGTAAAGACTCCTCACCTGCACAAGGTCAACGATCATCTATATCGCGCGGGGCAGCCGCGCGCCGGCGACATCAAAAGCCTCGCCGGGATGGGCGTAAAGACCATCATCAACCTGCGCGGCGCGAACCAGAACACGAAGGCCGCCGAGGCCGAGGCGCGTGACGCGGGCATAGCCTACTTCAACATACCTATGCACGACCTCAGGCGCCCAAACGACGAGCAGATAGCGCGGGTGCTTGCGATAATAAACGCCCCCGAAAACTGGCCGGTCCTCATTCATTGCAAACGCGGGTCGGACCGGACCGGCACGGTCGTCGCCATCTACCGCATCGTCAATGATGGCTGGAGCGCCCGCGAGGCGGTCGCCGAGGCCGAACGGTTAGGCATGAGCTGGATAGAGTTCGGCATGAAGGACTACATCTTTAATTACGCGCTCAAGGGCGAGGCGGGCGAGGCGAGCGGCAAACCCATGCATGCCCGCGCCGAAAAAGAGCCGGCGGGTCTTAAAGCGAGAATAGGCATGAAGATCGAAGTGGCCGCGAGGGCCGCACAGCGGGCCAACAATAAAGCCAGGGCATCCTTCTCCTGGCTCTTCAGTCGAATCAGGGCCGCGAACTAGATGCCTTTCGATCAATCCAAAAACAGTGACTCATGAAATATGACGCGATCGTTATAGGGACCGGGTTCGGGGCTACCATTGCCGCCACCCGGCTCGTCGAACGGGGCAAGAGGGTGCTTGTGCTCGAACGCGGCACGTGGTGGATGACGCCCGATAACCCCGATCAACAGCCGAACGCCAGGGACCAGTACGCATGGGTAAAAGAGAATAACCACGCGGTCCAGCATTTTCTTCGCTCGGGGGGCGAGGACGGCGTCGCCAGTTTCTATGGGGCCATACGAAGCCGCCGCAACAAGGCCGGGCTATATAATTTCTCGAAATTCAAGCAGGCCTACGTGCTGACGGCGAGCGGTGTCGGCGGCGGGTCGCTCATCTACTCGAACGTAAACTCCTTGCCCCGCGCCGAGGTGTTAGAGGCCCTCGGGCTCAAGCTCGGCCCGGACGATTTGGAGCGCGCGCGGGGCTGGATGCAGGACTACCGCGGCAGGTTCAATCGCATCGTCACGAAAGTGCCTCTGCCGGGGCGCGACCCTTCCGAGCTTGGGGAAGACTCTTATCTATACCTGGGGCGCAGCCGCGTCTTAAAAGAAGCCGCCGCCCGCGTCTCTAAAAAACGTGGAATCTCCGCCGACTGGCATCCGCTCGATCTATCGACCATAGAGTATGACCCGGAACGAGGGGCGGAAAGCGAGTCGGCGCGCGCCCACTCGTTTTGCGAGCGCCTGGGCCGCTGCATACTGGGGTGCCCACGCGGGGCCACACACGTTTTAAGCCGGACGCTTTACACGCGCCTGCTTGCCGACCCCCGGTTGGGCGCGACGCTCTGGCCGCTGGCCAACGCGCGATACGTGACGGCTGTCGAGCGGCGGGTACGAAGTGAGCTTTGAAGATTACGGCGACGGGGGCAGGTGGAAGACCGCGTCCGCGCCACAGGTCTTTTTCGGCGGCGGCACGCTCGGGACTACGGAGATACTGCTCCGCTCGCGCGACCGCGGCGGGCTCAATCTCAGCGATAAGCTGGGCACGCGCTTTTCCACGAACGGGAATTTCAGCGGGTTCGTCGTCGGCACGAGCCTCCCGGTCCACCCGGAAGACGGCCCCATAAACACCTGCGCGGTTCGTCTGAAAATGGACGGCTATCACGTGACGGTGGAAGATTGCGGCATACCCGACATGTTCTCGCACCTTTTAAGCACCTTTCTGCGCGTGGCCGACAATCGGAACGGGTTGAGGCGGTTTCGCGGCAGGCTGATGCTGGCGTGGGCGAAAGATTCGCTTCCGCGATGGCAATCCCGCGCGGCGCGTGCGAGTAACGGCGCGGAGGCGCTTGCCAATACGTTTTACTTCAACGTCGCCTCCGAAGATGATGCGAGCGGCGTCTTCCGCCTGCGCAATAACGGGTTGGATCTCGACTGGCCGCACCCGATCGCAAAGCACCCGGTATTTGAAAAACTGGAGGCGCTGCTAAGAGATTTTTCAGAAGCGATGGGCGGGCGCTACGTGCCGTTCCCGATGTGGCGGGGAATGGCCGACCGCAAGCTTGTGGTTCTGCACCCGCTGGGCGGCTGCCCGGTGGGCGCGACAAATTCGGATGGCGTGATCGATGAGTTCGGGAGAATCTTTGACGGGGCGCGGCCGGCGGGCTCGACCGAGGTGCTGCCGGGACTATATGTGGTTGACGGGTCGGCCATCCCCGGCGCGGTCGCCACCAACCCCACAATCACTATAGCCGCGCACGCGCTGAAGACTCTATCGGCCGCGCTCGGATAGGACTATGTAACCCTTACTGACGAGGTGAATTTATAATGGCGGGACAACTGGAAAACAGAGTTGCGCTCATAACGGGCGCGGGATCAGGGATAGGGAAGGCGGCGGCGCTGCTTTTCGCAAAGGAAGGCGCGCGGGTGGCGGCGCTCGGGCGCACGGAAGGCGAGCTTAACCAGACGGTCGAAGAGATAAAGCAGAACTCGGGCGAGGCGATGGCGGTCCTGGCGGACATTTCCGATGTCGATCAGATGCAGCGAGCTATAAATAAAATCATCGCCGCCTACGACCGCCTCGACATAGTCTTCGCCAACGCGGGGATAAACGGGGTGTGGGCGCCGATAGAAGAGCTTGAGCCCGACGAATGGGACAAGACCGTTAACATAAATCTGAAGGGCACGTACCTGACCGTTAAGTACGCGGTGCCGCATCTGAAAAAACAGGGCGGGTCGGTGATCGTGAACTCTTCGGTCAACGGCACGCGCATGTTCAGCAACACGGGCGCGTCGGCTTACGCCTCGACCAAGGCGGCCCAGGTGACGTTCGCCAAGATGCTCGCGCTTGAGCTTGCCCCGAGCCGCGTTCGGGTCAACGTGATATGTCCCGGCGCGATCAAGACCGATATTGATCAGAACACCGAGCGCCGCAACATAAAGCAGGCGGTCGAGCCCATCCCGCTGACGGGCGACCGGCCCGGGAGCGCGGAGCAGGTTGCGCGTCTCGCGCTTTTTCTGGCTTCCGACGCTTCAGACCACATCACCGGCTCGGAAATATGGATTGATGGCGCGCAATCGCTCGTGCAGGGTTGACCATATTAGGGAGCATAAGTGGCTTACCAGCCGATTGAAAATTACGGGCATCATCGGCAACATGCATACGGCCGCGCTGGTCGGGATAGACGGCTCGATAGACTGGTTCTGTTTTCCCTACTTCGATTCTCCGAGCGTTTTTGCCGCCATACTCGACGACCGGAAAGGCGGGCTATTTCGCATCGCGCCCGGCATAGAAGAGGTAAATCGCAAGCAGCTCTACTGGCCCGAAACCAACGTGCTGATAACTCGATTTCTTTCGCCGGACGGAGTGGGAGAGGTCATCGATTACATGCCGGTGGGCCACGCGTTAACTCGCAACGGACACCACCGGCTGATCAGACACGTCAAAGTAGTCCGCGGCCACATGCCTTTTCGCCTCGAATGCTTCCCGGCGTTCAACTATGCCCGCGACGGCCACGAGATAAAGCTGAGCGATAAGGGCGCGAGCTTTCACTCGGCTACGCTCAGCCTCGGACTTGCCACTAAAGTCGCTCTCATAGAAGAAGGCGAAGGGGTGATAGCCGAGTTCACTTTGAGCGAAGGGCAGGAGGAGATATTTGTCCTCAGGCAGATCGATAGGGGCGCCGATTGCGGCGACTCGCCCGACGAGCCCGAAGGCGAAGCGCTGTTCAAAGAAACGGTCGGCTACTGGCGCGGGTGGCTCGCGAAATGCGCGTATCAAGGTCGCTGGCGCGAGATGGTGCACCGCTCGGCGCTGGTCCTCAAGCTGCTCACTTTCCTGCCGACGGGCGCAATCGTCGCCGCCCCGACCTGCAGCTTGCCGGAGCTGATGGGGGGCGCGCGCAACTGGGACTATCGCTACACGTGGTTTCGCGACGCGGCGTTCACACTTTATGGGCTGCTGCGCATCGGGTTCACTGATGAAGCCGCGCAGTTTATAAGCTGGCTGGAAGCCCGCTGCCACGAGCCGAATGCGGACGGGTCGTTGCAGATCGTCTACGGGATAGACGGCCGCCACGATCTTACGGAAGAGACCCTGGACCACCTCGACGGGTACAGGGGCTCGCGCCCGGTGCGGATCGGCAACGGCGCCTACAAGCAGCTTCAACTCGACATCTACGGCGAGCTGATGGACTCGGTCTATCTATACAACAAGTACGGGTCGCCGATCTCATACGACCTCTGGACGCACCTGCGCTCGCTGATCGACTGGGTGACGAACAACTGGCAGCGAGAGGACGAAGGCATATGGGAAGTTCGAAGCGGGCGAAAGCATTTCGTCTATTCTAAATTGATGGCCTGGGTGGCCGTAGACCGCGGCCTCAGGCTGGCCGATAAACGCTCCTTCCCGGCTGACCGCGACCGCTGGCAAGAGGTGCGAGACGTTATGTATGAAGAGATCATGTCGCGCGGGTGGAGCAACCAGCGGGAAGCCTTTGTTCAACACTACGGCAGCAATTCGCTCGACGCGGCAAACTTGATTATGCCGCTCGTCTTCTTTGTCTCGCCGTCAGACCCCAGGATGTTGAAGACGCTCGACGCCATAAGGCGGCCACCGGGTAAGGGAGGGCTTCTTTCAAACGGGCTGGTCTATCGTTACGACGCGGAGAGATCGAGGGACGGACTTGAAGGCAGAGAAGGCACATTCAACATGTGTACGTTCTGGCTGGTCGAGGCTTTGACGCGGGCGGGCAGGGTGGACGCGGGCAAGCTCGATCAAGCCAGGTACATATTCGAGCAGATGCTCGGATACGCCAACCACCTCGGGTTGTACGCGGAACAGACCGGGCCGAGCGGCGAAGCGCTCGGCAATTTCCCCCAGGCATTCACTCACCTCGCGCTGATCAGCGCCGCTTTCAACCTCGACCGCGTCCTCAATGAAAAGCATCGCGGCTGAGGCCGGTTATTGCGTCATCATAAACTCATCGCGCAGCGAAATCCGTAATCGCTATATTGATACTCGGGCGGGATGCTGCTGCGCGCGGCGACTCGCGTGATCTTGATCTGGTGCCGCCACGAGCCACCGCGCGAAGACTTGCGCGTCCCTGAGGCCGGCCCCTGTGGGTTGCGCTCGGGAGAGACGCGGTAATAGCTCTCGTCATACCAGTCCGAACACCACTCGTGAACATTCTCCGAAATGTCGAAGAGGCCATACCCGTTTGGCGGGCGCCCCGCCACGCGCTCGGGCCCCACAAGCCATAGCTCGAAGTAGCGCGGCTGACTTTGCGGAGCTTCATCGCCCCATGTGTATAGCTTGCTCTCCAGGCCGCCGCGCGCCGCCCGCTCCCATTCGGCCTCGGTCGGCAAGCGGTATGGTCTATTGGTGCGACGGGCAAGCCATTCGCAATAAGCCGCGGCGTCAAACCAGCTCACGCTTGTGACGGGTTGATCGGGGTGGTTGAATTTCGAGTCGAGCAATCCTTTGGGGGCCTCTCTCGAAGCGTCATCGAGGAAGAGCTGATAAAGGCGATTCGTTATGGCCGTTCGGGCAATGGCGAAACTGCCGACCCATACACGGTGAACAGGGCTCTCGTTGCTCGCCCCATGATCGGAGCCCATAAGAAAGCGCCCTTCGGGAATAACAGCCATTTCGGGCTCGATTTCCGGCATCAATCTATTCACCATTAGCATTCTTCGCAGGCCCATCCTATAAGCTAAAGCTAGACGTTACCCGGCATAAGATATATTCTTCTGGTCCAATACAAAAATGGAGAAGCAAGTATGAGGCTCATTATTCATCTTCGTTTTCCGCGGGCAGCATTCGCACTACTGGCGCTCTTAGTGCTCGCCGCCCAGGCCGCCGCCGGGCAATCCGCTTCGCGTCAACAACCCGAGATCAAGGATTTATCCGCGGCGGAGTTTGCTCGCCTGATCAACGATCTCTCGGAAGAGGGCGGGTACTTCCGCTCGGATAATTTCACTTCTAACGAGACCGCGTACCTGACCGTGGTTGACAAGATGCGGCAGTTGGGCGCTTCGGGCGGGGCATATATCGGCGTCGGGCCGGAGCAGAACTTTACATACATCGCAAAAGTGCGCCCCCGCATAGCCTTTATCGTCGACATTCGACGCCAGGCCATCATACAGCACTTGATGCTCAAGGCGGTCTTTCATCTATCATCGAACCGGCTCCAGTTCCTCTCCCGATTATTGAGCAAGCCCTTAACAAAGGATGCTCCTCGGCCGGACGCCCCGATAAATGACCTTATCACCTTTTTCAGCAAGGCCCCCGGAGACGATAAGGCATACGCGGCCAATCTGGATGAGATTCGAAAGGTGATCCAGAAGGACTTTAAGTTTTCACTCACCGAAACCGATCAGACAAGCCTCGGGTATGTCTATAAGAGCTTCCGCGACGAGGGCCTGGAGATAGCTTATCGCTTCGATGGGTGGCGGGGCAGCTACTTCCCCACCTTGAAAGAACTGATCCTGCAAGCGGACCAGCGCGGAAAACTCGGCAACTTTCTTGTCAGCGCCGACGACTATGAGTTTGTGCGCGGCATGCACCGGCGGAATCTGATCATCCCGGTGGTCGGCGATTTCGGCGGGAAGAAAGCGCTGGCGGCCGTCGGGGATTACTTGCGAAAGATCGGGCTAAAAGTGACGGCCTTCTACACGTCGAACGTGGAGCAATACCTGTTTGAGGGCGGGTCGTTCGGCGCGTTCGCCAACAACGTGCGGAAGCTGCCGATTGATGAAAAGAGCCTCTTCATACGCGCGGTCCCCAGCCGCCGCGAGCCGCATCCCGCGCAACTGCCCGGCCATCGCATCGCACAGTTGTTGCAGCAGATCGCGGTCTTCTTGCGAGACTTCGATGAGGGGCGCTATCCAACTTATCGCGATCTGGTCATGACGAACTATATCGCGCCGGAATAGGCCACGGATAAAGCGGATTGAATCATTTCCAATCCGCCTTATCCATAGATGCCTTACGGCTATGAATAAGTGATTTGGCCAACATGTTTGAAGAATGTTGGGCTATGCCAGGTATGGACATTAGAATTAGCTGCCTGCGTTCCTCATCCTGTTCACCGCGATGGGTTTAACCCTGCTACGGTTCTGCCATACGGGCTGAGCGTGGAGCACGTCTTCAAGGCAATGCAGGATTTCAATGAGTTTTTAGGCTTCATCAATCAGCAGCTTTACACAAAAGAAATACCTCGTCTCGAATCAATGCTTATGCCTGCGAATTTCAGCAGCATCGTAGGCGAGTTCATGACTTCGAGCATTCCGAAACATTGCCCAGATATTGTTAAGAATCGATACCACAATGGGCATCCTGACATGGTTCCGGCGGGCCACTATCCGGGCGACTCAATTCAACACGGCGATGAGGGTATTGAAATCAAATCCTCGCGCTATCTTGAGAGGGTGGCAGGGTCACAACCCCGAAGATACTTGGCTGATGGTGTTCGTCTTCGACAGTAATCGCCCCGTTGATGAGGCGCGGGGCATCGAGCCAAAGCCTTACAGGTTTATTAGCGTAGTTGGGGCACGGCTTGTGAAAACAGATTGGTTATATGCTGGCCGGTCAGAGACAAGTCGCCGAACGATCACAGCCAGCGTGACTCGATCAGGTTACGAGAAGATGATGAGCAACTGGATATACAAAGATCCTTGCTACATCTCGAAAAGGACAGGCTCTCTCTCCTCTGCTTGAACCTTAATACCCGCAAGCTGCGGAATTGCTGCCCGACTCATCTCGTAATAGTCAGCAAATCGCTCTACCCCGACGCAGGACAAGCCAATGGATTGGGCTGCTGCCACTGTTGAGCCCGAACCCATGAACGGATCGGCAATGATGCCTTCGCCAAGCGGTAAGCAAGCGTAAACAACCTGGCGTAAGAACGATTGAGGCTTGAGGCTTGGGTGATTGGCGATAGCACGTTCTCGTCGAGGTGTTCGCTCGCTCAATATTACATCGCTGAATGGCTTCCCTTCCGGTGTCCGTCGTATTCCCCCGGTTTGAAACTCGCGCAGGCAATCGCTGACCTTTATGCCTGCCGGTATCGGCTTTCTAAGGATGCCCCAGGGTTCATATCCGCCTCGTGGTAATGATGACACATCAGGAAATTCAAGCTCCGCATTCTTCGGCCTGTCGCCACCTCGGAGAGTTCTGACAAGCCGTATAAGCTGACCGCGAAACTCTAATCCGCCTTCGACTAATGCAGAGAAAACCAGTTGTGAGAGAAAAGCATTGCTTGCGATGAATACATGCCCACCCGGGCGTAAGGCGTGGATTGAAATCTTAGCCCACTCGATGAAGAAGCGCCTTAGCGTCTCTCGCTCTTTATAGTTTAGCGCTGTGAAACGCGGCAGGGGCGCGCGCGCGTGACCATCGAACGAGGGCGGAATTCTCCAGATGCCACCATTGCCACTGGCTCTCTTCTCGATCTGATCAAAGTCGTATTCCTTCACCCCATAGGGCGGATCGGTAACAATCGCGTGCAGGCTATTTTCAGGGATACGGCTTAGCCACTCGAAGCAATCCGCATGCAAGATGAGTGAGTGACCTATTCTCTCTGACCTGTATTCCAATGCAAGTTTAATTAGTGATTCTTGCTCTGATGACCTGAGAGGTTCCTTAAGCTCGGAAGGGATCATTTGTGATTTCATTTGCCCTCTTTTTGCATCGGCATTACTTACGCAGTGCGATGCAATAAGGTTTCTTACACCCAGGGCATATAAGTTGTCCTCGATCTTTATATTACTTGCACGTCATACAATCAAGCAAATAGAGGCGCTCGTCATTTGCCGCCGAGCAAGTGGTAAGGGTTGATCGGCACGCCGCCATACCACTTGCGCGGCGCCGTAAGTTTCGTCACCTCAAAGTGCAGGTGGAAATTCCCCTTGCCAGAGTTGCCCGTGTCGCCGACATACCCGAGGATGTCGCCCCTCTTTAGCTGCTTGCCTTCGGCGATCCCCGGCGCGTACCGCTCAAGGTGAGCATAGTAGTAAGCGTACTTGCCTGACGGGTCCAGTTGATAAAGGGTAATGCCCCCTTTGTCGCTCTGAAATAGCTTTATAATCACGCCGTCATCTACGGCGACGACGGGCCTGCCCTGTGGGGCCATTATGTCGATAGCATTATGCTGCCGCCCCTGCGAGCGGGCATCATCATAAGTATTACGCAGTTGCCCGGCCGTGACGCCCACCACGGGAATCATCAGCGCCCGGCTTCGCAAATACTCCAGGTCGGCCTCGGCTATCTGCGATTGAGCGTATGACGACACTGAGAGTAAAAAGAGTAAGAATATTGCACGCATCGCATACATCGCGATCTCCCTCCAGCAATAAAATAGCAATTGCCGTTCCGTCTTATACGGCTTGCTAGTAATAGATTCCGGGCTTTCCGGCCGCCGCCTGGCCATATTATTATTCGTCCAGGACATATGGATAAACAGAGACAAATTTTAATCCTGGAAGACGACCCTGATCTCCTATTCGCCTACTGCAAGATATTAAGAGGCGCGGGCTTTGAGGCGCGCGGGGCGAAGGACGCGTTCGAGGGCGCTCAAACGCTTGAGCGCTGGCGGCCCGATCTTATAATCGCGGACATCCGGATGCCTGGGATGGATGCGGTCGAGATGATCAGCATGTTCAGGACTGACGCGGCAATCGCCGGTATCCCGATCCTCGCCATAACGGCTCACTACGAAGACTCGACGAGGGCGCTTGCCGCCGGCGCGCGAGCGGTGATACTCAAACCCGTGACGGCGGACGAATTGATAAGAATAGTCAGAGTTCACATGCCCGAAGAATCCCGGTAGCCTGCTCGCACACTCCGCGCTCAATATTCTCCGCCAATATAAAAAACTAAAACCCCTGATTCACTTGCACAGCAGTATATGTCTAAGTAATATACTGCTATGCAATATAAAGAATCTCGAATGCTGGACCGCGAGCTGAAGAAGGGCAGCGCCGAGTTGTTGATCCTTTCACTCGTCGAAGACCAGCCCCGGCACGGGTACGATATCAGCAAGCTCATCGAGATGCGCTCCGCCGGCGCGCTGCGCTTCAAGGTCGCGTCTCTTTATCCGCTGCTGTACCGGCTCGAACAGAGGGGCTGGGTCCAGGGCAGGTGGGTGGAGAAGGCCGGGCAGCGCCGCAGGCGCTATTACAGGTTGACGCCCGCGGGTAAGAAGGTGCTCGCGGCGCAGCGCGATACATGGCGAGAGTTTGTAGAGGCGATTAATCGCATAACAGGGATCGATCATGCCTGATTGGAAACGAGAGGTGAGGCGGAGACTGGCGGGGCTCAAGCTTGACCCGGCGCGCGAGGAAGACATCGCCGAAGAGATAGCCGAGCACCTCGAAGACCGTTACACGGAGTTGCTGTCGGCGGGCGCGAGCGCGCGAGCAGGCCCGCCGCGCGATTATCGAAGAGTTGAGCGACAGCGATCTACTTGAACAGGGGCTGAGGCGGACCGAGCGGCGGGTCAAGATCGAACCCGTCATTTTAGGATCAAGCAAAAGGAGTAATATGACAGCAGGTTTATTACAGGATATACGCTATGCGGCAAGGGTGCTAAAAAAGAGCCCCGGTTTTAGCGTTGTCGTCGTGCTGATGCTTGCGCTCGGCATAGGCGCAAACACCGCCATATTCAGCGTCGTCTATGCGGTCTTGCTTCGCCCGCTCCCCTACGCCGAGCCGGACCGCTTGATGTTCCTCGCGGAAAGGGATCGCGAGGGAGAGATGATGGGGATCGCCTATCCCAACTACGCGGACTTTCGCGAGCGGGCGCAGTCGTTCGCCGAAATTTCTGCTTTTCAGTCGCAGTCATTTAACCTGACCGGCCTGGAAAAGCCCGTGCGCTTGCAGGGTCGAAGGGTGAATTGGAATTTCTTGCGAGTGCTTGGCGTGTCGCCGCAGCTCGGAAGAGATTTTGTCGAGCAGGATGATCGGCCGGGCGCGCCGCCCACGGCCCTCATAAGCGACGGCATGTGGAGGGAGAGGTTCGGCGGCGACTCAGGAGTGCTGGGCGGGGTCATCCGCGTTGACGGCCAACAGTATTCAATCATAGGCGTATTGCCGCCCGGCTTTGAGTTCTTCAGCCGCAGCGAGATTGTTGTCCCCCTCGGGCTTTCGCTCGTCGAGGGGAGCGGCCTGTTGATCCGGGGCAATCACTCCGGTCTCTACGGGCTGGCGCGGCTGAAGGAAGGCGTCAGCGTAGAGCAGGCGCACGCGGAGATGGGCGCGCTTGCCGCGCAGCTCGAGCAGCAGTACCCAGAATCAAACAGCGGCAATAGCGCGTCGGCGCAAGAGGTCAAGGACGTTCTTGTGGAAGACGTCCGCCCGGCCTTGATCATATTGCTTGGGGCCGTAGGCTTCGTGTTATTGATCGCCTGCGTGAACGTGGCGAACCTCATGCTTGTGCGCGCGACGCGGCGGCAGAAAGAGATGGCCATTCGACTCGCGCTCGGCGCGAGCCGCGGCCGCATAGTCCGGCAGTTGCTCAGCGAGAGTTTATTGATCGCGCTGCTGGGCGGCGCGGTCGGCTTGCTGGTAGGCCAGTGGGTGATGAGCGGGCTGCTGGCCCTCGCGCCGCCGACTATTCCCCGGCTCAACCAGGTCGGGCTCGATACGACCGTCCTCGTCTTTACGTTGTCCGTGTCGGTGCTGACGGGATTGCTGTTTGGTCTGCTGCCCGCGATCCAATCCTTACGCACGGACCTGCACTCGACTTTAAAAGAGGGCGGGCGGTCTATGGCCACAGCGATTCGTGAGAGAACGCGAAAGGTTCTGCTCGTGGCCGAGGTAGCGCTGGCGCTCGTGTTATTGATCGGAGCGGGGTTGATGCTGCGCACGGTCTTTCAGTTGACCCACGTGGACCCCGGCTTCAACACCGAGAACCTGCTGAGCATGAGGCTCATCCTCTCGGGCGATGCATACAGCGTGGAGCGCCGGCGCGCATTTTTCAGCGAGTCTCTCGCGCAGATAAATGCGATACCCGGCGTCGAGTCGGCGGCGCTTACCCTGTCGCTGCCCATTGAAGGGTCGAACTGGGGCTCCGTCTTTATAGCGGGCGATAAGCCGGTGCCCGCGCGCATAGACTTGCCTTCCGCCGCGTTCACGCCTGTTAGCTCCAACTACTTCGAGGTGATGGGCATACGGTTGCTGGCCGGGCGCGCGTTCAACGACGCCGACAGCTCGGACTCGCAGCATGTGGTCATCATCAACCAGACGTTGGCGAATCGCTTATGGCCCGGCGAAGACCCTGTCGGGAAAAGATTAAAACAGGGCTTCCCGGAGGACAAAACACCCTGGCGCGAAATTGTGGGCGTGGTCGGCGACGTGAAGCAGAACGGCGTGGACAGGGCCGCGCCGCTGCAAGTCTATATGCCGCTTATGCAAGAGCCGACGCGGAGCACAACCGTGGTCGTGCGCGCCTCCGGCGATCCGCTTGCGCTGGCTCCAAGGGTCGAAGAGAAGATTCACTCGATAGACAAAGACCTGCCGGTCTTCAATGCGCGCTCGATGGATCAATTGCTTGATAACGCAATTGCCCAGCAGCAGCTAGCGATGGCGCTGCTGGCGGGTTTTGCCGTGCTGGCCTTGCTGCTGGCCGCGGTCGGCATATACGGGGTGATGAGCTATACGGTGACGCAGCGCACGCACGAGATCGGAGTCAGGATGGCCATGGGCGCGCGCCCGAAGGACGTGCTGAAGCTCGTCGTGGGACAGGGGATGATGCTTGCTATGGTCGGCGTAGGGATCGGCCTATCCGCGGCGCTCGGGCTGACCCAATTGATGGCGAGCATGCTGTTCGGCGTGAGCAGCACGGACCCCATCACTTTTATAGCAATTTCGCTGCTGCTGATCGCGGTGGCGGCCCTTGCCTGTTACATCCCCGCCCGCCGCGCGGCCAAAGTAGACCCGATGGTGGCGCTGCGTTACGAGTGACGATGCATATTGGGCAGGGCTCGTCCCTGCCCATACCGCACCTGCCTGCCGGGCCCCTTCCTTCTGTTGTCAAAGCCGTGATCTGGCCTGTAGCATAAGTGGTTACTCTTGTTGCCTTTTAGAAGGCCAGGAGAAGTCATCTTTACTGGAGTCATGATTATGGGATTTGGCAAAAGAGTATCTCTCGCTTTTCGGACATTCTTCGCAATACTTGGGGGAGGCGAAGCGCCTCGCGAAGAGACCGCCGAGCAGCCCGGCCGGGCGGCCCCGCTGCCGGCCCGCGAAGCGCCGCGTGAAATCGCGCCTGCCGCCGAATCTACGGACCGCGCCGTGCAGATGCTTGCGATACTTCAGCGCGACGGCCGGCTTATAGATTTCTTCACCGAAGAGATCGCGCCCTACACGGATGCGCAAATAGGCGCGGCCGTCCGCGACCTTCACCAGAGCTGCCGCCAGGCGCTTGACCGATACTTCAAGCTTGAGCCGATAATTGCCTCCGACGAAGGAGAGCCGGTCACGGTCCATGATCCGATTGATGCGGCCTCGATCAAGCTGATCGGCAACGTAGTCGGCAGCCCGCCTTTGCGCGGGGTGCTCAGGCATCGCGGTTGGCGCGCCACGGCCGTCAACCTGCCCCCGCTGCCCGAAGGAGCGGGACGCGCCGTGATTGCGCCGGCCGAAGTAGAGATACCTTGATGGCGCACTCCACAAGACATGGAGAGGAGAGAGTTTTGGATACGCGTTACATAATTGGCATTGATCTCGGCACAACGAATTCGGTGCTCGCGGCGCTCGACGCCGGGGGTCCCGAAGAAGAGGCGCGGATCGAAGTCCGGCCCATACCACAGCTCGTCAACCCCGGCGAAATCGGCGAGCAGTCGCTGTTGCCGTCATTCTTATACATCCCCGGCGAGCTGGACTTTCCGCAGGGCAGCACCGCGCTGCCGTGGGACCGCAAGGCGACAACAGTAGTAGGCGAGCTTGCGCGCAAGCGCGGCGCGGAAAACCCGGCGCGGCTGGTTTCGTCGGCCAAGTCCTGGCTTTCGTACGCGGCGGTCAATCGCACTGCGCCGATACTGCCGTGGCGCGCGCCGGATGAAGTGCAGAAGGTCTCACCCGTAGAAGCGTCGGCGCGCTACCTCGAATTCATGAGAAACGCGTGGGACAGCCTGATGGCGAAGCGCAAGCCGGAGCTCGCGCTTGCCGAACAGGAAATATTTATAACGATCCCGGCGTCGTTCGATGAAGAGGCGCGCGAGCTTACGCTCCGGGCCGCCGAGCAGGCGGGCCTTGCGCGCGTAACCCTGCTCGAAGAACCGCAGGCCGCATTTTACGCATGGATAGAGGCACAAGGCGACAACTGGCGCAAGCAGGTCCGCACGGGTGATCTGATACTTGTCTGCGACGTGGGCGGCGGCACGACCGACTTCAGCCTGATCTCGGTCTCTGAGCGCGACGGCGAGCTGACGCTTGAGCGCATA
Source organism: Blastocatellia bacterium (assembly GCA_963832205.1). Classification (GTDB taxonomy): domain Bacteria; phylum Acidobacteriota; class Blastocatellia; order UBA7656; family UBA7656; genus DATBMY01. Next base: position 17,633 of record CAWHTK010000012.1, on the reverse strand, counting down.
GCCGTGGGCGATCACATTCTGCTCGGCGGCGATAACATGGACCTCGCGCTCGCGCGGTTGCTTCAAGCCCGGCTCGAAGAGCAAGGCCACCGTATAGACACGTGGCAGTTGCAGGCGCTTTGGCATCAATGCCGCATCGCGAAAGAGAAGCTCTTTGCGAACCCGAAGAGCCAGAAAGAGCCTGTCACCCTGCTCGGCAAAGGCACAAAGCTCGTGGGCGGCACGATAAAGACCGAGCTTACGAGGGACGACGTGCGGCAGGCGCTCGTCGACGGCTTCTTCCCAAAGGTCGCGAGCGACGACCTGCCGGCGCGCCAGCGACGCATAGGTTTTCAAGAGCTAGGGTTGCCTTATGCGGCCGACCCGGCGATAACAAAACACCTCGCGCGCTTCCTTTCTCGCCAGGCGCAAGACGGCCCCGATGGCGGCCGGGTACGCCGCGGCCCGAGCGGCTTCGCCTGCCCGACGCACATACTCTTTAACGGCGGCGTGATGAAAGCCGACGTACTGCGCGAGCGATTTGTAGAGGTGCTAAACGACTGGCTCGGCGCGGAAGGATTTGAACGAGTGAGCGTGCTTGACGCGCCCGATCTCGATCACGCCGTCGCGCGCGGCGCTGTCTATTATGGGCGGGCGAAGCGCGGGCGCGGCGTGCGAATACGAAGCGGCGCGCCGCGCACCTATTACGTCGGCATCGAAAGCGCTATGCCGGCCGTGCCCGGAATGCCCGCCCCGCTCAAGGCGCTCTGCGTCGTCCCCTTCGGCATGGAGGAAGGCACCGAAGCAAAGGTCGCCGACCGCGAGTTCGGCCTCGTCGTGGGCGAGCCTGCCGAGTTCCGATTCCTCAGCTCATCAGTCCGCAAGCAAGACCAGATCGGGAGTCTCATCGAAGACTGGGGCGACGATCTTCAAGAGCAGAGCCCGCTCGAAGTGACGTTGAAGCTCGAAGGCCAGGAAGACACCGTTATGCCGGTGAGGCTGGAAAGCCGCGTCACCGAGATCGGCACGCTCGAGCTGTGGTGCGTCTCTCGCGATTCGGGCGACCGCTGGCGGCTTGAGTTCAACATACGCGAAAAAGAAGAAGAATAATCGATCAACGCAGTAATGGAGTCATTGAGCCGTTATCTAATCGGAATAGATCTGGGCACGACAAATTCGGCCGTCGCTTATATCGACGCGCGGGAGACTGTCCGCGCCGGCCCCCCCGCGATCCGCGTATTTCAGATACCGCAGATGGTCGCGGAAAGAGAGTGCGGCGAATCGGCCCAGTTGCCGTCATTCGTATATTTTCCCGCCGAGCACGAGCAATCGGCCGCGGCCTGCCTGCCCTGGAACCAGCCACCAGGGCCGGTTGTAGGGATATTCGCGCGCGAGCAAGGGGCGCTCGTGCCGGGCCGTCAGGTCTCGTCGGCGAAGTCCTGGCTTTCGCACAGCGCCGTCGACCGCACGGCGCGGATTCTGCCCTGGGGCGCGGAGCAAGCCGACCTCGCCTGTTCCCCGGTCGAAGCGTCCGCGCGATACCTCGGCCACATACGCGATGCGTGGAACCACCATTTTGCGCGCGGCGAGCCTCGCCGCGCGCGAAGCGGAATTCGAGCGCCAGCAGATAGTCCTGACCGTGCCGGCGTCGTTCGATGAAGAGGCGCGCGAGCTTACGGTCGAGGCCGCGCGCACGGCGGGGATAGTAAATCTCACATTGCTTGAAGAGCCACTCGCCGCATTCTACGCGTGGATAATCAACAACCGCGGCTCGCTCAAGCGGCGGCTGAAAGAGGGCGACCTCGTGTTGATATGCGACGTGGGCGGCGGTACTACCGACTTCAGCTTGATACGCGTCCGCATCAATGACGGCGAAGTACGCTTCGAGCGCACCGCGATTGGCGAGCACCTGTTGCTCGGCGGCGATAACGTTGACCTCGCGCTCGCCCGCCTCGTGGAGCAGCGGCTCGGCGGCGCCCGCCTCGGTCTGCGCCAGCGCAACGCGTTAATGCGCGCATGCTCGGCGGCGAAAGAGCATCTGCTCGGCAAAGACTCCGCCGCAAGCGCAAAGATAACGATACTCGGCAGCGGCCGGTCGGTCGTGGGCGGCTCGCTCGCGAGCGAGCTTACTCGCGATGAAGTAGAGCAGACCGTGCTTGACGGGTTCCTGCCGCCGGTCGGGCGCGACGAGCGGCCCGCAAGCGACCGCCGGGCCGGGCTCCGCGAGCTGGGACTGCCTTACGCGACAGAGCCGGCAATCACCCGCCACCTCGCGGAGTTTCTTGCCAATAGCTTCGACGAGGAAATCGCAATCTCGAACGATGCCTCGAATGATCAGCCGCGTATGGCGCGGCCCGACGCGGTGTTATTCAACGGCGGGTTCTTCTCCCCGGAAATAACCCGGCAGCGGGTTATCGAAACGCTAACGCGCTGGTTTCGGGAAAAGGGCAATCGCTACCGCCCGCGCCTGCTCAATAACGACTCGCCGGAAACGGCCGTGGCAATCGGCGCGGCTTACTATGCCGAGGTGCGCCGGTCGGGCGGGCTGCGGATAAGCGGCGGGAGCGCGCGCGCCTATTACGTCGGCGTGCAGGCATCGAGCGAAGTGGAACCGGGGCGCGTTCGCACCGTCTGCGTCATGCCGCGCGGGACGGAAGAAGGCGTGAGCCTGGAGCTACAGGGGCGAGAGTTCGCGGTGCTCGCAAATCAGCCCGTCTCCTTCACCCTCTACAGCTCGACGACGCGACAGGACGCGCACGGCGACGTGGTGAGCTTAGACGAAAATGAAATCCATCGGCACGCGCCGCTTATAACGGTGCTGCGCTACGGCAAGAGGTCGCGTCAGGCGGAGCTGTCGGTCAGGCTCGTGGTGAATTTCACCGAGGTGGGGACGCTTGAGCTCTGGTGCGAGTCGCTAAAGACCGATCATCGCTGGCGGCTGCAATTCCAATTGCGAGGCGCCGAAAACACCACCTTAGAGAATACGGAAGGGCCGGAGGAGGCGGAGACCGTAGTGCCTGATGAGGCGCTTGAATCCGCGCTCGCGCTCGCGCGCGCCGTCTTCGGCGGCGCGGAGAACGCGCCCGCGCCCGACCAGCTTGTCGCGAGGCTTGAGGCCGCGCTCGGGTATGGCAAAGACGGCTGGGCGATGACGACTATTCGCAAGCTGTGCGACGCGATGCTCGACATCAGCGACGGGCGCAAGCGCAGCGCGCGTTACGAAGCGCGATGGCTGAACCTGTTCGGCTTCTGCCTGCGGCCGGGTTTCGGCGCGCCGGTAGACGATTGGAGGATGCAGCAGGCGCGCAAGATTTACATGGCCGGGCTGGCCTTTCCGAAAGATATACAGTGCCAGGTCGAATGGCTCATCTTGTGGAGAAGGGTCGCGGGCGGGCTCAACGGCGGACAGCAGCGAGAGCTTTATCAGCGAATGATCGCAAGCCTGGGACTGGGCGCGAAGAAGGCAGGCCCGAGGATCAACCCGCAGATAGAGTACGAAGCGTGGCGGCTGCTTGCGAGCCTTGAGCACCTGCCGGCCTCTTTGCGCGTCTCGCTCGGCGAATCGCTTTTGAGAAAGATCAAAGAGACGCCCGCGAATAAAGGCTACCTGTGGTCGCTCGGCCGGCTGGGCGCGCGCATGCCTCTTTATGGCCCGCTCAACTGCGTAGTGCCGGCCGAGGCGGCTGAGGGCTGGCTGAAGGCGCTTATCAAATTGCAGGAGATAACCCCGGACGCCGCTTCGGCAATCGTCCAACTGGGCGCGCTTACCGAAGACGCCGAGCGCGATGTCGGCGGCGAGCTTCGACGTAAGGCTGCCGCGAAGCTCGCCTCGCTCGGCTACCCTCAGGAGTTGATAGAGAGCCTGAGCCGGCACATTCCGCCCGCGCGCAAGGATGCCCAGCGCATTTTCGGCGAATCGCTCCCCGAAGGACTGCGCCTTGTCGGATGAATGATTCATAAAGTGAATCACAGCGCTCTATTTTTCTTTCTGGTGAATAAACCTGTTTGGAGGTAGTGGGATAATAATAAGATGAAGGCTGCAATTTGGAGTGCTGCGACTTGTCGCAGCTTTTTGAAGCGGTGACTTGTCGCCGCGCATATATATCTCTTAATCGAGCGACAAGTCGGGACAATAATTACGCCGACAAGTCGGCTCTTAACAAAGCGGTGACAAGTCACCGCACTCCATATCTCCTCATCCAACTCTCTATTACACCACTACTTGTTTGCAAATAATGTTGCCTTAGCAAAAGGCATGTGTTAATGTCAGTGCGCTCCCAATCAGGCAGATTGATTCATCCTTACAGACTCGCTTAATTAAGCCTACGCTAATAAGCCTCCGTTAGCTCAATTGCAGCGGCTCGAACAAAGCCTCCTATTACGAATCTAAGAACTGAGGATAATTGTTGTGAATGTAAAAGTAGTGAAACCGGGGCAGCAGAGTAGCAAAGCTGAGGCGGAAAAACCGGTCCGTGAAGTTGACATGATGCAGACCGTTCAATCGTGGGTCAAAGAATTCAAGTCCCGGAAGTTCAATCAGGGATTTGTGACCACGCGCGAGGCGCGCAACTCAGGCGAGTAGCCCGCCCGCGACCACCTGCCTCTTAGCCGATTCAGCGCGCGCCTGTCACAAAAGCGCGTAGTCTCCTGCCAAATAAATCAAATCACTAAATCGGCCGCGCAAGCGTTGCCGCGTAAGCATTGCCGCGCCGCTTGAGGGCGGCCATCCGCCTTGTCGATACTTTAGCACGCGCCTTGCCTGCCTTTAGTCAAGCCGACTGATCGGCGCGTGAGCTTGTGAGGCGATCTGAATAATTTGATCGATTTGCGGGCCGAAAGCCGATCTTCAGCTTTCGGTTTTACGACATGTAATGATTGAAAATAATACTGGCCGTACGATTGACGATGCCGCTTCGGTAAAGTTTCTTGATCGCGCGCGCGCGCGGGCTAAAGACGAAGCCCGATCCTCACGGGGGCTGATTCGCCGCGCGCGGCTTGCCGTGTGGCGAGGGTGGCTCTTTTTGCTGACGCTGCTGGCCGCGGCCGGATGGCAGCACCTTGTCGCGGTCATAAGCATGGTCGTTGTGGTGATCGTAGGGCTGGCGCTAAAACCAAAAGAGCAAGCCCCGCTCAACGCCTTAGAACACGATTTCGCAATCGAGTCTCAGGAATTCCTCGCGACCATTTCGGGCGCGGCCGGCGCGACTATACTACCGGGCAATAGCATCGAGATACTTGTCAACGGCGATCAATTCTACCCGCGCATGCTTTCCGACATCGCGCGCGCGCAAAACTCCGTAACCATCGAAGCCTTCATATACTGGGAGGGCGACATCGGTCGCCGCTTCGCCGACGCGCTGGCCGAAAGGTCGCGCGCGGGTGTCGCGGTCAAGATACTCCTCGACGCGGTCGGCTCTTCCACCATCGGCGACAAGATACTCGAGACGCTTGAGTCATCCGGGTGCCAGGTAACGTGGTATCGCCCCATTCACTGGTACACGATCAATCGCTATAACAACCGCACGCATCGCAAGTCGCTCATCATCGACGGCCGCGTGGGGTTCACCGGCGGCGCCGGCATAGCCGATCACTGGATGGGAAACGCCGAGAACCCCGATCACTGGCGCGATACGCAGATAAGAATCGAGGGACCGGCGGTCGCGGCGCTCCAAAATGGGTTTGCTGAAAACCTGCTCGAAACCACGGGCGAGCTTGTATCAGGCCCGGCCTACTATCCGTCCGTCCCGCCGGCCGGCGCGCTTCCGGTGCAGGCCATCATGAGCTCGCCCGACAGCGGCACCTCGTCGGCCAGAATAATGTATTACCTGTCGATTGCCTGCGCGCGTAAATCAATCTTTATAGCAAACTCTTACTTCATCCCGGACGAGCAGGCGATTGACATGCTGGTCGAAGCCAAACGCCGAGGCGTTGACGTGAAGATCATGGTCGCGGGCATTCATAACGACAGCACTATCGCGCGCACCAACAGCACGCGGCTGTACGGAGAATTGCTCGAAGCCGGGATAGAGATTTACGAATATAACCGCACGATGCTGCACCACAAGTACATGGTGTGCGACGGCATATGGTCGACCGTGGGCACGACTAACTTTGACAACCGCTCATTCGCGCTCAACGACGAGAGCAACATGTGCGTTTACGACGCCCCTTTTGCCGCGCAGTGGAGCCAGATGTTTTTTAACGACCTCGAAGGCTGCGACCGCGTGGAGCTTGAGCAGTGGCGCGACCGCGGCTTCAAAACCAAAGTCGAAGAGTTTTTGGCCTCCCTCTTAAGAAGCCAGGTCTAGTCCGCGCGCGCAGATGAAGCTCGATGGCCGTACAATGACTCGTGGGCTTCATTGGCGGCTGATGACTATCGTATTTTCGGCCTCTCCGCCCGCGGGGCTCAACACGCGAAGCAGCGCAAGCTCACCCGCATCGGCAAGCTGCGCCATTGGCGTCACGACCATGCGCTGCGAGTCGACGTTGACGATCAGGAAATTGCCGGCGGATGCCCACCCGACCGTGTGCGCGTCGTTGAAATCGTTCGGCGGCTCAAGTCTTACCTTCCCGCCCGCGCCCGTTATGAAGTAATGGATGTCGTCGAAGTGCGAGTGCTGGAAATTGTGCTCGTGGCCGCTGAAGACGGCGCGCACTCCCGCGCGTTTGAAGAGCGGCACCAGGTGCTTGATGATCGAGCGCGAATTCGAGTGGCGCGGCCCCGCGCAATATGCCGGGTGATGCGTGAACGGTATGAGCCACTTTGAAGCGGGCTGGCCGGGGAAGGCCGTGTCTAAAAACGAGGCGTGGTTCTCGTGCTCAAAAAATCGCCCGCCGAATAGAAACGACTGCCGGGACGTGTCTATGCAGACGAACTCGATGTCGGAGCCGTAGTGAAAACGGTAGAACAGCCCCGGCCCTATTGACGAGCGGCCGGCCGACTCTTCGCCCGTGAACCGCTCGTTGAGAAAGAAATTATCGAGCAACTGCTGCCGGTCGTCGCTCGCCTCGGTCTCGCCCGTGTCGTGATTGCCGACCGACGGATAGACGGGCACACGGTTTATGATGTAGCGATACGGCTGGTAAAAGGTGAAGAACCAGTCATCGTCTTCATCGCCGGTCGCGCCTACGGGGATGCCCAGCAGCGTCCTCCCCGCGTAGATGTTGTCGCCGGTCGTGAGCATCAGCCGCACGCCGCGCTCGGTTACCGCGCGGTCGAGCGCCGCCGCCACCTCGCGCTGGCAACGGTCGGGCCTTGAGGGTTTGCGCACCCCGGTCCCGAAATCGCCCACTATCGCAAACGTCAAAGGGGCCGGGCTGTCAGGGTGCGGGTGCGTGCGAAAGCGGTTGTCGTAAACTCGCCCGCTCTTGATGAGACCCTGCCCTTCCGGGCCGCTGACCCAATCCCGCCGCTCGCCCGCCGCCCACTCTTCGCCGTTGACCGATCACGCGGTAGCGATACTCGGTGTCAGGCTCAAGCCCGGTCACCCACACGTGGTTAGTGGTGGTGGTGTCGGCGAACGCGGCCAGCTCGCCCGACGAAGCTTTGAATACTTCGACGTGCGCCTTGCCGTAAGGCTCCGACCTCGCGCCGATGGTCTCGCGCCGTGGCGGGTGAATGTGTTCCAGGTCGCCGTCGTCGACGAGCTTCCAGTCCGCGCCCTCGCCCCGGTCGCGCACTCTGAAATAGAACCCGCCCCAGGAGACAAGCACGGCCTTGTGCGTCAGCCCCGCCAGGTACAGGTATGGCTCGGCGTGAAATTCGGGCATGATATTCGCCTCCTCTCCTTCTGTTTCCTCACCTCAGAATGCTGGACTCATCTCAGTCTGCGCGCCGGTCGCTATGTGCGGCTGCGCGGCCAGTCTTTCGTTTACCCGCTTGATCGGGCCGTTGATTATGGCGTTCAAGTCGCCGACGGCTTTCGCGGTCTCTTCGGTCACCTCGCGCAGCCTGAGCATCTGCGGCTCCGTCGGCGGCGCGATAGGGTTGCTTATCGAAGAGAGCAGCGAGTTGACCTCTTCGCGCAGCTTCGGCGCGTATCGATATCCGAACTGCCCCTCGCGCACAAGCGTCGACCGCAGCTTCTTCAGCTCGTCGAGCGCCGCCGTTATGTCCGAGTGAACGCCGTTGGCGACGTCCCTCGGCCCGCTCCGGCTTTGCGGCCCGTTGCCCATCGCCTCGCCGGCAGCGGGCGGCCCCCCGTCGCCGCCGCGCTTGAGCGTTTCGCCGAGCGTCGTGAGCTGCCTCGTAAGATCGTCGACGCGCGCCACAACTTCATTCAACCTTGAGCTGAGCGAACGAAGCTCAAGCGCCGCCCCGAGCTGCGCGGCAAGCTCGGCCTCTGATATTTGAACGCGCGGGTCGATGCCGACGCGCACCGGCTTGCTCAGTTGCTTGCCGCCCGCGCGAATCGTCACCGTATAGTCTCCGGGCGTCGCGTAGGGGCCGCCCCCGAACCCGAAGCGCCCGCCGCCCGTCCCCTCCGCCGCGCCTTCGCCCGCGGCGGTCGCTCCCCTCTGACCGCCCGCTTGAGCACCGCGCGCCGCGCCGCCCGCCTGAGCGCCGCCCCCAAACGGGCTCCCGGAGCCGGTTGCGGGGATTGCGCCGTCATGTCGGAGGTCCCACGCGACGCGGTTGACGCCCGCCCGATTGCTCGCCCCGCGTATCGTGCGGATCACTTTGCCGCCGCGGTCCGCCACGGTGATGGTGACCGGGGCGGCGGCGTCCGACTTCAGGTAATAATCTATGACCGCGCCATACGGCGGGTTCTGCGCGATGAAAGTCTTCTGACCCAGGTTCGAGTCCTTGCCCCAGATTTGATACCTGATGGCGGGGCGTATGTCGAACAGGTGGGCGTCAGCGGCCCGCGCCTCGGCGAGCTGTTGCAGCGGCGTTATGTTGTCGAGTATCCACACGCCGCGGCCGTGCGTGCCGATTATCAGGTCGTTATCGCGAGGGTGTATGGCAAGATCGTTTACGGCGGCGGGCGGGACGTTGTTGCGTATAGAGACCCAGCGCCGCCCCCCGTCCCACGAGGCGAATACGCCAAGCTCCGTGCCGGCATAAAGCAGATCGCGCGTCTTCGGGTCTTCGCGCACGACATGCACGTACCCTTTGGCGGGCAGGTCGCCTTTTATCGCCGTCCAGGTCTGCCCGTAATCGCTGGTCTTAAAGGCGTGCGGCCCGAAGTCGTCCTCGCGGTGGCGGTCGACGGCGACGTAAGCCGTCCCGGCGTCGAAGCGCGAAGCCTCGATGCAGGCCACCCACGAGTTCGCCGGCAGCCCCTTGATGTTTTTGACCACGTTGGTCCAGGTCTTGCCGCCGTCGCGAGTCACCTGAATATTTCCGTCGTCGGTGCCGACCCAGATGACGCCCGCCTTCGCGGGCGACTCGGCGATGGTAAGGATCGTGCAGTGGAATTCGGCGGCCGTGTTGTCGGTCACCACCGGGCCGCCCGACGATTGCTGCTTGCTCTTATCGTCGGTCGTAAGGTCCGGGCTTATCACTTCCCAGGAATGCCCCCGATTTGTAGTCTTGAAGACCACGTTGCCGCCGTAATAGACCGTCTTCGAATCGTGCGGCGACATGTGGATGGGCGGGTTCCAGTTAAAGCGATACTTGTACGCCATGAATTGCGTTGCCGCTCGATCCGACCTCTTTCGGGTAAGGGTGTATGCTGCGCGTGTTGCCGCTCGCGGTGTCGGTGATGTTGATCGTCCCGCCCTGCGAGTCTGAATAGACTATATTCGGCGAAGTCGGGTCGGGCACGACGAAAAATCCGTCGCCCCCGCTTACCGTGTACCAGTCGTCTTTGCGTATGCCTTCGCGGAAAAGAGTGGCGCTCGGCCCTACCCAGTTGCCGTTGTCTTGAAGGCCGCCATAGACGTAATAGGGCTGACGCATATCGTAGGTGATGTGGTAATACTGGCTGATCACCACGTTGTTGATTATGTCGAAGGTCTGGGCCTTATCATAAGAGACCTGATAACCGCCGTCGCTCCCGCTCAACACCCGATTCGAGTTTAGCGGGTCGATCCACAGCGCCTGGTGGTCGCCATGAACGCCGTTCGCGATTCGCGTGAAGTTGCGCCCGCCGTCGCGCGAGAGCATGAGGCTGCCGCTTAAAGAATAGACCCGCTCCGGGTCGTTAGGGTCGACGCGTATGTCGCTGTAGTAGAACGGGCGGAAATTTATGTTCGGGTCGCTGTTGACCGCGCGCCACGACTCGCCCCGGTCGTCGGAGCGAAACAGCACCCCCTCGCTCTTCGTCTCGGTGATCATATAGACGGTCGCGGGCTGCGAGCGCGCGACGGCAACCCCTATGCGGTCCATCGCGGAGCGCGGCAATCCGTTCGATAGCTTCTTCCATGTCGCGCCGCTATCGGTCGAGCGGTAGAGCGCGGTCTGGCCGCCGCCGCTGGTGAAGTGCCATGCCTTCCGCCGAAATGTGTACATGCCGGCGTAGAGTATGCGGGAGTTCTGCGGGTCGATGTCGATGTCGGAGCATCCCGTGTCCTTATCGATGTAGAGAGATTTCGTCCAGGTCTTCCCGCCGTCGGTGGTCTTAAAGACTCCGCGCTCTTCGTTCGCCCCCCAGGCATGCCCGAGCGCCGCGACGTAGGCGGTGTCGGGGTTGCGCGGGTGAACGATTATTCGCTTTATGCGCTCGGTGTCTTCCAGCCCTAGATGCTTCCACGTCTCGCCGCCATCCGTAGAGCGATAGACGCCGTTGCCGAAGCTGGCGCTGTTGCGCGGGTCGCCCTCGCCCGTGCCCACCCACAGCACGTTCGCATCCGAAGGCGCGAGGGCCATAGCGCCGATGGAAAGAACGGGCTGGTCCTGAAACAGCGCCTTAAAGGTCGTGCCGCCGTTGGTCGTCTTAAATATTCCCCCGTCGGCCGCGCCCACGTAAAACGTGTACGGGTCGCCGGGGATACCCGTTATGTCGGTGACGCGCCCGCCCATGTTGGCCGGGCCTATAGAGCGCCATCTCAAGCCCGCGAGTATCGCCGCCTCGCCGGTCGCGCTCGCCGGTTGCGTTGACTGCGAATAGACCGACTGCGCGGTCACCAGCGGCAGCATGGCCGCGACCATAAGGTAAACAACGAGCTTTCTCATAAAAGCCTCCGTCGGGGACTATAACGATAAATCTCTCCACTGGTCTGTGATTCTTAGTCGATAAACTCTTCCCGGTTTGATTGAGACCTGAACGTGCTTCGGCCGAAAATCGCCGCCACTTTATGCCCCGCCGCAATGTTTGTCAATCCTGGCCCGCGCGGGTGATTTAACGTTGCGCGCCCGCGCGCGGGGCTGTTAGTAATAAGACGCCGCAAGATGGCTCAATATAAAAACGGAGTGAGATGATGACAGACGGCCCGGACATAATAAAGATGCTCGAAGCGAGAATACCGCCCTTCTCGAAGTTGCTTGGAATCGAATTCGTCAGCGCGACCCCCGACCGCGTCGTCGCCCGGATGATTGTTCGCGAAGATATGGTCACCACGCCCGCTATCCTCCACGGCGGCGCGATCATGGCTTTTGCCGATACGCTCGGCGCGGTCGCTACGGTGCTAAATCTCAAGGAAGGATTTACGACCACGACCCTCGAATCAAAGACGAACTTCTTTGCCCCCGCCCCGGTCGCGACCCGTGTCACCGGAGAGTGCCTGCCGCTACACCGCGGCCGCCGCACCATGTGCTGGCAGACGCGAATCACGTCGGAAAACGACCGGCTGGTCGCCGTCGTCACCCAGACGCAGATGGTGCTCGAAGCCGCCCCGAAAAAATAACGGCTCCCGTGTGAAAAAAAATCTGCGCGGTGTCGAAAGAAGCGTCCCTCATTCGTTAATAACGCGAATGGTCGAAAATCTTTGAGTAACTAACCGGAAAGGAATTCTCTATGCCGCAATACATGTTGATTTCGCATCACCCGATGGATGAAGCGCCGCCCGACGACATCACCCCTGAGATGATCCAGGCGATAATCGAAAAGTACAATTTTCGGCAGGCGCTCGATTGCGCGTGCTCTGACCCCGAACGCCAATTCCTGGAGAGAAAACTCGCGGGCGTTACCGGCAAATAAAAGAAGGAGCATTTCATTATGAGAATACGTTCACTGCTCTCGGCCCTGATTATCCTTATCATGCTTACGCCTTTCGGTTTCGCGCAATTGCCCGCGTCCAACGATGGTCAGAGCCGGGCATCGGCTCGTTATTATCTAGCTTTTCTGCGGCGCGGGGCGAAATGGACCCCGGAAAGCACGCCCGAAACCGAACGCATACAGAAAGGTCACATGGCGCACATAGGCGAAATGGCAAAGGGAGGCCATCTGGTGGGCGCGGGCCCGTTCGGCGATAACGGCGAGCTTCGCGGCATTTTCATATTTCAGGTCGGGAGCTTAGAGCAGGCGAAGGCCCTTGCGGAGGCGGACCCCGCCGTGAAGGCCGGCCGGCTCGCCATCGACGTTCATACATGGATGGGGCCCAGGGGCATCGGCGCGAAGTATGCCGAAGAGAAGAAGATGAATCCGCAGTCGAAAGACGAGATGGTCATATATCAAATGGCGCTGCTGTCGCGCAACGCGGGGGCAGGGGCCGAATCGCGCGGCGTCGATAAGCAGCGCGCCACGTACATAGAAGAGTTGATCCGGGCGGGCAAGCTCATCGCGTCGGGACCGTTTGAAGGCGATGGGAAGATGAGCGAGGTCCTCTTCTTTCAGAATGTTTCGTCTGAGGAAGCCAGAGCTTTAATTGAAAATCACCCGGCGGTTAAAGCCGGCCGCCTCGCTTTCGAAATTCACCCGTGGTGGGCGGCAAAAGGGACGTTGCCCTAATCGCGCAGCGCTCGGGGCAGACCCTCGTCACTTCTTTCTCATGTACATCGCATCCCAGACCGTGTTCCATGTCTTACCATCGTCCGACGAATTATCTTCCGTGTGGCGGACGCGGTCGGGGCCGAGGTTGAAAAACGTCACGCGGGTGAGAACCTTTCCTCTGGGGGTGAACGACTCGCCTTCGTAGCGCATCGCGCCGTCCTTATAGACGCCGCTCATTTCCCATATACCGAGGTTGCTGCCTACGTAGGTCTGACGCCACTTGCGCGCGGTTGGATTATAGAAGTTCAGGCTTTTGCCAGTAGGGCCACCCGCCGCGCCGGTCCAGTTCTCCACAATGGCGCAGCCGTCCTCCATACGCTCGATGCGGCTGACCCCTGCGTGCTGGCCCGTCGCCGTAAGCTGAACGTCCCACTCGCCGACCCAGAAATCGAGCTGCCTCGCCTCCGTGATGTACATGCACGGCAGGCCCGCCCTTCGCGCGGCCTCGACCATCTCTTTAAAGCGCGGGTCGGGGCGAAGGCTTGCCAGCTCCGGGTCCGACTCAACCTGCTTGAGCCGGCGGGGACCGAGTCCGCCTGAAATGGACCTGTTTAGCCACTCAAATGCCTTATCGGTTTCGTTCAACCGCGCGTAGCTCGCGGCAAGGGCGTACATCGTCTGCGCGTTGTTGTTTATGCGGACGGCCGCCTGAAATGCGCTGACGGCATCAGCGTATTTGCCCATCGAATGAAGCGACGAGCCAAGAAGAGACCATGCGCGAGCGTTTGCGGGCTCGGCGCGAGTGACGAGGGGCGAGCTTTGCGGCCCGTCCACTTTGCCCGCCTCATAGAGGCCCGCGCGCTTTGCATCGCGGGTGACGGCGCTTGTGTCTGTGTTTGGGCTAGAGGCGAAAGGATCAGCAGTGCGGCGAAGAGGCGGAAAGCTGCCTTCAACATTTTTGACAACTCCCTTTATAGGATATAGCTGCGCCATCACTACGCGGATCGGAGCCGCCGCTCAACATGCGGCCCTCCGGTCCGATCGTGATTCCGTGGGCGTGGCCGGCCTGCTCGTTCCATGGTCCCCAGCGATGCACGGTGTGGCCGCGCCGCGCCAACTCATCGATGGTTTCGGCAGGAAAACGGCTCTCCATGTGGAGCGTGTCGCGCGCCTCGCCGAGCCCGAAGCGGCCTGACAGAAAGCGCGGCAGCTCGAGGGCCTCCTGGATGTCGAGGCCAAAATCGATCATCGCGGTGTAGAGCTGTGCTGGATCTGCGGCTGGCCGTCGGCGCCCATGCAGCCGAGCACGCTCCAAAGCTTGCCGTCCCGCTTGCCATCGACGCGATCAGCGTGTGCAATGGGATCTTTCCCGGCTGCGAGGCGATTGGGATGATCGGCGTCGAGCGAGAAGTAGGCGCCGCGGTTTTGCAGCATCACGCCGGTGTTGCCCGCCGTCCACGCATGATCCGAACGGCGCCGTAGAGGCTCTGGATCAGCGACGCCGCATTGCCGTCGCGATCGACCGCCGCCACATAGACCGTGTCGCCGGCAAGGCTGCCGAAGGACGGCACCTTGTCCCAGCGCAGCGCCGACTGCGGGTCCATCAGCGCGCGTCTCGCTTGCTGCGCATACTCTCGCGAGATCAGCATCTCGACCGGAACATCCGCAAAGGCGGGATCGGCGAGCAGCAGGTCGCGGTCGTTGTAGGCGATCTGCTTGGCCTGCACGAGCAGATGCAGGTGGTCCGGCCCGAGAGATCCATCCCGTGCGGATCGAACGGCTCCAGCAGATTGAGCATCTCGATCACGGTGAAGCCCTGCGTCGGCGGCGGCGTGTTGTAGATGGTGACGTCGCGATAGCGGCCGACCAGCGGCTCGCCCCAGGTTGCCGTTTGCCGGGAGAAATCGGCCGGTGCGAAGAAACCCGCCCTGCTCTCGCGAAAAACGCGCCATCTCGGCGGCGACCGGGCCGTCGTAGAAGCCCGCCCATCCCTGCTCCGCGATCGCCTGCAGCGTGCTCGCAAGATCGGGATTGGCGAGCCTTGTCGCCGGCCCGCGGTGGCGCGCCGCCCGGGAAGAATAGCGCGGCAGGCTCTCGGGATCTTCAGCGAGATCGTCGCGCATCATGTCGATGAAGCGCGGCAAGCCGCGCCGTCACCGGAAAGCCGTCGCGCGCATATCCGATCGCGGCTTCGAGCACGCGCGGAGCGGCAGGCGGCCGTGGCGCTCATGCGCCTCGATCCAGCTCGCGACCGCGCCCGGCACCGTCAGCGTCGCCGGAATGATCCCCTGCAGCGGGATTTCGCTGCAGCCCCCGTGCCTCGAACCACGCCAGCGACGCGCCGCTGGCAGCCCTGCCGCCGCCGTTGAGGTAGCTTGACCTCGCCGTCTTGCCATCGTGGATCAGCCAGAACGCATCGCCGCCGATGCCCGTCATGTGCGGATAGACGACCGCCAGCACGGCGCTCGGCGGCAATCGCCGCATCGATCGCAGAGCCGCCGGCGCGCAGCACGTCGACGCCGGCTGCGGAAGCCAGCGAATGCGGCGACGTCACCATGCCGTTCGGTGCCAGCGTTGCCGGCCGGCCGATTGCTGATGATCCTCGAACTGCGCAGTCTACGCGGCATCACGCGGCAGTCAGCTGCAACAGAGCCTGCTCCCGGTTGTCGCGGCTGGCGCTGTTGCGATCGGGCGGAAGGTCCATCGCGGGGTTCTCGGCGAAGAAGCCATTCGGCTTGAGCGTGAAGCCGATATACTCGACCGGCATCACCGGGAAATCCTCGGGCCGGCACACATGCGTCGGGCCGAAAGCTGTGCCACAGCACGATGTCCTCGTTCTCGATCGAACGGTTCTGGGCGATGTATTTCGGCAGGCCGTCCCCGCCGGCGTGCTGGTTCGGGAATTCGCCGCTGGCGTAGCGTTCGTCGGGCGCGTAGCGGGTCACCCAGACGTGCTTGGTGGCAAAGCCGCCGCGCGATCGTCATGAAGCAGCCTTCCTGCGCCAGCATCAGCGGCGAGGCGTGGACCATGAGCTTGTATGCCGGTCGGTTCGCCGACGCTGTTCTTCCTGTTCGGATTGATGATCTTCCAGTAGCGCCCGGTGCGGCCGTCCGCCTCGCGCGCGGCATCGCGCTCGCGCGCAAGCGTTCGGCTGTCGTGTCGAACACGTTGCCGTACGGATTGTCGGTGCCCCACGGCCGCGGCACGAACTCGTGCTCGGTGACGGTGTTGCGCTCGCCGTCGACCATCATGTGCAGGCGCGCATTGAAGAAGTGCTGGTGCGTCGGCCCGCCGAGGCCCTCCGCCACCATGCCGCCCCACGGATAGGGCTTGCCGGGCGCGACCGCCGCGGTCTGGATGATGCCGGTCAGCTTGACCTCGAGCTGGATCGTGCCGTCCTGGTAGAAGTACCAGTAGAACCCGTAGTCGTAGTTTCCGACGGTCGCGAAGAACGAGATCGACGAGGCGGCGCGAGCGCCGCACCTCGAAGGTCTCGTTGCGGAACTCGTAGTGCTTCCAGAGGATGCCGTAGTCCTCCTCGTGCAGGCAGATCGCGTTCTTCATGATCGATCGGCTTGCCGTAGTCGTCGGCGACCGGCACGTCGAAATAGTGGATGTGGCCGAGGCAATCGCAGCCGAGCTCCAGCGCGTTGGCGAGCTTGCCGAGCCCGTATTCGCCGGCGTCGAACGCGCTCTTCCAGAAATGGTTGGCGGTCGGATCCGCGTAGGGCACGACCATGTCGGTGACGCTGGCGCGGTAGATGATCGGCCGCTCGCGTTCTGCCGTCGCGAAAGCCGATCTGGTGCAGCACGAGGCCTTCGCGCGCGGTCCACCCGACGCGGAACGACCAGTTCTGCCAGCGCACCTTCCAGCCCTCGACCGAGAAGCTCGGCCCGTCCTTCTGCACGATGTCGAGCGGCTTGACGTCTTGGCGCATCCGCGGAATCGAGCGCCCTCGATCGTAGTTTCGCTGATCGCTTGCGGGATCGGAACGATGTCGGGCTCGTCGACGAGATGCACCACCTTGCCCTCGATCAGGTCGACCAGCGCGACCACGCCCTCGATCGGATGCGCGTAGCCGTTGTCCTTGATGTCGCCGCGCCAGTAGGAGACCGCGCTGACCAGCCGGCGGCCCTTCTCGACCTCGCGATCGAAATATCCGGCAGAGAACGGATCGACCTGGACCAGCTCGATGTCCTTGTCCGTCAGCCCGCGCCGCTTCATGGCGCGCCGCCAGCCGGCGTCGGCCTTGACGATGTCGCCGACCTTGAACACCTCCTCGATCGTGATCGGCGGCTGGCCGTAGGGATGCGTCTTGGTCGGGTGCTCGCGCCAGGCCACGACCGTGCGCGATCCAAGGTCGACGGTTGCGATGTGGGTCGCGCCGGTCTTGCAATCGAACAGGGTCGCGGCCGCCCGCCGCGAGCGGCTTCGGCTTGCCACCCCAGGACATCGGCCTTGGCGGGCTCCTCGAGCTGGACATGCGTAAAGCGGGTGTCCGGGCCGAGCTGTTTCTCGTCCTCAGGATCTCGCAGGCCGCGCGACCTCGGCCTCGCTCAGCGGATCGAGCGGATGAGACGGTGTTCGCCCGGGATGCCGTGTTCAGTGCGCCATGATCGCCTCAAATCGTTGCTGATAGCCCGCAAGTTAAGCCGGCCCGGTCGGCGTCTTGAATGAGCCTGCCAGCTTTTCTACCTTGCCAGCCGGCCGAATCTGGCCACCGGCGAGGCGAAAGACGGAACCCCCGCATGCCGTCAGCGTCTCGACCGATCCGGTCCGGCCGGCAGAACGCCAGGCGTTCTGGACCGAGGCGATCTGCCGGTCATTCGCCAATGTC